>JAGYJU010000014.1 GCA_018401965.1 Roseicyclus sp.
GACACGCGGATTATGATTCCGCTGCTCTAACCAACTGAGCTACTCCGCCAATTCGAGGCGGAGGTATGACAGGCGCTGCGGTCCGTCAACAGCAAAATCGCATCTCAGGCATCGGCAAGGCGCGCGGCGGTGACTTCGACCTCGACCTTGAACTCGGGGCGGGTAAACCCCGACACGATCACGAGCGTCGAGGCGGGCAGCCGAGCCATCCCGGCGCACCAGGCATCGCGCGCGGCCATGTAGCCCGCCATATGCGCCCGATCGGTGACGAAGGCGTTGATGCGCACCGTGTCCGCCCTGGTGAATCCCGCCTCGTGCAAGATCGCGTCACAGGCGGCGAAACACAGATCGGCCTGTGCCCGGATGTCATTCGGGATTTCATCACCGGCGGTCACGCCCAGCTGCCCCGAGGTGAACACCCATTCCGCCCCGGCAGGCACAAAGGTTCCGTGGGCATAGGCCGCGAAAGGGGCACGGATCGTGCCCGGCACAAGCGCGCGCAAGGCGTGGTGGGGGTCTGGCATGGGCATTTCCGATCCTGGGTCTGTGACTGGGGTCAGACAAGGCCCTGCGAAAGCGCCTGTCTACCCGAAACGGGGCTGCACGCTCTGCCCTGCGCCCAAATCCTGCGCAGCGCCGGTGCCGCTGCTGCATTTTCGGGCAGAATCATGGATGCCACCCGTGCCGGCACGGCTTGTGTCTTTCCAGCACGGACGGTCGCCGTAGGCTCGTGGTCGGATCATCAGACCGTCACCTCAATGGGGAGTTACCCGGAATGTTTCGCACCTCGACACTTGCGCTGATTGCGGGGCTGTCCGCTGGCACCGCCGGCGCGCAAGACCTGACCCAAGTCACCTTTGGCACCAACTGGCTGGCCCAGGCCGAACATGGCGGGTTCTACCAATCGGTTGCGGATGGCACCTATGCCGCCTGCGGGTTGGACGTCGACATCGTGTCGGGCGGCCCGCAGGTGAACAACCGCGCGCTGATGCTGGCAGGGCGCATTCAGTTCCACATGGGCGGCGACATGTTGCAGGCCTTCAATGCCGTGGCCGAGGACATCCCGGTCGTCGTCGTGGGCGCGACATTCCAGAAGCACCCGCAGGTGATCCTGGCCCATCCCGGCGTTGCCGACACCTGGGAAGAATTGCGCGACCTAACGCTGTTGATCGGCGACAACGGCTTTACCTCTTATTACCAGTGGATGATCGCGGCGCATGGCTTCACCGTGGAACAGCGCCAGCCCTATACCTTCAACCCCGCCCCCTTCCTTGCCGATGACCAGCTGGGCATGCAGGGGTTCTTGTCATCCGAACCCTATCTGGTCGAACGCGAAGGCGGGTTCGTGCCGAATGTGTTCCTGATCGCCGATGCGGGTTTCGCCTCATACGCGACGACGATCGAAACCATGCAGGCCACGATCGACGACAGCCCCGAGGTGGTGGAATGCTTTGTGAACGGATCGATCCTGGGCTGGTATAACTACCTGTATGGCGACAACACCGCCGCCAATGCGCTGATCCTCGAGGCCAATCCGGACATGACGCAGGACAAGATCGATTTTGCCATCTCGAAGATGACGGAATGGGGCATCGTGGATTCGGGCGATGCGCTGACGCTTGGCATCGGCGCGATGACCGACGAGGTGATCGGCGGCTTTTACGAAGACATGGTTGCGGCCGGTGTGATCGAGGCGGGGCTGGATTGGCAATCGGCCTATACCACGCAATTCGTGAACGCCGGTCTGGGCATGGACCTGCGCCCGCAATGATGCACAGCTGACATCACGGCCCACCTTCGGGGTGGGCCGTTATTCCCCGTTCGGAAAGCCCTGACATGGCCGTTCGCCATCAAGACATACACCCGCTTGGCCAGCGTGCGCCGCTGTTGCGCCTGTCGCATGTCGACAAGATTTTCGGCGGCGATGTCGTCGCGCTGCGCGACATGACCCTACAGGTCAACCAGGGCGATTTCATCTCGCTGCTGGGCCCGTCAGGCTGTGGGAAATCCACCGCGCTGCGGATCATTTCCGACCTGATGCACCCCACGCGGGGGCGCGTCGACTGGGAAGGCGGGCAGGGCCAGGGCGATCTGGGGGTGGTCTTCCAGGAACCCACCCTGATGCCCTGGGCCACGGTCGCACAGAATGTGTGGTTGCCGTTCCGCCTGGCCGGGAAAAGCTATGGCGACGTCAAGGATGACATCCTGGAGGTGCTGCGCCTGGTCGGGCTGGAAAAATTTCTCAACGCCTATCCGCGCGAATTGTCGGGCGGCATGAAGATGCGGGTGTCCATCGCGCGCGCGATCGCGACCAACCCGCGCCTGATCTTGATGGATGAACCCTTTGCCGCCCTCGATGAAATCACCCGCCACAAGTTGAACAACGACCTTCTCAAGCTGAAGGCCAAGATCGGCTGCACGGTGATCTTCGTCACCCATTCCGTCTTTGAAAGCGTGTTCCTGTCGGATCGGATCGTGGTGATGGCGGCACGACCCGGCCGGGTTCTGACCGAATTGACCGTCGACGCCCCCTACCCGCGCGGCGAAGACTTCCGCACCTCACCCGAATATGCCGCCCATGCCCGCCGCGCATCCGAGGCATTGCGCGACGCGATGGAAGAACCGGCATGACGCTTGCAGACACCCCCCCGCCGCCGCTGACCGACACGCGCGACGAAGATGAAATCCGCCGCGCCCGCGCCGCGCGGATCGAAAAGATCGCGAAATGGGCCCTGCCCGTCGTGATGCTGACCCTGACCATCGCAGGCTGGGCCTGGATCGTGACGGCCAATGACATCCCGCATTACATCCTGCCCGGCCCGGATCGCGTCTGGGGCAGTCTTGTCGAAGATTGGGGCATGTTGATCGACGCGGCCTTTCTGACCGGCTGGATCACGCTTTTGGCGCTGATCCTGGCGGTGGTGGGGGGCGCGGGCCTTGCAATCCTGTTCAACCAGTCACGCATGCTGGAACTGTCGTTCTACCCCTATGCAGTGATCTTGCAGGTGACGCCGGTGGTGTCGATCGCACCGCTGATCTTCATCTATGTCGACAGCAAGGTGGCGGGGATGCTGCTTTGCGCATGGTTGGTGGCGTTCTTTCCGGTGCTGTCCTCGACCACGCTTGGGCTGAACAGCGTCGATCACAACCTGCGCGACCTGTTCCGCATCTATGGCGCAACGCGCTGGCAGCGGCTGCGCTACCTGCAATTGCCCGCCGCGCTGCCCTATTTCCTGGGCGGTTTGAAGATCGCGGGCGGTCTGTCCCTGATCGGGGCGGTGGTGGCCGAACTGGTGGCGGGCACGGGGGGCATCGGGTCGGGCCTTGCCTTCCGCATCCAGGAAGCGGGCTATCGCCTGAACATCGCCCGGATGTTCGCGGCCCTTGCCCTTGTGGCCGCGATGGGGGTTTTCATCTTTGCGGCGCTCAGCGTGCTGTCGCACCTGTTGCTGCGCAAATGGCACGAAAGTGCCCTGACCCGGGAAAGATAATGGATTTCACGCATCTTCCGCATGGCGACGTGACGCTTGCCAATGTCACCGTGCCCGCCTGCCTGATCGGGCAATCCGGCGACCTGGTCACCACCGATGTCTCGATATCGGGCGGGCGGATCGCCGGACCGCAAGCCATCGCGGTCGACATGAAGGGCGCGATGGTGTTTCCCGCCTTTGTCGACATGCACACGCATCTGGACAAGGGCCATATCTGGCCGCGCAGCCCCAACCCCGATGGCAGTTTCATGGGGGCGCTGACCACCGTCAGCAACGACCGAACCGCGAACTGGTCGGCCAAGGATCTGCACGCGAGAATGGAATTTTCGCTGCGCTCTGCCTATGCCCATGGCACCCGCGCGATCCGCACCCACCTGGACAGCATCCCGCCGCAAGACGACATCACCTGGCCGGTATACCAGAGCCTCGCGGCCGCATGGGCCGGGCGGATCGATCTGCAGGCGGTCTGCCTGATCGGCTGCGATCACTGGACCGATGACAGTGGCCCCTTTGGCCATACCGCCGATCTGGTCGCGGCCACCAAGGGCGGCGTGCTGGGGATGGTGACCTACCCGGTGGGCGATCTGCGCGACCGGATCAGGGGCTTTTTCGCCCAAGCGGGCGCGCGTGGGCTGGATGCGGATTTCCATGTCGATGAAACCATGGACGGCCGCGTCGAAACGCTCCGCGACATTGCAGAGCTGAAACTGGAAACCGGGTTTGCGGGCCGCGTGGTCGTTGGGCATTGCTGTTCGCTGTCGGCGCAGGAAGAGGTCCGGGCGATGGACACGCTCGACCTTGTCGCCAAGGCGGACATCGACGTGGTCAGCCTGCCGATGTGCAACCTGTACCTGCAAGACCGCAGCGCACAGGGCACCGCCCGCACGCCGCGCGGCCGGGGCATCACCTTGGTGCATGAAATGCGCGCGCGCGGCATCCGGGTTTCCTTTGCCTCCGACAACACCCGCGATCCGTTCTACGCCTATGGCGACATGGACATGATCGAGGTGATGCGCGAGGCGACGCGGATCGGCCATCTGGATCATTCGCGCCATGATTGGGTGACCAGTTTCCTGACCGATCCCGCCCTGACCTGCGGCTTCGAGGCGCCAAGCCTTGCCCCCGGTGCGCCCGCCGATCTGGTCATCACCAAGGCGCGCAGCTGGTCGGAACTGTTTTCGCGCCCGCAATCCGACCGGATCGTGCTGCGCGCAGGCCACCAGATCAACCGCACCCTGCCCGATTACGCCGAACTTGACCCCCTGATGAGGCCCTGAATGCACCCCAATATCGCCGCCGCCAAGGCCGCCCTTGCCCATATCGAGCAAGACGAAAACCCCGCCACGATCCGCGCGAAAAGCCGCGATTTCTTTTGGTATTCACCGGTTCTCAAGGACGCGATGGATCACCTCGAGGCCGATTTCGTCGTCAATCCGAAATCCGAGGCCGAGGTGATCGAGGTCTTGCGCGTCTGCTATGCCCATGATGTGCCCGTCACCACGCGGGGCGCGGGCACCGGCAATTACGGGCAGGCCATGCCGATGCGCGGCGGCTGCGTCATGCACCTGCGCCACATGGCGGCCGTGAAAGAGGTGCATCCGGGCCGGGTCATCTGTGAACCGGGGGTTCTTCTGAAAGATCTGGATGCGCAGTGCAAAGCCCATTCCGGCCAGGAAATCCGCATGTTTTCCAGCACATGGGCAACCGCCACCATAGGCGGATTCATCGCGGGCGGTTCCGGCGGTGTCGGGTCGGTCCATTGGGGAAGCCTGCGCGATCTGGGCAACATCATTCGCCTGCGCGTCGTCACCATGGAGGCAGAGCCGCGCGTTCTGGAATTTCGCGGCGAAGAACTGGCCCGCGTCAGCCACGCCTATGGCACCAACGGCATCATCACCGAATTGGAACTGCCGCTGGCGCCCGCCTATGACTGGGTCGAGATTTTCGTGGCCACCAAGGATTTCATGGAGGCCGCGCGCTTTACCGATGCGCTGGCCAACCAGGACGGCATCTTGCTGAAACTGGCCAGCGTCTACGAGGCGCCCGCGCCCTTCGACTATTTCACTCGCGTGAAACCGCATATCGAGGCAGATGACACGCTGATCGGCCTTATGGTCGCGCCCCAGTCCATGGACGGATTCCTGACCTTTCTGGGCCGCCATCCGCAGGCGCGCATGATCTATCGATCCGATGCCAGCGATTGGGACAGAACGCCGGGGCCGGTGTTCGAATATGGCTGGAACCACACGACCTTGCGCGCGCTCAAGATCGATCCCTCCATCACCTATCTCCAGGTGCGCTACGGCTTTCCGGGCCACCTGGCCCTGATCGAAAAGATGCGCGATGCGCTCAGCCCCGAAGTATTGCAACATCTCGAAGCGATCCGGATGGATGGCAAGATCGCCTTCGCGGGCCTTAGCCTGGTCAAGTTCACGACACCCGAACGGCTGGATGAAATCGTGCGGATGCATGAAGACGCAGGCGCGCTGATCTTCAACCCGCACCGCTACACGCTGGAAGAAGGCGGGCGGCAATCGGCCGACCGGCGGCAACTGGATTTCAAGCGCGAAGCCGACCCCAAGGGCCTGCTCAACCCCGGCAAGATGGTCACATGGGACACACCCGATTTCGACTATGCGCAGATGTATCGCTATCCCGCGATGACCCCCAAGCCGGAGGCCGCCGAATGATCCGGGGTGGCATTGCAAGCGCGGTGCAGTGATGCGGGCGCTTGTCGTCTACTGCCACCCGCGCCCCGAAAGCTTTACGGCGGCGGTGCGTGACGTGGTGCTGGACCGGTTGGCCGCGGTGGGGGCAGAGGTGCGGCTGCGCGATCTTTACGCCGAAGGCTTTGACCCGGTGCTGTCGGCAGCCGAACATGCTGGCTATGAAACAGAGCCTGACAATCGCGCGCCGGTCGCCGCGCATGTCGATGATCTTTTGTGGTGTGACACGCTGATCTTTGTCTATCCGACATGGTGGTATGGCCTGCCCGCGATGATCAAGGGCTGGCTGGACCGGGTGATGTTGCCCGGCGTCGCCTTCCTGATGCCCGATGCCGCACATGCCGACATCCGGCCCGGCCTGGCCGCGATCACCCGGCTTGGCGTCTTCACCACCTGCGGCGCAAGCTGGTGGCTGACCCGCGTGATCGGCGCACCGGGGCGGCGGACCTTGGCAAGGGGGGTTCGGCTCTTGTGCGCCAAAGGCTGCAAGACGGTCTTTGCGGCCCATTATTCCATGGACAGTTCCAGTGCCGAAAGCCGGGCGAAGCACCTGGCGCATGTGGCCGTGAAAATGGATCGCCTGATCGCGTCGCGATAGCGCGATGCACAACCCTGGCGTGAATATCGGCTTGTTGATCCCTGTCATCTAAACTTCGCCGCCGCAACACCGTTGGGCAGCGCAAGACAGGACAGGATCATACCCCATGATGGAATTGCGCAACCCCGATGCAGGTGCCACCCCGACCGGGATGGCACCCGCCGGGCAAATGGAAAAAACCGTGTCGGATATCGCGCGGCGTGTCGGTGACCTTTCGGTCACGATCGCCGACGTGGCGGGCGCGGTAGAAGATGTCTCGACCCACGCCATACAGCAACGCGACGGGTTCCGGATCATCCGTGACCGCATGACCCATATGGCCGAAAGCGGCGACAAGGTGCTGGGATCGGCCAGCATGGCGCTGGAAGTGTCCGGCGCGGCAGAGAACCGGATCGCCAGCATGACCGAACGCCTGTCTGAAATGATGGCGCGGGTCACGCATCTGACCGAACAGGTCAGCACCGTGAACGCGCATCTGGAAACCGTCGCGGTGACGCTGGGGCGCGTGGCAAAGGTGTCGCAACATGTGGCGGGCATTGCGCGGCACACCAACCTCTTGTCGCTGAACGCGGCCGTCGAGGCGGCGCGCGCCGGCGCACATGGGCGCGGCTTTGCCGTCGTGGCCGGCGAGGTCAAGAACCTGTCGACACAGGCCAGCGTGGCCACCGCCGAGATCGGCGAAACCGTCGAGGAATTATCAGCCGAATTGCACCGCGTGATGGACCAGGTGGCCGACGCCACCGCCACCGCCGATGAGATCCGGGCGCAAACCGCATCGGTCGGGTCGGAAATTCACGACCTGCCGAGCACTTTGGCCGATGTGCGCATGAAACAGGACATGATCGTATCTTCCGCCCGGGTGATCGGGCAGGCCATCACGCAGACCCTGGGGGATGTGGCCGAGCTGAGCGACACTGTCGAATCCTCGACCGTTCGGCTGACCGGGGCTTCGAAAACGCTGCGGCAGATCACCGACAGCGCCGAGGCGATCACGGGCATGTCGGCCGGTTTGGGCGTGCAGACGGTGGATACACCCTTCATCCAGGCGGCACAGGCCGTGTCGAGGGTGATTTCGCAGATCTTCGACCAGGCCATCAGCCAGGGCCAGATCTCGATCGATGCCCTGTTCGACGAAGATTACCGACCCATTCCCGGCACCGACCCGCAACAGCACATGACCCGTTTCGTCGGCTTTACGGATTCGGTGCTGCCCGCGGTTCAGGAACCGATGCTGGCCTTGGCCAGAAACGTGGTGTTTTGCGCCGCGATCGACCGAAACGGGTTCATCCCGACCCATAACCTGAAATTCAGCCACCCCCAGCAACCCGGCCAGACCGTGTGGAACACCGCCAACAGCCGCAACCGGCGCATGTTCAAGGACCGTGTCGGGCTTGGCGCGGGCAAAAGCACGCGCCCCTTCCTGTTGCAGGCCTATCGCCGCGACATGGGCAATGGCGAGTTTCGGATGATGAAAGACGTGTCTGCCCCGATCACCGTTCAGGGCCGGCATTGGGGTGGCATCCGCCTGGCCTACCTGGTGGAATGATCCCGCGCTAATTCTCTGGGTCGCGCCAGGTCACGCCTGCGGGCGGCAGGGTGCGGCCCTCGAAATCCACCGGGTCGGGGCCATGGTTGAACACGAACCGCGTGGCGCCCGCCTGGCGCACCCGGATATCGGGCGGCAGGTCCAGCGTTGCGATCCCAGCCTTGGCGCAGCCGCGCAGCAAAAGGTGCCGCAGGAAATCTGCATCGGGCCAACCGCCAACATAGGTCAGGGTGCCGGCGGCCATGGTCACCGGGCGGCCGGTCGCGTCACGGTCCAGCACCTCGGCGCTGCCGTCGAGCTGTTCGTACCAAAGCGTCACATGCCCCGCCCCCGCCATCTTGACGGGCATGTCGGGGCGCAGGGTTTCCACCCGCGACACCGTCACATCCAGCCCCGGCACCGCAGGGGGCAAGGGCAAGGGGATCGACAGGGCGGCGGTCTTGGCATTCGTGCGTGGGCCCAGGATCACCTGGGCCTGCGTGGTGGCAAGCGCCTGTTGGAACGCCGCGGTCAGGGTGACGGCGCCGGGCACCAGCACCAGCTTGTATCCGTCCAGGCGATCCGCATCGGGCGGGATGATGTCAACCGACAGGCCCAGCTTGCGCAGCCCGCGATAGATGTCGAACACCAGCCGGAAATAATCGCAGCCCTGCCCCTGCGGCTGCACCGCCCAGGCCCATGCAGCGGCATAGTCGAACATCAGCGCCACCGGGCTTTGCGACAGCTCGACCAGCGGCGCGGCGGACAGCTCGCGCGCCACCTCGGCGGCCTCATGGAACCCTTCGGCCTCGACGCTATCAGGGCGCAAGAGCCCCGCGTGGTATTGTTCCTGTGCAAACGGGGCCTGACGCCAGCGGAAATAGCTGACGCATTCCGCGCCATGGGCGAAGGCCTCCCATGTCCAGAACCGGACCATGCCGGGCAAGGGCGCGGGGTTGTGGGGGGCCCAGTTCACCGGGCCGGGTTGTTGTTCCATGACCCACCAGCGCGGGGTGCCATGCCCCGGAAACCGGGCCGCGACCGCGCGGTAGAGATCGTGGTGAAACGCCTGGAAATCCGGGTCGCCCTGGCGGGCATAGCGGCGCTTGTGATCGGCCGCCTCTTCCAGCCGGTCTTCCAGAAACCCGAGCGGGTAACTGTCCCATGTGGCGATGTCCATCTGCGCGCCAAGCGCGAAATGATCGAACTCCGTGATCCGGCCCATGTAGTTGTGGCTGATCGGCGCATCGGAATGGGCGCGGATGGCGGCAACCTGGGCGGCATTGAACCGCGCCACCTGGTCGGATGAAAACCGCCGGAAATCCAGTGCATGGGCGGGGTTGGGTTCGGTGACCGTCAGGTTGGGCAGATCGACCTGGTCAAAACGGTCATAGTCCATGGACCAGAACACGTTGCCCCAGGCCCGGTTCAACGCCTCGGTCGATTGATATTTCTGTGCCAGCCAATCCCGGAACGCGCGACGCGCGGGTTCGGAATAGCTGTAGATCGTGTCGTGACAGCCATATTCATTGTCGGTCTGCCAGGCCGCCACCAAATGGCCAAAGCGCTTGGCCAATGCGGTGGTGATGCGAACCGCCTCGGCGCGGTAGCCATCATGCGAAAAGCAATAATGCCGGCGCGATCCGAAACCGCGCGCCCGGCCCATCGCATCCAGCGCCACCATGTCGGGGTGCCGGTCCAGCATCCAGCGCGGCGGGGTGGCCGTGGGCGTTCCAAGAACCACCCTCAGGCCCGCGTCATGCAGCGTGTCGATCGCGCGCGCCATCCAGTCGAGGCGCAGATCGCCGGGGGCGGGTTCCAGCCGCGACCAGGCGAATTCACCGATGCGCACCCATGTCAGCCCAAGATCGGCCATGCGCCGGGCATCTTCGGCCCAGATGTCTTCCGGCCAATGTTCGGGGTAGTAGCAGGTGCCAAGCGTCCGGGTGAGGGTCACAGGATCACCCGGTGTTCACGCTGTCCGGTCAGGCCGGTTGCAATGGCAAAGGTCTGGCCCGACAGCGGTGCGGCGGCAATGGCATCATCCGTCAGCCCTTGACGGGCGCTGGTCACGAAGAGCGTCGACAGGTCAGCCCCCCCGAAGGCCGGGCAGGATGGTTGCGGAACCGGCAGGGCGAATTCTTCTACAAGTTCTCCGCTTGGCGCATAGCGCGCCACCCGCGCCCCGCCCCATTCGGCCATGATCACATGACCATGGGCATCCACCACCGCACCATCGGGGTTGATGCCCGTCTCGCGATGGTCGAGGAAAACTGCCCAGTCGCCCAAGGGCCAACCCTGATCATCCAGCGCCACATGCCACACCAGATGCGCGGCGGTATCGGCGAAATAGGCCCGGCGCCCATCTGGGGAAAAACAGGTGGCATTGGGAATGGTGATGCCCGCCCGCAGTTGCCGCAGCGCCCCGCGATGGTAGCGATAGAGCGCACCCGCCCCCGGCTCTGCCCGCTTGCCCATGGTGCCGATCCAAAACCCCCCGAAGGGATCGGCGCGGCCATCATTGGACCGCGTCATCTGGATGTCATCCTCCAGCGGCACGATCCGGTCCGCCCGGCCATCCGACACGCAGAACCGCACCAGGTCGGTTTCCGTGGCAAGCACGAGCGTATCATGATCAACCCAACCCATCGCGGACACATGGCGATCAAAGACCCAATCCCGCGGCCCATCCGCGTCGCGGGTCATGACCCGCTTGCCGATGATATCGACCCAGAAAAGCTGGGCCCGCGTCGGGTGCCACAACGGACCTTCGCCCAGGACGCAGGGGTGGTCGTCAAACACCGTGACGCTCACACCGCCACCCCTTTGGTCGCGTCATCCCATGCGGCGACCATGTGCCGGGCGCGCGCGCCCACCTCGGCGGCGGCCATGCCGGGTTTGTAAAGCGATGACCCAAGGCCAAACCCGTTTGCCCCCGCCACAAGCCAATCGGCAAAGCCTTCGGCCCCGACACCCCCCACCATGTAAAGCTGAACCCCCTTGGGCAGCACTGCCCGGATCGCAATCAGCCCCGCGATCCCCATCTGGAAGGCCGGAAAGATCTTGAGCCCGTCCGCCCGCGCCTTGATCGCCGCGAAACATTCCGTCGGCGTCAAGACACCGGGAAAGCTGAGCAGCCCCAATCGCTTGGTTTCCGCCACCACGTCGGCGTCGAAATTGGGCGACACGATCAGCCGCCCCCCGGCATCCGCCACCTCGCGCACGGCCTGCGGCGTCAACACCGTGCCCGCGCCGATCAGGGCTTGGTCGCCCAGATGATCCGCCATCAGGCGGATGCTGTGCAAGGGATGCGGTGAATTGAGCGGCACCTCGATCCGGGTGATCCCCGCGGCGATCAGCGCCTCACCCACGGCCAAGGCATCGTCGGGCGTCAGCCCCCGCAAAATGGCGATCAGGTTGCGATCTTGGGTGAAGGCGGTCATGGCAGGCTTGGGTCCTTCATGGTCATGCGCAGGCGCGCCAGGCCGGCAAGCGTCAGCGGGGCGGCATCCATTGGGCGCACGCTTGCGCCCTGCGCCATCAGCGCGCGGGCGTAAAGATCGGCCAGCGCCGGCGCGGCGGCCACGACCACATCCTGGCCCAGCCAATAGGGGCGCGTCGCCGCCAATTCAGCCCCGATCAGGGCCCCCGACAGGCGCGCGCGCGCGACATCGGCCGCCGTGCCGTTCAGGGTGGCATCGGCGCGGATCGAAAACAGGCGTTGCGCCAGCCGCTCGGGCCGCGACAAGGTTTCGGACACGGCCTCGGCAAAGGCGGCCTGATCCAGCGATGCCGCCGCAACGGAATGGCGCAAGACGCTGTGCTGGGACAAGAGATCGAACATCTCGCCGGTCATGCAGGTCTGGAAACTGACCACTTCGCCCGCGCTGATATGCACCCATTTCGTATGCGTGCCCGGCAGGCACAGCACACCGTCAAACCCCGCCTCGCGCGCGAGGAACCCGGCGATCTGGGTTTCTTCGCCGCGCATGACATCGGCCGGGCGGGCCTGGCTTAGCCCCGGCACGATCCACAGATCCAGCCGCCGATCCTTGGGGGCGGTGGCGCGCATCATCGCGAGGGTGGCGGGTTTTGCGGGCACCGGCACATAGGGGGCCTCTTGCCAGCCCTGTTTCGCGCCAACCATGCCACAGGCAAGGATCGGGGTCGGACCGGCGCCCAACCAATCTTGCACAAGATCTAGCAGCGCGGCTTCGAACCCATCCCGCGCCAATCCCCCCATGCCCTTGGTCGATTGCGCCTCGGCCCGGATCGCGCCGTCAGGCCCGATGGCCCAGGCCCGCAGATGCGTTGTGCCCCAATCGACCGCGATCCAGTCGGCATATGTGGCCTGGCCGCTCATCCCGTCACCACCACGCCGCCGTCGATCACCATCGCCTGCCCTGTCATCGCCTTTGACGCGCGCGAGGCCAGGAACAACATGCCGCCGACGATATCCTCGGGCGTCAGATGGTCCTTGAGGCACATCTTTTTCATATGCTCGGCCAAATCCTCTGGCTTGGCCCAAAGGCGCAGCTGTTTTTCCGTCAGCACCCACCCCGGCAACAGCGCGTTGACGCGGATACGGTCGGGGCCGAATTCGCGCGCAAGGCTGCGGGTCATCGCCGTGATCCCGCCATTGGCCGCCGTATAGGCCGGATAGCCCGCGTTGCCCATCATGTAGGAAATCGACGAGACATTGATGATGGCCCCACCACCCGCCGCCCGCATGCCGGGGATCACCGCCTGACAGGCAAAGAAATACGCCTTGAGATTGATCGCCTGCGACCAGTCCCAGAACTCTTCATCCACGTCCAACGTCGCATGGCGCTGGTCATTGGCGGCATTGTTCACCAGGATCGTGATCGGCCCGTTGACCGCGCTGGCTTCGGCGATAGCGGCCTGAAGCGCGGGAATATCGGTGATGTCACAGCGCATCGCATGCGGGCGGCGGCCCGTCGCCGCCTCCATCGCGTCGCCAAAAGGCGTGGCGTCCGAGCGCTGCACAAGGGCGACGCGCGCCCCTTGGCGCAAGAAGCCTTCGGTCAGTGCCGCACCGATGCCGGACCCGCCACCGGTGATGAAAACGGATTGCCCGTCGAGATCGGGAAAGATCGGGGTCATGCGGCCCTCCGGGTGCGGGCGAATTCGGGCAGCATGTCGCCATGCGCCGCCAAGAGATCGGTGATCAGGCTGCGGATCTGGCGCAGGTCCAGTTCGGCGGCCGTGTGCGGGTCCATGTAGGCGGCATGGTAGACGTGTTCGATGTTCTCCTCGACCAACGCGCGCACCACCAGTTCCTGCACGTTGATCTGTGTCCGCATCAGCGCCACCAGTTGCGGCGGGATATCGGTCACGATCGAGGGCTGCACCCCGTTGCCATCGATCAGCGCCGGCACCTCGACCGCGGCCCCAGGCGGCAATTGCGGGATCTGGCCCCGGTTGGGCAGGTTCGCATAGGCGACATAGGGCCTATCCGTGATGATCGCATTCATCATTTCAGCCGCGAATTCATGGGATTTTTCCACCGCGATCCCGGCCTTGGTCGCCAAGGTCTTTGCCTGCGCCGCCCATTCCGCCATCTGGATTTCACAGCGCGCCGGGTATTCATCGAGTGGAATTCCCATCTCGGCGATAAGATCCTCGCGCCCCTCCTTGATGAACCATGGCACGTATTCGGCCAGATGTTCCGAGGATTCCGTGCAGAAATAGCCCAGGTGTTCCATCACCTCGTAGCGCACCTTGTTGGTGCAATGCGGGCGCTGGATCGGCGTCTTGGGCAGGTGGCCGCTGCGATACCCCTCGCGAAGTGCGGGATAAAGGTCGCGCCCCTGATGTTCCAGCCGCAGGAAAAAGGCCACGTGGTTCACCCCCGCCACGCGGTAGCGGATATCGCCTGCGGGCAGGTCCAGATCATGGGCAATTTCCGCCACCGTGTTCTGCACGGAATGGCAGAGCCCCACCTGGTTCAGGCGCGGAAACCGTTCGGCCAACGCCATGGTATTGATCGCCATCGGGTTGACGTATTGCAGCAGCAAGGCGTTTGGACAGAGCCGCGCCATATCCTCGGCAACCGCCCACAGATGCGGCACCGTGCGCAACCCGCGCATGATGCCCCCCACGCCCAGCGTGTCGGCAATGGTCTGTCGCAGCCCATAGGCTTTCGGAATGTCGAAATCGATCACCGTCGACGGGCGATAGCCCCCGATCTGAAAGGCCGTCACGACGAAATCGGCCCCGTCCAGCGCGCGGGCGCGATCTGTCGTCGCCTCGACGCGCGCGCCTGTCCCCATGGTCGCGATCATGCTTTCGGCGACCATGCGGGACTCATCCAGCCGCTGTGCATCGATGTCCATCAAGGCGATCCGCGCGTCGCGCAAGGCCGGGAAATGCAGCATGTCGCCCACGATATTCTTCATGAAGATCGTGGACCCCGCGCCGATGAAGGCAAGTTTCACACTCATTTGACGGCCCCCAGGGTCAGACCCGCGATGAAATGGCGCTGCATCAGGAAGAAGATCGCCACCGGCGGGATCGCCGCCACGATGCTTCCCGCGCTCATCAGGTGATATTGCGCCACGAATTGCGAATTGAACGACGTGATGCCGGCCGTGACCGGCTGGGCACCCGGCCCCTGCGTCAGCACCAGCGCCCAAAAGTAATCGTTCCAGATGAAGGTGAAAACCAGCACCGACAGCGCCGCGATGGCGGGCCGCATCAAGGGCAGCACGATGAACCAGAAAATCCGCCATTCCGCCACACCTTCGACGCGCGCGGCCTCGATCAATTCATAGGGCAGCGCGCGGATGAAATTGCGCATGAACAGCGTGCAGAACCCGGTCTGGAACGCGATGTGGAACAAGACGAGCCCGGTCTTGGTGTCATACAACCCCATGCTGACCGTCAGGTCGCGCACCGGCACCATCAGGATTTGGAAGGGCACGAAATTGCCCGCGATGAACATGAAGAAGATCAACAGGTTGCCCCGAAACCGGTAGATGCCCAGCGCGAAGCCCGTCATGCAGGACAAGCGCCACCGCGCCGACCACCGTGGGCACCGTGATGAACACCGAATTGAGCAGGTAGCGCGGCATGTCGCTCTCGAAGAACACCCGCCCGTAGTTGCTGAAGAACTCGAAGGATGACGGCACGCCCCAGTAATTGCCCGCGCCGAAATCCGAAAACGGGCGGATGGAAAACAGCATCACCGCGATCAGCGGCAAAAGCCACAAGATCAGCGCCAGCGGCAAAAGCGACTGATAGGTGACCTGCACCGCGCGGGATCGTTTCTGGATGGGTGTGGGAAACATCGCCTGTGCCTATCCGTGCCGGGCGGCGCGATCGTCGCGCCACATCTGCCACAAGAAATAGGCGATGAAGACCAGCATGATCAGGAACAAGACCACCGCGATGGCCGATCCATAGCCCATGCGGAACCCGTATTCACCCAGCGCCTGTTCGAACATGTAGAAGGACAAAACGCGGGTGGACCCGAACGGCCCGCCATTGGTCATGATCGAGATCAGGTCGAACGACCGCAACGCGCCGATGATGGTCACGACAAAGGCGATGAAGGTCGCAGGTTTGAGTTGCGGCAAGATCACGTACCACAGCATCTTCCAGCCCTTGGCGCCATCCAGCCGCCCGGCCTCGACCTGTTCGGGGTCGACCGCGTTCAACCCGGTCAGATACAGGATCATGCAATAGGCCGTCTGCGGCCAAAGCCCCGCGGCGATGATGCCATAGGTCGCCAGGTCCGGATCGCCCAGGATGTTGACACTGCCCATGCCCAACATTTGCAGGCCGGCATTCAACAATCCCTCGCGCGGCAGGTAGAACCAGCTGAACACGAGGCCGACAACGACCTGTGACAGCACAAAGGGGAAAAAGAACAGCGACTTGTAAAGCCGGATGCCCACGACGGTCTGGTTCAGGAACAGCGCGATGAACAGGCCCAGCGGGATGGCCAGCAGGTAAAGCAATAGCCACCGCACGTTGTTCCACAGCGAAATCTCGAAATTCCGGTCGGTGGCGAGTTCGCGGTAATTCTCAAGCCCGATGTAACGCGCCTCGCCCAGGCCATCCCATTGATACAACGAGATGTTGAAGCTTTGGAAAATCGGGCTGATGACATAGACCGCGAAAAATATCAGCCCTGGCAACAGGAACAGGATCGGCGTCACCGTCATGCGGTTGCGCTGCATCCATGTCGCCGTGCCGCGGCTGGTGTTGGTGGTCATCTCCGGCGCTCCGGTCGGGTTTTCTGGTGGTGGTTGCACCCACCCGACGTGGGCAGGTGCAATCCAAGGTGGGTGAAACCCACCATTCCTTAGGGTCAATAGACCCGTTGGCGTGCCGCTTCCAACCGCGCAAGGATGTCGTCAAGATTGTCGGGGAAGACCATGAATTCCTGCAAGCCTTCCATCCCGATCGATGCCATTTCCGCAGGCCAGTCACGGTCGAAGAACTGCGCGATCCCGCCTTGGGCATTCTGGCTCAGCATCTCGAACCCTTGCTGGATGAATTCGTCATCCGCAACGCTGGCATTGGCGTTGACCGGCAACTGACCCAAGCCTTCGGGCCCGTTGATCCGCGTCTGCACCTCGGCCGAGGCGACATATTGCAGGAAGGCGCGGGCGGCATCGACGTTCTGGGCACCGGCCGCCACGTGGAACGTGTCGGTCGGCGCATCTTCACCCTGCGGCAGGCCGGGGGTGATGACCGGGAACTGGTAGAAATCCAGCTGGTCATCGGTCAGCCCGCCATTGCGCAACTGGTCGACGGCGAAATTGCCCATCAGGTAGGCCGTGGCCTCGCCGTTGATCATGAAGGGCAGCGCCTCTTGCCAGCTATAAGTCTGGTGGTCGGCGATGAAGCCGCCCATGTCGATCAACTGCCGCCAGTTGGCGAATGTCGCGCGCACCCGGTCATCGGTCCAGGGCACTTCTCCGCGGGCCAGCGCCATGTGGAAATCGAACCCGTTGGTGCGCATGTTGAGATAGTCGAACCACCCGCCAGCGGTCCACAGGAACTTGGTGCCGATGGTGTAGCAGGCCCGCCCGCTGTCGACGATGACCTGGCAATTGGCCAGTTCCTCTTCCCAGGTGGCGGGTTCCGACAGGCCCAGCTCGTTGAAGATGTCTTCGCGGTAATACACGCCCCACTGGTAATAGGTGTAGGGAATGCCCCAGACGCGATCATCCTGCGTCAGCGCGCCCCGCACCGACTCGAGCCCCTCGAAATCGCCCGCATCCCACCAGTCGGTGATGTCCATGAACAGGCCCGCATTCACGAAGGGGGCCATGCGGTTGGCGGCATACCAGTTCACCACGTCGGGCGGGTTGGCCGACAACACGTTGCGGATCTGGGTTTTCCACGCTTCGCGGTCCACCACGGTCAATTCCACGCTCAGATCGGGGTGCATCGCGTCGAATTCCGCCGCCAAACCCTCCATCACCGCGCGCGGGCCGGGGTTTGACATGTCCGAAGATATCCGAAGCGTGCCCGACAGCGCGCCATGGGCATCGGCCAAGGCCCCGCCCGCAAGGATGGTCGTCATCGCCAGCGCCGCGGCGCCGGTCTTGAAAATGGATCGCATGGTGTCCTCCCTGGTGATCCAGTCTGGAAAATCTAGTTTCATTATGTGAAACTTTGTTTCTTATATTGAAATCCTACGCCGAACCGGCCTAGTCTTGTCAACAGCAAACCCACGAGTGGGCCGATGGGGGAAGGACCAAGACAGATGACGGAACGCAGCCAGGGCGATGGCACTGTCGCCAAGGCATTGATGGTCATGGATGATGTCGCGGGCTTTGGGCGGCCGGTGCGGTTTTCGGAACTGCTTGACCGCTCGCCCTATCCCAAGGCGACGCTCTATCGCTTTGTTCAGGTTCTGACCAAGCAGGGCATGCTGCATTTTGACCCCGACCGCCAAACCTATGCGCCGGGGTTGCGGCTGGTGCGTCTGGCCCATGCGGCGTGGCAAACCTCGGCGCTGGCCCCGATCGCGCGGCGCCACATCGATGCGCTCTCCGACGCGGTGGGCGAAACCGTGCACCTGGCCCAGCTTGATGGCGCACAGGTTCTCTATGTCGACAAGCGCAACGCGCGCCACCCGATCGAGATGTTTTCCGCCGCGGGCAAGGTCGGCCCGGCCTATTGCACCGGCGTGGGCAAGGCGATGCTGGCCTTCTTGCCGAATGATCAACTTGATCACGCCATCGCCCAGCAAAGTTTCCACCGCTTCACGCCCCAGACCTACACGGATGCCGCCGCGCTGCGGGCCGAACTGGCCGCGATCCGCGAGCGGGGCTTTGCCTATGACCGCGAAGAACATGAACCGGGCATCATCTGCATCGCGCATCCGATCCTGACGCGGGCGGGCCGGGTTCTGGGGGCGATGTCGGTCACATCCACGACCGCGCGTGAAAACCTTGCGGGGCTGGATCGGCATTTGCCGATGATCCGCACCGCGGCTGAAGCCATCGCCGCCGAAGCGCAGGATTGGCGCTTTCCGGACGCTGCGGAATAACAGGGGGAAACAGGCCATGTCCGGGCTGGAATTGCGGCAGGTCACCAAGCGCTATGGCGCGACACAGGTGATCCACGGCATCGATCTGACGATCGAGGATGGCGAATTCTGCGTCTTTGTCGGGCCATCGGGCTGCGGGAAATCCACCCTTCTGCGCATGGTCGCGGGGCTGGAGGACACAAGCGCCGGTTCCATCTCCATCGGCGCGCGCGATGTCACCCGGCTCGATCCGTCGGAACGCGGCGTGGCGATGGTGTTCCAGACCTATGCGCTGTACCCGCACATGACGGTGGCCGAGAACATGGGCTTTGGCCTGAAAATGACCGGCCATGCCCGCACCGAGGTCAAGGCCAAGGTCGATGAAGCCGCCCGCGTGCTGAAGCTGGGCGACTACCTGGATCGCAAGCCCAAGGCGCTGTCAGGTGGCCAACGCCAGCGCGTCGCCATCGGGCGCGCCATCGTGCGCGGGCCAGAGGTGTTCCTGTTCGACGAACCGCTGTCGAACCTCGATGCCGAACTGCGCGTGGAAATGCGGGTGGAAATCGCCCGCCTGCATCAGGAAATCGGCGCAACGATGATCTATGTCACCCATGACCAGGTCGAAGCGATGACGCTGGCCGACAAGATCGTGGTGTTGCGCGCGGGCCGGGTGGAACAGGTCGGCGCGCCGCTGGATCTGTATAACGACCCCGACAATCAATTCGTGGCGGGTTTCATCGGCAGCCCGGCAATGAACTTTTTCACGGGCAAGGCGGCCGATGGCGGCATTCATGTGCCCGGTCTGACCGCCGATCCCATCCCCGGCCCCCGGTCGGCATGGGGCAAGGTCAGCGTCGGCATCCGCCCCAATCACCTGGAGCTGACGGCGGGCGACAGCCATCTGGTCGATCTGTCCGAACACTTGGGCGGGGTCAGCTATCACCACCTGACAGGCCCCGACGGCAGCCGCACCATCCTCGAGGCCCGCGACCAGACCGCGCCGAAGCCGGGCAGCCGGGTGGGCCTGCGGTTCGATCCGGCACGCGCCTATTTCTTCGATGCCAGCAACGGGCTGCGGTTGCGATAGGGGCACCCTCCGGGACGCGCCGACATATCGTTGCGCCCAGATCCGCATTGCGACAGCGGGCATCAAAGGCTAGTGCGTCGCGGTGATCGATTGGAGACTGGCCATGGCTGAACGTGCCGCGCTGTTGTATTGCTTCGACAAGGGCTATGCGGCCGCGTCGCTTGTATCGGCCCATTCGGTGCTGGACCGGGCCAGCGCGCCCCTTGTCGTGCATTTCACGCATGACGGCCCGATCGACCAGATGCGCCCGTTCTTCGACAAGCTGGCCTTGCACCCCCGCTGTGCCGATCTTCATCTGCGCCCATTGACCTATCCCGAAGGCGTCGGGGACACCGTCGGGCGGCTTTTGCGCGTCTATTGTGGGCGGCTTCTGGCGCGTCCGCCCGAGGGGGGGCGTGTCCTCTACCTCGACGGCGACACCGTGGCGCTGGACGATCTGGTGCCGCTGGCCAGCCAGGATCTGGCGCATCACCCGATTGGCGCGGTGCAGGACACCATGTTCCTGAGCTGGCACCACAAGGCACAGGCGCGCGATCCAAGGCGGCGGCGGCGCTATCAGAAAACACTGGCGGCCTGGTCCTCGAGCATGGCCAGCTTTCGCGCGGATCGGTATTTCAATTCAGGCGTGTTGCTGATCGACTACGACCGGGTGGATGCGCTTGGGCTGAACGCCGCGATGCAAGACCTTGACCGGCTTGCCGGTCTGCGGCTGCCGGATCAGGATTTCCTCAATGATCTGTTCACCGGGCAAGTTGCCTGGCTTGACCCGCGTTGGAATGCGCAATGGGGCAATATCGAAACTCGGCGCCGGGCCTTGCCCGCCGATATCCGCGCGGGATGGGCGGCGTCCCGCCGGACACCGGCCTTGCTGCATTTCATCGGCAAGCCGAAACCCTGGCAGGCGCTGACAGGCCGGGAATTCGCCCGGCTACTGGGCCTGCAACAGATCGCGGATCTTGGCCGCGTCCTGGCCATGCGGCGCGCCTATGCACAGGCGCGCGCCAAGGCGGCCTCGGATCTGGGCGGCGATCCGTTCCTGGTCTGACCTAGACCGGCAAGGCCGTGGTCTTGAACACGGTCTTGAGCGCAAAATTCGATTGCATCTGGGCCACGCCCGGCAGGCGGGCAAGGTGCTGGCGGTGGATGCGGGCGAAATCTTCGCTGTCGCGGGCCACGACCTTGAGCAGGTAATCCGCCGTTCCCGCCATCAGGTGACATTCCAGCACATCGGGCACGCGGGCCACGGCCTTTTCGAAGGCGTCCAGCGTTTCATCCGCCTGGCCCGACAGCTTGATCTCCACGAAAACCGTCGTCACCCGCGCGACGGATCGCGGGTTCAGCAGCGCGACGTAATCCCGGATCACCCCCGCCTGTTCCAACCGCTGCACGCGGCGGTGGCAGGCAGAGGGCGACAGGTGCACCCGTTCCGACAGCTCTGCATGGGTCATGCGGCCCTGGCGCTGCAAAACCCGCAAAATGGAACGGTCCATGTCGTCGAGCGTTGCATCGCTGCGAGAATCATCCATGATTTGGCCCTTTTGCGCGTGTTTCGTGCAAGTTGATGCAGAAATTCGGGCGAAAGATCAAAGCAATTCCACGGGGCGAGGCGCATCATGCGCGCAACGCACACCGGAGGATCCCATGCTGATTGGCTGCCCGAAAGAAATCAAACCACAAGAATACCGCGTCGGCCTGACGCCTGCCGCCGCCCATGAGGCGGTGTTGCGCGGCCATGGCGTGATCGTGGAAACCGGTGCCGGTTTAGGGGCCGGGTTCGACGATGACAGCTACCGCGCCGCCGGCGCGGACATCGTGACCACCGCCGCCGATGTCTTTGCCCGCGCCGATATGGTGGTCAAGGTCAAGGAACCGCAGGCGGTGGAACGCGCGCAATTGCGGCGCGGCCAGATCCTCTTCACCTACCTGCACCTTGCCCCCGACCCCGACCAGACCCGCGATCTACTGGCCTCTGGCGTGACCGCCATCGCCTATGAAACGGTAACCGATGCGGCAGGCACCCTGCCCCTGCTGGCACCGATGTCAGAGGTGGCGGGCCGGCTTGCGCCACAGGTCGGCGCCTGGGCGCTGCAAAAGGCCAATGGTGGGCGCGGCGTGCTCTTGGGCGGTGTGCCGGGCGTCGGCCCCGCCGAGGTCGTGGTGATCGGCGGCGGCGTGGTTGGCACGCAGGCCGCGCGGATCGCGGCCGGGATGGGGGCCGATGTCACGGTTCTGGATCGGTCCCTGCCGCGTCTGCGCTACCTCGATGACGTGTATCGCGGCGCTTTCAAGACCCGGTATGCCAGCACGGAAGCCACCGCCGACCTGATCACGCGCGCCGACATGGTGATCGGCGCAGTCCTGATCCCGGGTGCGGCCGCCCCCAAGCTCGTGACGCGCGCCCAGTTGACGACGATGAAACCCGGCGCGGTGATTGTCGATGTCGCCATCGACCAGGGCGGGTGTTTCGAAACCTCGCGGGCGACCACCCACCAGGATCCGATCTACGAAGTGGATGGCATCGTGCACTACTGCGTCGCCAACATGCCGGGTGCGGTGGCGCGCAGTTCCACGCTCGCGCTGGGAAATGCGACCATGCCCTACATGCTGGCCTTGGCCGGCAAGGGCTGGCGGCGGGCCTGCCTCGACGATGCGGGGCTGATGGCGGGGCTGAACACCCATGACGGGCAATTGACCAATGCCGCCGTTGGCGCAGCACTTGGGCTTGTGGCCGTGGACCCGGCGGATATCGCCGCCGCCTGACGACGGAACGGCAGCGGGCGGGCGTGTAACGGGGCGTATCTTGTAAAGGAGCCCCCGTTCATGTCCGCCCGTTCACCCTATTGGCTTTGGGCCTTGCTGGCCCTGCCGGCTCTCGGCTTCAGTTACGAGGCCAGCACCGCCGCCGATCCGCGCGTGTTTCACACGCTCTTGCACCCCACGGGCGAGATGTCGGCGCGGCTTTTGATCATCACGCTGTTGGCAAGCCCGCTTGCGCTGCTCTTCAAGGGGTGGCGTGGCCCGGCTTGGCTGAAAAAGAACCGCCGATACCTCGGCGTGGCCAGTTTCGGCTACGCCGCCTTGCACACGATCTTTTACGGGATCGACACCGGTTCACTGTCCAGCATTCTGGGACAGCTGGACAAAACAGAGATCTGGACGGGCTGGATCGCTTTCGGCGTTTTCGTCCCGCTGGCCCTGACCTCCATGGATCGGGCGCAACGCATGATGGGGCGCCACTGGAAAACCCTGCAGCGCGCAACCTATCTTGCCGCGGTCTTTACCCTTTTGCATTGGGCCGCATTGGAAGACTGGGCGCATCCGGCGGCGGCCATCGTGCATTTCGGGCCGCTTGCCCTGCTGGAGGGATACAGGGTCTGGTACTGGTACCTGCGCGACCGCAGGCGCGCGCTTGCCTGATCCATCCGTCACAGGCAAAAAGGCCCGCCAGGAAAGAGAGGCGGGCCTGTCTTTTCGGTGCAACGGGCCAATCAGCCCTTTTTCAGGGCATCGCGGATTTCCAGCAGCACCTCGAGTTCGGTCGGGCCTTGGGGGCCGGCTCTTCGACAGGGGCAGCTTCCGCTTCTTTCCGTGCAGCTTCCTTGATGCGGTTGACCATCTTGACCAACATGAACACGACAAAGGCCACGATCAGGAAATTGATCACCGCCATGACGAAATTTCCGATGGCGAAAACCGGCGCACCGGCATCTTGGGCGGCGCCAAGCGAGGCATAGGTCTCGCCGTTCAGCGCGTAGAACCAGCCCGAGAAATCGATCCCGCCGGTGATCAGCGCGATGATCGGATTGATCAGGTCGCCGACCATGGAGCTGACGATGGCGGTGAAGGCCGCGCCGATGATGATGCCCACGGCCATGTCAACGACATTGCCCCGCGCGATGAAATCCTTGAACTCGTTGATCATGGGTTGGTCTGCCTGTTGTTGTCCCGACACGGCATGCCCCGGGGGGCACGCATGGTGTCAGGTGAACCCCAAAGCGGTTTCAAGAGCAAGCAACTATCGCGCGCAGGATGCAACTTTCGATCCTACCACGCTGGCCCCGGATCAGCCTGGCAAACGGCCCGTCAAAACGTAGCGCAGGATCTGGGCGACCTGCCCGGGTGCGTCGCAAACGGCAAGGGCGGCGGCGTGCACTTCCTTCAGGGCGTGCTGATGATCGGGCATCGATACCACGATCAGCGGTTTGCCAAGGGCCGCCGCATAGCCCGCATCGAAGGCGGCGTTCCACTGGCGGTATTTTTCACCAAAGCGGACGACGACGAGATCGGCGGTTTCGATCGCATGGCGGGTGCGGATCGCGTTGAGCTTGGCGCCCTTGTGATCGTGCCAGAATTTGTCGGGCTCTGCCCCGAGGATCGCAACCCCGCAGTCATCACTGGCGGCATGATCCGTGACCGGGGCGGTGAAGGAGACATCCAGCCCCTCGGCCGCCCGTTCGATCTCGTCACGCCAATCGGTATGGATTTCGCCAGACAGGTAAACGGTCAGCATGCTGTATCCTTCCCTTGTCGGTTTGGCCCGAATTTTCGTACGAAAATTCGGGCCCTGCGATTATTCGTACGAATAATCGCCTTAGCTCCGCAACGTTCCACCAGAGGCTTTCGCAACCTTGTCGACGATCTTCGCCGCGACCGCCTCGATCTCTTCCTCGGTCAGGGTCTTGTCGCGCGGCTGCAAGCGCACGGTCAGGGCAATGGATTTCCGCCCTTCGCCCAGCGATCCGCCGATGAATTCGTCAAAAACGCGCACCTCTTCGATCAGGATCTTGTCGGCACCCGTGGCGGCATTGACCAGGACGGACGCCTCCACCCCCGCCTCGACGACAAAGGCGAAATCGCGCTCGACCGCCTGGTAATCCGACATGGCCACCGCGCCCCGGCTGGCGCTGGCGGCTTTGGGCATCGGCACCTCTTGCGGGAACAGGGTAAAGGCCATGGCAGGGCCCTTGACATCCATGGCCTTGAGCACGCGGGGATGCAGTTCACCAAAGATGCCCAGCACCTTTTTCGGGCCAAGGCAGATCACGCCATGCCGCCCCGGATGCCACCAGCCGGGGCCGTCGCGCAGGATCTGCACCTTGGCGGGCGCGCCCATCGCGGCCAGCACCGCCTCGGCATCGGCCTTGATGTCGAAGACATCGACCGGGCGGCGGGTGCCATGCGGGTCGCGCGGGGCGGTCTGCCCCACCAAAAGCGCCGCAACCTGAAGATGCTGGTCGCCCGGTTCACCGCCGTGAAAAGCATGGCCCAGTTCGAACAGCGCCAGGTCGGTCATGCCGCGTGCCTGGTTGCGCGCCGCCGCCTGCAACAACCCCGGCAAGAGCTGGGGGCGCATATGGCCGAGATCGGCGGAAATCGGGTTTTCCAGCATCCTGTCATCACCACCGCCCCCGAACAGCGCGGCCGAGGCGTGATCGATGAAGGAATAGGTGACGCATTCATTGTAGCCCAGCGCCGCCGTGGTGCGCCGGGCCGCGCGTTCGCGCAGCTGCATCGGCGTCAGCACCGGTTTGGGCACGCCCGCCATGGCGCGCGGCAGCGGCTTGGGTTCAAGCTTGGTCAGCGACGAAATCCGTGCGACTTCTTCAACAAGATCGGCCTCGCCCTGCACGTCACGCCGCCAGGACGGCACCCAGACCTCCAGCACATCACCCGCGCCAGTGGCCGAAAAGCCAAGGCTTGTCAGGATCCGGACCTGCTCGGCTTTGGGAATATCCATGCCGACCAGCGAAATCACCCGCTTGGTGTCCAGCGGATAGCTGCGCGCGGTTTTCAGGGCCGTGCCCGCCTCGACCACGTCGGAGGCTTCGCCGCCGCACAGATCGAGGATCATCCGCGTCGCGGCCTCCAGCCCCGGCAGGGTATAGTCCGGGTCGACGCCGCGTTCGAACCGGTAGCGCGCATCGGAATGGATTTTCAGATCACGGCCCGTATGGGCGATCTGAACCGGATCCCACCAGGCGCTTTCCAGAAATACGGTCACCGTATCCTCGGTGCAGCCGGTGTCTTCGCCGCCCATGATGCCCGCAAGGCTTTCGGGGCCGCGATCGTCGGAAATCAACACATGGCCCGGCCGCGCCTCGTAGGTCCTGTCATCCAGCGCCAGCAGCGTTTCGCCGCCCTTGGCGCGGTGGACACGCAAACCGCCCTGCATCTTGTCCACGTCGAACACGTGCAACGGGCGGTTCATATCATAGGTGAAGAAGTTGGTCACATCGACCAGCGCCGAGATCGGGCGCAACCCGATGGCGCGCAGCCGGTCCTGCAACCATGCGGGGCTGGGGCCATTCTTGACGCCGCGGATCACGCGGCCCGCGAAATGCGGCGCCACATCCAGCGTGTCGGGATCGATGGTCACCGATACGGGGCAAGGAAAGCTGCCCACCACCGGCTGGGGATCATGGGGTTTGAGCGTGCCGAGACCGCGCGCCGCCAGATCGCGGGCGATGCCATGGATGCCCAGCGCATCCTGCCGGTTGGGGGTGATCGCGATCTCGATCACCGGGTCGACGCGGGCCGGGTCGTTGACCGCAAGCCAATCGGTGAATTTCTGGCCCACCTCGCCCGAGGGCAATTCGATGATGCCGCCATGTTCGTCCGACAGTTCCAGTTCGCGTTCGGAAGCCATCATGCCATGGCTTTCGACGCCGCGGATCTTGCCCACCGACAGGGTCGTATCGATGCCCGGCACGTAATCGCCGGGCTTGGCCAGCACCACGGTGATGCCCGCCCGCGCATTGGGCGCGCCGCAGACGATCTGTTTCACGCCCTCGTCGGTGTCGACCATGCAGACGCGCAGCCGGTCGGCATCGGGGTGCTGTTCGGCGGATTGGATGCGCGCGATGGTAAAGGATGACAGCCGCGCGGCGCGATCTTCGACGCCTTCGACCTCAAGGCCCAGGTCGGTCAGCGCCTCGGTGATCTCGTCAAGGGTGGCCTCGGTGTCGAGGTGGGTCTTGAGCCAGGAGAGGGTGAATTTCATCGGTGCGGCTCCGTCGCGGGGGTTGCCCGGGGTTCTAACGCCTCTGTGCGCGGTGTCTACGGGGGAAAGGGGGATTGGTGGTGGGGATGGTTGGGGGTGGTGGGCGGATCGCCCACCTTGCACAGGGCTATCCGCCGACCCGACGGGTCACACCCCCGAATGCACCGCCGGCACCTGCAAGGCGCTGAAGCCGTAATGGCGCAGCCAGCGCAAATCTGAATCGAAAAACGCCCGCAGATCGGGGATGCCGTATTTCAGCATCGCGATGCGGTCGATGCCCATGCCGAAGGCAAAACCCTGCCATTGCGACGGGTCAACGCCCGCGGCCTGCAAGACCTTGGGGTGCACCATGCCCGACCCAAGAACCTCGAGCCAATCATTGCCTTCGCCCACTTTCACGGTGCCGCCTTCCCAGCTGCACTGGATATCGACCTCGGCCGAGGGTTCGGTGAAGGGGAAATGCGAGGCGCGGAAGCGCGTGCGCACATTGGTCCCGAAATAGGCGGAAAAGAACGATTCCAGCACCCATTTCAGGTTGGCCATGGAAATATCACGATCAATCGCCAGCCCCTCGACCTGATGGAACATGGGCGTGTGGGTCTGGTCGTAATCGGCGCGGTAGACGCGGCCCGGCGCGATGATGCGGGTGGGGGCGCCATGGGCCTCCATGTAGCGGATCTGCACCGGGCTGGTGTGGGTGCGCAGCACATGCGGCGGGCGGTCGTCGCCGGGCGCGCGATGGGTATAGAACGTGTCCATCTCGGCCCGCGCCGGGTGGTGGCCGGGGATGTTGAGCGCGTCGAAATTATACCAATCGGTTTCAACCTGCGGGCCTTCGGCCACGGCAAAGCCCATGTCAGCGAAGATCGCGGTCACTTCCTCGGTGACCTGCGACACCGGATGGATCGTGCCCATGCGGCGGTGGCGGGCGGGCAGCGACACGTCGAGCCATTCGGCCCGCAGCCGCGCATCCAGCGCCGCATCGCCAAGCGCCGCCTTTTTCGCGGCAAGCGCGGTTGTCACCTCATCCTTCAAGGCATTCAGCGCGGGGCCTGCAACCTGCCGGTCCTCGGCGGACATGCCGCCCAGTTCGCGCATCTTGAGGCTGATTTCACCCTTTTTGCCAAGGGCGGCCACACGCAGATCTTCCAGCGCGGTTTCATCCGCCGCCGCGCCGATCCGCGCCAGCCAATCCGATTTAAGCTGATCCCAACCGTCCATGATCCGCGCCTTTTCTGCCCGTCCGTTCGCGCCCTGACCTATCACCAAACCCCCGGATTGCAAGCCGGGGTGTCAGGTGCCGTCCTTGCCGGCAAAGGCGGATTTGCGGCCCCGCAGTTCCAGCGCGCGGCGCGACAGCTGCACCTTGCCGTTCTGGGCATAAACCGTGGCGGGCGGATCGGCCTGGGTGCGTTTTTCGGCCACGACGATGGAATCGTAGACGCGGAGGGAATGCAGCTCGCGCGCGATGGGATCGAAGGGGAACAGCGCATCCTGATCGGTGTACCAGCTGTGCATCCGGTCGATCAGGCGCTTGGAATATTCGATGAAACTCGCCTCGTTGCGGTAGCCGCCACCGAAACCCGGCCAATAGGAGGTGTGGCAATCTTCGACGATATACAGCCCGGCCTCGGCCAGCTGCGGCCAGAGGTTTTCGAAACTGGCGACCTGGTGGGCGCAGATATGGCTGCCGTCATCGAGGATCACGTCGAAAGGGCCATATTTGGCCGCCAGATCGGCCAGAAACGCGGGATCGGCCTGGTTGCCGATGGCGACGGTGGTGCCCGGTTCGGCCAGCCTGGCGCATGCGGCGTCGATATCGACGAAGGTCAGCCGCGAGCCTTCGGCAAAAAAGGCTTTCCACATCGGGATGGAGCCGCCCTTGAACACGCCGATTTCGAGAAAGGACACCGGGCGCGACCGGAACCGGGTCAATTCGCGGGTGTAGATGTCGAAATAATGCGCCCATTTCGACAAGAGCCGGTCATCGGTGGTCTTGAGGTAATCGGAAAAGAAGCCGGACATACGCGCCTCGTGACATGAAAAAATCCCGCCGGACTGTTGCCCGGCGGGATTTGAAACTCAACCCTGATGCGCGGATCAGAGTGCTGCGCGCGCCTGTGCCACGATCGCGCCGAAGGCGTCGGGTTCGTGGATGGCCAGATCGGCCAGAACCTTGCGGTCAACCTCGATGCCGGCAAGCGCCAGGCCGTTGATGAAGCGCGAATAGGTCATATCGGCGTCAAACGCGCGGACGGCGGCGTTGATCCGCTGGATCCACAGCGCGCGGAACTGCCGCTTGCGGACCTTGCGGTCGCGCGTGGCGTATTGGTTGGCCTTGTCGACGGCCTGCGTTGCCGTGCGGAAATTGCGCGAGCGAGAGCCGTAATAGCCTTTGGCCGCGTCAAGAACCTTCTTGTGGCGGCGATGGGTGACTGTTCCACCTTTGGTGCGGGACATAGTGCGGCCTCCTTAGCGGTCGTAGGGCATGTAGGACTTGACGATCTTCGCATCCTGGGGCGACAGAGTCGTCGTCCCGCGTGCGGTGCGGATGAACTTGGTCGTCCGCTTGATCATCCCGTGCCGCTTGCCGGCCTGTCCCGCCACCACTTTACCGGTGGCCGTGACTTTGAAACGCTTTTTGGCGCTCGACTTTGTCTTCATCTTCGGCATTTCGATCTCCTGTCTTGACTAGAGAGCTTCAGGCGCGACTCGGCATGCCGTTTTGGCCGGCCGCACCGTTGGAAAGCGCCTGTTACAGCGCGCGCGCCGGTCTGTCCAGAGGGGTCGGCTACCATATCTCTTGCATGGGCCATGCGACCAAGGGCGCAGATGCAAAGCCCTGCAGGGTGCCCAGTGTCTCAGGGCAGGATCATCGCCGCAACCGCGATGAAGGCATCGGGAATCGCGCGCAGGCCCAGCCCGTCGTCCAGAAGCGCCACATGCACGAAAGCCAGCACTGCCACCCCAACCGCCAGCATCCCTATCGCCACGCGCGGGCGCGCGCCATCGGCCCAGCCCGCGATCGTGCCAGACACGCCAAGCAGAACGGCAAGGCTGGCGGCAACGATCAGGATGTCGGGATCAAGCGTCATATGTGCGATATGGGGGCGCGCCGCGACCACGCCAAGTGGCTGGTGCGCCCCTGTTACATCATCGGCGGCAGGGCGGTCACGACACGCAGGTGATCGCCGGGGGATGACCCGGCCCAATCGAGCCACAGGCGGGCGGGATCGGCGGGGTCGATCCAGGCGCGGTCGCCCTCTTCCAGTCCGCGCAGGGGCGTGTCGATATATTCGATATCCATCGCGGCCAAGCCATCGGTGGCGGCAAGCGTTGCGGCGGCCACGGCCAGCCCCAGGATCGGGCCATCGAACAGGATCGTGGCGCGCTGCCGCCCGCCGGTGCCGTCAAACAGCACATGATGCAGCGACACCACCGTGCCCGCCGGGATGGGCGCGCCGATATCCAGCACCAGCGGTGCAGAAAGCGGGATGCCCTGCGCCTCGTCAAAGGCGTAGAGATCGGGGGTGTTGAAGATGTCTTCCCCCACCGCAAGCGGCAGGTCGTCGTTCAGCAGAACAAAGCGCCCTGCCCCGTCTTGCGCGGTGATCGCCCCGTCCAGCACCCGCGCCCCTGCCGGCATGGCCAGCAGGAACGCAGAGGCGGCCAGCGCGCGGATCATTCCGGGTCGCTGGCGTAGATCAGCCGTTCGGCGCAAGGTGCGACGCGCAGGATGTTGGTCGAGCCCTGCACGTTGAAGGGCACACCGGCAGTGACGATGATCTGGTCATCCTCGGTGGCATAGCCGCCGTCGCGCGCGGTGCGGGCGGCCGACACCACCGCGCCCTTGAACCGGGTCAATTCGCCGGTGACATAGCAATGACAGCCCCATGTCAGGCACATGCGGCGGGCGACATTGACCACCGGCGTCAGCGCCAGGATCGGCACGCGGGGCCGTTCGCGTGCGACAAGGGCCGCGGTGCCGCCCGATTGGGTGAAACAGCAGATCGCCTTGATATCGACGGTTTCGGCGATTTCGCGAGCGGCGGCGACGATGGCATCGGCGGTCGTGGTGCGCGCCACCTGGCGCGACGAGGCCATGATCGTGCGGAAATTCGGGTCGCCTTCGACTTCGAGGGCGACATTGTTCATGGTCGCCACCGCCTCGACCGGGTAAGAGCCAGCCGCCGATTCCGCCGACAGCATCACCGCATCCGCGCCTTCGTACAGCGCGGTGGCGACATCGGACACCTCGGCGCGGGTGGGCATCGGGCTTTCGATCATGGATTCGAGCATCTGGGTGGCCACGATCACCGGCTTGGCGACCGACCGGCATTTGCGCACCAGGCGTTTCTGGATCGGCGGCACGTTCTGCACCGGCAATTCCACGCCCAGGTCGCCGCGCGCAACCATGATGCCATCGGACACCGCGAGGATTTCATCAAAGGCTTTGACCGCGGCGGGCTTTTCGATCTTGGACATGATCGCGGCGCGACCCTTGCACAGATCGCGCGCCTCGGCCACGTCGGCGGCGCGTTGGACAAAGCTGAGCGCGAGCCAATCGACCCCAAGCGCGCAGACGAATTCCAGGTCGGCACGGTCTTTTTCCGACAGCGCGGCAAGCGGCAGCACCACGTCGGGCACGTTCACGCCCTTGCGGTTCGACACCGGGCCGCCCGCGATGACGGTGCAGTCCGCGAAATCGGCGCCGCAGTCATCGACGCGCAGCCGCACCTTGCCGTCATTGACCAAAAGCATCGCGCCCGGTTCCAGCGCGGCGAAAATTTCGGGGTGCGGCAGTTGCACCCGCGCGGCGGTGCCGGGGGTGTCATCGAGATCGAAGCGGAAAGAGGCGCCGTTGCGCAGGATATGGCCTTCGTCGCTGGCAAAGACGCCGCAGCGCAGTTTCGGCCCCTGAAGATCGGCAAGAATGGCGATGGGGCGGCCCACCTCGCGTTCCACCTTGCGGATCGCGGCATGGCGGGCGCGGATTTCGTCATGGCTGCCGTGGGACATGTTCAGGCGGAAGACATCGGCGCCCGCGTCATACAGTTTGCGGATCATGTGCTCCCCGTCCGATGCTGGGCCCAGGGTGGCCACGATCTTGACGTTGCGGTCGCGTTTCATCGGTCTTTTCCTCGTTTCTGTCTGCCCGGCGGGGGGATGTTTTCGCGCCGTGTTAGCGCAAACATACCTGTTCTGACTGATCTATGGCGCAATTCCCGGCGACCGACAACAGCCATGCGGCCTGTCTACTGGCCAAGCCCGCGCAAAGCGCCTATTTCCAGCGGCGTCCAACAGCACGGGTGTAACAGCAGCATGACGCCAGCCTATCACATCGAGGGCACAGACCGGCCCGGGCGCTGGGTGGTGACCTGTGACCATGCGTCGAACCGGGTGCCGCCAGAGGTGTCAGGCGGCGATCTGGGGCTGGCTGCGGAGGATATGGCGCGCCATATCGCCTATGACGTGGGGGCGGCGGGGGTGTCGCGCGCCTTGGGCCAGGCCCTGGACAGCCCCGTGATCCTGTCGGATTTTTCGCGGCTGGTGATCGACCCGAACCGGGGCGAGGATGACCCGACGCTGTGCATGAAGATTTATGACGGATCGATCATTCCCGCCAACCGCCATGCCGACGCCACCGAGGTGGAGCGGCGGCTGGCGCTGTTTCACCGGCCCTATCACGACGCCTTGGGCGGGCTGATCGCGGCGCGGCGCGACCCGGTGATCGTGTCCATCCATTCCTTTACGCCGCAATTGCGCGGGCGGCCGCCCCGACCCTGGCATGTGGGGGTGCTGTATGCGGGCGATACGCGGCTGGCCTATCCGCTCATTGGCGCGGCTGCGGGCGGAACCGGATCTATGCGTGGGCGACAATGAACCCTATAGCGGGCATCTGCCCGGCGATGCGCTGGACCGGCACGGGGTTGTGCCCGGTCGGTTGCATGTGCTGATCGAAATCCGCAACGACCTGATCGCCTCCCCCGAGGCGCAGGCGGCATGGGGCAAAAGGCTCGCGCCGATGCTTGACGCGGCGCTGAAGAATGCCGAGGTCTGAGGCGGAAGCAAAGGGAAAGATCATGGACGACCAGACCAAGACCGAAGCTTGAAGCCGCCGCCTTTCGTCGCCTGTTGCAGCATCTGAACGAGCGGGCCGATGTGCAGAACATCGATATGATGAATCTGACCGGGTTTTGCCGCAACTGCCTGTCGCGCTGGTACCAGGAAGCCGCCGACGCGCGCGGGATCGAGATGGGGAAAGAGACCGCCCGCGAAGCCGTCTACGGCATGCCCTATGACGATTGGAAGGCGCTGCACCAGACCGAGGCAAGCGCGGAACAGAAAGCCGCCTTTGCCAAATCCTCGCCCGATCATTGACCGACGCGGCCCCCAACCCGGCCTTTGACTACCGGCCCCCCGACTCGCCGCTGGATATCATCCACGCGGATGAGGCGATCCTGGTGGTCAACAAGCCCGCCGGGTTGCTGTCGGTGCCGGGCAAGGGCGATCACCTGGCCGATTGCCTGATCGAACGGATCCGGGCGGCCTTTCCGCAGGTGTTGCTGGTGCATCGGCTGGACATGGACACATCGGGGGTGATGGTCTTTGCGCTGACGCCGCATGCGCAGCGCCACCTGGGGCTGCAATTCGAAAAGCGGCAGATGAAAAAGACCTATGTCGCCCGCGTCTGGGGCGAGGTGGCCGAAGCCTCTGGCGAGATAGATCTGCCGCTCTGCGTCGATTGGCCGAACCGGCCGCGCCAGCATGTCGATTTCGAAAACGGCAAGCCCGCGCAGACCGATTGGCGGCGGATGAAGATCGAGGCCGGGACCACGCGGATGCGGCTATACCCCCGCACCGGGCGCTCGCACCAATTGCGGGTGCATATGCTGGCCCTTGGCCACCCGATCCTGGGCGATCCGTTCTATGCGACGGGGGCGGCGCGGGATTACCCGCGCCTCATGCTCCACGCCGAAAGCCTGAAACTGCGACACCCGGAGGGGGGGAAAGGGCTGTTGTTTCGGGTGCCGGTGCCGTTTTGACCGAGGCGCCATGCGCAGCCAGCCAAAGCGCATCGAGACCCGCCAGGGCTGCCGCATCGAAGCGGTCGGCCTCTTCCCAGTAGCGGCCCGAGGGCACGACATAATTCAGATCGGCCTCGCGGGCTTTGGCGGCGCCAAGGCCAGCCACATCGGGGGCAACGGGGGCCACATCGGGCAGGTCGGCCATGGTGGCGCGGGGAAAGACCAGCCTGCTGTCCTGCCACGACAGGTTCACGCAGGCGCAGCCCTGTTCGGCGGCCAGAAGTTGCAGGCGCGCGGCCTTGGCCTCCAGGCTTTGCAAGGTGATGTCGGCGCGCAGCGGGTCGGCGGTGCCGGTGCCGTAAAAATGCGTGCGTCCGGTGGCGGCATAGACCATGTCGCAGCCGAAAAACGCCAGGACGCGCGGCTTGATCGCGCCCAAGGCCCAGTAGCCGGCGGTAAAGGCCATGGTGCCGCCCGCATAGACAAAGCCGCCGAACTCATTCTGGATCGGAACGTAATCATCGGCCACGATCCGGGTCTGGCCGGGCGCGAGCGTATCGGGGCGGTGTTCCACCGGGAAATCCTCGGGGTGGATCGACACATCCCAATCAGGGCGCAGCCGCCACGCGTTGTTGATGGCGACGACATGGGAAAACACCGACCTGTCCCACCCCCGCACCGCCACCGCAGCAGGACCGCTGCCGAGGATCAAAACTATCGGGCCCATGATGGTGTTCCTTCCGCCGTGTGATCGGGACATAGGCGGATTGCACGACAGGACCACGACAAATGTCCCGCGCCGCGCGAAACCGCGACGCAGGGCCTTTGTGCACTGATGCGATCAATCCCAATCGCTGACGGTCTTGACCTCGAGGAATTCGTGGATGCCCCAGACCCCGCCTTCGCGGCCATTGCCCGATTGCTTCATGCCGCCAAAGGGCGAACCCTTGCCAAAGCCCTTGCCGTTGCATTCCACCATGCCCGACCGCAGACGCCGTGCGACCCGGCGCAGCCGGTCCTTGTCGGTGGTCTGGATGTAATTGGTCAGGCCATATTCGGTGTCATTGGCCATTTCGATGGCCTGTTCCTCGGTGTCGAAGGGGATGATCGACAGGACCGGGCCAAAGATTTCTTCGCGGTAGATGGTCATGTCGGGCGTCACGTCGGCAAAGACCGTGGGCCGGATGAAATAGCCCCGGTTCAGATGGCCGGGCCGACCGGTGCCCCCCGCGACCAGCCGCGCGCCTTCGTCGATGCCGGTCTGGATCAGCGCCTGGATCTTGTCGAATTGCACCTCTGACACGACCGGGCCGATGCCGCGCCCGTCCTGGTGGGCGGAAATGACCGGGGTGTCTTCGGCCACGCGGGCGGCGATATCCACCGCTTCGTCATAACGGTCGCGTTGCACCAGCATCCGGGTCGGCGCGTTGCACGATTGGCCCGAATTGCCGAAACAGCGCGCCGCGCCGCGCTTGACCGCTTTGTCATCGGCATCCGAAAAGATGATGTTCGCACCCTTGCCGCCCAATTCCAGGCTGACGCGCTTGATCATGTCGGCGGCGGCCTTGGAAATCAGGCGGCCCGCGCGGGTCGATCCGGTAAAGCTGATCATGTCGACATCGGGATGAACCGACAATTGGCTGCCGACGCCCGGCCCGTCACCGTTCACCAGGTTGAACACGCCGGGCGGCAGGCCCGCCGCATCGACGATTTCGGCAAAGATCAGCCCCGACAGCGGCGACACCTCGGAGGGTTTGAGCACCATGGTGCAGCCCGCCAGAAGCGCCGGCGCAACCTTGAGCGCGATCTGGTTCATCGGCCAGTTCCAGGGCGTGATCAGCCCGACAACGCCGACGGGTTCGTGGAAAATGCGTTCGCCGGGCGCGTGGGCGCCAAGCGGGCGGTCCCAGTCCATCGCCTTGGCGGCGGCGAGGAAGCCTTCGAAATGCCAATCGCCCGATGTCACCTGTTGCTGGCGCGACCAGTCGATGGGGGCGCCCATTTCGGTGGTGATGGCCTGCGCCATATCTTCGGACCGGGCGAGGTAGGCGGCCAGCAGGCGTTCCAGCGCCACGATCCGGTCGGCAACGGCCGTGGCGGCCCAGCCGTCGAAGGCAGCACGGGCGGCGGCCACGGCGGCATTGGTATCGGCCTGGTCCCCCAGCGAAATGGTGGCGCAGATTTCTTCGGTCGAGGGATCGATCACGGGAAGCTGGCGCAGACCGACCGGGGCGACCCAGCGGCCGTTGATGTAGAAATCGGTGGTATTGGGCATGGTCATCTCCGTTGTTTGGGTCAGGGTGTCATCCATGGCGGCGGGCTTCAAGGCGTGGGGCGACAGGCGGGTGGTGACGAACGACCATTTTGCCGAAGGGCCGCCTTCGCAAACATCACGCCGGGGTGGCCGGGCTGCGGCGGAATGCCCTGACTTATCTGGCGCGATGCGGGGTCTGGCCCCGTGCACCTGTCACATTGCATGACTATATGATTGTTGACCAAGCAAATCAAAAGGAGCTGCGGATCATGGGCCTTCGCATCAACGACACATTCCCCGACCTGACCGTCGAAACCGATCACGGCACATTCGCCATGCATGACTTCCAGGGCGACAGCTGGCTGATCCTGTTTTCGCATCCCAAGGATTTCACCCCGGTCTGCACCACGGAATTCGGCGCGGTGGCGCAATTGGCCGAGGAATGGACCAAGCGCAACACCAAGGTCATCGGCCTGTCGGTCGACAAGGTTGCCGAACATGGCCGCTGGAAAGCCGATATCGAAGCCTTCTCAGGCGCGAAGGCCGGGTTCCCGATCATCGCGGATGACGACCTGACCGTGTCCAAGGCGCTCGACATGCTGCCGGCCGATGCCTACCTGCCCGATGGGCGCACCGCCGCCGACAGCGCATCGGTGCGGGTGGTGTTCATCGTATCGCCCGACAAGAAGGTGCAGTTGATGATGTCCTACCCGATGTCGGTCGGCCGCAATTTCGCGGAAGTGCTGCGCGCGCTGGACGGGCTGCAGGCCACCTATGGCGTGCCGATCGCCACGCCCGCAAACTGGGTGCATGGGCAGGATGTGATCGTGGCTTTGTCGCTGGATGACGCGGCGGCGCGGGCACGATTCGGCGAGATCAACGTGAAACTGCCGTATCTGCGCACGACCAAAATGCCCGCCTGAACCCGGCGCAGAAAATGGAACGATCCGCGCCGATCGTTCAAAGCAGAAAAAAAGGCCCCCGAAACCGGGGGCCTTTGGCAAGTCCTCGGACAGGTTACGCCGCCGGGTAAAGATGCGCGGTCACGCCCACGTCGACGTTGTCATAAAGGTCGATGACATGGGCGTTGACCATCCGCACGCAGCCCGACGAGGCCGAAGTGCCGATCGACCAGGGCTGCGGCGTGCCGTGGATGCGCAGGTACGTGTCCTGGCTGCCGGTATAAAGATAGAAGGCCCGTGCGCCGAGCGGGTTTTCCGGGCCACCGGGCACACCGCCTGCGAATTGGCCATAAACCTCGGGTTCGCGGGCAATCATGTTCGCGGTCGGCGTCCAGGACGGCCATTCTGCCTTGCGGCCGATGCGGAACACACCGGGCTGATACAGGCCCGCGCGCCCGATTGCCACGCCGTAGCGCATGGCGGTGCCATCATCACCGATGTGATACAGGTAGCGCGCCACGGCATCGACATGCACATCTCCGGCGCGCAGGCCGGCGCGATGTTGCACGCGAGTCGGCATGAATCGCGGATGCAAGCCCCAAGGGTTGTTGGCATTGGGATCGGGATCGGGGCGCGTTACCGTCACGTCAAAACCGACGGCATCCTGCGCAAGACCCGGCAGGGCGATTGCCCCTGAAAACAGGGTCGCGGTGGTGATGATGAAATGACGGCGAGTCAGCACTGGCCCACCTCCTTCGATCGTTGCAGGGAATCGCTTTGGATTGGCTACACATAATTTCGGGGCTGCGCACCTGTGAACAAGGGGGACTGCTCACGTTTCGGTCAGCGCGACACGATCCGGGCGGTTTAGGCAAAACCCCCTGTCCAGCCATGTTTGAAGCTATCAAGACAGGTTGGCCCCGCCGCGTCATGAAACCGTAACCGACCACTTCTAGGCCTTTCGACATCATCCGTGTCTTCTCAGCCAAGTAGTTTTTGCCATGAAAGACATCGACATCCACAGCTTGTCCGCCGACGAGTGGGACGAACTGAAATTCCCCCGCCCCGAAGTGCAAGAGTTCGACCGCGTTGTCGAACGCGCGATTTCGCGGCGCGGCTTTCTGGGTGGTGTGTTGGCCTTCGGGTCGGGTGCCGCCGTGATGGGCACGGGCCTGCTCAAGGGCACCACCGCGATGGCACAGCCCGCCTCGCGTTTCCCCTTCACGCCGATTGCAGCCCAGACCGATGGCACCGTCCATGTTCCCGAAGGCTACAGCTGGGATGTCCTGGTGCGCTGGGGCGATCCGCTGTTTTCGGACGCCGAAGGCGCGTTCGATGCGCAGAACGCCGTGTCGCTGGAAATGTCCGACCGCGTGTTCGGTGAAAACACCGACGGGATGGAACTGTTCAATGTCGATGGCCGGGAAATCCTGGTCGTGAACAGCGAATACACCAACAACAAGATCAACCTGCCCCACACCGCCGACGGCATCCCCGCCTCGCTGGATGACGTTCGTATCCTGCAGAACATGCAGGGTGTGTCGGTGATGGAAATCGCCGAAGGCGATGCTGGCTGGGCCGTTGTCGTCGACAGCCCCTACAACCGCCGCATCCACCACAACACGCCGATGACCTTCTCGGGCCCTGCCGCCGGTCACGACCTGCTCATGACCGAGGCTGATCCGACCGGCATGGCGTCGCTTGGCACATTCAACAATTGCGGGTCGGGCCGTACGCCCTGGGGCACCTACCTGACCTGTGAAGAAAACTTCAACGGCTATTTCGGCGCCACCGCCGAGATCTCAGCCGACCGCGCCGTGGTCGACGGGTTCCGCCGCTATGGCGTCAACACCGCCGTGGAACCGGGCCGCTACAACTATCACGGGTTCGATGCACGGTTCGACGTGGCCACCAACCCGAACGAGCCGCACCGCGCGGGCTACATCGTGGAAATCGATCCGGCCAACCCCGAATCGACCCCGGTCAAGCACACGGCCCTGGGCTGGTTCAAGCATGAGAACGCCGCCTATGGCATCGCTGCCGATGGCCGCGTCGCCGTCTACATGGGCGACGACGAGCGGGGCGAATTCATGTACCGCTGGCTGAGCCGCGATGCCTACGTTCCCGGCGGCGACACCTCGACCCTGCTGGTCGAAGGCGAATTGTCGGTGGCCGTGTTCGAGGATGACATGTCCGGCCGCTGGGTCGCGCTGACCCCCGAGACCACCGGCATGGATGCGGCCCATATCGCCCTCTTCACCCGCATGGCCGCAAGCCGCGTGGGCGCGACGACCATGGACCGCCCGGAATGGATCGCCGTGCATCCCAATGCCGCCGAAGCCTATTGCTGCCTGACCAACAACTCGCGTCGCGGCACGCTGACCGATGCGGGCACCGTGCGCACCAACGCGGGCGGCGACCCGATGACGGTCAACGCGGTCAACCCGCGTGACACCAACCGCTATGGCCAGATCGTGCGTTGGCGCCCCGAAGGCGGCAACCATGGCGCCGAGGGCTTCACCTGGGATCTTTACGTGATGGCGGGCAACCCCACCGTTCACGCCGAAGGCCCGATGGCGGGGTCGGCCAACATCAACGCGGGCAACCTGTTCAATTCGCCCGACGGGATGGTGATCGACATCGACCGGCCTGATCTGGATCCAGACCGACGGCGACGACGACAACGAAGGCGATTTCGCCGGCATGGGCAACAACCAGATGCTGGCGGGCGACCCGGTCACGGGCCGCATCGAGCGCTTCCTGACCGGCCCGAACGGGTCGGAAGTCACCGGCCTGTGCTGGTCGTCGGATCGCCGCACGATGTTCGTCGGCATCCAGCACCCCGGCGCGCCCTTCCCCGATGGCGACGGCAGCCTGCCGCGCTCGGCCATCGTGGCCGTCAAGCGCGACGACAACGCGCTGGTCGGCTGACCTCGGCCACCAGGGTTCAGTAGACGGTATCGCGCCCCCGGAGACATCCGGGGGCGTTTTTCTTGGGCCATGCCAAGGGCCGCACCCCAAGGCTGCAAAAGAAAACGGGCGCGTCCGGTTTCGGACGCGCCCGCATCAGGCGTGTGGCAGGATCGGGGCGGGGATCAGTCCGCCGCTGCTTCCGGCTGTTCCGCAAGCTCTTTGCCGGTGGCCTGATCGACCATCTTCATGGCGAGACGGACCTTGCCGCGATCATCGAAGCCCAGAAGCTTGACCCAAACCTCTTGCCCTTCCTTGAGCACATCCGACGGATGGTTCAGGCGGCGGTTTTCGATCTGGCTGACATGCACAAGGCCGTCGCGCTTGCCGAAGAAGTTCACGAAGGCGCCGAAATCGACGATCTTGACGACCTTGCCCTTGTAGATGCCGCCTTCTTCGGGCTCTGCCACGATCGAATAGATCATGTCATAGGCCTTTTGGATCGATTCGGCGTTCGGGCTCGCGATCTTGATCACGCCATCGTCGTTGATGTCGACCTTGGCGCCCGACAGTTCGACGATTTCACGGATGACCTTGCCGCCCGAGCCGATCACTTCACGGATCTTGTCGGTCGGGATCTGCATCGTTTCGATGCGCGGCGCATGGATCGAGAATTCACCCGGCGCGGTCATCGACTTGGCCATTTCACCCAGGATGTGCAGGCGGCCGGCCTTGGCCTGTGCCAATGCCTTTTCCATGATCTCGGGCGTGATGCCCGCGACCTTGATGTCCATCTGCAAGGAGGTGATGCCGTTCTCGGTGCCCGCGACCTTGAAATCCATGTCGCCGAGGTGATCCTCGTCGCCCAGGATGTCGGTCAGGATGCCGTAGGATCCGTCATCTTCCAGCACCAGGCCCATGGCCACACCGGCCACCGGCGCCTTGAGCGGAACGCCCGCATCCATCATCGACAGCGACCCGCCACAGACCGAGGCCATGGAGGAGGAGCCGTTCGATTCCGTAATCTCGGACACGACACGGATGGTGTAGGGAAAATCGGTCGGCGCGGGCAGCACGGCCTGAAGCGCGCGCCATGCCAGTTTGCCATGCCCGATTTCACGACGACCCGGAGGGCCGACGCGCCCGGCTTCGCCCACCGAATAGGGGGGGAAGTTGTAGTGCAGCAGGAAATTCTGCTTGAAGGTGCCATGCAGCGCATCGATGAATTGTTCGTCATCGCCGGTGCCCAGCGTGGTCACGACCAGGCCTTGGGTTTCGCCGCGCGTGAACAGGGCCGACCCATGGGTGCGGGGCAGAAACCGAGGTCTGGCAATCGATGGCACGCACGGCATCGAGCGCGCGACCGTCGATGCGGCGACCGTTCTTGACCACGTCGGACCGCATGACCATCGATTCCAGCTTCTTGAGCGCCGAGCCGAGGTTCGGATCTTCCAGCTGGTCTGCCGTCAGGGTTGCCTTGATCGCCGTTTTCGCGGCGGCCACGGCATTCTGGCGTTCCTGCTTGTCGAGGATGGCATAGGCGGCGCGCATCTGCGCCTCGCCCGCGGCCTTCACGACGTCATAAAGCGCCGAATAATCGGGCGCGTCGAAGTGGAAGGGTTCCTTGGCGGCATCTTCGGCCAGATCGATGATCAGGTCGATGACCGGCTGGATCTGGGCATGGGCAAAGTTCACCGCGCCCAGCATTTCTTCCTCGGTCAGCTCGTAAGCTTCGGATTCGACCATCATCACGGCGTTCTTGGTGCCCGCGACGACAAGGTCAAGCCGCTGTTCGGGCTTGTTGCGCAGGTCGTGCATGTCGTCGACCGTCGGGTTCAGGATGTAGTCGCCATCCTCGTAGCCGACGCGGCAACCGGCGATCGGGCCCATGAAGGGGGCGCCCGAAATCGTCAGCGCGGCGCTGGCGGCGATCATCGCCACGACATCGGGGTCGTTGACCAGATCATGCGACAGCACGGTGCACATCACCAGAACTTCGTTCTTGAAGCCCGGCACGAACAGCGGGCGGATCGGCCGGTCGATCAGGCGCGCGGTCAGCGTTTCCTTTTCGGACGGGCGCGCCTCGCGCTTGAAGAAACCGCCCGGCACCTTGCCCGCGGCGTAATATTTTTCCTGGTAGTGGACCGTCAGGGGAAAGAAATCCTGGCCGGGCTTGGCTTCCTTGGCGAAGGTCACGTTCGCCATGACGCTGGTTTCGCCCAGCGTCGCGATCACAGACCCATCGGCCTGACGGGCCACACGCCCGGTTTCCAGTGTCAGCGTTTCTTCGCCCCACTGCATCGACTTTTTCGTGATATTGAACATATATCGTTTCCTGTTCGAGGGCGCTCCGGGCCCCTGCCCGGTCCCTCATTCAAATGGCGGCCCCATTGCCGCCGACCCCTCTATCATTCCATGCGCCGAGGTCAGAGCGTCACGTCTCAGATGCGCGGCGCATAGCGCGTTTTCGCCCCTGAGGAAAGGCATTTGACGGTCGGGGGCCGGGACGGCGCCACGCCACGAAAAGAAACGGCCCGCGCGGCGGGTGCCATGCGGGCCGGATCGAACCGGAAAACCGGTCATGCGATCAGCGGCGGATGCCGAGGCGCGCGATCAACGCGGTGTAACGGGCTTCTTCCTTGCCCTTGAGGTAATCCAGCAGCTTGCGGCGCTGGGCCACCATCATCAGAAGGCCACGACGCGAGTGGTTGTCCTTCTTGTGGGTCTTGAAATGCTCGGTCAGGGTCGCGATGCGGCTGGTCAGGATCGCAACCTGGACTTCGGGCGAACCGGTGTCGCCTTCCTTGGTTGCGAATTCGGTGAGCAGGCGCTGCTTTTCTTCGGGCGTAATCGACATCGGGGTCTCCTTTTCAGGGTGATGGCACAAGCCGGGATGTCGTCCAGCAGGGCCCGTGGAGGTGTCTGGCCATCGCGGCGCAGATGCGGGCGTATAGGGCGATGCGCCGCGCTTGGGAAGACCCGATGCCGCCCGACAGCACGGATTTGGACGAAAATTGCCCGATCCGGCGGCGAAATCGCCCCTGAAGCGAAGATTTTTAACCAACGTTAACCCATCCGCTTCAGCTTTGTGGAAAACTCGGGCACATTGGGCGCATGGGTTGCGTGGCCGAGTCGCGGCACCCATGGCATCGACCCCCCGGATCGCGATCCGGCCCGGTGCGCTTCGTCAGAAGGCGATCCCTGCGGCACAGGATGTGCAGGACCGATGTGACGAGTGGCGTGCGCGAGGTGTGGCGATGTTGGTGGCTGGTGGGCTTCTGATCCTTTTGGCGATGGGATTTGCCGTTGGCGGCATGATCACGGATGGCAATCCGGTCATGTCTGCCGATGGGGATGACCTGCCGGACAACGCAACAGATGACGGTGATGGCGATCAGCCCCCGATGACCGAAGGATCGGCGCTGGCCGACCTGTTGTTCGGAACCGATGACGATGACCAGGTCCAGGGCGGCGCGGGGGATGACACGATCGCGGGTGGCGCAGGCGATGACTGGCTGACGGGCGATGCGGGCGAGGATATCTTGGACGGCGGCCCGGGGCAGGATACGCTGCTCGGGGGCGCGGGCGATGACGTGCTGCGCCTGGGCGCGGGTGACCAGGGCACGGGCGGCGACGGGGCCGATGGTTTCGAAATCATGGTGCAGACGGGCGCGCCGGATGATGCGGCCGGCCCCGGAACCCCGCCCCCCCGGATCGAGGATTTCCAATCGGGGACCGACCGGCTGATCCTTGACTTCGACGGGCCCGCCGATGATCCGCCCCGTCTCGAGTTCGATACCGAAACCCTGCCCGGCGAAACGACGGTGCTGGCAAATGGCCAGCCTGCCGCCCAGGTCACGGGGACGATCACGGCCGATGACATCGACCTGCGGCCAAGCGATGGCGGCACGGCGATCGACGGGACCGAGGGCGATGACACCCTGACCGGCACGGCGGGCGATGACACGCTCGATGGCTATGCGGGCGACGATTTGCTGGACGGGGGAACCGGCGACGACGTCTTGCGCGGGCGCGAAGGCATGGATCGCCTGCTGGGCGGCGGCGGCAATGACGCGATCACCGGTGGCCCCGGCGATGACACCATCGAAGGCGGGTCGGACAGCGACGCGCTGTTCGGGAACGAAGGCCGCGACCTGATCCTTGGCGATGCGGGCGCGGACGAAGCCTATGGCGACGACGGCGATGATACGATCCTGGGTGGCGATGGCACCGATTTCCTGGTCGGTGGCGATGGCGATGACCGTCTGGATGGCGGCGCGCAGGGCGATCTGCTGTTCGGCAATGATGGCGACGATGCGCTGTCGGGCGGCGAGGGCGACGATTACCTGCAAGGCGGGTTCGGCGCCGACACGATGCTGGGCGGCGCGGGCGATGATCGGCTGGATGGCAGTTTCGCCTCCGGCGGGCCGGTCTTTGGCCCCTTCGACGAGGATCAGGGCGATGTTCTGGAGGGTGGCGATGGCAACGACACCATCGTTCTGGGCGCGCATGACATCGCGACCGGCGGCGCTGGGGCCGATGTGTTCGCCAGCGGCAGTTTCATCGAGACCGCCGAGGTGGCGGGGTTCGTGACCGATTTCGATGCCGGCCAGGACGTGATCGAGATCATGTTCGACCCGGATCTGACCCCCGACCCGGTGATCACGGTCGAGGATTTCAGCGATGGGACCGGCGCGCAGATCCTGTTCAACGGGCAGGTGATCCTGAACGTGGCGGGCGCGCAAGGGCTCGACCCTGCCGTGATCGAGCTGCGGGAAATCGAGATGCGGCCGCTGCCCGCCACGGCCTGACGCCCGGATCGACGCAACAGCCGCTCAGCCGGGCAGGAAATGCGGCAGCATCGCGGACAAGAAGGCCTCGGGCGCCTCTTCCATGGCGAAATGGCCACAGCCCGCGATCTCCATGCCGGTGACATCGGCGGCCCATCGCCGCCATATGCCCAAAGGGTCGCCAGTGCGGGCGGGAAACCCGTTTTGCGCCCAGACAAAGCGCGTGCGGGCGGCAATCCTGTGGCCTGTCGCACGGTCGGCATCATCGAGCGCGCGGTCGATGGTGGCCCCCGCACGATAGTCGTTGCACATGGCGGCGATGCGCGCGGGGTCTGCGGCCTGCGCGCGGTAGCTGGCCAGCGCCCCGGCCGCAAAGGCGGACAGGTCGCCAGCCCGGCTCCAACTGGCCAGCGTGCGGTCGATATAGCCCGGCCCATCGGACCCGATCAGGGTTTCGGGCAGCGGCGCGGGCTGCGCCAGAAAGGTCCAGTGATAGGCCTTCAACGCCAGCTCGGCAGACCAGGCTGCCCAGAAATCGCCCGTCGGCACGATCTCCACGATGCCAAGACGATCAAGGCGGTCGGGGTGATCAAGCGCCAGCCGGTAAGCCACCCGTGCGCCACGGTCATGGCCGATGACATGCGCGCGGGCAATTCCCAGCGCATCCATGAGCCCGGTGATGTCCCGCGCCATCACCCGCTTGGAATAGGCGAGGTTCGCGGGATCATTGGCAGGGATGTCGCTGGCGCCGTAGCCGCGCAGATCGGGGATGATGACATCGAAATGCCGCGCCAGCGCCGGGGCCACGCGGTGCCAGGCCATGTGGGTTTGCGGATAGCCGTGCAACAGGATCATGGCGGGACCGGCGCCGCCGCGATGCACCGACAAGGTGGTGCCATTGGTGGCGATGCGGCTTTGGGTGAACCCGTCAAGTTCTGACATGTTCAGCGATCCAGGGTTGGGGGTGAACGGCATAGCCGATGTAAAGCGGGTGCTTGGGGTGGCCGTCCTTGCTTAGGCCCAGATGGAACAGGGCCACATCGGCCTCACGCAACATGGCCGCAACCGCCGGACCACGGCCCTGATGGGCGCCATGCGTGCCCCAGGCGCAGATCACCTGATCGGCCCAGGGCAGGGATGACAGGATGGCGGCATCATTGCCCGGCCCGACCGGATCGGCGGCGGCCCGCATGTCGCGTGGATCGGTGGCGCGCCAGGCAAAGATGTTGAGAACCCGGAACGCCCCAAAGCCCAAAGCGCGGGCCCGGCGTTCGCAGCGTTCCACGGTCGGGTCATTCTGCACCTCGGTCGCGGTCGAGGGGTTGAGCATGACGAAGAGCGCCCGCCGCCCCGCATCATCCCACACGCGCGTCAGGCTGTAGCGATAGGCTTCGCAGTCGGAATAGACGGCGACCGATGCGGCATCGCCCTTGGTATGCTGGCGCGTGATCATGGGCGGGTTATGGCGCGGCTTGGTGCCGATGGGAAGGGCGGGGCTACAGGTTGAACACCCGTTCGGGGTGCAGCTCCGCGCCGCGCAACCGGCCCACGGCAACAGGTTTGCCCTCGAAGGAGGCCCAGGCCATGTCGCCATACTCGGCCGTGCCCGGCATGACCTGGCCGGGGTTGCCGTTCTTGAGCCGCGCCGCCCCGGCCTCTGTCGCGCGCAATTCGGGCAGATCGGCCAGCGCCATGGCGACCGGGTGCAACAGCGTGTCGATGTCGGACGTGCGCGCCAGCGCCTCGATCCGGTCCAGGGTCACGGCATCCTCGATGTCGAAGGGGCCCACCCAGGTGCGGCGCAGGCGCAGCACATGGCCATGACAGCCCAGGACCTGCCCCAGGTCGCGCGCGATCGACCGGACATATCCGCCCGAGCCACAGACGAAATGCAGATCGGCGTGATCGGCATCGGGCATGGCCAGCAAGTCAAGCGCATCGACATGCAGATCGCGCGCCTCCAGATCCATGGTTTCGCCCGCGCGCGCGATGTCATAGGCGCGTTCGCCATCGACCTTGACGGCGGAAAACTGCGGCGGCACCTGCCGGATATCGCCGGTGAATTGCGGCAGGGCGGCGCGGATCTGATCCTCGCTCGGGCGCAGATCGGATGTGGCGATGATGCTGCCTTCGGCATCGTCGGTGGTGGTGGCCGCCCCCCAGCGCGCGGTGAAATCATAGCCTTTCAGCGCGTCGCCCAGGTAGGCGATGGTTTTCGTGGCCTCGCCCAGCGCGACGGGCAACATGCCGGTGGCATCGGGATCAAGCGTGCCGGCATGGCCCGCCTTCTTGGCCTCGAAGGCCCAGCGGACCTTGTTGACCACGGTGGTGGAGGTGACACCGGCGGGCTTGTCGATCAACAGCCAGCCCGACACGTCCCGCCCCTTGCGACTGCGCCCCATGATCCGATGCTCCTGTCTGCTGCAAAGGCTGGCGGGCTACCCGCCGGAGGGGGCCGCGTCAACGCCTGCGTCACCGTTTGCGTCGATGACCGTGCCGATGATCGGGCCGATGGGCAGGCCGATATCGGCGCGGCCATGCCCCGGCGCATACAGCCGCGACACCCGCCCGTCGAAATACAGCGCGTTGGGCACGCCGAGATGATCGCGGAAAAACCGCGCGAATTGGTGAAAATTCACCGGCGCATCGGAAATCACCAGGTAGAGCCTGCGGCCCGTTGCATCGACGCCGACCCCGTTGCGGATGTTGCGGCTGGTGCCATCGGGGATGAACCGCGGGTGCAGCGCGCCATCGATCACCAGCATCGGGCCCGATTGCGTCGCATGGCGGCAGGCGGGCGGGTCTTGCGCATAGGCCCGGCTTTCGATGATCTCGGCGGCACCATCGCGCAGGCACAAGACCCCGTTGGGCAAAAGCCCGAAATTGCCCGGCCCGTCGGTGGTGATGACGCGCATTTCCTGCGCGCCGTTCTCGACATAGAGGCCGACCGGCGCGCGGTCTTCGTGAAACATGCCCGCGTTCATCGCCACGCCCAGCCGCTGATCCGGGCCAAGCGCCTGATCGACGCGGCCAAAGCTGCCGTAGATCACGCCAGCTTTCGTCGCGCAGGAACAGGCGCAGATCATCGCGCGCAAGATCAACCGCGCAGGCGGTAAAGGGGGCGTCGTCAAAGACGACAGTTTCGCAGGCGAAGCCGGGCGCGGCGCACAGCGCCGCCAGAAGCGGGCCGAAAAGCGCGCCCGCGCGGATCATTCCGCATCCTCCGCGTCATCCCCCCCAAGATCGCGGCGCACATCGTCGCGGTCGAACAGGGCGCGGGTTTCATCCATGCGATCAAAGGTTTCATCGATCAGGAACCGCAGGTCGGGGGCGTATTTCAACGACATCTCGCGCATGATGGCGCGGCGCAATTCGCCCCGGTTGCGGCTCAGTGCCTTGATCGCGTCTTCGCGCTGGCCACCGCCCAAGGGCATGACGAACACGGTCGCGATCTTGAGATCGGTGGACATGCGCACCTCGCCCACGGTGATCGACAGCGCGTTGAGTTCGGGATCATGCACTTCGCTGCTGGCCAGCACCGTCGGACAGCACGCGCCGCACCAGTTCGCCCACGCGAAGCTGCCGCTGCTTGGGGCCTGCGCCCTCGGAATTCCGGTTCTTTGCCATGGTGCCGCCTGTCACTTCATCCCCCCGGACTTAGGAGATGCGGGGGCCACCCGCAAGCGACCGCTTTTCGCGCGGGCCATGTTCCGCTATCAGCACCCCGTCACGTGGAAGGGTTTTGGGCATGGGCAACAGCATCGGGATCGCGGTCATGGGCGCGTCGGGGCGGATGGGGCGGATGTTGATCGACACGGTCAACGCATCCGATGCCGCGCATCTGGTCGGCGTCACGGAACGGCCCGGCCATGACTGGATCGGGCAGGATCTGGGCCGCGCGCTTGGCGGGGCGGCCAGCGGCGTGATGGTCCATGACGACCCGCTGGAGGTGATCGTCAAGGCGCAGGCCGTGATCGATTTCACCACGCCCGAGGCGACATTGGCCCATGCCCAGCTGACCGCGCAGGCGCGCTGTGTGCATGTGATCGGCACCACCGGCCTGCGCGACGCGGATATTGCAGCGCTTGACGCAAGCGCGCGTCACGCGGTGATCGTGCGCGCCGGCAACATGAGCCTCGGGGTCAACCTGTTGACCCGGCTGGCCCAGGAAGTGGCCCATGCCTTGGACGCCGAATTCGACGTGGAAATCGTGGAAAGCCATCACCGCCACAAGGTCGACGCGCCCTCGGGCACGGCCCTGATGCTGGGCGAGGCGGTGGCGCGCGGGCGCGGTGTCGACTTGTCCGAGGTGTCGGACCGGGGCCGCGACGGCATCACCGGGGCGCGCAAGCCCGGCGACATCGGGTTTTCCGCCATCCGGGGCGGCGACATCGTGGGCGAACATGACGTGATTTTCGCGGGCGCGGGCGAACGCATCGTGTTGAGCCATATCGCCACCGACCGCGCGATCTTTGCCCGCGGCGCGCTGAAGGCCGCGCTTTGGGGCCAGGGGCAGGCGCCGGGCCATTATTCGATGATGAGCGTTCTGGGCTTGGCGTGAATCCGCCGATCCGGCCGGGCGCGACGCTTGATTTCGGACCTGATCTTTCTAGCTCACGACGGGCAATGGTATGTGCCCCAGCAGCGGAGAGCGGCGAATGTTTCCCAAGCGATCAGCCTTGGCCATCGGGCTTGCCTTGTGTGTCGCCGGGGGCGGAAAGCCGGCCCTGGCCGAAGGCTTCCAGGTGGTGGCCAGCGATGACCGGTTCGTGTCGCTGGTGGCAGGCCGGGAATTGCGCAGGCTTGGCATCCGGCTGACGGTTTCGCCCGAGGGCCGGATCGAAGGCCGCGCCTTTGGCGCGCCCGTGACCGGGGAATGGACCTGGCAGGGCGGCTATTTCTGCCGTGACCTGTTCTGGAACGACACCGATCTTGGCTACAATTGCCAGCTGGTGCAGGAAAGCGGCGACACGCTGCGCTTTACCTCTGACCAAGGGGCCGGGATGTATGCGGACCTGACGCTGCGCTGACCGGTCCGCGCGCGCCCGATTGCGCCGATCAGAAATCGATCGCGATCCCCTTTTTTTCCCAATCTCCGAAGCGCACCGGGTCTGGGCCATCGCGGCCGCCCAGTTCACGGGGCAGGTCTTGGGCCTTTTGCGCGGCGCGGCGCGCCTCTGCCTCGGCCAAGGCACGTTGGGCGGCGGGCGGCAGGGCCGACAGGTCTGGGGCGTCTGGTTGATCGGACATCGCGGAAATCCTTGTCGTTGTCACGGTCGTGATATACGCGGCGGGGCTTCGGGAACAAGGGTTGGACCATGGGGCTAGACGCAAGACAGGCGGCGATCAGGGCATTGGACGCGGTGCTGCGCGAGCGGCGGATGCTGGCGCACCTGCCCGCCGATACGCGCCTTGCACCCGGTGACCAGGCCCGCGCCGGGCGGCTCGTGTCGCTGGTGCTGCGACATCTGGATGCGCTGGATGCCTGCATCGCGCCCTATCTTGACCGCAAACCGCCCCTGCCCGCCCTGTTGATCCTGCGGCTTGCCGCCGCCGAGTTGCTGGTCGTGGGCGAAGATGCCCATGGCGTCGTCGACAGCGCCGTGACCATGGCCAAGGCCAACAAGGGCACGGTGCGGATGGCGGGCATGATCAACGCCGTGCTGCGCAAGGTCGCCGTGGAAGGGCCGGATCGTTTCGCCGATCTGCCGCCGCAAACCCTGCCGGGATGGATCGGCGGGCCGGTCAAGAAACGCTGGGGCAAGGATGTGCTGCGCGCCATAGAGGCCGCGCATCTGCCGCTTGCGCCCATTGACCTGACGCTCAAGGCGGGCGCGGCGCTGGACCTGCCGGGCGCGGTGCGCCTGCCCAGCGGCAGTCTGCGCCTGCCCGCTGGCACCCAGATCAGCGCCCTGCCCGGCTATGTCGAGGGCGATTTCTGGGTTCAGGATGCCGCCGCCGCCCTGCCGGTGCGGCTGTTGGGCGATGTTGCGGGCAAGCGGGTGCTGGACCTGTGCGCGGCACCGGGCGGCAAGACGATGCAGCTGGCCGATCTGGGCGCGCGGGTGACGGCGCTGGACCTGTCGCAAGCGCGCATGGGCCGGGTGGAACAGAACCTTGCCCGCACCAGGCTTGCGGCGGACCTGATCGTGGGCGATGCGCTGGATCACCGGGCGGGCCCCTATGATGCGATCCTGCTGGATGCGCCCTGCACCGCCAGCGGCACGATCCGGCGCCACCCCGACCTGCCCCATGTCAAGCAATGGACCGAGGTGGAGCCGTTGACGCGCGTGCAGATGCGGTTGATCGACCACGCGCTGGGGTTGCTGGCGCCGGGCGGGCGGTTGGTGTTTTGCACCTGTTCGCTCTTGCCGGTCGAGGGCGAGCATCAGGTCACCGCGGCCCTGAAACGCCACGCGGGCCTGCAGGTGATCGCGGCGGATGCGACAGGTCTGGGCGGCGATGCGTCCTGGCAGAGCGCCGAGGGCGGTTTGCGCCTGCGCCCGGATTTCTGGCCCGACCTGGGCGGGATCGACGGTTTTTACATGGCCGTCCTTTCGCGCCCGTGACACCACCGGTGGGGGCGCGTATCCTGTCCCGAAAGACCAAGACCGAGCAGCGCTGACCCGATGGCCGAATTGCCCCCCAACGACACAGCCCCACCGCCCCCCGGCGGGCAGGTGCGCCTGGCAGACCGCTGGGCCGTCTGGCGTGCCGGGCTGACAGGCCCGCGCATCCACGGCTTCATCTGGCAACCGGAGCCGAGCTTTGCCGGTTCCGAGGCACGCGGCCGGCAATTGATCGCGGGCAACCTGGTGATGGGCGGACAACTGTTGGAAATCGGTGGGCGTCTGCCCTGGGACAGCGCGCCGCCGAATGCCGCCTTCCTCGAGGCGCTGCACGGGTTCGACTGGCTCGATGATCTTGCGGCGGTGCCCGGCGGTGCGGGGCGCAAGACGGCGCAGGATTGGCTGTCGGGCTGGATGGCGCGCTATCGGCGCGGGCGCGGCCCGGGCTGGACCGCCGATCTGACCGGACGGCGGCAAATGCGGCTGATCAGCCATGTGCTGTTCCTGATGAACGGGCAGACGCCCGAGGACCGGCGCGGCTTTTTCGATCTTTTGGCACGGCAGGGCGGCCTGTTGCAGACGCGCTGGCGCCAAACCCGGCGTGGCCTGCCCCGGTTCGAGGCGCTGACCGGCTTGGTCTATTCGGCCTGTGCCTTGACCGGCATGGAAACGGCGCTGCGGCCCGCGCTACGGGCCCTGGCACAAGAATGCGCGCAGGATATCGACGGGTCGGGCGGCATCGTGACGCGCAACCCCCAGGAATTGCTGGAAGTCTTTCACCTGTTGACCTGGGTGGCCGAGGTGTTGAAGGCGACCGGCAAGGCGCCGGACCCTGCCGTGGCCACCGCCATCGGGCGGATCGCGCCCACCCTGCGCAGCCTGCGCCATGCCGATGGCGGCCTGGTGCGGATGCAGGGCGGCGGGCGCGGCGCACCGGGGCGGCTGGACGCGGCCCTGGCACGGTCGGGGGTGCGCCCGTCGCGGGTCAAGGGCCTGGCGATGGGCTATGCCCGGCTTGGCGGGCGGCGGGTGTCGTTGATCGTGGATGCCGCGCCACCGATGTTGGGGCCGGGCAGCTTTGAAGCCCATGCCTCCAGCCTTGCGTTCGAACTGGTGTCGGGGCGGCAACCCATCGTCGTGTCGGCAGGGTCCGGGCGACAGTTCGGCCCGGCGTGGCGGCGCGCAGGCCGGGCCACGGCCAGCCATTCCACCCTGTCGCTTCTGGGCTATGCCAGCGCGCGCCTGGCGCGCGGCGGCGACCGCCAAGACCCCGAGCGGCAGGATTTCGTCAGCGGCCCCACCCTGGTCGAGGTGCAAGAGGCGCAGATGAAAACCGCCGAGGGCATCGCGCTCAGCCATGACGGGTGGCGCAAGACCCATGGGTTGGTGCATCTGCGGTCATTGCAGCTTGACCGCGACGGAAGCCTGTTGCGCGGCGAAGACGGCTTGGCCGCGATGACCGAACGCGACCGCCTGACGCTCGACAAGGTGCTGGCGCGGCTGCCCGGCGACCTGGGCCTGCGCTACGCGGTGCGGTTTCACCTGCACCCCGACGCGGCGGCGGAAATCGACATGGGCGGCACCGCCGTGTCGATCCAGTTGCCGGGCCGCGAAACCTGGGTCTTCCGCTACGGCGGCGAGGCCAAGCTGACGCTGGAGCCGTCGGTTTACCTCGACAGCGCCCGCGTGAAACCGCGCGCGACAAAACAGATCGTTCTCACCGGGGCGCTGACCGGATATGGCAGCGCGGTGAGCTGGACGCTTGCCCGGCCGGTGGGGCTTTTGCCCGCGCCGACCGAGGATGAGCAAGAGGACTGAGAGGAACACCCCCGACATGACCGCCACCGCCAATGTGCCGCTGCGCCGTGCGCTGATTTCCGTGTCCGACAAGACCGGGCTGATCGAGTTTGCCACGGCGCTTGCCGCGCAAGGGGTTGATCTCTTGTCCACGGGGGGCACCGCGCGGGCGCTGCGCGATGCGGGGCTTGCCGTCCGCGACGTGGCCGAGGTGACGGGCTTTCCCGAAATGATGGATGGCCGGGTCAAGACGCTGCACCCGATGGTGCATGGTGGGCTGTTGGCGCTGCGCGATGATGCCGATCACCTGGCGGCGATGGATACCCACGGGATCGAGGCGATCGATCTCCTGGTGGTCAACCTCTACCCGTTCGAGGCCACGGTCGCCTCGGGGGCGGATTACGACACCTGCATCGAGAACATCGATATCGGCGGGCCCGCGATGATCCGAGCGGCGGCCAAGAACCACGCCTTTGTCACCGTGGTGGTCGATACCGAGGATTACGCCGATGTGCTGGCGGAACTGGCGGCCACTGGCGGCACGACGCTGGCGTTCCGGCAGCGGATGGCGCGCACCGCCTATGCCCGGACCGCCGCCTATGACGCGGCGGTGTCGACATGGATGGCGGGCGCGCAAGACGATGCCACGCCGCGCCGCCGCGCCTTTGCGGGCGTGTTGAAACAGACCATGCGCTATGGCGAGAACCCGCACCAATCGGCGGCCTTTTACCTCGATGGCAGCGGGCGGCCCGGCGTGGCCACGGCCACCCAGCACCAGGGCAAGGAATTAAGCTACAACAACATCAACGACACCGATGCGGCCTTCGAGCTGGTGGCGGAATTCGCGCCCGACCATGGCCCGGCCTGTGCGATCATCAAGCATGCCAACCCCAGCGGGGTGGCGCGGGGCGCGACCCTGGCGCAAGCCTACCAAAAGGCGTTCGATTGCGACCGCACCAGCGCCTTTGGCGGGATCGTGGCGTTGAACATGGCGCTGGATGGCGCAACCGCCGAGGAAATCGTCAAGATCTTTACCGAGGTGGTGATCGCCCCCGAGGCCGATGCCGATGCCCGCGCGATCTTTGCGGCCAAGAAGAACCTGCGCCTGTTGACCACAGGCGCCCTGCCCGATCCGCGCGCGCCGGTGCTGGCCTACAAGCAGGTCGCGGGCGGGCTCTTGGTGCAGGACAAGGACACCGGCTTCGTGGCCGAGGGCGATCTGCGCGTCGTCACCCGGCGCGCGCCCACGGCGGCGGAGCTGGCCGATCTGCGCTTTGCCTGGACAGTTGCCAAACATGTCAAATCCAATGCCATCGTCTACGTCAAGGATGGCGCGACCGTGGGCGTCGGCGCGGGCCAGATGAGCCGGATCGACAGTTCCACCATCGCGGCGCTCAAGGCCGCGCAGATGGGGGCGGATCTTGGCCTGTCCGACACCCCCGCCAAGGGATCGGTCGCCGCCTCTGATGCGTTTTTTCCCTTTGCCGACGGGTTGTTGGCGGCCGCCGAAGCCGGCGCAACGGCGATCATCCAGCCCGGCGGGTCGATGCGCGATGACGAGGTGATCGCGGCGGCGGATGCAGCGGGGCTCGCCATGGTGTTCACCGGCCTGCGCCATTTCCGTCACTGAAGCTTGGGGGCAGATCGATGCGTCTGGTTCTTTTGTCCGCGACGATCTGGTTCGCCCTGGATCAACTGTCGAAATATGCTGTGGTCCATGCGATGGGCCTGGCAACGCGCGGCGTGATCGAGGTGTTTCCGCCGTTCCTGACCTTCAAGATGGGGTGGAACACCGGCATAAATTTCGGCCTGTTTTCGGGCGGGCCCGAGGTGACGCGCTGGATCCTGATCGGCGTGGCGCTTGCGATCACATCCTGGCTGACCTGGTGGGCCCGCAACGGCTTGACCCGCCCGATTGCCCTGATTTCGGCGGGCGCGGTGATCGGCGGGGCGCTGGGAAACACGCTCGACCGGCTGCTCTATGGGGCGGTTGCGGATTTCCTGAACATGTCCTGCTGTGGCATCGACAACCCGTTTACCTTCAATGTTGCCGATATCGGGATCTTTGCCGGCGCCTTTGGCTTGCTGATCTTTGCCAATGACAGCAAGATGGGCCGTGACGGGGCCTGAGATTTGCGATAGACCCCGCCCCGTGACCGACGAAGGATTTCGCGATGCCGCGCCTGATGACAACCTTGACGCTTGGTGCCGTGCTGATTGCGCTGGCGGCCTGTGGTCGGGGTGATCCGCGGTTGATGAACCTGCGCAACACCGAATCCGGGCCGGATGAATTCGCGATCCTGCCGACCAACGATCTTGTGATCCCGGATAATCTGGCGGACCTGCCCCAGCCCACACCGGGTGGCGTGAACCGCACCGATCCCGATCCGGAGGGTGACGCGATCCGCGCGCTTGGCGGCAACCCCGAACGCGCAACGCGGGCGGCGGGCGACATGGTGGCCTATGCATCGCGCTTTGGCGTGACCGAAGATATCCGGGGCACCCTGGCCGCCGAAGACCTGGCATACAGGTCTGACAACCGGGGCCGGGTTCTGGAACGGGTGTTCGGCACAAATGTCTATTTCGATGCCTATCGCCCCTTGTCGCTGGATCGTTACGCTGAACTGGAACGGTTGCGGCGTGCGGGCGTGCGCACACCCGCCGCACCGCCCGCCGAATTGCGGCAATAAACCGGGTCACGTCCGCGTCAGCCGTGCTTGATGCGCGGCACTGGGCCTTTATCTATCCCGCAAGACACACGAACCGGAGTATGCGCATGCTGCGTCCTGTTACGCTGGCCCTTGGCCTGACCCTGTTGCCCGTCTTGGCGCTTGCCGCAGGCGAGGCCGAGGAATTCTTTCTCGACAACGGCATGCAGGTCGTGGTGATCGAAGACAACCGGGTCCCGGTCGTCACCCATATGGTGTGGTACCGTGTCGGCGCGGCCGACGAGCCGCCCGGCCAATCGGGCATCGCGCATTTCGTGGAACACCTGATGTTCAAGGCGACCGATGACATGGCATCGGGCGAATTCAGCCGGGTGGTCGGGGCCAATGGCGGATCCGACAATGCCTTTACCTCTTGGGACTACACCGGGTATTTTCAGCGGATCGCGTCGGACCGGTTGGGATTGATGATGCAGATGGAAGCCGACCGGATGCGCGACCTGGTGTTCGACCCGGTCGAGGTCGCGACCGAGCGCAGCGTCATCCTCGAGGAACGCGCGCAACGCACCGACAGCTCTGCCGGGGGCTTGTTCAACGAACAGATGCGCGCGGCACTGTTTCTGAACCACCCTTACGGCATCCCGATCATCGGTTGGCGCCACGAGATGGAAACGCTTGGCATCGATGAGGCGCGGGCGTTCTACGACCGCTGGTATCACCCCGACAACGCCATCCTGATCGTGGCGGGCGATGTGTCCGCCGAGGAGGTGCGCGCGCTGGCCGAAGAGCATTACGGCCCCATCCCTGCGTCGGGGGCCTTGCCCGACCGCGCCCGCCCGCAAGAGCCGCCACATATCGCCGACCGGCGCTTGGATTTTGCCGATGAACGGGTCGCCAACCCCTATGTCTCGATCCAGATGCTGGCCCCCGTGCGCGAACCCGGCGACCAGGCCGAGGCGGCGGCGCTGGTCTACCTGGCCGAGATCCTGGGCGGCAGCGGCCAGACTTCGATCTTCGCCCGGCGCTTGCAGGTCGAAGAACAGCGGTCGCTTTACGCGTCGGCCTTTTACGACAGCACCAGTGTCGATCCCTCGAGCTTCGGCCTGGTCAATGTGCCCGTGCCCGGCGTGTCCCTGGAAGAGGCCGAGGCGGATCTGTGGCGGATGATCGATGGCTTCCTGCAAGATGGCATCGATCCAGATCAATTCGCCCGCATCCAGTTCCGGATCGAAGCCGGCGAGATCTACGAAGAAGACAATGCCCAAGGCCTTGCGCGGGCCTATGGCGTGGATTTGACCACGGGGCTGAGCCTTGCAGATGTGGAAAGCTGGACCGAAACACTTTCCGCCGTCACGCCCGAAGACGTGATGGACGCCGCGCGCCGCCTCTTCGATGACCCGTCCACCGTCACCGGATACCTGATGCGGCCCGACATGCCGCAAGCATCCGCCATGGAGGTAAGCCAATGATCGCCCGCATCGCCGCCGCCCTGCTGGGGGTCGTGCTGGCCCTTCCGGCCCAGGCCACGATCGACATCCAAGAGGTGACATCGCCCGGCGGCATTGACGCCTGGTTGGTTCAGGACCCGTCGATCCCCTTTGTGGCCCTGGAATTCTGGTTTGTCGGCGGCGCGGCGCTTGACCCCGCCGAGGCGCGCGGCGCGACCTACCTGATGACCGGCCTGTTGGAAGAAGGCGCGGGCGATATGGACGCCCAAGCCTTTGCCGAAGCGGTGGAAGGCCTGGCCGCCAGTTTCAGCTTCGATAGCGGGCGCGACAGCGTCACGATCAGCGCAAGGATGCTGACCCAGAACCGCGACGAGGCCGCCGATCTGTTGCGCGCGGCCCTGGTCGAGCCGGTGTTTGACCAAACGGCGATCGACCGGGTGCGGGGGCAGGTCTTGTCGATCATCGAAGGCAATGCCCGCGACCCCAACGATATCGCCTCAAGCACCTTCAGCGCCATGGCCTATGGCGATCATCCCTATGGCGCCCCGCAAGAAGGCAGCGCCGACAGCGTGGCGGCCCTGACCCGCGATGACATCGTGGCGGCGCATCGCGCGGCGCTGACCCGCGGCCGGGTGGCCGTGGGGGCGGCGGGCGACATCACCGCCGAGGACCTGGGCCTGCTGATCGACCGCATCCTTGGCGATCTGCCCCAAGACGCGCCGCCCCGGCCCGGCCCCGTTGCGCTGGACCTCGCCGGCGGCGTGACCGTGGTCGATTTTCCCAGCCCGCAATCGGTGGCGTTTTTCGGTCATGCCGGCATAGAACGGGATGATCCCGATTTCTTTGCCGCCTTTGTGCTGAACCAGGTTCTGGGCGGATCGGGGTTTCGGTCGCGGCTGATGACCGAAGTGCGCGAGGAACGCGGGCTGACCTATGGCATCGGCAGTTTTCTTTCGCTGGCCGATCTGTCGCCCGCGATGCTGGGGCAGTTTTCGTCGTCGAACGATCTGGTCGCCGAGGCGATCGAGGTGGTGCGCGCGCAATGGGCCGATCTGGCGGCAAACGGCATCACGCAAGACGAACTGGATGCCGCCAAACGCTACATGACCGGGGAATACCCGCTGCGCTTCGATGGCAATGGCACCATCGCGGGGATTTTGGCGGCGATGCAATCCGACGACATGCCGGTGGATTACATCACCAACCGCAATACGTATGTCGAGGCCGTGACGCTGGATGACGTGGCGCGGGTGGCCGCGCGCCTGTTGCAACCCGAGGCGCTGCATTTCGTCGTGGTGGGCCAGCCACAGGGATTATCCCCCGGAAACTGACCCGCCGCCCCTTGGAACGACTCGGGCGGGCATGCTAGGTTTTGGGGCATGTCCCTTGATGACCCCAAGATAAGCCGCCCTGTCATCCGGCAACTGGATGAAACCGCGATCAACCGGATCGCGGCGGGCGAGGTTGTGGAACGCCCGGCCTCCGCCGTGAAGGAACTGGTGGAAAACGCGCTGGATGCGGGTGCGACACGGGTTCTGATCGAAATCGCGCATGGCGGCAAAAGCCTGATCCGGGTCACCGATGACGGGTGCGGCATGGGGGCGGCGGATTTGCCGCTGGCCCTGTCGCGGCATGCCACGTCGAAAATCGACGGCTCGGATTTGTTGAACATCCAAAGCTTCGGCTTTCGCGGCGAGGCGCTTCCGTCTTTGGGCGCGGTCGGGCGGTTGAAGATCACCAGCCGCGTGCCGGGCGAGGCGGCGCATGACCTGCGCGTGACCGGTGGCGAGATGGGCGAGGTTCGCCCCGCCGCCCTGTCGCGCGGCACGGTGGTCGAATTGCGCGACCTGTTCTTTGCCACGCCCGCGCGGCTGAAATTCATGCGCGGCGACCGGGCAGAGGTGCAGGCGATCACCGATGTGGTGAAACGGCTGGCGATGGCCGAACCGGCGGTTGGCTTCACGCTCCGGGATGTGACGGAGGGCGAGCGGGTCTTGCTGCGCGCCGATCCCGAAAGCGGTGATCTGTTCGATGCGCTGGCCGGGCGGCTGCGCACGCTGATCGGGCGCGATTTCATCGACAACGCGATCAAGATCGACACGGGCCGCGACGGGCTTTGCCTGTTGGGCTATGCCGCGCTTCCGACGTTTTCGCGCGGTGCGGCGGTGGCACAGTTTTTCTTCGTCAATGGCCGGCCGGTGCGCGACAAGCAGCTGTATGGTGCGTTGCGCGCGGGCTACATGGATGTGCTGGCGCGCGACCGGCACCCGGCGGCGGCGCTGTTTCTGGAATGTCCGCCCGACCGGGTGGATGTCAACGTTCACCCCGCCAAGTCAGAGGTGCGGTTCCGTGACCCCGGCGCGGTCCGCGCGCTGATCGTGACGGCGCTTCGGCAGGGGCTGGCGGGTGATGGGCACCGGGCATCCTCCACGGTGGGTGATGGCGTTCTGGGCGCGTTTCGGCCCGAACCGGCCACGCCCCCCCGCGTCTACCAGATGGACCGGCCCAGCCAGACCGCCCTGTTGCGCGCCCGCGACTGGCAGGCCCCGGCCCTGTCCGAGGCGGCGCTGCCGTGGCAGGCCACGCCATCGGCCCGGGTCGAAGACACCGCCCCCCTGCCCGAGACCACGGCCCGCCCGCTTGGCGCGGCGCGCGCGCAACTGCATGAAAACTACATCATCGCCCAGACCGACAGCGGCATGGTGATCGTCGATGCCCATGCCGCGCATGAACGGCTGGTCTATGAACGGCTCAAGCGGCAGATGGCGGAAAACGGCATTGCCCGGCAGGCGCTGCTGATCCCGGAAATCGTCACGCTGGGGGATGGGGCCGCGCGGTTGCTGGAGCATGCAGATGATCTGGCAGAGCTTGGCTTGATGATAGAACCCTTCGGCGCGGGCACGATCGCGGTGCGCGAAACACCGGCCGTGTTGGGCAGCGTGGCGGTGGAACCGATGCTGCGCGACATTCTCGATGAAATCGATGATCTTGGCCAATCCGAGGCGCTGCGCGCGCGGATCGACGCGGTCCTCAGCCGGGTCGCCTGTCACGGATCGGTGCGCACCGGCCGCCGCATGACCGCCGAGGACATGAACGCGCTGTTGCGCGAGATGGAGACGACACCGAAATCGGGCCAATGCAACCACGGGCGGCCCACCTTCGTCACCCTCGCGCTGGCCGATATCGAACGCCTGTTCGGGCGGACCTGAACCATGGAAAACGCCCCGCTATTTTCTGTGCTGGACCGGCTGGCGGCAAGTTTGCGCGCAGCATCGCCCTTTGGCCCAACCGTTGATCCCTTACCGGCCTATCTGGTTTTGGCCACGGTCATCGCCCTGGCGCTGGGTCTGGCGTTGATCTTGCGGGGCATACGGCTGCGGCGCAGCGAACGCGGTTTGACCGACGCCGAGGGTTTGCGCCGCCAGATCGCGGTGTTGGAGGCGCGCGCCGAACGCCTTCCGCTGCTGGAACAGGCCATGACCGAGGCGCGCGAAGAACGCGATCGCCTGCTTGGCGCGCTGAACCAGGCCGAGGCGCGGCTGGAAACCGTGGAAAAGACCCATGCCGCGCGGCTGGAAGAATTGCGCGGCCTGAATGACGCGCTGCAAGGGCGGTTCAAGACGCTGGCAAACGAGGTGCTGGAAGGCAATTCCAAGGCCTTCCTCGACCGGGTGACGGAACGCTTCACCACGCACACGGAAACCGCGCGGGCCGAACTGGACGCGCGGCAGAAAGCCATCGACGGCATGGTCAAACCGCTGAGCGAAAAGCTGGGCGCCTTCGACACGATCCTGCGGGAAATGGAAAAGCACCGGACCGACGCCTATGGCGCGATCCGCGAACAGGTCGAACAACTGCGGCTGGGGCAATCGCAATTGTCGGGTGAAACCCGCAAGCTGGTGCAGGCGCTGCGCGCCCCCAAGACGCGCGGGCGCTGGGGCGAAATGCAGCTGCGGCAGGTGTTCGAGCTGAGCGGCATGGCCGAGCATGTGGATTTCGAGACCGAAACCAGCCACCGCACCGATGACGGGCTGCAACGCCCCGACGCGATCGTGCGGATGCCGGGCGGGCGGTCGCTGGTGATCGACGCCAAAACCTCGCTCGACGGCTATCTTGATGCGCTGGAGGCCGACACGCCCGAGGCGCGCGAGATCGCGATCAAGCGCCATGCCCGGCAGATCGCCGATCATGTGCGGATGCTGTCGTCGAAAAAATATCACGATCTCTTGGCCGACACCCCCGATTTCGTGGTGATGTTCATCCCCGGCGATGTGTTCCTGTCGGCCGCGGTGGAAAGCGACCCGGCGCTGTTGGAACGCGCGATGGAGGCCCGCGTGGTCATCGCCACGCCATCCACCCTGATCGCGCTGCTGCGCACCATCGCCTTTGGCTGGCAGCAAGAGGCGATCGCGGAGAACGCGGTGACGATCCACCGCGAGGCCAAGGAACTTTACAGCCGCCTGGCGGTGTTCGCGGGCAACCTGCAAAAGGTCGGCGTGGCGCTGAACCGGTCGGTCGAAAGCTACAACAAGGCGATGGGATCGCTGGAGGCGCGGGTTCTGCCATCCGCCCGCAAGCTGGAGACGATGCAGGTGGTGCAGGCGCCCGCGCCCGAGTTGCAGGATGCGCCACGGGTAGAGGCGGTGCCGCGCCTGTTGACCGCGCCGGAATTGCTGGTGTCGGACAAGGACGAAGATTAGGGAGGGGTGCGCCCGAAGGCGCACCGCCCCCTCACACCCGTTCGATCGCGATGGCCGTGCCTTCGCCCCCGCCGATGCAGATTGCGGCCACCCCGCGTTTCAGCCCGTGGCGCTCCAGCGCATTGAGCAGCGTCACCATGATCCGCGCGCCAGACGCCCCGATGGGATGGCCCAAGGCACAGGCCCCGCCGTGGATGTTCATCCGCTCGCGCGGCACGCCCATCTCGTGCATGAAGGCCATGGGCACCACGGCAAAGGCTTCGTTCACCTCCCACAGATCGACATCGCCGACCGACCAGCCCAGGCGGTCAAGCAGCTTGCGCGCCGCGGGCACCGGGGCGGTGGGGAACAGGTTCGGCTCCTGCGCATGGCTGGCATGGCCAAGGATGCGGGCACGGATGGCCAGGCCCTGCGCCTCTGCCACGGCGCGCCGCGCCATCACCAGCGCCGCCGCCCCATCGGAGATCGAGGAGGAATTGGCCGCCGTCACCGTGCCATCCTTGCGGAAGGCGGGTTTGAGGGTCGGGATCTTGTCGGGCCGCGCATTGCCGGGCTGTTCGTCGGTGGTGACGGTGGTTTCGCCCTTGCGGCTGGTGACCGTGACCGGCGTGACCTCGGCCGCAAAGGCCCCGCTTTCGATCGCCTTCAGCGCGTTTTCGAGCGAGCCGACCGCGTAGTCATCCTGCGCGGCCCGCGTGAACTGGAAAGCCTCGGCGCAATCCTCGGCAAAGGTGCCCATCAGGCGGCCCTTGTCATACGCATCCTCGAGCCCGTCGAGGAACATGTGGTCTTGTGCCTGCGCATGGCCCATGCGGGCCCCGCCGCGCATGGCGGGCAACAGATACGGGGCGTTTGACATCGATTCCATGCCCCCCGCGACAACGACATCGGACCGGCCCAGCGCCAGCTGATCCCAGGCGAACATCGCCGCCTTCATCCCCGAACCGCACATCTTGTTGAGCGTGGTGGCCGGAACCCCCTTTGGCAGACCGGCGGCAAAGCCTGCCTGCCGCGCAGGCGCCTGGCCCTGGCCCGCCGGCAGGACACAGCCCATCAACAGCTCGTCCACCGTTTCGGGCGCAACGCCCGCCCCGCGCAACGCGGCGGCAATGGCGACACCACCCAGATCGGCAGCGCTGGCCCCGGACAGCGCACCTTGAAACCCGCCCATGGGCGTACGCGCCGCCCCTGCAATCACGACCTCATCCATCTTTACCCCCTAACTGGGCCCCGGGCGCTTACCGGATGGTAAGGATTCCCTCCTAGGCTTGGGAAACCTAGCAGCGCGGAGCCTGGGATGAAAATGAGTTTTGAACACCGGGATGGTCTTGGCCTGCTGCGGGTCGAAGAGCCGCGCATCGACGCGAGCGTGGCCATCCAGTTCAAGGACCGGTTCCACGACCTGACGCAAAATGGCACCGGCGACGTGATCCTGGACCTGAGCCAGGTCGATTTCCTTGATTCGAGCGGGCTGGGCGCGCTGGTCGGCGCGCGCAAATTGCTGGGTGCTGGCCGGGTGCTGGAATTGTGCGGGCTGACCCCGACGGTGGACCGGGTGATGGTCCTGACACGGATGCACACGGTCTTTCCGATCCATCCCGATCTGGTCACGGCCCTTGCGACACGCGCCGCCACATCATGACCGGCCCGGGGCCGATCCCCGGCGTCATCGGGCCAAGGCCTTGGGGCCTGACCTTGCGCTTTGCGGCCACGCCTGTGGCGGTGCGCGCGGCCCTTTCTGCGGTGGATGCCGGGCTGGCCGATGCGGGGGCGCCGGATGATCTGCGGGCGCGGGCCCAGATCGCCCTTGCAGAGGCCTGCAACAACATCGTTGAACATGCCTATCCCAGACATCCCCCCCCGACAGAGGCCCATATCCGTCTGGACATCGCGGCTGATCTGGGGGGGTTGCAGATCACGCTGCGCGACCGGGGCCGGGCCATGCCGGACGGGCCCCTTCCGGGGCGGGAATTGCCGCCGCTTGATCCGGGCGACATCGCGGGGTTGCCCGAAGGCGGGTTTGGCTGGGCGATCCTGCGTGACATGACCCGTGCCATCAGCCTGTCACGCCGCAACGGGCAGAATATCCTGCGCTTTCGCCTGCCCCATGCCGACAAACCCGGACCATTGAGCCGAATTGTCACGTGAATGCCTGATTTCGTCCGCATTGCCGCCCGGTTGTCGCGTCATACCGGCCTTGTAGCTGCAGAGCTTCCCTCGGCGTCGCGTTTCAAGCCCCCACCCAGTGCGCGGCGTCGAGGTCTGCAAGCCCCCCTTCCCCGGCATGACCAAGCACCCTTGCGCTGACCGCGTCTGCCGGTAGGTTGCGACCGACCTGAGGCGCGAGGGAGGGACACATATGCGCGACTTTCACCATCCGGGCCGATCCGCGGCCTTTGCGGAAAACGGGATGTGCGCCACGTCGCACCCCTTGGCCGCGCAAACCGCCATTGCCATCTTGCAGGCCGGCGGCAACGCGGTCGATGCCGCCATTGCGGGGGCGGTTCTGTTGGGCCTGTGCGAACCGGCGATGACCGGGATCGGCGGCGATTGCTTCGTGCTGGTCAAGCCGGCGGGCAGCGAAGACATCGTGGCGCTGAACGGATCGGGCCGCGCGCCCGCCGCGCTGTCGGGGGCCGCCCTGCGCGCCCAGGGCCATACCAAGATGCCGGTGTTCGGCCACCCCGCCGCCGTCACCATCCCCGGCGCGGTCGATGCGTTTTGCCGCCTGTCGGCCGATTACGGCAAGCTGGGCCTTGATGCGGTGCTGGCCCCCACGATCCATTACGCCGAGGCGGGCGTGCCCGTCGCGCCGCGCGCGCAATTCGATTGGGCGCATCACCACGACAACCTGACCCCCACCGCGCGGCAACATTACCTGATCGATGGGCAAGCGCCGCGCCTGGGCCAATTGTTCCGCCACACGGGCCAGGCCGAGGTGTTGCGCCGCGTCGCCCGCGAGGGCCGCAAGGGGTTCTACGAGGGCGAGGTGGCCGAAGACATGGTCGCGGCGCTGCGCGCGCTTGGCGGCGTGCACACGATGGAAGATTTCGCCAACACCGCCTGCGACTACACCACGCCGATCAGCGGCAGCTACAAGGGCATCGAGCTGGTCGAGCATCCGCCAAACGGTCAGGGGGCCACGGCGATCCTGCTCAACAACATCCTGGCGGAATTCGACCTGGCATCGATGGACCCCTGGGGTGTGGACCGCGCCCATATCGAGGCAGAGGCCACGAAACTGGCCTATGACGCGCGCGACCGGTTCCTGGCCGATGCCGATCACATGACCCGTCTGGCCTATCTGCTGGATCCTGCAACGGCACGCAAACTGGCCAGCCTGATCGACCCGACGCGTGCCATGGCCAGCGCCCAGGCCCTGACCGAGGAAACCCACAAGGAAACCATCTACCTGACGGTGGTGGACCGCGACCGCATGGTCGTGTCCTTGATCTATTCGGTGTTCAAGGATTTCGGATCGGGCATCGCATCCGACAAGTTCGGCATCCTGTTCCAGAACCGCGGCGCGGGCTTTTCGCTGGATCAGGGGCACCCGAACGAGGCCAATGGCGGCAAGCGGCCGATGCACACGATCATTCCCGCCATGCTGAAGCAGAATGGCCGCGTGATCATGCCCTTTGGCGTGATGGGCGGGCAGTATCAATCCACCGGCCATGCCCGGTTCGTGACCAATGTGGTGGATTACGGTCTTGGCCCGCAAGACGCCATCGATGCGCCGCGTTGTTTCAGCGAATACGGCGAGATGCGGGTCGAAAAAGGCTATGGCGACACCGTGCGCCAGGCGCTGGCCGACATGGGCCACAAGGTGTCGATCCCACCGGTCGGTATCGGCGGCGCGCAAGCGATCCGGCTGCACCATGACCTGGGTGTTCTGGAAGGTGGGTCGGACCCGCGCAAGGACGGCATCGCGCTGGGTTATTGATGCGCGCAAGGGTGGGGGCCAATGGCCCCCGCCCAAGACCATGACCGGGCCGGGCGGGATCAGTTCAGCTGGTATTCCAGCGGGTATTTCCCGTCGCTGAATTCCCCGAAGAGATCGGGCAGGTCGGGGTGATCGACCGGTTCGCCGCTGTCATCGGGCACAAGGTTCTGTTCCGAGACATAGGCCACGTAATAGGTCTGATCGTTTTCCGCGAGCAGGTGGTAGAAGGGTTGTTGCTTGATCGGGCGCGCCTCTTCGGGGATCGCCTCGTACCAGTCATCGGTGTTTGCGAATTCCGGGTCGATGTCGAAGACGACACCACGGAACGGGTGCTTGCGATGCCGCACCACCTCTCCGAGCCCGAATTTTGCCGTGCTTTTCAGCATGACCGATTACCCCCTTGAAGCCCCTTCCTAACGCCCGCATTGGGGGATTGTCCATGGGTCGGGCATGCAAGCGAGGGAAACAATCTGTTGGATATCGCCCTTACGGTCTTGGGAATCGTAACCCCGGTGTTCCTGTTGGCCAGCACAGGCTTTGTCTGGGCGCGGTCGGGATATGACTATCCGACCGAATTCGTGACGCGCCTGTCGATGACACTGGCGGTGCCCTGCCTGATCTTCACGGCGCTGATGCAAACACAGATAGACCCCGCCGCCTTGACGGCCCTCAGCCTCGCGGCATTGGCGGCCTACGCGGTCGTGATCGCGGCAAGCTGGGCGCTGGTCTGGGCCACAGGGCTTGACCGGGCGGCCTATGTCGCGCCGCTGGCCTTTGGCAACACCGGCAATCTGGGTTTGCCACTGGCCTTGTTCGCCTTTGGCGATACCGGGCTGGGGTTGGCGGTTGTGGTCTTCGCGGTGATGGCGATCCTGACCTTCACGGTGGGGCTGTGGTTGGTGGCGGGCGGCGCATCGCCGGGGCGGGTGCTGCGCGAACCGATGCTATGGGCCACGGTGCTGGGCGGCGTGTTCCTGGCCATGGGCTGGCAGACGCCGGAATGGGCGACGCGGTCGCTGTCGCTGGTCGGACAACTGGCGATCCCCTTGATGCTCATCACGTTGGGCGTGGCGGTGGCGCGGCTGAAACCGGGGCGGATCGGGCGCGCGATATGGCTTTCGGCGGCGAAACTGGCGCTGGGGATCGCGGCCGGTGCGGTCGCGGGGCGCGCCCTGGGACTGGAACCGGTGGCCTTTGGCGTCCTGGTGCTGCAAATGGCGACGCCCGTGGCGGTGACTTCCTATCTGTTGGCGGAACGCTACGACGCGGATCCCGATGCCGTGGCCGGGTTGGTGATGGTGTCCACGGTGATGGCCGTGGCAACGCTTCCGATCACATTGTTGTTCCTGCTGTGACTGCGCGAAATGGCGGCATTTCCCCACGCCGCGTTTGCGCGTATGATGCCACCCAAGAATAAACTGACCCAACCAGGCACGAGCAGACCATGAAACGCAGAACCCTTGTCACGGGTGTTCTTTGTGCTGTCGCAACAGGCTGCGGCCAGCGCGAATTCACCGCGCCACGAAATCTTGACGATGCCTGCGCCCTCGCCGGCGAAAGGCCCCATTACGTGCGTGCCATGCGCCGCACCGAACGCCGCTGGGGTGTGCCGGTGCATGTGCAGATGGCGACATTTCACCAGGAAAGCCGCCTTGACGGCGATGCCCGCCCGCCGTTTCGCTACGCCTTGGGCGTGATCCCGATGGGGCGGCAAAGTTCGGCCTACGGCTATAGCCAGGCGCTGGACGGCACATGGGATGAATATCGGGCCGACACCGGCAACCGCCGCGCGCGCCGCACGGATATCGACGATGCCGCGGATTTCATGGGCTGGTACATGACCCGGACACGCGACCGCAACGGCATAGCCCTGAGCGATGCGCGCAACCAGTATCTTGCCTATCATGAAGGCCATGCCGGCTATGCCCGGGGCAGCTACAACGCCAAGCCCTGGCTTTTGCGGGTGGCAGATAACGTGGCCGCCCGCGCCGAGGTGTACAGGGTGCAGCTGCAAACCTGCCGCTGAGCGCGACCGGATCAGCGTTCGCGCGACTGGATTTCCTGGGTGATGTTGAACAGGCCCGCCGGCATCTGACCGCCCTGTTCCAGGTTGCCCAAGACCACGGTGGTCTGCGCGCCGGTCCCATCGGTGATGACCCATTGGCGAAGCTCGACGGGATCGGCGGTAAAGACCAATTCGATGGTGCCGATTTCGGGGCGATCGGGATCTTGCGCCAGAACGCGTGTCGCGGTGCCGTCGAATTCATGCCCGATGACCATGTCGGACCGCGCCAGATCGACGCCACGGGCGAGGATCAGGTTCAGGGGCGTTTCGGACAATGGATATTGTTCGGGGCGCGTGTTTGACCGTCCATCGAAAATCGCCACCTGCTGGCCCCCCGCGATCACCAACAGGTCTTCGCCATCATAATCGAACCGCATCCGGCCGGGGCGGTGCAGGTAGATGTCGCCGGTGGAAATGCTGCCGTCGGAATTGAGCTGGGTGAAGGTGCCCTGCGCTGTTCCCATGTCGTTGAAATAGCGCGACAGGACAGGCAGCGACACCGCGTCGGCGCGCGCCGGGGCGGCGGCGACAAGGGCAAGACCAGGGGCAAGACCAAGGGCAAGGATCAGACGTTTCATGCCACCAAGATATGCGTTCCAGCCCCCGGTTGAAGGGGCGGCGGCGCGCATCACGCAACTGTCAGCGCGAAGCGCCCGGTTCATTCCTGTTCCGGCACGAGGATTTCCCGCTTGCCGACATGGTTGGCCCCGCTGACAAGGCCTGCGTCTTCCATCTGTTCGACCAGCCGCGCGGCCTTGTTATAGCCGATGCCCAGCTTGCGCTGGATGTAGGAGGTGGAACATTTCCGGTCCTTCACCACGATGGCGACGGCCTGATCATACAGCGCATCCTCGCCATCTGTATTGCCGCCGGTGTTCAGGCCCAGCACCGCGTCGATGTCGCTTTCGCGGTCGTCATCGGGGCCGTCCAGCACGCTGTTGGCATAATCGGGCGGGCCGAAAGATTTGAGGTGGCGCACGATTTCCTCGACCTCTTCATCGCTGACAAAGGGGCCATGCACGCGGGTGATCTTGGCGCCGCCCGCCATGTAAAGCATATCGCCCATCCCCAAGAGCTGTTCGGCGCCCTGTTCGCCCAGGATGGTGCGGCTGTCGATCTTGGACGTGACGTGAAACGAAATCCGCGTCGGGAAATTCGCCTTGATCGTGCCGGTGATCACGTCGACCGACGGGCGCTGGGTGGCCATGATCAGGTGAATGCCGCTGGCCCGCGCCATCTGGGCAAGGCGCTGGATGCAGGCCTCGATTTCCTTGCCGGCCACCATCATCAGGTCGGCCATTTCATCGACGATCACGACGATGAAGGGCATGGGTTCGGGCTTGAATTCCTCGGTCTCGAACACCGGGTCGCCGGTTTCATCGTCAAATCCGGTCTGGTAGGTGCGCTTGAACATCTCGCCCTTGGACAGCGCCTCGCGGACGCGGCCATTGTAGCCGTCGATGTTGCGCACGCCCATCTTGGACATCTTGCGATAGCGCTCTTCCATCTCGCCCACGACCCATTTGAGCGCGACAACCGCTTTCTTGGGGTCGGTCACCACGGGCGACAGAAGATGCGGGATGCCGTCATAGACAGACAGTTCCAGCATCTTGGGGTCGATCATGATCATCCGGCATTCTTCGGGCGACAACTTGTAGAGCAAGCTCAGGATCATGGTGTTGATCGCGACCGACTTGCCCGAACCGGTGGTGCCCGCGATCAGAAGGTGGGGCATTTTCGCAAGATTGGCGATGACCGGGTCGCCGCCGATATCCTTGCCCAGCGCCAAAGGCAGGCGCTGGTTGCCATCGCCGAAGCTGCGATGACTGAGCAATTCGCGCAGCAGCACCTTTTCGCGGTGCTGGTTGGGCAATTCGATACCGATGACCGATCGGCCCGGCACGGTCGACACCCGCGCCGACAGGGCGGACATGGACCGGGCGATATCGTCGGACAGGCCGATCACGCGGCTGGCCTTGAGACCCGGCGCGGGTTCCAGTTCATACATGGTGACCACGGGGCCGGGGCGCACGCTGACGATCTCGCCCTTGACGCCGTAATCGTCGAGCACGGATTCGAGCATCCGCGCATTCTCTTCCAGGGCTTCGTCGCTGAGGTGGTGGCGTTCGATCACGTCGGCGGGTGTCAGCAAGGACAGCGACGGCGGTTCATAGACGGCCTCTGCCTTTGCCTGCAACGGCAGCGACGGCTGGGCATCGGCCTGGGCCTGTTTCGACGGCGCGGCTTTGCGCGTCATCGCGCGGCTCATCACCCGGCGCTGCAATTCGGTTTGCGGCAAGCTGTAGGCAAGCGGGGGCGACATCGGTGCCAGCTGTTCATCGGTGTCGTCATCTTCCAGGAAGATATTGTCGAACTCTTCTTCCTCGGCCAATCCGGGCAGGGGCTGCGCGGCGACTGGCGGGGGCGCGACAGGGGCCAGCGGGCGATGGGCGGCGGTCAGCGGCGGTTCGATCCTCTGGGCGGGATTGGCGGATGCAACTGGTGCCGCTGGCGCCGTGGTCGCGGGGCCAAGACGGCGGCGCGCAGCGGCCTCGGCCACGGCATTGGGGCGACGGACGCGCGACTTGATCACATCGGTGATGCGGGCGCGGATATGGTCCTGGTCCGGGGCATGAATGCGCGCGGTCGGGTCAAGCACCGGGGCCTGCAATTCCGGCTCGGCCCAGGTCTCGGCCCAGGCTTGGCTTGTGGCGGGCGCGGCCCCGCCGGGGCGCAGCCGCGACAGGAAACCGACACCACGGCGCGGCGGAAGATCATGGCCCTGGTCTTCCCGCGCATCATCGTCGTCATCGTCATGCACGATGGGCACGGTGCGCAAGGCCGGATCGGGCGCCATGCGGTTGGGCGCAGCGCTGGCATCGCCATGGGCACGGGCCTCGCGCAGCGCGGCACGGCGCGCGGCCAGGTGCGTTGCCGCCTGCCCCGCCCCCTGCCCGGCGCTGCGCAAACCGCCCGAGACAAGGGACCCGACCGATACCAATCCGAGGATCAGGAACCGAAGACCAAGGCCGAATTCCGCGCGGCTGACCCCCAGGACATGCAGGCCAAGCCCCGCGGCACTGAGAAACGCAAGCGCCGACAACAGTTTCAATCCCGCTTGCGGCGCCATCGGCAGCGCGTTCAGCACCGCGCCAAGGATCGTGTCCCCGAACAGGCCCCCAAGCCCGAAACTATGGGTCCAGGCCTCGGACGGGGTAAAGCTGGCGGCATAGATCGACGCCAGGGCGACGGCGATCGGAAGGAACAAGACCCGGCCCGCGACCCGGTCATGGCCCAGCTGCATCAGGAAACGAAGCCCCCATGCCGTCGCCACGATCGGCAACAACACCGCGCCATAGCCCATGATCATCATCAGGATCGCCGCAACCGACGCGCCAAAACGGCCCAACAGGTTCTGCGGCACGGCATCGGTGGCAGCCATGAAGTTCGGATCATCGGGCGCATAAGACAGCAACAGCGCGGCCAAGGCCGCGCCAAGCCCGATCAGGGAAAACCCCACGGCCTGCTGGCCAAAGCGCAGCAAGGCCGCCTGTGTCCGGTCATCGAGTAGCGGATCACGCTGTCTGGTCTGATAGGCCATCGCTGTTACACCCTCATTCGTAAAGACAGGTCTTGAGCCGCATCAGCCCATCGCGCAGTTCTTGTTCCGGCGCGACCATGGCCACGCGAATGCGACCGGCACCGGGGGTCACACCATCCACCTCGCGGGCCAGATAGGCGCCGGGCAGAACACGCACCCCGGTTTCGCGCCACAGCTTCAGCGCCGCCGCCTCGCCATCATCCACGGGCAGCCACAGGAAAAACCCGGCCTGCGGGGCGCTGTAGCCCGGCACATCGCCAAGGATTTCGTCGGCCATGGCGTATTTCGCGCGGTAGAGCGCGCGGTTTTCCTCGACATGGTCTTCGTCGTTCCAGACCCGCACCGCCACCGCCTGCAGCGGCAGGGCAAGCGGCGCACCGGCGTAATTGCGCAGCTGTTTCATCTGCGCGATGGCACCCGCGCCACCGGCGGCAAAGCCCGACCGCAGGCCGGGCAGATTGGACCGTTTCGACAGCGAATGGAACACCACCACCCGTTCCGGATCGGCCCCGGTGCGGGCCACCGCCTCCAGCGCGCCGGGGGGCGGCGTGTCGCGGTAGAGTTCCGCATAGCATTCATCTGCGAAAATCAGGAAATCATGCTTTTCCGCCAAGGCAAGCAGCGCATCCCACCAGGCCGCATCGGCCACGGCCCCCTGCGGGTTGGCGGGCGAACAGACATAGGCGATGGCGACACGGTCCAACAGCTCGGCAGGCAGGCCCGCGTAATCTGGCAGATCGCCGGTTTGCGTGGTGGCGGGCACGTAAACCGGCTCGGCCCCGACCGCCAGGGCCGCCACCGCATAGACCTGGTAGAAGGGGTTGGGCATCAAGACGACGGGTTTCTTGCCGCCCTTTGTTTCGGGACACAGCGCAAGGCAGGCGTTGAACAACCCCTCGCGCGTGCCGTTGAGGGGCAAGACCTGCCGGTCGGGCGCGACGTTGACGGCATAGCGCCGCGCGATCCAGCGCGCGATGGCGGTCTGCAATTCCGGGCTGCCATCATTCGGGGGGTATCGGCCAAAGCCGTCCAGCGATGCGGCGATTTCATCCCCGACCCAAGCGGGAAAGGGGTGGCGCGGCTCGCCGATCGACATGTGGATGACCGGCCCGCCCGCGGGTGCCGCGTCGAGAAGTTTCCGCAAACGCGGGAATGCGTAGTCGGGCAGGTTCGAAAACCGCTCGGGAAATACCATGTGACTGCCTCAGGTCCGGGGTCATTGATGCCCCGTTTCCCAGCAGCCTACAGCCTCGCCGCGCGGCGGTCCAGAAAAAGCCGCGCGGTTTCAGACAGCTGTGGCTATCGCGCCAGTGCCATTTCCGCAGCCGCCCCAAGACGCAGCAACCGTTCCTCGGCCATCGGGGGGGCCATCATCATCAAACCGCAGGATGGAACCCCGGTCGGAAGCGTCAGACCGGCCAGGTTCATCAGGTTGCCGACCCGCGTGTTGCGCAGCGTCAACAGGTTCTCGGTGACGTAATATTGCGCATCGCTCATCAGCCGGTCGATGTCGGGCGGCAGGTTCGGAACCGTGGGCAACAGCACCGCGTCATAGCCCGCCGTTTGCGCCGCCCAGGATCGGCGCAGATCACGCAAGCGTCGCCAAGCGGCAACGAAATCGGGGCCGCTGATATCTGCCCCACCCCGGAACCGTTCGAGGATGCGGGAATACATCTTGTCCGGCGCCGCCTCGATCACGTCGCGCCATGTGCCATAGCCCTCCGGGGCGAACAGCGCCGGGGCAAGCGCCATCGCGTCCTCGATGCCCTCGACCCGGCCGGTGACGATCTTGGCGCCCGCCTTGGCCAGCCGGTCAAGCGCGGCGGCAAAGCCCGTGCCGGGGGCGTCACGCACATCGCTGGCGTAAGGTTCCAGCACCAGGAATGTGGCACCGGTCAAGGTCGCGCCGCGCAGATCGGCGGGCTTGCCGCCTTCCAGGACCGCCAGAAGCTCGGCGCAATCTTCCACGCTGCGGCACAGGGGGCCAACGGTGTCGAAACTTTCGGCCAAGGGCACGACGCCCGCAAGGCTCAGCCTGCCATGGGTGGTTTTCAACCCCACCAGATCGTTCCAGGCCGCAGGCACCCGCACAGAGCCGCCCGTGTCCGACCCGATGCCAGCGGGCGCAAGCCCAAAGGCCACCGAGGTCGCCGCCCCCGAGGATGACCCGCCCGGCACAAGCGCGGGATCGTTCACATTGGGCGGTGTCGCCGGCGCGGGATCGGTGTTGCCGCCATAGGCAGGGTTCAGGCCCAGCCCGGAAAACGCCAGTTCCGACATATGGGTCTTGCCCAGACAGACCAGACCGGCGCGGGTCGCGGCCTGCAAGACATCCGCATCGGTGTCGGGCACCCGCCCTTGCAACAGCATCGATCCGGCCTCGGTCACGGTGCCCGCCGTGTCGAACAGGTCTTTCCAGCTGACCGGCACACCGTCCAGAAGCCCGCGCCGCACCCCGTTGCGGGCGCGGTCGCGGGCGCCCATCGCCTCGGCCCGCGCGCGGTCGGGTGTCAGGCGGGCGTAGATGCGGGGGCCGTGTTCATGGCTGGCGGCGGCATCCAGATAGGCCTGCGCCAGATCGACAGGATCGATCCGGCCGTCGCCAATGCCCCGCCCAAGATCGCTTGCGCTTTGCCACAGCCAATCTGTCATCTTTGCCCCCTGCCCATAATGTCGCGGGCGACGCTACATCCGGTTGGCGGCATGGACAATCCCGGCCGGCGCGCCATAGTCACCCTATGGCACATGATGCGGATATCCTGATCGTCGGCGGCGGATTAAACGGCCCCTGCCTTGCACTCGCCTGTGCGCAGGCGGGCCTGTCATCCATCGTGATCGACAGCACCGCACCGGAGTTGCAGGCGCGCGACGGGTTCGACGGCCGGTCCTACGCGCTGGCGCTGGCCTCGGTGCGGATGCTGGGCGCGCTTGGGCTCTGGGACGGGTTGGCCGATGACGCGCAGCCGATCTTGCAGATCAAGGCGTCCGACGGGCGCGCGGGCCAAGGGGCGGCCCCGTTTTTCCTGCATTTCGACAGCGCCGAACTGGAAGAAGGCCCGATGGGCCAGATGATCGAAGACCGCTATCTGCGGCGCGCGATCCTGGCCGCGATAGACGCATCGCCACGTGTGACCCACCGGCCGGGCGCGACGGTCGTGGCGCAAGACACCACCGATGACGCGCGCGTCACGCTGGCCGATGGCACGGTCCTGACCGGTCGGTTGATCGTGGGGGCGGATGGCCGCCGGTCTGGCACGGCGGCGCGCGCGGGCATCCGGCGCACCGGGTGGGAATACGGGCAAACCGCCCTGGTCTGCGCCATTGCCCATGAGGCACCGCATCACGGCATCGCGCATCAATTCTTCATGCCGCCCGGCCCCCTGGCGATCTTGCCGCTTACCGGCAACCGGTCGTCCATCGTCTGGTCGGAAACCCATGCCGATGCGCGCCGCCTGATGGCGGCGGATGAGGTTGCGTTTCTGGATCACCTGCGGCCCCGGTTCGGGGATTTCCTGGGCGATATCGCGCTGGCGGGGCGACGCCACAGCTACCCGTTGAGCCTGACCATCGCCAATGCCCTTGTTGCGCCGCGGCTGGCGCTGGTGGGCGATGCCGCGCATGGCGTGCACCCGATCGCCGGTCAGGGCTTGAACCTTGGCCTGCGCGACGTGGGCGCATTGGCCGAGGTGCTGGCCGATGCCCTGCGGCGCGGCGAAGACATTGCCGCGCCCGATGTCCTGGCGCGCTATCAATCCTGGCGTCGGTTCGACACCGCTGCGCTGGCCATGACGACCGATGGGGTCAACCGGCTGTTTTCCAACGACAACCCGGCGCTGCGCCTGATCCGCGACATCGGCATGGGCGCGATCAGCGCGGTGCCTGCCCTGCGCCGTGGTTTCATGCGGCAAGCGGCGGGACTGACCGGGGATGTCCCGCGCCTGTTGCAGGGACGGGCGTTGTGACGATCAAAGGTGCGCCTTCGGGCGCACCAACAGGATATGACGATGGCCCCGGGCGCACCGCCCCTCACTCCAGCGCACGCGCCTCGGTATCGAGCATGATCGGAATGCCGCCCCGGATCGGATAGGCCAGATGCGCGGCCTTTGACACCAGTTCCTGGCGCTCTGCATCATAGCTGAGAGGCGCATGGGTGATCGGACATACCAGCGCTTCCAGCATCCGGCGATCGATCGGCGGCTGATCGCGCCCCTGCGGGTCGGTCATTGCATCAATTCCTCGGGGCCGCCGCCACGCAGGGCAAATTCGATCAGCGTGACCAGCGTTTCCCGCCGCGTGCTGAGCGATGGCGCCTCGAGCAGGGCCTGCTTTTCCTCGGGCGGGAACGGGCAGAGCATCGAGAGCGAATTGATCAGCAATTCATCCTCTGCCTCTTTGAGACTGTCCCAATCGGTGGCAAGCGACATGGCGTCGAAATAACGGCCCAAGAGATCAAGGAACCGGGGGCGATCAAAGCCGGGGTCAAGTTCGGTCGGGCCAAGATCGGCGGCGAACCCGTCCCAGGACACGTCGCAGCGGCGATAGGGGGTAAACCCCGTCACCTCTTGCTTGATGCGGAACCGCGACATGCCCGCCAGCGTGATCATGTAGCGCCCATCCTCGGTTTCCGAGAATTGCGTGACCCGACCGGCACAGCCGATGGCATGAAGCCGTTTTTCGGATGAACCGGGCACTTCGCGCGATTGCACCATGCCGATCAGCCGGTGCGGCGTTTTCAGCGCATCATCCAGCATCGCCAGGTAACGCGGTTCAAAGATGTGCAGCGGCAACCGGGCGCGCGGCAAGAGCAGCGCGCCGGGAAGCGGGAACACGGGGATGGTGTCGGGCAGGTCTGGGGATGTGATCATGGGCATGTACCTAGCCCCCCGATGCGATCAGGCAAAGATGAGAGAGCTAAGCTTGCGCCGCCCAGCCAAGGCGATGGGATCTTGCGGCTTGAGCGCCTCGAAGATGGTGAACAACTGCGTCTTGGCCGCGCCATCGTTCCAGTCGCGGTCGCGGCGGAACAGGTCCAGCAATTCATCCACCGCATCCTGCACCTGCCCGGCCGCATGCAGCGCCAGGGCATAGTCGAACCGCGCTTGCAGATCGTCGGGGTTGGCCGCTACGGCGGCTTGCAGATCGGCCAATGGCCCGGCCTTTTGCGCCTGGCGGGCCAGCGCGATCTGGGCGCGCACCGCTTCCAGTTCGGGGGCCGTGATGATCGCATCGGGGGCGGTGTTCAACACCCCCTCGGCGCGGTCGATGTCGCCCAGGGCCAGGTGCGCGCGGGCAAGCCCCGCCATCGCGCCCGCATGGTTGGGATCTTCGCCAAGAATACCGGCGAAAACCTGTGCCGCCTCATCCACCGCCCCCTCGGCCAGCATCTGTTCGGCGGCTTCCATGGCTTCGGCCAGGCCGCCATCACCGCCAAGCGCCACCAGCTTGTTGATGAAATCGGTGATCTGGCTTTGCGGCAAGGCGCCCTGGAACATGTCCACCGGGCGGCCATCGACAAAGGCCACGACCGTGGGAATGGATTGCAGCGGCAAACCCTGCTGCGCCAAGGCGCCCGCCAGCCGCTGTTCGCGGTCGACATCGATCTTGACCATCCGGACCTTGCCCTTGGCCGCGACAACCGCCGCCTCGAGCATCGGGCCAAGCGTCTTGCAGGGGCCGCACCATGTCGCCCAGAAATCGACGATCACGGGCACCTCGCGGCTGCCCTCGATCACATCGGCCATGAACGTCGCCTCTGTGCCGTCCTTGATCAGTCCGGTGGCGGCCGTGTTCTGGGCTTGTCCGAACTCCAGCATGGGTATCTCCGTCATGTATGTGCACGTTTCGCCCTATATGCGCGCGACACGCCCGCGCGCCAAGGGTGCTAGAGGTCGAATGTCGCGAAAACCGGGACATGATCGCTGGGTTGGGTCCACCCGCGCGCAGCACGCAGGATGCGGCTGGAATGGGCGGCGGCCGAGATATCGGCGCTGGCCCAGACATGATCGAGCCTGCGGCCCTTGTCGGCCTCGTCCCAGTCGCGGGCGCGGTAGGACCACCAGCTGTAAAGCTGACCCTGCGGCACATCCTGCCGGGTGATGTCGACCCAGCCGCCCGCATCCTGCACCTGCGCCAGGTGATCGACCTCGATCGGGGTGTGGCTGACAACCTTGAGCAGCGCCTTGTGCGACCAAACATCGTCTTCGCGGGGCGCGATGTTCAGATCGCCCACCAGGATGGATTTCGCAGGCCGGTCGGCCCCGAACCAATCGCGCATCTCGGTCAGGAAATCGAGCTTGTGGCCGAATTTTTCGTTCACGCTGCGGTCGGGTTCATCGCCGCCTGCGGGCACATAGAAATTATGCACCGTGACGCCGTTTTCCAGCCGGGCCGCGACATGGCGGGCGTCGCCCTTGGCGCACATGTCGCGGTGGCCCACATCCTCGAGCGGCAGGCGCGACAGGATCGCCACCCCGTTGTAGCCCTTTTGCCCGCGCGCAACCACGTGGGGGTAGCCTGCGGCGGCGAAGACATCGGCCGGGATCTTGTCGACCGGCGATTTGCATTCCTGCAAGCACAAGACATCGGGCCCTTCCTCGGTCAGAAGTTTCACCACCAGATCGGCGCGCAGCCGAACCGAGTTGATGTTCCATGTCGCAAGGGTAAAGGGCATGGGTGTCTGCATCTCCTGTCTGGTCAAGCGCGTGGCAGACGGGCCGCCACGCGCCAACATGTGGGTCAGTCCGTCAACTCATAGCTTGCGAGTTCACAGATATCGACCGTGTCCGACACTTCCGTGCCGTCATCGAAGACGAACAGCAGATCATAGTCGCAATTGGCAGATCCATCGGCGATGATGACCGTGCCGGAAACACCGGGCTCCATGTCAAAACTTGCCAACAGGTCATCGCCCCAATTCTCGTCCGTCACGGCCGAGGTGTAGAACTCCGTCAATGTCCCGGATGTAGAGTTTATCAGACCATACTCGACATCCTGCGCAAATCCGGCAGAGGCGGTGGCAAAGCTGAACACAGCAACGGCCAACGCACCAAAACGCACCATCATAGATACCAACTCCGGGGTCTCGACGCCGGGGGGCCATATGGGCCCGGCAAGGCGGCCCCGCCCCTGCGGGCACGCCCCGCGCGTCGCTATCACGCGGCGAAAGCCGCCGCCAGCACCCTCGAATGACGCCTGACCCGGCCAAAGAAAAGGCCCGAACCAAAGGTCCGGGCCCAGTCCAACAGGGAGGTTGTGATAGTTACTTACCCAGCAACTTATGGTTGCGACTTGATCCAGATCAATCGCGCATAAGATGAAATTTACCCGTTAGGCAACAAGACGGTAGCCACCGCTTTCCGTCACCAAAAGCCGCGCGTTCGAGGGATCGGGTTCGATCTTTTGACGCAGGCGGTAGATATGGGTTTCCAGCGTATGCGTGGTGACGCCCGCGTTATAGCCCCAGACCTCGTGCAACAGCACATCGCGGGCCACCACCCCATCCTGTGCGCGATACAGGAACTTCAGGATGTTGGTTTCCTTTTCGGTCAGGCGGATCTTTTTCTCGTCTTCGGTCAACAGCATCTTCATGGCCGGCTTGAACGTGTAGGGGCCAAGCTGGAACACCGCGTCTTCGCTTTGTTCATGCTGGCGCAGCTGAGCGCGCACCCGCGCCAGCAAAACGGGAAAGCGGAACGGCTTGGTGACGTAATCATTTGCCCCCGCATCCAGCCCAAGGATGGTGTCGGCGTCGCTGTCATGGCCGGTCAGCATCAGGATCGGGCATTTCACCCCCTGCTTGCGCATCAGGCGGCACAATTCGCGGCCATCGGTATCGGGCAAGCCCACATCAAGGATCACGAGATCGTAGATCGCCTCGCGGGCGCGTTCCATGCCCTGCGCCCCCGTGCCCGCCTCGAACACGTCAAAGTCTTCGGTCATCACCAGTTGTTCGCTCAGCGCTTCGCGCAGATCGTCGTCATCATCGACCAGAAGGATCTTTTTCAGCGTTGCCATGATGTGCTTCCTTTATCGGTTGCGATCCAGATTGACGGTGCGCAGGGGTTTGACAAGCGATTGAAAAACAATCTCACGCCGACGTGTCAGCGCGCGAGGGAATGTTTCAAAACCTCGCGTGGCGCAGTATGACATCTGCATGAGCCTGTTGCCCACCCCATCCGAACTTGTCGCGCGCGCCCGGTCAGACCTGCGCGTGGGCCTGCCCGTGGTGATCGGCGCGGGCCAGGCCGGGCTGTTGGCCCTGGCCGCCGAAACAGTGACCGGCGCGCGGCTTGCCGCGATCCGCGCCCTGCCCGGCACGCCACAGGTGGCGATCACGCTGCGCCGGGCCGAAACGCTCAAGGCGCGGGCCTATGATGGCGATCTGGCCCGGGTGATCCTGCCCGGCGATGTCGATGCAGGGTGGGTCCGGGCGCTGGCCGATCCGGCGCTGGACCTGACCGCCCCGATGAAAGGCCCGGTTCAGACCGCGCGCGAAGGCGATGCAGGCCTGCACCGGCTGGCGCTGTTGCTGGTCAAATCGGCCCAGCTTTTGCCGGCCATCGTAACGCTGGCGACCGACCGGCCCGATGCCTTGGCGGCGGAGCTGGGCGCCACCCGGCTGATCCCGGAAACCGCCGCCCTCGATCTGGCGCATCACCACCCGCTCTTGCCCGTGGCCAGCGCCCGCCTGCCGTTGGAAGCATCCGAGGCCGGGCGGCTGCACATCTTTCGCCCCGAAAACGGCGGGGTGGAACATTACGCCATCGAAATCGGCCGCCCCGACCGCGATGCCCCGGTTCTGGCGCGGCTGCATTCGGCCTGTTTCACCGGCGATGTTCTGGGCAGCCTGAAATGCGATTGCGGCCCGCAACTGCGCACCGCGCTGGCCGATATGGGGCGCGCGGGTGCGGGCGTGTTGTTCTATCTCAACCAGGAAGGGCGCGGCATCGGGCTGGCCAACAAGATGCGGGCCTATTCGCTTCAGGATCAGGGCTTTGACACGGTCGAGGCGAATCACCGCCTTGGCTTCGAAGACGATGAACGCGATTTTCGGATCGGGGCCGATTTGCTGCGGCGCATGGGCTTTGGCGCGGTGCGGTTGATGACCAACAACCCCCGCAAGGTCGACATGATGCAGGCCTGCGGCATCACCGTCACCGAACGGGTGCCGCTGATCACCGGCACCAACCGGCACAACGCACATTACCTTGACGTCAAGCGCGCGAAATCGGGGCATCTGCTGTGAAATCCACCGATATGGTCGTCACCCCCATGGGCCTGCGGTTTCGCGGGCGGGTCTTTCCCTGCACGCTGGGGCGGACCGGCGTCACCACCGACAAGCGCGAAGGCGATGGCGCGACACCGGCGGGCGTGCATGGCATCGTGGGCTGCCTGTACCGCCCCGACCGGATCGCGCGGCCCTGCGATTGGGCGGTGCCGATCCGCCCCGGCGATCTGTGGTGCGATGACCCGAGCCACGAAGATTACAACCTGATGGTGCGCGCGCCGCTGGCCGCCGGGCACGAAACCCTGCGCCGCGCCGATCCGGTCTATGACATCGTGTTGATCACCGATTGGAACTGGCCGCGCGCCGAATACAAACGCGGGTCGGGCATTTTCATCCATGCCTGGCGCAGGCCGGGCTATCCCACGGCGGGCTGCGTGGCGCTTGATCCGTCAGACCTGCGCTGGATCGTGGCGCGCATCGGGTATCAGACGCGGCTGGTCCTGCCCGAACCCTTGGTGGGGCATGCACCGCGCATCGGGTCGACGCGCGCCCATCAGGTGTAGGCGCGATCCCCGAACAGCGCCGATCCGACCCGAACATGGGTTGCGCCAAAGGCGATGGCCTGTTCGAAATCCGCCGACATGCCCATCGACAGGCCCGTCAGCCCGTTGCGTTCGGCCATCTTGGCCAAAAGCGCGAAATGCAGGCTGGCTTCCTCGTCGACGGGGGGGATGCACATCAGGCCCACCACCGGCAGGCCAAGCGCCCGCACCTCGGCCACGAAGGCATCGGTGTCTTTCGGCAAGATACCGGCCTTTTGCGGTTCCGCCCCGGTGTTGACCTGCACGAAGACATCGGGGGATGTGCCCCGTTCCTCGGCCAGCCGCGCCAGCGCGGTGGCCAGTTTCGGCCGGTCCAGCGTCTGGATCACGTCGAACATCTCGACCGCCTGCCGCGCCTTGTTGGTCTGAAGCGGGCCGATCAGGTGCAGCGTGACCCCGTCGAACCGCGCCTGGAACTCGGGCCAACGGCCAGCGGCCTCTTGCACGCGGTTTTCACCGAAAACGCGCTGGCCCGCTTGCAAGACCGCCTCGACCCGGTCGGGCGGCTGCACCTTGCTGACGGCCACAAGCTGCACCGAGCCGGGCGCGCGCCCCGCCCCCGCCGTTGCCGCATCGATGCGGGCGATGATGTCTGACAATCCCATGGCGTGACCTTAGGCCAAAAGAAAAGAGCGGGCGCAAGGCCCGCTCTTTCCTTATCCGATGATCTGGATAGATCAGAAGGACATCGACAGGCCGAGCGAGAACGAGTCGAACTCGTTGTTGAACGCCGTGCCAGCCAAAGTGCCGCTACGCTCGCCGTTGCCGTAGCCCGCGTGCAAGGATGCACCGCCACCGAGGTCGTACGAAGCTGCCAGACCGTAGCCTGCAGCCACAGTGGCAGACGCACGATGATCACACGGCTCGCAGATCAAGGGAGATATGCCCAAAAGTTGATGGTGTGGATGCCGCCACCTGAAGGCATCACAATGTGCCAAGTGTCGTCGAAAGACGCCATGGAAGCATAGAAACTGGAGGCATCCACATGACACACGCAACCATCATCGGCATTGATCTTGCAAAGAACGTTTTCCATCTGCACGGGACACATGACGACGGGACAGTGGTTTTCCGCAAAAAGCTGTCGAGGGGTCAGGTTTTGCCCTTCCTGTCCGAACAACCGAACTGCTTGGTTGCGATGGAGGCCTGCGCAACGGCGCATGACTGGGCACGAGAGATCGGCAAGTTGGGCCATGGTACGCGACTTATTCCCCCACAATACGTAAAACCCTATGTCAAACGTCAGAAGAACGACACGGCAGATGCGGAAGCAATCACGGAAGCGGTTTCACGCAGGAACATGAGATTTGTCGAGGTCAAGTCTGAGGAGCAGCAGGTCAGCGCTATGGCCTATCGCACCCGTCAGATGTTCATTGGACAACGTACCCAGACGGTTAATGCTCTTCGATCGCACCTCTCGGAACACGGGATCATTGCCCCGAAAAGCAAAGCTGGGATCAAGAAACTGATGGCTATGATCGAAGACGATACCGCCCTCATTTCGGAAAAGGTCAGAGATATTGCCCGCGTATACGTTGATCATATCGAGCAGCTGACAGCAAAGATATCTGATGCGACCGAGGCGATGAAGGCAGCGGCAAAAGTCTCTGAGACCGCAAAGCGGTTGCAGACCATGCCTGGTATCGGGGTGCAAACCGCGATGGCGATCGAGGCGTTTGCGCCTGACATGACGTGCTTCAAACGAGGGCGGGACTTTTCGGCTTGGTTGGGCTTGGTGCCCAAACAACATTCTACCGGTGGCAAGAGCCGTCTCGGCAGGGTCTCAAAAATGGGACAGGCGGACATCCGGAGCCAACTCATCCGAGGAGCCATGTCGGTGATAACTGCGGCAACACGTTTTGGGATAAAAAAGGGGGCCTGGCTGGAACGCCTGCTTGGGCGCAAACCCAAACTTGTGGCCGCGGTTACGCTTGCCAACAGAATGGCGCGGGCGGTCTGGGCAATGTTGACGCGCAATGAAGGATATCGGAACCCCGAGGCGGCTTAATGCGAAACGCGAATTAGCTGCCAAGGTGAGAGACGTGTGAGGAGGTCAACGAACTATGGGAGATTGATCGGAAAGATCCGGACCGGGAAAACCATTCGTCACCAACAAGCGAAATAGCTTTGAAAGTTGATTTGGACCAGGTTCGCGCATCACCATACCGGCCCGCGGCCATGAAAAGCGCCGCATACAGAGGCCTGATACATGACCGCACCCGATCACGCGCTCATACGTTCAAAAAGCCACTTGCACAGGCGGCATCCATACATGGTGACGGACGTCATCAGGCGGCGGCTTGAAGTTGCTTGATCCCGTCCTTGAAGACAATCCCCTGGATGACCTCGGGCAGACGGTTTGGCCCGGAGATCTTCCGCCACTTCTTCTTGGCTGACATCATCAGCCTGAAGACCATTGCGAGGGCGGTTTTGCGGTTGAGGCAGCCCTTGGTCTTGCGCGTCCGGTTGCGGACCGTGGCAAAGACGCTCTCGATCGGGTTCGTGGTCCTGATGTGCTTCCAATGCTCGGCCGGGAAGTCGTAGAAGGCCAGCAGCTCGTCGCGGTCCTTGACCAGCTTGGCGACGGCCTTCTCGTATTTCACGCCGTAGGTTTCGACGAAGAGATCGAAGGCGGCATTGGCCTCCTTCTTCGTCTCGGCCATCCAGATGTCCTGCAGATCCGCCTTCACCTTTTCGTGCAGAGATTTGGGCATGGCCCCCAGCACGTTCGCCGTCTTGTGGACCCAACATCTTTGCTCGCGGGTGTCGGGAAAGACATCGCGCAGCGCCGTCCAGAACCCGAGCGCACCATCGCCCGTGGCCAGTTCCGGGCGGCACCGAGAGCCCGCGCTTCTTCAGCCCTTTCAGCAGGTCACACCAGCTGTCGGCGTTCTCACGGAACCCGTCCATGATCGCCAGAACGTCCTTCTCACCATATTCGTCGGCACCAATAATTACCAACATACATTGACGATCGCCGTCCAGACGCGGCGTGAAGTAGACCCCGTCCGCCCAGATGTAGACATAGCGCTTGCCCTTGAGATCGCGCTTGCGCCAGGCCTCGTATTCTTCCCACCACGCAGCCTTCAGGCGGGTGATGGTCGATGACGACAGCCCCTCGGCATCAGGGCCCAGAAGCGCCGCCAGCGCCTCGCTGAAGTCACCAGTCGAGATGCCCTTCAGGTACAGCCACGGCAGAAGCTCTTCGACGGACTTGGCCTTGCGCAGATAGGGCGGGACCAGCGACGAACGGAACCTGATCTTGCTGCCATCCGCATTGGACCCGCGATCACGGACACGTGGAACCTGCACCGGTACCATCCCGATCCCGGTCATCACCTCGCGCTCCGG
>JAGYJU010000015.1 GCA_018401965.1 Roseicyclus sp.
TCGCCGTTGCAGGCAAGGTCACGGATGAGGCAAAGGCCGCCATCGCGCACCAGGCCAAGCGGCTGGTCGAGGTCGCGGCCAAGCTGGCCTGATCTTTCGCGTTTCGACAGGAACAGGGCCGCGCGGGCAAACCCCTGCGCGGCCCTGTTCGCATTCGGTGGATGGATCAGCCCATCAACTGCCCGGCCTCGGGCACCCAGCGGAATTCTGCGCCATCCGTGCCGGTGTCGACATAGCCCAGGGCCGGAAAGGGCATGTGGTAGCCGATGGCGGGAATGCGGTCTGCCGCGATCATGCCCAGAACGGTCCGGCGGCTGGCGGCAGCCTGGGCCTTGTCGGCGTCAAAGCGCACCTCCCAGTCGGGGCGGGCCAGCGACCAGACCGGGTGATTGGCCAGATCGGCAAAGATCACCAGCCCCGCCCCCGCGCTGTCGAGCCGGTAGACCATGTGCCCCGGCGTATGCCCCGGCGCGGCCATGGCGGTGATGCCCGACACGACATCGCCGCCACCGGCCAAGAAACTCATGCTGTCGGCCATGGGGCGCACATTGGCGTCAAAGCCCGCGTTGCCGGCGGCAGCCCAGAAATCGAATTCGGCCTGCCCGGTGACATAGCGGGCATTGGCGAATGTGGGCTGTCCATCGGTCATCAGGCCGCCGATGTGATCGCCATGCATATGGCTCAGGACCACGATGTCGATCTGGTCGGGCGTGTAGCCCGCGCTGGCCAGTGCGCCCGTGATCGCGGCGCCGTCCAGCCCGGTGTCGAACAGAACCAGCTCTGATCCGGTGTTGACCACGGTCGGGGTGAAAAAGAATTGCGATACATCGGTCGACAGGAAATTGGCGCGGCTGACGGCGGCGAAATCTTCGGGTGACACGTTCATGCCGAAAATGCCCTGCGGCTCTTCGCGGGGCGTGGTGCCGGCCAGGATCGTGGTCACCTCGAAATCGCCGATCCTGAACCTGCGATGACGGGCGAAACTTGTGCCGAGCATCGGGGCCTCGGCCTGTGCGGCCCCGGCAAACGCCCCGGCAAAGGGCAGGGCGGCGGTTGCGGTCAGAACGATGCGGCGGGTCAGATTGGCCATCGTGGAAGGCTCCCTATTTGGTGGCGTCCAGAGGCAAGATAGCAGTTTTGGCGATTTTGCGCGTCACGGCTGTGTGATCGCGGGTCACTCCCACCAGGGATCGATGCGGGCGATATCGTCGTCGGACCAACCGAAATGATGCGCCAGTTCATGCACCAGCACATGCGCCACCATCTCCGACAGGGTGACATTGCCGCGATCGGCCCATTCATCGAGGATGGGGCGGCGGAACAGCCAGATCGTGTCGGGGCCCAGCGGTTGATCCATCACAGATTTCTGCGTCAGCGGGATACCGTCATATAGCCCGGTCAGCTCGAACGGATCGTCCATGTCCAGATCGGCCAGCATGTCGGGGGGCGCGAAATCCTCGATCCGGATCGCGATGATGCGCGCCGCCGCGCGGTAGGGATCGGGGATCAGGTCCAGGGCGGCATCGGCCATCGCCTCGAAACTGTCGAGGCCGGGGGCGATGAGATCGGCAAGGGGCGTGGTGTTCGTCATACCCCTGATATGGACAATTCCGCCCCGATCTGAAAGACCACGCCGCACCTGACCAAAGGCCAAGTCCATGACCATCACCACCCGTTTCGCGCCCTCGCCCACCGGCTACATCCATGTCGGCAACCTGCGCACGGCGCTGTTCAATCACCTGATCGCGAAGAAGGCGGGCGGCCAGTTCGTGCTGCGGCTCGATGACACCGACCCGGACCGGTCCAAGCAGGAATATGCCGACGCGATCCAGGAAGACCTGGAATGGCTGGGCCTGACATGGGACCGGATCGAACGCCAATCCGACCGGTTGGACCGCTACGCGGAAGCGGCCGATCAGCTGCGCGAAAAGGGCCGGTTCTACGAGGCCTGGGAAACGCCGACCGAGCTGGACCTGAAGCGCAAGAAACAGCTCAACATGGGGCAGCCGCCGGTCTATGACCGCGCCGCCCTGAAACTGAGCGACGGGGACCGCGTGACGATGCGGGCCGAACGCGGCGCGGGGGTCTGGCGCTTTTTGCTCGATCAGCAGCGGATCGAATGGGAAGACGGTATTCTTGGGCCCTTGTCGATCGATGCGGCCAGCGTCTCGGACCCGGTCTTGATCCGCGCCGATGGGCAGGTTTTGTATACGCTGGCCTCGGTGGTGGATGACATCGACATGGGCATCACCCATGTCGTGCGCGGGTCGGACCATGTGACCAATACCGCGACCCAGATCCAGATCATGGCGGCACTGGGCCATGGCCATCCGGCTTTCGCGCATCATTCGCTCTTGACCGGTCCGCAGGGCGAGGCGCTGTCGAAGCGCTTGGGCACGCTGTCCTTGCGCGACCTTCGCGCGGCGGGGGTGGAACCCATGGCGCTGCTGAGCTTGATGGCGCGGCTTGGATCGTCGCAGCCGGTGGTCCTGGCGGGCTCGATCGCGGAATTGGCCGACGGGTTCGACCTGGCGCAATTCGGATCTGCCCCGACCAAGTTCGACGAGAACGACCTGTTCCCGCTGACGGCCCGGGTGCTGCAAGACCGCCCCTATGACGCGATGGCCGAGGAAATCGCGGGCCTTGGCGTGCCGGATGACATCGCGCCTGCGTTCTGGGACGTGGCGCGCGCCAATATCACCACCCGTGCCGATTTGCCGGGCTGGTGGGCGGTGCTGCGCGATGGCGGCACGCCGCTGGTCGACGACGAAGACCGCGATTTTGTCGCCGAGGCCTTCGCGATGCTGCCCGAACTGCCCTATGATGGTGACAGCTGGGGCGCCTGGACGGGCGCGGTGAAAGAGGCCACCGGGCGCAAGGGCAAGGGGTTGTTCATGCCGTTGCGCAAGGCGGTGACCGGGCGCGAAAAAGGGCCGGAAATGGCCGATGTGATGCGCCTGTTGCAGAAGAAACCGACGCTCTGACAGGAGGGGCGCCCCGCGCGGCTTGGGCCGGTGGGCGTTTTGGTGGGTAGTGGGTGGGCGATCCGCCCACCCTAAATCCGATCCGCCCACCCTCCGGGGGTGTCCCACGCGTGGGACATCAACCGCCCCAAGGAAATCAAGGGCTTCGAAAGGCGAATTTACAAAGCGTTAGGATTTGGGCGCCAGGCCCAGGTCGCGCAGGGCGGCGTCGACAAAGGCGCGGTCACGCTCCGTCAGGGCCTGGGCGCGGGGATATTCGGGGGCGGCCCGGTCATTGCGCAGGCCCATCTCCCAGCCGGTGGTCGTCTCGAAGAACCGCAGCGCCCCGGCCTCGCCGAATTCGCGCATATACCCCTGAACGACGCAATCCAGATAGCTGAGCAGGATCGGGTGTTCGGCGCTGTCGGCGATGTGGCGCGGTTCCACCTGGTAGATCATGATGTCGGCCGCATCGGCCCGGTCATGGTCCACATGGTGCAGCGGATGGCGGGCATAGGCCGCTTCGCGCGCATCAAGCGCCGCCCAATCTCCGCCCGGAACGGCCGCGATCAGCCCATCGATCACCGTGCCGGGCGCGGGCATTGCCGACAGATAGGCGACCCGGCGCAGCGCGGTGCCGCGCCAGCCCCGCGCCCAGCCGGTGACGCGCGCGGGGCTGGCGCGCGGGTAATCATGCGTGGCCCGGTTCACCAGGCTGCCGTAGCCAAAGAAAAAGGGATCGCGGGGCAGGGTCATGTCGGTTTTGATGGCGAAAGCGCCGCCAATGCACAAGGCCCCTTGCGGTGGCCCGCAAGCCTGATATTTTCATCACGTCGACGCAGGGAGACGCTGACCGGGTTCAAGATGATCCTGTCAGGGCCGAAGGAGCAACCGCCCCGGTAAACTCTCAGGCAAAAGGACCTGCGCCGATAAGACAACTCTGGAGAGTGGTGCGCCATGACGCATCCGCCGACGGGATAACGATCTCAGGCGACAGGACAGAGGGGGCATCACCGTTGCGGCCAGACCGGCCGTGACCATCGATGCCGGGCCATGCGCCCAAGACCTGGACGGGGCGACATGGCCGACACTGTCGAGACTGACCTGATCACATTGCCGCTTGCGGGGCTGCATGCCGAGCTGGGCGCGAAATTCGTGCCCTTCGCGGGCTATTCCATGCCGGTCCAATATGGTCTGGGCGTGCTGGGCGAACATATCTGGACGCGGGAAAAGGCCGGGCTGTTCGATGTCAGCCACATGGGGCAAGTGCGTCTGCCCAAGGCGGCGCTGGCCGGGCTGGAGGGGATGATCCCCGCCGATCTGCTGGGCCTGGCACAGGGGCGGCAGCGCTACGGCATGTTCACCAATGACGCGGGCGGGGTGCTGGACGATCTGATGATCGCGCACCGCGCGGGGGATGTGTTCGTGGTGGTGAATGCCGCGCGCCGCGCGCATGACCTGGCGCATCTGCGCGCCCATCTGAGCGGGGTGGAAGAGGTGACGGACCGCGCGCTTTTGGCCTTGCAGGGGCCCTTGGCCGAAGCGGCGCTGGCGGCCCTCGTGCCCGCCGTGGCCGCGATGCGGTTCATGGATGTCGCGGTGATCGACTGGCAGGGCGCGACGCTTTGGGTGTCGCGGTCAGGCTATACCGGCGAGGACGGGTTCGAGATCTCGGTGCCGGTGGATGTGGCCGAAGGCTTTGCCCGCGCGCTTCTGGCCGATGACCGGGTGGCCCCGATTGGCCTTGGCGCGCGCGACAGCCTGCGGCTGGAGGCGGGTTTGCCGCTCTATGGTCAGGACATGGATCCGGGCATTTCCCCGGTCGAGGCCGGGCAGGCCTGGGCCATCGGGCGGGCGCGCCGCACGGGTGGCGCGCGCGCCGGCGGATTTCCGGGCGCCGATGTGATTCTGGACCAGGTCGCCCATGGCGCGCCGCGCCGCCGCGCAGGTCTGCGCCCCGAAGGCCGCGCCCCGATGCGCGGCGAGGTGGTGCTGTTTGCCGAGGTGGACGGGGGCGCGCCGGTCGGGCGCATCACCTCTGGCGGGTTCGGGCCAAGCTTGGCCGCGCCGATGGCGATGGGCCTGATCGAGGCCCATGTTCCAGCCGACGCGGTGCTGTATGGTGATCTGCGCGGCAAGCGCCTGCCTGTGCGGCAGGTGCCGCTTCCTTTCGTTCCCCCTGGCTACAAACGCTGAGTGATGAGGCCCAAGATGAAATATACAGAAGATCATGAATGGTTGAGCGCCGATGGCGATATCGTCACCGTCGGCATCACCGAATATGCCGCGACGCAACTGGGCGACGTGGTGTTCGTGGAATTGCCCGAGATCGAAACGCAGGTCGCCAAGGGTGACGAGATCGTGGTGATCGAAAGCGTCAAGGCCGCGTCCGACATCGTGGCGCCCATCGATGGCGAGATCGTCGAGGTGAATGACGCGCTGGTGGTCAATCCCGCGCTGGTCAACGAAGACCCGACGGGCGAGGCCTGGTTCTTCAAGATCAAGGTCGATGACCCGGCGGCGCTGGACGCCTTCATGGATGAGGACGAATACAAGGATCACATCGGGGAGTGAGCCAGGGGCTCTGCCCCCAGCCGCGCCGGTGGCGCGGCCCCCCGGGATATTTCTGAAACGGAGACAGCGCAGGCGGCACATGCCCCTGCACCCTGCAAGGACAAGCCCGATGCCCTGGACGCCGACCGCCTATGACCCGACCGATTTCGCCAATCGCCGCCATATCGGCCCATCGCCCGCCGAAATGGCCGCGATGCTCAGGGTCGTGGGGGCAGACAGTGTCGATGCCTTGATCGACCAGACCATTCCCGCCTCGATCCAGCAGGCGCAGCCGCTCGACTGGGCGCCGATGTCGGAGGCGGAGCTGCTGGACCACATGCGCGCCATCGCGGGCCGCAACAAGCCGATGGTCCAGATGATCGGGCAGGGGTATTACGGCACCCACACGCCGCCCGCGATCCAGCGCAACGTGCTGGAAAACCCGGCCTGGTATACCGCCTATACCCCCTATCAGCCGGAAATCGCGCAAGGCCGGCTGGAGGCGCTGCTGAATTTCCAGACCATGGTGTCGGACCTGACGGGCCTCGAGGTGGCCAATGCGTCGCTGCTGGACGAGGCGACGGCCTGTGCCGAGGCGATGGTGATGGCCGAGCGGGTCGCGAAATCGAAGGCGCGGGCTTTCTTCATCGACGAGACGTGCCATCCGCAGAATATCGCGGTGATGCGGACGCGGGCCGAACCCTTGGGCATCGAGGTGATCGTGGGGCCGGCGGATGCGCTGGACGCGGCGGCGGTGTTCGGCGCGATTTTCCAGGTGCCGGGCACGTTTGGCGGGCTGGCCGATCCCAGCGCGCAGATCGCGGCGCTGCATGCGCAAAAGGCGATCGCGATTGTCGCGGGCGATCTGCTGGCGCTGACGCTGATCCGCGATCCGGGCAGCATGGGGGCCGATATCGCGGTGGGATCGGCGCAGCGCTTCGGCGTGCCCTTGGGCTATGGCGGGCCGCATGCGGCCTTCATGGCGTGCCGTGACGCGCACAAGCGCGCGATGCCGGGGCGGATCGTGGGGGTGTCGATCGACAGCCATGGGCACAAGGCCTACCGCCTGTCGCTGCAGACCCGCGAACAACATATCCGGCGCGAAAAAGCCACGTCGAATGTCTGCACCGCGCAGGCGCTTTTGGCGGTGATGGCCAGTTTCTACGCCGTGTTCCATGGCCCCGAGGGCTTGCGCGCGATTGCGCAGGCGGTGCATCTGAAGACGGCGCGCCTGGCCGAAAGCCTGCGGGCGGGCGGCTATGCGCCCGAGGCGACCGCGTTTTTCGACACGATCACCCTGCCCGTGGGCGAGCGGCAAAGCCGGATCATGGCGGCGGCCGTGGCGCGCGGTATCAACCTGCGCGACGTGGGCCGCGACCGGATCGGGATATCGGTCGACGAGACCACGACCGAGGCGCATCTGGAGGCGGTGTGCAAAGCCTTTGACGTGGCGCTTGTGGCCCCTGTCAGCGCCCCCGCCATCCCGGATGCGATGCTGCGCACGACCCCTTATCTGACGCATCCGATTTTCCACATGAACCGGGCCGAATCGGAAATGATGCGCTACATGCGCCGCTTGTCGGACCGTGACCTGGCGCTGGACCGTGCGATGATCCCGCTTGGGTCTTGCACCATGAAGCTGAACGCGGCGGTCGAGATGATGCCGGTCACCTGGCCCGAGTTCAACGCGATCCACCCCTTTGCGCCCGCCGACCAGGCCGAGGGCTACGCGGTGATGCTGGCCGATCTGTCCGACAAGCTGTGCGAGATCACCGGCTATGACGCGATGTCGATGCAGCCCAATTCCGGCGCGCAGGGCGAATATGCCGGGCTGTTGACCATCGCGGCCTATCACCGGGCGCAGGGCGATCATCATCGCCGGGTCTGCCTGATCCCGGTGTCGGCGCATGGCACCAACCCGGCCAGCGCGCAGATGTGCGGCATGGAGGTTGTCGTGGTCCGCGCCGCCGACAACGGCGACATCGACGTGGAGGATTTCCGCGCCAAGGCAGAGGCTGCGGGCGACCGGCTGGCGGCCTGCATGATCACCTACCCGTCAACCCACGGCGTGTTCGAGGAAACCGTGCGCGAGGTCTGCGAGATCACCCATCGGCATGGTGGGCAGGTCTACCTGGATGGCGCGAACCTGAACGCGATGGTGGGCCTGTCGCGGCCCGGCGATATCGGGGCCGATGTCAGCCACCTGAACCTGCACAAGACATTCTGCATTCCGCATGGCGGCGGTGGCCCCGGCATGGGGCCGATCGGGGTCAAGGCGCATCTGGCGCCCTACCTGCCGGGGCATCCCGAAACCGGGGGTGCAACCGGCCCGGTGTCGGGCGCGCCCTATGGGTCGGCGTCGATCCTGCCGATTTCCTATGCCTATGTGCGGCTGATGGGGGGCGAGGGGATAACGCGGGCAACCAAGGTCGCGATCCTGAACGCCAATTACATCGCCAAGCGGCTGGAAGGCGCCTTTCCCGTGCTGTTCAAGGGCAAGGGGGGGCGGGTCGCGCATGAATGCATCCTCGACACCCGGCCCTTTGCCGAGGCGGGCGTGACGGTGGATGATATCGCCAAGCGGTTGATGGATTGCGGGTTCCATGCCCCAACGATGAGCTGGCCCGTGGCCGGCACCTTGATGGTGGAGCCGACCGAGAGCGAGACACAGGCCGAGATCGACCGGTTCTGCGAGGCGATGCTGGCGATCCGCGCCGAGATTGCCGAGGTCGAGGCCGGGCGCATGCCCATCGCGCAAAGCCCGCTGCGATTCGCGCCGCACACGATGGAAGACCTGGTGCGCGACTGGGACCGGGCCTATTCCCGCGAACAGGGCTGTTTCCCGCCCGGGGCCTTTCGCGTCGACAAGTATTGGCCGCCGGTCAACCGCGTCGACAATGTGCATGGCGACCGGCACCTGATCTGCACCTGCCCGCCGCTGGAAAGCTACCAGGAGGCGGCGGAGTAAGCGCTGGATTTTTCCGGGGGCAGCCAGCTGGCCGCCCCCGGAACTCCGGGTGTGGCGGGGCAGGCGGGTCGGCTTTGCCCCTAGCGGCTGCGCCCGAACCGCGCGTAAAGCCCGTCGAGCGTATAGCTTTCGCTGACGGGGCCGTGTTCTTCGGGAAAAAAGGCGGGGTCTTCGGGCAGGCAGCCGCGGCCGCAGGCCTGGCGCATCGTGCCGGTCTGGCCGTCGACGAACCACAGCCGCCCGCCCGGTGTGCCGACCCAGCCGTTCACGCCCATGTTCATGTCGCCTTCGACATCCTGGATCGAGGGCACTTCGCCGTCATAGCCTTCGCCCCAGGCCGCGTGGGTGTGCCAGGACGAGGCGACCGTGACCCCGTCCTGCAAGGGCAGCGACGCGCATGACGCCTCGCCGCCCCAACTGACCTTGGTCGAGGAATAGGCGCCGTTGGGATGGCGCAGGATATAGCCGCAGACTTCGCGGTTGAAGCGCACGGAAAGCTGGTTCATCGACTGCATCAAACCAAGGACAAAGGCATATTCCTGGGCGCTTTGCGCGGCCGCCTTGATCGGGGTCATGGCCAGCAGCAGGGCAAAACCGGCGGCGGTCAGCTTGGGCAGTAAACGGGTCATCGGCATCATCCTGTTACGCGCGCTACACGGGCAGTCCCACCCGATGATAGAGAGAATTTCCGCTCAATCTAGCGAAAGGCGCAGCCGGGGCTGGACCAAGGGGCAATCGCGCTTATGTTTACGGAACGACAACAGGCCGTAGCGCAAGGAGTGACCCGGATGTCCCGCATGGAACCGATCGAGATCGCAACCGCAATGGCCGCCGAGGTCAGCTCTGAGGCCGCGATGGATCCCGCGCTGGCGCTCTGGCTCCGGATGGGGCGGGCCGCGTTTTTCTTCTGCCTCTGGACATCGATGGCGATCCCGGTGGCATTGATCTATTACGCCCGCTTCTGATCGCGGTTCATGGCACCCCCGGGCCTGCGTCAGGCGCGGGCGGGGGTGTTTTGCTTGACGAAGGCGGCAATGTCGGCGGCGGGTCGCGCACCCGTAAGCCGCGCCACCTCTTGGCCGTTCTGGAACAGGATCAACAGCGGGATGCCGCGGATGCCGTAGCGCTGCGCGGCGTCGCCGTGGACTTGCGTGTTGACCTTGGCCAGGCGAGCATGGGGGGCGAGCGCATGGGCCGCCTTGCTGAATTCGGGCGCCATCGTCCGGCAGGGTCCGCACCAGGGCGCCCAGAAATCCACCAGAAGCGGCAGGGTGTCGTTGCGTTCCGCCTTGCGCAGGGTGGCGGTGTCAATCTCATGCACCTTGGGTTCGGCCAGTTTCGCGCCACAGGTGCCACATTTGGGGTGGCCGGTCAGCCGGTCATCGGGGACGCGGTTGACAGTGGCGCAGTCAAGGCAGGTGATGTGATGGGAGGTGGAAGACATGGGACCGGATCGCCGATGTGATTGATTTGGTCAATTATCTGGTGCGGCGGCCGGTGGGTGCAAGAGGCAGGCACGTTTTTTTCGGTTCCGGCGGGTGCGCCGAAAGACGCACCCGCCAGGATCGGGTCAGCGGACGAATTTCTTGTGCTTCACCCGCTTGGGTTCCAGCGCATCGGGGCCAAGGCGGCGCTTCTTGTCTTCTTCATAGTCTTCGAAGTTGCCTTCGAACCATTCCACATGCGCCTCGCCCTCGAAGGCGAGGATATGGGTGCAGAGCCGGTCCAGAAAGAATCGGTCGTGGCTGATGATGACGGCGCAGCCGGCGAAATCTTCCAGCGCGTCTTCGAGCGCGCGGAGCGTTTCGACATCCAGGTCGTTGGTCGGTTCATCGAGGAGCAGCACATTGCCGCCCTCTTTCAGCAGCCGCGCCATGTGAACGCGGTTGCGTTCACCGCCCGATAGCAGGCCCACCTTTTTCTGCTGGTCGGCCCCCTTGAAATTGAAGGCCCCGCAATAGGCGCGGGAATTGATTTCGGCATCGCCCAGCTTGATCAGTTCGGCCCCCCCCGAGATCGCTTCCCAGACGTTGTCGTCCTTGTTGAGGTCGTCGCGCGACTGGTCGACATAGGACAGCTTGACCGTGTTCCCGATCTCGACCGTGCCCTCATCGGGTTGTTCTTGACCCGTGATCATCTTGAACAGCGTGGATTTGCCCGCGCCGTTGGGGCCGATCACGCCCACGATGCCGCCGGGCGGAACGGAGAAGGACAGGTTCTCGATCAAGAGCTTGTCGCCCATGTGTTTCTTGAGGTTCGTGACCTCGATCACCTTGGACCCAAGGCGTTCGCCATGGGGGATGACGATCTGGGCCTTGCCGACGCGTTCCTTGAGGCTTTGGTCGGCCAGCTTTTCGTAGGACGAAATGCGGGCCTTGGATTTGGCCTGCCGCGCCTTGGCGCCCTGACGGATCCATTCCAGTTCGCGTTCCAGCGTCTTTTGCTTGGCCTTGTCCTCGCGCGCTTCCTGCGCCAGGCGCTTGGCCTTTTGATCGAGCCAGGACGAATAATTGCCCTCGTAGGGGATGCCGCGGCCGCGATCGAGTTCGAGAATCCAGCCGGTGATGGAATCGAGGAAATACCGGTCGTGGGTCACGATCAGGATCGTGCCCTTGTAGTCGATCAGGTGCTGTTGCAGCCAGGCGATGGTTTCGGCGTCGAGGTGGTTGGTCGGTTCATCGAGCAGCAGCATGTCGGGCGCATCGAGCAGCAACTGGCACAGCGCCACGCGGCGGCGTTCGCCCCCCGACAGGGTGGTGACATCGGCATTGTCATCGGGGCAGCGCAGCGCCTCCATCGCGATGTCGATCTGGGTGTCGAGTTCCCACAGGTTCTCGGCGTCGATCTGGTCTTGCAGGGCCGCCATTTCGTCGGCGGTTTCCTCCGAGTAGTTCATCGCCAGCTCGTTGTACTTGTCGAGCGTGGCCTTTTTGGCGGCGACACCCAGCATGACGTTTTCACGCACGGTCAGGTGCGGTTCGAGATGCGGTTCCTGCGGCAGGTAGCCGACGCGCGCGCCCTCGGCCACCCAGGCCTCGCCCTGAAAATCCTTGTCGATGCCGGCCATGATCTTCATCAGGGTCGACTTGCCCGAGCCGTTGACGCCGACGACGCCGATCTTGACGCCCGGCAGGAAGTTCAGCTTGATGTTTTCAAAGCATTTCTTGCCGCCCGGATAGGTCTTGGAAACACCATCCATGTGATAGACATATTGATAGGACGCCATCTGCCGCTCCGTTCCCGTGTTCCTTGATTGACAGCGCATGTAAGCCCTTGTGCGGCGATGGGCAATCGGGGGCGCGTTGACTAACCCCGCGCCACGCCGCATCAAGGCGCGCCATGCCCTTTCGAAAGGCCCGCACCCTTGCGTTGCGATCTGCCCATAGCCGTGCCCGGCCAGACCATCGGCCTGTTCGGCGGGTCGTTTGACCCGCCCCATGCCGGGCATCTGCATATCAGCCGCGAGGCGTTGAAACGGTTCGGGCTTGACCGGGTGTGGTGGCTGGTTAGCCCCGGCAACCCGTTGAAAGCGAATGGCCCGGCGCCGCTGGCGCGGCGGATGCAGGCCGCGCGCGCGCTGGTGGATCACCCGCGCATCGTGGTCACCGACATCGAGGCGCGGATCGGCACGCGCTACACCGCGCAGACCATCGCGCGGCTGCGCGCCTGCTACCCCGGCGTCCGCTTCGTCTGGTTGATGGGGGCCGACAACCTGGCCCAGTTCCACCGTTGGCAGGATTGGCAAGGCATCCTCGCCAGCGTGCCGGTCGGTGTCATGGCACGGCCGGGGCAACGCATTTCGGCGCGCACCGCGAAAGCCGCGCAGATCTATCGCTGGGCAAAGCTTCCGGCCTCACAGGCCCGGCTCTTGGCGCGCCGCGATGCGCCGGCATGGTGTTTCCTGAACCTGCCGATGGTCGATGTGTCCTCGACGGCGATCCGCGCGCGGGGCGACTGGTAGGCGATCAGGCCGCGTCGCGCCGCCCGAGGCTGGCCAGCCCCGAGATCAGCAAGATCGCCAAACCCACCAGGGTCAGCGTATCGGGCAGGGTGCCGAAGACCACCCAGCCAAGGGTCGTGGCGGAGATCAGCTGTGTATAGACGAAAGGCGCCATCCGCGACGCGGGCGCAAGCCGCAGCGCAAGGATCAGGCACAGGTTGCCCAGCATCGACCCCGCCGCCGAGGCCAGCGTCAGCGCAGCGATCTGGGGCGTGATCGCGGGGATGGCCTGCATGCCGAAGGGGGCCAGGATCAATGCGCCGATGACCAGTTGGCTGATCAGCATCGCGCGCGGTCGCGCCACGGTCGACAGCCAGCGCGACGCGGTCAGGAAGCCGCCGTAGAACAGGCCCGCAAGCACCGCAAAGCCAAGGCCCGGGGTCATCCCGAAGCCGGGGCGCACCACCAGAAGAACGCCGCAGAACCCGATCAGCAACAAGGCCGCGCGCGCCCGCGAAACGCGTTCGCCAAGCAACCAGACAGACAGGATCGCGGCGAGGATCGGGCCGACGAAAAACGCACCGAAGACATTGGCGATGGGTTCGGTCTGCAGTGCGGTCAGGATCGACAGGATGCCCCCCGCCAGCAACAGCGCGCGCAGCCAGATGCGCCAATCCAGAAACAGCCGCATCGGTGTCAGGTGCAGCACGAAGGGCAACAGCAACACCGCCCCAAGCGCAAAGCGGCTGAAGGCGGTAAAGACCGGGGCCACGCCCGCCATCCCCAACAGCTTGCCCGCCGTATCCCCGGCCGGGATCAGCGCCATCGCCAAGAGCATGAGGGGCAAGGCCCGCAGGACATCGTTTCGCATGCGCCCAGCTATCCTATTGGGGTCGGGCCGAAAAGAGACGCTGCACACGGCTTTGTGGGGACGAATCCCTTGAGTGGTTGCGCCCCGTGAGGTTTAGTCAGGGCACATTGACGAGTATTGGCGATATTTGATGTATTCAAGACGCGCATTCTTGACGGGGGTCGCTGGTTTTGCAGCCGTGCCGGCCTTTTCGGCCCCGCCCGAGACATCCCTGAGACCGACAGTCCGGCCCGAGGGGCTGTTTCGGCGTGCCGTGCCATCGGCGGCAGACCTGGTGGATCGTGCGGCCTTGGGCGGTCGTGTCGGCTTTGCCGTGGCCGATGCAGCCACGGGGCAGATCTTGGAGGTGTTTCACCCGCTTCTGCCCTTGCCGCCCGCCAGCGTTGCCAAGGCCGTGACCTGTGCCTATGGGCTGGACCGGCTTGGCCCCGGCTACCGCTTCCGCACCCGGATCATGGCCGATGGCCCGATGGCAGACGGGCGGCTGGACGGGGATCTGTGGTTGGTCGGCTCCGGCGACCCGGTGTTCGACACCGACACGCTGGCAGCGATGGCGGCCGAATTGGCCGGGCTGGGGCTGCGCGAGGTGACAGGGCGGCTGATGGTGGCCGAAGACGCCTTGCCGCAGATTTTCCAGATCGATCCGCAACAGCCCGCGCATGTGGGCTACAACCCGGCGATTTCGGGCCTCAACCTCAATTTCAACCGGGTCCATTTCGAATGGGCGCGGCAAGCGGGCGATTACAACGTCAGCCTTGATGCGCGGTCCGATGCGCTGCGCCCCGCGGTGCAGATTGCACGGATGCGGATCGAGGATCGGGCCGACCCGATCTACACCTATGACCAAATCGACGGGCGCGATCACTGGACCGTGGCGCGCAGCGCGCTGGGCGATGATGGCGCGCGCTGGTTGCCGGTGCGCAGGCCGGGGGCCTATGTGGCCGAGGTGTTCGAGATCTTGGCGCGCGCCAACGGTGTGCGGGTCCAAGGGGTGCATCTGGCCCCAACCCCGCCCGAGGGCGCGACGGTTCTTGTCGAACATGTCAGCGATCCGCTCGAGGATATCTTGCGCGGGATGATGCGCTGGTCGACCAATCTGACCGCCGAAGTCGTGGGCTTGATGGCGACGCAGGCGGGCGGTGTGCGACCCGCCGATCTGCGCGCCTCGGCCGACCAGATGTCTGTCTGGATGCAGGACCGGCTGGGCGCAAGGCACGCGCAATTCGTGGATCATTCCGGCCTGGGCGATCAAAGCCGCATCCGCGCGCATGACATGGTGCAGGCCTTGGTCGCGGCGGGGCCGAACGGGATGCTGCGCGGGTTGATGCGCGATATCCCGATCCTGGATGCGCGGGGCAACCGGGTCGAAGCCCCCTCTGTCAGCGTGGTGGCCAAGACCGGGACGCTGAATTTCGTGTCCTCGCTGGCGGGCTATGCGCGCACCCGGACGGGGCGCGACCTGGCCTTCGCGATCTTTTGCGGCGATGTCGAACGCCGCGCGGCGCTGAGCGTGGCCGAGCGCGAACGCCCCAACGGGGGCCGTGACTACAGCGCGCGGGCGCGGCGGTTGCAACAACAGCTGATTGACCGTTGGGCGCTCATGTACGGCTAGGGTCGCCCCCGCCCGCGCCTGCGTCACGCAACTGCAACTCAATCGTCATCTGGGTGTAGCGCTTCTACGGCACGGGCGGAGGGTGCGCTTCCAACCCGGAGACCCCCATGCCGATCCGCACGATGATGACGACATCCGCGCTGGCCCTTTTGGCCGCGACACCTGCGCTTGCGCAGGAGATGAATTTCAACCGTATCGCGTCTTTTCCCGTCACGCTGAACACGCCCGAGGCCGAAGAAACCTCGGCCGAGATCATCGCGGCAACGGGCGATGGCATGACGCTGATCTATTCCGACAGCCCGGCGGGCGTGATCGGGTTCATCGACATCACCGATCCGGCCAACCCGGTTGCGGCGGGTGTCTTTACCCTGCCCAATGGCGAACCGACCGCCGTATCGGCGCTGGGTCAGACGGTGTTCGTGGCCGAGAATACCGCCGAAAGCTACACCGCGCCGTCGGGCGTGTTGCATGCCGTCGACGTGGCCAGCCGCGCGGTCATCACGTCCTGTGACCTGGGTGGTCAGCCCGACAGCACCGCCGTTGCCCCGGATGGAAGCTTCATCACCGTTGCGATCGAAAACGAGCGCGACGAAGACCTGGGCGATGGTCGCGTGCCGCAGATGCCGGCCGGTCATCTCGTGATCCAGCCGCTTGGCGACAACGGCGCGATGGATTGTGCCGCGCAGATCCGTGTCGATCTGACCGGTCTGGCCGCAGTTGCAGCCGAAGATCCCGAACCGGAATTCGTCGATGTGAACGCCAATGGCGAGATCGTCGTGACGCTTCAGGAAAACAACCACATCGTCGTGGTGTCTTCCGCCGGTGAGGTGCTCAGCCATTTTTCCGCCGGATCCGTCACGCTGGAGGGGATCGATACCGAAGAAGAGGGCGCGCTTGTCTTTAACGGCAGCCAGGCCGATGTGCCGCGCGAACCCGATGCGGTGCAGTGGATCGACACCGATCACCTCGTCATCGCCAATGAGGGCGACATGGACGGCGGGTCGCGCGGGTTCACCGTGTTCCACCGCGACGGAACCGAAGTGTTCGAAAGCGGCGCGTCCTTCGAACATGCGATTGTCGAAATCGGCCATTACCCGGAAGAGCGTTCGCGCAACAAGGGCGCAGAGCCCGAAGGGATGGAACTTGCCACCTTCGGCGGCGTGCCGATGATGTTCCTCTTGGCGGAACGCGCCTCGGTCATCGGGGTCTACGACATGACCACCCCCGCAGCCCCGGTGCTGGCACAGCTGTTGCCCTCGGGCATCTCGCCCGAAGGCGCGATGGGCATCCCTGCCCGCAACCTCCTGGTCACCGCCAATGAATTCGACGGGCGTGAAGATGGTGCGGCCCCCGCCCATGTCATGATCTACGAATACCAGGATGCGCCCGCCGTCTATCCGCACCTGACCAGCGCCGGCATGGATATGCTGACCGGCTGGGGCGCGATCTCTGGCCAGGTCATGGCCGAGGATGGCACGATCTACGCCGTATCCGACAGCTTCTACGGGATGCAGCCGACGATCTTCCACATCGATGTCAGCCAGACGCCCGCGCGCATCGTCGATGCGATCCGGGTGACCCGCGAAGGTCAGCCGGCGCAGTTGATGGACATGGAAGGCATCGCGCTGGACGGTGAAGGCGGGTTCTGGGTCGCGTCCGAAGGGCGGACCGACCGGATCGTTCCGCATGCGATCTACCACATCGGCGCCGATGGTGCGATCGAGGACACGATCGCGCTGCCCGCCGAGCTGTTGGCGGTCGAAACCCGGTTCGGCTTCGAAGGCATCACCCGCGTGGGCGACATGCTTTACATGGCCGTCCAGCGCCCCTGGCGCGACGATCCCGCAAACCATGCCAAGGTTCTGGGCTACAACCCGGAAACCGAGGAATGGTCGGTGATCCATTACCCGCTGACCGTGCCCGCAACGGGTTGGGTCGGTCTTTCGGAAATCGTGGCCCATGGCGATTTCGTCTACTTCGTCGAGCGTGACAACCAGTTGGCCGGTGCCGCGGTGACCAAGCTGATCACCCGCGTGCCGCTGTCGGCCATGGATGGCATGGTGGCGCTTGGCGAAACCCCGGCCGTTCTGGAAACCGAAACCGTTGTCGACCTGTTGCCCTACCTGACATCGACGGGCGGCTTTGTTCTGGACAAGGTCGAAGGCCTGGCGATTGCCGCCGATGGCACCATGTGGGTGTCGACCGACAATGACGGGGTCGATGACCACTCGGGCGAAACGATGTTCTTTGCCATCGCGCCCATGTGACCCCGTGCCTTGGCCCGTGGCGGTGTTTGCCGCCATGGGCCGGGGCCAGTTGTTTCATCCAAGGATTTTGAGCATGACACGCCCCCTGCGGACCTGACCGCGGGGGGCTTTTGCGTTGCCGGCGGCTAAAGGCGGATGACGAAATCCTTGGTGGTGGTCTCCACCACCTGCCAGGTGCCGACAAAACCGGGGCGGATCACGAAGGCGTCGCCCGCGCGCAAGGTGATGGCATCGCCCCCGTCACCGGTCAGGATCGACACCCCTTGGGTCAGGCGGAAATATTCCCATTCGTCATAGACCACCCGCCAGCTGCCCGGCGTCGACTGCCAGACGCCGCACCAAAGCCCATCCGCCACATCGGTCAACCACGTGCTGTGGACGGGGTCGCCCGCGATGATCCGGCTGGGATCGGGGCGGGTGATGTCAGGGGTGCCACTGGGCAGCACGGGCGAGACGAGGGGCATCTGTCGACCTTGGGAAAGGGTGGTGTCGTGGCGCCGCCGCGTGCGACGGCGCCCTTGGTGTCATTGGGTCCAGCTTACGCCTGTCAGGTCATTGGCCTGTGTGGGCGAATTTGCCCAAAGACCTTGGATGGCGGCATTGGCCACACCGGTCTTGGCCAGTTGGAACAGGTAGCCGTTGACGTAATCGCCCGCGATCATTTCCTGCATCTGCACCATCAGCGCCGACCGCGCCGCCGGGTCCGACGTGGTGGCCAGTGCATCGTTCAAGGCCACGAACTCTGGCCGTGCATATTGGAAATAATAGTCGGGTCGGGCGTAGATGTTGATGTCCATCGGTTCGGTATGGCTGACGATGGTCAGGTCGAAATCGCGGCCACGAAACACCTGTTCCAGCCATTGTGCCCATTCCAGGTTGGTGATCTCGGTCTCGATCCCCACGGCACGCAGCTGTGCGGCGATGATTTCGCCACCCCGCCGGGCATAGGCGGGCGGCGGCAGGGCCAGGCGCAGGGTCAGACCATCCGGTGCGGCCTCGGCCAACAGCGCGCGCGCGGCGTCGGGGTCATGGGCCGACAGGCCGGTAAGATCGACGTAATCGGGATGGTGCGGCGCGAAATGCGTACCGATGGGGGTGCCATAGCCGAACATCGCCCCGTCGATGATATCTTGCCGGTTGATCGCATGGGCAATGGCCTGGCGGATGCGGACATCATCCAGCGGTGCCTGGGCATTGTTCATCGCCAGGATGGTTTCGCCTTCGGTCGAGCCGACGATGACGGAAAACCGCGGATCGGCCTCGAATTGCGCCAGCGTTTCGGGCGCGGGGAAATTCGGGAAGGCATCGACATCGCCCGCCATCATCGCGGCAAAGGCGGCGTTGGGGTCGCTGATGAAGCGGAAGGTCGCCGCCTCAAGCGCTGCCGGCGTGCCCCAATAGGCGTCATAGCGCACCAGGTCCACCCGGTCGCCCTGCGCCCAGTTGGCAAAGCGGAACGGGCCGGTGCCGATGGGGGCGGTGGCGTTGGTATCGGCGCTCTCGGCGGCCACGATCACCGCGTCGCCCCAGGCCATGTCGAAGAGGAAGGCACCATCTGGCCCGTCCAGCGTGACCCGCACGGTCAGCTCATCCACCGCCTCGACGCTGGTGATATTGGCAAAGATCGCGGGCTGCGCATTGGTCGAGCCTTCGGCGCGCGCCCGGTCAAGCGTGAACACCACATCCTCGGCGGTCAGGGTGGTGCCGTCGTGAAACGTCACGCCGCCGCGCAGGGTGAAGGTGTAGGTGGTGCCATCCGCGGAAATCTGCCAGCTTTCGGCCAGGCCGGGGTTCACGGACCCGTCCGGGCCAAACCGCGTCAAGCCTTCAAAGACATTGGCATAGACCACCTCGTCGATCGCGGCGGCAGCGCCCGCGGTCGGATCAAGGTTTGGCGGCTCCAGCACCATGCCGATGGAAATATCGGCCTGCTGGGCCATCACGGCCCCGGCGCTGAACACCCAGATCGCCACGCCCCGGCGTAGGTGATGGATCATGATTTGGTCTCCCTGCTGATGACGTGCGCGCATCATGGCGGGGTGCGTTGGAAAAATCTTGCGAAAAATGTCGGGACGTAAACCTGTCTGGCCACTACGACCCTGGTCGCATGCAAGATCCGTTCGGCTTGTGGCGCCTGATGCGATGCACTACCACGATGGCAATTTTGTATTGGTGTAAAAGGTAGGCGGCGCATGTCGAAATCCGAAAGGCAAAGCGCGATCGTCCCTCTCTTTCAGACTGGCTCAGGCCAGTTGCACCCAAGGCGTACCTATATCTGCTTCGGCGTGGCGCGCGGCGGCACCAGTGCGGTGGCGGGCACCTTGCAACGGCTTGGGGTTTTCATGGGCGAGGATCTGCCCAACAATTACGAAGACCCGCGTTTCGGGCCGGGCAGATCCACCGCTCAGATGCAGGCCACGATCACCGCACGCAACGCCGCCCACATGGTCTGGGGGTGGAAATTCCCGGCGGCGGCCAATTATCTCGAACCGCTGCACGACAGCCTGCGCAATCCCTACCTGGTGGTCGTGTTCCGCGACGCGGCCGCCACGATGAAGGGGCATGTGCGCTGGCACAATCGCGACATTGTGCACGCTGCCCATGAAGTGCTGATGCAGCAGCAGAAAAACTGGTATCTCCTCGAACGTTGGAGAGTGCCTACCTTGCTGATTTCCTACGAGAAAGCGCTTTTGTCACCCCGGCTTTTCGCCACCGAACTGGCGCAGCTGACTGGGATGCCGCCCCCGGATGACCAGGCCCTGTCCGGGATCGAAGGCTTCCTTGCCCCCGGAAGCTACAAATAGCGGCGGGCCCCGTTCTGCCGCCTGCCGTCGCAAAACTGTCATTCGAAGCCTACCCGCCGTGTTCGAATCGGGTTAACGAATTACCGGGGCGGAGGGTTTCATAAACCACTTCTTGACGACCGGGGGCTACATGACCGTGCCGACTTCGAATGACATTCTTGCCGTGGCACCCGATGCTGTTGCCGCCTTCATCATGCAACATGCCTCGACCAAGACGCTCAGCCGTATGGTCAAGCGGCTCAACCGCGACCTGCTCGAGGGCGATGCCGTCGCGCGGGCCATGGCCGCGCGGGCACTCGATCACCTCGGGCTGATGGTCGCGGACTGATCCGGCGCAGGCCGCAACAGCAACTCCGCAAGGCTCAGCGCCATGATCTTGGCACTGTCCAACATGTCCTGGACCCCCACCCATTCATCGGGCTGATGCGCCAGCTCCAGGATGCCCGGCCCGTAGGCGATGCAGTTTTTCAGCCGCCCGATGCGGTCGATGTGTTTCTGGTCATAGGTGCCCGGCGACACCACGAAATCGGCCTGCCGGTGCAAGACCCGTTCGATGGCGGCGGCCACGGTGGTCACGATCGGGGCCCCGCGATCGGTCATCGTGGGCTGAACCTCGAACAGGTCGCGGATCTCGTAGGCGAAACCGGGCCTGCGCGCGCGCACCCGTTCCATCATCGCGGTGATCTCGGCCTTCACCTGGCCGATGTCTTCTTCGATCAGAAAACGCCGGTCGATGGTGATGCGGCAACGGTCGGGGACACAGGGCGCAGGCAGGCCGGTGTAATCGGCATCCTGTTCCACCGCGCCGCCATGAATTGCATTGATGTTCAGCGTCGATTGTTTCGCGCCATCGGGCACCACCGGCATGGCGGTGCGCTTGCCCGCCAAAAGCGGAAACAGCGTTTCCTCCATTTCGGCCAGGACCGCGCCCATGTGGCGCACGGCGCAATCGCCCAGGAAGGGCATCGACCCATGGGCGATGCGGCCATGGGTTTCGATCTCGGCCCACCAGACGCCGCGATGGCCCAGGCAGATGCGATCCTTGTTCAGGGGTTCCGGGATGATGACATGCTGTACCCGGTCGGGGCTGAAATAGCCCTGTTCGGCCAGGTAGGCGACACCGCCATAGCCCCCCGATTCCTCGTCTGCCGTGGCGCTGATCTCGATGGCGCCGTGGAATTCGGGATGGACCTCGATAAAGGCCTCGGCGGCGATGATGCTGGCCGCCAGCCCCCCCTTCATGTCGCAGGCCCCCCGGCCATAGATGCGCCCGTCGCGCAACAGCCCGCCAAAGGGGTCGACGCTCCAGCCATGGCCCGGCTCGACCACGTCGTGATGCGAATTGAAATGCACGCAATCGCCCGGCCGCCCGCCCGCGCGGCGCGCGACGATGTTCCAGCGCGGGTAGGTGTCGCTATCGGCGGCCGCGCCATGGGCGCGCACCAATTCCACCGCAAATCCCGACGCCGCCAGCCGCGCCGCCAGGTAATCGCAGATCTCGCGATAATTCAGACCCGGCGGGTTCAGCGTGGGAATCCGGATCAGGTCCTGCGTCAGCGCGACGAGGTCGGCCTCGCGCGCGGCAATTGCCTGCAACATTTTGTGGTCAGCATCCATGCCGCAAATCTTGCGCTGCCCTGCAGGCCGCCGCAAGCCCTGCCATTTCGCTCGAACCTGTCCTATATGTCAGGGGAATGGTGAAGGGGATGGTGCGGATGATCCTTGGTCTTGGTCGAATGTTGATCCTGATGCTGGCCCTGTTGTCGGTGGTCTACGTGAGCCTGTTTCTCTACCTGCGCGCCGGTGTCCGGATGCGCCTGGAAGAAGACTGGGTGATGGCCGGCCGCCCCGGCGACCGCGACGCCTGGATCGACGATCGCCTGTCCCCCGTGGCGCGGCGCATCCGCACATGGCTGATCTTTCTGGTTTACGTCCTGCCCCTGGCGGGATTGAGCCTGTATATCTACGTCACCAACTAAGGAGCGTGGATCATGCGCTGGCCCCGGATCATCTTTCTCGCCACTCTTGCCCTGATCTTCGGGGCGCTGCTGCACTATACCCTGCCGCAGCGCGACATTGCCCGCATCACCGGCACGGAAATCATCCGACAGGATTTTTCCGGCCTGAACCGGATCTTCTATGCCCAGGGTGACAGCGGCAATGCCCAGACCGAAAGCCGCGATCTGCGGCTGATCAACGCCGTGCTCGCCTCGGGGGCGGTGATGGTCTACCGCAACGAGGATACAGGCTTTGGCTGGCCACCCTATTTCAAGCTCGACAGCGCCGATCTGCATGCCGAGGCCGCGAACCTGACCTCGACCGGGGCCGATCCGCAATGGGTGGCCATCACCCATTACGGCTGGCGCTCGCGGCTCTTGACCACCTATCCCAATGCCATCGGCATCCACCCCGTCGCGGGCCCGGATGTGACCCTGGTCCCCTGGCTTGCCCTCGTGATCCTGCTGGGGTTGGCGGTGCTGGCCTTCATGGCCTGGCGCATCTGGGAACGATTCGAGGATCGGGTGATCGACCCGCTGCGTGACCGGGCCGCCGTGACCTGGGCCAAGCTGCGCGACAGGGCCTCTGGTCGCGGCTGACCGCTTCTTCGTTTTCCAAATATCCCCGCCGGAGGCATCCCGCCCGCGCCCCGCAGGCACGGGCGGCGGGCCTATTCGCCGTAGGGCACCCAGATCGTCTTGACCTGGGTCGCCTGGTCCAGAAAGGCGCGCCCCTCCGCCTCGGGGGTCATCCAGTCCGGCGCGCGGGTGTTGATCCAGGTCCGCTTGAGGTTGCCGGCCGATGCGGTTTCCAGCCTGGCGGGGTCGATGCCGCCTGCGAAACTCCAGAGCGCATCGACATCGGCATGGGCGGCCAGCACCAGTCCAAGCTCTTGCGCGCCGCCGGTCACGATATTGACCACGCCGCCCGGCACGTCCGAGGTGTCGAGCACCTGGTAGAAATCCGTCGCCGCCAACGGATAGGCGCCGGAGGGCACGATGACCACGCGGTTGCCCATGGCAATGGCCGGCGCGACGAGGGATATCATCCCGAGAAGCGGCGCGTCATCGGGCGCGAGCGCGCCGATCACGCCCACCGCCTCGCGCATGGCAAGTGCGATGCCGCGCATCGGCACCTGCGCCACGCGCCCGTCCATCTTGTCGGCCCAGGCGGCGTAGGAAAACAGCCGCTCGAGGCTGGCGGCAACCTCCGCCTCGGCGCGGGCTTTCGATGCGCCGGTCATGTCCCGCAGGCGGGTGGCGAAATCATCGGGGCGCGCCGACAGGTTTTCGGCGATGAAATACAAGACCTGTGCCCGGTTATGCGCCGTGGCCCGTGTCCAGCCGGACGCCCCGCGCGCGGCCTCGACCGCGTTGCGGATATCCTTGCGCGATCCCGCGCCTGCATGCCCCAACAGCTTGCCGCGCGGTGACCATATGGGCGTGGCATAGCCGCTGTCGGGCCGGGCCTGTTTGCCGCCGATGTAATTCTTGGCGGTGCGGTCCAGCGCGGGCGCCTCGATCCGGTCGGGGGCGGCAACGGGGGCATGGACCCGCGCCGGGGCCGCCTTGCCCTTGGGGCGCAGATAGGCGGTCAGTCCTTCCCAGCCACCCTCGCGGCCAAAACCGCTTTCGCGCAGCCCGCCAAAGGGGGCGCTTGCGTCGAACAGGTTGGTGGCATTCACCCAGACCACGCCCGCGGCCAGTTTCGGCGCGATGTCGAGGGCAAGGTTGAGGTTTTCCGACCAGACGCTTGCGGCCAGCCCGTAGCGGGTGTTGTTGGCCAGCTCGACCGCCTCGGACGGCGTGCGAAAACTGGTGGCGACCAGCACGGGCCCGAAAATTTCATCCTGCATCAGGGGTGATGCGGGCGACAGGCCGGTGATCAGGGTGGGCGGAAAAAAGCACCCCTGCTCCGGCAGGGGGATGGGCGCATGATGGGTTTCACCTTCGGCGTTGGCGGCCAGCATCGCGGTGATGCGCGCCTGTTGCACCGGGTCGATCAGCGCGCCGATGTCGATGGATTTGTCCAGCGGATCGCCGATGCGCAGCTTGGCCATGCGCGCCTTGATCCGGGCATAGACATCTTCCGCGATGCCTTCCTGCACCAAGAGCCGCGATCCCGCGCAACAGACCTGCCCCTGGTTGAACCAGATCGCGTCAACCAGCCCCTCGATGGCGCTGTCGATATCGGCGTCGTCAAAGATGATGTAGGGCGATTTCCCGCCAAGCTCCAGCGTCAGCCCTTTGCCGGTGCCGGCGGTTTGCCGACGGATGCGGCGGCCCACCTCGGTCGATCCGGTAAAGGCGATTTTCGCCGTGCCCCGATGGGTCACGATCGCCTCGCCGGTCGCCCCGTCGCCGGTGACGATGTTGACGACCCCCTTGGGCAATCCCGCCTCGCGGCAGATATCGGCAAACAGCAGCGCGGTCAGGGGCGTGTATTCGGCGGGTTTCAGAACCACCGTGTTACCGGCGGCGAGCGCGGGCGCGATTTTCCATGCCAGCATCAACAGCGGGAAATTCCACGGGATGACCTGGCCGCAAACACCGATGGGTTGGTGCCCCGGCATTTCGGCATCGCGCAGCTGTGCCAACCCCGCATGGTGGTAGAAATGGCGCTGGGCCAAGGGGATATCGACATCGCGGCTTTCGCGGATCGGCTTGCCATTGTCGAGCGTTTCCAGCACCGCGAAAAGACGGCTGTGTTTTTGCAACAGGCGGGCCAGCGCATAGAGGTATTTCGCCCGCGCATGGCAGGGCAGTTTCGCCCATTTCGGAAAGGCTTTTGTCGCTGCGGCGACTGCGGCCTCCACATCCTCGGCGGTGCCTTGGGTGATCTGCGCCAGCTCTGCGCCGGTGGCCGGGTTGCGCGTGGCAAAGGTCTCGCCCGGCGCGGTGAAGCGGCCATCGATGAAATGGCCAAAACCGGGGCCGCGCGCGGCGATCCATGCCAGGGCCTCGGCGGCGCTTTCGGGGGCGGGGCCGTAATCCATCGAGTCGAAAATCTCGGCTGTGGTCATCTGTGCCGCCCTCATGCCATCGGATGCCGCCAGCTTGCCGAATAGGCGCCGGTGGCGTGGTGTTCGAGTTGCCGTTCGATATCGCCCAAAAGCGAGGATGCCCCGAAGCGGAACAGGTCGGGGCGCAGCCAGTCGTTGCCCAGTTCTTCTTTCATCAAGGACAGGTAGACCAGCGCGTCCTTGGCCTTGGAAATGCCGCCTGCGGGCTTGTAGCCGATCTTGATCCCGGTTGCGGCCTCGTAGGCGCGGATCGCGCGGATCATGGTGAGCGAAACGGGCAGGGTGGCATTGATGCTTTCCTTTCCCGTGCTTGTCTTGATGAAATCGGCCCCCGCCATCATGCAGATCATTGAGGCGCGCGCGACATTGCGCAGGCTGCCAAGTTCGCCCGTGGCCAGGATCGCCTTGACATGGGCGGGGCCGCAGGCGGCGCGGAAACCGCGCATTTCATCGTAAAGCGCCTGCCAGTTGCCGGTCAGGACGTGGCGGCGGGAAATCACGATGTCGATCTCTGCCGCGCCCGCCTTGACGCTGTCCTCGATCTCGCGCACCCGCAGGTGATAGGGCGACAGGCCCGCCGGAAAGCCGGTGGACACGGCGGCGACCGGAATGCCCGAGCCGTCGAGTGCCGCGACGGCGGTTTCCACCATCTCGTGATAGACGCAGACCGCGCCGGTGGTCAGCGGCGGCAGCCCAAGGGCGGCAAGGATATCGGCGCGCACCGGTTGGCGCGCCTTGGCGCAGAGCCGCCGCACCCGGCCCGGCGTGTCATCGCCCGCCAGCGTCGTCAGGTCGATGCAGGTGATCGCGCGCGCCAGCCATGCGGCCTGATAGGCCTTTTTCACCGTCCGCCTGCCCGGAAGCGTGGCGGCGCGGCGTTCGATGGCAGAGGTATTGGCCTGCACCGAACGAACCCAATCCAGATCAAGCGCCATGCCGGGATTGCGGGGGCGATGAAGCTGCGGCAGGTGGTCGGCCGGGGCGGCCTGGTCTACGGGCATCAAGGGGGTGGGGTGATCGGACATGGGCGAAACCTGTCACGCGACCCCGGCCTTGGCAAGCATGACGCGGCGGTGGATCGGGGCGGCCTTGCGGGCGGATTGGGGCCGTGACAGGGCGCGCACAAGGGGCTAACAGGGCGGCGATTGTCCCAGAGGTGCCGCCGATGACTTTTGATCGTTCCATCAAGATCGCCCCGTCGATCCTGTCTGCCGATTTTGCCGATTTCGGCCGCGAAATTCGTGCCATCGAGGATCAGGGTGCGGATTGGGTGCATGTCGACGTGATGGACGGGCATTTCGTGCCGAACCTGACCTTTGGCCCGATGGCGGTAAAGGCGTTCCGGCCGCATGTGAAAACCGTGATGGATGTGCATCTGATGATCGCGCCGGTCGATCCCTATATCGATGCCTATGCCGATGCGGGCGCGGATGTGTTGACCGCCCATGTCGAGGCGGGGCCGCATATCCACCGCACGCTTCAGGCGATCCGCGCGGCAGGGATGAAGGCGGGGGTGGCGCTAAACCCCGGCACGCCGGCGCAGGCGGTGGCACATCTCTTGGACCTGGCCGATCTGGTCTGCGTGATGACCGTGAACCCCGGGTTCGGCGGGCAGAAATTCATCGACATGACCGCCAAGGTGCGCGAGCTGTGCGCGATGATCGGCGACCGCCCGGTTCACATCGAGATCGACGGCGGCATGGACCCGGTCACCGCGCCCTTGATGGTGGCGGCGGGGGCCGATGTTCTGGTCGCGGGATCGGCGGTGTTCAAGGGCGGATCGGTGGATCAGCCGCAGGTCTACGGCGCCAATATGTCGGCGATCCGGGCCGCCGTTTCCTGAACCGGTTTTCGATGTCCCACGCGGTGGGTGCGGATGGCCGGGCGGGTGCCCGGCCACGCAGGGTAAAGGGTGCTCAGCCAGCGGTCGGCCCTGCGTCCAGCACGTCTTCCAAGGTGCGCAGGCCGGTGCGCGGGGCCTGAACCAGCACGGCCATGTTGCCCGGCTTGTGTTCGTTGCGCAGCATCTTCATGTGGGCGATGGGCAGTTCATCCCAGGGAAAGACCTCGGACATGCAGGGGTCGATCCGGCGGTCGAGCATCAGTTTGTTCGCCGCTGCGGCCTGCTTGAGATGGGCGAAATGGCTGCCCTGAAGCCGTTTTTGATGCGACCACATGTGGCGCACGTCGAAGGTGCAATTGTACCCCGAGGTGCCGGCGCAGATCACGACCATGCCGCCGCGTTTCACCACGAAGGTCGAGACCGGAAAGGTCGCCTCGCCGGGGTGTTCAAAGACCATGTCGACATTCACGCCCTTGCCGGTGATGTCCCAGATCGCCTTGCCAAAGCGGCGGACCTCGGCGAACCAATCCTTGTACTCGTCGGTGCCTACCTCGGGCAGGCGGCCCCAGCAGTTGAAATCCTTGCGGTTGATCACGCCCTTGGCGCCCAGGTCCATGACGAATTGGCGCTTGTCCTCGTCGGAGATCACGCCGATCGCATTGGCGCCTGCCGCGTTGATCAGCTGGATCGCGAAGGAGCCGAGGCCGCCCGAGGCCCCCCAGACCAGAACATTCTGGCCGGGCTTGAGATCATGGGGTTCGTGGCCAAACAGCATCCGGTAGGCGGTGGCCAGCGTCAGCGTGTAGCAGGCGCTTTCTTCCCAAGTCAGGTGCTTGGGGCGCGGCATGAGCTGCTGGGATTGCACACGGGTGAATTGTGCAAAGCTTCCGTCGGCGGTCTCGTAGCCCCAGATGCGCTGGGAGGGCGACAGCATCGGGTCGCCGCCGTTGCATTCCTCGTCATCGCCATCGTCCTGGTTGCAATGGACCACGACCTCGTCGCCGACCTTCCAGCGGGTGACGCGGTCGCCCACGGCCCAGACGATGCCGGCGGCATCCGAACCGATGATCGCATAGGGCGCCTTGTGCTGGTTGAAGACCGAGGCCGGTTTGCCAAGGCAGGCCCAGACGCCGTTGTAATTGACGCCTGCCGCCATGACGAGGACGAGCACGTCGTTGCTGTCGAGCTTGGGGGTGTCGACCACTTCGATCTTCAGGGCCTCGGTGGGGTCGCCGTGACGTTCCTGCCGCAGGATCCAGCCATACATCTGCGCGGGAACATGGCCCAAGGGCGGGATTTCGCCCATCTCGTAGAGGTCTTTTTTCGGGGCGTCGTAAAGCGCTGTCGCGGTTTGCGCATCAAGGGCCATTGGCATGTCTCCGTATCCTTTGCTGATGCCGCACTGCGGAATCACTCATGCTGCTCATGCGAGAGATACGATTCACTGCGCAACAAAGCAAACCAGAAATGCCAATATACGAAATATTATGTCGCAACGGATTTTCCATCCGATGGCATGATGGCCTCGGCCGTGGTGGGATCGCGCAACAGATGGGCCACGGAGGCGGCATAAAACGCGACCAGTTCGGCCGCGGGGCCCTTGGCAACCAGCGCCAGCCCGTCGCCGGTGCGGGTGATGACGCGCCGTTCGATCAGCGCGCGCAGGCCGGTTTCGATCGTGTAGGCAATGTCGTCGCGGGGGATGTGGATGGTCACGCCGCGCGCCTGCGCGGCAGCGATCCGGCGGCGCACCAGCGCCTCGAGCGCGGCGACGCTGCGCACCCCGTCCTGCAGGGCATGGGCCACCAGCGGCACCGGGGTCACCGGCATCACGGCGGCGATCCTGTCCATCAATTCCTGCCCGAGCGCCATCGCCGGGTCCTGGCCCGCGCTGTCGAGGAAATCGGTCAGGCTCAGCGGGTCGCCAAAGCTGACGGCGGCATAGCCATAGCGGTGATACTGGCCGGTGATCCGGTGCCAGAGCTGGCGGCGCAGGTAGCGCCAGATCGGGCGCAGCGAAAAGCGGAACTGCCGCGTGCCTTGCAGCTGGGCGTCGATCAGGGTGCGGTCTTCCATCACGCGGTCATAGTTGAGCGCGACCGGCACGAAGACCACATCGCGCGAATGGCCGGTACGAAACCCGTCGACGATATAGGAAAACAGGCCCAGTTTCGGGCGGCCCATATGGCCGGTGCGCGACAGCCCGCCTTCGAGAAACACGGCCTGGGTCACGCCCGCCTCGGTCGCCATCTGGACATAGCGGGCCAGAACCCGGCGGTAGAGCGCGTTGTTGTGGCGGCGGCGGATGAAATAGCCGCCCATCGCGCGCACCAGTTGCCGCATCGGCCAGACCCGCGCCCATTCGCCCACCGCGTAGGCCAGCGCGGATCGTTCGGCCACCAGCCAGGTGACCAGGACGTAATCCATGTTGGACCGGTGGTTCATCACGAAGATGACGGTGGCGTTTTCGGGGATCGCTTCCAGCGCGGGGTCATTGGCATGGACCAGCCGCACCCGGTAGAGCGATTGCGACAGGATGCGGGCCGCGCGGATGGCAAAGCCGAAATAGGTGAAGGCCGAAAAGCCCGGCACGATTTCGCGCGCGTAGCGTTCGGCCTTTTGAAAGGCCACGTCTTCGCGGATGGCATTGGTGCGGGCGTGATCGGCGATGGCCTGCGCCACCTCTGGATCATAGATCAGGCGGCGGATCGTGTCGGTGCGCCGCGCCAGCTTGAAGGGCTGTATCGGGCGTTTGAGCCGCTTGTTCAGTTCGTCCACCGCGCGTTCAAGGCGGCGGCGCAGGAACCAGCGCACCGAGGGGAACAGGAAATGCGACGCGAATGTCACCGCCGCGAACAGCAGGACAAGGACAAACAGCCAAAGCGGCAGGGTGACAGGCGTGGTCATGACGCGAGAGCGTGGCAGGTTTGGGCGTGCGGGGCAACATGGCCGCCCCGGCCCTGCTGTCAGAGCGTCATGTGCCGGGCGCGTGCGCCGCGTTCGATCGCGGCGGCATGCAGGCGGTCGATGTCGAGCTGGTGGCGCAGTTCTTCCAGAAAGCGCAGTTCCGGCTGGGTCAGCGCGCCATCGGCGGCGGCCACGTCACAGGCGATGGCATAGGCGGTTTCGAACAGGCGTTGCGGCAGCGCGTCGCGCATCAGGCCGAACAGCGCATCCAGCCCGTCTTCTTCCTCGAACAGGTCAAAGACGGTCTTGGCGACCTCGCGCATCCGGTCGGCGTCATAGGTGGCGAACACCGGCAGGTGATTGACGATCTGTTCGATCTGGATCAGCTCGGCGGTGCGAATGGCGGCATCCGACACGGACACGGCCACCATGACGGCGACAAGGGCATCTTCGGCGCTGATGATCTCGGACATCTGGATACTCCTGCAAATTGGGGGTGTTTATTGACCTCGCCGCGCCCGCACAATAGGGCGAGAGCGCGCGGGCAACGTGGCCCGCGCCAGATAGGGAACACATAGACCATGACCGCGCTCCGTGACGCTGCAATGACCTCCAAGGCCTGGCCCTTCGAAGAGGCGCGGGCGGTTTTGAAACGCTATGAAAAGGCGCCACCCGAAAAGGGTTACGTTCTGTTCGAGACCGGCTATGGCCCGTCGGGGCTGCCGCATATCGGCACCTTCGGCGAAGTCTTGCGCACGACGATGATCCGCCGCGCCTTCGAGGTGATTTCGGATATTCCCACGCGCCTGATCTGTTTTTCCGACGACATGGACGGCATGCGCAAGGTGCCGGGCAACGTGCCCGACCAGGACATGTTGCGCGAGCATCTGCAAAAGCCGTTGACCCGCGTGCCCGACCCGTTCGGCGAATACGAGAGCTTTGGCCACCACAACAACGCGATGTTGCGCCGGTTCCTGGATACGTTCGGGTTCGAGTACGAATTCTATTCGGCCACCGATTATTACGCATCGGGCGCCTTCGACGAGGTGCTGTTGCGCGCCGCCGAACGCTATGACGCGCTGATGAAGGTCATGCTGGCCAGTCTGCGCGACGAACGGCGCGAAACCTATTCGATCTTTCTGCCGATCCACCCGGAAACGGGCCGCGTGCTTTACGTGCCGATCAAGCATGTGGATGCCAAGGCGGGCACGGTCACCTTTGACGATGAAACGGGCCGCGAATGGACGGTTCCGGTCACGGGCGGGCAGTGCAAGCTGCAATGGAAGCCCGATTTCGGCGCGCGCTGGGCGGCGCTGGGCGTCGATTTCGAGATGTATGGCAAGGACCATTCCACCAACACGCCGATCTATGACGCGATCTGTGAAATCCTGGGCGCGCCCGCGCCGCATCATTTCACCTATGAGCTGTTCCTGGACGAGACCGGGCAGAAGATTTCCAAGTCGTCGGGCAATGGCATCTCGATCGACGAATGGTTGACCTACGCGTCGACCGAATCGCTGTCGTATTTCATGTATCTCAAGCCAAAGACCGCCAAGCGGCTGTATTTCGACGTGATCCCCAAGGCGGTCGATGAATACCACCAGCAGTTGAACGCCTATCATGCGCAGACGGTCGAACAGCAATTGGCCAACCCGGTCTGGCATATCCATGGCGGGGATGTGCCGCAGAGCACGATGGTGGTGCCTTTTGCCATGCTGTTGAACCTTGCGGCCGTGTCGGGCGCGCAGGAAAAGGACAAGTTCTGGGGCTTCATCAACCGCTATGCCCCTGATGCCAGCCCCGAGGCCAACCCCGACCTGGATCAGGCGGTGGGCCATGCGATCGGGTATTTCAACGATTTCGTCAAACCCACGCGGGTGTTCCGCCTGCCCACCGACCGCGAACGCGCCGCGATGGAGGAGCTGGTGGCCTGCCTGGGCGACGAGACCCGCGCGCTGGACGTGATCGCGCGCAAGAACGCCCAAGAGGGCGAGGATGATCCTTTGCCAGCGGTCAACTGGGGCGATGACGAATTCCTGCAATCCATCGTCTTTGCCATCGGCAAGACGCATGGGTTCGACCCGCTGCGCGACTGGTTCAGCGCGCTCTACGAGGTGCTGCTCGGCGCAAGCCAGGGGCCGCGGTTCGGCGGGTTCATCGCGCTGTATGGGATGGATGAGACCAAGGCGCTGATCGCGCGCGGCCTGGCGGGCGAATTGGCCGCGTGACGTCGGGTGGGCGATGCCGCCCACCCGTCACGGGCGGTGGGCGGGATCGCCCACCCTACGCCTGTGGCGGCAAGGGCGTGAAACATCGGGCGGGCGCGCTACCTGTGTTCGGGACAACATCGACCCGGAGGCCTATTTGATGCGCAAATTGCTTGCCGCCCTTGCCCTGAGCCTTGCAGCACTCACCGCAACCGCACAGGAGGTTCTTGCCCCCGACCCCGCCATCCAATCCGTGATCGCGGGGCAGTTCGACGCCTTTCGCGCGGGCGAGGTGGACGAGGCCTGGGAGTTCGCCAGCCCCAATATCCAGTCGCTCTTCGGGTCGCCCGACAGGTTCGCCAGCATGGTCGAACAGGGCTATCCGATGGTCTGGGCGCCGGGGCAGGTGGATTTCATCGATCTGCAAAGCTTTGGCGGGATCCTGGTGCAACGGGTGCAGGTGATCGACGCCGAGGGGCGCGCGCATTACCTGGGCTACCAGATGGTGGAAACGCCCGAGGGCTGGCGCATCAACGGCGTGCAAGTCTTGCCCGCCCCCGATGTGGCGGCATGAGGTTGCCGCGCGGTTAACCGGCCCTTAATCATTTCGCGCTAGATGCTGTGCTTGCCGGGCCGATGTGGCCAGGCGTTTCTGACAACCGAGGTGGCCGTGACCGGCGCCTGCGGTTGCCCGCCTTGGGCTAGCCCCAAGCCCCCGGTCGGCCGCCCGCGCCGAAAGGGGTAAGACATGAACCAGGTGATCACGGACGGGCTGGTGTTGATGCCGCCGCCCTTTGCCGACGGGCTATCGGCCTGGTCGCGGCAAGACGGGCGGCCGGGCAGCGACACATGGGCCACCGCGCCCAATGCGGCGCTGGTGGCCGCCGATGCCGATTTCGGCACCTGCCTTGAAATCGTCAAGACCGAGGCGCTGACGCGGCTGCGCCACATGGGGCAGACGCCGGTGGTGCCGGGGCTGTATCTGCGGGTGTCGGCACGGATCAAGGCGGTCTCGGGCAATTTGCCGGGGGTGCGGATTGCCGCCTGGGCGGGCAATGCCGCCAGCGCGAACATCGCCAATGTCACGCAAACCGGGCCGATCACCCAATTGACCGCCTATGGGGCGGTGGTGACGGTATCGGCCATCATCGGCACCGGCACGCGGGGCGGTGTCGACATGGCCTGGGGGCCAGCGGCCAGTTTTGCCCATGTCGGGCTGGACCTGACCGGCGGCAATGGCGGGCAGGTGCGCATCGACGACATCACGGTCGAGGATGTCACCGCCGTCTTCCTGCGCAAGATGATGGATTGGGTCGATGTCCGCGATTACGGCGCCATCGGCAATGGCGTGGCCGATGACCGCGCGGCCTTTGTCGCGGCGGATGCCGCCGCCGCCGGGCGCGAGGTGATGGTGCCTGCGGGCGATTATTTCATCGGGTCCAGCCTGACGCTGAACAGCCCGGCGCGGTTCGAGGGGCGGTTGGTCATGCCCGATGACGCGCGGCTGGCGTTGAACCGGAATTTCGACCTGAAAGGCTATGCCGAGGCGATGGGCGATGATGTGCTGGGGCTGAAAAAGGGCATCCAGCAATTGTTCAACCAGTCGGACCATGAAGGCTTCGACCTGTGCGGGCGGCGCGTGGTGCTGGACGGGCCGCTGGACGTGCAGGCCATCGTCGGCAACCGCAACACCTATGCCAACCGCCGCGTGCTGCGGAACGGGCAATTGGCGGCGATCACTTCGCCGGACTGGGCAGACGAGGTGCATACGCGGGCCGGCACATGGTCGGCCGCTGACCCGCGCCGGATCACCGGGCTTGCCAATGTGGCCGATATTCCGCTCGGTGCACTGGTCAGCGCGCCGCAAGGCGTGGGGCGCGAAATCTATGTCATCGCCAAGGATGTGGCGGGCGGGCGCGTCACCTTGTCGGGCGCGTTCCATGGTGCGCCGGTGACCCAGGCCTACACGTTCCGGCGGTTCAAATACCTGCTGGATTTCCTGGGGTGGTTGAACCTGCAACGCTTCGTGGTGTCAGATATCGAGTTTCTGTGCGCGGGGCTGTGTTCGGGTCTGAACCTGCCGCTCGACGGGTTGGTGTTCCAGATCCAGGATTGTTTCTTTACCGGCCCGAAAGATCGCGGCATCACTTCGGCGGGCGAGGGGTGCCAGGGGATGCAGATCGACCGCTGCCAGTTCCTGTCGAACGAACAGGAGGCGGACGCGCCGCTGCGTCGCACCATCGCCTTCAATTCCAACTGTTCCGACATCAAGGTGCGCGACAACCGCGCGGTCAAGTTCCGGCATTTCGGCGTCGTGGCCGGCAGCGGCAACATCTTTTCCGGCAACCATTTCTTTCAGGGCGACGGGGTGACGGACGGCCCGCGCACCGCCGGGCTGGTGTTTTGCGACAACAATGCCAAGACCACCTTCGAGGGCAATTACGTCGACAATTGCTATATCGAATGGGGCAATGAACGCGATCCGGCGCCCGTGTTCGCAGGGGGGCTGTCGTTTCACGGGCTGTCGCTGGACGGGAACATCTTTTTCGCCACCGGCAGCGCGCCCTGGATGAATTTCATCCTGATCAAGCCCTACGGGGCGGGGCATTTCATCAACGGGCTGACGGTGATCGACAACCTGTTCAAGAAAACCAGCGGCGCGCAATTGCTGGCGGTCGATGGTATCGACACCAGTTTCGCCACGCTCGACCTGTCGCGGACGACCGATCTTTTGTTCAGCGGCAACACCTATCACGGCATCGGCAAGCGCACCGAAAACCCGGTGACGGTGCGCCATGTCGAAGGCTCCGCCAGCAGCAGCTGGACCGTGGACCTGAGCGATCATGCCCCCTTTGGGTCACAGGTCCGCGGCGTGACGGCATTCCTGGCCGAAGGGCCGTTGCGCAGCGCGTCGAACGTGATCGTCTACCTGACACCCTATGCCGAACCGGCCCAGGGCGCGGGCGGGCGCAGCCTGCGGATGCGCTGGCAACAAGAGGTGCGCGGCACGGCCCAGATCACGGCGCGGTTCGACGAGCGCGTCATGCCCACCCCGGGCGCCGGCGTCGGGGGTGGGCTTTGCTTTGCGGCCGGTGCGGGCTAATCCCGCCCCTGCAAGGAGATTTGGCCATGACCCTGTTACCTGTCGAAAATGTACAAGATTACCCCCGCCCGCCCCGGTTGGAGCGGGTCGCGGACCCGCTGCGGGTCATCTTCGCAGGCGTGCCCGTGGCACAGGTCGATGCGGGCATGGGCTGGCGGGTGTTGGAAACCCATCACGCGCCGACCTATTACCTGCCCCCCGATGCGGTTCTGTCCGCCGCATTGGTGGCATCGGCCCGCGAAAGTTTTTGCGAATGGAAGGGCCGCGCGGTCTATTTCGACCTGGTCCTGAACGGGCGACGGTCGCGCAATGCCGCCTGGGCCTATCCGGCCCCGACCGCGCGATTTGACGCGATCAAGGATCACATCGCCTTTTACACGACATCGGTCGATGCGGCCTTCGTGGGCGATATCAAGGTCGTGCCGCAGCCCGGCGATTTCTACGGCGGCTGGGTGACGCCGAACCTGACCGGCCGGATCAAGGGGGCGGCGGGCACGCTGCATTGGTAAGCGGCGGGGCAAGATCGGCGGCGGCCAGGTGGAATGCGCGGCCGAACCCGCCGTTCAGAAACCCCGCCACAGGGTCGAACCGCACCAGCCCGAAATCGGTGAAATCATAGTAAAGCTGCGCCTTGGGATAGTGGTGCAGGTAATGCGCCCGCAGGCTCGTCTTGTCCGCCGCCCCCGCGCGGGCCTGAAGCGTCAGGCGCGGATGGGTCAGCGGGTCGCCCCGCGCCCCCGGTTCCCCGATCAACAGCGAACACGAGGGATTTGCGGCAAGTGCCGCCGTATGGGCCGACAGCGTCGATATCAGCGTGAGCGGCGCGCCATCCGGGCCGGGCACAAGCGCCACGCGGGTGACCATCGGCGCGCCGCTCGCGGGGTCGATCACGCCAAGCGCGGCAAAGCGTGCGCCTGCGATCAGCCCCTGCGCCAGCGCGCGCGCGGCATCATCGGTGGGCCGGATCGGATCGGATTTGGGCGCGGCTTCTGTCATGGGGCAACCCTAGCATGGATCGCGCCGCAGGCCAGATGCGGCGGCACATGCGGCGCTGGCCAAGAACGTGGCAGGGCAGCAACGCCCGCCGCCATTTTGTCATGTGCGCTGTCAACAAACCCCTGACCTGCCTTGCGCCTGCCCGCCCGTCGCGTCAGCGTGGGGGCTGCCGCGACCATCCGGGGGGAAATCTGTCATGGCTTTGGTTCCGCCACTTGTCGAAGATGCGATGGACGCCGATCTGTGCGGCCATGTGCAATTCTTCAAAGGCCCGCTTGGGGTGATCCCCAACTCGGTGCGCACCATGGCGCACCGGGCCCCGATCGCGCGTGCCTTTACCGATCTGAACGTGGCGGTGATGACCGATTACGGGTCTGGCGTGACGCCGGAATTCAAGCGTTTGCTGGGGTATGTGTCCAGCTTTGCCTCGGGGTGCCTGTATTGCCAGGCGCATATGATCCTTGCCTCTGAACGGTTCAACGCCACCGAGGACCGGCTGGCCGGCGTGTTCGATTTCGAAGCCTCGGATGCCTTTACCGACGCGGAAAAGGCCGCGCTGGCCTTTGCCCATGCGGCGACGCAGGTGCCCAATGCCGTCACGCCCGAGATCGGCGCGCGGTTGCGCGGCCATTGGGATGACGGGCAGATCGTGGAAATCATGGGGGTTGTCGCCTTGTTCGGCTACCTGAACCGTTGGAACGATTCGATGGGGTCGGCGTTGGAGGATTTGCCGATCACCAAGGGTGAAGCGCGGCTGGCAGGTGCCACCGGCTGGAGCGTGGGCAAACACCGATGACCGAGCTTTCCGGCCTTGTGCGTGACGCTTTGCGGGTGCGCGGCGAACCGATCAGTCGGCTTGGCTATTTCTGCGTGCCGTTTCGCCCTGCCGAAGGCCCCTTGGCCGACAAGGTGATCAAGACCTATCGCGGCGGGCGCGACCCGGATGTGCTGGAACAACTGGGCCGCCGCCATACCGCCTATGTCGAGCTGTTGCGATGGGCCGGGGTGCGCCTGCCGGATACGCGGTTCCTGATCCTGAACGAGGCGGGCTACATGCAGCCGGTCATCGTGCAGGATGCCATCGACGAGGCGCTGTTGCTGCGCCCCCAGATCGAGGCGGCCGAATTGCCGGTGGTTCTGACCCTGCTGGAGGGGGCGGCGCGCAGCATCGCGGAGTTCTGGGCGCGCGTCGCGCAGCGCCCGGAACGCATCGGCTATCACCCCTCGATCCGCAATTTCGCCTATGATGCCGAGGGGCCGATTTTCTTCGACACCTTCCCGCCGCTGATCGGCTATTCGCGCGAGGACATGGGGCGGCTGTTGCTGCGGTTTTCAGAGGCCGGGCTGGTGCGCACCATGGGCGCGGTCCTGCCCGAACGCATCCGCGCGATCCAGGATGAATGGTATTCGCCCTCCGGCACCATCGTCGGGTTGATCGGCAGCGCGGTGCGGTTGCGCCCCGATGATGGGCCGGCGATCCTGGATTGGGCGCGCGGCTTTGCCGATGGCCAGCTTGACGGGGCGATCCGGCTGGAGGTTCTGGCCGATCTGGACCGGCCACCGCGCCTGCCCGCGTTCTGGACCGGCACGCGCCGCCTGCTCGGGTTGGAAGGCAAGCCGAATGTCTGATCCCGCGCGGGGGGACATGAAGGTCGTTCTGGTCACCCCCGAAATCCCCGGCAACACCGGCAGCGTCGGGCGCAGCTGCGTGGCGCTCGACCTCGAATTGATCCTGATCCGGCCCTACGGGTTTGACATCACGGACAAGACGGTGCGCCGCGCGGGGCTGGATTACTGGCAGCATGTGCGGCTGTCGGAATATGACGATTGGGCCGCGTTCCTGGCCAGCCGCGCGCCGCGCCGCGACCAGTTGTTCTTCTTCGAGGATGACGGCACCGGCGGCACCGTCTACGACCCGGTGTATCCGCCCGATGCCTACCTGGTTTTCGGCCGCGAAACCCAGGGGTTGCAGCCGGAAATCCTGGCCGGGATGGCGGATCGCATCTTTCGCTTGCCGATGCGGTCGCCGCATATCCGGTCGCTCAACCTGGCCAATGCGGCAACGGCGGTTCTGTACCAGGCGATGCGGGGCTACCTGTCCTGATCCCGTGACAATCGGGGGTGCGGCTTGGTAGGGTGGTCGCCAAAGGAGATCCAGCCATGCCCGCGCCACGCCCCGCGACCCAGAGGCCAATGGCGTCTGAACCGCCGCAAGACGGTCCCGGTTCCGATCGCGCCCCCGATGCGCTGGCGCAGGAACTGCGCGCGCTGCGGCAGGAACTGACCCAGTTGCGCCAGCACCGGATGGTTGTTATCTATCAATCGGTGCCACGTGTCTTGCTGCTGCGGCTGGCCAGCGGGATGGCGATGGGGCTTGGCACCGTGATCGGTGCAACGGTGTTGTTGTCGCTGATCATCTGGGGGCTGAGCCAGATCGAATTCATCCCGATCATCGGCGACTGGGCGGTACGCATCGCGGGCGAAATCCAGGCCCTGACGGGGTCGGCTGAATAGGCTTTTCCTATCGGTATTGTGCGCAGGTCGGTCTTTCCTATCTGCGGTGATGTAACCGGCAGGAGAGATATCAGATGCAATGCCCCGTTGATGGAACCACCCTTGTCATGGCCGACCGCCAAGGGGTCGAGATCGATTATTGCCCGCAATGCCGGGGTGTCTGGCTGGACCGGGGCGAACTGGACAAGATCATCGAACGATCCGCCCCGGCTGCCGCCCCCGCCCGGTCTGCCCCGCCGCCGCCCGCGCCGGGCTATGGGCAGGATCCCGGCTATGGCGATCAGGCACGCGGCTATGACAAGAAAAAGCGGCGCGGCTCCTTCCTGGACGACATTTTCGATTTCTGACGCAGCCCCCCCGCGCCGCCGGTCAGCCGTTCAGGGCCTCCCACAGCCGGGCGGACGAAAAGGGCATCTGCGGCGCGGGTTTCCCGGTGGGGCGGAACGCGTCGGACACGGCGTTCATCAGGGCGGCGGGGGCGCCCGTGGTCGCCGCCTCGCCCACGCCCTTGGCCCCCAGGGGTTCATCGGGCTGGGGGTTTCGGATTGTGACAGGGTCAGCGGCGGCAAGTCGTCGGCCCGCGGCATGGCGTAATCCATGAAACTGCCGGTCAACAGCTGCCCGTCCCGATCCAGCGCGATCGCCTCCAGCATGGTTTCACCGACCGCTTGCGCAAAGCCGCCCCGGATCTGGCCTTCGACCTGCATCGGGTTGACGATCACGCCGGTGTCGTCATGCCCATGCGCCCGGATCAGGCGCGGCGTGCCGGTCTCGGGATCGATCTGCACGAGGGCCGCATAGGCGCCAAAGGCCCAGGCTTGGCCCGCCACCTCGTATTTGCTGTCGGCGGTCAGGGGCAGGGGGGACCCCGCCGCGCGGGCGGCCGTGATCTTGGCGCAGGCATCCAGCAAGGCGCTGCCGCCGATGGCGGTGGCCCGGCTTCCGACCGCGCCGACGCCCTCGCGCGCGGTGCCGGTATCGCCCGCATCCAGCGTGATCCCCGCCATGGGAACCCCCAGCGCATCGCTGGCCAGCTGCGAAAACGCGGTCAGGCGGCCATGCCCCTGCTGGGTCGCGCCGGTGACGATATGGGCGGTGCCATCCGCGTTCAGCGTGACACGCGCATATTCCCAGCCCGCCGCCGAGGGATCGACGTAAAAGGCGACACCCAGGCCCGCGATACCGCCCGCCGCCCGGATCGCATCGCGCTCTGCGCGCATCGCGTCCAGATCTGCCGCCTGTGCAAAGGCATCGAGCGCTGCGGCGTAATCGCCGCTGTCCAGCGTGTTGCCGGTGGCGGTGTCATGGGGCAGGGCATCGGCCGGCAAAAGGTTGCGCTTGCGCAGGGTGATCGGGTCGATGCCCGTCGCGGCGGCGGCCTCGTCGATCAGGCGTTCCATGATCACATTCGCCTCGGGGCGGCCCGCGCCGCGGTAGATGCCGACCGGTGGACTGGCATGGGTCACCACCTCTGCCTCGATGTCGAGCGCGGGGATGATATAGGCCGAGGGCAGGATGCGCGCGGCATTATAGGCGGGCATCAGGCCCGTGCCCGACACCCAGCCGCCCACCGGCGCCTCGATCCGCGCCTCGAGCGCCAGAAACCGGCCCCCTGCGTCGAGCGCCAGCCGCCCGCGCGATGTCAGGCCGCGCCCATGGCCCGCCGACAGAAATTCCTCGGACCGGGTGGCGATCCAGCGGGTGTCGCGCTGGAACTGCATCGCGGCCCAGATGGCAAAGATTTCTTCGGGGTAGGAAAATCCCTTCATCCCGAACCCGCCGCCGACATCGGGCGCGACCACCCGCACCCGGTCGGGATCCAGTTGCAGGATGCGCGTCAGATCGTTCTTGGTGCGATGCGGTGTCTGGGTGGATTGGAAGATCGTGACGCCCTCGGTCACGGGGTCATATTGCACCGCCACGCCGCGCGGCTCCATCGGCGAGGGCGCGACGCGGGGATGGTGGGTTTGCACGCTGACGACATGGGCGGCGGCCGCAAAGGCGCGCGCGGCGTCGCCGGTCTGCCAGCGGCGCTGCGCGATGCGGCGGGGGTCGGGCAGGTCCGCATCCGCGATGTCCAGCGTGATCAGATCGACCGCATCGGCGGCCTGCGCGGCGCTGTCGGCCAGAACCGCCACCACCGGTTCGCCCACGGCGCTCACCCGGTCGCGGGCCAAAAGCGGAAAGGGCAGGGTTTCAAGAATCTCCAGCACCGGTTGCACATCGGGCGGCACGGTCGGTTGCAGATCGGCGCCGGTGATCACCGCGACCACGCCGGGCGCGTCTTGTGCCGCCGCGATGTCGATGCCCAGGATCTGCCCGGCCGCGACCGGGCTGCGCAGAAAGGCGATATGCAGCGGCGCGGTCAGGGCGATATCGGCGGTATAGCGCCCCCGGCCCGTCAACAGCGCCGGGTCTTCGCGCCGGGGAATCGGGGCGCCTGTGGCGCGGGTCATGGGCTTGTTCATCGCGGTCCCCTGTCTTTCTGTCGCTTGGCGGTGATACTGTGCCTTTCGGCGTGAATGGCAAGGCGGGGGGTGAACATGCGGCTGGCGATGATCGGGGCGGGCAGTATCGGGGCTTGGGTGGCGGGGGCGCTGGCGCGCGACGGGATCGCACCCGAGGCGGTGATCCTGCGCGGGGCTGGCCCCGCCGGCCTGCACGTCGTGCGATCCGTGGCTGACTTGCCCCCGGGCATCACCCACCTGGTCGATTGCGCCGGGCATTCCGGGCTGGCCGCGCATGGGCCTTTGGCCCTGGCGGCAGGGATCGACGTGATCAGCCTGTCGCTGGGCGCGCTGGCCGATGCGGGGCTGGCGGCAGAGCTGGCCGATGCGGCCCGTGCCGGGGGCGCGCGTCTGCACCTGGCCAGTGGCGCCATCGGCGGGCTGGATGCGCTGCGCGCGGCAGCGGCGGGGGCTTGGACGCCGTGCGCTACACCGGGCGCAAGCCGCCGCTGGGCTGGGCCGGATCGCCCGCCGAGGCGGTGCTGGACCTGGCCGGCCTGACCGCCCCTGCCACCCATTTCGAGGGCAGCGCGCGCGATGCGGCGCTGACCTATCCGAAAAACGCCAATGTTGCCGCGGCGGTGGCGCTGGCCGGGCTGGGGTTTGACGCCACGCAGGCCCGCCTGATCGCCGATCCGGGGGCTGTGGGAAACATCCATGACATCGAGGCCGAAGGCGCTTTTGGTCGGTTCCGGTTCGAGATCATCGGCGCGGCCCTGCCGGGCAATCCGAAAAGTTCGGCCCTTGCCGCGATGAGCGTTCTGGCCGAAATCCGGCGTCTGCGGGCCGGGGTGTCGACCTGACGGGCGCGACCTGCATCTGGACACGGGGGGCGCGCCTGCTAGGGTCGCGCCGGGCGCGCGGGCCAAGATCGCGCGATATATGGCACAAAATCTGAAAAGGGGCGGATGATGGCAAAACTGGCATTCCTGGGGTTGGGCGTGATGGGGGCGCCGATGGCGGCGCATCTGAAGGCGGCAGGCCATGACGTGACCGTCTACAACCGCACCACCGCCAAGGCCGAGGCTTGGGCGGCCACCCATGGCGGCGCTTTCGCGACGACCCCGCGCGCGGCGGCGGAGGGTTGCGATTTCGTGATGGCCTGCGTCGGCAATGACGATGATCTGCGCGCGGTCGTGACCGGCCCCGATGGTGCGCTGGCAGGGATGACGCCGGGCGCGGTCTTTGTGGATCACACCACGGTATCGGCCACCGTGACGCGCGACTTGGCGGCGATGGCCGCCGAACAGGGCGTGGGCTATGTCGATGCGCCGGTGTCGGGCGGGCAGGCGGGGGCCGAAAACGGCAAGCTGGCCATCATGTGCGGCGGCGATGCCGCGCATTTTGCGGCCGCCGAACCGGTCATTGCCGCCTATTCCAAGGCCACGGTGCATTTCGGCGATGTCGGCGCGGGGCAATTGACCAAGATGGTCAACCAGATCTGCATCGCGGGCCTGGTGCAGGCCATGTCCGAAGGCTTGTTCTTTGCGATGGAGGCAGGTCTTGACCCCAAGAAGGTCGCCGATCTGGTGGCGCAGGGCGCGGGCGGATCGTGGCAATTGGCCAATCGCGCGGGCACGATGGTGGACAACCAGTTCAACCATGGGTTCGCCGTCGACTGGATGCGCAAGGATCTGGGCATCGCGCTGGGCCAGGCCAAGGAACTGGGCGTGGCGCTGCCGGTCACGGCGATCGTCGATCAATTCTACGCCGAGGTGCAGCAGATGGGCGGCGGGCGCTGGGACACCTCCAGCCTGATCCAGCGCTTTCGCAAGATGACCGGCGGGGCGGTCTGACGATCTTGGGCTTTTCCTTTACCGATCTGGCGTCGCTGCGGGCGGCGGGGTTCGACGCGATCATCGACGTCCGAAGCCCGTCGGAATTCGCCGAGGATCATCTGCCCGGCGCAATTTCCATGCCGGTCCTGTCGGATGCGGAACGCGCCACGGTCGGCACGATCTACAAGCAGGAAAGCCCGTTCAAGGCCCGCAAGATCGGCGCGGCGTTGGTGGCGCGCAATGCCGCCCAGCACATCGAAACGCAAATGATGGGCCATGACGGCGGGTGGCGGCCCCTGGTCTATTGCTGGCGCGGCGGGCAGCGATCGGGGTCTTTCGCGTCGATCCTGCACCAGATCGGCTGGCGCGCCGAGGTGCTGGGGGGCGGCTATCGCACCTGGCGCAGGCATGTGGTCAGCCGCCTCTATGACGCGCAGGTACCGTTTGCCGTGATCCGGCTGGATGGCTACACCGGCACCGCCAAGACAGAGGTCCTGACCCGTGTCGGCGCGGCAGGCGGGCAGATCATCGACCTCGAAGGCCTGGCCAACCACCGCGGGTCGATCCTGGGCGATGTGATGGGCGATCAACCCTCGCAAAAGGCGTTCGAATCCGCGCTGATCGGCGCGATGGCGGGGCTGGACCCGGCCCGCCCCGTGCTGATCGAGGCGGAATCGGCCCGGATCGGCACCCTGCGCCTGCCGCCTGCCCTGTGGGTGGCGATGCGAACTGCCCCCCGCATCGTCCTTGAGGCGGAACCGGGCGCGCGCGCCCGCTACCTGGCGGGCATCTATGCCGATCTCGTGGCCGACGCCGCCGGGTTGGCGCGGCGGTTGAACGGGCTGCGCACCATCGCGGGCCATGCCACCGTCGATGGCTGGATCGCCCTGCTGCAGGCGGGGCAGGCCGAGGCGCTGGCCCGTGACCTGATCGAAACCCATTACGACCCCGCCTATGGCCGGCTGCGCCGCACCGATGACACGCCCGTTCTGGCCCGGATCGACGCGGGCGCGCTTGATCCGGCAGCGCTTGACGCCGCCGCCCGCGCCGTCCTGGCCCAGCTGGGCTGAACCGGCCGCGTCTTCGTTTCGAAAATATCCCCGGGGGGAGCGAAGGACGGGGGGCAGCGCCCCCCTTTTCCTCGGGCCTTCCATCCGCTACCTCACGCCCTGACCGACGAAAGGGACGCCGCCCATGGACAAGAGTTTCAACGCCGCCGAAGCCGAACAGCGCATCTACACCCAATGGGAAGACGCGGGCTGCTTCAAGGCGGGTGCCAATGCCAAGCCCGGCGCCGAGCCCTATTCCATCATGATCCCGCCGCCCAACGTGACCGGCGTGCTGCATGTGGGCCATGCCTTCAACAACACCCTGCAAGATGTTCTGATCCGCTGGCACCGGATGCGCGGGTTCGACACGCTGTGGCAGCCGGGCACCGATCATGCGGGCATCGCCACGCAGATGGTGGTGGAACGCGAACTGGCCAAACAGGGCAAATCGCGCCGCGACATGGACCGCGCCGAATTCCTGTCGCATGTCTGGGCGTGGAAAAAGCAATCGGGCGGCACGATTGTCAACCAGCTCAAGCGGTTGGGCGCGTCTTGCGACTGGTCGCGCGAGGCTTTCACCATGTCGGGCGCGCCGGGTGCGCCCGCGGGCGAAGAGGGCAATTTCCACGACGCGGTGATCAAGGTCTTCGTCGACATGTACGACAAGGGCTACATCTACCGCGGCAAGCGGCTGGTGAACTGGGACCCCCATTTCGAAACCGCGATTTCCGATCTCGAGGTCGAGAATATCGAGACCGCGGGCCATATGTGGCATTTCAAATATCCGCTCGCGGGTGGGGCGACCTACGAGTATGTCGAGAAAGACGCCGACGGCAACGTGACGCTGCGCGAGACGCGCGATTACATTTCCATCGCCACGACGCGCCCCGAAACCATGCTGGGCGATGGCGCGGTGGCGGTGCATCCGGGCGACGCGCGCTATGCGCCCATCGTGGGGATGCTGTGCGAAATTCCCGTGGGCCCCAAGGAACACCGTCGCCTGATCCCGATCATCACCGATGACTACCCCGATCCCGCCTTCGGGTCGGGCGCGGTCAAGATCACCGGCGCGCATGATTTCAACGATTATGGCGTGGCCAAGCGCGCTGGCATTCCCTGCTACCGCTTGCTCGATACCCGCGCGCATCTGCGCGCCGATGGCGCGCCCTACAGCGAGGCGGCGGCGATCGCGCAGGCCGTGGCCAATGGCGAAACGACCCTGACCGAGGCAGAGGCCGACGCGCTGAACCTTGTTCCCGATCACCTGCGCGGCCTGGACCGCTTCGAGGCGCGCGCCCGCGTGGTGGCGGAAATCACCGCCGAGGGCTGGCCGTAATGACGCGGGCCGATGACCCGCGCTTGGGCAAGGACGCCCTCAAGCCCGACGCCGAGGGCGCCGATGCGCCTGTCCCCCTGGTCGAGGCCAAGCCGATCACCCAACCCTTTGGCGACCGGTCCAAGGTGGTGATCGAGCCGATGTTGACCGACCAATGGTTCGTCGACACCGCCAAGATCGTCGGCCCGGCGCTGGATGCCGTGCGGGACGGGCGCACGAACATCATCCCCGAACAGCACCGCAAGGTCTATTTCCACTGGCTGGAGAATATCGAGCCCTGGACGATTTCCCGCCAGCTCTGGTGGGGCCACCAGATCCCGGTCTGGTACGATGAAGACGGTGGCATGTATTGCGCCCCGACCGAAGCCGAGGCCGTGGCCAAGGCCGGCGGCAAGGCGCTCACCCGCGACCCCGATGTTCTCGACACCTGGTTTTCCTCGGGCCTCTGGCCCATCGGCACGCTGGGCTGGCCGGAACAGACGCCGGAACTGAACCGGTATTTCCCGACCTCCACGCTTGTATCGGGCTTTGACATCATCTTTTTCTGGGTCGCGCGGATGATGATGATGCAGCTTGCCGTGGTGGGCGAGGTGCCGTTCCGCGATGTCTATGTTCACGCCCTTGTCCGCGACGAAAAGGGCCGCAAGATGTCGAAATCCATCGGCAACGTGCTGGACCCGCTGGAATTGATCGACGAATACGGCGCCGATGCGCTGCGCTTTACGCTGACCTCGATGGCGGCGATGGGCCGTGACCTGAAGCTGTCCAAGGACCGGATCGCGGGCTATCGCAATTTCGGCACGAAACTGTGGAATGCCGCGCGGTTTGCGGAAATGAACGATTGCAAGCCCAGCCCGGATTTCGATCCGTCCCGCGTCACCCAGACGGTCAACCGCTGGATCGTGGGCGAAACCGCGCGTGCGCGCATGGCCCATGACGAGGCGCTGGCAGGGTTCCGGTTCAACGATGCGGCGGGTGGGCTTTACGCCTTTGTCTGGGGCAAGGTCTGCGACTGGTACCTCGAATTCGCCAAGCCGCTCTTTGCCAGCGGCGACGCGGTGGTGATCGCGGAAACCCGCGCCACCATGGCTTGGGTCATCGATCAATGCCTGATCTTGCTGCACCCCACGATGCCCTTCATCACCGAAGAATTGTGGGGGGCCATCGCGCCGCGCGCCACCATGCTGGTCCATGCCGATTGGCCCAGCTATGGCGCCGATCTGATCGAGGCGGAGGCGGACCGCGAAATGGGTTGGGTCATCGGCCTGATCGACGAAATCCGGTCTGTGCGCGCGCAGATGCATGTGCCCGCCGGGCTCAAGGTGCAGCTGTTGCAGGTGCAGTTGGATGCGCGCGGCCAGGCGGCCTTTGACCGCAACGCCGCCATGATCGAACGGCTGGCCCGCCTGTCCGAGGTGACGGTGGTGCCCGACATGCCCAAGGGGGCCGTGACCATCGCCGCCGAGGGCGCGGTGTTTGGCCTGCCCATCGCCGATCTGATCGACGTGGCCGAAGAAAAGGCCCGGTTGCATAAGGTGCTCGACAAGCTGGGCAAGGAAATCGGCGGTCTGAAAGGGCGCTTGGGCAACCCCAAGTTCATCGAGAGCGCGCCCGAGGATATCGTTGACGAGGCCCGCGAAAACCTTGCCGCCCGGCAGGAAGAGGCGGACAAGTTGAACGAGGCGCTGGCGCGCTTGGCCGCGATCGGCTGATACATCGCAAGGGCGCGCAGCACGCGCGCCTTTGCCCGCGGCCTGTGCTATGGTGCCACCCATGTCACGCTGGCTTGATCGACTTGCCGAACGGCGCATGCTCCAGGCCCGGGCCGAGGGGAAGCTTTCGGGCCTTGCGGGCGAAGGCAAACCCTTGCCCGACCACCCCGAGGTGGCCTTTGTCGATCCGGGGCTGGCGGTGGGCTATCGTATCATGGCCGAACATGGCGCGCTGCCCGAAGAAATCACCTTGCGCAAGGAATTGGAGACGGCCAAGGCGGCCTATGCCCTGCTGACCGACCCCGCCGCAAAGCGCAGCGCCATGGCGCGGATTGCCGCGCTGGACATGAAACTGGCCATCGCCACCGAGGCGCGCCGCCGCTTCATGCGGTGATGGCGTGGCGGGCGCGCGGTTCGGGGGTCAGGCGCGATGCGCGCCTGCCGCCAGCCCGGCGACGAAATCGGCGATATCTTGCACCGATTTGCCCGCCGCGATCTGCGCCACGATGGCCGATCCGACGACACAGCCATCGGCCACGCCCGCAATCGCCTGTGCCGCATCGGGCGTCTTGATGCCAAAGCCCACGATCACGGGCAGGTCGGTTTGCGACTTGATCCGCGCCACTTCGGGGCCGACGTCAGTCGCCTGTGCCTCGGCCGCGCCGGTGATGCCGGTGATCGAGACATAATAGACAAAGCCGCTGGTGTTTTGCAGCACCTTGGGCAGGCGCTTGTCATCGGTCGTGGGGGTGGCCAGCCGGATGAAATTCAGCCCTGCCGCCTGCGCCGGAATGCAGAGTTCATCGTCTTCTTCGGGCGGCAGGTCGACGATGATCAACCCGTCGATCCCGGCCTCTTTCGCCTGCGCCAGGAAGGTGGCGACACCGCGCGCATAGATCGGGTTGTAATAGCCCATCATCACGATCGGCGTCTTGTCATCCTGCTTGCGCAGCTCGCGGGCGATCTGCAGGGTCTTGTCGAGCGTCTGCCCGCCTGCCAGCGCGCGTTGGCCGGCCAGCTGGATGGTTTCGCCATCCGCCATCGGGTCGGTAAAGGGCATGCCCAGCTCGATGATGTCGACGCCCGCGCCTGGCAGGGCCTTCACGATCGCCAGCGATGTGTCGTAATCGGGATCACCCGCCATGACATAGGCCACGAAGGCCTTTTTGCCCTCGGCCCTGAGCCGCGCAAAGGTGTCGTCGATCCGTGTCATGTCCGCCCCGTCGTTTGCTGTTCTGGCCGGGTTTGGGCCATTGCCGCGCGGAAATCAATGGGGCGGCGGCCTGCGCATGGTTGCCCCGGCCCCCGCCGCGCCGTAAAGGGGGGCGTTTTCACGCAACAGGGGCGCGGACCATGGGCTTCAAGATGGGTATTGTCGGGCTGCCGAATGTCGGCAAGTCGACGCTTTTCAACGCGCTGACCCGCACGGCGGCGGCGCAGGCGGCGAATTTCCCTTCTGCACCATCGAACCCAACGTGGGCGATGTGGCGGTGCCCGATGCGCGGCTTGATAAACTGGCGGCCATCGCGGGATCGAAACAGATCATCCCGACCCGCATGACCTTTGTCGATATTGCCGGTCTGGTCAAAGGCGCGTCCAAGGGCGAGGGCCTGGGCAACCAGTTCCTGGCCAATATCCGCGAAACCGACGCCATCGCCCATGTTCTGCGCTGCTTTGAAGATGGCGATGTCACCCATGTCGAGGGCCGGGTCGACCCGATCGCGGATGCCGAAACGATCGAGACCGAACTGATGCTGGCCGATCTGGAAAGCATCGAAAAACGCTTGCAGAACATCACCCGCAAGATCCGGGGCGGCGACAAGGAGGCGGTGCAGCAGGAACGCCTGATGCAGGCCGCCAAGACCCTGTTGGAAGACGGCAAGCCCGCGCGCCTGCTCGATGTGTCCGAAGACGACCAGAAGGCCTGGCGGATGCTGCAACTTTTGACCTCCAAGCCGATCCTCTATGTCTGCAACGTCGAAGAAAGCGCCGCCGCAGCCGGCAATGCCCAATCGGCCCGCGTGGCCGAGATGGCCGCCGCACAAGGCGCCGCCCATGTGGTGATTTCCGCCCAGATCGAAGAAGAAATCGCCCAGCTCGACGCTGAAGAGGCCGCGATGTTCCTGGGCGAAATGGGGCTGGAGGAACCGGGGCTCGATCGCCTGATCCGCGCGGGCTACCAGCTGTTGGGCCTGCAGACCTATTTCACCGTAGGCCCGAAAGAGGCCCGCGCCTGGACCATCCGCGCCGGAACATTGGCCCCGCAGGCGGCGGGTGTCATCCACGGCGACTTCGAACGCGGCTTCATCCGCGCCGAAACCATCGCCTATGCCGACTACGTCGCCCTGAACGGCGAGACAGGCGCCAAGGAGGCCGGCAAGATGCGGGTCGAGGGCAAGACCTACCTGGTCAAGGATGGCGATGTCTTGCACTTCCTGTTCAACGCCTGACCCCAGATTTCCGCTTGTCGCGGCGCGACAGGGCGATTAGACCCGTGCGCGGAGCTGTGGCCGAGTGGTCGAAGGCACACCCCTGCTAAGGGTGCAGGCGGGAAACCGTCTCGAGGGTTCGAATCCCTTCGGCTCCGCCACTTGCACATCGCAAACCCGAGATGAGGTCCCTGATGGGGCCTTTTTTCTTTTTGTTTCAAAGGGGTTTAGCGAGGCCATCCGACTTTCGGAGACTGGCGATTTCGCCGAAATCGGTCTCTGAACGCCCCGCGTCTCTTTCCATCCGCCCTTCACCCAAATCGAGACGGATTCAAAAAGTGAAGCACTTTCAGTAAGTTGGCGAAATCGAATTGCGCCGCAGTTGAAGTGGGTTCATCTGCTCTCGGTGCGAACAGAGACACCCAAAGGCGGCGTGGTTGTGCGAGGTGGTGCGCGTATCAGCGGGATGTTAGTT
>JAGYJU010000016.1 GCA_018401965.1 Roseicyclus sp.
TCACGCTGTGCCAACAGCTCGTCCTGATCGGCTCGGGCATGATCTGGAACGTCTATTTCGGGCTACTCGCGCTCACCGTTCGGCTTCTTCTTCGCCGTGGCCCTGGCGCTTGGCAAGAACAGCGACACCCTCCTGCTGCGCAAACCGGCGGAATGGTTCATCTTCGTCTTTCGCGGCTCGCCCTTGTTCATCCAGTTTTTCATGGCCTACGAGGCCTTTGTGATGCTGCCGCGCGTGGGGATCGAATTCACCCTCTTCGGTGTCGAATTCGCGGCCGAAACCCGCTGGCTGGCGCGGGCCTGGCTGGGGGCGCTGGTCGTCTTGTTCCTCAACACCTCCGCCTACACCGCCGAGATTTTCTACGGCGCGCTGCGCGCCATTCCTCGCGGCGATCTGGAAGCCGCCGATGCCTACGGCCTGTCGGGCTGGAAAAAATTCCGTCGCATCACCTTTCCCACCATGCTGCGGCTCGGCTGGCCCGGCTACACCAACGAGGCGATTTTCCTGTTCCACGCCACGGCGCTGGTGTTCTTTTCGAGCTTCCCGGCGTTTCAGCAAAAAGGCGATGCGCTGTATTATGCCAACTACTTTGCGGATCGCACCTTCAACCCATTCGTGCCCTACCCGATTGTCGCGGTCTATTTCGTGATCCTGACACTGGGGATCATCTGGCTGTTCGGGGCGGTGAACATGCGGCTGAACCGACACCTGCCCAGCGACCAGCGACCGCGGCTTCGCATCCGGCCCCAGATCATCCGATGACCGATTACCTGTTCGAAAACCCCGACATCAAGGCAATCCGGACGGTCGCAGCCGACCTGAACGGGCAAGCGCGCGGCAAGCGCATCGCGCGGCGCTTCGCCGACAAGGCGCTGACCGATGGCACCCGCTTTCCCTATTCGGTGATGAACCTCGACATCTGGGGCGAAGACATCGAGAACAGCCCGCTCGTCTTCGAGGCGGGCGATCCCGATGGCATCCTGTGGCCCACCGAACGCGGGTTCCTGCCGGTGCCCTGGCTGGACACGCCCACCGCCCTTTTGCCGATCTGGATGTTCCACGAAGATGGCCGGCCCTATGCCGGGGATCCGCGCCAGGCGTTGGCCCGCGTCATCGACCGCTATACCGCGCGCGGCCTGACGCCCGTGGTCGCGACAGAGCTGGAATTCTACATCATCGACGATGCGGGCCGCGAATTGCGCGTGCCGCCCTCGCCCCGGTCGGGCAAGCGCCGCCAACAGGCGGAAATCCTCGCGCTGCGCCAACTGGATGCCTGGGACAATTTCCTGACCGCGCTGCATGACGCCTGCGAGGCGATGGATATTCCCGCCGACACCACCATTTCCGAGGCAGGACCGGGCCAGTTCGAAATCAACCTGATGCATCAGGCCGACGCGCTGAAGGCCGCCGACGACGCCTGGCTGTTCAAGCTGATGACGGGCGGCATGGCCCGCAGCCACGGCTTCGCGGCCAGTTTCATGGCCAAGCCCTATCCAGATTACGCGGGCAACGGGCTGCACGCGCATTTCTCGATCCTAGATGCCGAGGGGCGCAACATCCTCGACGATGGCGGCGCCGCGCGGATCCGACAGCTTGCGCCATGCCATCGCCGGATGCCTGCGCGCGATGCCCGGATCGATGCTGATCTTCGCCCCCCATGCGTCCAGCTATCGACCGGCTTCGTGCCCGGTGCGCATGCCCCGACGGGCATCGCCTGGGCCTATGAAAACCGCACCACGGCGCTGCGCGTGCCGGCCGGTGGCGGACCTGCGCGGCGGATCGAACATCGCGTGGCGGGCGGCGACATCAACCCCTACCTGTTCCTGGCCGCGATCCTTGGTGCGGCGCTGAACGGGATCGAAGACGGGCTGATGCCGCCCGAACCGATCACCGGCAATGCCTATAATCATGATCTGGCGCAGCTGCCGACCACCTGGCAGGCCGCCATTGACGCCTTTGAACAGAGCCCCGACATCGCACGGATCTTTGCGCCGGACCTGATCACCAATTTCCTGGCGACCAAGCGGCAAGAACTGCATTACATGGCCGAACTGAGCGCGCAGGAACAAACCGACCTGTATCTCGACACCGTGTGACCCTGCGAGGTGCGCCTGAAGGCACACCCTACACACCGCTCGTAGGGTGCGCTTCAGGCGCACCAATGCCTGCCACAGCCCCCTTGCCCCGCCTCTCGGGCAGGCATAGCTTGGCGCCATCCTATCAAACGAGCCTCCCATGATCCTTGGCATCTTGCAGTCCGGCCATGTTCCGCCCGAAGTGGCGGCGCGCGACGGCACCTATACCGACCTCTATGGCCGATTGTTCGCGCCGCGCGGCTTCGACTTGCGCACCTTTTCCGTCGTCGACATGGAGTTTCCCGCCGGCCCCGAGGATGCGGATGCCTGGCTGGTCACCGGGTCGCGGCACGGCGCCTATGAAGACCATGCGTTCATCCCCCCGCTCGAGGCGCTGATCCGCGCCATCCGCGATGCGGGCCGCCCCATGGTGGGCGTGTGTTTCGGGCATCAGATCATCGCCCAGGCGCTTGGTGGACGGGTCGAGAAATTCGCCGGCGGCTGGTCTGTCGGACGGCAAAGCTACCAAATCGGGGGGCGCGAGTTGGCGTTGAACGCCTGGCACCAGGATCAGGTCACCACCCTGCCACCCGGCGCGACGGTGCTGGGCCGGAATGAGTTCACCCAGAATGCCGTCATCGCCCATGGCCCGCATATCCTGACCGTTCAGCCCCACCCGGAATTTCCGCCCTCGGTCGTGGCCGCGCTGATCGACCATCGCGCGCCCACCGTGCCGGGCGATCTGCTCGAACAGGCACGCGCCAACCTGCACCGCCCCACAGACAGCCTTTTGATCGCCAGCTGGTTGGCGGATGTCCTGGGCGGCGCGTGTGCCACCGATATTCCCTTTGCCCTGAAGGCCAGCGCATGAGTTCCACCTCCGTCGCCGAATTGCTTGAAAAACTGCCCGACGTGGCGCGCGCCTACCTGGAAGGCCGCGCCATAGACGAGGTGGAATGCATCGTTGCCGACCTCGCGGGCATTGCACGCGGCAAGGCGATGCCGGGCGGGAAATTCGCGCGACAGCCGTATTTCTACCTGCCCAATTCCATCTATTTCCAGACCATCACCGGCGACTGGGCCGATAGCGTGGCCGACGGGTTCACCGAGCCCGACATGATCCTGACGCCGGATTTTTCCACCTCGACGCCCGCGCCATGGACCGCCGATACGACGCTCCAGGTGATCCATGACATCGACGACCAAAAGGGCAACCCGGTGCCCTTTGCGCCGCGCAACGTTCTGAAGCGTGTGGTGGGGCTCTATAACGAACGCGGGCTGCAACCCATCGTCGCGCCAGAGATGGAATTCTACCTTGTCGCCCCCAACACCGACCCGGCGCGCGAAATCGAGCCGCCGATGGGCCGGTCGGGCCGCCGCGCCGCCGCGCGCCAAGCCTATTCGATGTCGGCGGTCGACGAATACGGCCCGGTCATCGACGATATATACGATTACGCCGAGGCCATGGGCCTTGGAAATCGACGGCATCCTGCAAGAAGGCGGCGCAGGCCAGATCGAGTTGAACCTGCGCCATGGCGACCCCGTGCGCTTGGCCGACGAGATGTTTTTCTTCAAGCGCATGATCCGCGAGGCGGCGCTGCGCCACAATTGCTATGCCACCTTCATGGCAAAGCCGATCGAGGGTGAACCGGGCAGCGCGATGCACATCCACCATTCGGTGGTCGACCTGAAGACCGAGCAGAACATCTTTTCAAACCCGGATGGGTCGGAAACCCCGGAATTCCTGCATTTCATCGGCGGGATGCAGCGCAACCTGCCTGCCGTGGTCGCGTTGTTGGCGCCCTATGTGAACAGCTACCGCCGCTACGTTCCCGATTTCGCCGCCCCGATCAACCTGGAATGGGGCCGCGACAACCGCACCACCGGCCTGCGCGTGCCGGTGTCGGAACCGGCGGCGCGGCGGGTGGAAAACCGCCTGCCGGGCATGGATTGCAACCCCTACCTCGGCATCGCGGCATCGCTTGCCTGCGGGCTGGTCGGGTTGATCGAGAAAACCAACCCCTCCGATCCTTTTGCCGGCGACGCCTACAAACGACCCAGCGGCATGCCGCGCGGCCTCGGGGATGCGCTTGGGCTTCTGGATGCGAACCCGACGATCCGGGCGGTTCTGGGCGAGGAATTCTGCCGCGTCTACATCGCGGTCAAGGAACTGGAACATAACGAATTCCTGCAAGTGATTTCGCCGTGGGAACGGCAGCACCTGCTTTTGAATGTATGAACCCGCTCTACCGCAATGATCGCCCCGGCCAGCACGCGCCCAGCTGGTATGCCGCAAGCCTGCCGGAGACGCCGAAGCGCCCGGCCCTGACCGGGGCCACCACCGCCGATGTGGTGATCCTTGGCGCGGGCTTCACCGGTCTTTGGGCCGCGCTGACGCTGGCGCGGGCGGGACGCCGCGTTGTGGTGCTGGACGCGCATCGCGTGGGTTTTGGCGCATCGGGGCGCAACGGCGGGCAGGTGCAATCCGGCTTCAACAAGCCGCAAGGCTGGCTTGAGGCAAAACTGGGCGAAACCCGCGCCCGCGCGCTTTGGGACATGTCAGAGGCGGGCAAGGACCAGCTGCGCGATTTCTGCGCCACCCATGCCCCCGAGGCGGCGTTTCGCCCCGGCGTGGCCCATGGCGAATACAGCGCCAGCGATCTGGACCATGCCCGGCGCGACGCCGATCACATGGCCCGCCATTATGGCCAGGCCATCGAGGTGATGGGCCGCGACACCTTTGGCGCGCTGGTGAAATCGCCGCTTTACGTCGGCGGTACGCTGGACCGGTCGGCGGGGCATCTGCACCCGCTGGCCTATGCCCAAGCCTTGGCCCGCGCCGCCGAAGCGGCCGGTGCCATCATCCACGAAACATCCGAGGTGACGGCGGTGATCACCCGCCCCCGGCTGACGCTGACAACCGCGCGCGGGCAGGTCACGGCAGGCCATGCGATCATCGCGGGCAACGGATACCTGCCCAATATCCTGCCGCAGGTGAATGCCCGCGTGATGCCGATCAATTCCTTCATCGCCGCCACCGACCCGATCCCGGACCGCTGGCAGGATGTGCTGGCCGAAGACATCGCCGTGTCGGACGCGAAATTCGTGGTGAATTATTACCGGTTCAGCGCCGATCGGCGGTTCCTGTTCGGGGGCCGCGAAAGCTATTCCATCGGCTTTCCCCATGACATCAGCACCGCCCTCGTGGCCCGGATGCAGGGGCTTTTCCCGCAACTCGCGGGCGTTGGCATCGGCCATGTCTGGGGCGGGGCGCTTGGCATCACCATGTCACGCCTGCCGCATGTGGCACGCGTGGCGCCCAATATCATCTCGGGGGCGGGGTTTTCGGGGCATGGCGTGGCGCTGTCGGGCATGGCGGGCCGCGTGATGGCCGAGGCGATCCTGGGCCAGGAAAACGGCCTGACCACGCTGGAGGCACTGCCGGTGCCGCGCTTTCCCGGCGGCACGGCGCTGCGCGCCCCGTTGTTGACGCTGGCGATGACATGGTTCGCGCTGCGCGACCGTTTGGGCATGTGATCGCCAGCCCTGTGGGCGCGGCACCACGGTTCACGACAGTTCGATGACATTTGCATCGGACACGAGGATCGGGTGCTGGATTTTGCGGCAGTGACAGTATAAGTATTTCCGAAAGGAACGATTTCGAAAAGGTGAAACCATGGCAACGCTTGCGTCGACGGCCCTTGCGCCGAACGTCTATGATGCCGAACCCATCCCGGCTGCGGCCCGCGCCGAGATCGACCGCCTGCTGCAGTCTGGCGACCTCTTTCGCTACACCGCGCCCTGCGGATGCGCCCGTGGCGCTGCTGGAACGTGAATTTGCCGACCTGATGGGGTCGAAATACGCGCTGGCCGTATCGTCTTGTTCCGCCGCCATTTTCCTGTCGCTCTGCGCGCTCGACCTGAAGCCGGGTGCGCGGGTTCTGATCCCGGCCTTTACCTTTGCCGCCGTGCCCTCGGCCGTGATCCACGCCTTTTGCCAGCCGGTTCTGGTGGAAGTGGGCGAAAACTATCGCATCGACATGGCCGATTTCGAAGCCAAGCTGGACGACACGATCGAGGCCGTGATCATCAGCCACATGCGCGGCCACACCTCCGACATGGACGCGATCATGGCGCTGTGCGACGCGCGCGGCATCCCCGTGATCGAGGATGCGGCCCATTCGCTGGGCACGCTGTGGCATGGTCGCAAGATCGGCACCATCGGCAAGATCGGGTGCTTTTCCTTTCAATCCTACAAGATGATCAACGCCGGCGAAGGTGGCATCCTGATCACCGATGATGCCGATCTGGCGGCGCGCGCGGTCATCATGTCGGGCGCCTATGAGCATAACTGGAAAAAGCACAAAGGCCCCGAGGGGCAGAATGACCCCGAACTGGCGCTGGCCTTCGGGCGCTGGCAAAACCAGCTTCCGCTTTACAACATGCGGCTGCAGAACCTGTCCGCCGCCGTGATCCGGCCACAGATCCCCGAACTGGCGCGCCGGGTGCGCGACGGGCTGAAAAACCACGATTATGTCGCGGATCAGTTGAACGGCTCACCTTGGCTGAACGTGCCCCCCCCGCTTGCGCCCGAAGACCGGGCACCGGATTCGATCCAGTTCAACCTTGTCGGCTTTGACACCGATGCCGAGGCCCGCGCCTTTGGGGCCGCTGCCGAAGCACGCGGCGTCAAGGTGCAGATCTTTGGCCTGTCGACCGACAACGCGCGCGCCTTCTGGAACTGGAACTTCATCCCCGGCGAACGGCAGGACTTGCCGCGCACCCGCGCCATGCTGATGCGCGCCTGCGACGTGCGCCTGCCCGTGAGACTGACGAAGCCAGAGCTGGATTTCATCGCCGATGCGCTGATCGCCGCCGCCGAGGATGTGAAGGGCGAAACCCGCGCCTATGGCACCTGAACCGGGCAATTCCCCGATCTGACTGCACAAGGCCCGGCACATGGATGCCGGGCCTTGGCATTTTGTGCGGCCACGATTGCGGCATGACGCCTGCCCGGATACCCTGCACCCAGATGCCTGCAGGAGAAGATGATGAAAGACCACGCCCCGAATTCATGGGAAGCCCGCGCCGAGGCGCATTCGCTGTATGGCTTTACCGATCTGCCCTCGATCCGGGACAGGGGCACCGTGGTCGTCACCCATGGCGAGGGGCCCTATATCTTCGACACCAATGGCAAGCGTTATCTCGATGCCAATTCCGGCCTGTGGAACATGGTGGCAGGCTTTGACCACAAGGGCCTGGCCGATGCCGCCAAGGCGCAATACGACCGTTTCCCCGGATACCACGCCTTTTTCGGCCGCATGTCCGACCAGACCGTTGCCCTGTCGGAACGGTTGATCGAGGTGTCACCCTTTGCCGATGGCAAGGTGTTCTATACCAATTCCGGGTCAGAGGCGAATGACACGATGGTCAAGATGCTGTGGTTCATGAACCGCAGCGAAGGCCGCCCGCAAGCCCGCAAGATCCTGACCCGGTGGAACGGCTATCACGGCGTCACCGCGATTTCGGCCTCGATGACGGGAAAACCCTATAACGAGGTGTTCGGCCTGCCGCTGGATGGGTTCATCCATCTGACCTGCCCGCATTACTGGCGCTTTGGCCAGGCGGACGAGACCGAGGCGCAGTTCACCGCGCGGCTGGCGCAAGAACTGGAAGATGTCATCGCCCGTGAAGGCGCCGACACGATCGCGGGCTTCTTCGCGGAACCGGTGATGGGGGCGGGCGGCGTGATACCGCCGTCGTCGGGGTATTTCCAGGCGATCCAACCGATTCTCGAAAAGCACGGCATCCCCCTCATCTCGGACGAGGTGATTTGCGGCTTTGGCCGCACCGGCGCGGTCTGGGGCTGCGACACCTACGGCTTTGTGCCCGACGCGATCATTTCGTCCAAGGCGTTGACGGCGGGGTATTTCCCGATGGGCGCGGTGATCTTGGGGCCAGAGATGACCACCCGCCTGCAAGCTGCCATCGACCCGATCGAGGAATTTCCCCATGGCTTCACCGCATCGGGCCACCCGGTCGGCTGCGCGGTGGCGCTGAAAGCCATCGACGTGGTGCTGAACGAAGGGCTGTTGGACAATGTCCGCGCCGGCGCCCCAAGGATGGAGGCCGGCCTGCGCGAAATTGCACGTCATCCCAACATCGGGGAATTGCGCGGCATCGGCTACATGTGGGCGCTGGAAGCGGTGCGCGACCGCGACGGCAAGGTACCCTTCGACGGGCAAGCTATCGGTCAGCGAACGCATCGCCAATACCTGCACCGATCACGGGCTGATCTGTCGGCCCCTGGGGCAATCCGTGGTGCTCTGCCCGGCCTTTACGCTGACCGATGCGCAGATGGACGAGATGTTCGAGAAACTCGACGCGGCGTTGAAACAGGTGTTTGCAGACCTTGCATGACGGGGGTTGCGAATTTTCGTACGAAAATTCGCGCTCATCGCCCGGCCGCCCCGGCGCAATGATCGGCGGCGGCGCTGACCCGATCGGCCCAAAAGAAATGGTCGGGATCCGTAGGCCGCGGTTCATCCTTGCAAGATCGCCGCGGCATGGGCCAGACGGGCGGCGATGGTGGCGCGGATGGCCGGGTCGGTCGTCGGTCGCGCAAGCCGACAGATCCGCCATCGCGGCGCGGTAGACGCTGTTGCGTGCGCGCCGGATCCGGGGGCCGCGGGGCGGACCAGATCGCCAAGAGAACCACGCAGCCCGAAAGCGACCGCGCCCAGCGAGCAAGCAGCGCCCATGCGCGGCGTCGCCAGATCGGCACGGCCTGCCCCCTTACATCTTGCTGAGTTTGCTTTGCAGTTCCGCCAGTTGCCGCTTGATGTCATCCAGTTCGCCACTGGCCGAGGTCTCGTCTTCGCCGGCCTTGGGGGCGGTGGTGCCCGGCGCCCAGGGCTTGCCAAGCCCGCCGGTCATTGCCTTGAGAAAGGCATCTTGCTGGGCGCGCATCGCCTCGAACCCCGGCATCTTCGACATCGGGTTCATCGCCGTCATGTTCTCGACCATCTTCGACTGGCCCTGTTGCAGCATTTCAAAGGACATGGTCAGGAAATCCGGCACGACGGACCCGGCCTGGTTGGTATAGCTGCGCACCAGATCGGTCAGCACGGCGATGGGCAGGATCGTGTCGCCCCGGCTTTCGTGCTCGGCGATGATCTGCAACAGGTATTGCCGCGTCAGGTCATCGCCCGATTTGAGATCGACGATCTGGACCTCGCGGCCTGCGCGGATAAAGCCCGCGATATCTTCCAGCGTCACGTAATCCGAGGTTTCGGTGTTATAGAGCCGGCGGCTCGCGTAGCGCTTGATCAACAAAGGTTCGCTTGTGTCCGGACGCGTCTTGGACATGGGCCTGCCCTCCCTTTCCGCGATGCGGCACGGCCCAGTACCGCGCAGCATCGGATAGCCTAGCCACCTTGCGGGGAAATGCAAATTTATTGTGCAGAGGCAGAAAACGCAAAGGGCAGGCCCGGTTGGGCCTGCCCTTCTGGTCTTTGCGCGGGTGGGGAGGACACCGTTGCAAAAATCCGTCGGATCCGTCGCGAAATTACTTCGCTGCGGCTTTCTTGGCTGCGGTCGTCACTTCGGCGGTTGCCTTCTTGACGGCGGCGGTTGCCTCTTCGGTGGCTTCCTTGCCGGCGGCCATCATCAGCTCGACGGTTTCCATCTGCACTTTCTTGGCGACTTCAGCGAAGGCGGCCATGGTTTCGGCAGCCATTTCAGCCTGTGCCGACGCGAAATCGGTCACCGACTTGGTGTAGTCGGTCGGGTCTGCCTTGACGGCGGTGACATCGGCCATCTTGGCGATGGTGTCCTTGGTCCACTTCGACGAAATCTCGGTCGACTGCTCGGCGGCTGCGAGCATGACTTTCGACATCTTCTCGCCCATCGCGGCCGAAGATTTGAAGGCGTCGTTCATGGCGGTCATGTCCATCGGGAAGGCGGACATCATGTCGGTCATGGTTTTGGTGAAATCGGGGGTCTTGGCGGCCATTGGTACTCTCCAGGGCTTGCCCCGATGTCGGGGCGGTTCTCATGTGCAACTTATGAGTGCTGCGCTGCAGCATGTCAAGATTTTTTTCTGCGTTGCAGCACAATCCCCGGCAAACCAGCCCTCACCCGGCGATGATTTCCCCGACATAGGTACCGGGCGCGGCTGCGAGCACCGGGAAATCGGCCGATCCCGGGTCGCGCGCGGGCACCATCTTGCCCGACCGTTTCGACAACCACTCATCCCAATGCGGCCACCACGATCCGTCGTGAAAGCTCGCCACCTCTTTCCACGCGGCGGGCGTGCCCACCGGTTCCGGCCCGCGCCAATGGCCATATTTCTTTTTGCTGGGCGGGTTTACGATGCCGGCGATATGGCCGGATTCCGACAGGATGAAGGTCTTGTCCTTCGATCCCATCTGCACCACGCCGCGGAAACTGTCTTTCCAGGCCGCGATGTGATCGGTTTCACAGGCGATGGCACAGACCGGCACTTTCACGTCCGACACGTGCAGCCGTTCCCCCATCAGGTCGAACCCGTCGCCCGCGAACCCGTTCTGCTGACACAGGCCGCGCAGGTATTGCACCGTCATCTTGCCGGGCAGGTTGGTCGAATCACCATTCCAGAAGAGAAGGTCGAAGGCCGGCGGCGGCTCGCCCATCATGTAGCTGCGAACGGCCGGCGCATAGACAAGATCCTTGGCGCGCAGATAGGAAAACGTCTTGGACATGTAGTAGCTGTCCAGGTACCCGGCGGCATCGACCTGGCGTTCGATGGCATCGACGAAATCATCATCCAGGAACGGGGTGAATTCCCCCTGTTCGACAAAATCCGTCAGCGTGGTGAAAAAGGTCGCAGACTTGACGCGCGCTTGCCCCCGCTTGGCCTTGAGCGCAAGCGTCAGCGCCAGCGTTGTCCCCGCCACGCAATAGCCCACGGCATTGATCTGTTTCTCGCCGGTGATCTCGCACACCGTGTCGATCGCCTTGAGGTAGCCGTCTTCGATATAGGTTTCGAACCCCGTGTCGGCATAGCTTGCGTCGGGGTTTTTCCAACTGACCACGAAGAGCGTATAGCCCTGGTCGACGATCCACTGGATCAGGGAATTCTGCGGCTTCAGGTCGAGGATGTAGTATTTGTTGATCCAGGGCGGAAAGATCAGCAAGGGCGTCTGATGCACCGTTTCGGTTGTCGGCGCATACTGGATCAGTTCCATCATCGCGTTGCGGAACACCACCGACCCCTTGGCCGTGGCCAGGTTTTCCCCGACCACGAAGGCGGTCGGATCGGCCAGCGTCGGCAGAATTTCACCCTGTCGTGCTTCCATGTCGTGAACAAGGTTTTCCAACCCTTTCACGAGGCTTTCACCCTCGGTCGCGACGGCCTTTTCGAGGGCATCGGGGTTGGTCGCAAGGTAGTTGGTCGGCGAAAACAGGTCGATGATCTGGTTGGCGAAGAATTCCACCCGCTTCTTGTCGCGCGGCGTCAGCCCCTCCAGCTCGTCGACGGCTTTCTTCATCGCCTCGGCCGAGACCATGTATTGCCGCTTGATATAGTTGAAATAGGGGTGGGTGCGCCACAGCGGGTTGGAAAACCGCTTGTCGTCGGGCAGGTCGTCGTCGCCTTCCAGCGCCAGATGCCCCTGCGCCAGTTCCTTTTGCACCTCGACGTAGTGCGACAGGGCCTGGCCCCAGTATTGGACCTGCTGTTCCATCATCTTGGCAGGGTTGGTCAGCATGTCCTGCCACATGGCCATGCCGGCCTTGAGATACAGATCCTGCCCCGGCCCGGTCAGACCGGTATCGCCCGGCTTGCGCGCGCCCAGCGCCGCCACCAGCCGTTTCGACAAATCCTCGATCCGCGCAAGATTCTGGTTCAGGCGATCGAGGTTCTCTGCCACCACATGCTCCTCTGCATCATCTTGTGCCACCTTGATTTTACCCTTCCAATGGTTCAACTAACAATAGCGATGCCAGGGTGAGGGGGCAAAGCGACGATTTGATCCGGGGCCGTTATGCTGCGGAAATCTGTCAGGAGACACCGATGCGCCACATGCTCACCTATGATTTGATGGAATCGCTGCGCGTGACCAACCAGTGGATGGGGTCCACCGCGCGCGCCATGTGTTCCTACCCACAGCTTGGATTGTTCGCCAATCCGCTGATCCAGATGATCGCCGCCTGGGGCGAAGTCACCGAACGCAGCTTTGCACGGATGGCCGTGAAACCCGACTGGGGCATCTTTTCGATCCCCGCCGATGACGGGCGCGACAACATGGTGTCGGTCGAACGCGTGCTGCCCCGCCCCTTTGGCGACCTGATCCGCTTCAAGGTTCACGGCCGCGCGCCAACCGGGCGCAAGGTTCTTCTGGTCGCCCCGATGTCCGGGCATTACGCAACGCTCCTTCGGTCCACGGTATTGAGCCTGCTGCCGGATTGTGACGTCTACATCACCGACTGGCACAATGCGCGTGACATTCCGGTGAGCGCGGGCAAGTTCGACATCGAGGATTACACGCTCTACCTCGTCGATTTCCTGCGCGAAATGGGGCCCGACACCCATGTGATCGCCGTGTGCCAGCCGGCCCCCCTGGCGCTGGCCGCCACCGCCTACCTGGCCGAGGAAGACCCCGATGCCCAACCGCGCAGCCTGACCCTGATCGGCGGCCCGATCGACCCCGATGCCGCCGCAACCGATGTGACCGATTTCGGCAACCGGGTGGCGATGGGCCAATTGGAAAAATTCGTGGTCCAGCGCGTCGGCTTCAAATACGCGGGGGCAGGCCGCATGGTCTATCCCGGCCTGCAACAGCTGTCGTCCTTCATGGCGATGAACGCCGAAAAACACGCCACCGCCTTCCGCGACCAGGTGATCCGGGTGGCCAAGGGCGAAGCCAGCGACCACGACAAGCACAACAAGTTCTACGACGAATACCTGGCCGTCATGGACATGACCGCCGAATTCTACCTGTCGACCGTCGAACGCATCTTCAAGGGCCTCGAGATCGCGCAAAACCGCTTTACCGTGAACGGCAAGCGCGTCGATATCGGCAAGATCACCACCGTCGCGGTCAAGACCGTCGAAGGCGGGAAGGACGATATTTCCGCCCCCGGTCAATGCGTGGCGGCGCTTGACCTCTGCACCGGCCTGCCCGCGTCGAAAAAGGCCAGCTACCTGGAACCGGAGGCGGGCCATTACGGCATCTTTGCCGGCAAGAGCTGGCGCAACAATATCCGCCCGCTGGTGCTCGACTTCATCGATGCCAACAGCGCGCCGGAAAAATCCGCTGTGCGCGCGGTCAGCTAGGACCGCGCCAATCCGATCCCTGAATGCCGGGCCCGCGGGGCCCGGCGCGGCCTAGCCCGCCGTCCAGCCCCCGTCGATCAACAACGACGTGCCCGTGACCATCGCCGCCGCATCAGATGCGAGGAAGGTCACAGCCCCCATGATGTCTTCCACCTCGGCAACGCGCGTCAGCTTGATCTTGCTTTCGATCCAGGCGCGCTTTTCGGGATCGGCAAAGGTGGCGGCCGTCAGTTCCGTGCGCACGAAGGTCGGGCAGATGGTGTTGACGCGGATGCCACATGCACCCCATTCAATGGCCATCGCCTTGGTCATGCCCTCGACCGCGTGTTTCGAGGCGCAATAGACGGCACGATCCACACCGCCGACATGGCCCATCTGGCTGGAAATCTGCAAGATCACGCCGCCCCCGTCATGCGGGCCGCCACGGCCTGCGCCAGGAAATAGGCGGCCTTGACGTTGATCGCCATGACCGCGTCGAAATCCGCCTCTTGCGTGGCAAGCGCCGGGCTGTGCCGCGCGAGGCCGGCGGAATTGCACAAGATGTCGACCGGCCCGATCTGGTCCAACACCGCGCTGATGGCGGCCGTGTCGGTGATGTCGACCGCCTGCCACTCTGCGGACAGGCCCAGCGCCTGCATCTCGGCCACGGCGGCGGCCAGGGCATCCGCCCCGCGCGCAGCCAGCACCACATGCGCCCCCGCCTCGGCCAGCGCCACGGCGCAGCCAAGGCCGATCCCGCGCGATGCGCCGGTCACGAGCGCGCGTTTGCCATCAAGACGGAACGACGGGGTGCGGGGCAGCGTCATGGGGATACCTTCGGGGATAGATTGCGTTTTGGCCGTGAACCGACCCGGTTGACCCCGATCATGGGTCATCCGGATCGCTTTTTGCAAATACCACCCGCTAGTCTGCCGCGTCGCGGTAAGGCGCTGCTTCGCCATAGGGCACGTTCACGCCGCCATGGCGTCGCACGCGGATATTGCATTGCTCCGCGTGGCCGACAAAGCCTTCCAACATGCACAGACGCGACCCGTATTCACCCACCAGCGTCGCCGCCTCATCGGTGAGCACCCGCTGATAGGAATGCGTCTTGAGGAACTTGCCCACCCAAAGCCCGCCGGTATAGCGCCCGGCCCGCCGCGTGGGCAGCGTGTGATTGGTGCCGATGACCTTGTCGCCGTTGGCCACATTCGTCCGTGGCCCAAGAAACAGCGCGCCGTAGCTGGTCATGTTGTCGAGGTACCAATCATCGCGGTCGGTCATGACCTGCACATGTTCATAGGCCATATCCTCGGCCACGCGCAGCATTTCGTCGTGATCCGCGCACAAGATCACGTCGCCGTAATCGCGCCAGCTGATCGATGCGGTGTCGCGGGTCGGCAGGATCTGCAGCAAGCGTTCCACCTCGGCCAGCGTCGCATGGGCCAGTTTCGCGGAATTCGTGATCAGGCAGGCGGGCGAATTGTAGCCATGTTCAGCCTGCCCCAGCAGATCGGTCGCGCAAAGTTCGGCATCCACCGTCTCATCGGCGATCACCATGGTTTCGGTGGGGCCAGCGAACAGGTCAATCCCGACACGGCCGAACAATTGGCGCTTGGCCTCGGCCACGAAGGCATTTCCAGGGCCAACCAGCATATCAACCGGCTGGATCGTTTCCGTGCCCAAGGCCATAGCGCCCACCGCCTGCACGCCGCCCAGGCACAGGATTTCGTCGGCGCCACCTTCCTGCATCGCCGCGACGATGGCGGGGTGTGGCGCACCGTTGACAGGCGGGGCCGAGGCGAGGATGCGCTTGACCCCGGCCACCTTGGCCGTGAGCACGGACATATGCGCCGAGGCGACCATCGGGAACTTGCCGCCCGGCACGTAACAGCCCACCGAATTCACCGGGATGTTGCGATGCCCAAGGATCACACCGGGCAGCGTTTCCACCTCGATATCGCGCATGGATGCCTTTTGCGCCTCTGCAAAGCGGCGGATCTGGACCTGCGCAAAGCGGATGTCTTGCATTTCGCGCGTCGTGACCTTTTGCATCGCCGCCTCGATTTCGGATGCGGTCAGGCGAAAGGCACCGGGCGCATAGCCATCGAATTTCACCGACAGATCGCGCACCGCCGCATCGCCGCGCGCCGCGATATCGGCCAGGATGCCTTCGACGGTGCCGCGGGTCTTGGCATCGTCTTCCACACGTTCCGCTTCGGGCTTGCCTCGTTTCAGGTATTCGGCCACGTCCTATCCTCCCCCGGCGATGACTGGCGGCAAGATACAAGCGCGCAAGCGCGCCGCAAGCAGTTTCTGCATACGTTTGCAGCCCTGGCGAGGTCTCCGGCCATCTGCCCCGCTAGGCGCGCATCAACACCTCTTCGACCGCGCGGGTGATGGTGGCAAGGCAGCCCGGATCGGAAAAGCGGTGATCGGCCCCCTTGACCAGTTCCAGCCGGATATCATCGCCCTGCACGTGTTCAAGCAGCCGCAACGCAACCGCCATCGGCACATCGGCATCCGCAGTGCCCTGCAACATCCGCACCGGCACGGGCAAGGCCAGGGGCGCGCGCAACAGCAGGTGAGCGCGTCCATCCTCGATCATGCGGCGGGTGATGATCATCGGCGCGCCATATTCGGACGGCAAAGCCACTTGTCCATCTTCCATGCAGGCGCGGCGCTGTTGCTCGGACCAGTCCGCCCACATCCCGTCCTCGGTGAAATCCGGTGCGGCCGCGATGGTCACAAGCCCGGCAACGCGATCGGGCATCCGGCGCGCCAGCAACAGGCTGATCCAACCGCCCATGGATGATCCGACCAAGACCTGTGGCCCCTCGGTCAGCGCCGATACCACCGCTGCCGCATCCTCGGCCCAATCCCCGATGCAGCCATCGGTGAAATCGCCGTCGCTTTGGCCATGCCCGGAATAGTCGAACCGCAAGAACGCCCGCCCGCTGCGCCGCGCCCAGTCTTCCAGGTGGATCGCCTTGGTGCCGGTCATGTCCGACCGCAAGCCGCCCAGGAACACCACGCCCGGGTCACGGCCCGAAAACCGGTGCCATGCCAGTCTGCGCCCCTGTGCCGTGTCCAGAAATTGCGGTTCGTCCATGTCGCTGCCCTCCGGTTTGCGGCGATGCTTGCGCGATGCGGCCGCGCGGGGCAATCCCCGGCCCCGCACCGGGGGCAGTCTTGCGCGACCTTTCGCCAAGACATCGGCGGGCGTTGACTTCGCCCCAAGGCGCGGCCAAAACGCGGGCCAAGACATACCCGCAACCGGGCGTTCCGTGGGCGCCAAACCGACGAGGAGGCCGCGATATGGCCCAGATCACCCTGACCCTTCCCGATGGCAATACGCGCAGCTACCCCGCCGGCGTGACCGCCGCCGATGTCGCCGCCGACATCTCGCCCAGCCTTGCGAAACGCGCGATCAGCGCGACGGTGAATGGCGCGCATTGGGATCTGCAATGGCCCATCACCCATGATGCCAGCCTTGCGTTGCACACCATGAAGGACGAAGCGCAGGCGCTGGAACTCATCCGCCATGACCTCGCCCATGTGATGGCGCGCGCGGTGCAGGAAATCTGGCCCGACGTGCGCGTCACCATCGGCCCGGTGATCGAACACGGCTGGTATTACGATTTCGACCGCAAAGATCCCTTCACCCCCGAAGACCTTGGCCAGATCGAGGCCAAGATGCGCGAGATCATCAACCGCCGCGATCCCGTCACCACCGAAATCTGGGACCGTGACCGCGCGATCAAATATTACGAAGCCTCGGGCGAAGCCTACAAGGTCGAACTGGTCGGGATGATCCCCGAAGGTCAGCCGATCCGCATGTATTGGCACGGCCATTGGCAGGATCTGTGCCGGGGGCCGCATTTGCAGAACACCGGGCAACTGCCCGCCGATGCCTTCAAACTGATGAGCGTGGCCGGTGCCTATTGGCGCGGCGACAGCACGCGCCCGATGCTGCAACGCATCTACGGCGCGGCGTTTCAGAACCGCGATGCCCTCAAGGCATACCTGACCTTCCTGGAAGAGGCCGAAAAGCGCGACCACCGTCGCCTTGGCCGCGAAATGAACCTGTTCCACATGCAGGAAGAAGCGCGCGGCCAGATCTTCTGGCACCCCAATGGCTGGACCATCTACACCACGCTGCAAGATTACATGCGCCGCCAGCAGGCGCGCGGCGGCTATGTCGAGGTGAACACTCCCCAAGTCGTCGACCGCAAGCTGTGGGAAGCTTCGGGCCATTGGGAAAAATACCAGGAAAACATGTTCCTGGTCGAGGTCGACGAAGACCATGCCCGCGAAAAGGCGGTCAACGCGCTGAAACCCATGAACTGCCCCTGCCATGTGCAGATCTTCAACGTGGGCCTGAAATCCTACCGCGACCTGCCCCTGCGCATGGCTGAATTCGGATCATGCAACCGCTACGAGCCTTCGGGCGCGCTGCATGGCATCATGCGCGTGCGTGGCTTTACGCAGGATGACGCGCATATCTTCTGCACCGAGGCACAGATCGAGGCCGAAACCGCGCGCTTCATCACCTTCTTGTCCAATATCTACCGCGACCTGGGATTCCCCGAATTCGAGGTTCTGTTTTCCACCCGCCCCGAACAACGCGCGGGCAGCGACGAGGTCTGGGACAAGGCCGAGGCGGCGCTGTTGGCCGCGACCCGTGCGGCGGGGATCGAACCCACCGTCAACCCCGGCGAAGGCGCGTTCTATGGCCCGAAGCTGGAATTCACCCTGACCGACGCCATCGGGCGCAAATGGCAATGCGGCACCCACCAGGTGGATTTCGTTCTGCCCGAGCGGCTGGATGCCAATTACATCGGCCCCGATGGTGAAAAGCACCGTCCCGTGATGCTGCACCGCGCCTGCCTTGGGTCGTTCGAACGCTTCATCGGCATCCTGATCGAGGAACATGCGGGCAAACTGCCCTTCTGGCTGGCCCCGCGGCAGGTGGTTGTCGCCTCGATCGTGTCGGAAGCCGATGACTTCGTACTGGATGCGGTGGCGCAATTGCGCGCCGCGGGCGTCCGCGCCGAGGCCGATCTTCGCAACGAAAAGATCAACTACAAGATCCGCGAACATTCCGTCGGCAAAGTGCCGGTGATCCTTGCCGTGGGTCGCACCGAGGTCGAGGCGGGCACCGTCACCCTGCGCCGCCTGGGCGAGACCCAGACCCGGGTCGCGCCCCTGGCCGAGGTGCTGACCGATCTGGCCGCAGAGGCCGTGCCGCCCGATCTGCGCTGACCCATCGGGGGGCGGCAACGCCCCCCCCGGTTAGGCCTCGCGCAGCGCCGATCCGATATCGGTGACAACCCTGTCGATATGCCCGCGCGGCAAAACGCGGGCCAAGCCCTGCGCGCCACGCCCGCCCAGCATGATCCGCAGCGGTATGGGCAAGGCCCGCAGGCCGAGGACCAATTGCGCCAATTGGTGCCGCCGGTCTTCGCGGCTGATCGTCAAGCCGACCAGCGAGGGCCGCAACCGCTGCGTGATCTCGATGATGTCATGCGCCGGGGTATCGAGCCGCAGATCGACCTTCCAGCCTTCGCCGCGAAACGCCTCTGCCGCCAGGACCAGACCCAGATTATGCGGCTGACTGGGCAGGGTCGCAAAAATCCCCAGCCGTTCGGCGCCGCGCACCAAGGGCACATGGCGTTGTCGAAACGCCTGGTTGAGCCGGAAAATATGCGCCACCGCCACCGAAACATCCGCAAAAGACAGGCTATCGTCTTCCCAGCAACGTCCCAGGTGGCGCGCCGCCAATGACAGCAACCCATCCGAGATCTGCGCGTAATTCTGCCGCCGCGCGGTCAGGCGCCGGATTTCGGCCTCGGCGGCCGGGTAATCGCCCGCCACCAGCAAGGCGCAAAAATTCTTGACCACGCTGTCGGGAACCGGTGCCGCGGCGGACCCTGCGCGCGCTGCCGCTTCTTCTGCCAGCCGCGCGATCGCGGCCCGCGCCAGCCATTCGACCGACCCCGGGCCAAAGCCCGTCGCGGGGGCGGTGCTCGATTGCTCGGGCTCGTCCGCGCCATCGGACGGGCGATTACGCCCTTCGTCATCCTTGCTTTGTCTCACGGTGCTGTCCCTGTTGGCTGCACTGATCCAGAGCGTGGGATCATCGAACCGTCACGGGCAAACCTGCCCGTGCCCCTGCCACATCGCGCAGCATCCGGGGCGTCCTGTCAAGTTGCAGAATACAACTTTTGCAAAAATTAACCTTTTTCGGGCGCGTAATTTACCATGGCGCCACGATGGCTCGACCGGCGGCGCACTGAAACAAAAGGGGCAGTCTTGCCCCCTGTCCCGCGCGGAATCGCCCCCGGCGCAGGCCGGGCCAGCGGCGCAGGCCCCGGATCATCCACCTGACTTTCCACGTATTTATGAAACTCGCGGTCGTTCACGCAATCTCGCAACCGGTCACGCCCATGTGTCCCACGCGCCTGTGATTGGCGTTTGATCACGCGCCAAAGGCAAGCTTTGCGTGTCAGCCACACCCGTGGCGACGCTTGATCATCATCCCACGTGAACCGCTTATTCCGGAGCAAACCGTCATGACCACAGCCACCAAATCCCTCGCCCTTCTGGGTGCCGTTGCCGCCGCAGTCACCGCCCATGGCGTGACCGATGCCCAAGCCCAGGCACAGGAAAAATGCTTTGGCGTCAGCCTTGCAGGGGAAAACGACTGCGCCGCCGGGCCGGGGACGACCTGCGCTGGCACCTCCACCATCGATTACCAGGGCAATGCCTGGACGCTGGTCCCCGCAGGCACCTGCGGCGACATCGAGCTGCCCGAGGGCCGCATGGGCGCGACCGAGGCAGAGCTGCAGGCGGCGGGCTATGCCGGGCTTGCGCGCGACCTGCCCGAAGGCACCGACGCGGCCAATCTGCGCATGTAATCCCCCCATCGCGGCCCCCTGCGATCGCGGGGGGCCGCACCCTGTTTGCGTTCCCGAAAGTCGCCACCGATGTTCGATGTCTCCCCTTGCAAACACCTGCCGATTGCCGCCGGCATTGGCTTCAAGGCACAGCATTTTTCGGGCCTGATGTCGGCCCCCGGCCCGGTGCGGTGGATCGAAATCCATGCCGAGAACTACATGGGCGCAGGTGGCCGCCCCATGGCGCAGCTGCGTGCGCTGGCCGAGCGCTTTCCCATATCCGTCCATGGCGTCGGCCTGTCCATTGGCGGCGACCGCGCGTTGGACCGCGATCATCTCGCCCGGCTGCTGCACCTGTGCGACGGGGTATCGCCCGCCAGCTTTTCCGAACACCTCGCCTGGTCGACGCATGACGCGGGGTTCCTGAACGATCTTTTGCCGCTGCCCTACACCGCCAAAACGCTGGCCCGCGTGGCGGACCACATCGACCAGGTGCAAGACACGCTTGGCCGCCGGATGCTGTTGGAAAACCCGTCGACCTACCTGGCCTTTGCCGAAACCACGATGGCCGAGGTCGATTTCCTGTCAGAGCTTGCCCGGCGCACCGGCTGTGGCCTGTTGCTCGACGTGAACAATGTCTTTGTCTCGGCCGTGAACCATGGCACCGATCCGCGCGCCTATGTCGACGCATTTCCCCTGGAGGCGGTGGGCGAAATCCACCTTGGCGGCCATGATGATGACACCGATGACGCCGGGCGCCCCCTGTTGATCGACAGCCATGGCAGGCCCGTGGCCGATCCGGTCTGGGCGCTTTATGCCTACACCATCGCGCGGGGTGGGCCGAAACCCACCCTGATCGAATGGGACACCGATGTGCCGCCCCTGCCAGAACTACAGGCCGAAGCCGCGCGCGCGGCCACGATCCTTGCACCGGTGGGGCGGCTGTCATGACCGACCAGACCCAGTTCGCCAAGGCCCTGCTGGACCCGGCCCAGCCCGCGCCCGCGGGGGTGGTAAACCCCTTTGGCGGCCCTGCCGGCAAACGGTTCGACATCTACCGCAACACCGTCGCCATATCGCTGACCGAGGCGCTGGAAACCGGGTTTCCCACCGTGCGCAAATTGGTGGGCAATGATTTCTTTCGCGCCATGGCCGGGGTATTCTTGCGCGCGCATCCCCCCGGCGATCCGCGCCTGCCGCTCTATGGCAGCAAGTTTCCCGGTTTTCTGACCCGGTTCGATCCGGTCGCGCATTTGCGCTACCTGCCCGATGTGGCGCGGCTTGATCTGGGGTTGCGGCAATCCTCACCACGCCGCCGACGCCGCGCCGCTGGACACGCGCGGGCAAGACCCGGCGGCGGTGATGGCGCTGCGGCCACGGCTTGCGCCCGCCACGCTGGTCTTGTCGTCGCGCTTCGCGCTGTTCGACATCTGGCGCTACAACACCCAACCCGGCACGCCCCGGCCCGGCACCGCAGGCCAGGATGTTCTGATCGCCCGCGCGGGCTTTGACCCGGTGCCGCACCTGTTGCCGCCGGGCGGGCTGGCATTCGCGCGCGCCCTGAAAGGGCGGCTGACCCTGGCCGAGGCGATGACCCGCTGTCTTGCCGATCACCCGGAGGCCGATATCGCGGCGTTGGTCACGCTGTTTTTCACCTCGGGCGCGCTGACATGTGACCCCTCGCCCTGATCCCGAAAGGAACGCGCCCATGCAGTCCATCATCGCGCTTCATGCCCGCATCTTTGGCGCGCTGGAAACCCGCGTCGCGCCCGCAGCCTTGCCCACGCTGGCGCGAGGGCTGGTCGTCGCAACGCTGTTTGCCTATTACTGGAATTCCGGCCTGACCAAGACAGGCGACGGCGCGCTTGGGCTGATCCGGCTGGATACGGGCGCCTATATCCAGATCCTGCCGCGCCTGTTCGATGCTGGTGGGCTATGACCCTTCGGCGCTTGGCCCCGTTGCGCGGCTGGTGGTTCTGGCGGGCACCTGGGCGGAATTCATCTTGCCGATCCTGCTGGCGCTTGGCCTGTTCACCCGGCTGGCCGCATTGGGCATGATCGGGTTCGTCCTGGTGCAGACCTGGGTCGATGTGATGGGCCATGGCGCAGCCCTTGGCGCGCTGTTTGACCGCCACGCCGATGGCTTGATCGACACGCGGGCCTTCTGGCTGTTCCCGCTGATCGTGCTGGTGTTCAAGGGCGGCGGGCCGCTATCGGTCGATGCGGCGCTGTCGCGCGGTCACACGAGGCCCAAAGCCGCCTTTGCGCCCGCATCCCAACCCAGGTAAAGCGCCGATCCGGTGTCGATGACCGGGCGTTTCATCAGCGCCGGATGCTCGGCCAAAAGGCTTGCGGGATCGCCCGCGCGCGCGTCACCCGACAACCCGCGCCAGGTGGTGGAGCGGCGGTTGACCAAGGCCTCGCCAAAGCGGTCGAGAAACCGGGCCCGCGTCGCATCATCAAGCGGCGTGTCGCGGATATCGACCAGAACTGCGCCGTGCCCCGCCAAGGCCTTGAGCGCCGCGCGGCAGGTGTCACAATTTTTCAGCCCGTAGATTTTCATGCTCGCCCCCGGTTGGTGCCCCGGATCGTGCCGGGATTTCCGGGCAATCTTGGCGAAACGGCGGCGGGGTTCAAGGCGTGAACGGGGGAATGCCGCCGGGCGAAACCCGATGCCCCACGCGTGGGACATGATGCGCCCCAATGAAATCAAGGGCGTCCAGGGGCGAATTCATTTTTGGTTAGGATTTGATCGCAGGGCGTAGGGTGGGCAGATCTGCCCACCCTACGCGAAGACCGCTTCGAATTCGCGCCATTCACCCTTGCTCATGCCACTTGTTTCTTGCGTGACATCCTCGCCCGCCAGGCGCCGGCGGATCACCTCGACCCCCTTGGCCGACAGGTTCACGCCGCCCATGCGGTAATCTTCGAAGGCGCCAAAGGCGATCGGCACCCAATCGGCCACCAGCTTGCACATCAGTTCGGCATAAACGCGGATTTCATATTGCGCATGGGCATCGGCGCGCAGGCGCAGGAAATGGAACAGGTTGTGCAGATCGACCTTCCAGTACCATTGCGTATAAACATTGGCGGGCAGGTTCATGCGCGCCAATTCGCGCGCCAGCCCCTGTTGGCCGTCCTGCGACAGCATCGCCTCGTAATTGTCATAGGCGCGGCCCGCGTCGGATTTGAGCAGCTCCAGAACCCGCGCCGCTTCCTCGCCTTGCAGCACCGCGCCCCGGCCCTGGTTGTTGACGGTGGATTGCGCCGCCAGGTGTTCGGGGGCGGGAATGTAGAATTCCCGGTCAAGGATCGAATAGCGCGCCGAATATTCATTCACGTTCGCGGTGCGGTGGCGGATCCATTGCCGGGCCACGAAGACCGGAAGCTTGACGTGGAACTTGACCTCGCACATCTCGAAGGGGGTCGAATGCCAATGCCGCATCAGGTAGCGGATCAGCCCCTCGTCATTGGACACATGCTTGGTCCCCGCGCCATAGCTGACGCGCGCGGCCTGAACGATGGCGCTGTCATCCCCCATGTAATCGATCACCCGGACAAAGCCGTGATCCAGCACCGGATGGGCGGTGTAAAGATGCGCCTCCATCCCCTCGCTGACGGCGCGCAGCGTCGGCTTGGCCTGCGCGCGGGCGGCATCGATTTCGGCTTGGGCATCAGAGGTGAGCGGCATGGGGCGGCTCCTTCCTGGTCTGGGATGGCATCATGACCGCTATATCTTGCATCACCGGGGGGGGCGCCCGCAAGATAAAGGGGCCCCAGGGGCGCGCTTTTACCCACAGGAAATTTACGGATCATGGGGATGTGCGCCCGTGCCCGGCGCGCTAGGATCGGACCCAGAGACAGGAAAGGGACCAAGCCCAATGAAATATCTGCACACGATGGTACGGGTAAAGGATCTGGAAACGTCGATGGCGTTCTACCAGCTGCTTGGCCTGCGGGAAACACGGCGCAGCGAAAGCGAACAGGGCCGCTTTACCCTGATCTTCATGGCGGCCCCCGGAGACGAGGCCTGCCCGGTGGAACTGACCTACAACTGGGATGGCGATGACGGCCTGCCATCGGACAGCCGCCATTTCGGCCACCTGGCCTATGCGGTCGACAATATCTACGAGGTTTGCCAGCATCTGATGGACAATGGCGTGACCATCAACCGCCCGCCCCGCGATGGAAGGATGGCCTTTGTGCGGTCGCCCGACAACATCTCGATCGAGCTGTTGCAGGCGGGCGAGGCGCTGGCCCCGGCGGAACCCTGGGCCTCGATGGGCAATACGGGCCATTGGTGAGGGCCGCGGCCCTTGCGCTGGGTCTGGCGCTGGCGGCAAGCCCTGCCGCAGCCCAGGACCAGTGTCGCCTGGCGCTTTTGTTGGGGATCGACGTGTCGGCCTCGGTCGATGCGGCGGAATATGACCAGCAATTGGCCGGCATCGCCAGCGCCCTGACCGCGCCCGAAATCGTGGCCGCCTTCCTGGACGGGCCGGGGCCGGTGGCCCTGTCGATCTATGAATGGTCCGGGCGGTTCCAACAGGACCTGGTGGTGGATTGGACGCTGATCACCAGCCGCGACGACCTGCAGCGGGTGGCAGACCGGATGATGCGCCAGACGCGCCGCTCGGCCGATTTTCCCACCGCTCTTGGCTATGCGCTCGGCTTTGCGGCCGGGCATTTCGCGGATGCGCCGCCCTGCCTGTTCCAGACGCTGGATATTTCCGGCGATGGCGAAAACAACGACGGTTTCGCCCCCGATGCCGCCTATGATCATTTTCCCTTTGACGGGGTCACGGTGAACGGGCTGGCCATTGGCGGCGCGTCGCGCGGGATCGAGGATTATTTTCTGCAACAGGTCATTCGCGGCCCCGGCGCCTTTGTCGAACATGCCGCCAACCACCAGGATTTCGCGGATGCGATGCGGCGCAAACTGGAACGCGAATTGCGGGTGATGGTGCTGGGCGGGCTGGCGCTGCCCACCGGGCAACTGCCGCTTTAGGGCAGGCTCAAAAACAAACGCTACACTGCTGCGGCCTCAGCAACAGCTGGCCGCGGCGCTGGTCTCGGATGCGGTGCGAGGGGTTTCAACGGGCCCGGGCCCGATCGCCCTCGCGGTCTATGAATGGAGCGGGCGGTTCCAGCAGGATCTGGTCATCGACTGGGTCCTGATCCGGTCGCAGGCGGATCTGACGGGCGGCCTGAACGGCTTGGCCCACCCGCGCCACCATACCGATTTCCCCACCGCGCTTGGCTATGCGCTTGGCCATGCCGCCAGCCTCTTTGCCGAAGCACCGCCCTGCTTGTTCCGGACCCTCGGGCGGGCGACGGGCAGAACAACGACGGCTTCGCGCCCTCGGCGGCCTATCAGCATTTCGCGCTGGACGGCGTCACGGTCAACGGGCTGGCCATCGGCGGGGCCAGCCGGGGCATCCGCGAATATTTCGAGACCGAGCTGCGGCGCGCGGGCCCGGCTCCTTCGTGGAATACGCCCCCGATCACGACGCCTTCGAGGCGGCGATGCGGCGCAAGCTGGAACGCGAATTGGGCGTGCATGGTCCTGGGCGAGCTGGCCCTGCCGACCGGGCAACTTCCCCGTTGACCCCCATCAAGCTCAACGCAGCCCGCTCCCTCATCTGGCCCGAGCACTCCCGCCGGAGGCTCCCGCAGCCTCGCCGCGGGCGCAGGACAGCACCGGCAGCGCCGCCAGACCCACGCGCCGCCCTCGGCCAGCAGCTATCCGTTATTATAGGTGCGCGGCGGCGGGCCGCGCCCATGATCTCGACCCCCATGCCGCGCCCTGGCGCGCTGCGCGCAGGTCCTGGTGGGATCTGGGCGATCTCATCCCGGTGCCGATCAGCAGGACGCCGATGGTGCTGGTCGCTGCCAGAAGCGGCTGCCACGGCCGGCATGGCCGCGCCAGGACGCACCGCCCGAGGGCAGCAGCAAGACTCCCCTGGACTCACCGCGCCGCCGATGCGTGGAAAACCCCGGCCCATAGCCATCGACCGGCTTTGCTGTCGTCGAACTGACCTCGTTCAGCGCATGGTCCCCCTTTGATCGGCCTCACACGGCGTAGCGGGACGGGTCCTGCCTCCCGCCAGGTATCTGGTATTTCGAGAATTGTGCCTGCACGCGCCATCGGCTTAATCAGTCATGAAGCTTGACCTGATCATCAGGAACCACGTTCTTGGCTACAAGGTTAACGGCCGCGCCTTCATCTTGGCCGGAAAACTCCCGCCGGAGGCCCCCGCCGCCTGCCACGGGCAGGCAAGGTCTATAGGGTCAATGCCGCCAGACCCACCCGGCGGCCTTCGGACAAGAGCACGTTATAGGTGCGGCAGGCCGCAGGGCTAGCCGCGATTTCCACCCCGAGCCCGGCCCCTTCCAGCGCCGTGCGCAGATCGCGCGGGATCTGTGCAATCTCGGCCCCGGTGCCGATGAACAGCACATCGATGCTGCCCGCCGCCGCAAGCAGCGCCGCGCGGTCATCATAGCCGCCCCATGGCACGACACCCGTGGGCAGGATGATCACCGCGCCCTGCACGATGTCGCCGCCGATGCGGAAGAACCCCGGCCCATAGCCATCGACCGGGCGGCTGTCGTCAAAGACCACTTCGTTCATGCGCATGCTCGGTGCCTCAGGCGTCGGTGTTGGAAAACTGCGTGCCGGCCTTGGCGTCGGGCTTGGACCAGTCGCGTTTCACCCCGATCATCAGAACGACGTTCTTGGCGACATAGATCGAGGAATAGGTGCCGACGATCACGCCCCAGAAAATCGCAAAGACAAAGCCCCGGATCACGTCACCGCCCAGGATCAGCAGCGCCAGAAGCGCCACCAGCGTGGTGCCCGAGGTCATCAGCGTACGCGACAGGGTTTCATTGGCCGACAGGTTCATCACGTCCTGCAACGGGCGGCTCTTGTACTTGATCAGGTTCTCGCGCAGCCGGTCAAAGATCACCACGGTGTCGTTGATCGAATAGCCCACGATGGTCAGAAGCGCCGCGATGGTCGCGAGGTCGAACCGGATCTGCAACAACGAAAACACCCCGATGGTCAGCACGATGTCATGGATCAGGGCCGCGACAGCGCCGATGGAAAACTGCCATTCGAAACGCAGCCAGATATAGACAAGGATCGCGGCCAGCGACGCCAGAACCGCGATGATCGCGGTCTGGATCAATTCGCCTGACACTTTCGGACCAACGGATTCGACGCTGGGAAAGGTCATCGCTGGGTAGACGCCCTGCAGGGCCGCCTGCACCGCCGCGATGGTTTCGGGGGTCACGCTTTCCTGGCCCGCCTGCGCCTGGATGCGGATCATGGCGACATTTTCATCGGGGCCAAAGGTGGGGTCGAACACCTCGGTGATCGACACGTCGCCCAGGGCCAGCGGGTCAAGGGCGGCGCGGTAGGCGGCGATATCCACCGGTTCCGACGCCTCGGTGCGGATCGTCGTGCCGCCGAGGAAATCGATGCCGAAATTCAGCCCCATGGTGAACCAGATGCCCAGCGACAGCACCATCGCCAGCACCGATCCGCCAAAGGTCAGGCGGGCATATTTGAAGAAATCGATGTTCGTCTGGTCGGGAACAAGGCGCAGGCGCATGGGATCAGACCTCGATTGTCTTGGGGCGGCGGCGGTCGAACCATGTCACGATGATCAATCGCGTGACATAGATGGCGGTGAACACCGACGTGATGATGCCGATGCCCAGCGTGATCGAGAACCCGCGCACAGGCCCAGACCCGAGCGCGAACAGGATCACCGCGATGATGAAGGTGGTCAGGTTCGCATCGACAATGGCCGACAAGGCGCGCGAATAGCCCAGTTCGATCGCACGCGCCGGGCCCTTGGCGGTTTTCAATTCCTCGCGGATGCGCTCAAACACCAGCACATTGGCGTCAACCGCCATGCCGATAGTCAGAACGATCCCCGCGATCCCCGGCAGGGTCAGCGTCGCGCCAATGGCCGACAGGGTGCCAAAGATCAGCCCGACGTTCAGGATCAGCGCCACCGAGGCAAAGACACCGAACAACCCGTAGCTTGCGACCATGAAGACCAGAACGGCGGCAAAGGCCACAAGGGCCGCGATTTCGCCGGCCGCGATGCTGTCGGCGCCCAGTTCCGGGCCGATGGTGCGTTCTTCCAGGAAAACCATTTCGGCCGGCAGCGCGCCCGCGCGCAGCAAGACGGCCAATTCAGTCGAGGTCTCGACGGTGAAATTGCCGGTGATCTGGCCCGATCCGCCGGTGATGGCCGACCGGATCACGGGGGCCGAGACCACCTCGCCGTCCAGGACGATGGCAAAGGGTGCGCCGATATTGGCCGCCGTGTAGGTGCCGAAATCGCGCGCGCCCGACGGGTTGAACCGAAAGGTCACGGCGGGCTGGCCCGATTGCTGGTCAAAGGCCGGTTGGCTGTCGACAAGATCATCGCCGGTGACGACGGGCGTTTGTTCGAGGATGTAGAACGCGCCCGGTTCATCCATCGAGGGCAGCAGGAGCTGTCGCGCATCCACCCGCGCCTCGGGGTCGCTGGTGCGGCCCACGACCGGGTGAAAGGTCAGCCGCGCGGTTGTGCCGATCAAGTCCTTGAGTTCCTGCGCCGATCCGATGCCGGGCACCTGGATCAGCACGCGGTCGGCGCCCTGGCGCTGGATCGTGGGTTCGCGGGTGCCCGCCTCATCGACGCGGCGGCGCACGATTTCCACCGATTGCTGCATGGTGCGATCATCGGTGGCCTGGCGTTCCGCCTCGGACAGGGTGACGATGACGGTGTCGCCCTCGCCCCGCACATCCAGCGTGGGCGACCCCACACCAGTCAGGCTGATCACCGGGGTGGCCAGCGTACGCACGGCAGCCACGGCATCGGCCAGGCCCGCGGGTTCGCTGATGCGCACGCGCAATTCGCCGGGCGCGGCATCCTGGCGGCGGATCGTGCCGACCTGGTCGCGCGCATCCCGCAACACGTCGCGCACCTCGGGCCAGAGCGCATCCATCCGCGCCTCGTAGACATCGGCCACCTGCACCTCGGCCAACAGATGCGCGCCACCGCGCAGATCAAGGCCAAGGTTCACAAGCGTCGAGGGCAGGACATCGGGCCAAAGCGCCCGATCCGCCGCCAGCGCATCGGTGGTCGCGCCGGTCTGTTCGATGGCGGCCACGGCATCATTGTGCCGTTCGACCCGGTCATAGAACAGGTTGGGCATGGCAAAGGCCAAGCCCGCCAGCACCACGAGGATGATCATCAGCCGGTTCCACAGCGGGATCTGCAACATTGGTCAGGGCCCTCTCAGCAGGTCCGGGTCGGATGGTCGTAGTCTTTTGGGATCAGTCGTTGGCGGCGGCCGGTTCGGTCTTGGACCGCACGGTTGCGATGGTCGCGCGCACGACGCGCACCTTCATGCCGGTGGTCAATTCCACCTCGACCTCGGTGTCGTCCTTGACCTTGGAAATCTTGCCGATCAATCCGCCGGCCGTCACGATCTCGTCGCCGCGGCGCAGGGCGGCAATCATCGCCTGGTGTTCCTTGACCTTCTTTTGCTGCGGGCGGATCAGCAGGAAATACATGATCACGAAGATCAGGATAAGGGGGACGAACTGGGCGAAGGCTTCCATGTCTTGTGCGGTCCTTTGTGGCGTGTCGGGCGCGCGCGGCGCGACCCTGGCGAAATCCGGCGCACCCTACTTAGCCCCATGGACGAAGGCAAGGCGCGGTCCGGTGCAGATGGGCACAAGGACCGGAGCTGGCAAGGGGCGATCCCCCCCATCGCGCCCGCAGACCGGGCTTCAGCCCGGCACCCCGTTGCACGGGGCGGGAAAACGGGGTGCCCGGATGAGCATCCAAGGCATGGACCTTTGCGGTTTGAATTTTGAGAGCGCTCTTTTCCGCCACGCAAATTCGATGGATGCGCGGATGCGCGGCGCATCTTTTCGCAACGCTGACCCAAGGGGGGCCGACTTGCGCTGGGCTGCTTCAGGGCCGGGAGAGTGGTGACCCCCATCATGCGTGCCCCCGACCGCACCTGTCCCCTTCGTGCACCACCACAGGCCCTGCCCCCCTTCCCCCGCGCCGCCCCCTCTGGCATACCCCGGCCAGACCCCCGCCAAGACCCGAGGCCCCAGATGCACGATATCCGCGCCATTCGCGACAATCCCGCCGCCTTCGATGCCGGTTTGGCGCGGCGGGGCATGGACCCGCAATCGCCCACCATCCTGGCGCTGGACGAAGCGCGGCGCGCCTGCATCCTGGCCGCCGAAACCGCGCAGGCCGATCGCAACGCCGCCTCCAAGGATGTGGGGGCCGCCAAGGCGCGCGGCGATGACGCGGAATTCGAACGGCTCCGCGCCCTTGTCGCGGAAAAGAAAGACGAAATCGCCCGGCTGGAAGACGAGGCCAAGACCAAGGACGCGGCCCTGCGCGATCTTCTGGCCGCCTTGCCCAACCTGCCCGCTGCCGATGCGCCCGATGGCGCGGATGAGGCGGGCAATGTCGAGATGCACCGTTGGGGCACGCCGCGTGCCTTCGATTTCGCCCCCAAGGAACATTACGACATCACCGGCGCGGCCCCCGGCCTTGATTTCCAGACCGCCGCGAAATTGTCCGGCGCGCGTTTTGTGGTGATGCAGGGCGCGATTGCGCGGCTGCACCGGGCCCTGGCGCAGTTCATGCTCGACACCCATACGCTGGAAAACGGCCTGACCGAGGTGAACGGCCCCGTCCTTGTCCGCGCGGAAACCATGTTCGGCACCGGCCAGCTGCCGAAATTCGGGGAAGACAGCTACGAGACCACCAATGGCTGGTGGCTGATCCCCACCTCCGAGGTGTCGCTGACCAATATCGTGGCGGGCGAGATCATCGACGAGGCCGATCTGCCGATGCGCTACACCGCGCATTCGCTGTGCTTCCGGTCCGAGGCGGGATCGGCCGGCCGCGATACGGCGGGCATGTTGCGCCAGCACCAGTTCGAAAAGGTCGAGATGGTCTCGATCACCCATCCCGACCACTCGGATGACGAGCAGAAGCGCATGTTGCGCTGTGCCGAAGGCATCCTGGAACGCCTTGGAATTCCTTACAGAACCATCGTCTTGTGCACCGGCGACATGGGCTTTGGCGCGCGCCGCACCTATGACATCGAGGCCTGGCTGCCGGGGCAGAACACCTATCGCGAGATCAGTTCCGTTTCCACCTGCGGCGATTTCCAGGCGCGGCGGATGAATGCGCGCTTCCGCCCCGCGGGCGGCGGCAAGCCGGAATTCCTGCACACGCTGAACGGATCGGGGCTTGCCGTCGGGCGCTGCCTGATCGCGGTCCTGGAAAACGGGCAAGAGGCGGACGGGTCGGTGGTTATCCCGGCGGTGCTGCGCCCCTATATGAGGGGCAAGACGTGCATCACCCCCGAGGGACATCTTGCCTGACCTGATCCAACCCGACGACCGCAAGGATACCGCCCGGCTCAAGGCGGTGCTGGTGCTGGTGGCCGCCATGGCCTTCGTGCTCTCGCCCTTCCTCGCGCAGCCCTTTACCGGGTTCGACCCGGCGCAGCTGCCCATCCCGGTCGATGATCCGCCGATCCAGCCCGAAGGCTATGCCTTTGCGATCTGGGGCGTGATCTACATCTGGCTGCTGGCCTTGGCCGGGTTCGGCCTGATCCGGCGCGACAGCGCGCGCGATTGGGATGCGGGGCGCTGGGCCCTGTTCGTCAGCCTTGGCATCGGCGCCTCCTGGATCGCGGTGGCGCTGGCCGCGCCGGTTCTGGCCACCGTGCTGATCTGGGCGATGCTGGGCGGCGCGGTCTGGGCGCTGTTGCGCGCCCCGGCGCGCGACCGGGCGTGGAACGCCCTGCCGCTCGGGCTTTACGCGGGCTGGCTGACGGCGGCGGCCTGCGTGGCGCTTGGCACGGTCGCGATGGGCTACGGGCTGGGCGACCAGATCGTCACAAGCTGGATCATGTTGCTGGTGGCGCTTGCCCTGTCGGTCGCGCTGACCCTGCGGCTGGCGGTTCCGACCTATCCGATCGCGGTGGCCTGGGCGCTGGCCGGTATCGTCGCTGCCAATGGCGTCACCCTGTTCGGCGCCGCCGCCGGTCTGGGGGCCGTGGCGCTTTTGGCCCTGGCCCTGAAACAAGCGCGCGCCTGACGGCTTCTTCATTTCAGAAATATCCCGGGGGAAGCCCGGAACGGGACGCGGGCAGAGCCCCCGCCCCCCCAACGCCCGCGCCCGCATCTTGCCGCCCATCCCCCCAGCGGCTAGACCGGCAGAACACCACAGCCTGCCGGAGGCCCAATGCGCATTCTCATCACCAATGACGACGGCATCAATGCCCCCGGCCTTGCGGTGCTGGACGCCATCGCCACAGAGATCGCAGGCCCAAAGGGCGAGGTCTGGACCGTGGCCCCCGCCTTTGAACAATCGGGGGTCGGGCATTGCATTTCCTATGTGCATCCCACGCTCATCGCGGAACTTGGGCCGCGCCGCTTTGCCGCCGAAGGCTCGCCCGCCGATTGCGTGCTGGCGGGGCTTTATGACGTGCTGGCCGACAGCCCGCCCGACCTGGTGCTGTCTGGCGTGAACCGGGGCAACAATGCCGCCGAAAACGTGCTCTATTCCGGCACCATCGGCGGCGCGATGGAGGCGGCCCTGCAAGGCCTGCCCGCGATTGCCTTGTCGCAATATTACGGCCCCGGCAACATCACGCTCGGCAACGGGTTCGAGGCGGCGGCCCGTCACGGCGCGGATGTCATCCGCAAATTGCTGGACCATGGCCAGTGGGACGAAAGCGATTACCGGGTGTTCTACAATGTCAATTTCCCGCCCCTGCCCGCCGCTGACGTGCGCGGCACCCGCGTCACGACCCAGGGGTTCCGCCGCGAAACGCGCTTCGGGATCGAGCCGCACACGGCCCCCAATGGCCGCCGCTTTTTGTGGATCAAGGGCGGGCGGCAGGATGTGCCGACCGCGCCGGGCAGCGATGCCCATGCCAATCTCGACGGCTATATCTCGGTCACGCCGATGCGCGCGGACCTGACAGCGCATGACCGCCTTGTTGGGTTGAGGTCCGCGCTCGAATGATGACCGAAGACGCAGACGCCACCCGCAAGATGCAGTTCCTGTTCCAGCTTCGGTCCAAGGGGGTGACGGACACGCGCGTTCTGAAGGCGATGGAGGTGATCGACCGCGGCGCCTTCGTGCAGGGCCATTTCGCCGCCCGCGCCTATGAGGACATGCCGCTGCCCATCGCATCGGGCCAGACGATCAGCCAACCCTCGGTGGTGGGGCTGATGACGCAGGCGCTGGCGGTGCAGCCGCGCGATACGGTGCTGGAAATCGGCACCGGGTCGGGCTACCAGGCCGCGATCCTGTCGGAACTGGCGCGGCGCGTCTACACGATCGACCGCTTTCGCATCCTGACCCGCGAGGCAGAGGCGCGCTTTGCCCAATTGGGCCTGACCAACATCACCGTTCTGACCGGCGATGGCAGTTACGGCTTGCCCGACCAGGGGCCGTTCGACCGTATCCTTGTCACCGCCGCCGCCGAGGACCCGCCCGGGCCTTTGCTGCAACAGCTCAAGCCCGGCGGGGTGATGGTGGTGCCGGTGGGCCAATCGGACGCGGTGCAAAGCCTGATCAAGGTCACGCGCCGCGCCGATGGGTCCGGCTTCGACTATGACGAATTGCTGCCGGTCCGGTTCGTGCCGCTGATCGACGGCCTGCCGCGCGACTGACGACAGGGTGATGGGCAAAACCCCGCCACGGGGCTTTATCCATGGCCCGGTTTCGATGTAGAACCCTTGCAAGCTGATCCGATCCCGGCCAACGGGGCGATGGTATTTTGTTGTGCGACCGCCCCCGGTCGAAACCTTGAGGAAGACCCGAGCGATGCCCCGCGCCAGCCTGATTGCCCTTGGTCTTTGCCTGCCGATTTTGGCGGGCTGCATTCAATCCGACATGGATTTCGACCTGCGGCCTGACCGCATTTCGACCCGTGGCACCGGCGAAACCGCCCCCCGGCCCGAACCAGACGCCAATGGGCTGATCACCTATGACAGCTACCAGGTGGCCGTGGCGCGGCGCGGCGACACGGTGACCGATGTCGCGACACGGATCGGGATGGACCCGGCGGAACTGGCGCGCTTCAACGGGCGCACCCCGACCGATCCGCTGCGCGCGCAGGAAATCCTGGCCCTGCCGCGCCGCGTGACCCCGGCCACCGGCACGGGCACCGATATCGCCAGCATCGCGTCCGGCGCGATTGACGCCGCCGAGGCGCAGCAACAGCCCACCAGCCCCGCCGCCCTGTCGGTGCAGCCGGGCGAAGAACCCGTGCGCCACCGGGTCGGCCGGGGCGAAACCGCCTATTCCATTGCGCGGCTTTACGGCATTTCGGTCCGGTCGCTGGCCGAATGGAACGGGCTTGGCCCCGACCTCGCGGTGCGCGAGGGCCAATTCCTGATCATCCCCCTTGTCATCGACGAGGCACCCGCCCCCACGGGCGGCGCGGCCCCCGGCACCAGCGTGGCACCCTTGCCGCCTTCGGCCACAACGCCCCTGCCGCCCGCGATCCAGCAGGCGGCCCTGCCCCAAAGCCGCACCACGGCCGCCCCCGCGCCCGAACCGCCGCCGCCCGCCGCGCCCACCGCCCGGTTCAGCATGCCGGTGTCGGGCAACATCATCCGCCCCTATGGCAGCGGCAATGAAGGCATCGACATCGGGGCGGCCACAGGCACCCCGGTGCGCGCCGCCGGCGATGGCGAGGTGGCGGCGATCACGCAAGACACCGACCAGATCCCGATCCTGGTCGTGCGCCACCCCGATGGGTTGCTGACGGTCTATGCCAATATCCGCAACATTTCCGTGGCGCGTGGCGACCGGGTCACCCAGGGCCAAAGCCTGGCCGAGGTGGGCCCCGGCGACCCGTCCTTCCTGCATTTCGAAGTTCGCCGCGGGTTCGAGGCGGTGAACCCGACACAGTATCTGCCGTAAGCCAGGCGGGGCTCTGCCTACCCCAATGCAGGGGCGGCGCGGCGCAATGCCTGGGTCAGGTCGGCCAGGGCGGCCGCGTTCTGGCGGGGCACCTGCCAGAACAGCGGGGTGTCGATGCGGACCGATGGCGCAAGATCGACCAGTTTGCCCGCCGCGATCAGCGGATCGATCAGCGTATCGGGGTTGAGCCCCCAGCCCAGCCCCGCACAGGCGGCTTCGGTGATGCCATGGGTCGACCCAAGGTAATGGGTGACCGGCTGAAGCCGCGCGCCCGTCACCGCCTCGGCCCAGCTGCGTTGCAGGCTGTCCTTGCGGTTGAAGGTCAGCGCGGGCGCCGAAGCCAGGCTTTGGGCCGTGACACCTTGCGGGAAATGGCGGGACACGAAAGCGGGGGCGGCAAAGCCGATGTAGCGCAAGCCCCCAAGCGGCACGGCATCGCAGCCCGGAACCGGCCGCGCCGAGGCGGTGATCGCCGCCGCAACCTCGCCCGCGCGGAGCAGATCGGCAGAATGGTCCTGATCGTCGATCACCAGGTCGAACAGCACGCCCGTGACGGCGGCCAGGGCGGGCAAGACCCAGGTCGCAAGGCTGTCGGCGGTAACGGCGATACGGACGGGCGTGGCGGCATCGGGAAGGACCCCCGCCAGATCGCGGGCCAGACCGCGTTCCAACAGGCCCACCGCCTCGGCATGCGCCCAAAGCCGTTGCCCCGCGCCGGTCGGCGTGGCGGGGCGGGTGCGGCGGATGAGCGTGGTGCCCATGGCCTCTTCCAGCGACTTGATCCGCTGCGAGATGGCCGATTGCGTGACGCGCAATTGCGCCGCCGCCGCCTCGAAGGACCCGGTGTGCAGAACGGCGGCAAAGGCGGCAAGCGCGGCGCGGTCAATCATTAGCATAGCTTATGATATGAAACTATATTGCGCTAGACCGATGTCGCGCGGCCCGCTACCTGCCTCTGTGCCAAAGCCGGAGCCGGAGCCGCCGATGTCGACCGCCTATCTTGCCGGGTTCGCCCTGTCGTTTTCCCTGATCCTCGCCATCGGGGCGCAAAACGCCTTTGTATTGCGGCAGGGTTTGCGGCGCGCGCATGTCGGCGCGGTGGTCGCGGTCTGTTGCCTGTCGGAGGCGGTATTGATCTTTGCCGGTGTCGCGGGCTTTGGCGCCTTGGCCGCGCGCGCGCCTTGGGCGATCGAGGCGATGCGCTGGGCCGGCGCGGCATTTCTGGTGGCCTACGGCCTGCGCAGCCTGCGCGCCGCCCTCACCACGACCGAGGCATTGGTTGCCAACGGCACGGCAGAACAAAGCCTGCGCGCGGCCCTTGCCACGACGGTCGTGCTGACCTGGGCCAACCCGCATGTCTACCTGGATACCGTGGGCCTGATCGGCGCGGTGGCCGCGACCCATGGGGCGGATCGCTGGGCCTTTGGCACCGGCGCGCTGTCGGCATCGGTTGTGTTCTTCATGCTCTTGGGGTTCGGGGCGCGCGTGTTGGCCCCCCTGTTCGCCCGCCCGACCGCATGGCGGGTGCTGGACATCGTGGTGGGGGCCACGATGCTGGCGCTGGCGGCGAAGCTGGCGCTTGGCGGGTGAGCCGCTGGACAGTCTGCACCGGCTGGGCCATGACAGGGGCATGGTCACAGCCCCCACACAAGTGAAAGCCGCGCAGCCCTTGGCCGGGATGATCTGGATGATCGTCACCGGCCTGTGTTTCGTGGCGGTCACGGCCAGCGTCAAGATGGTGGGCACCGGCGTTCCGGCGGCGCAATCGGCCTTTCTGCGCTATGCGCTGGGGCTGGTGTTCCTGATCCCGATGTGGCCCGCGGTGCGCGCGGCCACCATTGATCGCAAGACCTGGGCGCTGTTCGGGATACGGGGTGTCTGCCATTCGGCGGCGGTGATCTTGTGGTTCTTTTCGATGGCGCGCATCCCCATCGCGGATGTCACGGCGCTGAATTACCTCAACCCGATCTACGTCATGCTGCTGGCGGTCATTCTTTTGAAAGAACGGCTTGGCCCGTGGCGGATCGGGGCGGTCGGCGTAGCCTTTCTGGGCACATTGGTGATCGTCCGGCCGGGGTTTCGCGACATCGACATCGGCCATGTCGCCATGCTGTTCACCGCCATTGCCATGGCGGGCAGCTATTTCATGGCCAAGGTGCTAAGCGACCGGGCAAGGCCCGAGGTGGTGGTGTTCATGCTGTCGGTCGTCGTGCCGGTGGTGTTGCTGCCCTATGCGCTGGTGGTCTGGGTGCCGATCAGCTGGGCGCAGCTGGGCTGGCTGAGCCTGACGGCGGTGTTTGCAACGGCGGGGCATTACACGATGACCCTGGCCTTTACCAAGGCGCCGCTGACCGTGACGCAGCCGGTGACCTTCTTGCAATTGATCTGGGCCACGATGCTGGGCGTCGTGGTGTTCGGCGAGGTGGCGGATGTCTTCGTGATGCTGGGCGGGGCGATGATCATCGCGGCGATCAGCGTGGTGACCTGGCGCGAGGCGCGCCGCGCCAAGCCGCTGACCCCGCCCCCCGATGCACCCGCAGCCTGAAGCAGGGTTTCGTTAAGGATTTTCTTTTCGCCTGCAATTTGTGCAGGCGTCAATCATCCCGCCCAGTGCCGCACCAAAGACCCCTGCCGCAGCGCAGCGTTTGCGCCAACACCATTTGTGCACCGACCGCTTCGGGTCTTTATCCGGGAGGACGGAGGCTCGGATGACACTCGAAGCGGTGATTTTTGGCGGCATGGGCACCTTGGCAGAGGTGGCGGAACTTGACCGCGCGGCCTGGAACGCAGCCTTTCGCGCCCATGGCATCGGGTGGGATTGGTCATGGGACACCTATGCCGAATTGATGCGCCCGGGCGGCGACCGGCAATTGGCAGCGCGCTATGCCGCGCATCTGGGCCAGGTCGTCGAGGCCGATGTGCTGGATCGCACCCATCAGAACCATTTCGCCACGATGCTGGCGGGTGGTGTGCCGCTGCGCCCCGGCGTGGCGCGGGTGATGAACTGGGCCGCGCGGGGCGGCGTGAAACTGGCCTTGGTCAGCCGCTCCGAGGTGGACCCGGTGCGCGCCCTGTTGGCGGCCACCGCGCGGGCGCGGGGCGGTGTATCCTTTGACGTCGCGATCCTGCGCCAGGACATCGACCGCATGGCACCGCATCCACAGGCGATGCAGGCCGCCCTTGCGGGGCTTGGCCTGTCACCGCCACGCGTGGTCGCGGTGGTCGACACACCCGTGGCGTGGGATGCCGCCCGCGCGGCCGGCATGGCGACGTTGGCGTTTCCCGGCCGCCTGGGCGAAACGGAACCGGAGGATTTCGCCAACGCGCCCCTGGCCCATGTGCTCAGCCCCGAGGCGCTGATTTCCGCATGGCGCGGCGATGCCTGTCAGGCCGCCGAATAAGATCGCGCAAAACGACCAGGATTGATCTGGCTCAACGTCGGGGGGCGGTCTGCACGCCTAGGGTCCGGGGGACACCAAGACCCAAGGAAGGATACAGGCATGTCGCATACCCCCCATGAACTGGCCGAGGAATTTCCGCAGCACGCCGAGAAAATTCACGCGCTCAAGATCACCGATGCCCATTTCGCCAAGCTGATGGATGCCTATCACGAGGTGAACCGCGCGGTGCATCGGGCCGAAACCGGGGTGGACCCGGTCGATGACCTGACCGAACAGAGGATGCGCAAGGAACGCATGGTGTTGAAGGATCAGGTCGCGGCGATCCTGGCCAAGGGCTGATTGCGCGGCGCATGCCAACCGATACGATGCAAAAAGGGGGGCATCGCCCCCCTGAACCCACCCCAAAGCGGCCGGTGCCAGATCAGGCCTCGGCCGTTTCCGTGCTGGCCGGCCCCTCGAGATGGGCCTGGAACCGTTCAAAGAACTGATCCGCCATCTTGGAGGCGAAGCTGTCGACCAGGCGCGATCCAAGCTGTGCCAGCTTGCCGCCCACCTTGGCCTCCACGTCATAATGCAGATCGGTGCCACCGCCTTCGGCATCCGACAGGCGCACCTGCGCGCCGCCCTTGGCAAAGCCCGCGACGCCGCCCTTGCCCTCGCCCGAGATGGTGTAGCTGGTGCCGGGCACGACATCGGACAACACGACCTCGCCCCGGAACGTCGCCTTGACCGGACCGACCTTTTGCTTGACCAGCGCCTGAAAGCCCTCTTCGGGGGAACCGGTCAATTCCTCGCACCCCGGGATGCAGGCCCGCAGCACCTCTGGATCATTCAGCGCGGCCCAGACCGTCATCCGGTCCGCCGCAATGGTGCGTGTCGCGTGCATTTCCATGGTTGGTATCCTCCCTGCCGATGGTTCAGGATTAGGGGCGCGGGGGCGCTTGCGTCAACGTGAATGTCACGGTCACGCTCAGGGGCGCCCGATTTCATAGGGCAAGGTTCCGCGCCGGTTGGGGTCGACCGTCAGCCGCCGTTCCAGCGGCGGCACCGCGCGTTGATGACAGGTGGCGCGTTCACAGATGCGGCAGGAAATGCCGATCGGCTGCCAGGCGCTGTCGCGGTCAAGGTCCAGCCCATCGGCATAGACCAGGTCGGGGCTGTGTTTCACCTCGCAGCCCAGCGAAATCGCAAAGCGCCGCGTGGGCGTGCCCCAGGCCCCGCCCGATTTCGACACGTCGCGCGCGATGATCACGTAGCGCACCCCGTCGGGGGTTTCGGCCAGTTGCCGCAAAAAGCGCGTGGGCGTTTCAAACGCCTGATGGACATTCCACAACGGGCAAGCGCCGCCAAAGCGGGCGAATTGCAAGCGCGTCGCGGAATGGCGTTTCGTCACCGTTCCGGCCTGGTCGACACGGGCGAAAAAGAACGGAATGCCCTTGGCACCGGGGCGTTGCAACGTCGACAGCCGGTGGGCGACCTGTTCGATGGAGGCGCCGAACTGGATCGACAGGCGTTCCAGATCATGCCGCGTGTCACGCGCCGCACCGGCAAAGCGCGTATAGGGCATCAACACCGCACCGGCGAAATAATTGGCCATGCCGATGCGGGCGATTTCGCGCGAAGTGTCGGATTGGAACCGCGCCAGGTCCAGCGTCGCCTCGATCAGCTGCGCCTGGCCGAGCAGCGCGTATTGGTGCAGCAGTTGGAACCGCTGGGTTTCGGGCGCGGCGCGCGGTGACAGCGTCAGGATGCGGCTGACCGGATCATAGGCCCGCACGCCCTGCCCGGCTTCAAAGCGCAGCGTGACGCCCATGGTCGCCAGCACGGTTTCGGTATGGGACGCGAGATCGCCGGTGGCCTGCGTGGCGAACCGTTCGGCGGCGCGGTCGACGGCATCGATGTAATTGTCGCAATAATGGAAGAAATCGCGCACCTCTTCCCAGGGGGATGGGGCGGCGCGGCGATCCTGGCCCAAGGCCTCGTCCAGGCTGGCCAGCCGTTCATGGGTCTGGCGATAAGCGCGGTGCAGATCCAGAAAAGCGCGCGCAAGCGCCGGCGCATTGGAGGCCGCAAGCCGCAGATCGGCGAGCGGCGGGCTGGCATCGGCAAAGACCGGATCGGCCAGCGCCTCGCGCATGTCGGACACCAGCCGCTCGGCATCGCCCGCGCGCAACTCGGTCACATCGACACCGAAATCCTGCGCCAGCCCCAGGACCACGGCGGTCGACACCGGGCGGTTGTTGTTTTCCATCTGGTTCAGATAGGGCAGCGACACCGCCAGCTTGGCGGCGAAATCTTTCTGGGTCAGGCCAAAGCGGCTGCGAAGTTCGCGCAGCTTGGCACCGGCGTAAAGTTTGCTGGGGGACATGGACGGGCCGCTGGATAATGTTTGCAACCTGACTGTGCGGGTTTGCAAAGCATGGCGCAAGCCCTAGCCACGCAGCTCCCGGTCGCGACGCATGGTGTAGACAATCGACGCCACCGCCATGGCCGAGAGCCCCGAGCATGATGAAGATGAGCGGATAAGCCCCGTTGCCGCCTGTCAGCATCACCCCCGCCAAGGCCGAAAGCGCCGCGCCGCCCCCCACCATCATCGCGCCACCAAGCCCCGACGCGGTGCCCGCCAGATGCGGCCGCACCGACAACATGCCCGAGGTTGCATTGGGCAGGACCATCCCGTTGCCAAACCCAACGAAGGTCATGAACCCAAAGAACACCAACGCGGTCTTGAGCCCGGCAAGAAACAGCAGCAGCGACACGACAAGCCCGGCGGTTGAAATCAGCGTGCCCCACAGGATCATCGCATTGATCCCGACGCGCACCGAATAACGGCCCGAAATCCAGTTGCCGAAGAAATAGCCGAGCGCAGGCGCCCCGAAATAGAAACCGACGGCGGCGGGCGACAGGCCAAACACCTCGGAGCCGACATAGGGCGCACCACCGAGGTAGGCGAAGAACGCCCCCGACGCAAAGGCGGAGGCAAGGCAATAGCCCCAGAACCGCCGCGATGCCAAAAGCTCCGGGTATTCACGGAACTGCGCCGCGAAACTGCCGGATTTCGCCTGCGCCGTTTCGCCCAGGTCGCGCCATGTCAGCCCCAGAACGAAGAGGCCAAGCAGCAGCAAGAGCCAGAAATTCGCCTGCCAGCCAAAGGCTTGATCCAGCACGCCGCCGATCGCCGGGCCCACCATCGGCACGATGGCCATGCCCATGGTGACATAGCCGATCTGGCTGGCGGCCTGATCGGCGGGATACATGTCGCGCACCACCGCGCGGCCCAGCACCAGGCCCACGACAACCACCGCCTGAAGCATGCGGAAAAACAGGAAGGTTTCGATATTGGGGGCCAGCAGGCAGCCCAGTGTCGCCACCAGAAAGATGCCCACGCCCCACAACAGCACGGGCCGCCGTCCATAGCGGTCGGACATCGGCCCGATCAGGATTTGCAGCCCGGCATTGACCGCCAAGTATAGCGCCACCGACATCTGCATCAGCCGGTAATCGGTGGCGAAATGGTCCGTCATCTGCGGCAGCGACGGCAAGAAGATGTTCATCGACAACGCGCCAAGCCCGGTCAGCGCGATGAGGGTGAAGATATGGGGTGGGGTTGCGCGGTCCAGAAACCGCGCCTGCACAGTCGATGTCATGACAATGAGTTAGGCTGTCAGCCGGGCCTTGTCCATCGCGGGGATGCACAGGGTCGGTGCGCGCCGTCGCCTTTGCAGATTTGCGATTATGGAAAAGTTTTCGCAAATCAATTTGCAAATATTCGCATTCCGACTCGCCCCGGGGCTGTCGCATCCCTAGGGTCCGGCGCAATTCAGGCCCCGCGCCATCCGCCCCGGCGGACCCGGGGCCAGACCTGTCGAGAGGGGCGTTTCGATGAAGGATATCCTGCAAGAGCTTGAACAGCGCCGGCACGAGGCGCGGCTTGGCGGCGGCCAGGCCCGGATCGATGCACAGCATGCCAAGGGCAAGCTGACCGCGCGCGAACGCATCGAGCTGTTGCTGGATGAAGGGTCTTTCGAAGAATACGACATGTTCGTCACCCATCGCTGCACCGATTTCGGGATGGCGGCGGCCAAGCCGCGCGGCGACGGGGTGGTGACCGGCTGGGGCACGGTGAACGGTCGGATGGTCTATGTCTTCAGCCAGGATTTCACCGTTCTGGGCGGGTCGGTGTCGGAAACCCATGCCGCCAAGATCTGCAAGATCATGGATATGGCGATGCAGAACGGCGCGCCCGTGATCGGCATCAACGATTCGGGTGGCGCGCGCATCCAGGAAGGGGTCAGTTCGCTGGCCGCCTATGGCGAAGTGTTCCAGCGCAACATCGAAGCCTCGGGCGTGGTGCCACAGATCAGCCTGATCATGGGGCCCTGCGCGGGCGGCGCGGTCTATTCGCCGGCGATGACCGATTTCATCTTCATGGTCAAAGACAGTTCCTACATGTTCGTGACCGGCCCCGACGTGGTCAAGACGGTGACAAACGAACAGGTCACGGCCGAAGAGCTGGGCGGTGCCACCACCCACACCCGAAAATCCTCGGTGGCCGATGGCGCGTTTGAAAACGACGTGGAGGCATTGGCCGAGGTGCGGCGGCTGATCGATTTCCTGCCGCTTTCAAACCGGGAAAAGCCGCCCGTGCGGCCCTTTTACGACGACCCGAACCGGATCGAGGAAAGCCTCGACACGCTGATCCCCGACAACCCGAACAAGCCCTATGACATGAAGGAACTGATCCTCAAGGTCGCGGACGAGGCGGATTTCTACGAGATCCAGGAAGATTTCGCCAAGAACATCATCACCGGCTTCATCCGCCTGGAAGGCCAGACCGTGGGCGTGGTGGCCAACCAGCCGATGATGCTGGCGGGGGTCCTGGATATCGACAGCGCCCGCAAGGCGGCGCGTTTCGTGCGGTTCTGCGACTGTTTCGAAATCCCGATCCTGACCTTGGTGGATGTGCCCGGCTTCCTGCCCGGCGTGACGCAGGAATATAACGGCGTCATCAAGCATGGCGCGAAATTGCTCTTCGCCTATGGCGAGGCGACCGTGCCCAAGGTCACGGTCATCACCCGCAAAGCCTATGGCGGGGCCTATGTGGTGATGTCATCCAAGCATTTGCGCGGCGATATCAACTATGCCTGGCCCACGTCGGAAATCGCCGTGATGGGGGCCAAGGGGGCGACGGAAATCCTGTACCGGTCGGAACTGGGCGACGCCGACAAGATCGCGGCACGCACCAAGGATTACGAGACTGCCTTTGCAAATCCCTTTGTCGCCGCCGAACGCGGGTTCATCGACGAGGTGATCCAGCCCCGCTCGACCCGCAAGCGGATTTGCCGCGCCTTTGCGCAGCTGCGCAGCAAGCGCAAGCAGATGCCGTGGAAAAAGCACGACAACATTCCGCTGTAGGCTGGGCAATCTGCCCACCACCCCATAGTCGGTGGGCAGATTGCCCACCCTACGGAGACACCGATGACCGACCCCATCTTTCACATGATCACCGGCGGCCCGCGCCCAGTCGCGCCGTTTTCCCATGCCGTCGAGGCGGACGGCTGGGTGATCCTGACCGGGCAGATGCCGACCGATCCGGACGCGCCCGATGCGCCTTTGCCGGATGGCGTGGCGGCGCAAACGGTTCGGGTCATGGAAAACCTCGAAATCGTTCTGAAAGGTGTCGGGCTCGACCTGTCGCATGTGGTGCAGATGCGGGCCTACCTGACGGAATTCGAACGCGACTACGCGGTGTTCAACGACACCTACCAGGCGTTTTTCCCCGCAGGCCGCAGGCCCGCGCGCACGACGATTGGCGTGACCGCGCTGGCCGTGGGTGCCCTGGTCGAGATCGATTGCGTTGCCCGCCGTCCCCAAGGCGGTGCCGCATGATCAAGCATCGCGGATTTCCCGGCCGCCTGCCCGGCACCGATTACCAGTTCACGATCCGCCGCGCCGCCAAGGAAGGCGCCAGCAAGCTGATCGCGCGCGAACGCTTTGCCGACCGCAGGCCCGCCGACCGGCGCGCCGATGCCGCCTTCATGGAGGCGCTGTGGCTGTGTTTCGGGGATCAGCCCTTTGAGCGCGGCAACCTTGATGCAGGGCGGCTGAGCTGGCTGTTCGGGCGCGAAGTGATCCCCGCCGAAGACCCGTTCGACCCCGCAAGCTACGAGGCGCTGTTGCAGATCGACGAGGCGCGGGCACGCGCAGCCTTTCCCGAAGCCTTCGACGGCTCGGGCGTGTGGGAGAACGCTTCGGCATGATCTTGCCTGCCGCCCCCGTTTTTGCGCGCTTTCATGCGCATCGCGCCGGGCGTTTGACGAACCCGGTTTCGCGGGCGGCGTTTCATGGCATGGTGACCGGGCTGGCCCCTGTCCCCAATGCAAAACGGGCTGGCAACGACAAGACGTGTTACCCTTCCCCTTCGACGCGGTCGGCCAGCTTGCTGTGCCGACCGCATTTTTCAGCCGATGGGGTGGGCCGGCAAAGCCGTGCTATCGCGCCGGGCGATTTGCCTGTATATTTGCCCGCACGAGGCACATCCACAGGAGCAGACGCACAATGCGCGCGACCAAAACCACTTTCATCATCCCCACCCTTTTCGCGGCGGCCCTCGGGTTGTCGGGCTGTGTCACATCAGATCTGGAACGCGCCGGGCTTGGCGCGGCCGCGGGCGGTGTCGCCGCAGCGGCGCTGGACGGCAATATCGCCACGGGCATCCTTATCGGTGCAGCCGGTGGCGCGGTGTGCGACGACCTCGGCGTCTGCCGCTGACACGACCACGGGCCGCACGCGCGGTCCAATCGATCATTTCACAGATCAAGGCCATCGGGGTGACAAACCCCCGGTGGCCTTTTTTGCGTCAGACCGGGGCAAAAGCCCCGCAAGAAAGGGACAGTGACCATGTTCAAGAAGCTCTTGATCGCCAATCGCGGCGAAATCGCCTGCCGTGTCATCAAGACGGCGCGCAAGATGGGGATTGCAACGGTCGCCGTTTATTCCGACGCCGACCGGGGCGCCTTGCATGTGAAGATGGCGGATGAGGCGGTCCATATCGGCCCCGCCCCCGCATCCGAAAGCTATATCGTGATCGACAAGATCATGGCGGCGATCCGCGAAACCGGGGCAGAGGCTGTGCATCCCGGCTACGGGTTCTTGTCGGAGAACATGAAGTTCGCCCAGGCGCTCGAGGCGGAAGGCATCGCCTTTGTCGGCCCGCCCGCCACCGCGATCGAGGCGATGGGCGACAAGATCACCTCCAAGAAGATCGCGGCCGAGGCGGGTGTATCCACCGTGCCGGGCTACATGGGCCTGATTGCCGACGCCGACGAGGCGGTCAAGATCTCCAACGACATCGGCTATCCGGTGATGATCAAGGCCAGCGCGGGCGGCGGCGGCAAGGGGATGCGCATCGCCTGGAACGACCTCGAGGCGCGCGAAGGCTTTCAGGCCTCCAAGAACGAGGCGAAATCATCCTTTGGCGATGACCGCATCTTTATCGAGAAATTCGTCACCCAGCCGCGCCACATCGAAATCCAGGTCCTGGGCGACCAGCATGGCACCTGCTTGTATCTGGGCGAGCGGGAATGTTCGATCCAGCGGCGCAACCAGAAGGTGATCGAAGAAGCGCCCTCGCCGTTTCTGGATGCCGCGACGCGACGCGCGATGGGCGAACAATCAGTCGCGCTGGCGCAGGCCGTGGGCTACACCAGCGCGGGCACGGTGGAATTCATCGTCGATGGCGACCGCAATTTCTATTTCCTCGAAATGAACACCCGGCTTCAGGTGGAACACCCGGTGACCGAATTGATCACCGGCGTCGATCTGGTCGAACAGATGATCCGGGTCGCGGCGGGCGAAAAGCTGTCGATGTCGCAAGAGGATGTGACCCTGACCGGTTGGGCGATGGAAAGCCGCCTCTATGCCGAAGACCCGTATCGCAATTTCCTGCCCTCGATCGGGCGGCTGACGCGCTACCGCCCGCCGCAAGAGGTGCAGGCGGGGCCGCTGAACGCGACCGGGAAATGGCAAGGTGATGCCCCGGTGGGCGAAACCGCCGTGCGCAATGACACCGGCGTTTTCGAGGGCGGCGAGATCTCCATGTTCTATGACCCGATGATCGCCAAGCTGTGCACCTGGGCGCCCGACCGCGCGGGCGCGATTGCGGCCATGCGCGTGGCGCTGGACGGGTTCGAGGTGGAAGGGATCGGCCACAACCTGCCTTTCCTGTCGGCGGTTATGGATCACGACCGCTTTGCCAGCGGCAACATCACCACCGCCTTCATCGCCGAGGAATATCCCGACGGGTTCGAGGGGGCGATGCTCGACGCCGGATCGCTGGCGCGCGTCGCGGCGGCGGCGGCGGCGATGCACCGGGTGGCCGAAATCCGGCGCACCCGCGTGTCGGGCCGGATGGACAACCATGAACGCCGCGTTGGCAGCGATTGGATCGTGACCTTGCAAGGCACGGATTTCCCCGTGACGATCGCCGCCGATCATGATGGATCGACCGTAACCTTTGACGATGGCCGCGCAATGCGGGTCACATCGGACTGGACGCCGGGCGACAGCCTTGCCCGGTTGCAGGTGGATGGCGCGCCCTTGGTGCTGAAGGTCGGCAAGATTTCCGGCGGTTTCCGCCTGCGCACGCGCGGTGCCGATCTGAAGGTGCATGTGCGCAGCCCGCGCCAGGCGGAATTAGCGCGGCGCATGCCCGAGAAACTGCCGCCCGATACGTCCAAGCTGCTTTTGTGCCCGATGCCGGGGCTGATCGTGCGGATCGACGTGGAGGTGGGCCAAGAGGTGCAGGAAGGCCAGACCCTGTGCACCGTCGAGGCGATGAAGATGGAAAACATCCTGCGGGCCGAACGCCGGGGCGTCGTAGCGGCGATCACATGCGCCGCGGGCGACAGCCTGGCCGTCGACGAAGTGATCATGGAGTTCGAATGACGCCGTGACCCCCGTCGCCGTCCATATCCTTGGGCCTTACTGCCCGCCCATGCGCAGCTCTTCTTGCCGGAAGGAAAAATTGTCGATGCTGCGGGTGATTTCGCGCACATCGCGCGGCGCGGGCCGACGAAAGCCGACCGCGCCATCCTTTTGCAGCACGACAAGCGCGAAACCGCGCGGGCGCAACGCGGTGCGGATGGCGGAATTGGCCGCGGGGTCGGTGTCGATGATGATCACGACATCGCGTTCGATCAACGGTTCGGGCCGGGCCGCCAACAGCTGCATCTGTTCGATGAAGCGCGGATCATTGGGCGTGTCGGCGAACACGATCACCGGGCGCGCGATCCATTTGAATTCTTCGATCGTCAGGCCAACGGCGTCGCGCGGGGCCATCGGGTCGGTCGCGTCAGGTGCCTCGGCCGCGGATTGCCCGGCCACGATGACATCATCGGTTTGCGCCACGGCGGCGCCCACGATGACGAAAGGTGCCAATAGCGCACCGACAAGAGCTAGAAAAATCAGTCGCATGCTTCCTCCGTTCCGATTGGATATAGGCACGGTGACGGGGAAAGCGAAGGCTTTTGGCAACATGTGCGGACACGCCGCTGCGGCCAATGGCTGGACCACCGCAATCACGGCGGCGGCGGCATCTGCCCCGCGCCCGACCGACCACGCGAAAAGGATCACCCGATGACGGCAAAGACGCTTCAGGATTGGCGCAAGCTGGCGGAACAGGAACTCCGCGGCCGCGACCCCGACACGCTGGCTTGGGACACGCTGGAAGGCATCCGCGTCAAACCGATCTACACCGCCGAAGACACCGCCGGGCTGGCGCATATGGACAGCCTGCCGGGCATGGCGCCCTTCACCCGCGGCGTGAAGGCCACGATGTATGCGGGTCGCCCCTGGACGATCCGGCAATATGCGGGGTTTTCCACCGCCGAGGAAAGCAACGCCTTTTACCGCAAGGCCCTGGCGGCGGGCCAACAGGGGGTGTCCGTCGCCTTCGACCTTGCCACCCATCGCGGCTATGACAGCGACCACCCAAGGGTCGAGGGCGACGTGGGCAAGGCGGGCGTCGCCATCGACAGCGTCGAGGACATGAAGATCCTGTTCGATGGCATCCCGCTGGACAAGGTGTCGGTCTCGATGACGATGAACGGCGCGGTGATCCCGATCCTGGCCAATTTCATCGTCACCGGCGAGGAACAGGGGCATGACCGGTCGGTGTTGTCTGGAACGATCCAGAACGACATCCTCAAAGAATTCATGGTCCGCAACACCTATATCTACCCGCCCGAGCCGAGCATGCGGATCATTTCCGACATCATCGCCTATACCTCGGACAACATGCCGAAATTCAACTCGATCTCGATCTCTGGCTATCACATGCAAGAGGCGGGGGCGAACCTGGTGCAGGAACTGGCCTATACCTTGGCCGACGGGCGCGAATATGTCCGCGCCGCGACGGCGGCCGGCATGGATGTGGATAAATTTGCCGGGCGCCTGTCGTTCTTTTTCGCCATCGGCATGAATTTCTTCATGGAAATCGCGAAACTACGTGCCGCGCGCACGCTGTGGCACCGGGTGATGACGGAATTTGGCGCGCAAGATGAACGCTCCAAGATGCTGCGCACCCATTGCCAGACCTCGGGCGTCAGCCTGCAGGAACAAGACCCTTACAACAACGTCATCCGCACCGCCTACGAGGCGATGAGCGCGGTTCTGGGCGGCACGCAATCGCTGCACACCAATGCGCTGGACGAGGCCATCGCGCTGCCCACCGAATTCAGCGCCCGCATCGCGCGCAACACCCAGCTGATCTTGCAGGAAGAAACCGGGGTGACGCGCGTGGTCGATCCCTTGGCGGGGTCCTATTACATCGAAAGCCTGACCAATGACCTGATCGAACAGGCCTGGGCCTTGATGCAAGAGGTCGAGGAGATGGGCGGCATGACCAAGGCGGTCGCCACCGGCATGCCCAAGCTGCGCATCGAGGAATCGGCGGCGCGGCGCCAGGCGATGATCGACCGTGGGCAAGATGTGATCGTGGGCGTCAACAAGTACCGCAAGGAAACCGAAGACCCGATCGACATCCTTGATATCGACAACATGAAGGTGCGCGACAGCCAGATCGCGCGGCTGCACCAGGTGCGCGCCGCCCGCGACGAAGCCGCCTGCCAGGCTGCCTTGGCAGAGATGGAACGCCGCGCGCGCGACGGCGGCAATCTGCTGGAGGCGGCAGTTGCGGCAGCACGCGCACGGGCATCGGTGGGGGAAATCAGCATGGCGATGGAAAAGGTGTTTGGCCGCCACCGGGCCGAGGTCAAGACATTGGCCGGTGTCTACGGCGCGGCCTATGACGGCGACGCGGGCTTTGCTGCCATTCAGGCGGATGTCGAAGCCTTTGCCGAGGAAGAAGGCCGGCGGCCCCGGATGCTGGTGGTCAAGATGGGCCAGGATGGCCATGATCGCGGCGCCAAGGTGATCGCCACGGCCTTTGCCGATATCGGGTTTGACGTCGATGTCGGCCCCCTGTTCCAGACCCCCGCAGAGGCGGCGCAGGATGCCATCGACAACGATGTGCATGTCATCGGCATTTCCAGCCAGGCGGCGGGCCACAAGACGCTGGCCCCGAAACTGATCGAGGCGCTGAACGCGGCCGGGGCGGGCGATATCCTGGTGATCTGTGGCGGCGTGATCCCGCAGCAGGATTACGACTTCCTGAAACAGGCGGGCGTCAAGGCGATCTTTGGGCCGGGCACCAACATCCCCGATGCTGCGCGCGATATCCTCGCGCTGATCCGGACGACACGACGCGCCTGATATGGGCGCTGTCGCGGGGCAAGCTTGCGGAATTCCGGCTTTCCCCGCGGCCGCCCCTTGCCCTGTCCGCACGGCTGTCGCATCTAGAGCGCACCAAAGGAAGAGATCATGGCCCTGCCGGTTCGCCAGCAACTGACCTATTGGGGCCTCGCCACGGCGGGGGTCCTGGGCGTGCTATGGGCGCTTGGCGACGTGATCTTGCCGTTCCTCGTGGGCGGCGCCATCGCCTATTTCCTCGACCCGGTCGCCGACCGCCTGGAAAAGATGGGGTTCAGCCGGGTCTTGGCCACGGTGATCATCTTCGTCTTCCTGCTGGCGCTGGTGATCGTGTCGCTGTTGGTGATCATCCCGCTGTTGATCCAGCAAACCAATGATTTGATCGAATCCGCACCAGACCTGTTTACCCAGTTGCGCAGCTGGCTGACCGAACAATTCCCGCAGGTGATGGCAGAGGGATCGCCACTGCGGCAATCGCTGGGGGCGATTGGCGAAACGATCCAGTCGCGCGGCGGCGCCCTTCTACAACAGGCGCTGAGTTCGGCGATCGGCGTGGTGAACGTGCTGGTGTTTCTGGTCGTTGTGCCGGTTGTGGCCTTCTACATGCTGCTGGACTGGGACCGGTTGGTGTCCAAGATCGACGATCTGCTGCCGCGCGACTATGCCGAGACGATCCGCATCCTGGCCGCCCAGATCGACCGCACGCTGGCCAGTTTCATCCGTGGCCAAGGCACGGTCTGCCTGATCCTGGGAACATTCTACGCCGTGGCGCTGATGATCGTGGGGCTGCAATTCGGGCTGGTCGTGGGGCTTTTGGCGGGGCTCTTGACCTTTATCCCCTATGTCGGCGCGCTGGTGGGCGGCGCGCTGTCGGTCGGGCTGGCGCTGTTCCAGTTCTGGGGCGACTGGTGGTCGATCGTGGCCGTGGCGGTGATCTTTCAGGTAGGCCAGATCGCCGAGGGCAATGTCCTGACCCCCAAATTGGTGGGCAGTTCGGTGGGGCTTCACCCCGTCTGGCTGATCTTTGCGCTTTCGGCCTTTGGCACGCTGTTCGGGTTTGCCGGACTGCTCGTGGCGGTTCCTGTCGCGGCTGCGATCGGGGTCTTGGTGCGCTTCATGATCGACCAATACAAGGACGGGCGGCTGTACCAGGGGCTGAGCGCGCGCAGCCGAACGGATACCGAGGACGAGGCGTAATGGCCGAACAACTTGTGCTCGAGCTGCCGTTTCGGGCGGCGATGGGGCGCGCGGATTTCTTTGTTTCAGGGGCGAATGCCACCGCCGTGGCGGGCATCGACACATGGCGCGATTGGCCCGGGGCCAAGATCTTGCTGATCGGCCCTGCGGGGGCGGGCAAGACGCATCTCGCCCATGTCTTCGCGGCACAAACGGACGCAGGGATTGTCGATGCCGCCACCCTGCCCGGCCATGACCCCGCCGCCCTGGCCGATGGGCCCGCGCTGGTTGTCGAAGACGCAGACCGAATCGCGGGCGATGCCAGGGCCGAAGAGGCGCTGTTTCACCTCCACAACGCCGCCGCAGGGCGTGGCACCGCCCTTTTGATCACGGCGGCCAGCGCGCCCCAGCATTGGGGACTGTGCCTGCCCGACCTGCAAAGCCGGATGCAGCAGGCCGGGCAATTGACCCTGACCGCCCCGGATGATGCGCTGATCGGCGCGGTTCTGGTCAAGCTGGCCGCAGATCGGCAAATGGCGCTGACGCCCGCGCTATTGGCCTATATCCTGCCGCGCATCGACCGGTCGCTGGGCTTTGTTCAGGGCTTCGTCACCGCGCTGGACGCAGAGGCCCTAGCGGCGCATCAAAAGCCCGGCTTGCGGCACGTGAAAGCGGTGTTGGACCGCTTGGCGAACTAGGCCGAACACGCCCCTCGACGGCGCGCCGCAGGCACCGCAAAATAGATCAACGCGTTTTGGTACCGTGTACCGTAGGTTCGAATCCTACCACCCCAGCCAGTTTTTCTTCAACATGTTCAACATGTTGATGTGCGCCTAACCGATCGGACCTCAGTGCATTCCTCGCCGGTTTACAGCTGGTTTACAAACTGCGCCCGGACCTCGCCGGTAGGAGCAGCCTCGAATCCGGCAACGGGCCCGTCGACGATTGCCCTTTTCCGCGGAGGGCTGTACCCTTAGGGGGAATATGGAGCGGTGAGCCGGATGCCCTGTACGCACAAACCTTATGATCACGACAACCAGGATGATCGTCGGCGGGCGGTCGCAGGCGCGATCGCGAGCAACCGGGCCGAGGGGTTGGAGCCGGACGCCGAAAGCCTCGCGGACCTCGAGGAGTACGTCGTGGGGGCGATCGACCTCGCGGAGGTCAGGGCGCGCGCTGCGGCCAGGTACTTCGGACAGGAGGCAACCTGCTCCGCTTCTCCCGATTTTAACTGACACCCGTGAAATACGACGGCGGCGACAAGTACGTTGATCCAGAAACGGGCGTTCTGCGAAATCGGCACGGCATCCGGACGCAGGAGGCCCTTGACCGGGCTGAGGTCCTGTTTGTCATCTCAGCCATTGCCGAGAACACGGCGGCCCCGCTGGAAGAGCCGGACTCTGGCCCGGACTTCGCATACCTGAAACGACTCCATAAGCGGCTGTTCGGGGAGATGTACGACTGGGCCGGCGAGGTTCGGGACGTCGACATCTCCAAGGGGGCAACGAGGTTCGCAAACTTCCGCTTTATCGAAGCGGAAGGGGAGCGGTTGACGGCCGAAATGGCGGACAAAAACTGGTTTTCGGGTCTGTCTCACGAGGAATTTGCGGAGCAGGCCGCATACTATTTTGGGGAACTCAACACACTTCATCCTTTCCGGGAGGGGAACGGTCGCACGTTACGTGAGTACTTCCGATACCTCGCATATCGCGCCGGTCACACCATAGATTGGGGCGGCCTGGACCCGGAGGAGATGGTGCGCGCCTCCATCCATGCGCATAACGCTGATCATGGCCTCCTACGCGAAATCCTCCTCAAGCAGATGTCCTGCTGCCGCTAGGAGACGTTCTCAGTCGCCCCGCCTCTCATCAGCTCGCCGCACCTTCTCGAGGATCCCGTCCGTCATCTCCGGGTCCAGCGCCGCGTACCGCTCCAGCATCGCGGCCGCGTGCTGGAGGCTCCACCCCATGTGCGACGCCAGCTCTCCGAGGTTGCAGCCGGCCCGGACCAGCCGGGTCACCGCGGTCCCCCGCGCGTCGTAGAGCCGGAGCTCCCTCCGGATCCCGAGCCGGTCCCGCCACTCAGAGACCAGCTGACCCAGCTTGTCCGGGTTGGAGAAGGGGCGCCCGGTCGCCCCCACGATCAGCCGCTCCTGGCCCGGCGGCAACGCCGCCACCATCTCCGCGAGGCGCGGGGTGACCGGAACGGACGCGTAGTTCCGGCCCCGGCTCTTCCGGGTCCGGATCAGGATCCGCCCGTGCGTGCCCGCGCGCGCCTCCAGGTGCGATCGCTCCAGCAGGTTGAGGTCTCCGGGCCGGTACCCGGTCTCCACCGCCGCGATCAGGATCCGGCCCACGTAGTCCGGCGCTCCGGCCACGAACGTGTCGATCTCCTCCCGGGTCCAGACCTTGTCCGCCCGGTTGGTGCGGACCCGCTTGCGGATCTTCAGCAGGTGATGCTCCCCGATCAGCCCCCGCTCATACCCGAAGGAGACGATCCGCTGCATCGTCGCCATCATGTTGTCCCCGGTCCCGCCGGAGAACGTGTCGCGCCAGCGGAGCACCTCCGCCCGGATCCGCTTCTCCTCGAAGGCGGCGATCGGCGCGTCCCCGAACTCCGCCTCGATCCCCCGCTCGTGCATGACGTTCTTCCGATGATCGGCCCGGGTCCGGTCCCCCAGCTTCGCGAAATCGCTCGAGGTGAGGAACTCGTTGATCACCTCCTGGAACGTCCCCCGGACGTTGCGCACGGCCGACCGGTCCGCGCAGGCGGCCCGGTACGCGTCCACGTAGTCCAGGGAGTGCGGGCGGATCTCCATCGAGTTGTCCCAGAACCGGGGGCCGCCGCGCCAGGCGTAGTGGTACTCGCCAGCGCCCCGCTCGCGAGCCGCTTGCGGACCCGGTGGACCCCCTTGAGGTTGACCCGGACCCTAGCCACGGCGGTCAAACCACGCGTCGACGGCCGGGCGGGCCCCGGTCGTCGGGTCCGGGCCGGGCCGGGTCTGAACCTGAATCCGCTCCCCCTCCACGGTCAGCCCGTAGATGGTCAGCCCGAGCTCCGTGGCGGTCCGGACGACGCGCTCGATCTCCGACTTGGTCGCGGTGCGGCGGTAGGCGCCGCGCTTCTTGGGGGCCGGACGGGGCGGCTCCCCCTCATGCAGCTTAAGGATCCTGGACATGGGGCATCTTCCCGATCTCGTGGAGAGGTCAGACGGGCCGACACGCCCCCCGCAAGGGGCGGCGCGGCGCGCCGAGAGGGCGGCGAAACGCCGACGAGCGCGGTTATTCCGCACCGGCGACGCGGGTCGCCCTCAAGAGATCGGGGGTCAGGGGGGTGTTGCGGGTCATGATCGGCCTCCTCCGCGGAGCGCCGACCCGGACCTGGAACGTCAGGTCAGGCGCGGGCGCGTCCGCTATCTGATTGACGTCTTCGCAAAACAGGTCTCCTTTGCGGATGTGGCCACCACGGCCGTGTCCGGTCCGCGCAAAGTGAGCGCAGGCTCCGTGGAATCAAGATGTGAAATTGAATTTCTATAATTCTCACTCTTGAACAGCGCCGCATGTTGCGTCGCCGCCACACGCGCCCAGTTCTATTTTCGGAGCAGATCGTGCCAGGCGGGCAGCCCGCCCGCCGCCGCCTCCGGCTCCCGCTCCGCCCAGTAGGCGTGAACCCGAACGAAGTCCCGCATGCGGACCTCGTAGCCGAATTCCTCCGGAACGTGCTGCGCGGCGTGCATCGAGTAGGGGGCGTTCAGGTCCAGCGGGTTCGGGAACACCCATCCGCTCCGGTCCCCCCGACCGAGCGCCCTCGCCCGGTCCAGGATCTCCATCATCCCGTCATGTAACGGCAGAACCACCTCCTGCGCCCCCTCCCTCTGCATCTTCGGGAAGCGCCAGGTGCGGCCGTCCAGATCCATCTGAGACCAGGTCGCCAGGCGGCACTCCTTCGGGTTCCGGAGGCTCAGGAGGGCGAACCGGACGTAGAGGAGCAGCGAGGGTCGTCGGCCGCTCCCCTCGAGATCGGCAAGGAACCGAGGCAGCTCGAGAGGAGCCGCCTCGTTCCGGGCGTCCCCTCGCTCGTGACCCGACGTCGCTTCGGGGGGCGCGCCGCCTCGGTTCGTGCCGGGTTGTCCGACCGGTGCCCGTCCGCGACCGCCTCATCGAGCAGATGTGACAGCCGGAGCCGGACCGCCTCCGCCGTGGAGGCGCTGCCGCGTGCGACCTCCAGGAGGGCGGTCCGGATCTCCTCCGCGCTCAGCTCCCGCACCGGACGGCGCCCGATCAGCGGGGTCAGGTGCCGCCGGATCAGCGCGTAATCCGCACGGGCCTCCCGGAGCCCGGTCCCGCTCGCGCGTCGGCGCCGGTAGAGGAGGAGGGACATCCGGGCGAGGGTCATCGGGCGCTCCGTTGGCGCCGTTTTTCGCGGCGCGTCTCGGAGCGGGTTCCCCCCGGCCCGGGCGATCTCCCGGTTCCGGGCCGCTGCCCGGCGCGCCTGCGCCGGGGTCACCTTGCGGGCGGACCCGAGCCCGATGTCGCGCCGGCGACCGAGGATCGTGATCCGCTGGGTCCAGCTCTTCCCGCCGCCGGGCGAGACGGTGAGGAAGAGCCCATCCCGGTCATAGTACCGGCCCGGCCTCGTGACCCGGCGCACGAAGGCGAGGGTCAGAGGTTTGGTCGGGGTGTCATCAGTCATCCAGTCAGGTCCGCCAGGAAGGGCTCTGACCCCACAGGGCGACCCCACATTTCGCCCCCCGAACTGACCCCACAATCGTGGGGTCGGAAGCCGCGCCGAGCACGCCAAGATCCGGATCGAAGCTCACCCATCAAACCGCTGATCTGGATTGTTTTTTTGAAACCGGACAAGCCAGAACGCGCCGGAGATCCCTGACCGGAACGCGGCGAGAAAACAGATCGATCTTCGCGGTGATCATTTTTCACATTTCCACCAGCCACGAACATGGTTTACAGTTCACCCGTAACCCGTTGACGTTTAGCTCGGATTTTGAGTTCGGTTTACAATAATGTCCATGTTTTTCATGGGAAGTGGGTGCGTCATCTCACCGTCACATATCCGGATTACCTCCGCCATCATGAGCTTTGCAGATTTCCTGACCGCCCCGCTGCCTGAACCCGTGACCCTGCCGCAAGCGCAGATCACTGGCCCGCAACGATTTTTCAACCGCGAACTGTCGTGGCTCGCCTTCAACTGGCGCGTGCTGGAAGAAGCGGGAAACACCCGGGTGCCCGTTTTGGAACGCGTGCGCTTCGTGTCCATCTCGGCAGGCAATCTCGATGAATTCTATACCGTTCGCGTCGCGGGCCTGCGGGAGCTGGCACAAGAAGGCAACATGACCCCGGCCGCCGATGGCCGGTCGCCTGCCGAACAGTTGAAGCTGATCAACGCCGATGCGCGCCGCCTGATGCAGCATCAGCAGGCCGCTTGGAACACGCTCAGGACCGAGCTGGAAACCCAGGGTCTCAGCGTCGTCACCAGCGCAAAACTGACGGCAGCCGACAAGAAACACCTGGAACAGGAATTCCTGGCGCGGGTCTTCCCGGTTCTGTCGCCCTTGGCCATCGACCCGGCCCACCCGTTTCCCTTCATCCCCAACGAAGGTATCGCGCTGGCACTGCAGATGACGCGCGACCGTGACGGGCGGGTCTTGCAGGCCTTGCTGCCGATCCCAAGCCAGATCGACCGGTTCCTGCGCCTGCCCGCGCCCGAGGGACAGATGCGGTTCCTGCCGCTGGAAGACCTGTTGCGCCTGCATATCGGCGCGCTGTTTCCGGGCTACAAGCTGACCGGGTCTTGCATGTTCCGGGTGCTGCGCGACAGCGACCTCGAAGTCGAGGAAGAAGCCGAAGACCTGGTGCGGGAATTCGAAACCGCGCTCAAGCGTCGCCGCCGGGGCGAAGTTGTGCGGCTTCAGATCAGCGCCGGCGCCCCTGCCGACCTGAGGGCGGAAATCGTGCACCAACTGCACGTCAAGGAAACCGAGATCGTCGAGGTCAAGGGCATGATCGGCCTTGTCCGGCTCAAGGAACTCGTGGTGGATGAACGGCCGGACCTGATGTGGCCCAGTTTCACCCCGCGCGTGCCGGAACGGGTGCAGGACCATGACGGCGACATGTTCGCCGCGATCCGGCAAAAGGACATGCTGCTGCATCACCCCTACGAAACCTTCGACATGGTGATCCGGTTCCTGAGCCAGGCGGCGCGCGACCCCAACGTGGTGGCGATCAAGCAGACGCTGTACCGCACCTCCTACGAATCGCCCATCGTCGATGCGCTGTGCGAGGCGGCGGAAAACGGCAAATCCGTCACCGCGCTGGTCGAGCTGAAAGCCCGCTTTGACGAGGCCGCCAATATCCGCCAGTCGCGCAAGCTGGAACGATCCGGCGCGCATGCGATCTATGGGTTCGTGAACTACAAGACCCATGCCAAGATCAGCACCGTGGTGCGCCGCGAAGGCGACCGCCTGGTCACCTATACCCATTACGGCACCGGCAATTACCACCCGATCACCGCGCGCATCTACACCGACCTGAGCCTGTTCACCTGCGATGACGCGCTGGGGCGCGATGCCACCAAGGTGTTCAACTATGTCGGCGGATATGCCGAACCCGAGGGCTTGGAAAACCTGTCGATTTCGCCGCTGAACCTGAAATCGACCATCCTCGACAGCCTCAAGGCGGAAATCGAGCATGCCAAGGCCGGACGGCCCGCGATGGTCTGGGTCAAGATGAATTCCGTGATCGACCCCGATGTGATCGACGCGCTCTACGAGGCGTCCAACGCCGGGGTAAAGATCGATCTGGTCATCCGGGGCATTTGCGGCCTGCGGCCCGGTGTCAAAGGGCTTTCGGAAAACATCCGGGTCAAATCCATCGTCGGGCGGTTCCTGGAACATTCCCGCATCGTGTGTTTCGGCAACGGCTTTGGCCTGCCGTCGAAAAAGGCGCGGGTCTATATCAGTTCCGCCGACTGGATGGGCCGCAATCTCAACCGCCGGGTCGAGACGCTGGTCGAATGCCGCAACCCCACCGTCAAGGCCCAGATCGTCAGCCAGATCATGGCGGCCAACCTGGCCGATGTGGCGCAAAGCTGGGTCTTGCAGCCAGATGGAAGCTTCCTGCGGCCAGACCTGTCGACGATAGAGAACCCGTTTTCCTGCCATCGGTTCTTCATGGAAAACCCCTCGCTGTCCGGGCGTGGGTCCGCCGGGGCCAAGGATGTGCCCGATTTGACGCATAGTCACGATTGACCCTGCACCGTTGCGCGATTGACGCCCGCCCGATGGCTGTGCACAAGGTCAACCATGACGAGGCAGATGCGCGCCGATACCCCGCCTGACGGCCCCGAACATCACCCCGAATGGGGGCCGTTCGGCGTGCCGCTTTTCGATGGGCCAGAGGCGCAATCCCTGGCACGTGTCGGGGTCATCGACATCGGGTCCAATTCGGTGCGGATGGTGATCTTTGACGGCGCCGCGCGCAGCCCGGCCTATTTCTTCAACGAAAAGATCCTCTGCGGCCTGGGCGCGGGGTTTTCGGAAACCGGGCGGTTGAACCCGCAAGGCAAGATCCGCGCGATGGGCGCGCTCAAACGCTTTGCCCGCCTGGCCGAGGCGGCAGAGGTGGCCCCGCTTTTGGCGGTGGCCACGGCCGCGGTGCGCGACGCCGAAGACGGGGCGGAATTCCGCGAAGCAGTGCGGGCGCAAACCGGGCTGGATATCCGCGTGATCGACGGGTCGGAAGAGGCGCGGCTGTCGGCACAGGGCGTGCTTTTGGGTTGGCCCGGGGCCGAGGGCCTGATCTGCGACATCGGTGGATCGTCGATGGAATTGGCCGAACTGGGCGGCGGCGGCCGGGTCGGGCGGCGGGCGACATCGGATCTCGGGCCGCTGAAACTCATGGGAATAGCAGGGGGCAAAAAGGCTCTGCGCGCCCATATCAAGGCCGAAATCGGCGTTCTGGCCAACGATTTCGCGGAACGCTCCGAACGGCTTTTCCTGGTGGGCGGATCGTGGCGGGCGATTGCGCGCATCGACATGGAACGGCGCGGCTACCCTCTCAAGGTGTTGCACGAATACCGGATGACCCCGCAGGGCATTCTGGACACGATCAAATACATCGGCAAAACCGATATCGACGCCCTGCGCGCCACCACGGGCACCAGCGCGGAACGCATGCGCCTTGTGCCCGTGGCCGCCGAAGTGCTCAAGGTGCTGGTGCGCAAGCTCCGGCCACGCGAAATCGCGGTGTCTTCCTATGGTATCCGCGAAGGGCTTTTGTACGAACAGATGTCAGAGGCGTTGCGCAAGCGCGATCCGCTGATCGAAGCCGCCCGCCATTCCGAGGCGCAATCGGCCCGGATGCCGGGCTTTGGCCGGCAATTGTATCGCTTTGTCGATCCGCTCTTCGCCCGTGCCCGCCCCGACCGCAAGCGGCTGATCCGCGCCGCCTGCCTGTTGCATGATGTCAGTTGGCGCGCCCACCCCGATTACCGCGCCGAGGTCTGTTTCGACAATGCCACCCGCGCCAATCTGGGGGGCATGACCCATGCCGAACGGGTCTACCTCGGGCTTGCGCTGTTGCATCGCTACAAGTCGAACCGCGCGGGCACCGGCTTTGACCCCGCGCTCTTGTCGCTGTTGCCCGAAATCCAGGTCCGCGAGGCCGAGATCCTGGGCCGTGCCATGCGCTTTGGCGCCATGTTCGCGGTGGCCAACCCGTCGGAACACGGCACGCTGGTCTATCGGCCCAAGCGGCGCGAATTGATCCTGAAACTGCACACCGATGCCGGCCGCGACCTGTTTGGCGAAGTGGCGCAATCGCGGTTCAAATCGCTTGCCGGGGCGATGGGTGTGATGCCGATCGTGGAAGGCGGCGCTTAACCGATTGGCAAGGGACGGGCGGCTAGGATGGCCCACCCGCCCTTTGCCCCTATCGGAGTGCCTGACATGACCGCTTTGAACACCGTTGCCGTGTCGCTTGTCGCCGTGATCCTCGTGACCTTCCTCGTCCTCATCTTCGGGGCGGGCGGCCCTGCCCCCGGCTGAGCCAGGCCCGATCACGCACGCCCGGCTTGTGAGGCGATTTCCTTTGGCGTATGCGTCGCGCAACGCGTCTTTTCAAAGGGTTTCGCCATGCGCCTCAGCCGCTATTTCCTGCCCGTGCTCAAGGAAACGCCGTCCGAGGCGCAGATCGTCAGCCACCGGCTGATGCTGCGCGCGGGCCTGATCAAACAGGCCAGCGCCGGCATCTATTCCTGGCTGCCGCTTGGCTACAAGGTGCTCAAGCGGATCGAACAGATCGTGCACGAGGAACAGATCCGCGCGGGCCATCACCCGATGCTGATGCCCACGATCCAATCCGCAGACCTGTGGCGCGAAAGCGGCCGCTACGACGCCTATGGCGCGGAAATGCTGCGCATCACCGACCGGCACGACCGCGACATGCTGTTCACCCCCACCGCCGAGGAATTGATCACCGACATCTTCCGCGCGCATGTGACCAGCTACAAGGATCTGCCGCTGACCATGTACCAGATCCAGTGGAAGTTCCGCGATGAAATCCGCCCGCGTTTCGGCGTGATGCGGGGCCGCGAATTCTACATGAAGGACGGCTACAACTTTGACCTGACAAAGGAAGACGCGCTGCACGCCTACAACCGCCACCTGGTCAGCTACCTGCGGACCTATGAACGCATGGGGCTTCAGGCGATCCCGATGCGGGCGGACAGCGGCCCGATCGGCGGCGATGATACGCATGAATTCCTGGTGCTTGCCGAAACGGGCGAAAGCGAAGTCTTTTACGACAGCGAAATCACCGATCTGCGCTTTGGCGACCGCGAGATCGACTATGATGATCGCGCCCAATGCCAGGCCGTGCTGGAGGAATTCACCTCGCGCTACGCGCGCACCGACGAAACCCATGACGCCGATGTTTTCGCCACGGTTCCCGCCGACCGCCAACGGGTGGCCCGCGGAATCGAGGTCGGCCAGATCTTTTACTTCGGCACCAAGTATTCCGACGCCATGGGCGCGCTGGTCGATGATGGCCAGGGCAACCGCGTGCCGGTGCACATGGGCAGCCATGGCATCGGCGTCAGCCGCCTGGTCGGCGCGATCATCGAGGCCAGCCATGATGACAACGGCATCATCTGGCCCGAGGGCGTGACGCCCTTCCATGTGGGCATCGTGAACCTGAAACAGGGCGATGCAACCTGCGACGCGGCCTGTGAGAATCTCTACAAGGCGTTTTCCGCCAAAGGGTTGGACCCGCTTTACGATGACCGCAGCGAACGTGCGGGCGCGAAATTCGCCACCATGGACCTGATCGGCCTGCCCTGGCGCATCACCGTCGGCCCGCGCGGCCTTGGGAACGGCATGGTGGAACTGACCAGCCGCCGCACGGGCGAAAGCGAAGAGCTGCCGCTGGAGGCGGTCGTGGCCCGGGTGGCGGAGATTTACGCGCCGCATCTGTAGGCCAAGTGCCTCGGCCGGGCTTCAGCCCGGCCCGAATACATGCCGCACATCCCCGATGCACGCCAAGCTGGCGGGGCTATTGCATGGCGACGACCCGATCGAGCCGTTCCGGGACAGCTGGCAGTGGCGGATAGAGGCGTAAAACTATGCAAAAAGAAGGCAGAGAAACAATAATCATCTCGTCATGACGCGGTCGATATTTGCAAAATTGCTTGCATCAGGCAGTATCGTTTAACGTGCTCAACATTGCGTTACAGCTTGTCACGATTTTTTGCAGGTATGAGGTGAAGACAGGGGAATCGCGCTTAAAATTTGACAGTAGATTGGAATTGGATTCTTGAGGTTTCATCGACTGATGGAGCCTCGAGATGCCGACATTGTTGAGCTATTTTAATGACGAAGACGATCCTCGTGCTGGGAACGCGCCACGCCACAAATTGGTCCCTTCGCGATTTGTGTGGGTAGCTGGGGAGCGGTGTGTACGTAGCCATGCCAGATGTTGTAGTCGTGACGTGAGGCGCGTCTGGCGCGGAGACCGCATATATCGCAGCGCCTGACGCGCCGGATCTGTTGGCCTGTGTCTTTCTCCAAGGCAGAATGGGGTTTCCGGCGGCCAGCGAACATGGAGGAGCGATGGGACCCGAGACGAGCTTGTTCACGATGGCGCTTGGCCTTCAGGCTCCATGGAGCGTCACGGATGTGCGGTTCGATGCACAGCGCAAGGAGATCCACTTTGACGTTCGCTTCAAGCCGGGGAGCAGGTTTGCCTGCCCGTCTTGTGGGGCGGCGGATCAGCCGGTTCACGACACGCGGCCGAGGACGTGGGAACACCTGCGCTTCTTCGAGCACAAGGCCTTCATCCATGCCGCCGTGCCCCGCGTCGCTTGCAGCCAGTGTGGGAAGACCGGACAGGTCCCGGTTCCCTGGGCGCGCAGCGGCAGCGGGTTCAGCCAGTTGTTCGACGCCTTCGTGATCGCGCTCGCCCGCGAGATGCCGGTGAAGACCATCGCTGACCTGCTTGAAGTCGGAGACGACCGGATATGGCGCGTGCTCGATCACTACGTCCCAGCGGCGCGCGCACTCGAGGACTTCAGCGACGTGACCGCTGTGGGGATCGACGAGACGGCATCGCGGCGCGGCCACAATTACATCACCCTGTTCCATGACCTTGATGTTGGCAGACTGCTCTTTGCCTGTGAGGGCCGCGACGCGGACACCGTCAAGACCTTCGCCGAAGACCTCCGCGCCCATGGCGGCGATCCGGACGCCGTCACGGCCGCCTGCATCGACATGAGCCGAGCCTATATTGCCGGGGTCGCGCGGCATCTGCCGAACGCGGCGATCACCTTCGACCGGTTCCACGTCATCCAGTTGGCCAACGCTGCGCTTGAAGAGGTACGGCGCGCCGAGGTCCGCGAAAAACCTGCGCTCAAGAACAGCCGGTGGATGTGGCTGAAGGACAAGCATAGCTGGACCAAGCGGCAGATCCATCAACACCACGAGCTTTCGCGCATGCATCTCAAGACGGGTCGCGCGTTCCGCTTGAAGGAAACCCTGCGCGACATCTTCACGACGGCGACCACACGGGCCGAGGCCGAAGAACTGCTCACCACCTGGTTCCGATGGGCGCGCCGCAGCAAACTGCCCCCCTTCAAGAAACTCGCCTCGACCCTCAAAGCGCACTGGGATGGCATCCTCAACGGCTTCGACAGCGCGCTGAGCAATGGCTCGGTCGAGGCCATAAACGGGCTGATCCAGGCGGCGAAGGCCCGTGCCAGAGGGTACCGCAAGGCCCGAAACCTCATCCTCATGGCCTACCTGATCGCAGGCAATCTAAGCCATCTACCAGCCTCACCCTATACCACAACATCTGGTAGGCGCCCCGCTTGACCAGAAACCTGCCCACCCACACAAAACGCGAAATAGCCCACAAATTCAGCGACCTGATGACGATCAGCCTCTTGTGTGCGCTATGTGGCGGGGAGACTACGGTCGACATGGAGGAATTCGGACGTATGAAGGAGGATTTTCTTCGCGAATTTCTGGACTTGCCCCACGGCATTCCCTGTCATGATGCGTATTCACGATTATTCCGTTTGATGAAGCCGCGCAGCCTTCAAGCCTTTTTGACAAATTCCAAGCCGACTTTGCCGCTGCACATGCGGAGCATCCGGCAATCGCCATTGACGGAAAGGAGATGCGGCGCAGCTTTGACAAGGCCGCTGGACAGTCGAACCTGAACGTGGTCACCGCCTTTGCACATGGCGCCCGCCTGAGCCTCGGGATAACGCAAAGTGCAAAGGGCGGGGGTGAGATTTTGGCGCTCCGCGAGTTGATTGAGATGCTGGATATTCGTGGGATCACCATTACGGCCGATGCGCTGCACTGCCAGCGGGAAACGTGTGAACTAATCGCGCAAGCAGGCGGTGACTATTGCCTGCAGCTCAAAGGTAACCAAGGCGGCATAAAGGCGGATATCGAGGCCTTTGTGAGCGATCAGGGCACTGATTTCAGGGATGAATATGTCTGCATCAATGGTGATCACGGTCGGATTGAGGAGCGATCATACCGTGTCTACGATGTGCCGGACTATCTCACCGAAACCCATCAGTGGCCGCATCTCGCCGCCTTCGTCCACGTTGTTTCCAAGCGCATGATGGGCGACACGACCAGCCAGTCCGAACGGCTTTATCTCCTTTCAAAGTGCCACACGGCGAAGGTCGCCGCAGGGCTGATCCGCGGTCACTGGGAAATTGAAAACAGTTTGCATTGGTCGCTGGATGTCGTGATGAATGACGATCAGCACCGCGCACGCAAGGACAATGCCCCGGCAAACTTCGCCGCGTTGCGACGGATCGCCTTGAGTATCATCAAGGCAAATTCCTCAAAAGGTTCAAACCGCGTGAAGTTCAAGAGAGCAGGATGGAGCAACAAATTCCTCCGTACTCTCATAGATGGATTTTGAAGCGCGATTGCCCTGGAGGTGAAGAAAGATGCGGTTTGCTGGTAATGTGATCTGGTTCATTCTGGGAGGCTGGTACATCGCCGTAATCTGGCTGATTGGAGCATTCATTTTCGCCCTAACCATCGTTGGGCTGCCTCTGACACGAGCAGCAATCGAAATGGCGAAGATGTCCGCTTGGCCATTCGGCAAAGAAGTTGTCCACATTCGGGATCTGGACGACCGCAAGTTGGATTATGTGACAGCAACCACTGGAACCATCGGTTTAATCTTCAACGTCATTTGGGCTTCAACGTTTGGCGCGCTGCTATTCCTAGCTTATCTTTTGGCAGGGATACTTTGTTTTATCACAATCATCGGCATCCCTTTTGCCCTGCAAAGCTGGAAATTGGCAGGAATTTCGATATGGCCTGTTGGTCGTCGTGTCGTAACCATAGAACTGGCTGATCTGGTCAGGCGGGACCAGGCAGAAACAAGGCTCGCATCATATAGGCAAAACAGACGGTGATGCGACACGCGCGCACGATGAACGAGCAATACCAAGACTGATTGGGTGGGGTGCCGGGCTGAAGCCCGGCCTACGGTATGTGGTGGGGTGGAACCCCACCCTACGGCAGGGGCGGGATGGTGGGTTGCACCCACCCTACGCCTGCAACGACCGGACCCCCAACTCCCCTTCCTTTGCCGCTTTCATCGCCTGCGCCGCGGCGTGGCTGGCGGCGAGCGTGGTGAAATAGGGGATCTTGTCGGCCAGTGTGACCGCCCGCATGGACCGTGAATCCTCCACCGCCTGCGCGCCTTCGGTGGTGTTGAGCACCAGTTGCACGCCGCCATCCTTGATGATGTCGACAATGCTGCGCCCGCCTTCATAGGCCTTGTTCACGACCGCCGACTGGATGCCATGGGCCTTGAGGAAGGCGGCCGTGCCGCTGGTGGCCAAAAGGTCGAAGCCGAGCGTGCAGAGAATTTCGGCGGCCTCGATCAACAGCGCGCCCTTGTCGTCATCCTTGATCGAGACAAAGACCGTGCCCGTCTCGGGCAGGACGGTGCCTGCGCCCAGCTGCGCCTTGAGAAAGGCGCGGGGGAAGGTGCGGTCCCAGCCCATCACCTCGCCGGTGGAGCGCATTTCAGGCCCAAGCAAGGTGTCGACACCGGGGAAACGGGCAAAGGGCAGCACCGCCTCTTTCACCGAATACCAGGGCGTCCGGTAAGAGGCGAGCGACATGGGATCACCGGGGATGATCGGCGTTTCGTCATCGACGGGGGTATGGGGCGCCGCCTTGGGGAAGGCGGCGAGTTTCTCGCCCGCCATCAGCCGCGCCGCGATGGAGGCAATCGCGCTATCGGTCGCCTTGGCCACGAAGGGCACGGTGCGCGACGCGCGGGGGTTCACCTCGATCAGGTAGATGTCGTCATCCTTGACGGCGAATTGCACGTTCATCAGGCCCACGACATTGAGCGCATGGGCCAGCGCCTCGGTCTGGGCGATGATGCGGGTCTGGATGTCATCCGAAAGCGTGTGGGGGGGCAGCGAACAGGCGCTGTCGCCCGAATGCACGCCCGCCTCTTCGATATGCTGCATGATGCCCGCGACATGCACATCGGTGCCGTCGCACAGCGCGTCAACATCGACCTCTGTCGCGCCGGCAAGGTAGCGGTCGAGAAGCACCGGGCTGTCGCCCGACACCACCACGGCCTCGCGGATGTAGCGATCAAGCTGCGCCGTGTCGCGCACGATTTCCATCGCCCGGCCACCCAGCACGTAAGAGGGGCGGATGACCAGCGGATAGCCCAGCTTTTCCGCCGCCGCTTTGGCCTGTGCATCGGTGGTGGCGATGGCGTTTTCGGGCTGTTTCAGGCCAAGGCGCTGGACAAGCTGTTGGAACCGTTCGCGGTCTTCGGCCAGGTCGATGGCGTCGGGCGTGGTGCCGAGGATCGGGATGCCCGCATCATGCAAGGCATTTGCAAGTTTCAGCGGCGTCTGCCCGCCGAATTGCACGATCACGCCATGCAGCGTGCCGTTCGATTGTTCGACCCGCAGGATTTCCATGACATGTTCAAAGGTCAGCGGCTCGAAATACAGCCGGTCCGACGTGTCATAGTCGGTGGATACCGTCTCGGGGTTGCAGTTGACCATGATCGTCTCGTAGCCGACATCCGACAGCGCGTAGCAGGCGTGGACGCAGCAATAATCAAACTCGATCCCCTGCCCGATGCGGTTGGGGCCACCGCCCAGGATGACCACCTTCTTGCGGTCGCTGGGGCGCGCCTCGCATTCCGGCTCGCCCATGGTGGGGTGTTCATAGGTGGAATACATGTAGGGCGTCTGGGCCTCGAATTCGGCGGCGCAGGTGTCGATCCGCTTGAACTGGGCATGGATGCCCAGGTTCAAACGCGCGCGGCGGATATTGCCCTCGTCCCGGCCGGTCAGCTTGGCCAGGCGCGCATCGGTAAAGCCCATCATCTTGAGCGCGCGCAGACCCTCTTCGGTCACGGGCAGACCGTCGCGGCGGATGCGCGCCTCGGCGTCGATGATTTCGCGGATGCGGGCCAGAAACCAGGGGTCGAATTTGGTGACGTGGTGGATGGTGTCATCCGACAGGCCGTGGCGCATGGCCTGGGCGATGATGCGAATGCGGTCGGGCGTCTGGCGCGACAGGGCCTTGATGATCGCGGCCTGGTCAGGGGCACCCGGAATATCGATCTCGTCAAAGCCGGTCAGGCCCGTTTCAAGGCTGGCCAACGCCTTTTGCATCGATTCGTGAAAGGTGCGCCCGATGGCCATCGCCTCGCCCACCGATTTCATCGCGGTGGTCAGCGTCGGCTCGGACCCGGGGAATTTTTCAAAGGCAAAGCGCGGGATCTTGGTGACGACATAATCGATGGTCGGCTCGAAACTGGCGGGCGTGACCTTGGTGATGTCATTGTCCAGCTCGTCGAGCGTGTAGCCCACGGCCAGTTTCGCGGCGATTTTCGCAATCGGAAAGCCTGTGGCCTTGGACGCCAAGGCGGAGGAGCGCGAAACGCGCGGGTTCATCTCGATCACGACCATGCGGCCATCGGCGGGGTTCACCGCCCATTGCACGTTGGACCCGCCGGTTTCCACCCCGATCTCGCGCAAGACGGCGATCGAGCCGTTGCGCATGATCTGGTATTCCTTGTCGGTCAGCGTCAGCGCGGGGGCGACGGTGATGCTGTCGCCGGTGTGCACGCCCATCGGATCGACGTTTTCGATGGAGCAGACGATGATGGCATTGTCGGCCTTGTCGCGGACAACCTCCATCTCGAATTCCTTCCAGCCGAGAAGACTTTCATCGACGAGGATCTGGGCCACCGGTGACGCTTCCATGCCGGTGCGGCAGTAAAACTCGTATTCTTCGCGGTTATAGGCCACGCCGCCGCCCGTGCCGCCCAGGGTAAAGGCGGGGCGGATGATCGCGGGCAGGCCCACGTATTCGATGGCATCGATGGCGATCTGAAGACCGGCCTTGATGTCGTATTTTCCATTGGGCAGTTTCGGCGCCGACACGATGGTGGCCTTGGGGTTTTCCAGCCCGATCCGGTCCATCGCTTCGCGGAACAGCTTGCGGTCTTCGGCCATTTCGATGGCATGGCGCTTGGCGCCGATCATCTCGACCCCGAATTTCGCCAGAACGCCCATTTCTTCCAACGCCAGCGAGGTGTTGAGGCCGGTCTGACCGCCCATCGTGGGCAACAGCGCGTCGGGGCGTTCTTTCTCGATGATGCGGGCCACGACCTCGGGGGTGATGGGTTCGATATAGGTCGCATCGGCCAGGCCCGGATCGGTCATGATCGTTGCGGGGTTGGAATTGACCAGGATGACGCGGTAACCTTCTTCGCGCAGCGCCTTGCAGGCCTGGGCGCCGGAATAGTCGAATTCGCAGGCCTGTCCGATGACGATAGGGCCTGCACCGATGATCATGATGGATTGGATATCGGTTCTTTTCGGCATGGGGTCCCCCGGCAGACGCTGCGTGGCAGCAGGGCGGCGGCAGCCAGCCCTGCGCAAATTGTCTGCGTTATAGACAGGGACAGACGGGGCGCAAGGTGCGAATGGCGCACAGACGCCACGCCGCATGCGGCAGGCCGGGCCAATCGGCACGGGCCTGTGTCGGCAGCTATCCGGCGGCGCGCATCCGCTGTGCCACCCGCGCCGGGTACAGGTAATCGCGCGTCAGCGGCACGGCATCCTGCCGCCTTGCGATCTGCACCTGGAACACGCATTGCCGGTTGTGCCGGAAGGTGTGTTCGCTGGCCTTGAGGTAAAAGCGCCACATCCGGCAAAACCGGTCATCGTAAAGCACGCGGGCGCGATCCTGGTTGGCGGTGAACCGGTCATACCAAAGGCGCAGGGTCTGTGCGTAATGCAGGCGCCAGACCTCCAGGTCGGTGGGGTAAAGGCCCGAGTGTTCCACCGCCGCCGCCAGTTCCGACATGGCAGGGCAATAGCCACCCGGAAAGATGTATTTCGCGATCCAGGGGCTGGTTGCACCGGGCGGCGCCGCGCGCCCGATGGTATGGATCAACGCGACACCCTCCGGGGTCAGACGGTCGCGGATGGTTTGAAAATATGCGTCATACTGCGGCGCGCCGACATGTTCGAACATGCCCACCGACACGATCCGGTCGAACTGCCCCTGCACCGCGCGGTAATCCTGCAAGGCGAAGTGAACCCGGTCCGACAGGCCCGCGCGCGCGGCGCGGTCGGTGGCGATCTTGTGCTGTTCGGTGGACAGCGTCACACCCAGCACGCGCACCCCGTAATCTTGCGCCAGCGTCAGCGCGAGCCCACCCCAGCCACAGCCGATTTCCAGCACCCGCATCCCCGGCAAAAGGCACAGCTTGGCCGCGATATGGTGCTTCTTGGCCTTCTGCGCGGCCTCCAGCGACAGGTCGGGATCGGTGAAATAGGCACAGGAATATTGGCGGTCCTCATCGAGGAACAGATCATAGAGCTCGCCCGACAGATCATAGTGATGCGCCACGTTCGCCCGCGACCGGTGGACCGGGTTGGTTTGGTCGATCACGCGTTTCCACTGCCGCAACCGCGTGCTCCAGCGGCGCCAGGTGGCATCGGTCTGGCCGGCATTGGACAAGAGCAGGGCAAGCAACCCATCCAGATCATCGCCCTCTATCGTGGCGGTGCCATCCATGTAGGCCTCGCCCAGGGCGAGCTCCGTGGTCAGCACCAGGCGCCGCGGCAGGGCCGGATCATGCAAGACCAGGCGCGGGGCACCGCCCTGCCCCGGCCCGTATCGCCGCGTGGTGCCGTCGGGGTAGGTCAGGTCCAGCGCGCCGGTCACAAGGAACTGGCGCAGCATCGCGTCAAGAATTCGGGTCCACATCGCGTCGCTCCTCGCGGTTTGTGGTGGGCCGATATCTGCAGGGGGAGCTTACCCCAAATGCTTGACGTTGAAAAGCGAACTGGCGCGACCGTCCCGGTGGAATTTGATCTGTGTCAATCCAGGTTGACAGTTTTTATGGTCCGATGATCCGACACACCGCAAGAGGTCGGCCATGCGAATCTGTCTCATCCATCCCAATTACCATTCTGGCGGGGCCGAGATTGCGGGCAACTGGCCGCCGGCCTGGGTGGCCTATATCGCCGGGGCGCTGAAATCGGCGGGCTATACGGATGTGCAGTTCATCGATGCCATGACCGACCATATCGGCCCCGACCAGCTGCGGGTCAAACTGGCCGAGATGCAGCCCGACGTGGTGGGCACGACCGCGATCACGCCCTCGATCTACGTGGCCGAGGAAACCCTGCAGATCGCGGCCGAGGTGGTGCCGAACGCGCTGCGCATCCTGGGCGGCATCCATGCGACCTTCATGTACAAACAGGTCTTGTCCGAGGCACCCCATATCGACGTGATCGTGCGCGGCGAGGGCGAGGAGATCATCGTGGATCTGATCCGCGCCTATGACCAGGGGCGCTGGCCCGAGGGGCGCGCCAAGATCAAGGGCATCGCCTACCGTGAAGGCGATGACATCGTGGCCACGCCCGCCGCCCCGACCGTCAAGGACCTGGATGCGATCACGCCGGATTGGTCGCTGCTCAAGTGGGATCAATACATCTATGTGCCCTTGGGCGTGAAAGTCGCCATCCCCAACATGGCGCGGGGCTGCCCCTTTACTTGTTCCTTTTGTTCGCAGTGGAAATTCTGGCGCGATTACCGCGTGCGTGACCCGATCAAGGTCGTGGATGAAATCGAGAAGCTCGTGAACGAACATGGCGTGGGGTTTTTCATCCTGGCCGACGAGGAACCGACCATCAACCGGCGCAAGTTCATCCAGTTCTGCGAGGAATTGATCAAGCGCGACCTGCCGCGCCGCGTGCAATGGGGCATCAACACCCGGGTGACGGATATCTACCGCGACCGCGAATTGCTGAGTTTCTACCGCTCTGCGGGGCTGGTGCATATCTCCTTGGGGACGGAAGCGGCGGCGCAGTTGAAGCTGGACCAGTTCAACAAGGAAACGAAGGTCGAGGAAAACAAGGAGGCGATCCGCCTTTTGCGCGAGGCCGATATCTTTACCGAGGCGCAGTTCATCGTGGGGCTGGACAACGAGACCCCCGAGACCCTGGAAGAGACCTATCGCATGGCCTGGGATTGGCAGCCCGATCTGGCCAATTGGGCGATGTATACGCCCTGGCCCTTCACGCCACTTTACCAGGAACTGGGCGACAAGGTCGAGATCTTCGACTTCTCGAAATACAATTTCGTCACCCCCATCATGAAGCCCGAGGCGATGGACCGGGATGAGCTTCTGGACCGGGTGATGAACAATTACCGGCGGTTCTATTCGAAAAAGGCGCTGTTCCACTACCCGTGGCGCGGCACGGGCTATCGGCGGCGCTATCTGCTCGGATGTCTCAAGGCGTTTCTCAAGGCCGGGTTCGCGCGGCAGTTCTATGACCTCGGCAAGGTCGAGTATTGGGGGCCACAATCCAAGGGCAAGCTGAACTTCAACTTTGACCGCACCCGTACCATCGCGCCCGCGCAGATGGAGGATTGGCAATCGACGCAGGATATCGCCGCGCAGAAACGGGCGGCGAAACTGTCGCGAAGCACCGATTTCATCTTGCCGAACGGCGCGGAGGTCAAGGCCGACACGCGCCCAGGCGGCGACCGGCAGATGGAGGCGGCGGGCAAGATCCCCGCCGCATGATCCCATGGCCGAGGCAAGCGCCCGGATCGGGCCCAATGCGATCCTTCAGTTCGTGCCGGTGCTGGAGGCCGCGCGCGGCCCCGAGGAAACCGCCCACCTGCTGGCGATGGCGGGCATCATCGCCCTGCCAGACCCGGCGGGCGGGCTGATCGACGAAGGCCCGGCGGCACGGCTGCACCAGGCGGTGCGCCGGGCCCTGCCGGGCGATGCCGCGCAATTGGCGCGGGCGGCGGGGTTGCGCACGGGCGATTATATTCTTGCCAATCGTATTCCGCGGCCGGCGCAGAGGGTGCTCAAACACCTGCCCGCGCGGATATCCGCGCCGATCCTGTCCCGGGCCATCGCCAGACATGCCTGGACCTTTTGCGGGTCGGGGAAATTCCGGCTGGCGTCAAGCTGGCCACCGGTGTTCGAGATTGCCGACAACCCGGTGGTGCGGGGCGAGGTTTCGGAGGCACCGCTGTGCCACTGGCACGCGGCCGTGTTTGAGCGGCTGTTCACCGCGATCTGCGGGCCGGGCTGGCGGGCGGTAGAAAGGACATGCTGCGCGCAAGGGGCGGCGGCCTGCCGGTTCGAGCTGCTGCGGGGCGATCGCGGGAGGGTCGGTGTTTCGCTCGCTGACGCGGGCGACTCGCGGGGCTCTGCCCCCGCACCCCCGAGGTATTTTCGGCCAGAGGAAGGCAGACCTTTAGGTATTGGTAACTTTGCTGCGCGAAAGCTGGCGCGCGGTACAGGCGGAGGCGCCGATGACCGCGCCAGGGGAAGGCGCCCGGGAGGAATGGATGACCAGCCCGGGCGCCCGACCCGGTCCGACCCCGCGCGGCTTAATCGGCGATGCGTTCGGGCGTCTGGAAGACGCGGTCGCGGCCATCGGCATCGGTGATGGTGACGGTGGCAAGCGGCTTGATGATCCGGTCGCCCAGGATTTCCTGCAAGACGAAGCGCACCGGGTTGGTGCCCGGATCGATCTCGACCGTGTAGCCATAGGGCCAGGCGCAGCCCGTCAGCGTGCCGGACCACCCGGTTTCCGCCCCCATCCCCGGCGCCGGGCCACGGCAGGTGCTGCCATCGGACATGGCGACAGACAGCAGGTCTGCCTCCAGCGTGACCCGCGAGGGTGATGCCGGGCCGGTGGCGCAGGCGGCGATCGCGGTGACGGTCAGAAGGGTTGCAAGGGCGCGGCGCATGGGCGGGCCTTTCGGGTCAGGATCAAAGTGGCCAGATCAGCGGAATGGTCAGGCAGACCACGACGCCCAGGCTCAGGTTCAAGGGAATACCGATCCGCATGAAATCGGTAAAGCGATAACCGCCCGGTCCGTAGACCAGCATGTTGGTCTGGTAGCCGATGGGCGTGGCGAAACAGGCCGAGGCCGCAATCATCACCGCCACGACCAAAGGGCGCGGGTCAACGCCGGTGGCCTGCGCGAGCGCGATGGCGATGGGGGCCATGATCACGGCAATGGCGTTGTTGGACACCAGTTCGGTCAGGATCGTGGTCATGTAGTAGATCGCCCAGACCATGACCCAGGGCGGCATCTGCCCCAGGATCGGCGCGACCGGGTCGACGATCATCTGGATCGCGCCGGTATGGTCCAGCGCCGCACCGACCGCCAGCATGGCAAAGATCAGCGCCAGCAACCGGCCATCAACGAAAGAAAACGCCTCATCCGCGTCGATGCAGCCGGTCAAGAGCACCACCGCCACCGCGATCACCGCCAGCACCAGGATCGGGGCGATGTCAAAGGCGGCCAGCCCCACGATGCCCGCCATCGCGGCGATGGCAATGGGGGCCTTGGCCCGGCGATAGGCGCGTTCCGAGGGCTGCGAGACATCGACAAGATCCATGTCGGCGGCAAGGCGCTGGATGTCGGCCGGGTCCCCTTCGAGCAGCAGGGTGTCGCCCACGCGCACCGACAGGTTTTCCAACTGGCTGCCGATGTTCTGGTTCCGCCGATGCACCGCCAGTGGGTAGACCCCGTAGCGGCGGCGCAGGCGCAGATCGCCCAGGGTGCGCCCCACCAGCCGCGCGCCCGGCGTGATCAGCACCTCGACGGTGGTGGTGGCCACCGAGCTGAGCTTGTCGGCGGTGCGCAGATCCTTGGAGGCCTGCAGGCCCAGAACCTCGGACATCTCGGTGCGCAGCACGATGCGGTCGCCCGCCTGCAAGGTGACGGCCCCCATGTCGCGGCGCAGCGAGGCATCGCCGCGCAACACGTCGATCAGGCGCACGCCATCGCGGCGGAACAGGTCGACCTCGGTCACGGTCTGGCCGATCAGGGCGCTGTCTTCGGGGATGGCCAGCTCGGTAAAGAACTTGGCCTTGGCCCGCCCCGCCCCCAGGAGCGCCGCCATCGACGTTCGCTCGGGCAACAGGTGGCGGCCGATGAGCGTGAGGTAGATCATCCCCCAGGCCACCACGACAAGGCCGATGGGCGTGATCTCGAAGATGGTGAACGGCTCCAGCCCTTCGGCCCGCGCGACACCATCGACCAACAGGTTGGTCGAGGTGCCGATCAGCGTCAGCGTGCCGCCCATGATCGCGGCATAGGACAAGGGGATCAGCAGCTTGGAGGCGGATGTGCCAAGGATGCGGGAAATCTGCACGAAGACCGGGATCATGATCACCACGATGGGCGTGTTGTTCATGAAGGCCGAGGCCAGCGCCACGAAACCCAGGAGCGTCGTCACCGCCAGGCCGGGGTTCGACACCGCCTTGGCCTCTGCAAATTTGGTCAGGCGATCCAGGCTTCCGGTGCGCACCAGCGCGCCCATGACGATGAACATCGCCGCAATGGTCCAGGGCGCGGGGTTGGCCAAGACGGCTGTCGCCCGGTCCGAGGGCAGCAGCCCGAGGATCAGCAAGGCAGACACCCCGCCGATGGCCACAACCTCGGTCGGCCAGCGTTCGCGCAGGAACAGCGCGAACATGGCGATCAGGATGGCAAGCGTCAGCAGCCCCTCGGTGGTCTGCGACAGCGACAGGTCGATCATCATGGTCCCTTTGCACGCAGCGGCGGCGGCTCAACTGTAGCGATGCGCCGGGGCGGGGCAAGGACCGGCCGTAGGGCGCGGCTCATCCAGCGGCAACCGGCGCGGGCGGCTTGCGCGGTTGCACAAGAAACAGGCCCGCCATCATCAGCGCCAGCGCCGCCCAGACCCAGGGCGAATAGCTTTCCGCCAGGATCAGCTTGGCCCAGAGAATGCCGAACCCCGTCACCAGATAGGACACTTGCGCGGCAAAGACCGATCCGGCGCGGGTCACCAGCCAGACATAGGCGGTATAGGCCAGCGCATGGGCAACAGAGGATGCGACGATCGCCAGATCCGGCGCACCCCATGGCGGCAAGGGCGAAATGAACTGCCCGGTCATCATGGCCAGCGGCGCGGCCAGGACCATGCCGACCAGCGATGCGCCCAGCAGCATCTCGACCGCATCCAGCCCCTCGGTGCCGTAGCGGGCAACGAAATTGCCCTCTACCGCGTAGAACAGCGGCGCGATCATGGCCAAGGGCAACCACATCACCATGGCGCGGTCGGGCAGGCTCGCGTCGGGGGCCGCGATCAGCACGATGGCGCACAGGCCCAACAAAAGCCCGGCCAGGCGCGGAACCGAAAACCGGTCCAACCCCCAGGCCAGCGCGATGGGAAAGGCCAGCATCGGGATCAGCGACAAGACGATCGACAAGATGCCGGACGGCAGGTGAATCGCGGCGGTGTAGCTGGCAGAATTGGGCAACAAGGTGCCGATCAGCGCGATGATGGTGTAAAAGGCCAGATGGCGCGCCGACCGTGGCACGCGCCCGCCCCGCACGACATTGATCGCCCCGAGCAGGGCCGCACCGATGGCAAATTGCCAGAAGATGATGCCGAAATGGCGATAGCCTTCGGACACGGCGATCTTGGAAAAGGGTTGGCCCAAGCCCCAGGCCGCCCCGCACAGGATCAGGATCAGGACATAGCCCAACCCGTCACGGCGCATCGGGCGGGCCTTCGGGCGACAGGCGGCCACCGATCCGGACCGCCTTGATCAGGGTCGCCACGCCGCTGCGATCCTCGGTTTCGACATAGGTGCCCGACAGGGTGGCCGGGCCCTCGGCGGGGGTGAAGCGTTCCTTGGGCATGCCGGTGATGAAACGGCGCAGCGGTTCGACCTTGTCCATGCCGATGACCGAATTGTAATCGCCGCACATGCCTGCATCAGATTGGTAGGCGGTGCCGCCGGGCAGGATCATCGCATCGGCGGTGGGCACATGGGTATGGGTGCCGACCACAAGGCTGGCGCGGCCATCACAGAAATGGCCCGTGGCCATCTTTTCCGATGTCGCCTCGGCATGGATGTCGATCAGCGCGGCATGAACCGTGCCGCCGCGCGGGTATTTGCGCAGCACCCCGTCCAGCGCCGAGAACGGATCGTCAAAGGGCCGCTTCATGAACACCTGGCCCAGCGCCTGCGCGACCAGAACCTGGCGGCCCTGGGTGGCCTTGAACACCCGCGCGCCCGCGCCGGGGGCGTCCTTGGCGAAATTCAGCGGCCGCAGGATGCGCGGTTCCTCGGTGATGAATTGCAGCATTTCGCGCTGGTCAAAGGCGTGATCGCCCAGCGTGATGCAATCGGCGCCCGCCTCCAGCACCGCGCGCGCATGCGCCGCCGACAGCCCCGCGCCGGCGGTGGCGTTTTCCGCGTTGACCACGACGAAATCGAGCCGCCACGCGGCACGCAGCCCCGGCAGGGTTTCCGAAATCGCCGCACGCCCCGCGCGGCCCATGACATCGCCAAGAAATAGAATTCGCATGCCCTTGGCTTAGGTCGCGCGCGGGGGCGTCGCAAGGCGGAAATGCCGGGCCTGTCAGGGGCGCAGCACGCCCTGTTCGGTGACGATGGCATCCAGCGTGACATCGGTAGGCCCTGCCGCCACATCCGGCAGCGCCTGGGCCGCGAAGGCAAGGCCATAGGCCCGAAGCGGCCGGGCGGCATCGGGGCGCGCGGCCAGCCCCGCCAAGCTGCGGTCGTAGAACCCGCCACCATAGCCCAGGCGGTTGGCCCGCGCGTCAAAGCCGACAAGCGGCACGATCAGCGTATCGGGCACCAGCCAGGCGCCTTCCTCCGGGATCATCGCGCCAAAGGGCCCGGGCACCATCACTGCGCCCGGCCGCCAGTCCCGAAAGCGCAGCGGCAGGCCCGTGCCCGCGATCACCGGCACGCAGAGCCGCGCGCCCTGGGCCTGTAGCGCGGTCATGGCGGGCAGCGCGTCGATTTCCGTGCGGATGGGCATGTAGCCCGCGATGACATGCCCCTGCGCGGGGCCGATCAGCGCCAAGAGATGCGCCGTGGCCGCCGCCACCGCGCCACTGTCATGGCGCGCGTCAAAGGCCCGTTTGCGGGCGGCAAAGGCGGATTGGCGCAGGGTGGCCTTGACGTCGGACATGGCGACAACCCAAAACCCATTTGGCGACAGGCGCAAGGCGGGGTGCGACGGATCACGCACAAGGGGCGACAGGCAATGCTGACACTGGATCATATCGCGATTGCAGCCGAGCGGCTGGATGCGGGCGCAGACGCGGTGGAACGCGCGCTGGGTCTGCCCTTGCAGGGCGGCGGGCAGCACGCGGCCATGGGCACGCATAACCGGCTGTTGTCGCTTGGCCCCGATTACCTCGAGGTGATCGCGATCGACCCGGAGGGCACGCCACCCGCCCAGCCGCGCTGGTTCGACCTGGATCGGTTCAAGGGCCCGGCGCGGGCCACGACATGGATCTGCCGCTGCGCCGATCTGGACGCGGCGCTGGCGGTGTCGCCACCGGGCACGGGCCTTCCCTGGTCGCTGGCGCGCGGCGACCTGTCCTGGCGGATGGCGGTGCCCAGGGATGGGAAGCTGCCCTTTGACGGGCTGTTTCCGGCGCTGATCGAATGGCAGGGTCCGGCCCACCCCGCGCCCCGGCTGACCGACCTGGGCGCGCGCCTGACCGGGCTGCGGCTGTTTTCACCCCAGGCCGAGGCGCTTGGCGCGGCGCTCTTGCCCCTGGTCGACGACCCGAGGATCACGATCATCGCCGCCGCCGCCCCGCGCATGGAAGCCGTGATTGCGACGCCAGAGGGCGAGGTCGTGCTGTGATCAGGCCCGCCCGCCCCGATGATGCCGGGGCCATCGCCGCGATCTGGAACCACGTCATCCGCGACACCACCCAGACCTTTACCACCGCGCAAAAGGACGTGGCCGGCTTGGCCGCGCAGATCGGCACCCAACCCTTTCTGGTGGCCGATGACGGCACCGGCGTTCTGGGCTTTGTCACATGGTCGCAGTTTCGCAACGGGCCGGGCTATGCCTATACGGTGGAGCATTCGATCCATGTCGCGGCGGGCGCGCGGGGAAACGGGCTGGGCCGCGCGCTGATGACCGCTGCCGAGGACGCGGCGCGCGGCGCTGGCCTGCATTCCATGATCGCGGGCGTTGCGGGGGAAAACGCGGGCGGGGCGGCGTTTCATGCCGCCATCGGCTATGCGACCATCGCGCGCCTGCCACAGGTGGGCTGGAAATTCGGGCGCTGGCACGACCTCGTGTTGATGCAGAAAATGCTGTGATGCAGCGCGGTTTCCCCTGACATTTCGGGGCGGTTCGCGGTAGACAGGGGCATGTCGCTCTGGACCCGCATCACCGAGGCATTGGCCGCCCTTGCCAAGGGCGAGGGCCTGTCCGCTGTCTTTGACAAGCTGCGCGCGGCGCCCGAACGATCCGTTGCCTTTACCATCGCGGTGATCGCGCTTTCGGCCAAGATGGCCAAGGCCGACGGCCTTGTGACCCGCGACGAGGTGACAGCCTTTCGCCAGGTGTTTCACATCCCGCCCGAGGATGAACGCGCCGCCGCCCGCGTCTTCAACCTTGCCCGCGAAGATGTTGCGGGCTTCGAGGAGTACGCCGCGCGGATCGCCCGGATGTTTCACAGCGACGATAGCCCCTGCGGTGTCGACAGCGTGTTGTGCGACCTGATCGAGGGGCTGTTTCACATCGCCACCGCCGATGGCGCCTATCACCCCGCCGAAGACCTGTTCCTGACCCGCGTGGCCGAGATTTTCGGCCTGCCCGAGGCCCAGTTCCGCCGCTTGCGCGCCCGCTACGTGCCCGATGCCGCCCCCGATCCCTATGCCGTTCTGGGCGTCACCCCAGAGATGCCGCTGGAAGACATCCGCAGCGCCTGGCGGGCCGAGGTGCGCATGACCCACCCCGACCGGATGATCGCCCGCGGCGTGCCCCCCGAGGCGGTGAAACTGGCCGAACTTCGCCTGATCGCGGTCAACCGCGCCTGGGAAGAGATCGCGGCGCGATCCCCGCAACGGGCGTAGGCATGATGGGTGGCCCGCGTCTGCGCATCGCCACCTATAACGTGGAATGGTTCCACACCCTGTTCGACGACAAGGGCCGGTTGCTGGACACGGGCGGTTGGTCCGGGCGGCAGGATGTCACCCGTGCCGACCAGATCGCGGCGCTGATCCGGGTGTTTCGCGCGCTGGATGCCGATGCCATCCTGGTGGTCGAGGCCCCCGATATCTCGCGCCACCGCAACGGGGCCAAGGCACTGGCCAATTTCGCCCGCGAGGCAGGCCTGCGGGCCCGCGACGTCTGCGTGGGCTTTGCCAATGACACCCAGCAGGAACTGATGCTGCTGCATGATCCCGATGTCATCCGCGCCACCCATGACCCGATGGACATCGGCGCCCCCCGCTTCGACGGGCAGTTTCACATCGATCTGGATGTGGACGCGACCGAGGATGTGGTCACCTTTTCCAAGCCGCCGCTGGAACTGCGGCTGGACACGCCCATCGGTGAGATCCGCATGATCGGCGTGCATGTGAAATCCAAGGCGCCCCATGGCGCGCGCGACCATGACCATGCGATGAAAATCGCCATCGCGAACCGACGCAAGCAATTGGCGCAATGCATCTGGCTGCGCCGCCGGATCGAGGCGCATCTGGCCGAAGGCGCGCCGCTGATCGTTCTGGGCGATCTGAACGACGGGCCCGGCCTTGATGGCTACGAGGAATTGTTCGGGCAGTCCGGGCTGGAAATCGTGATGGGCTGGGCCGGCATGCGCGACCGGCTGATGTTTGACCCGCATGCCGCGCGCGCGCTGGAACGTCGGATCATGGCCGCGCCGACCACCGCGCGGTTCTTCATCGCCGCCGAGGGGCGATATCTGTCGGCGCTGCTGGATTACATCATGGTCTCGCCCGATCTGCGCGACCGCGCGCGGCGCTGGCACATCTGGCACCCGTTCGAAGACCCCGCCTGTTGGGAAGACACCGCCTTGCGCGACGCACTTTTGACCGCATCGGATCATTTTCCGGTGACATTGGACCTTGCGACGGGGTGAAACCCCGCGCTGCAATACCTATCTCGGCCGGGCAAAGCCGGAGGACATGACCATGCGCCAGATGCTGTGGCTGATCGCCTTTCTGACCCTGACCGCGCCCGCCATGGCGCAAGACGATGACAGCGACCTGCGCGGCGGGCTGGACCGGCTGGGCGAAGGCGGCCGGATGCTCCTCGAAGGTCTGATGGACGAGATGCGCCCGATGCTGGACGGGATGCAGCCCTTCCTCGAGGAGGAGGTGATGCCGATGCTGAACCGGCTGGGCGAGATCGTCGATGACCTGTCGCATTACGACCTGCCCGAACGCCTGCCCAATGGCGACATCATCTTGCGCCGGTCGCCCGATGCGCCACCGGTGGCCCCCGATGATCTGCCTGAAACCGGGGATGACGGCACGGTGGAGCTCTGACCCCGCGGGCGGGCGGGGGCGCTGCCCCCCGTCGCATGCGCGACGCCCCCGGAGTTTTCCGGCCAAGATGAAGCGGGCGTGCAGCACGGGTTGAGACCCGGCCAAGGACGCGCCATATCTGGGGCAAGCGTTTTGCAAAAGAGGTTCGACATGCACCTGCCCCATCCCGCCGCCCTGCGCCGCGACGCCGCCACCGACACCGGGGGCGCGCCCTTGGGGGCCTTGCCGGATTGGGATTTGTCCGATCTCTATAGCGCCCCCGACGCCGAGGCGCTGACCCGCGACCTGGGCTGGCTGGAGCGTGAATGCCGCGATTTCGCCGCCAGCTACGAGGGCAAGCTGGCCGATCTGGACAGCGCCGCGATGCTGGCCTGTATCACGCGCTATGAACGGATCGACACCGTGGCCGGGCGCATCATGTCCTATGCGGGCCTGCGCTATTATCAGCACACCACGGATGCGGACCGGGCCAAGTTCATGTCCGACATGCAGGACAAGATCACCACCTACACCACCGCGCTGGTGTTTTTCAGCCTGGAATTCAACCGCATCCCCGACGACCGCTACCATGCCGTGTTCGACGCGGACGCGGCCCTTGCGCGCTACAAGCCAGTGTTTGACCGCATGCGGGCGATGAAGCCCTACCAACTCTCCGATGAGTTGGAAAAATTCCTGCATGACCAATCGGTCGTGGGGGCATCGGCCTGGAACAAGCTGTTTGATGAAACCATCGCGGGCATGAGTTTCGAGGTCGAGGGCGACCGACTTGGTATCGAGGCGACGCTGAACCTGTTGACGGACGCCGACCGCGCCCGGCGCGAAGCAGGCGCGCGCGCGCTGGCCGAGGCCTTTGGGGAAAAGCTGCCGCTCTTTGCCCGGGTGCACAACACGCTGGCCAAGGAAAAAGAGATTTCCGACCGTTGGCGCGGCCTGCCAAGCCCGCAGACGGGCCGCCACCTGTCGAACCATGTCGAACCCGAGGTGGTCGAGGCGCTGCGCAACGCCGTTGTGGCGGCCTACCCGCGCCTATCGCATCGCTACTATGCGCTCAAGGCAAAGTGGTTGGGGCTTGATCGCCTGCAGGTCTGGGATCGCAACGCGCCCCTGCCGATGGAACAGACCAGGATTTTCGGCTGGGACGAGGCGCGCACGGTCGTGACCGATGCCTATGCCGGCTTTGACCCGCGCATGGCCGAGCTGGCAGAGCCGTTTTTCACCAAGGGTTGGATCGATGCGGGCGTGAAAGAGGGCAAGGCGCCGGGCGCTTTCGCGCATCCGACGGTGGCCGATGTGCATCCTTACGTGATGCTGAACTATCTTGGCAAACCGCGCGACGTGATGACGCTGGCCCATGAACTGGGGCATGGCGTGCACCAGCGGCTGGCGGCCGGACAGGGGGAATTGCTGTCATCCACACCGCTGACGCTTGCGGAAACCGCATCGGTCTTTGGCGAGATGCTGACCTTCCGCAAGATGCTGGCCGAGGCCAAGGACAATGCCGCGCGCAAGGTTCTGTTGGCCGGCAAGGTCGAGGACATGATCAACACGGTCGTGCGCCAGATCGCGTTCTACGATTTCGAATGCAAACTGCACGCCGCGCGGCGCGAGGGCGAATTGACGCCCGAGGACATCAACCTGCTGTGGATGAGCGTGCAGGCCCAAAGCCTTGGGCCGGTGTTCGATTTCATGGAAGGGTATGAGACCTTCTGGGCCTATATCCCGCATTTCGTGCATTCGCCGTTTTACGTCTATGCCTATGCCTTTGGCGACGGGTTGGTGAACGCGCTTTACGCCGTCTATGCCGAGGGCACGCCGGGGTTCGAGGACAAGTATTTCGACATGCTGAAGGCGGGCGGGTCCAAGCATCACAAGGACTTGCTGGCGCCCTTTGGGCTCGATGCGTCCGACCCGGCGTTCTGGGACAAGGGCCTGTCGATGATCGAAGGCTTCATCGACGAGCTGGAGGCGATGGAGGGCTAAGGGTTCGTTCAAGAATAATCGCTTCTTATTGTGGTTTTGTTCTGCGGTTTGATGGTGTAGTTCCAGTCGCCGTGGAAGTCGTGTCGGATTATGTTGAGGGCGGTCATTTCGACATCGCGGACCTTGACGCCCTTTGGGTATGTGTTGGTGTCTAGTTCGCTGCGCACCTTCAGGCCAGTTTTGGTGGTTGTGGCGGCGATCAGTTGGACAATGGTCTGGTAGCTGACCAGGGGTCGGCCTCGCCAGTTCTGAGTGATGAACGAGAAGAGGCGGTGCTCGATCTTGTTCCACTTGCTGGTTCCCGGGGGGAGATGGCAGACGGTGATTTCAAGGCCGAGCTCGTTGGCGAGGGCTTGGAGTTCAAGCTTCCACAGCCGCACGCGCGAGCCGTTGGAGCCGCCGCCATCTGCGGTGATCGTCAGCTTGGTGGCATTGGGGTAGCGCGCGCGGCCCATGCTGCACCACCATCGGCGGATCGAGTTGACCGCAAAGCTGGCGGTATCATTGTCGATGCCGACGCTGACCCAGCCAGCGTTGTCAGCGATGTCGTAGACACCGTAAGGCGAGGCCCGCCCAAGCTCGGGGATCAGGAAGTCATGCACGCGAACCTTCTCAGGATCGCCCTTGGCACGGTACTCCCGGCCGCCGTTCTTGAAATCGCCAACCAGCTCTTTCTTCTTGGTGTCCACCGAGATGGTCGGCTCGCCAGCCGCAAGGGCGTCCTTCACCTGATCGTTGATGTAGATGAACTGGGCGTCGCGATCAGGATGGCTGGCCCCCTCCAGGGTCTTGCGGTTTCCCTGAAGGCTGTAGCCCAAGCTGCGCAGCAGTGCGGCCACCGAGTTGTGGCCGATCCGGTGGCCGCGTCCCTTCAACTCCGCCGCGAGCTTGCGCAGGCTCTTGGCGGTCCACAATAGCGGTGTCATCGGATCGCCTCGTGTCGCTCCATCCAGCAGATCCTTCAGATCGCCGAGCAACGTCGTGTCGGTGGCCACCAGCGGCTTGCGTCCACCGCCCGCGCGGCGAACCCCGCCCGCTGGCACCGCCGCAGCGGTCTCCCCGCGCAGTTCCGCCAGACCACGGCCGATCGTGCTGCGTGCGATCCCAGTGATTTTGAGACCGCCGCGATCCCGCCTCGCCCCGCAGCCCGCGCCTCGGCTGCCGCAAACCGGCGTCGACCGCGTTCGTCCAGTACCGGTTTCAGCGCTTCATAACGCAGACGTATCGCCATGGCATCAATCATGCCGCCGATTCTGCACCCTGCAGGTCCCCAGGGGAATCCCAAAAAAGACGAAAAGCTCGCTATTTTACGATTCGGTTGTTTATAAACGATCCCTAAGCCCCCAACGCCTACCGATCACCAAGGCTTACAAACCGTTATGCGACCCGTCGCAAAGCGGTTTGCGCTGGCTGGCCTTGCAGCCGCAGAAAAACACCGTGCCGTCTTTTTCGGCGGTCCATTTCTGAGGCTGAAAGCCGGTGTCCTTATGCGAGCCGTCGCAAAACGGTTGTTTCTGCGACCGGCCACAGCTGCACCAGAAATAGGTCTTGCCCTCGGTTACTTCGACCGGAAAAGGGGATTTCTGGGCAATGATGGGGGTGTCGTCGGACATCTGGCGTGCTCCTGTGGGGCGATATGATCCCACCGGGACATGGGCCATGATGGGCCCGCGTCAATCCAGATCGGTCCAGGGCCAGGGTTTCACGTCAGAGGCCGCCGCCTGGTAGCGCGCCGCCTTGGCCATCCAGATCCCCAGGTCGGTGCCGAAATCGGCCAGCCGCTTGTTCCGTTCGCCGGTGTTGACCAGCATGATGATGAACTGAACCACCGTGATCAGCGTCAGAACCGTCTGGCTGAGGCTGAGCATGATCCAGATCAGCACCATGTAGAGCAACCGCTTGCCCATGCCGTCCCGGTCGGGTTCGGGTTGATCGCCGGTCAGCCGGCCGGCCAGCCTGTCATCATCGTTACGGTCCATGGCTACGACATCCCCAACAGGTCAAAAACCGCGTCGATGGCCGTTTGCGTGCCGCGCGACGCCTCCAGAGGATAGGGGAACTGCGCCCCGTCGAGAAGATGGGATGCGACCGCCTCGACCTGGAGCACATATTGCCGGGCATCGGGGAAGGCGATGATCTGCGTCGGCTGGCCATCGCGGGTCACGACCAGGTCGGCCTGCCCGTATTGGCCCGCGTTGAAGGGCGAGGCGACGGTCAGCGTGGCGCGGTCGCCTTCGAACACCATCTGCTGGCGCTGCTTGGTGCGCATCGACACGTGGAAGGCAAAGCGCACATCGCCCGCCCGCGCCTGCACCCATGTCGAGGTGTCGACCCCATCCTCGATCACCGCATCGGCCCAGGCGATGGCCGGTTCCAGCCCGGTGGCAAAGCGGAAGGCGCCAATCGGATAGACCCCGATGTCGCGCAGCGCCCCGCCTGCCAGGTCAGCGGACAGGCGGATATTGGCCGGATCGGCCAGCCCATAGGTGAACACGCCGGTGACGCTGTGCAGCCGGCCCAGGTCGCCGGCTGCGATCAGGTCGCGCACCTTGTGCCATTGCGGGTGATGGGCGGGCATCCAGGCCTCTGCGATCAGGCGGCCGGTGGCGCGCCGCGCCGCGATCAACCGGTCGAAATCGGCATCCTGCAGCCCAATGGGCTTTTCGCACAGAACCGCCTTGCCCGCCTCTGCGGCCCGGATCGACCAGTCGACATGCAGCGCATTGGGCAGCGGGATGTAGACCGCGTCGATATCCGGATCGGCCAACAGCGCCGCGTAGCTGTCATGCACCACCAGGCCGGGCGCCATCTGCGCAAAGGGGGCGGCGCGCGCCGGGTCACGCGTGGCGATGGCGGCAAGCCGCGACCTTGTGGCGGCATTTATGGCCGGGGCCATGATCTTGCGGGCAAAGCCGGACGCGCCAAGCACGCCCCAGCGGATGTGATCTTGTGTCATGTCCAAGGCGTAGCGCGCGCCGCGGTGCGGGAAAAGGCAAAAACAAGACCGCCGCCCATGGGGCTGGCCCAGGGCGGCGGCATGTCATCCGGAAAAGGGGTCAGGCGTTGGCCAGCATCCCCTGTTCGCGCGCCAGGTCGCGCATGCGCTTTTGCAGCTTTTCAAAGGCGCGCACCTCGATCTGGCGGATGCGTTCGCGGCTGACGTTGTAGACGCCGGACAGATCCTCCAGCGTCACGGGTTCATCGAGCAGGCGGCGCTGGGTCAGGATATCGCGCTCGCGCTCGTTCAGCACCTCCATCGCCTCGGTCATGAGCGACATGCGTTGGGTGTATTCATCGCGCTCGGCATAGTCAGAGGCCTGGTTTGCCCCTTCATCTTCCAGCCAATCCTGCCATTGCGTCGATCCGTCGTCATCCGACCCGACCGTCGCGTTGAGCGAGGCATCGCCCCCCGACAGGCGCCGGTTCATCGAAATCACCTCGGCCTCGGTCACGCCCAGATCATGGGCGATCCGTGCGACGTTTTCGGGCCGCAGATCGCCCTCTTCCAGCGCGCCGATGCGGGCCTTGGCCTTGCGCAGGTTGAAAAACAGCTTTTTCTGCGCGCTGGTCGTGCCCAGCTTGACCATCGACCACGACCGCAGGACATATTCCTGGATCGAGGCGCGGATCCACCACATCGCGTAAGTGGCAAGGCGGAAACCTTTTTCGGGGTCGAATTTCTTGACTGCCTGCATCAGGCCCACGTTTGCCTCGGAAATCACCTCGGCTTGCGGCAGGCCATAGCCGCGATAGCCCATCGCGATCTTGGCGGCGAGCCGCAGATGGCTGGTGACAAGCTGATGGGCGGCGGCTGTGTCCTGGTCTTCGACCCAGCGCTTGGCCAGCATGTATTCCTGTTCCGGTTCCAGCATCGGGAACTTGCGGATTTCCTGAAGATAGCGGTTCAGGCCCTGTTCTGGCGATGGGGCCGGAAGATTTGCATAAGTCGTCATGGGTATGGACCCCCTGTTAGGCTCCGTTTTCAGTTATGTAAACCTGCTTAACTTATCGTCAAGAGGTCAACTGAACTCGATCGGTCAGATAATGCACCCCACATCGTCGAACAGCAAGCGGTGTGATCCCATGCTCACGTGCATGTGTGCACAGGTTACATCCCAGCGTTGCGCAGCCCTTGCACCAGATCCGCCATATCCGGCGGCAGATCGGCGGAAAATTCCATCATCTCGCCGGTCACGGGATGTTCAAAGCCAAGCCGCGCGGCGTGCAGCGCCTGCCGGGAAAAGCCGTTCAATTGCGCCGCCATCGCCTGTCCCATCACCTTGTCGGACACGCGCCTGCGCCCGCCATACACCGGATCGCCCACCAACCCGTGCCCGACATGGGCCATATGCACCCGGATCTGGTGCGTGCGCCCGGTTTCAAGCCGGCATGACACCCGCGTGACCGGGCCGAGCGATTCCTCGACCCGCACGCGGGTCACAGCGTGCCGGCCGCCCTGGAACAACACCGCCTGCCGCTGGCGGTCGGTCTTGTGGCGGGCGAGCTGTGTGGTGATCTTGAGCACGCCACCGGCTTCAAAATTCACCCCGCGCACCCCGTTCAGCCGCGGATCGCCCGGATCGGGCAAACCGTGACAGATCGCGCTGTATTCACGCTCGACCGTGTGGGCGGCGAATTGATCGGCCAGCCCGTGATGGGCGGCGTCCGATTTTGCCACGACCAAGAGACCGGATGTATCCTTGTCGATCCGGTGCACAATCCCTGGCCGCTTTTCGCCGCCGACACCGGACAGGTTGCCGCCGAAATGATGCAGCAACGCGTTGACCAAGGTTCCGCCCGGTGATCCGGGGGCGGGGTGCACCACCATTCCAACGGGTTTGTTGATGACGATCAGGTCGGCGTCTTCGTGCCGGATATCCAGCGCGATGGCCTCGGGGGCCGTGGCCACCTCTTCGGCTTCGGCCACGGTGATGTCGATCACATCCCCTTCGACCACCTTGGCGCGCGCGTCGGTGACGGGCACACCGTTCAGCGTCACGGCACCATCGTCGATCAGCCGCGACAAACGCGAGCGGCTCAGATGCGCATCCTCTGGCACTTCGCGGGCGAGTGCCTTATCAAGGCGGGGGGCCGGGTCGGGCCCGATTTCGACCGTGACGATACGGATGGACATGGGTGTGGCCGAGCCTCCTGAAACCTCGATCGCCGAGGGTGATCTGCCGCCGCACCTGAAACGGTTGCGGCTTTTGGTGACGGTTCTGACCGTGACGATGATCGCTGGCGTCATAACGATCAGCGCGGCCCTTGTCATCCGCTTGAATGGCGGTGGGGCCCCGCAAAGCCCCAGCGTTCTGGTCGCACCGGGCGATTTCGCCCTGCCCGACGGCGTGGGCGCGGTCGGCATCAGCGTCATCGACGGGCGCACGGTGATCATCGGCACCGATGGCGTGATCCGTGTGCATGACAGCGAAAGCCGCGCCCTGCTGCGCGAAATCATCCTGGCCGATTAAAGGGGGATGGTACCAGCGCCCCGGCTTGAACGGGGGACCTCCTGATCCACAATCAGGCGCTCTAACCAACTGAGCTACGCCGGCAGTGTCATTGCACGTGGCGGGGATAGCGCCCACGCCGCGCGATTGCAAGAGGTCAGGCGCGCAAGTCGGAATTGCCCCACCAGATCACGCGGCGCCGCGCGGGCCGCGCTGCCTTGCTTGCACAAACCGCCGCCACCCGCTACCTCCGAGCATGGATTTGGAGACAGCACCCATGGGCATCAACAGCGAAAACGACGTGGCAGCGAACTTGCAGATCGGGCCGACGACGCTTGGCATGGTCAGGATCTATGTCGAGGGCGACGGTATCGACCTGCCGCTGGATTTCGAGCCGGAAGAGGCCGAGGAAATCGCCGAAGAATTGCGTGCCGCCGCCGCCGCCGCGCGCGCCATGGGCAAGAAAAAGCGCTGATCGCTACAAGATCAGGCCCGGATCGCGCAAACCCTGCAGCCGCAGCGCCGCGTGTCGCGCAAACCGCTGCGTCACCGCGCGCCGCCGGGCGGGGGGCAGTTTCACCTCTGGCCCCATGCGCAAGATCTCTGCGTCATAGGCATCGGCGATGATCAGCCCGGTGTCATCGGGCAACAGATCGGTGGGAAACGCGTCATCCACCGCCCAGAAATACCGATCCCCCCATTCCAGGTACCCGGCCCATTTGCCATCCGATGTGAAATCGGCGCGCGATGATTTGCATTCGATCACCCAGAGCTCGCCCTTGGGGCCAAGCGCCATCACGTCCAGCCGCTTGCCGCGTTCGGGGGTGAATTCTTCCAGCGTGACGAAATCATGCCCGCGCAAATGGCGACAGACGCCGCGCGCCAGCATCTGGCCCGGTGTGCGCGGATCATGGGCAAGGGGCGCAAGATCGGACATGGCGCAAGACTGGAACAATCCACGAACAAAGGCAAGCGCAGCCGGGTCTTGCCAGACGCCGCGCCCCCGCCTATCTGGTGGAGTGACGGATCTGCTCGACGCGTGCCTGTGGCAAAATTCCAGTGGCCTTAAGCATTTTCGAGGGAGCTGGCTCTGATCGGATCCTGGTCTGATTACCTGGTGCCCACCTGTACACACAGGTCCTCGGGAATTGAACGCCTCCACGGTTGCTGCGGTCCCCGTCACATGAAAACGCCGCCCTGCAAGGGGCGGCGTTTTTCGCATCTCGGGAATGGCGGATCAGCGGCGGCGGTCATCAGTGCGGATGCGCACCGGAACGGGGACGGCACCGCGGGCAAAGACCGCGTCGCGGCGGCCCTTGGGCGCGTCATCGTCGCTGTCATCGCCCATGGTCATGATCTTGTAGCCCACCTGTGCCGACCCGAAGGTGATGCCGCACAGCACCACCAAGACCGCCAGCGCGATCGGGCCCTCGGCGGTATGTGTCACCAGGTGCCACAGGCCCGCCACGTCAAAGGCAAGCAACATGCCCACGAAGACCCCCGCGATGCCAAAGCCGATCGCGGCATGACGCAGGATGAAACGGATGTGTTGGGGCATGGGCGACTCCTTGCTGTGTCACGGTGATAGTTATGCCCGCAGGCGCCCCGTGCAAGGGTCCGCGTCACCCTGGCACGGGCGGTGGCGCATCATTGCCTAAATCTCAGGCAACCGACAGCGCCAACCAGCCCATGTAGCCTGCATAGATCATCAAGAACCCTGCGCCCGCACCACGCCCGATCCGGCCAAGAAACAAGACCCCCAGCAACAAGACCGCAGATCCGGCCACCATCACCAGATCGACCGGCGACAGCCCCGGCGGCACCGGGATCGGCACGATCACCGCGGTCAGGCCCAGGATGGCAAGGATGTTGAACACGTTCGACCCCAGCACATTGCCAAGCGCCAATCCCGCCTGCCCGCGCCGCGCCGCGATCACGCTGGTCGCCAGTTCCGGCAACGACGTGCCCACGGCCACGACCGTCAGGCCGATCACCGTTTCCCCGATGCCAAGCGCGCGTGCGATGCCAGTGGCACCTTCCACCAAAAGCCAGGCCCCGCCGATCAGCGCGGCCAGCCCCAGGACTAAAAGGCCCGCGATCTTGCCGGTGCCAAGCCCCGCGATCTCGGGCACGGGTTCCATCGCCGCATCCCGCGACAGCGCGCGCCAGATGTAGACGGCCAGCGCCCCCAGCAAGATCACGCCTTCGACCCGGCCCACGGCGACCCCCAGGACGATCACCGCGATCCCAAACACCGTGGCCACCGCCAGCCAGGCCCGATCCTCGACACCGGCAACCCCGGCGGGCACCGGCGCAATCACCGCCGCAAGCCCAAGGATCAACAGGATATTGGCGATATTCGAACCCAGCACATTGCCGATGGCAATGCCCGGCGCCCCCGCAAGCGCCGCCGACAGCGATGTCAGCATCTCGGGCATCGATGTGCCGAACCCCAGCACCACCGCCCCCACGACCGCCATCGGCAATTGCATCCGCGTGGCAAGGGCCACGGCCCCCCGCACCAGCCCTTCGCCACCGCCAAGCAACAGGGCAAGCCCCGCCAGAACCATAACGATATCCATGACCCACCCTTATCGGCCCGCATATGCCCCGCGCACCGGCCCCGATGGCGTGCAAGTGGCATTCGGCGAACCTGCCCGCAAGGCCCGGTCAGCGGCTTTTTCGCAAGGCGTCAGAACGCCTCTGGCTTGGCCTCTCGTGCCATGTGATCCAGCACGGCATTGACGAATTTCGGCTCCTTCCGTTCCGGGAAAAACGCGCGCGCCACGTCGACATATTCGCTGATCACCACCTTGGGCGGGGCCACGCCCTCGACCAGCTCGGCGCCCGCGGCGCGAAACAGCGCGCGCAGCGTCGGGTCGATCCGGTGGATCGGCCATTTCGCCACCAGCGCGCGATCCGTCATCTGGTCGATCCGGGCCTGCCAGTTCACCGCGTCTTCCAGCGTCTTGGCGAACAGGTCGGGGTCACCCTCGGCCATTTCCTCGCCCTCGTAGACCGCGCCGAAGCGATGCGTTTCGAACTCGGTCCGAACGGCTTGGCGGGTCTGGCCCGACACTTCCATCTGGAACAGCGCCTGCACGGCATAAAGCCGCGCGGCAGACCGCATCTGGCGGCGCTCTTCGCGGCTGATGCCCTTGGGGCGCGGGGTCTGGGCAGGGTCGTCGATCATGCGCGTGAGGGGCCTTCGCTGTCGCCCGCGCCACCGGTCACATCGGGGCGCGGCTTGAAACCGATGCCGCCTTTAGGCTGCGCGAACCGGCGCGTCAACGCGATCAGGTGCAGGGCCGCCGCCGCCGCACCGCCCGCCGTGTTCAGCCGCGCCGCATCGGCGCGTTCTTCGGCCTGGGCGCGGGTTTCCACCGTGATGATCCCGTTGCCGATGCAAACGCCCTGCATCCCCAACAGCGTCAGCGCCCGCGCGCTTTCATTGACCACCACGTCGTAATGCGAGGTCGCCCCCCGGATCACGCAGCCAAGGGCGACGTAACCGTCGAAATCGCCCAGCCGATGCGCGATGCCGATGGCCGTCGCGATTTCCAGCGAACCGGGCACCTCGAGCGTTTCATGCGCCACGCCCGCCTGGTCGAGCACCGCGCGCGCCGCGCCAAGCTGCGCCTGCGAAATGGCGGTGTAATAAGGCGCGATCACGATGGCGATCTTCACCGGCTTGTCGAAACCCGGCAGCCCCATGTCATTGTCGGAATGTCCGGCCATTTATCCAAGCTCCGAAATCTTGCGCGTGCCCAGGATGGACAGGCCATAAGCCTCCAGCCCGACGACCTTGGGCTTGGGGGAATTTGTCAGCAGGATCATGTCGCTGATCCCCAGCGACGACAGGATCTGCGCGCCAAGCCCGTATTGCCGCAAGGTCTGGGGGCTGACCTCGTCCTCGACGACCAGCTTCATGGTCAGATCGCGCAGCAAGACCAGAACGCCGCGCCCCTCGTCCGCGATCAGGCGCATGGCATCGCCAAACTCGCCCGCGCGCCCCTTGGGGCCCGCGCCCACCACGTCCAGCAGGGGGTCCATGGCATGCATCCGCACCAGAACCGGGTCGGGCGTGGAAATATCGCCCTTGATCAGCACGATATGTTCGGCGCCCTGGGTCTCGTCGGTGTAGATCCGCATGGTCCAGTCGCCACCGAATTCACTGGTGATGACCTGTTCCTGCCGTACCTTGACCAGGTTGTCATGCCGCCGCCGATAGGAAATCAGGTCGCTGATCGTGCCGATCTTCAGATTGTGGCGCTGCGCAAACCCCACAAGGTCGGGCAGCCGCGCCATGGACCCGTCTTCGTTCATGATCTCGCAGATCACGCCCGACGGGTTCAGCCCCGCCAGACGCGAGATATCCACCGCCGCTTCCGTATGGCCCGCGCGCACCAGCACGCCGCCATCGCGCGCGCGCAGCGGGAACACATGGCCCGGCGTGGCGATATCAGCCGCGCCGCGCGACGCATCGATGGCCACCTGCACCGTGCGCGCGCGGTCCGCCGCCGAAATGCCCGTGGTCACGCCCTCGCGCGCCTCGATCGACAAGGTGAACGCGGTCTCGTGGCGCGACGAATTGTTCGTCGACATCAGCGGCAGGCCAAGCTCGTCGATCCGGGCGCTGGTCATCGACAAGCAGATCAGCCCGCGCCCATGGGTCGCCATGAAGTTGATCACATCGGGCGTCGCCCATTGCGCGGGGATCACCAGATCACCTTCGTTTTCGCGGTCCTCGTGATCGACCAGGATGAACATATGGCCGTTGCGCGCCTCCTCGAGGATCTCCTCGATGGGCGAAATCGCCTCGGCCCAGTCTTTCTCGACCGGTCCCGGCTGTTCAAAGGCTTGCGTCATGGCCGTTCTCTCCGCGCGTCGTTTCAGGGGCGCAGATAGCCCATCGTTGCGCCGGTGACTAGGCCACGGCGACGGCGTCGAACATCACGCCCCTGTCGATCACACCGCCCAGCCCCGCCGCCGCGCACCAGCCGCGTTCCACCTCTGTGGCCGCGACCAGAACCACCCCGTCGCGCGCCAGCCGCCGCTCTGCCAAGGCGCCCCGGATCGTGTCGCAGGTGTCGCGCCATGTCGCGGTAAAGGCCGGCGCGGCGCTGGCCGCCTCCAACAGACCCGGCTGCGCCGCCAGGACATCCGCCGCGCGGGCCGGCGCATAGACCGCCGCCAGACGCCCGGCTGCCCCGGCCAGATCCGTCAGCCGCGCCGCCACATCCGCGCCGACCGTCACCTGCCCCCGGCGCAGATCCAGCGCATTGCCGGAAAACAGGAAGGCCACGATGTCATGGCCCGTGGTGGTACGGATCGTGGCATAGGTCTTGTAGGGCAGGCCCAAACGCTTGGCGCGCGCCACATGGATGCGCACCACCTCCAAGGGCAGGCTCGGCAACAGCTCGCGCCGCGCCTTGGTCCAGGCCAGCTTGCGAAAGCCGAACCCCGGCTCCATCGACGGCCCGTTGTTATGCCCGATCCCGCTCATGCCCCGCCTGTCGCTTCTTCGTTTCTCAAATATCCCCGCCGGAGGCCGCCGGCACCGCGCCGACAAGGGCCGGAACGGCCCGCGAAGGCCCCCCTCACCCCCACTCCTGCAACCGCGCCACGTAGCGCGCCAGCGTGTCGATCTCGAGGTTCACCAGATCGCCCACCGCCGTGTCGCCCCAGGTCGTCACCGCCTTGGTATGCGGGATCAGGTTCACCCCGAAGGTCACGCCCTCGACCTCGTTCACGGTCAGCGAGGTGCCGTTCAGCGCCACCGATCCCTTGGGCGCGATGAAGCGCGCCAGCGCCTCGGGCGCGCGGAAACTGATCCGGGTCGATGCGCCCTCATCCGTCACCCCCACGACCTCGGCCACGCCATCGACATGGCCCGATACGATATGCCCGCCCAATTCATCGCCCAGCCGCAGCGCGCGTTCCAGGTTCAGCCGCTGGCCCACCGCCCAACCCGACACATTGGTTTTCGACACGGTTTCGGCGGAAATATCGACCTCGAACCAATCCGCCCCCAACCCCGTCACCGTCAGGCAGACCCCGTCGCAGGCGATGGAGGCCCCGATATCGATCGCCTTGGTGTCATAGCCGGTGCCGATCCGCGCCTGAAGGTCGCCCGCCAGCCGCAGCGCCCGCACCTCGCCCAGATCGGTCACGATCCCCGTGAACATCGCCGCATTCCCCATGTCTGTGTCGCCCCGACACAATCACGCGCGCGCGCCCGCTTCAAGTTCAAGCAGCGCGCGCGCCACAGATCTGCCTGCTTTGCGTCGCAGCCACGCCGCCTTTGCTTGCTTTCATCGCGCGAAAGCCGCATGCCCATGGCAGTAACGAGTAGTAAATCCCGATGGCCCAACGCCACGCAACCCGCGTGTTCCTCTTTCTGCAAGGCCCCCACGGCCCGTTTTTCGGCCAGCTTGGCCGGATGCTGGGGGCTGCGGGCGCGCGCGTCTGGCGCGTGGGGTTCAACAGCGGCGATGCCGCCTTCTGGCCCGACCCCGCCAGCTACATCGCCTTTGCCGCTGCGCCCGATACCTGGCCGGGCCGCATCGCGGCGATCCTGGATCAAAAGGGCATCACCGATCTTGTGCTGTACGGCGACACGCGCCCGATCCACGCGACCGCCATCGCCGCCGCCCGCGCCCGCGGCCTGACCGTCCATGTCTTCGAAGAAGGCTACCTGCGGCCCTATTGGGTCACCTATGAACGCGGCGGGGCCAATGGCCATTCGCGGATCATGGAATTGACGGTCGAGGAGATGCGCCGCGCGCTGGCGGGGCTGGATCTCGATCTGCCCGATGCGCCCGCGCGCTGGGGCGACATGCGCCAGCACGTGTTCTACGGCGCGCTTTACCATTATTTCGTGTTCCTGCGAAACCGACGCTATGCCGGGTCAGGGCTATTCACTGTAGGGCAGAAAGTTATTGAAAGTTAGCTTGTTGTCTGAATCTCTGTTGTCGACGGCTTTGGAGGATGGCAACGATGATCTCATTACGTTCAGTTTTGCGGGAAATTCCGGACACGCGAGGAAAGAAAGGGCGTCTACATAGGCTCGAAGCGATCCTTGGGCTGATCCTTCTTTCGATGTTGACGGGCCGTACGGGGATGATGGCGGCCTACCGGCTTGGGCGCACCTTGTCCCGTTCACAACTCAACCGACTTGGGTTCCGACGTGACCGCCAGTCCCCTGCCACGCGACGTTGACGGAGACTTTGCGAGGGATTGATCCGGACGCAATGGCTCGCGCCTTCAGCCGTCTCACGGTCGAAGGACGGACTGAAGACGCAGATACGAAGGTCCAGCGTCATATCGCGTTAGACGGCAAGACGCTGCGAGCCAGCAAGGACGGGAAGCGCGCGCTGAACATGTCTTATCGGCGTTTTGCGCAGCGCTCGAACAATCTGCCGGCCATACCTCCTCCCGAGGTAAAGGCCGGGAGATCCCAGATGCGTTGCGGCTGATCGAGACCATTGATCTTGAGGGATTGGTTGTCACGGGAGACGCAATTTTCTGCCAAAAAACAATCGCTTCTCGGATTGTGGAGAAGGGTGGTGATTTCTTGCTCCCAGTGAAGCGGAACCAGAAAGACCTTTGCGAAGAAATCGAAACGGCCTTTCAGCTCGACTTTGTACATTTTCTGCGGCTAGGCCGCGAAGCATAAGGCTTGAGCCATTCGAACGAAGCGGTCTGGCGGGATTTTATTGCGCTGTCGGTCTGGCGGGGAGTGTGAAGAAATGTCTCCGACCCATAGGGAGAAGCGGACGGCGCCGATTGCATCGGAGAATGTGAGATGGGTTTTCCGGTACCACGCTGCGGCATAAGGGGAGCTTGCAGAGTTCAGAAGATCGCCCGCCCAAAGCGTAATAAGACTGTAAAGACCGAGCAGCGCGGGCGTTGTGCGCGCGATAGCTTTGTCGGACCATTGGCGTTGCGTTTCGACCCCGAGATGGGCGCGGGTTTCTGCGAAGGTGACTTCGACCTGCCAACGCCGTACGAAGAAGGCGACGATTTCGGCAGGTTGCAGGGTGACATCCGTGCTGAAGAATGCCTGTGGGTCTCTGCGATCTTCAGGGTCACGGACCAGAACCCATCGGATAGTTGCAGGCGTGTTGCCCGGGCGATACCAGATCGCGATGTCAGAGGTGATTTCAAGCTCCTTGTCCTGCTTATGGCCGTACCAGGTAGGAACGCAGATCCGGTGCCAAACAGTTGCCGGATTTGACAGAAGGGTTTTGAGTTTGGGCAGGGGTGCGCCTTTTTGTGCAGGACGGCCAAGGCTGTGTCGAGATCGCTCGAGACTGTGCCGAATTTTGTGCGTGACGCGTCTTCTTACGCCATCGGGAAGCGGTCTTCGAACATGATGGCGAGCTGAGATCTGACAGCGTGCCATTCGCGAACCGAGCGCTTCCATTCGGCTGATGTAGCATTGAGCGCCAGATAGATCAATTTCGCCGCCGCGTCGTCGCTGGGGAAGTGGCCCCGAGTGCGGACGGCGCGCCGGATCTTCGAGTTCAGCGCCTCAATCGCATTGGTGGTGTAGATCAGCCTTCGGACCTCAGGCGGATAATCGAGGAATGGGATGACCTCGTTCCAGGCCCGGCGCCAGCTCGGCGCGATCGCCGGATACCGCCTGGCCAGATCACTGTCCTCGAACTCAGCCAGAGCCAGTTCTGCCGCTTTGGCGTCCACGGCCGTGTAGATCGCCTTGAGGGCGGTGGCGACGGCTTTGCGGTCCTTATAGCTGGCGAAGTTCATGGAATGGCGCAGCAGGTGGACGATGCAGGTCTGAACACGCGTCTGGGGAAAGGCAGCCTCGATGGCCTGCGGGAACCCCTTCAGCCCGTCCACGACGGCGATGAGGATGTCCTGGACGCCTCGGTTGCGCAGGTCGCTGAGAACCTTGGCCCAGAACTTCGCGCCCTCATTGGCCTGAAACCACAGGCCCAGAACGTCCCGCGTGCCGTCGGGCAGCACCGCGAGGGCCACGAAGACAGCCTTGTTCGAGACCGCCCCGTCGCTGCGGATATTGACCCGGATCGCGTCCATGAAGACGATCGGATAGCAGGGCTCCAAAGGGCGGTTCTGCCAGGCGGTGACCTCCTCCATGACTGCGTCGGTGATCGCGGAAATCAGGCTGGGCGAGGCCTCGACGCCGTAGATTTCCTCGATATGCCCCTGGATCTCGCGGGTCGTCATGCCCCGGGCATACATGCTGACGATCTTGCGGTCGAACTCGGGAAAGCGGCGCTGATACTTGGCGATCAGCATCGGATCGAAGGTCCCGTTGCGGTCGCGGGGGATGTCCAGAACCACCTTGCCGCTGTCGGTGGTCACCGTCTTCTGACTGCTGCCATTGCGCCGATTGGGGGCCTGGTTCTGGCCCTCAGGCACATCTTCTACGCGCTCTTCATTGAGATGGACGTCCAGCTCCGTGCTCAGCGCACGTTCCGCCAGCGCCTTGGTCAGTTCCGCCAAGATGCCGGTCTTGCCAAACAGATCGCCAGGCGTGCGCCCTTCCATCAGTCGGTCCAGCAGGTCTTTATCAATGCTCATACGTGGGTCTCCTCTTCGAGCAGTTACAACGTCAGCGCACAAAATTCAGGATAGTCCCGATCGCTCGGGTGGTTTCTCAAAGAGATTGGCATCCAACCGCAACCTGCTGATCAGCGTGGCGCGCTGAGTGACGGACTGCACCAGATCATGGGTCCCGAAACTGCTATCTCCGACAAAGATGAGATGCCGTTCGGGTAGCCATCGGCACAGCTGCATGATCCCCTGCCGCGCCCAGTCTGTAAGCGGCTTGTGCCGTCGACCCTGCTTGGTATTTGCGCGCTCCGAAGGCGCAAGCAGTGTCAACACAGGCAAGGCTTTCACGACGCCTGCCCAAGGCACAGGCGCCAAGACCATAAAGCTGAGCCATCGCAAGCCGCTGGCTTTGACGAAATGGCCATGACTGGAGCGGACAGGATCTCGGTAGATGCCACGTGCTGCAATCTTGGGTCCCCAGCGGCGCTCAATTGTATCGTCAAGGCCGATGACAATGGGGCCCTCCGGCACAAGGTGCGCAACAATCAGTGTCAGCAAGATACGGGCAAGAGCGCGTGGGCTCCATCGGGCGCGGTTCAGGATATGATGATACCTCGCAAAGCCGGGGTCGCTCGTGCGTCCTGTCATACGCAAGCAGGCAGTCACGGTGCGCTTGCCCGGCGCAAGGATGCAGCCCAGGATCAGCACGAGCATATGTTGCCAGCTTGGGGCGGTAAACTGGGAGCGGAACGCACCCATCCAAACATGCAGCATCTGGGGGACCGCGTCCCCCGCTTGAGGCGGGTCAACAGGATGATGTGTCATCCAATGTTTCAGATCCGTCGACCCGGATGATGCAAGATGGTCGTCTGCGGCAAAGTGAATCGCCTGACCTTGTGAGAGAAGTTTGATAGCCTCTTGTCATGAACGAAACAGAAATCGCGCAGCGTATCGAAGCCTTTGATGCCGCCAATGGCGGCGGCGTAGGCTATTACACGGACAAAGGGGCGTTCCACCTCTATCTCCTCGACACCGAGGCCCCAATCGCCCGGCTGAAACCTGTCGGAACAGGTGACGAGGTCAGGCTCGGCTATTGGTCACACCGACGCAGGTGGGAAGACATAGGCGATATGGGCGGCGTCGTCCTCCCGCTCGACAAAGCCCTCGAATTCATCGCAAATGATGGCGTCTTTTGGACCTGGACTTGACCAAAAATGTACAAAGTCGAGCTTAGACTGGTGACGTAAACCAATGCTGGCATGACAAGAGAAAAATCGCTACTGTGGAAAAAAAGACTACCGAGGCAGTTCAGGTAACAAGGAGCCACCCCGTGACATCGATGGCTTATCGCGGCACGCGAACAGCGGTGCTGTGCGCGCTGGTGATCACCATGGGCGCTTGCAGCCTGTTGCCCAGGTCGGGCCCGACCCGCAACGAAATCTTCGCCGGATCCGTGCAACGCGAGGGCGACGCCTTTGTCGTCGAGGTCAATCAGCGCGTGACAGCCGCCACCGCCGTTGTGCCCGCGCTGGGCTTTCCCCAGGAACTGATCAATGCGGGCGTGTCGAACACGGATGTGATCCAGCCCGGCGATGTCATTTCGCTCACCGTCTACGAAAACGTCACCGACGGCCTGCTGGCGGGCCAGGGGGCCTCGGCCGCGATCATCAACGAGGTCGAGGTGGATGGCGCGGGCTTCATCTTCATCCCCTATGCAGGCCGCATCCGCGCCGCCGGCAACACGCCGGAGGCGCTTCGGGGGATCATCACCCGCAATCTCGACGAACAGACCCCCGATCCGCAGATCATCGTGCGCCGCAGCGCGGGCGACGGGTCTACCGTGACCGTGACCGGCGTGGTCGGCGGGCAAGGCGTCTACCCGATCGAACGGCCCACGCGCACGCTGTCGGCGATGCTGGCGGCGGCGGGCGGCGTGACGGTCGCACCCGAGATTGCCCAAGTGACACTGGTGCGCGGCGCACATCGCGGCACGATCTGGTTCCAGGATCTGTTCCGCGACCCCCGTGTCGACATCGCGCTGCGCGGTGGCGACCGTATCCTTGTCGAAGAAGACAGCCGCAAGTTCACCGCCCTGGGCGCCACCGGCACCCAGACCATCGTTCCCTTTGAATCGCAGGTCATTTCCGCGATCGAGGCCATTGCCTCGGTCGGGGGCCTGAACCCGCAACTGGCCGACCCCACGGGTGTTTTCGTGCTGCGCAACGAAGCCGAACCGATCGCGCGCGCCGTTCTGGGCCGTGACGATCTGATCGGCGCACAGCGCATGGTCTACGTGCTGGACCTGACCGCCCCCACCGGCATGTTCGAAGCGCGCGATTTCGTCATTCGCGACGAAGACACCGTCTATGTCACCGCCGCCCCGATCACCCAGTGGAACAATGCCATCGGCGCGCTGACCGGGACGCTGGGCGCGGCCAATACCGTTTCCAGCGTCGGGAACTGATGCCGCCATGCCCGGCGCGGGCGAGCGGCGGCGCGGCTATGTCTTCACGGCGGGGTTCCTGACCAACGCCCGCATCCGGCGCATCGTGACGCTTGCGGGCCATGACCTGAAACTGGGCAGGCCCGGCCCCGGCGATGACGTGCTGGTCTGGGGCCATTCCCCCTATGCCGCGCGCGGCGAGGCGATGGCGCGCGCCACGGGCGCGGGCCTTGTCCGGGTCGAAGACGCCTTCCTGCGGTCGCTGCACCCCGGCCGCTCGGGCGAGCCGCCGCTTGGCCTGATCCTCGACCGACAGGGCATGTATTTCGACGCGGGCCAGCGTTCGTACCTGGAAATCCTGCTGGCCACCCATCCGCTGGATGACACGGCGCTTTTGGACCGGGCGCGCGATGCGCTGGCCCGGATCGCGGAGGCGGATCTTACAAAATATTCCGCCACCGATCCGGCGCTTGCGCCACCGCCGCCGGGCTATGTGCTGCTGATCGACCAGACGCGCGGCGATGCCTCGATCCGGCTGGGGGGCGCGACGGCCCATAGTTTCGCGGAAATGCTGGCCCATGCGCAGGAAGACCACCCCGGCGCACCGATCGTGATCAAGACCCATCCCGAAACCCGCGCAGGCCACCGCCCCGGCCATTTCGATGCCACGGCCCTGCCGCCCGGCGTCACGCTGGATGCACGCCCCATCGCGCCCCGCCTGTTGTTCGAGGGCGCGCGCGCGGTCTATTGCGTCACCTCGCAACTGGGGTTCGAGGCGATCTGCGCAGGCCACAGGCCCGTCACCTTTGGGGTGCCGTTTTACGCCGGCTGGGGGGTGACCGATGACCGCCGCCCCATGCCCGCGCGCCGCCAGCGGCGGTTGACGCGCGCCCAATTGGCCGCCGCGACGCTGATCCTGTATCCCACATGGTATGACCCCTACCGCGACCGGCTGTGCGAGGTAGAAGATGTCATCGCCACGCTGGAGGCGCGGGCGCGCGCCTGGCGGCAAGACCGCCACGGCCATACCGCCATCGGGATGCGCGCCTGGAAACGCCGCCACCTGACACAGTTTTTCGGCCCTTTGCGTTTTGCCACTGACCCCGCAGGGAATGGCCCGGTGATGGTCTGGGCCAGCCAGGAAACCGCCACCCTGCGCGAGGCCTGCGCTACCGCGAAGCAACCGCTACTCCGGGTCGAAGACGGGTTCCTGCGGTCGCGCGGCCTTGGCGCCGATCTGGTGCCGCCGCTCAGCCTCGTGCTGGATGACCTGGGCATCTACTATGACCCGACCCGCGAAAGCCGCCTTGACCGGCTGATCGCAGAGGCCGCGACCCTTGACCCCAAGCGGCTATACCGGGCCGAACGGCTGGTGGCGCGGCTGGTCGCGCTGGGGCTGACGAAATACAACCTTGGCGGCGCGGCGCCCGATCTGGCCGCGCCCCAGGGCCGTCCGGTGATCCTTGTGCCGGGACAGGTGGAAGATGACGCCTCGATCCGCCTTGGTGCAAGCGACATCCGCACCAATGCCGCGCTGTTGCGACAGGCCCGAGCCCTGCATTCGGAAGGGTGGATCGTCTACAAACCCCACCCCGATGTTCTGGCCGGGCTGCGCAAGGGGGCCGTGCCCGACATGGGCGCTCTGGCCGATGTCATCATCACCGATGCGGATCCGGCAGCGCTTTTGCCACTGGTGGACAGGGTCGTCACCATGACATCCGCCCTGGGGTTCGAGGCGCTGTTGCGCGGGCTGCCCGTCACCACGCTGGGCGCGCCATTTTATGCCGGTTGGGGCCTGACCCATGACCTTGGCCCTGTGCCACCCCACCGCACGGCGCGGCCCGGCCTTGCCGCCCTCGCCCATGCGACGCTGATCGCCTATCCGCGCTACCACGACCCGGTCACGAACACGCCCTGCCCGCCCGAGGTGGCGATCGACAGGCTTGCCACGGGCGAGGGGCTGAAACGCCGCCCTGCCTTGCGCGCGCTGGCCAAGCTTCAGGGTTGGGCGGCGGGCCATGGTTGGATCTGGCGATAGCCCGTGGCCCGCCGGTCGATCTTCAGGGGGCCGGATCACGCCGCCCGGCAACGTGGCCCCATAGGCTGATCACATCGCCGCCCAGCCGGTGCACATCGCGCAGGGCAAAGCGCGGTGCCTCGTCCAGCGCGGCGATGCCCATCGCACCCACGGCGGGCGTGCCCTCTGCGCCCAGCGCGATGCCCGCCGACATCACCGCCATCTCGTCCACCAGGTCACAGGCCAGCAACCCGGCGGCCAGGGTGCCGCCGCCTTCGCAAAAAACCCGCGTCAATCCCGCCGCGCCCAGCGCCTGCATCACCGCCGCCAGATCCAGCTGGCCGCCGAACCCGGCCGCCACCTCCAGCCGCACGCCCCCCGCCGCATCCCAGATCGCGCGCGCCGCATCAGGCGCGTCCGGGCCATGGCACAGCCAGACCGGCACCGCGCGGGCGCTGCGCATCAACGCGCTATCGACCGGCAGATCCAGCCTGCGCGACACCACCACCCGCACCGGCTGGCGCACCGTGCCAAAGCCGCGCACCGTCAAGCTGGGGTCATCGGCCCGCGCCGTGCCCGCGCCCACCAAAACCGCATCATGGCGCGCGCGCATCGCGTGCACGTGGTGGCGCGCGTCAGGCCCGGTGATCCATCGGCTTTCGCCCGTCGCCGTGGCGATCCGCCCATCCAGCGACGTGGCCAGTTTCAGGGTCAGCATCGGGCGGCCCTGGGTCACGCGTGTCAAGAACCCGGCATGGGCCACGCGCGCCTCGGCCGTGCAGACATCGGTGACAACCTCGATCCCCGCCGCGCGCAGCCGCGCCAGACCGCCCCCCGCAACCCTGGGGTCGGGATCGGTCAGCGCCACCACCACGCGCGCCACGCCCGCATCGATCAGCGCCTGCGCGCAGGGGGGCGTCTGGCCATGGTGATTGCAAGGTTCGAGACTGACATAGGCGGTGGCACCCCGTGCGCCTTGGCCGGCCTGCGCCAGCGCCACCGTTTCGGCATGGGGCCGCCCGCCATCGCGTGTCCAGCCCCGGCCAAGCACGCGGCCCGCCTTGACGATCACACAGCCGACCGCCGGGTTGGGCCAGACCCGGCCCAGCCCCCGCGCCCCCAGCGACAGCGCCAGCCGCATCCAGCGGGCGTCATCGCCGGATGCCATGGATCAGCCGTCGGTCTTGGGCTGGGGCGGCACCAGTTCCGCGAGGAAATCCTCGAAATCATCGGTGGCCTGGAAATTCTTGTAGACGCTGGCGAACCGCACGTAGGCCACGGTGTCGATCGCGGCCAAGCGTTCCATCACGATCTCGCCAATCTGTTTCGACGAGATGTCGGTTTCGCCCATGCTTTCGAGCCGCCGCACGATGCCGGAAATCATCTGGTCGATCCGTTCGGGTTCGATCGGGCGCTTCTGCATGGAAATGCGCACCGACCGTTCCAGCTTGTCGCGGTCGAAATCTTCGCGCCGTCCGTTCGACTTGACCACCACCAGGTCGCGCAGCTGGACGCGTTCATAGGTGGTGAACCGGCCACCACAGGCCGGGCAAAACCGTCTCCGGCGGATCGCGACATGATCCTCGGCCGGGCGGCTGTCTTTCACCTGGGTATCGACATTACCACAAAACGGGCAGCGCATCGGCCTCCCCTTTCTCGTCCCTCGGGCGGCCCGTGCGGCCTGCCATTGCCTCATCCATAGGGTCTTGCGCCCCGGTTATCCACAGCCACTATAGGATAGCGCGCAGGGGTTGGGTAGATGGCAATTCAGGACCACAGCATCTGGGTCTTTCCGGTATCACCCGGCGGGATCAGCGCCCGCGATTGCCGCGTGACCGGCCTCGGCCAGGGCATAGACCCCGCCGCCCAACCGGTCGAACCAGCCGTAGTGATTGTCACGCATCAGGGTTGTGGCCCGATCCACCCCGGTGGCGGCTTTCACGACCGCGCCCCGGCAGGGCCCCGCCGCCGCCAGGTGCCGGGCGCAGGCGATGGCATCCTGCCTGTAGGCCGTCATCCGCGCGCCTTGGGTGCCCCCCAGATTCGGATCGCCACGCCGCCGCGCGAATTCCGCCAAGAGCGCGCGGCGCTTGGGCGCGGATTTGCGCGGCGCATAGGGACCGGGATCGCAGTGAACCTCGACCGGGCCACCCGGCAAACGCACCGTCATCAGCCCAAGCCCAAGCCTGCGCGCCAGCCGGGTGTTTTCGGCCAGCGCCTTGGCGAATCGCCGGCCCGTGCCACGCGGCACCGCCAGATAAACCTGGTCATACACCGCCAGCCGCGCGATGCCCTGGTGGAACAAGGCCAATGAAAACGCGGTCTTCAGCTCTACGATGACGGGTTCCGCGCCGTCACGGATCGCCATGACATCGGCTGGCCCGATCTCGGCCTTTACGCTATAGCCTGCGGCTTCGAGATAGGCTTTGATGGCCGGGTAAAGCTCTGTTTCCTGCATCGCCTGCCCCAATGCCCCCGTCACGCCACCGTGTCGCGCCGGGGCTTGGCCCATCTTGCCGCCCCTGCCCCCGCGCGACAAGCCGCGACACGCCCCCCGCCGGATAAGCGGCTTGACACGCCCCGGCCCCGCCCGTATCCCCCGGCCAGATTTGCGGGCGTGGGAAAGCCACCTACGCCATTTCCGTTTTATGAGCTGTCGAGGATAACCCCATGTCGCGTGTCTGCGAACTGACCGGCAAAGGCCCGATGACTGGCAACAATGTCAGCCACGCCAACAACAAGACCCGGCGCCGTTTTCTGCCCAACCTGACCGATGTCACCCTCGGGTCCGACATCCTGGATCGTAGCTTCAAGCTGCGCATCTCGAACCACGCCCTGCGCACCGTCGATCACCGCGGGGGGCTCGATGCATTCATGGCCAAGGCCAAGGATGTCGAGCTGTCGGACAAGGCGCTGAAGATCAAGAAAGAGATCGAAAAGGCCCAAGCCGCACAGGCTTGACCCCTTTCCGAGATCACGGCTTGCAACGCCCCGCAGGTTCGCCTTGCGGGGCGTTAGTCGTTTTGTCGCGTTCACGTTGCCCCGTGATTTGAGCCAGATGATCGCATGATCGCCCTGCGCGCCCTTTTGTCTTCTGCCCTGATCCTGCTGCTGGCCCTGACCGGCGCAGGGATCGGCATGGCGCGTGGCGCGATGGCCGCCGATGGGCAATTCTGTTCCGTCACCGGCCCCGCGCCCGTGGTGCTGGCCCATGACGGGCTGCCGCTGTTCGACGCGGCAGGGGAACCCGTCACGCTGGAGCGCGACGCCTGCCTCGACTGCCTGGTGACGGGGTTCGACCTTCCGCCCGCGGCTTGGGGCGCTTTTGCCCCCGCCACCCCGGCCAAATCCCTTGGTCTTGCCGCCCCCTCCGACCGGATACCGACGCGGGTTGCCCCCGGCGGTCAGCCCCGCGCGCCCCCCGCCGCGGTCTGACACCTGCACCAGACCCTATTTCAATCTCGTCGGAGACCGAACTGATGTACCTGAAATCCCTCGCCATCGCGGGCGCAATCGCCCTGCTTCCCAGCCTGTCGCTAGCTCAGATGCAAATCACCGATCCCTATGCCCGCGCCGCCAGCGCCATGGCCATTTCCGGTGCCGCCTTCATGGCTGTGACCAACCCCACCGCCACGGACGACCGGATCGTCGCCGCACGATCGGATATCGCGGAACGTGTGGAACTGCACACCCATGTCCAGAACGCCGACGGCATGATGCAGATGATCCATCTTGAAGATGGCATTCCGCTGCCTGCGGGTGAAACCGTGGTGCTGGAACGCGGCGGGCTGCATGTGATGTTCCTGGGGCTGCGCCAACCGCTCAATTCCGGCGACGCGTTCACCCTGACGCTGGAGTTCGAGACGGCCGAACCGTTGACCGTGAACGTTCCCGTCGATCTGGACCGGATGCCGGCCCATGGCGGCGCCACGCCCCATGGCGCAGGCCACGGCGCGATGCACGGCACCGGTGGCTGACGCGGTGGCGGGGGCCGGGCATCGCCCTGCCCCCGCATCGTCGGTTCAGCTGCACATCGCTTCTGCGGTTTCGCCAAAGCGGCGCCACGCCTGCCACAGGTCTTCATGCGCGCGCTGGCTCGATTGCCGCACATCCTGCGCGCGCTGCGGGTCACGGAAAAACCGCGCCCCGTCGCGCATCTGTCGGTTGGTCAGCGTGCGGTCTGCCGCCGACCCGATGCAGGAACACAGCGCGGTATCGGCGGTCGACCGGCCCGACTGCAGACAGGCGCGCTCGATCGGGTTGGCGCTGGCCGGCATCACGGCAAACGCCCCCATGATGGCCAAGGCCATCACGGGCAGGATCAGAAAGGGTTTCATGGTCATGCCTCGAATTTACGGAACTGCTCGTGTGGTGAGTCTGTGCTCTCCTTGGGGCAATCATGCCCGAATTCGCGTCGAAGTTCAATTCTGACCGGTGCCGGCCGATCCTGACGCCCAGATTGGCACTGGCCCCTTCCCCCCCGGGCGTTCTGGCGCTATCTGACCCAACAACCTTATCCCCATGCAGGCCGCCATGACCGACCTCGACCGCATTCGCAACTTTTCCATCGTCGCCCATATCGACCACGGCAAATCCACGCTGGCCGACCGGCTGATCCAGCTGACCGGCACCGTGGCCGAACGCGACATGCAGGCGCAGATCCTCGACAGCATGGATATCGAACGCGAACGCGGCATCACGATCAAGGCCAACACCGTGCGCATCGAATACCCGGCCAAGGATGGGCACACCTATATCCTCAACCTGATCGACACCCCCGGCCATGTCGATTTCGCCTACGAAGTCAGCCGGTCCATGCAGGCGGTCGAAGGCTCGCTTCTGGTGGTCGATGCCTCCCAGGGGGTCGAGGCGCAGACGCTCGCCAATGTCTACCAGGCCATCGATGCGGATCACGAAATCGTGCCCGTCCTCAACAAGATCGACCTGCCCGCCGCCGAACCCGACCGCGTCAAGGAACAGATCGAGGACGTGATCGGCATCGACGCATCCAACGCCGTGGAAATTTCCGCCAAGACCGGCCTTGGCATCCCCGATGTGCTCGAGGCGATCGTGACCCGCCTGCCCGCCCCCAAGGGCACGCGCGATGCGCCGCTCAAGGCGATGCTGGTCGACAGCTATTATGACCCCTACCTGGGCGTGGTCGTTCTGATCCGCGTCATCGACGGAGTGATCAAAAAGGGCGACCGCATTCGCATGATGCGCACCGGCGGCACCTACCCGATCGAGAAACTGGGCGTGTTCAAACCCGCCATGCAGGACATCGCCGAACTTGGCCCCGGCGAGATCGGCTTTTTCACCGCCCAGATCAAACAGGTCCGCGACACCCGCGTGGGCGACACCGTCACGCATGAGAAAAAACAATGCGCGACCGCCCTTCCCGGCTTCAAACCGTCCATCCCGGTGGTGTTCTGCGGCCTCTTCCCGGTCGATGCCAATGAATTCGAAGACCTGCGCGACGCGATGGAAAAACTGGCGCTGAACGACGCCAGCTTTACCTTCGAGATGGAAACCTCGGCCGCGCTCGGCTTTGGCTTTCGCTGCGGCTTCCTCGGGCTTTTGCACCTGGAGGTGATCCGCGACCGCCTTGAACGCGAATATGACATCGACCTGATCACCACCGCGCCAAGCGTGATCTACAACATCCACATGCGCGACGGGACCTTGCTGGAACTGCACAACCCCGCCGACATGCCCGACCTGACCCATGTCGACCATATCGAGGAACCGCGCATCAAGGCCACGATCCTGGTGCCCGATGAATACCTCGGCGACGTTCTGAAACTGTGCCAGGACCGGCGCGGCATCCAGCTTGACCTGACCTATGCCGGGTCGCGCGCCATGGTGGTCTATGACCTGCCGCTGAACGAGGTGGTGTTCGATTTCTACGACCGGCTGAAATCGGTGACCAAGGGCTATGCGTCCTTCGACTACCAGATGATCGGCTACCGCGAAGACCATCTGGTGAAAATGTCGATCCTCGTGAACGACGAACCGGTGGATGCGCTGTCGATGATGGTGCACCGCGACCGCGCCGAGGGGCGGGGCCGCCAGCTTGTCGAAAAGCTCAAGGAACTGATCCCGCGCCACATGTTCAAGATCCCGATCCAGGCCGCCATCGGCGGCCGCGTCATCGCGCGCGAAACCCTGTCGGCGATGCGCAAGGACGTGACGGCCAAATGCTACGGCGGGGATGCCACGCGCAAGCGCAAGCTGCTGGACAAGCAGAAGGCCGGCAAGAAGAAGATGCGCCAGTTCGGCAAGGTCGAAATCCCGCAGTCGGCGTTTATCAATGCGTTGAAGATGGATGGGTGAGCAGCAGTTTGAGTCCGCAACAGCGGACTGAAACTGTTGACGGTGGGCGAAAGCGACTTTTGCTTGCAAAAGTCTGCGGGCCCACTCGGTGGGAAGCATTGGATCGCACGTGTTTGCTCTAAATCCTCGACAGATACCCCCTAAGCCATTGAGGATCATTAGATTCACAAGGCCGTTGCAACCAATCACTCATCATGCGAGTCTCAAAAAAAATGAGGCGAACCGTGAACGAAAGATTTGTACTGGCTCCGCAGCCAACACTCAAAAGAGTTGCTGATCTAGATGGTCCCGACTTCTATCCTACGCCAGCTTGGGCAACACACGCCTTGATCGAGAATGAAATTTTCGCAGGTGGGATCTGGGAGTGTGCGTGTGGCGATGGTGCTATGTCTGAAGTGCTTAAGTTGGCCGCTAGGCATGTAGACAGTAGTGACTTGTATGAGCGTGGTTACGGCGATCATGGCATTGATTTTCGAACGTCTCAACGCTGCGCGGACAACATCGTTACGAACCCGCCATTTCATAGCGCGGAGGAGTTTGTACACATCGGAGTAAAAAATTCGAGGAAAAAATTTGCCCTGCTGCTGAGGCTTGCCTTTCTAGAGGGCGCCAAACGCCAAGAAACCATATTTCGCGAGCACGCACCTAGTCGAGTGTGGGTTTTCAGCGAACGCATTACTTTTTATCAGCGTGGTGCAGAGCGAAAAGGAAGCGGCACCACTGCATATGCGTGGTTCGTATGGGACAAGGATCATGTTGGCCCTACAGAGCTGAAGTGGCTACCTACCGGCTATAAGGCGAAGCATTCCTAGTCTTTGTGCTCCTTGACAGACTTTCGCCCTATGTCCGTGATCTCCCAGCTCTCGCCGTCCGGGTCATAGATGGCGAGCCCGCGAGTGGAAAGACCAGTACCCTGATCTCGATGAGAAACAGTGTTGCGTACCTTCTGAGAAAAATAGGTGTCGCTTCTACCGTCTGCGATCATCGCATCTTTACCAGTGGGACTGAGCCTGTCTTCAAGTCGTTCAATGAGTTCTGAAATCGACAACTTGCCACTCTTGCTAGCTGCAAGCTCCTTCAGCAACTCATCACGAACTTCCGATTCTGTGTATGACATTAGACCCTCAATGCTTTAATGAGCTTATTTCACGGCAGCACATGCGAGAGAGTGGAGCCTTTTTCAAGATGCCATGATAAACAAATAGCAGCATCCCGCAGGTGGAGTTCCAACCCACCATCCCCCGCAACCAATCGCGTACCCTCGTGGGCTAAAACCCCACCCTACATCCCCAGATCCATCCCCGGCACATATCGCGCGTCCCGATGCACCGAGGAAAACGGCCAATCCTCCGGCCGCGCGACGAACCCGTGTTTCACCGGGTTCATCCAACAATACCGGACATGCGCCCAATACTCCGCCTCGTCCCGGATATGGTGTTCCCAGAACCGGCGTTGCCACACGGCCTGCTCCCGCTTGTCGTGCCGTAGGCCGGGCTTCAGCCCGGCATACCGTCCCGACCGAACGACCGGGAGATCCGGTGGGGTATGTGTATGCCGACATTGCCGGCATTGCCGGCATTGCCGGGCTGAAGCCCGGCCTACCCTCAACAACATCCACCGCATATTTCCCCCGCACCGCGCGCGTGAACCGCGCCTTGATCGCGCCCCACCGCACGCCATAGGCCCGGTCCCCCGGCGGCATCTGCCAAACCGCATGGATATGATCGGGCAAGACCACCCATGCCTCGATGCCAAAGGGCCGCTCCGCCCGCGTCACCCGCACCGCCTCCCGCAACAGACCCACCTCGCGCACCAACACGTCCCCGCCCCGCGCGGCGAGCGTGACGGTGAAAAACACCAAGGCTCCGGTGACCTGCGGGCGGCGATAGATCGACATGGCGGGCAGCCTGCCAGACCATGGTTAAGCCCCGCTTAACAGCGGCCAAATCCCAACCGCATGTGACTTCGCCCCTGCAAGCCCCTGATGTCGTCAGCCCGCGCCAGGCCCGCCGCCGAAAAACGCCGCGATGGACGCCTCGAATTCGCGCGGCTTGTCGGCGTGCAGCCAATGGCCCGCACCGGGGATCTTGGCGAATTTCGCCGCCGGGAACAGCGCCTTGATGGGCGCGCGATGGTCGGGTTTCACGTAATCCGACAGGGCGCCGGACAGGAAAAGCGCCGGGCCGTCGAAGGGCCCCGCCAGATCCGGCCAGCCCAGGATGTCGGGCATGAACCGGTCCAGCACATCGAGGTTCAACCGCCAATGCCGCGCCTTCACATCCAGCGATTGCAGCAAAAAGGCCCGCACGCCCGCCTCGGCCACATGCGCGGCCAACTGGGCATCGGCATCGCGCCGCGTCTGCACGCGCGACAGGTCCACGGCCCGCATCGCCGCGACCAGATGCGCCTGCGTATGGCCATAGGCGACGGGCGCGATATCGGCGACGATCAGGCGGCGCACGGCTTCGGGATGGATCAGCGCCAGCGCCATCGCCGCCTTGCCGCCCATGGAATGGCCCAGCACATCCGCCTGCCCGCCATGGGCCGCGATCACCTCGGCCAGATCGGCGGCCAGATCGGGGTAGCGGTGGCTGTCCGTCCAGGCGCTGTCACCATGGTTGCGCATGTCCACCGCCAGCACGCGGCGCGCGCCCGACAGGCGTTTGGCGATCACGCCCCAGTTGCGGGCGGACCCGAACAGGCCATGGGCGATCAGGATGGGCGGGTGGGCGGCATCATCGCCCTGCGATATGACGTGCAGCATGGCACAGCTGATAGGCCAAGCCCGGGGCCTGTGGCCAGCCCAAAGCAGCGGCTTGAGGGAAATCGTCGATCTGGCCTATCGTCAACCATCAGCCCTGGGGAAAGCCGCATCCATGGACCAGCGCAAGCGCTCCGAGCCCCACGACGACCTGCGCCGCGAGATTGCCGCGCGGATCAATATCCATGCGAGAACCTTTGATGGCGCCATACGCCGGGCCGGAAGGCTTTTGCCGCGATCCGCGCGCGCCGCCGCCGCCGAGCTGATGGCGATCGAGGCGCGATTGGCGCATCCGAAACTGGCCACCCGCACCGACCCGGCCCTGAGGGCGCAGGCCGCCGACCGGTTTCGCGCCAGCCTTGCCGCTTACAAGCCGGGCGCGCGCGCCGCCCGCGACCGCGCCTTTCTCATGGCCGAAATCGGCGTCAAGCTGGTCATCCTGATCGGGGCGGGGCTGGCGCTATTGTATTGGCAGACCAGCCCCTGACCGCGATCAATGCGCCGGTTTGATGAAGGTGCCGTTGCGCAGGTCGCGCATGGCCTGTTGCAATTCGGCCTGCGTGTTCATCACGATCGGCCCGTGCCAGGCCACCGGTTCCTCGATCGGCGCGCCGGAAATCAACAGGAACCGCACGCCTTGCGGCCCGGCCTGAACCGTCACCTCGTCACCCGACCCAAAGCGGATCAGCGTGCGGTCGCCCGACAGGTCGCGGATGTTGACTTCTTGGCCCATCACCTCTTTTTCCAGCAGCACACCGCGCGGCCGCGACGCATCGGCAAAGGCCGCAGCCCCTTCGAACACATAGGCAAAGGCGCGGCGATAGGTGTCGATGCGGAAGGTCTTTTTCACGCCCGCCGGCACGCTGATATCGAGGTATTGAGGATCGGCGGCGATGCCATCCACCGGGCCGCGCTTGCCCCAAAACTCGCCGGTGATCACGCGCACATGGGTGCCGTCATCATCCGTCACCTCGGGGATGTCGCCACCCTGAATGTCCTGGTAGCGCGGCGCGGTCATCTTTTGCGCGGCGGGCAGGTTGCCCCAAAGCTGAAAGCCGTGCATCTGCCCCTGCCGGTTTCCCAGCGGCATTTCCTGGTGCAGGATGCCCGATCCGGCGGTCATCCATTGCACCGATCCCGCGCCCAGACGCCCGTGATTGCCAAGGCTGTCGGAATGTTCGACCGTTCCGGCCAGGACATAGGTGATCGTCTCGATCCCGCGATGGGGGTGCCAGGGAAACCCGTCGCGGTAGAAATCCGGGTCGTCATTGCGGAAGTCGTCGAACAGCAGGAACGGGTCCAGTTCCTTTGGATCCTGGAAGCCAAAGGCGCGGTGCAGATGCACGCCTGCGCCTTCCATGGTCGGGCGGGCCGGGCGGGTTTCAAGAACGGGACGGATCGACATCGGTGCTGTCTCCTGCGTGGTGTTGCGACAGATGTAGCGATGTCGCGGCGCGGTGCAATGCAGCCGCCCACACCAAGCCTGTGCAGCAATGCAGAGCCGGCGCGCAACAGGTCGTTTTCGGACGCGACAGGGCCAGGGCCGCCACGGATGCTGCGGCAAAACCAAAGGGAGAGGGTTGGACATGCGTGTCGGTTTCATCGGTCTGGGCAATGTCGGCGCAAAGCTGGCCGGAACGCTTTTGCGCAACGGCATCGCGATTTCGGTCGTCGACCTGGACCCGGCCAAGGTCGCGGAATTCACCGCGAAAGGCGCGGGCACGGCCGATGGCCCCAAGGCGCTGATGGCGGCCTGCGACGTGGTGATCACCTGCCTGCCCCGGCCCGACATCTCGGCGGCGGTGGTCGAGGGCCCCGGCGGCATCCTCGAGGCGATGGGGCCGGGCAAGATCTGGCTGGAAATGTCCACGACTGACGCGACCGAAATCACCCGGCTGGGGGAAAAGGTTGCGGCGACGGGCGGGGCCGCCGTCGATTGCCCGGTCTCGGGCGGCTGTCACCGCGCTGATACCGGCAATATCTCGATCTTCGCGGGCTGTGACCGGGCCACGTTCGAAACCGTCCTGCCGCTTTTGACCACGATGGGGCGGCGGGTGCTGCACACCGGGCCGATCGGATCGGCCAGCGTGCTGAAGGTGATCACCAATTACCTGGCCACGGCCAATCTTGTGTCCTGCACCGAGGCGCTGAGCGTCGCGGCGGGCGCGGGGCTTGACCTGGCCACCGCCTATGAGGCGATCAAGATTTCGTCGGGCACGTCCTTTGTGCATGAAACCGAAAGCCAGGTGATCCTGAACGGGTCGCGCGACATCAGTTTCACCATGGACCTGGTCGCCAAGGATATCGGCCTGTTCCAGGACGTGGCCGACCGCGCCGGTGTCCCGGTCGAGGTCAACCCGCTGTTGATTTCCATCTTCCAGGACGGGATCGCACGTTACGGCGCCCGCGAATTGTCGCCCAACATCATCCGACGGCTGGAGGACGCGACCGGCCTTGATATCCGCGCGCCGGGCTTTCCGCCGGAAATGGTCGATGACGAACCCGAGGAACCGGGCGCAGAGGTCCGGGTGCAGCGCGGCTGACCCTCGCCAAGCGGCGCGGGACGCGCTAAGGGGCGGCCATGGCAAAGCAAAAACACGACCCGAACGAGGTATTGGCCACCATCGACCCGCAACCGGTGCGCCGGGTGTTCACCACCGGCGTGGTTGGGCTGTTGGGGGCGATCCTGCTTTATGTCGCAGCGGCGACCCCGCCGGTCGATGTGGCCTGGCTCGCATTCCTCGTCGTGACGGGCCTGGGCGCGATCTACCTGGCCTGGCGGGTGTGGCAGGCGACGGCGGTGCGGCTGGAACTGACCCGGAGCGAATTGCGCGAAACCGGCGGCCGGGTGCTCTTTTCCCTGGATGAGGTCGACAGCATCGACCGCAGCATCTTTGCCTTCAAACCGGCGGGCGGCTTTCTGGTGCGGCTCAAGACCCCCACGACCCGCGGCCGGGTCTATGCGCCCGCGCTCTGGTGGCGGGCCCGCGCCCGCGTCGCCGTGGGCGGGGCCACGGCCGGCAGCCAGGCCAAGCCGGTGGCCGACCTGATCAGCATCATCGTGGCAGAGCGCCGGGGCGACATGCCCCGGCGGTGATCGCCGCGATCAGATGCCCTTGGCCTGGTAGCTTTTCGCCACCCGTTCGATGCTGACCAGAAAACCCGCCGTGCGCAGATCGGTGACCTTGTCATGGCCCCACCAGACCTCGCGCATGGATTGGTAGGCGGCACGCATCGTGTCATCCAGCCCGGACCGCACCAGTTCCAGTTCATCGGCGCCGCGCAGGTAGCGTTCCTTGAAATTCGGTGACAGGGTCCAGTTGATCGAACTGTCGCGGCTGATGCGTTCCAATTCGTCGACGATCAGCTGGTGGCGGGCCTCTTCCTGGCGGCGCTGCATCCGGCCAAAGCGGATATGCGACAGGTTCTTGACCCATTCGAAATAGCTGACCGTCACGCCGCCGGCATTGGCATAAAGATCGGGAATGATGACCGTGCCCTTGTGGCGCAGGATGTCGTCAGCCCCGGCGGTGACCGGGCCATTGGCGGCCTCGATGATCAACGGCGCCTGGATCGCCCCGGCGTTATGGGTATTGATCACCCCTTCCATCGCGGCGGGGATCAGGATGTCGCAATCTGCCTCCAGCACACGGGCACCCTCGGCGTGGTAGGTGCCATAGGGGCAATCCTTGACCCCGCCATGCCGCGTGATCCAGTCGCGCAGGGCCACGATATCAAGCCCGGCCTGGTTTTCGACCGCGCCATCGCGTTCGATCACATGGGTGATCTTGCACCCGTCCTGGGTGCTTAGATACAAGGCGGCATGATAGCCCACGTTGCCAAGGCCCTGCACGATCACCCGCTTGCCGTCGAGCGTGCCCGAGAGGCCCGCCTTTTTCACATCTTCGGGGTGGCGGAAAAATTCCTGCAGCGCGTATTGCACGCCGCGCCCGGTCGCCTCGACCCGGCCCTGGATGCCGCCCGCATGGATCGGCTTTCCGGTGACGCAGGCGCGTGCGTTGATGTCGGTGGTGTTCATCCGCGCGTATTGATCCGCGATGATCGCCATTTCGCGTTCGCCCGTGCCCATGTCGGGGGCGGGTACGTTCTGGGCCGGGTCGATCAGGTCGCGCTTGATCAGTTCATAGGCAAAGCGGCGCGTGATCTTTTCCAGCTCATCCGCATCCCAGTGGCGCGGATCGATGCACAGCCCCCCCTTGGACCCGCCAAAGGGCGCCTCGACCAGCGCGCATTTGTAGGTCATCAGCGCCGCAAGCGCCTCGACCTCGTCCTGGTTCACGGATGGTGCATAGCGGATGCCGCCCTTGACCGGTTCGGTATGTTCCGAATGCACCGAACGATAGCCCGTGAAGGTGTGGACTTCCCCCCGCAGCTTGACCCCGAACCGCACCGTGTAGGTCGAATTGCAAACCCGGATCTTTTCTTCCAGCCCCGGCGGCAGATCCATCAACGCGGCGGCGCGGGTAAACATAAGATCTACAGATTGGCGAAAGCTCGGCTCGCCTGTGGTCGCGGTCATTGGCACATCCCCTTTTTTGACCCTGAACCGGGGCGGCCGATGCCGCCCTGCACATCTCCTAGGCTGACCATACCATACCGGGTGTAACAACCCGAAGCACGCGGCAGGCGGATTATCTTTCCCGCACAGACATCGTCTTTCCGGCATGATCATGCCGCAATTGTGCCGCTGTTGCGGGGCAAACCCCGGCATGGGCCCGGACTGTTTCCCGATTGGCCCATGATCGAGATTTGGAGTTGCCCGATGCGCAAGGCCTGCGCCGTCATCCCGGCACAGACGTACCACCGCCAGACGCACGGATCGTTGCGCGGATTCTGGGGGTGTGAAGACGGATCGACCACGATTTTCGCGACCATCGTCTTTGTGCTGATGGTGGGGATCGGTGGCATCGCCATCGACCTGATGCGCTTTGAAACCCAGCGCGTGCAGCTGCAAGCCACGTTGGACCGGGCGGTTCTGGCCGCAGCACCCCTGTCGCAAACCCTTGCGCCGCGCAGCGTGGTGGAAAACTATCTGCAGACTGCGGGCCTGAACGGCTACCGGCTCCGGGTCACGGTGGATCAGGGCCCGGCGTTCCGCCGCGTGAACGCCCAGGCCGAGATCGACCTGCCGACCCTGTTCATGGCGATGTTCGGCCAACCGATCCTGACCGCGCTTGCCACGGGGGCCGCCGAAGACCGGGCGACGAATGTCGAACTGTCCATGGTTCTGGATACCTCCGAATCCATGGGTGCCGGCAACCGGATGGACAACCTGCGCCCTGCCGCCCGGAATTTCGTCAGCTCGGTTCTCTCCGCCAACGCCAACACCACCGGCACACAGCGGGTTTCGGTGTCGCTCGTGCCCTATGATCACACGGTCAACATGGGGGCGGACCTGGCCTCTGTCTTTGCCTTGACCGCCGAACATCAATATTCCGCCTGCGCCCGATTCCCGGCATCGCATTTCGCCTTTACCGGGATCGATCCGACCGTTCCGCAGCAACGCATGGGCCATTTCGACATGCTCAACAGCGGTTCGGACCCGGTGCCGAGCCCGGCCTGTCGGCGCGCACCATCGGGGCCGGTCATCCCCTGGTCGAACAATGAAACCGCGCTGCACAGCGCGATCGATCAACTCAGCCCCTTTGGACACACCGCCAGCGATATGGGCATGAAATGGGCCGTGGCCTTGCTGGACCCGGCGTCCAGGCCGGCCTTGGCGGGCCTCGTGTCGAACGGCACGGTGAATGGTCAATTTGCCGGTCGCCCGGCGACCTATTCCGACCCGAACACGCTCAAGGTGGTCGTCTTGATGACGGATGGCGAAAACACCCGCCAGTTCGACCTGCAGAACATCTACCGCACCGGACCAAGCCCGTTCTGGCGCGACCCTGATGATGGCCATTTCTCGGTCTTCTATGCCGACTGGAACCTGTTCTGGCAGGAAGCCAATGACAGTTGGGCCCCCGACCCGGATGGCGGGGCCAACAACAACGCCGTGCAGCTCGATTATTCCGATTTGTGGAACCATATCTCGGTGCAGCAACTCAGGTCCCGGATGTTCCACCCGCATGCCTGGGACCATCACGACGGCCTGCCCTCTTCCACGAACCTGTGGCGGCGTCCGACGGTCGAGGCGATGCAGGCGCTTTATGATTACGCCGATATCGTCGACGAATATTCCGCCGAGAACGGCGCCGTCGGCGATGAACGCCTGCGCGACATCTGCAACGCCGCCAAGGCCCGTGGGATCATTGTCTTCACCATCGCCTTCGAAGCCCCGGCCCGGGGACAAGAGGCGATGCGGACCTGCGCCTCTTCGGATGCGCATTACTACCCCGTCGCGGGTCGCGACATAGACCGGGCGTTTGCATCCATCGCGCGCACGATCACGAACCTGAGGCTGGTACAATGATCCCCCTGTCCTGGCCCAAGATCCACGCCTTCATCCACGATGAAACCGCGACCTCGACCATCGAGTTCGTGATCATGCTGCCCGTCGTGATGACCCTGTTCATCGCCGTCTTCGAAAGCGGGATGATCCTGTCGCGGCAAGTGCTTCTCGAACGTTCCCTGGATGAGGCGGTGCGCATTCTGCGGCTGTCGCGGGGCCTGAACCTCACGGCTGCCGATATCGCGGATGCGATCTGTGACAACACCGCTGCCATTCCCAATTGCCGCCAGGTCCTGGTGGTCGACCTGCGCCGGATCGACACCGCGACCTATGCCCTGCCTGCGCAGGATGTGGCCTGTGTGGATCGTCGCGACATCACGGTCGCCCCCGCCAACCTGTTCGAACAGGGGCAAGACAATGACCTCGTGCTGATCCGCACCTGCGCGGTCATCGACCGCATCCTGCCCTTTTCGGGTTTTGCCCTGAACCTTGTTCGCGATGACACGGGCGGCCTGCACATCACCGCATCTTCCGTTTTCGTCAACGAACCCGCGTGAGGAAGAACGCCATGCCCCGCCCTCGCTTGCGGCAATTCTGGAAGGATGACAGCGCCGCCGTCGCCTTTGAAACCGTGATCATCACCCCGGTTCTGGCCTGGACCTTCATCGCCAGCTTTGTCTTTTTCGACGCCTTCCGCACCTAAAACAGCTCGGTCAAGGCAACCTATGCCATCGCTGACATCGTGTCGCGCCAGACCAGCACCGTCTCTCCCGGCGACATCGAGGGTTTCGCAACCATCCTTGACTACCTGGTGCGCAACAACGGCGATGCGCGCCTTCGGGTAACGCAGATTTCCTATGACGGGTCCGGCGATGCCCATTCCGTCGATTGGTCCTATGCCACCAACGGCGAAGCGCGGTTGTTCACGGCAAACCTTGCCGGCATGGCAACGCCCTTGCCGGTGATGGCCGATGCCGAACGGATCATTCTTGTACAAAGCTTCATCCCCTATCAGCCGGTTTTCCAGGGCGGTCTTGACATCATGACCTTTGAAACCGTCGCCTTTACCCGGCCGCGCTATGCTGGGCAGGTTCCGTTCGCCGCCACGCCCGTCGCCGAACCCGGCGGAACAAGCTGATCGGTCGCGACCAGTGTTTGCCGTGTCGCAGAAGGGCTTTTCTTTGTCGCCCGACCGCCCGATAGTGGTCGGACGCCACCGGGCCATATCGGCAGAACGCGACCGGGGCTTGCGGGAACGACCATGCGCTATTCAGGCTGGCAGGTGCTGGCACAAGGGATATTGGGCAATCGCGGCTGGGGTCCGGCCTGGCGCGACCCGGCCCCGAAACCCGCCTATGACATCGTGATCATCGGCGGGGGTGGGCATGGGCTTGCCACCGCCTTTTATCTTGCCAAAGAACACGGGCTGCAAAACATCGCCGTGCTGGAAAAGGGCTATCTGGGCGGCGGCAACGTTGGGCGCAACACCACCATCGTGCGCGCCAATTACGGGCTGCCAGGCAATTCCGAATTCTATTCCCATTCCCTCAAGCTCTGGGAAGGGATGGAACGCGACCTGAACTACAACGTGATGCATTCGCAGCGCGGCGTCATCAACCTGTTCCATTCCGACGGTCAGCGCGACGCCGCCGCCCGGCGCGGCAACGCGATGATCAACCAGGGCGATGACGCGATCCTGCTGGACAGGGAGGGGTGCCGGAACCTGTTGCCCTACCTGGATTACGACCAGACCCGTTTTCCGATCTACGGTGGACTGTATCACCCGCGCGGCGGCACCGCGCGCCATGATGCCGTGGCCTGGGGCTATGCCCGCGCCGCCGACCGGCGCGGGGTCGACCTGATCCAGAATTGCGAGGTTACGGGCATCGACATCGCGGGCGGGCGCGTGACGGGCGTGCAGACCACGCGCGGTGCGATCCGCACGAAAAAGCTGGGGATCGTGGTCGCGGGGCGGTCAAGCCAGGTGGCGGCGATGGCCGGTCTGCGCCTGCCCATCGAGTCGCATATCCTGCAGGCTTTCGTGACCGAGGGGCTCAAGCCCGTGATCGACCATGTCGTGACCTACGGGATGGGGCATTTCTACATCAGCCAATCCGACAAGGGCGGGCTCGTGTTCGGCGGCGACCTGGATTTCTACGCAAGCTACGCTGCGCGCGGGAACCTGCCGATGGCCGAACATGTGGTCGAGGCGGGGATGACCCTGATGCCGATGATCGGCAAGGCACGGATGCTGCGCAGTTGGGGCGGGATCATGGACATGTCGCCCGATGGCTCGCCCATCATCGACCGCAGCCCTGTCGAGGGGCTCTATCTCAATTGCGGGTGGTGTTATGGCGGGTTCAAGGCCGTGCCCGGATCGGGCCATGCCTTTGCGCATCTGATCGCCACCGACCGCCCCCACGAGGCCGCCGCCCGCTTCCGGCTGGACCGTTTTGCCACGGGCCATGGCCTGATGGACGAAGAAGGCACCGGCAGCCAGCACAACCTGCATTGAGACGACGCGAACCATGCACATCCCCTGCCCTCTCTGCGGCCCGCGCGACCTGCGCGAATTCACCTACAAGGGCCATGACACCTATCTGTATCGCCCTGCCCCGGATGCGCCGCCGGACGCCTGGAACGCGTACCTGCACCTGCGCGACAACCCGGCCGGCGCCACCCGCGACCTGTGGTATCACGGCGCGGGATGCGGCGCCTGGCTGATCGTCGATCGCGACACCGTCACCCATCAGATCAGCGGCGCCGCGCTGACCCGGGGGCTGCGCAATGCGGATTGACGGGCGCGGATTGATCGACAGGGCGCAACCGGTCAGCTTTCACTTCGATGGCCGCGAGATCAGCGGCTACAAGGGCGATACCATCGCCTCGGCGCTCTTGGCCAAGGGCATCAAGCTGATGGGCCGGTCCTTCAAGTATCACCGCCCGCGCGGCGTGATGACGGCAGGGCCCGAAGAACCCAACGCCCTGATGCAGGTTGGCACCGGGGCCGCGATGATGCCCAACACGCGGGCCACGGTGCAGGAAATCTACCCCGGCCTGGTGGCGCAAAGCCAGAACCGGCTTGGCCCGCTCGATCGTGACCTGATGGCGATCAACGATCTTTTGTGGCCCTTCCTGGGGGCCGGGTTCTATTACAAGACCTTCATGTGGCCGCGCAGCTTTTGGGAACGGGTCTATGAACCGATCATCCGCCGCGCCGCAGGCCTTGGCCGCATCACCCGCGAGCCCAGCCCGGACCGCCACGAAAAGGCCTTTGCCTTTTGCGATGTGCTGGTTATCGGCGGCGGGCCCGCAGGGTTGATGGCGGCGCTGACCGCCGCCAAGGCCGGGGCGGATGTGATCCTGGCCGAGGAAACGGATCGCTTCGGCGGCAGGCTCCTGTCCGACCCGCAGGTCATCGACGGGACCGAGGCCGCCTATTGGATCGAAGATGTTCTAAAAGAACTACAGGCCACCGGCCGGGTGCGCCTGATGGCGCGCACCACCGTGACCGGCGCCTATGACGATGGCAGCTATGGCGCGCTGGAACGGGTCGCGCGCCACGTCGCCCCCAGCCCGGACCTGCCGCCGGAATGTTTCTGGCGCATCCGCGCGCGACAGGCGGTCCTGGCGGCCGGGGCGCATGAACGGCCCATCGCATTCCCGATGAACGACCGCCCCGGCATCATGCTGGCAGGCGCCGTGCGGACCTACCTGCACCGCTACGGCGTCGCACCGGGGCGCAATGTCACGATCTTTGCCACCAATGACGACGCGCATCGCACGGCGGTCGATTTGCAGGCAGCGGGCGTGCGCGTGGCGGCCGTGATCGACACGCGGCTGGATGTGGACCCGTTTGGCGATTACCGCCTGATCCGGGGCGGACAGGTCATCGGCACGCAGGGCCGCCACGCCCTGCGCACCGTAACCTGGCGGGCCCGGGGGCGGGTCGACACGATCTTTACCGATTGCCTTGCCGTGTCGGGTGGTTGGAACCCGGCGCTGCACCTGACCTGTCACCTGGGCACGCGCCCCGTCTGGGATGGCGCGCGCCAGATGTTCCTGCCCCGCCCGGACGCGGTGCCGGGCCTGACGCCTGCGGGCGCATGCAATGGCGCGATGTCGACAGCCGATTGCCTGCGCCAGGGCCATGATGCCGCCAAGACCGCTCTGGCGGCCCTTGGCCTGCGCGCGCCACGCGGCATCACGCCCCCCGATGCGGATGGCGACCCGGGCCGGAGCCAGGCGCTGTGGTATGTCGACGGCAAGGGCCGCGCCTGGCTTGATTTCGCCAATGACGTCACCACCAAGGACGTGGCACAGGCCGCCCACGAAGGCTTTCGCGCCGTGGAGCACATGAAGCGCTACACCACACAGGGCATGGCCCCCGACCAGGGGAAATCTTCGAACATCGCGGCGCTGGCCTATCTGGCCGACACCACCGGGCGGGGCATTCCCGAAACCGGAACCACCACCTATCGCCCGCCCTATTCCCCCGTGACGCTCGGGGCGATGGGGGCCTTTGCCGAAGGCACGGGCTTTGCGCCGCAACGCCTGACCACCAGCCATGCCGCGACCCTTGAACGCCGCGCGCCGATGATCGAGGCGGGGCTGTGGTATCGCCCGTCCTATTTCCCCGCGGCGGGCGAAACGACCTGGCAACAGGCCTGCGACCGTGAAGTGGCGATGGTGCGCCGCGCCGTCGGGGTGGTCGATGTCTCGACCCTCGGCAAGATCGACATTCAGGGCCCCGATGCCGGTGCATTCCTCGATTTCGTCTATACCAACGGTTTTTCGACCCTGCCCCTGGGCCGCGCGCGCTATGGGCTGATGCTGCGCGAAGACGGGCACGTGATGGATGATGGCACCACCGCACGGTTGGGCGACCATCATTACCTGATGACCACGACCACCGCCGCGGCGGGCGAGGTGATGGCGCATCTGGAATTCGTGGCCCAGGCCCTGCGGCCCGATCTGGATGTGCGGATCACGTCGGTGACCGAACATTGGGCGCAGATGTCCGTCGCCGGGCCAAAGGCGCGCGCGCTGCTGAACGCCCTGCTCGACACGCCCATCGACAGCGACAGCTTTCCCTTCATGGCCTGTGGGCCGGTCACGGTTCAGGGCATCGCGGGTCGGATGTTCCGCATCTCTTTCTCGGGCGAGGAAGCCTATGAAATCGCGCTGCCCGCGCGCCACGGCGACGCGCTTTTCCGCGCGCTTGTCGCCCGGGCCGAAGCAATGGGGGGCGGCGCCTACGGGCTTGAGGCGCTCAATGTTCTGCGGCTCGAAAAAGGCTTCATCACCCATGCCGAAATTCATGGCCGCGTCACCGCCTACGACATCGGGATGCAGCGAATGCTGTCGACAAAGAAGGATTTCATCGGCAAGGCCGCTGCCGCCCGCCCCGGCTTGCTGGACCCCGGCCGCGAACGGCTTGTGGGCTTGGCCCCGGTCGATCCGACCGGCCAGCTGACCGCCGGGGCGCGGCTGTTCGACATCGGTGCGCCGCGTGACCGCGCCCATGACCAGGGCTATGTCACATCGGTTGGCCATTCGCCCAGCTTGGGCCACATGATCGGGTTGGGCTTCCTGCGGCATGGGCCGGATCGCATGGGCAACCAGGTGATGCTGGTCGACCATCTGCGGGGCGTGCAGACCCTGTGCACCGTTTGCGCGCCGGTGTTCTTCGACCCCGACGGAGGGCGTGCCCGTGGCTGACCTGACCCCGCGTTCCCCCGCAAGCGGCCTGATACCGGTGGCCACGCAAACCGCCCGGCTGACCGAGGCGCCGCAAACCCCGATCTGGTCCATCGCCCCCTATCGCGGCCAAACCGCTGCGCTGTCGCAGGCGTTGCAACGGCACCACGGCCTGGCCTTTCCCGCAGCCGGCCAAATCTGCGGCACGGGCGCGCCCCGGATCGTTTGGGCGGGGTTGGATCGGGCCTTTCTGATCGGAACCGCGCCGGATGCCAGCCTGTCAGACCACGCCGCGCTGAGCGATCAATCGGATGGTTGGGCGCATCTGATCCTGACAGGGCCGGACGCGCGCGCGGTTCTGGCGCGGTTCGTGCCGCTTGATCTGTCGCCTGCCGCCTGCCCGGCGGGATCGGCGCGGCGCACGCTCTTGGGGCATATGCAGGCGTTGATCCTGCACGAGGGCGGCGAGGGCTTTGAAATCCTTGTGTTCCGGTCCATGGCCGCCACGGCGGTGCATGACCTGGACCGGGCCATGCGCGCGGTGGCCGCGCGATCCGCGATGGGGCGCTGACGGGCGGCGGCGGGGCAAAACCCGTTTCATCCCCAGCCTTTCGCGCGCCTGCATCTGGACAGGGCCCCGCCCCGCCCCGATATTGAAGGCATGAGTCTTCCACCCGGTTTCCTCGACGAATTGCGCAATCGCGTCTCGATCAGCCAGGTCGTGGGGCGCAAGGTGATCTGGGACAGCCACAAATCGAACCAGGCCAAGGGCGATCTTTGGGCGCCCTGCCCGTTCCACCAGGAAAAGACCGCAAGCTTTCACGTCGATGATCGCAAGGGGTTCTATTACTGCTTTGGCTGCCACGCCAAGGGGGACGCGCTGGGGTTCATCCAGGAAACCGAAAACGTCAGCTTCATGGAGGCGGTCGAAATCCTTGCAGGCGAGGCCGGCATGCAGATGTCCGCCCGCGATCCGCAGGCGGCCCAGAGGCTCGACCGCGCCACGAAACTTGCCACGGCGACAGAGGCCGCGGTGGGCCATTTTCGCCTGCAACTCAAGACCGCCGCCGCCGCAGATGCGCGCGCCTACCTGGACCGCCGCGGCCTGGATGCCGCCACGCTTGACCGGTTCGAGATCGGCTTTGCCCCCGCCGCGCGGCAGGGGGCCTTTGGCGCGCTGACCGCCAGGGGGATCACCGCCGATGACCTGGTCGAGGCGGGCATCGCCAGCCGCCCCGATGATGGCGGCCCGCCCTATGATGCCTTCCGTGACCGGATCATGTTCCCGATCCGCGATGCGCGCGGGCGCTGCATCGGCTTTGGCGGGCGCGCGATGGACCCGAACGCGCGGGCCAAGTACCTCAATTCCCGCGAAACCCCGCTGTTCGACAAGGGCCGCGCGCTTTACAACCACGGCCCTGCGCGCGAGGCGGCGGGCAAGGGCCAACCCCTGATCGTGGCCGAAGGCTACATGGACGTGATCGCGCTGGTCAGGGCCGGGTTCACCGCCGCCGTGGCCCCGCTGGGCACCGCGATCACCGAGGATCAGCTGCGACTGATGTGGCGCATCGCCGATGAACCGATCATCGCGCTGGATGGCGACAAGGCGGGCCTGCGCGCCGCGCTGCGCCTTGTCGACCTGGCGTTGCCGCTGTTGGAACCGGGCAAGACGCTGCGCTTCTGCCTGCTGCCCGAAGGCCAGGACCCCGATGATCTGATCAAGGCGCGCGGCGCGGATGCCATGCGCGCGCTGCTCGACACCGCCGAGCCGCTGGTGCGAATGCTGTGGCGGCGTGAAACCGAAGGACAGGTGTTTGACAGCCCCGAACGGCGCGCGGCGCTGGACGGGCGGCTGCGCCAGGCGATCTTGCGCATCCCCGATCAGGGCCTGCGCCGCCATTACGGCGAAGCGCTGGCCGAGTTGCGCCGCGCCCTGTTCCGCCCCGCCGCCTTGCCCGGTCGCGGCCGTGGCCCCTGGCGCCCCGGCGCAGGCTTTGCCGAAGCGACCATGCCGCTGACCGATACGCGCACCTCTGCCATCGGGTCGGGTGCCTTGTCGGCGGATGATTTGCGGATCATGCTGATCCTGGCCACGTTCTGCCGCTATCCGGCCCTGATCGAACGGTTCGAAAGCGATCTCGATCGGCTGGCCCCGCGCCAGCCCGATCTGGCCGCGCTGGCCGAGCTGTTGTTGGCGACCCGCGCCGAGGATGCCGATAGCGTCGGTGCCGAATGTGCCATGGCCGGGCTGACCCCTGCCCTTGAAAGCCTGCGGGCAATGGCCCATCTGCGGATCACACCGATCCTGGGCGGCGCGCCCGACCCCGAAAAAGCCGCCGCCTGCCTGACCGAGGAATTCGCGAAATATCACGCCGAACGCGCCCTGCAGGCGGAAATGACCGAGGCGCTGCAAGATATGGCAAGCGCCCCGGACGGCGATATGCGACTGGGGCGGCGGCTCAATCACGCGGTGCAAAGACGCCTGACGGCGGCCCGCCCCACCGGCCCCGAGGCGCTTGGCGCTGTCGGGGAAGACACAGCCGCCTTGTCAGAACGCCTGCGTGCCTTGATAGAGGCCCGCGTCTGGGAGAAGAAAGGCCGCTAAGTGCCCTATGCGAATCAGTGATTCGCCCTACATAACTTGCAGTAGCAACGATTCGACGGGCTGTACGCCTTGTCGGGTTCCCGCCACGAACCGCCAAAGGACGCCCGCCCATGGCCAAAGACACCGAAGATCGCAAGCAGCAAGACGGTGACGAGACCGAGATCGGCCTCGACATGAGCCAGACAGCGGTCAAGAAGATGATCGCCGAGGCACGCGTGCGCGGCTACATCACCTATGACCAGCTGAACACGGTTTTGCCGCCCGAACAGGTGTCGTCCGAACAGATCGAAGACGTGATGTCGATGCTGTCCGAAATGGGCATCAACGTGATCGAGGATGACGAGGCCGACGAAGACGGCGATGGCAGCAAGGGCTCGACCGACCTGGTCGAGGTCTCTTCGTCGCGCGATATCGCCCTGTCGCCGTCCGAAACCGAGAAACTCGACCGCACCGATGACCCGGTGCGGATGTACCTGCGTGAAATGGGCAGTGTCGAATTGCTGTCACGCGAGGGCGAGATTGCCATCGCCAAGCGGATCGAGGCCGGTCGCAACACGATGATCGCGGGCCTGTGCGAAAGCCCGCTGACCTTTCAGGCGATCACGATCTGGCGCGACGAATTGCTGGACGAAGACATCCTTTTGCGCGACGTGATCGACCTTGATGCCACCTTTGGCCGGTCGCTGGGCGACGACGAGGACGAACCGGTGGTGGCCCCCGTCACCGGCACGATCAAACCCCAGGCCGAAAGCCGGGGCGAAGACGCGCAGGAACTGGACGCCGACGGCAACCCGATCCGGGTCGATGACGACGACGACGAAGACGAACAAGCCAACATGAGCCTTGCGGCCATGGAAGCCGCGCTCAAGCCGCGCGTGCTCGACATCCTCGACCGCATCGCCGCCGATTACGTCAAGCTGTCGGAAATGCAGGATGCCCGCATTTCAGCGACCCTGAACGAAGACCGGAGCTTTTCGACCGGCGACGAGGCCGTGTATCAGCAACTTCGATCTGAAATCGTGGTGCTGGTGAATGAATTGCACCTGCACAACAACCGGATCGAGGCGCTGATCGATCAGCTTTACGGCATCAACCGCCGGATCATGGCGATCGACAGCTCGATGGTGAAACTGGCCGACCAGGCCCGGATCAACCGGCGCGAATTCATCGACGAATACCGGGGCTGCGAACTTGACCCGGCCTGGTGCGAACGCATGGCCGCCAAGGCCGGGCGTGGCTGGCAGGCGTTGATGGAACGCTCGCGCGACAAGGTCGAGGAATTGCGCAACGACATGGCGCAGGTCGGGCAATACGTCGGCCTTGATATCAGCGAGTTTCGCCGCATCGTGAACCAGGTGCAAAAGGGCGAAAAAGAAGCGCGCCAGGCCAAGAAGGAAATGGTCGAGGCGAACCTTCGGCTCGTGATTTCCATCGCCAAGAAATACACCAACCGCGGCTTGCAGTTCCTCGATCTCATTCAAGAGGGCAACATCGGCCTGATGAAGGCGGTGGACAAGTTCGAATACCGCCGGGGCTACAAGTTCAGCACCTATGCAACCTGGTGGATCCGGCAGGCGATCACGCGGTCCATTGCAGACCAGGCGCGCACGATCCGTATTCCGGTGCACATGATCGAAACGATCAACAAGCTGGTGCGCACGGGGCGCCAGATGCTGCATGAAATCGGCCGCGAACCCACGCCCGAGGAATTGGCCGAAAAACTGCAGATGCCGCTGGAAAAGGTCCGCAAGGTGATGAAGATCGCCAAGGAACCGATTTCGCTGGAAACCCCCATCGGGGATGAAGAAGACAGCCAGCTTGGCGATTTCATCGAAGACAAGAATGCCGTCCTGCCGCTGGACAGCGCCATTCAGGAAAACCTGAAGGAAACCACGACCCGCGTGCTGGCCAGCCTGACGCCGCGCGAGGAACGCGTGCTGCGCATGCGGTTCGGCATCGGGATGAACACCGACCACACGTTGGAAGAGGTCGGCCAGCAATTCAGCGTCACCCGCGAACGCATCCGCCAGATCGAGGCCAAGGCGCTGCGCAAGCTGAAGCACCCCAGCCGGTCACGGAAGCTGCGGTCCTTCCTCGACCAATGACGCCAAAATGGGTGTCCCTTGCGTGGGACACCCACCGCCCCAACAACAGCAAGGGCTTCCAGAGGCGTTTTTACAATTTGTAAAGATTTGGGGCGCAGGCCGGGGTTTCGGCGGGCGTGTTTGGGGGCAGATTGCCATTGGTGGGCAGATTGCCCACCCTACAGTTTGGCGAGCATTTGGGCGGCCGCCGCATCGGGGGTGATGTCGCCGCGGGCCACGGCGCGGGCGGCGTCGGCCATGGCGGATTTCACCGCCGGATCGCGCTTCAGCCGCGCCAACAGACCTTCGCGCACCTCTTGGTCGAACCAATGTGCCGCCTGTTCGGCGCGCCGCCGGTCCCACCACCCCTGGTCCCGTCGCCAGCGCGCCAGCGCCTGCATGTCGTCCCAGGCGCCTTCGATCCCGTCGCCAGTCATCGCCGACACGGGCAGCGCCTTGGGAAAACCATCGGGGTCTTGCGGGCGTTTGCGCAAGAGCCGCAGCGCGCCCGCGTAATCGGCGACGGTGCGGGTGGCCGCCGGTTTCAGATCGCCATCGGCCTTGTTGACCAGGATGATGTCGGCCATTTCCATGATGCCGCGCTTGACGCCCTGCAATTCGTCGCCGCCCGCAGGCGCCAGGAGCAGCACGAAGATATCGCACATTTCCGCGACCATGGTTTCGGATTGGCCGACGCCCACGGTTTCGATCAGCACCACGTCAAACCCCGCCGCCTCGCAGATCGCCACCGCCTCGCGCGTGCGGCGCGTGACACCCCCCAGGTGCGTGGCCGAGGGCGAAGGCCGGATGAAGGCCGAGGGTTCCCGCGCCAAGCGGTCCATCCGCGTCTTGTCGCCAAGGATCGATCCGCCCGAGCGCGCGGAACTGGGATCGACGGCCAGAACCGCCACCCGCAGGCCGGCCTGCACCAACCCCATGCCAAAGGCTTCGACAAAGGTGGATTTGCCCACCCCCGGCGTGCCCGACAGCCCGATGCGCAGCGCCTGTCGCCCATGGCCGCGCAGGGCTTCGATCAGGGCGGTCGCCTCGGCCCGGTGATCGGGGCGGGTGCTTTCGGCCAAGGTCACAGCCCGGGCCAGCGCACGGCGGTCGCCCGCAAGGATGCGGGGCGCAAGATCGGCGGCGGTGGGGCTGTGATCCGTCATCAGGGGGTCGTCTTTCCTGCGTAAGCCATGCGGAGCGGCGCAAGCCGCCCCGGTTCTGCTTTCTGCCCCGGCCCGGCGGGGCCTGTCCAGTGCCCTGACCGGCCAATCGCCGAGGTCCGATGCCACGCCCGACCGCCCTGCCCCTGCCGCGTCTGTTCCGGGGTGTCGCCCTGTGGCTGGGCTTGTGCGCAGCGGCCTGGCCTGTGGCCGCGCAGGACCAGGCCCGGTTCAACGTGCTGGTGCGCGGGCTGTCGGTGGCCGAGATCGCCTTGGCCACGCAGGAGGTCGGCGCAGCCTATGCCCTGGCCGGACAGGTGCGCGCAACCGGGCTGGCGGCGGTCTTTGCCCAGGTGCGGTTCCAGATGCAGGCCGAGGGGGTGCTGCGCGACGGCCGGCCCCACCCCCGCCGCTATGCCGAGGATGTCGACACCGGGCGCCGCGCATCGCGGGTAGAGCTGGCCTTTGCCGAGGGCCTGCCCCGGATCCTGGCCCAAAGCCCGCCCCCCGGCCCCGAGGCGGTCGCCCCCGATGCGGCACGCGGCACCGTCGACCCGCTGTCGGCGCTGTGGCATGTGCTGCGCGGGGGCGATCCGCCCTGCGACTGGCGCTTGCCGGTTTACGATGGCGCGCGGCGATCAGAGATCGGGCTGGGCCCGGCAAGCGGGCTTGGCCCGATCACCTGTAGCGGTCACTACACCCGCGTCGCGGGGTTTTCGGCAAGCGACATGGCGGAACGCCACAGCTTTCCCTTTACCGCGACCTATCGGGCCCAGGACGGGGCTTTCGTGTTGACGGAGGTGGCGGCCATGTCTCTGTTGGGCCCGATCCGCATCGTCAGACGAGACTGAACCGCCCTTGCCCCTGCCCATCGACGACATCCTGCCCGCCCTGTGCGCGGCCCTGGCGACCCATGGCCGCGCCGTGCTGCAAGCGCCACCCGGCGCGGGCAAGACAACCGGTGTGCCGCCCGCGCTGCTGGATCAGGTCACGGGCCGGATCGTGATGCTGGAACCCCGGCGGCTGGCGGCGCGGGCCGCCGCCGAACGCATGGCCGATGTGAGGGGCGAGGCGGTGGGGCAAACGGTGGGCTACCGCATCAGGGGTGACAGCGCCGTGTCGGAGGCGACCCGGATCGAGGTGGTGACCGAGGGCATCCTGACCCGGATGGTGCAAGATGACCCGGACCTGCCGGGGGTGGGGCTGGTGATTTTCGACGAATTCCACGAACGGTCGCTGAATGCCGACCTGGGCCTTGCCCTGGCCTGGGAGGTGCGCCAGGCGCTGCGCCCCGATCTGGGGGTGTTGGTGATGTCGGCCACGCTGGACGCGGCACCGGTGGCCGCGATGCTGGATGATGCGCCCTTGCTGACCTCGCAGGGGCGCGCCTTTCCGGTGGAAACGCGGTATCTGGACCGGCCCTTGCCCAAGGACCAACGGCTGGAAGACGCGGTGGCGGCACAGGTTCTGACCGCCATGGCCGAAGTGCCGGGCGGGTGCCTGGTGTTCCTGCCCGGCGAGGGCGAAATCCACCGGGTGGCGGCGCGGCTGCACGGCGCCCTGCCCGGCGATGTGGCGCTGCACCTGCTGTTTGGCGCGATGAAGATCGAGGATCAGCGCGAAGCGATCCGGCCCGCCGCCACGGGCCGCAAGCTGGTGCTGGCGACGGCCATCGCGGAAACATCGCTGACCATCGAGGATGTGCGGATCGTGATCGATGCGGGCCGCGCGCGACGGGCGCGGTTCGATCCGGGGTCGGGCATGTCGCGGCTGGTCACCGAACCCGTCAGCCGGGCCGAGGCCGATCAGCGGCGCGGCCGCGCGGGCCGGGTGGCGCCGGGGGTCTGTTACCGGATGTGGACCAAGGGGGCCGAGGGCGCGCTGCCCGCCTTTCCGCCCGCCGAGATCGAGGCCGCCGACCTTGCAGGGCTGGCGCTGGAACTGGCACTTTGGGGCGGGCAAGACGGGTTGGTCTTCCTGACGCCACCGCCCACGGGCGCCTTGGGCGAGGCGCGCGCGCTGTTGGCGGGATTGGGCGCGCTGGATTCGGCCGGGCGGATCACGGATCATGGCCGGGCCTTGGCGCGGCTGCCGCTGCACCCAGGCTTGGGCACATGCTGCGCCGGGGGCGCGGGGGCGGCGCGTCTGGCGGCGCTTTTGGCCGAACGTGACCCGCTGCGCGGGCAGGGGGCGGACCTGATGCTGCGGCTGCGCGCGCTGGATGATCCGGGCGGCATGGGGGCGGACAGGGGGGCCGTGGCCCGCATTCGCGACGAGGCGCGGCGGTTGAAACGCTACGAAGCGGGGCCGGCGCTGTCGCCCGGCGCACAACTGGCGCTGGCCTATCCGGACCGGATCGGGCTGAGGCGTGCGGGCGATGCGCCGCGCTATGTGCTGTCGGGCGGCGCGGGGGCGGTCTTGCCCGAGGGCGACAGCCTGGCAGGCCAGCGCCTGATCGTGGCCAGCGATCTGGACGGCGACCGGCGCGAGGCGCGGGTGCGCCAGGCCCTGCCGCTCACCGAGGCGGAGCTGCGCGCGGTCTGCGGCGACGCGATCGGCTGGGTCGATCATTGCGCCTGGTCACGGCGGCACCGCCGGGTGGAGACGCGGCAACAGGAACGGCTGGGCGCGCTGGTGCTGGATGATCGCGCCTGGCGCGACGCCCCGCCGAGGCGGTGGCGGCGGCGCTGATGGAAGGCATCCGCGATCTGGGGATCGGCACGCTGAACTGGTCGGACCGGGCGCGGCTGTTGCGCGCGCGCATCCGGGTGGCGGGCGTGGCCGATGTGTCGGACGCGGCCCTTTTGGCGGGGCTGGAGGACTGGGCGCTGCCCTGGCTCGGCACCGAGCGCAGCGCCGCCGACCTGGGCCGGTTCGACCCCGCGGGGCCGCTGGAGACCTGGTTGGGCCGCGATGCCATGGCCGAGGTCAACCGGCTCGCGCCGCCCGCCTGGCAAAGCCCCCTTGGCCGGTCCATCGCCATCGATTACTCCGGCGATGTGCCCGAGGTGGCGCTGCGCCTGCAAGAGGTGTTCGGGACAACGGTTCATCCGGTCGTGGGGCCGGACCGGGTGCCGCTGAAGATGGTGCTGTTGTCGCCGGCCGGCCGGCCGGTGCAGGTCACGACGGATGTGCCGGGCTTCTGGGACGGATCCTATGCCGATGTGCGCAAGGAGATGCGCGCGCGCTACCCGCGCCATCCCTGGCCCGATGACCCGCGCGGTGCAGATCCCACCTTGCGGGCAAAGCCGCGCGGGCGGTAGGCGGTAGCGTGGGGGCGCTGCCCCCACGCCCGTTCCGGGCCCCCCCGGGATATTTGGAAAACGAAGAAGGACAGGCAATGCGCGAAGCGGTCGTGCCACTGGTCAAGGAACTGGTGCTTGTGGGTGGCGGCCATGCCCATGCGCTGGTGCTGCGCCGCTGGGGGATGCGGCCTGTGCCGGGTGTGCGGCTGACGCTGATCAACCCCGGACCAAGCGCGCCCTACACCGGCATGTTGCCGGGCCATATCGCGGGCCATTACAGCCGCGACGCGCTGGAGATCGACCTGGTGCGGCTGGCGCGGTTCGCGGGGGCGCGGCTGATCCTTGGGGCGGTCGATGGGATCGACCCGGTGGCGCGGCGCGTGTCGGTGCCGGGGCGCGCGCCGATGGCCTATGACCTCTTGTCGCTGGATATCGGCATCACTTCCGACATGGCCGGTTTGCCGGGCTTTGCCGAACATGGGGTGGCGGCCAAGCCGCTGGCGGGGTTTGCCGACCGCTGGGCGGCGTTTTGCGCGGCCGACGGCCCGGCGCGGATCGCGGTGATCGGCGGCGGCGTGGCGGGGGTGGAATTGGCGCTGGCCATGGCGGAACGGATGCGGGCCATGGGCCGCGCGGCGCAGATTTCGGTGATCGACCGGGGCGTGGTCGCGGCCGGTTTGGCAGCGCATGCGCGGCTGATCGCGGCGCTGGAAGGCTACGGGATCGCGCGGATCGAGGGGGCAACGCCCCTGCGCGTGACGGCGGATGCGGTGCATCTGGACGATGGGCGGGCCATCCCCGCCGACCTGGTCGTGGGGGCGGCGGGGGCCGTGCCGCACCCCTGGCTGGCCGGGTGCGGGATGGAGATGCAGGGCGGGTTCCTGGTGGTCGACGACCAGTTGCGGTCGGTCAGCCACCCCGAGATCCTTGGCGCGGGCGATTGCGTGCATCTGCGCCATGCGCCACGCCCCAAGGCCGGCGTCTACGCGGTGCGCGCCGCCCCGGTGCTGGCCTGGAACCTGCGCGCCGAGCTGGTGGGCGCGGCCCGGCGGCGGTTCCGGCCACAGCGCGATTTCCTCAAGCTGGTGTCGCTTGGGGCGAAAAGCGCCTTGGCCGAAAGGGGCGGCCTTGTGCTTGCAGGGCCGATGATGTGGCGCTGGAAAGACCGGATCGACCAACGCTTCATGGACAAGTTTCGCCACCTGCCCGAGATGGCGCGCCCCCTGCCCCCCAAGGGGGCGGCGTGCGGGGTGGCGCAGGAACTGGCCAGGCCCGCGCCCTGCGGCGGCTGCGGCGCCAAGCTGGGCGCGGGGGCGCTGAGCGGGGTCCTGGGCGGCCAGCCCGGCGATGACGCGGCGGTGGTCCAGGTGGGCGGTGCGCGGCAGGTGATATCGACGGACCATTTGCGCGGCTTCGCGGAAGACCCCGCGCTGGTGGCGCGCGCGGCGGCGGTGCATGCCATGGGCGATATCTGGGCCATGGGCGCGCGACCGCAGACAGCGCTGGCGAGCGTGATCTTGCCGCGCATGGCCGCGCGGATGCAGGGCGCCTGGCTCGACGAGGTGATGGCGGCGGCGCAAGCGGTCTTTGCCCCCGAGGGCGTGACGGTGGTGGGCGGCCATTCGTCGATGGGGGCGGAATTGACACTGGGCTTTACGGTCACCGGGGTGCTGGAACGCGACCCGGTCACGCTGGCGGGGGCGGTCGCGGGCGACGCCCTGATCCTGAGCCGGGGGATCGGCACCGGCGTGGTGCTGGCGGGCGAGATGCGGCTGCGCGCGCGGCGACGAGGTGGCGGCGACCTGGGACCAGATGGGCAGGCCGCAGGGGCAGGCGGCCGCGATCCTGCGCGCTGCGCCCATGCGATGACGGATGTGACGGGCTTTGGCCTTGCCGGGCATCTGGGCAATATCTGTGCCGCGTCCGGGCTTGGGGCCGAGGTGGCGCTGGCCGCCGTGCCGCTCTTGCCCGGCGCGCTGCGCCTGTCGGGGATCGGGGTACGATCCACCTTGTGGGACCAGAACCGCGCCGCATTGGCGGGCCGGGTGGTGGTGCCGGACACGGCGCTTGGCGCGCTGGTCTTTGACCCGCAGACGGCGGGCGGGTTTCTGGCCGCCGTGCCCGCGGACCAGGCCGGTGGTCTGGTTGCGGATTTGCGCGCCGCGGGCTTTGACGCGGCGCGGATCGGGCAGATGCGCGCCGCACCAGGGATGGTGTTTGCCTAAAGCGACCGGTCCAGTTTCGTGGACAGGTGGATCAGGCTTTCAGAGGATCTGACGCCCTCGATTTCACCGATCCGGTCCAGCACGGCATCGAGCGCCGTGGTGGTCGGCGCCCCGACCTCGAGCAACAGGTCGACGCGGCCCGAAATGGTGTGGATGCGTTCCACTTCGGCCACGGCCTTGAGCCGGGCGAGGATGGCGGGCTGGCTGCGCGGGTCGATCGAGACCAGCACGCTGGCGCGGATGCGGCCCAGGCGCAGCGCCTCGCCCAGACGCAGGGTGTAGCCCGCGATGATGCCCGAGGTTTCCAGCCGTTCCAACCGCGCCTGCGCGGTGGAGCGCGCCACCCGCAGCTTGCGCGCGATGACGGCGACCGACAACCGGGCATCGCCCGCCAGAAGCTGAAGAATGTCGCGATCCAGATCGTCCATGCCACCAGTTTGCCATGTCAGACGGTGTAATTGACAGGATATTCAGGCGTTTTGCACAAAATGACCAGAGAATTCGCCGGAATTTCGCAGCATTCTAGGGGGGCAAGACGAAAGGACCGCTGCAATGACCCTCGCACGCCCCCTTTTTGCGACGCCGCGCAGCTATCTCGTGGCGACAACCCCCGATGAGCCGGTTCTGTTCCTGTCGCCCGAGGCGCTGCACCGGGCCGCGCGGGTGTTTCGCGACGGGTTCGCGGGGCTTGTCACCTATGCGGTCAAGGCCAATCCGGCGCCTGTTGTGCTCGACAATCTGTTGGCTGCAGGCGTCAGCGCCTTTGACGTGGCATCGCCCGCCGAAATCGCCCTGATCCGGGCCCGCGCGCCCAAGGCGGTGCTGCATTACAACAACCCGGTGCGCTCGCAGGGTGAAATCGGGGCGGCGGTGGCGGCCGATGTCGCCTCCTTCAGCGTGGATGACCGGGGCGAATTGCACAAGCTGGCAGAGCAGGTGCCGCGCGGGCGCGAAATCGCGGTGCGCTTCAAGCTGCCGGTTGCAGGAGCCCGCTATGATTTCGGGGACAAGTTCGGCGCAACGCCCAAGTCCGCCGCGGGTCTTTTGGCCGAGGTGGCGCGGCTGGGCTATCGCCCGGGCTTGAGCTTTCACCCCGGCACGCAATGCACCGACCCCGAGGCCTGGGCCAGCTACATCGCCTGTGCCCGCGATATCGCGGCGGCGGCGGGGGTGACGCTGGCGCGGCTGAATGTCGGCGGCGGGTTCCCGGCCCGGCGGATGCTGGGCGACACCCCGGCGCTAGGGGCGGTTTTCACCACCATCGCGCGGGCCACGCAGGCGGCATTTGGCGCGCAGGCGCCCGATCTGGTCTGCGAACCGGGGCGCGCCATGGTGTCCGAGGCGGGCCAACTTGCGGTGCGGGTCAAGGCGATCAAGCAAAATGGGCAGGTCTATCTGAACGATGGCATCTACGGCGCATTGGCCGAACAGCCGATCATGGGCATGACCGACCGGCTTGCGGTGATGGCGCCCGATGGCACGCCGCGCCGGGGCGGGGTGCGGGCTTGCGTGCTCTGGGGGCCGACCTGCGACAGCCTCGACCGGATCCCCGGCACGGTACCCTTGCCCGATGACATTGCAGATGGCGATTACATCGTGATCGGCGGCATGGGGGCCTATGCGGCGGCCACGGTGACCCGGTTCAACGGCTATGGCGCACACCGGTTGGTGAGCGTTCGGTCGCTGGACACCCCCATTGCGCACTGGACACCACGGCCAGCCTGCCTAGTGTCCCCCTGACCGTGACACCATGACCGCAAGGGGCCAACGTGATGAGCAAGTTTGGAACAAGCCAGCCGATCACCCGGCTGGAAGACAGCCGTTTTCTCACCGGTAAGGGCCGCTATGTCGATGATATCGCGCCGCAAGACGCGCTCCATGGCTACGTGTTGCGCAGCACGCAGGCGCATGGTGACATCGCGGATCTCGATGTCAGCGCGGCCCGCGGCGCGCCCGGCGTGCATCTTGTGCTGACCGCCGAGGATCTGAAAGCCGCCGGTTTGAAGAACGCGATGCGGTTCGCCCTGGTCAAGACCGGCAACGCGACCACGCCCGCCGCGCCGCCGCGCCCGATCCTGGCCGAGGGGCGGGTGCGGTTCGTGGGCGATGCGGTGGCCTTTGTCGTCGCCGACAGCATCGCGGCGGCCAAGGATGCCGCCGAACTGATCACGCTGGACCTGGTGGATCGGCCCGCCAAGATCGACCTCGTGCCCGGTGGCGAAACGATCCATGCCGAGGCGCCCGACAATATCGTCTATGATTTCACCATGGGCGACGCCGATGCCACCGCCCGCGCCATCGCGGGGGCGGCCCATGTCGTGACCCACACCAGCCATGACAACCGGATCATCGTCAATTCGATGGAACCGCGCGGCTGCTTTGCCGAGGTTGACGGTGAAAGGGTGCACCTGGCCTTCAACGGACAGGGCGTCTGGGGCACCAAGGGCGATCTGGTCGCATGGTTCGGCCTGCGTGAGGACCAGGTGCGCGTCACCAACCCCGATGTCGGCGGCGGCTTCGGGATGAAGGGCATGGGCTATCCGGAACATTTTCTTGTCGCCCATGCCGCCCGCGCCCTGGGCCGCCCGGTGCGCTGGATGTCGGACCGGACCGAGGCGATGCTGTCGGACAATGCGGGCCGCGATCTGGATGTGACCACCACGCTCGCCTTTGACGCCGATCTGAAACTGGTGGCGTTTCAGACCGACAGCCTGTCGAACATGGGGGCCTATGTCTCGCAGTTCGGGCAGAACATCCAATCGGCGCTCTATTCCAAGGTTCTGACCGGCACCTATGACGTGCAGACCTATTTCTTTCGCAATCGCGGGATTTTCACCAACACCACCCAGGTCGATGCCTATCGCGGCGCGGGCCGCCCCGAGGCGATCTACGCGCTGGAACGCGCGATGGATTTCGCCGCGCGCGAGCTGGGGGTCGACCCGTTGGACCTGCGGCGGCGCAATTTCATCGCCGCCAGCGCCTTTCCCTATCGCAGCGCCACCGGCGAGCTGTATGACGTTGGCGATTTTCACCGGGTTCTGGCCCGCGCCGAAGAGGCCGCCGACCTGGCGGGCTTTGCCGCGCGCCGCAAGGCGGCAGAGGCGCAGGGCAAGCTGCGCGGGCTCGGGATCTGCTATTACATCGAATCGATCCTTGGCGACCCGAGCGAAACCGCCACCATCGAGATCACGGATACCGGCGCGCGGGTCTATGTCGGCACCCAGTCGAACGGCCAGGGGCATGAAACCGTCTATGCGCAGCTCTTGCATGACCAGACCGGCCTGCCGCTCGACCAGATCGAGATCGTGCAGGGCGACAGCGACCTGATCGCCAAGGGCGGCGGCACCGGCGGATCGCGCTCGGTGACGGTGCAGGGCACCGCGATGCGCACCACCGCCGATGTTCTGATCACGGGGCTATGCGCCTTTCTCGACGCCGACATGGACCAAAGCGACACGAGTTTCGACGCCGCCGAAGGCGTGTTCCGCGCGCCGGGATCCAACGTGGTCATCACCTTGCTGGAGGCCGCCGCCCGCGCCCGCGCCGCCGGGCAGCCGGGTCTGGCCAAGGTCACGAAAACCACCACCCTGCCCGGCCGGTCCTATCCCAACGGCTGTCATGTCGCGGAAATCGAGATCGACCGCGACACCGGCGCCACCCGCGTCGACCGCTACACCGTGGTGGATGATTTCGGCAACCTGATGAACCCGCGCCTGGCCGAGGGGCAGGTGCATGGCGGCATCGCCCAGGGCATCGGGCAGGCGCTGACCGAACATGTGGTCTATGACGAGGACGGCCAGTTGCTGACCGCCACCTTCATGGATTACGGCATGCCGCGCGCCGATGACACGCCCTTCATCGCTTTCTACACCGAACCGGTGCCGTCCACCGCCAACCCGCTGGGCATGAAGGGCTGCGGCGAGGCGGGCACGGTGGGCGCGCTGGCCGCCGTGGCCAACGCGGTGCAGGATGCGCTCTGGCCGCTTGGCCTGCGGCAGGTCGACATGCCCTTCACGCCCGCCCGCGTCTGGGCGATGTTGAGCCAAGGGGGGGCGATTGCCGCCGAATAGCCGCCCCGTCCCGCGGATCACGACGCCCCCCCGCGCGCCGCGCGTCCACGTGGTCTTGCTGGATGGCACCATGTCGACGCTGCGCCACGGCGATGAAACCAACATCGGCCTGACCTACCGCCTGTTGCAGGATCTGCCCGAAAGCGCGGGCGTGACAGCCTATTACGAGCCGGGCATCCAGTGGCGCGGCTGGCGGCGGTCGGTCGAGGTGATCGCGGGCATCGGGCTGAACCGCCAGATCAAGCGCGCCTACCTGTTCCTGGCCCGCAACCATCGCCCCGGCGACCAGGTGATGCTGATGGGCTATTCGCGGGGCGCCTACGCGGTGCGCTCGCTGGCGGGGCTGATCGACCGGATGGGCCTGTTGCGCCCGGCCCAGGTCACGCCCGACATGCTCGACCAGGTCCATGACCTGTACCGCAACGCCCCCGACAGCGCGCGCGCCCGCGCCATCAAGGCCTCGCTCTGCCATCCCGACGTGCCGATCGGCTTTCTGGGGGTCTATGACACCGTGCGCGCCCTTGGCCTGCGCTGGCCGGGCCTGTGGCGGATCGTGCCACAAGCGCAGAGGTTCCATTCCCACGCGCTCGGCCCCGGCACCCGGATCGCCCGCCAGGCGCTCGCGCTGAGCGAAACCCGCGACGCCTTCGCCCCGGTGCTGTGGGACACGACCCTGCCCGATGCCGCCGATACCACGCCGGGCCGGGTGCAGCAGATGTGGTTTCGCGGCAGCCATGGCGATGTCGGCGGCCAGCTTGACGGGATGCGCGCGGCGCGGCCCCTGTCGAACATCGCGCTGGTCTGGATGCTGACCGAGGCCGAGGCCGCGGGCCTGCCGCTGCCGGTGCATTGGCGGCACCGCTTCGTCACCGATGCGGCCGCGCCCGCCATCGGCACCCATCGCGGGCTGGGCAAGCTGTTCTTCCTCCGCCGCCCCAGGATCATGGGCCAAGACCCCTCCGAACGCATCCACCCCAGCGCACAGGCCGCCGCACTGGCACGCGGCCTGCGGCTTCCCGCCACCCCGGCGTAAGGGCGGGCCATGCATCCCTTCACCTTTCCATAAATACGCACTCCCCCAAGCCAGCCACAGGCACCAGGCCGGGGTAGGGCCATACCCGCGCCACGGGCGCGAATTTTCGTACGAAAATTCGCAACTGCCCCCGCCTCAGGCGAAGACGTCGACAGGGTAGCCAACACCGGTCAGGAACAGCCCGTCGGGGGGCGCCACCGGCCCGCAGGCGGCGCGGTCGGCCGCGACGAGGGCCCGGCGCACATCGTCGGGGGCCCAGGCCCCCACGCCGACCCGTTCCAGGGTGCCGACGATGGAGCGCACCTGGTTGTGCAGGAAGGACCGCGCGCGCAGGTGGAACCGGATGTCGCGGCCATTTGCGCACTCCACCTCTTCCACCTTGATCTCGGACAGGGTCTTGACCGGGCTTTTCGCCTGGCAGAGCGCGGCGCGAAACGTGGTGAAATCATGCTGCCCCACCAGGTGGGCCGCGCCGGCGCGCATCGCGCCGATGTCCAGATCGTGGCGGATCTGCCAGGCTTGGCCGCGCCCATGCACCAGCGGCGCACGGCGACAGATCACGCGGTAGGTATAGCGCCGTTCCAGCGCCGAAAACCGCGCATGCCAGTCATCGGGCACGCGCGCGCAGGCCACGACCGCCACCGGCGCGGGCTTGAGATGGTAATTCAGCGCCTCCGACAGGCGGAACGGATCCCAGTCGCGGGCCATGTCGCACTGGGCCACCTGGCCCGTGGCATGGACGCCCGCATCGGTCCGGCCCGCCGCCGCGATCGAGGGCACGCCCTGTTCCAGCGCGGCCAAGGCGCGTTCCACCGCGCCCTGCACCGATGGGTGGTCGGCCTGACGCTGCCACCCGGCAAAGGGCGCGCCATCATATTCCAATTTCATCGCATAGCGTGGCATGCGCCGCACATAGGCCCAAAGCCCTGCCTTCGCCAAGGGGGCAGATCGGGACAGGCCCGCCCCATCGCCCCTCGCAATCGGGGCGGTCGATGCTTACTGTCTGGTGACGGAACAGGAAGGACGACGGGTTTGGTCATCGCACGCATCGCCGACAGCCTTGGCCACCAGATCGAGGGCGTCACGCAGGGCGTCTCGGGCCTGTTCTTCGAGCCGGTGATCCGGCTGGGGGTCACGGGCCCAAGCCGCGCGGGCAAGACCGTGTTCATCACCTCGCTGGTGGCGAACCTGTTGGACAGGGGCCGGATGACCGGGCTGGACGCGGCGCGGTCGGGCCGGATCGAGGCGGCCTTTCTGCAACCCCAACCCGATGACACGGTGCCGCGGTTCGACTTCGAGGCGCATCTGCACAGCCTGACCGGCCCCAGCCCGCACTGGCCAGACAGCACCCGGTCGGTGTCGGAACTGCGCCTGTCGCTGCGGGTGCGGCCGCGCGGCCTGCTGGCGGGCCTGTCGGGACCGCGCATCGTGCATCTCGATATCGTCGATTACCCCGGCGAATGGCTGCTGGATCTGGCCTTGCTGGACCAGGATTTCGCCGCCTGGTCGGCACAGGCGCTGGCCCGCGCCCAAGGGCGGGCAGAGGCAGAGGCATTTCGCGCGAGGCTGGCCGCCACCGACCCGGCCGCGCGGCTTGACGAACCTGTCGCCACGGGCCTCGCGCGCGATTGGACCGCCTATCTGCAGGCCGCGCGCGAGGCCGGGTTTTCCGACTGTACGCCGGGCCGGTTCCTCTTGCCCGGCGACCTCGAAGGATCGCCCGCCCTGACCTTTGCGCCGCTGCCGCCGGGGCCAGCCCCGCGCGGCTCGCTGGCGCGCGAATTCGCCCGCCGCTTCGACGCCTACAAGGCGCAGGTGGTGAAACCGTTTTTCCGCGCCCATTTCGCCCGCATCGACCGGCAGGTGGTGCTGGTGGATGTGTTGGGGGCGATCCATGCCGGGCCGCGTGCGCTCGATGATCTGCGCCAGGCGCTCGCCGGTCTCTTGGGGGCGTTCCGGCCCGGACGATCCGCGTTTCTTGCCGGGCTTTTGGGCCGCAAGCGCGTGGACCGCATCCTGTTTGCCGCCACCAAGGCCGATCACCTGCACCATTCCCAGCATGAGCGGCTGACTCGCGATCATGGCGGCCCTGGTGGCCGACGCGCGGCGGCGCGCCGATTTCGCGGGGGCCCGGACACAGGCGATGGCCATCGCGGCCTTGCGGGCCACCACCGAGGAAACCCGCATGGTGAACGGCACCCCGCGCGACCTGGTGCGCGGCACGCTGCTGGAGAGCGGGACGCAGGCCGCGCTGCATCCCGGCGATCTGCCCGCAGATCCGGCCAGCCTGCTTGCCCCCGCCCGCGCCGGGGCGGGGCAATGGTTGGAGGGCGATTACGGCGTCATGCGCTTTGCCCCCGCGCCACTGTCGCTGCGCGCGGGCGACGGGCCGCCGCATATCCGGCTGGACCGGGCGGCCGAGTTCCTGTTCGGGGACAAGCTGTGAGCGGCGCCGCGCGGACGGCATGGCGCGGTGGGGGGCTCTGCCCCCCGTCGCCCGTGGCGACGCCCCCCGGGATATTTGGGAAACGAAGAAGCGAGGCAGGGTGAGGTGACGGATCGCAAGGGGCCCGTTCTGATCGATCTGGGCGCACAGACCGCGGCCACGCCGCAAGACGCGGCCCCGGTGCCGGATCTGGCATCGGATCTGGCGGCTGGCCCGCAGGGGCAGGCCATGCAGGTGGTGGCAAGCCTGGGGGCGCGCCGACCCAACCGCGTGGCGCGGGTGTTCTGGGGCGCTTTGGGGGCGCTGGTCGGCTTGGCGGCCACGATCGCGGCCTGGGAGTTCGTGGCGCGGCTTTTGGCGGCGAACCCGGTGCTTGGCTGGATCGCCGCGGGGTTGACGGGGCTGGTGCTGATCACGCTGATCGTGCTGGCCCTGCGCGAGATCGCGGCCTTCGCGCGGCTGGGTCGTCTGGATGGGCTGCGCCGCGCTGCGGATCATGCCCTGGCGGCGGGCGATACCGTGGCGGCGCGCGCGGTGGTGGCGCAGCTCTTGACGCTGTACCGGCTGCGGCCAGAGCTGGCCGATGGCCGGGCCGAGCTGGCGCGCCGTCAGGCGGAGGTTTTCGAGGCCGATAGCCTTTTGGCGCTGGCCGAGACCCAGCTCATGGCACCGTTGGATGCTGCCACCCGCGCCGAGGTGGAAACCGCCGCGCGCCAGGTTGCCACCGTCACGGCGCTGGTGCCCATTGCACTGGCCGATGTGGTGGCGGCCTTGAGCGCGAATATCAGGATGATCCGGCGCATCGCGGAACTTTATGGCGGGCGATCCGGCACGCTGGGGGCCTGGCGGCTGACGCGCGCGGTGCTGACGCATCTGGTGGCGACGGGGGCGGTGGCAGTTGGCGATGACATGATCAGTTCCATTGCCGGTGGGTCGGTTCTGTCGAAGATCAGCCGCCGCTTTGGCGAAGGCGTGGTCAATGGCGCGCTGACCGCGCGGGTCGGGGTGGCCGCGATGGAGGTCTGCCGCCCCCTGCCCTTTGGCGCGGGCCTGCGCCCGAGCGTCACGACACTTGTGCGGCGCGCCCTGACCGGCCTGTTCGGACAGGCCAGGTGACCGATCCCTTTGCCCATCACCCGGGGTTGCGCGACCTGATCCGCCCCAGCGCGGACTCGTTTTTCCGCACCATCACCGTCGCGCAGATCAAGGCGCGGATGGCGGAACAGGGCATCCCCCTGACCTTGCCCTTTCACGATGACGCCACGCGAGAGGCCTTGCGGGCCGAGGCCCTGGCCGGGCACCAGGGCGATCTGTGGATCTTTGCCTACGGGTCGCTGATCTGGGATCCGGCGCTGGAGTTCGCCGAGCTGCGCCGGGCGCACGCCCCCTGCCACGCGCGGCGGTTCATCCTTGTCGACACCCATGGCGGGCGCGGCACCGAGGCTGCGCCGGGGGTGATGGCGGCGCTGGATGACGGGCCGGGCTGTGACGGGGTGGCGTTTCGGATCGCCGCCGACAAGGTCGATGTGGAAACCGAGATCCTGTTTCGGCGCGAAATGATCGCGCCGGGCTATCATGCGCGGTTCATCCCGGTGCGGATCGACGGGCAGGACATCCGCGCGCTGAGTTTCCTGGCCGATCACGATGATCCGTCGATGCGCGCGGGGATCAGCCGCGCCGACCAGGTGCGGTTTGCGGCCACCGGGGCTGGGGTCCTGGGCACGAGCCTTGCCTATCTGGAAAGCACGGTCGCGCATCTGGCCGGGTTCGGCATCATCGACGCGGATGCCAGCGCGCTCTTGGCCGAGGCCTTGGCCTATCCCGCAGCAGGGGCGTGATGCGGGCCTGATGCGGGCGTGACAATCCCGCGCGCGGCGGGCAGAACGGGGGCATGACACAGCCCCATGCCGACCGTCCGCTGCTTGGCATCATCCTGATGCTGGGATTTTGCGTTCTGATCCCGTTTTCGGATGCGCTGGCCAAGCTGCTTGGCGGGGTGTTTCCGCTGCTGCAACTGATCCTCATCCGCTTTGCGGCGCAGGCCGGGTTGCTCTTGCCGCTGGCGCTGGCGCGGGGGGCGGTGATTTTCCCCTCGGTCCGGGTGGTGCGGCTGGCGCTGATCCGGACGCTTTTGCAGATCTGCGGCATCTCGATGATGTTCTCGGCGCTGCGGGTGCTGCCCCTGGCCGATGCCGTGGCGATTGCCTTTGTCATGCCCTTCATCATGCTGATCCTGGGGCGCTACGTGTTGCACGAAGAGGTCGGGCCGCGCCGCCTGGCGGCCTGTGCGGTGGGGTTTGTCGGCACCTTGATGGTCGTGCAGCCCAGTTTCGCCGCCGTGGGCTGGCCCGCGCTGTTGCCGCTGGGCGTGGCGGTGGTGTTCGCGCTGTTCATGCTGGTCACGCGACAGGTCGCCAAGGACATCGACCCGATCGCGCTGCAAGGTCTGGGCGGCATCCTTGGCCTGCCGATCCTGGTGCCCTTGTTGATGCTGCCGGGCTTTGGCGGCACCCCGCCGCTGATCGGCTGGATCGCACCGCCCGATGCGGGTGCGCTTTGGTTGCTGGTGGCGCTTGGGTTGACCGGCACCTTGGGACATCTGTTGATGACATGGTCGTTGCGCTTTGCGCCCTCGGCCACGCTGGCGCCGATGCAATACCTGGAAATCCCGGTGGCGGCCTTGGTCGGGCTGGTGATTTTCGGGGAATTTCCCAACGGGCTTGCGCTGATCGGGATCGCCATCACCGTGGCATCAGGTCTTTATATCGTGTTTCGCGAACGCAACCTGAGCCGGGCGGCCGCGCCGATCACGCCGCCAGCGCCCCCGGCGGGCTGAGCGACGGGCCTTTACGCTGCGCGGGCCTGCGCCTATACCGCGCGTCATGACGCACCGCATCGCCATCGTCATTCGAATTACCATCCCGGCGCTCTGATCCCCCTGAGCCGCCGGGTTGATAGGTGCTTGAGATATCGCACCGCCCCCCCTATTCCCTGACGTGACCCGCAAGATGAGGAGCGCCCGAAATGTGCGCCGACACGACGAACCCTGTCGATTACAAAGACACCCTGAACCTGCCGAAAACCGAGTTTCCGATGCGCGCGGGCCTGCCCCAGCGCGAACCGGGCTGGCTGGCGCGGTGGGAAGAGATCGGCGTCTATGACCGCCTGCGCGACAAGGCGGCAACCGGCGCGCGCAAGCCATTCACGCTGCATGACGGCCCCCCCTATGCCAACGGGCATCTGCATATCGGCCACGCGCTGAACAAGATCCTCAAGGATATGGTCGTGCGCAGCCAACAGATGTCGGGCCGCGATGCGCGCTACATCCCCGGCTGGGATTGTCACGGCCTGCCGATCGAATGGAAGATCGAGGAAGCCTACCGCGCCAAGGGCCAAGACAAGGACAAGATCGACGTCGTCGATTTCCGGCAGGAATGCCGCCGCTTTGCCGAAGGTTGGATCGATATCCAGCGCGAGGAATTCAAGCGGCTGGGCATCACCGGGACATGGGACAAGCCGTATCTCACGATGGATTTCCACGCCGAACGGGTGATCGCGGCGGAATTCATGACCTTCCTGATGAATGGCGCGCTCTACCAGGGGTCCAAGCCCGTGATGTGGTCGCCGGTGGAAAAGACCGCGCTGGCCGAGGCGGAGGTGGAATATCACGACCGCCAGACCGATGCGGTCTGGGTGCCGTTTG
>JAGYJU010000017.1 GCA_018401965.1 Roseicyclus sp.
GGGGCGTGAGCCATCCGGTGGAGAGATCACTAGCGAGAATGATGACATGAGTAGCGACAAAGGGAGTGAGAGACTCCCTCGCCGAAAGTCCAAGGGTTCCTGCTTAAAGCTAATCTGAGCAGGGTAAGCCGACCCCTAAGGCGAGGCCGAAAGGCGTAGTCGATGGGAACCAGGTTAATATTCCTGGGCCAGGAGGATGTGACGGATCTCGAAGATTGTTTCCCCTTATCGGATTGGGGAGGCCGTTTAGAGGTTCCTGGAAATAGCCCTCCGCTAGATCGTACCCTAAACCGACACAGGTGGACTGGTAGAGAATACCAAGGCGCTTGAGAGAACCACATTTAAGGAACTCGGCAAAATACCTCCGTAAGTTCGCGAGAAGGAGGCCCGTTCAGAAGGCAACTTTTGGGCGGGGGCACAAACCAGGGGGTGGCGACTGTTTATTAAAAACACAGGGCTCTGCGAAGTCGCAAGACGACGTATAGGGTCTGACGCCTGCCCGGTGCCGGAAGGTTAAAAGGAGGGTGCAAGCTCCGAATTGAAGCCCCGGTAAACGGCGGCCGTAACTATAACGGTCCTAAGGTAGCGAAATTCCTTGTCGGGTAAGTTCCGACCTGCACGAATGGCGTAACGACTTCCCCGCTGTCTCCAACATCGACTCAGCGAAATTGAATTGCCTGTCAAGATGCAGGCTTCCCGCGGTTAGACGGAAAGACCCCATGCACCTTTACTATAGCTTCGCATTGGCATCAGGCACGATATGTGCAGGATAGGTGGTAGGCTTTGAAGCAGGGACGCTAGTCCTTGTGGAGCCTCCCTTGAGATACCACCCTTATCTTGCTTGATGTCTAACCGCGGCCCGTTATCCGGGTCCGGGACCCTGCGTGGTGGGTAGTTTGACTGGGGCGGTCGCCTCCCAAAGTGTAACGGAGGCGCGCGAAGGTTGGCTCAGAGCGGTCGGAAATCGCTCGTTGAGTGCAATGGCAGAAGCCAGCCTGACTGCGAGACTGACAAGTCGAGCAGAGTCGAAAGACGGCCATAGTGATCCGGTGGTCCCGAGTGGAAGGGCCATCGCTCAACGGATAAAAGGTACGCCGGGGATAACAGGCTGATGGTGCCCAAGAGTCCATATCGACGGCACCGTTTGGCACCTCGATGTCGGCTCATCTCATCCTGGGGCTGGAGCAGGTCCCAAGGGTACGGCTGTTCGCCGTTTAAAGAGGTACGTGAGCTGGGTTTAGAACGTCGTGAGACAGTTCGGTCCCTATCTGCCGTGGGTGTAGGATACTTGAGAGGAGTTGCCCCTAGTACGAGAGGACCGGGGTGAACGATCCACTGGTGGACCAGTTGTCATGCCAATGGCAGTGCTGGGTAGCTATGATCGGAAAGGATAACCGCTGAAGGCATCTAAGCGGGAAGCCCCCTTCAAAACAAGGTATCCCTGAGGGCCGAGGTAGACCACCTCGTCGATAGGCCGGAGATGTAAGCGCAGTAATGCGTTCAGTTGACCGGTACTAATTGCTCGATAGGCTTGATTTGATCCAGTGAAAGACAGGTTCCATCCTGCTTCCACAGATCCTTAAGCATCACACAATCAGTGTGCCTGGCTTGGACATGTGTTTCTTCTTCGGTTTGGTGGTCATAGCGTGAGCAAAACACCCGGATCCATTCCGAACCCGGCCGTTAAGTGCCACTGCGCTGATGGTACTGCGTCTTAAGGCGTGGGAGAGTAAGTCACTGCCAAACCTAAAAAGAAACACATCAGTATCTCTCTCGATGACACCTATTACCCCTCGGTCTTCACACAAGACCAGAGACCCGGCGCGGGGTGGAGCAGCCCGGTAGCTCGTCAGGCTCATAACCTGAAGGTCACAGGTTCAAATCCTGTCCCCGCAACCATTGTCTCCGACATCAATTCGACATCCGCCCAAGACGCCTCACCATGTCCGCGCAGCCTCGCGCCCAGGCACCATGCCCCGTGCGGACCGCCTATCTGTAAGCTTTCACGCGCCAACCCTGTGGCCAAAAGTGGCGCAAGGACAAAGGCCTCGGTTTCGTCCAGGCGGTGGGTGACCACAAGTTCGGCCAGGAACGCACAATCGCAGCGCCGGGCCACGTCATGACGCGCAGGGATCGAACACAGCGCGCGGGTGTCATCGTTGAAGCCCGCGGTGTTGTAGAAGCCGGCTGTTTCCGTGGCCAATTCGCGAAACCGGCGCATCCCTTCAAAGCTGTCGTGAAACCACCAGGGCGGGCCAAGCCGCAAGCTTGGATACACACCCGCCAGCGGGGCGAGTTCGCGGGCGTAGGTGCTTTCGTCCAGCGTGAACAGCACCAGCCTGAGGCGCGGATCCATCCCCACCGCGTTCAGCAAGCGGACGAAGTTCTTCTACAAAACCTGTGCGGCGGGGGATGTCAAAGCCGCGGTCGCGGCCGAAGTCCGTTGAAAACCTGCGCATTGTGATTGCGCAATGGACCCGGCATGCAGCTGCATCACCAGCCCGTCTTCGCAGGACATCCGGGCGAATTCTGTCAGCATGAGAGCGCGAAACATCTCGGCGTCATCGGCGGTGCCGCGCCCGGCCCTAATCTTGTCAAAGATTGCGCGTGCCTCTGGCTCTGGCAGGTCAAGGGTTTGCGCGGTCGGATGCCCGTGGTCGGTGGCTGTCGCGCCCATGGTCTTGAAGACTGCCCGCCGCACGCGATGCGCGGCCAGATAGCCCCCCCATGTGCCGGTATCGCAGCCGGTCATCTCGCCGAACCGGTCCAGGTTGTTGGCAAAGCCTTCGAATTCCGGATCGGTCACGGCATCGGGGCGATAGGTGGGCAACACGCGCCCGCCCCAGCCGCTGTCGCGAACGGCTTGGTGATGGCGCAGATCATCGAGCGCGCTGTCGGTTGTCGCGATCACCTCGATCCGGAACCTGTCATACAGCCCGCGCGGGCGATACGCTGGCTGTGCCAGTTTGTCGGCGATCGCGTCATAGGTCTCATCGGCGGTCGCGGCCGACAGGCGCGTCGGGATGCCGAACACATCGCACAGGGCATGGTCGATCCAGAGCCGCGACGGGGTGCCGGCAAACAGGTGATACTGTTCGGCAAAACGGCGCCAGATCTTGCGGTGGTCGCGTTCCGCCCCCGCGCCGATGCCAAGATCGCCATATTGCGCGCCCTGGCTGATCAACATCCGCACCACGTAGTGATCCGGGATCACGAACACCTCTGCTGCGTCGGTGAAGCCCGGGTTTTCTCCCCACCACCGCGGATCGGTATGACCATGCGGCGATACGATGGGCAAGGTTTCGACCGTGTCGAACAGGGCGCGCGCGATCCGGCGCGTGGCCGGGTCGGCGGGAAACAGGCGGTCGGGGTGCAAAAGGCCCATGGTGATTGATCTTCCTGGCATCCGTGGCGCGCGGCCGCATGGCCGCCCCCCGATCTACCCGCCTGCCGTCGGCAAGCCAAGATCGATCAAGCCCATGGACAAGGCCGCCCGCTTTGCAGGATGCTGCGCGCATGACCATGGCCCTAGACGATCACCAGCCCCCAACCCCCGACGCGCTGCGCCAGGCGCGACGGCGCATTTATGGCTGGTGGGCCTTTGATTGGGCCAGCCAGCCCTATTTCACGCTTTGCCTGACCTTTGTCTTTGGTCCCTATTTCGCCGCCGTGGCGACGGAAACCTTCATGGCCAGTGGTCTTGCCGAAGAGGCCGCCGATGCGCGCGCGCAAAGCCTGTGGTCCTTGGGTCAAACGGTGGCAGGCCTGGTGATCGCAATCTGCGCCCCGCTGCTGGGGGCCTTTGCCGACAACACCGGGCGACGGATGCCGTGGATCGTGGTGTTCTCGGTGTTCTACGTGCTGGGGGCCGCGTCGCTTTGGTTCATGGTGCCGGATGGCTCGTTCCTCGTCGGCGCGCTGATCGCCTTTGGCATAGGCCTGATCGGGGCAGAGTTCACGACGATCTTCACCAATTCCATGCTGCCCGAACTGGGCAAGGCCGACGTGATCGGCACATTGTCGGGCACGGGCTTTGCCTGGGGCTATGCAGGTGGCGTTTTGGCCCTGTTCGTGATGCTGATCTTTTTCGCCGAGGGCGAGAGCGGGCGCACCTTTGTGGGCCTTGCCCCTGCGCTTGGTCTTGATCCCGCGCTGCGCGAAGGCACCCGTTTTGTCGGGCCCTTCACGGCGATCTGGTATGTCCTGTTCATGATCCCATTTTTTCTTTGGGTCCGGGAACCACGCCGGGCGGCCAGGCATGCAAGCTTTTCCGGCGCCTTGCGGGACTTGCTGCGCACGATAAAGACCCTGCCGAACCGGATCAGCCTTTTTGCCTATCTCGGGTCTTCGATGTTTTACCGCGATGCCCTGAACGCACTTTATGGCTTTGGCGGCACCTATGCCGTCCTGGTGCTGAACTGGTCGATCACGCAGGTCGGGCTCTTCGGCATCCTTGGTGCGGTGACGGCGGCAGTCGCGACATGGATCGGCGGCAAGCTGGACAGCAGCTTCGGGCCAAAGCCGGTCATCATCGCGTCGATCGTGACGCTGATCGCCGTTTGCGCCGTGATCCTGGGCATGACCCGCGACAGCCTTTGGGGGCTGGCCCTGGTCGAAGGATCGCGCGTGCCGGACATCAGTTTCTACATCTGCGGCGCGATCATCGGCGGCGCGGGCGGGGTGTTGCAATCGGCCTCTCGCAGCATGATGTGCCGCCATGCCCCACCCGCACGCCCAACCGAAGCCTTTGGGCTTTACGCGTTGTCGGGAAAGGCCACCGCCTTTGTCGGGCCGGCGCTCATCGGGGTCACGACCTGGGCCACGGAAAGCGCACGCCTGGGAATGGCGCCCTTGATCGGCCTGTTCGCACTTGGGCTGGTGCTGTTGATCTGGGTTCGCGCAGAGGGGGATACGGCATGACCATTCGCACGGTCCTTGCTATCTGTGCCCTGGTGCTGTCAGCCTGCAGCCCGGGCCCTGCCGACGTTCCGCCGCTGGATGCCACGCGGTCGGGCCAAGAGGCGCGGCTGTTGTTCGGTGCCGAACGCATCGCGCAAGATGGGGCCCCGCAGGTCATCGGGGGCTATGCACGGGGCTGTGTCGCGGGGGCGGCGCAACTGCCCGAGACCGGGCCGACATGGGCGGCGATGCGCCTGTCGCGCAACCGCAACTGGGGTCATCCCGACCTGATCGACTATGTTCAGGATCTGTCGGCGCGCGTCGCCGCCGAAACATCCTGGAACGGGATCTATGTGGGCGACTTGTCGCAACCGCGTGGTGGGCCGATGTTGACCGGCCATGTCAGCCACCAATCCGGACTTGATGCCGATATATGGATGCTGCCGCCCACGCGGTTCGACCTGTCCGCCGCCGAACGGGAAAACCTGTCGTCGATCTCGACGCGGGCTGCGGGCGGCGCACGGGTGGGTGAAAACTGGACGCGCGAGCATATGGAGGTGCTGCGCCTTGCCGCCAGCGACCCGCGTGTCGCACGGATTTTCGTCTTTGCCGGCGCCAAGGTCTGGATGTGTGACAATGCCACCGGAGACCGGTCCTGGCTGCGGGCGATCCGGCCAGCGGGGGGGCATCATTACCATTTCCACGTGCGGCTGAATTGCCCGGCCGGGTCGCGCGACTGCGTGCCGCAAGACGCGCCCCCACCGGGCGATGGCTGTGACGAGGCGCGGGCGCGTGCCCGGGCGATCCTGACCCCGCCGCCGCCGGACCCGGATTACGTGCCGGTGCCGCCGCGCGGGCCGCTGACATTGGGGGATCTGCCCCGCCAATGTGCCGCGATCCTGTCGGCCGACTGACCGCTCAACGGCCGGGGATTTCGCCGCGCCGGCCCGACAATGTCCAGCCGTCGATCACGGCCATGGCGTCTTCGGCGGTTTCGACGAAACGGAACAGGTCCAGGTCGGCGGGGGCGATGGTGCCCGCCTCGACCAGCGCATCCCAATTGACGATGCTGCGCCAGAACTTTTCCCCGAACAGCAGGACCGGCACCTGCTCCATCCGGCCCGTCTGGATCAGCGTCAGGGATTCGAACAATTCGTCAAGCGTGCCGAACCCGCCGGGAAAGACCGCGATGGCCTTGGCCCGCAGCAGGAAATGCATCTTGCGGATGCCGAAGTAGTGGAAATTGAAACACAGTTCTGGCGTGACGAATTCGTTGGGCACCTGTTCATGTGGCAAGACGATGCTCAACCCGATGGAACAGCCGCCCGCGTCGGCGGCGCCGCGATTGCCCGCCTCCATCACACCGGGGCCGCCGCCGGTGACGATGACGTTTTCGGTGCAACCGCTGGCCACCGATCGTTCCGTGATGGCCTGCGCAAAGCGCCGCGCCTCGGTGTAATAGCGGGCCATGTCGCGCAGGGCGTCTGATTTCGCGCTGTCCTGCCGGTCGGGGCTGGGGATGCGTGCGCCGCCGAACAGCACGACGGTGGACAGGATGCCGCGCGCGTCGAGGTCGAGCTGGGGCTTGAGCAGTTCGAGTTGCAGCCGTACGGGGCGCAATTCGTCACGCAGCAGGAAATCGGGATCGGCAAAGGCAAGGCGATAGGCAGCGGATCGGGCCTGCGGTGTGTCGGGGACGTGGCGCGCCGATGCCAGGTCTTGATCGGCGTGGCGAAACGGGCCCTTACGGGGGTCGTTGTTCATATCCTGCCCTTCCATGGTGGCCGGGCAAAACCTATCCCGGCAGGGGTCGGATTGCCAGATGGGGGCGCGCCCGCTATAGCCGCCGCACCGTCTATTTGCCGCAGGAGTGAGCCGCATGTCCAACGCCGCGCTGGAAACCGCCATCGAAGCCGCCTGGGAGGCGCGCGATCAGATCACCCCCGCCACCACGGGCGAAACCCGCGACGCCATCGAGGCGACGCTGACCGCGCTCGACAGCGGCGCGTTGCGCGTGGCCGAACGCGGCGCGGATGGCGTTTGGCATGTGAACCAATGGGCGAAAAAGGCCGTTTTGCTGGGGTTCCGGCTCAAGGACATGGAACTGCAGGCCGGGTCGCCGCAAGGCGGATGCTGGTGGGACAAGGTCGACAGCAAGTGGAAAGGCTGGGGCGAGGGCGACTGGAAGGCCGCAGGCTTTCGCGCGGTGCCCAACTGTGTCGTGCGCCGGTCGGCTTATATCGCGCCGGGCGTGGTTTTGATGCCGTCCTTCGTGAACCTGGGCGCCTATGTCGACAGCGGCACGATGGTCGACACCTGGGCGACGGTGGGCAGCTGCGCGCAGATCGGCAAGAATGTGCATCTGTCGGGCGGTGTCGGCATCGGCGGTGTGCTGGAGCCGATGCAGGCCGGGCCGACGATCATCGAGGATAATTGTTTCATCGGCGCGCGGTCCGAAGTGGTCGAAGGCGTGATCGTGCGCGAAGGCTCGGTTCTGGGCATGGGCGTGTTCATCGGCCAGTCGACCAAGATCGTGGACCGCGAAACCGGCACGGTGATGTATGGCGAAGTGCCCGCCGGGTCGGTCGTGGTGGCGGGGTCGATGCCGTCCAAGAACGGTGTGCACCTGTATTGCGCGGTGATCGTGAAGCGGGTCGATGAAAAAACCCGGTCCAAGACCTCGATCAACGAGCTGCTTCGGGATTGATGGTGGGGTTTGGTGGGCAGAATTGCCCACCCTACCGGAGGCGTTCCAACACCACGACCGAGGCGTAGCCATCCGGCACCCACCCCACCGAGGCCTGGAACCGGCGCACGGATGCAACGGTTTGCGGCCCGATGATCCCGTCGACGCCGTAGCGATGAAACCCGGCCGTCACCAGGCGACGCTGCAATTCTTCGCGTTCGGCCCGCGTCAGGGCACGATCCTGGCGCGGCCAGGACGCGGTGAACGCCGGCCCGCCGGTGATGCGATCCGACAAGTGCCCGACGGCGATGACATAGGCATCGGCGGGGTTGTAACGCTCGATCACGTGGAAATTGTCAAAGATCATCAGCGCCACGCCGCGATGCCCGGCGGGCAACAGGATCGAGGCATCGCCGTGATCCGGCACAGCCCCCCCATCTGCCAGCCGCACGCCCTGCGCAGCCCAAAACCGGGCCGGGTGCTTGGTCGTTTCACCGGTCAGGCTGAAATCGAACCCGTCGGGCAAGCGCACTTCGACGCCCCAGGGTTGGCCGGTGGTCCAGCCGAAATGGCGCAGGTAATTCGCGGTCGAGGCCAAGGCATCAACCGGGTCATCCGACCAGATGTTGCGCCGCCCGTTGCCATCGAAATCGACCGCGTGATCAAGATAGGATGTGGGCATGAATTGCGTGTGCCCCATCGCGCCCGCCCATGACCCGGTCATTTGCCGGGGGGGGACATCGCCCGCCTCAAGGATGTGCAGGGCAGCGATCAATTGCTCCTCGAAAAACGCGCGCCGCCGCCCGTCATGGGCGAGCGTGGCCATGGCGGTGATGATGTCGGTGTCGCCTCGCATCGTGCCATAGGCGGATTCAAGCCCCCAGACCGCCACGACCACCTCTGCCTCGACGCCGTAGCGGCGTTCGATCGCGGCAAGCGTGTCGGCGTGGCGGGCCAGCGCGGCGCGGCCATTGGCGATCCGCGTGTCGGATACCGCGCTATCCAGGTAATCCCACAGGGCGCGGGAAAATTCGGCCTGGTTGCGGTCGCGTTCGAGGATGCGGGCATGGGGGGTAACGCCGGCAAACGCCTGGTCCAGCGTGGCCTGGCGGATGCCGGCGGCGCGCGCCCGGGCCTCAAACCCCCGCAACCATTGCCCAAAACCGGTATTGGAGACCGGCGTCGGGACAACATCTGGCCCGGCGGCGCGTGCCGGAACAAGACTGCCCCGCACCTGCGGCCGGATCGATCGGGGCACGGCCAGCGGGCTGGTCTGGCTCGACAGCGTGACGCGTGCCACCCCGCGTTCCGTCCCCGCCAGGGAGGGCCGCATTTCCGGCCGGAGCGAGGTCGCGGGCGGAAGGGCCTGCGCCGTTGCAGACAGACCAAGCAGCACGAGACCGGCAAGAAGGGCAAGGCGGGATGGGCGCATGATTAGGGTTCAGACCTCGAACTGCTCGGGTAGTTTTTCGTACAGTATAGCGGAAAATGGTGGCTTGCGCACCCATCCCGCAAGGCGCGGTCCGCGCCCCGAGCGTATCTTGGCCGCCAATCCCTTAATATCCCCTCAACGGCCCGAGCGTTTGGCCGGCGTTTTCTTGCGCAGGCTTGCGCGTTTTTTTGCCGCCTGGCCTGCCTTGCGGCGCGGGCCGCTGCCCGGTCCGGGTCGGCCGCGCCGGGTGGGGGTGTGTTTGCCGTCGATCTCGATCAGGTCGAGGGTCAGGCCGCCGGTCACCGGAACCGCCTCGGCCAGTTTGACGGTCACGCGGTCGCCCACCCCGATGGTCAGCCCCGATTCGGAGCCCATCAGGGTTTGGGTTTCGGCATCGTGGTGGAAATACTCATGGCCCAGCGACCGGATCGGCAACAGGCCATCGGCGCCGGTTTCATCCAGTTTCACGAAGGCGCCAAAGCGCGCGATGCCGGAAATCCGCCCGGTAAAGGTGCTTCCGACGCGGTCCGACAGGTAGGCGGCAAGGTAGCGGTCCACCGTGTCACGCTCTGCCGCCATCGACCGGCGTTCGGTGTCGGAAATATGCTTGGCGGTTTCGTCAAGCTGCGCGGCCTCCTCGAGGCCAAGACCATCGCGGCCCCAGCCATGGGCGGTGATCAGCGCGCGGTGCACGACCAGGTCGGAGTAGCGCCGGATCGGCGAGGTGAAATGCGCATAGGATTTCAGCGCGAGCCCGAAATGCCCGAAATTCTGCGGGAAATAATACGCCTGCTGCATGGAGCGCAGCGTGGTCAGGTTGATCAGCTCGTCGAAGTCCGTGCCTTCGGCCTGCGCCAGAAGCCGGTTGAGATGGCTGGTTTGCAGCACCTGCCCCTTGGCGAGCGTAAAGCCTGACGCCTGGGCCACTTCGCGCAGCGCCTCGAGCTTTTCGGGGCTGGGTTCTTCGTGGACCCGGAACAAGAGCGGCTGGCGACGCGCCACCAATTCTTCGGCGGCCGCGACATTGGCCAGCACCATGAATTCCTCGATCAGGCGGTGGGCATCCAGCCTGTCCTTGAAGGCGACCGAGGTGACATTGCCCGCCTCGTCAAGTTCGATGCGGCGTTCGGGCAGATCGAGATCGAGCGGTTGCCGCCGCGCGCGCGCCGCCGTCAGCGCCTCATAGGCGGCGTAAAGCGGCGCGATGACATCTTCCACCAGCGGCGCGGTTTTCGGGTTGGGCGCACCATCGCGGGCCGCCTGCACCTCTTGGTAGTTCAGCGACGCGATGGAGCGCATCATGCCGCGCGCGAAGCGGTGCGAGATCTTGGTGCCATCGGCGCTGATGACCATGCGCACGGCAAGGCAGGCGCGCGGCACGCCTTCATGCAGGCTGCACAGATCGCCCGACAGGCGGTCGGGCAGCATCGGCACCACACGGTCGGGGAAATAGGTGGAATTGCCGCGCTTCTTGGCCTCGCGGTCAAGCGCGGTGCCGGGACGCACGTAATGGGCGACATCGGCGATGGCCACCCAGATCACATGGCCGCCGGGGTTCTTCGGATCGTCGTCCGCGTGGGCGAGACAGGCATCGTCGCGGTCGCGGGCATCGACCGGGTCGATGGTCACAAGCGGCATGTCGCGCAGATCTTCGCGGCCCTCGAGACCGGCGGGGGTGGCGGCGTCGGCCTCATCTATGGCGGCATCGGGAAAAGCGTCGGGAATGGCGTGATCGTGGATCGCGATCAGGCTGACGGCACGCGGCGCGCCGGGATCGCCCAGCCGGGTGATGACGCGCGCGCGCGGCAGGCCCATCCGCGATTTCGGGCCGACCTGTTCGGCTTCGACCAGTTCGCCGTCCCGCGCGCCATGGGTCTCGCCGGGCCGAACCTGCCAGTCGCGGTCGGCGCCCTTGGAAATGGGCAGGATGCGCCCGCCCTCGGCGCCCTTGCGGAACACGCCCAGAACCCGCAGCGGGTTTGTGCCGATGCGCCGGATCAGCCGGGCGACATAGTGGTGATCTTCGCCCTCGATTTCCTGCATCCGGGCAAGGATACGGTCGCCCGCGCCAAGCGCCGGGTCGGTGGCGCGGGGCGCATAGAGGATTTTCGGCTCCGGCCCGCTGCCCTGCCATTCCAGCGGGCGGGCAAAGATATCGCCCAGATCATCGGGCGCGAGCAGTTGCAGCACCGACACCGGCGGCAGCTTGTCGGGATCGCGGTAGGTTTTCCCCTGCTTCTCAAGATGCCCTTCGGCCTCGAGTTCCTTGAGGATGCGCTTGAGATCGATCCGGTCCGCGCCCTTGATGCCGAAGGCCTTGGCGATGTCGCGTTTCGACGTCGCATGGGGGTGGTCGGCGATCCACGCGCGGATCTGGTCTTTGGAAGGGATATTGGCCATGCCCCCGCGTAGCATGGCCCGTGCGGGGCGTCATGCGCGAATTGCCGTAGGGCCGGGGATGTGGCGCGGTCCGGGGCCTCCCCTTTCAGCGGCAAAGCCGCTTTTCGGCCAAGATGAAGGCGCGTGCGTTAACCTTGATGCGGAATTAACGGGGCTGGTCGAAATAGTCGCGCAACATGCGGCTGTAGATGCGCTTGAGATCATGGATGTCCTGCACCAGGACGCGTTCATCGACCTCGTGCATGCGGTGGCCGACAAGGCCGAATTCCACCACCGGGCAATGATCCTTGACAAAGCGCGCGTCCGAGGTGCCGCCGGTGGTCGATAGAACCGGGCTTTGGTTGCTTTCCTGCGCGATGGCGCGGGCCACGAGGGCCGAGAGCGCGCCGGGCGGGGTCAGGAAGGCTTCGCCCGAGACCTGGGTTTCCATCTCGATCGTGGTGCCGGTGGCGTCGGCCACGGCGCGGGCTTCGGCCTGCAGCCAATCGGTCAGGGCCGCGCCACTGTGACGGTCATTGAAGCGGATGTTGACGGTCATGCGCGTGCGCGCCGGGATGACGTTGGAGGCGGCGTTGCCCGTGTCGATGGTGGTGACGGAAATGGTGGAGGCATCGAAATGGTCGGTGCCCTCGTCCAGCTGGTGGGTGGACAGGCGATGCGCCAGAAGCGCCACGGCGGGCATCGGGTTCAGCGCCTTGTGCAGATAGGCGGAATGGCCCTGTTTGCCGATCACCGTAAAGCGCGCGGTCATGGACCCGCGGCGGCCGATCTTGATCATGTCGCCGATGGTGGCGACGCTGGTGGGTTCACCCACGATGCAGACATCCATCTGTTCGCCCTGGGCTGCCATCCAGTCCAGCAGGGCAACGGTGCCGTCGCGGCCCGGCCCTTCCTCGTCGCCGGTGATGGTCAGGATGATGGCACCATCGGGGGGCGTGTCCTGGACGAAATCGATGGCAGCGGCGGCAAAGGCGGCAACGCCCGATTTCATGTCGGTTGCGCCGCGTCCGTAAAGCCAGCCCTCGTCGAGATGGGCGGAAAACGGCGGATGGGTCCAGGCCGCTTCATCCCCCACGGGCACGACATCGGTATGGCCGTTGAAGCCGAAGGTGGCCCGCGCGCCGCGCGCGCCCCAGCGGGCGAACAGGTTGGGCGTGCCATTGCGGTCGACGCGGCTGCAGGCAAAGCCCGCGCTGTCCAGCAGGTCTTGCAACAGAACCAATGCGCCGCCTTCCACGGGGGTGACCGAGGGGCAGCGGACAAGATCGGCTGTCAGGCGGACGGGATCTATGGGCATCTGGCGGCTCCGGCTTGGGGATGCCCCTGAGTATCGCTGTGGCGCTGAAGGCACAATGGGCGCGGCTGCGCTGGCAGGTGTCACCATTGTGTTAACCACGCGGCGGCGCGGTGGTATCGATTATACAGTATAACAAGCCGTGGCAGGCAGCGGCACAGACCGCATCGAGGCAGAGCAACAGCGCTTCAGGGGCATGGCCCCTGATCGGCGGCAATCGTGATCTTCGAGAATATCCTGCATCCGGCGCGTGACCGAGGCGGTTCATGTCGTGACGAGTGGGCAAGGGGTACGGCCAGAATCCAGCGCGCCAGGCCGGGGGGCGGCGCGATGACTGCGCGGCGCGCGCCGGTCGCGGCCTTGGCATGTGCGTCCGGTCCCGATTGGGGCAGGCGCTGGGCGGCGATCTGGCAAGCGGTGCGGGCGCTGTCTGCGCCAGCGACCATGCCCGAGACCACGCCCCGCCCCGAGATGACCCTGTGCCTGGAATTCACCCTGCCCTTGCAGCGCCTGCCTGGGCCGATCCGGCTTTGGCAAGGTGGTGCCGGGGTGGACAGGGCCGTGGGTCTTTATGCCTTGCCGGATGGATCCTTTCGCCTTGTGCATGGCGAAATCGATCTGGCCACACCGCCTGATCTTTGCCGCGCGGGCGAAACGATCTCGCTGCGCTATCGGACCTGCGCGCGGGGGCGGGGCGATATCGCGGATTTCGTCAACCATGATCGCGTGCAACGCTACCGGCTGCGCGCCGGGCTGGCCCATGCGGCACGGCTGGATGAAATGATGCCGCGCGATGACGGGTTCCTGCGCGCCTGCCATGTTGCGGCCATTGCCGAATTCGGGCTTGCGCCGACCGATATGCCGGGCCTGGGCACCGGGGCATTGGTGGCGACGCCGCACGGCCCTGTCGCGGTCGAGACGCTGCGCGACGGGGATGAGGTGATGACCGTGACCGGTGAGGTCTTGCCTCTGCGCTGGATCGAACGGCGCGCGCGGCTGTGCCTGGGGCGGCAGGCGCCGGTGGTGTTGCGCGCGCCCTATTTCGGGCTGGAACATGACATCTGCGTCACCCCCGATACCCGCGTGATGCGGTCTGGCCCTTCGGTGGAATACATCTTCGGGGCAGAACGCGTGCTGGTGCGGGCCGGTGACATGACATCAAGCCCCGGTGCCGCGCGGGATCGGCGGCGACCCGTCCGGGCGTTCTTTCACCTGATGCTCGATGATCATGGCTGCGTATCGATCGACCGTTGCGGGGTTGAAACCGCGCTCTTGGCCGATGTGGTCGCGGCCGAGGACGCCGGGCAGGCCTGTTCCCTGGTCTTGGGGGACCGCACGCCCTGCTTGCCGGTGCTGGACCGGGCCGGGGCACAGGCGCTTGTGGCGGCCTCGATCAAGGGGCGGCGGTCGCTGACCTGATTGGGCGCGTGTCAGTCGTAAAAGGGCGTCATCTGCACGACGATCACGGCATTTTCTGCCGCGGCGCGGTCCATCAGGGCGATTTCTTCGGGGTCGATGTCTTCGCCGGCCTCTTCGCGTTCGGCGCGGGTGCCATGGCCACTGACATCGAGCGGGGCGAGGTCGGCCTGTTTCAGGATCGCCACGGTTTCGCGCACCGCCTCTGCCTCGTCGATGCCGGCGGCGTAGCACATCAGCGCCGCACCGGTGGCCTTGGCGGGCAGGCCATCGCCGGCCTTGCGCCCCACCTCGACCACGAGGGTGTAGACATCACGGGTTCTGGGGGCGCTGGGGGCATCTTTGGTCATGGCGCAGGATCTGCGCCGCCGGGCCGCGTTCTGTCAAGCGTGTTGACCTGGTGGCCCAGGCGCGAAACAGTTGACGCTGTCAGATTGCCAAGGGGTTTGCCGATGATCCGCCGATTTGCCGCCCGCGCGGGCGATGTGGTGTTTCACCCCGGCGCGGCCTGTCCGGGGTTCTTGATCCTCGACCAGGGCACGATCCGGGTCACCCTGACCGCCCCCAACGGGCGCGAGGTGGTGCTGTATCGCGTCAGCCAGGGGTCGATCTGTCTCCAGACATTCACCTGCCTTGTCAGTGGCGCGCACTACAGTGCCGAAGCGGTGGTGGAGGCCGATGTGAGCGGCGAAATCGTGCCGGCCGACCAGTTCCAGGCGCGGCTCGCCCGCGATGACGGGTTTCGCGCGCTGGTGTTCGACGGGGTCGCAGCCCGGTTTGCCGAATATCAGCGCCTGGTCGAAGAGGTGGCGCTGACCGGGTTCGACACCCGCCTGGCGCGCGTCTTGTTGCGGCTGTGCGACGGTGCCGGTTTCGTGCCGGTGACCCATGCCGGGCTGGCGGCGGAAACCGCGTCGGGCCGCGCCTTTGTCAGCCGGCGGCTGGCGGAATTCGCGCGGGCGGGCGTGGTGGAACAGGCCAAGGGCGGTGTGCGCATCCTGGATCGTGCCGGGCTGGAACGGATTGCCGCAGACAGCCGGTGACACTGTCACCGTGCCGGGCGACGGCGCGTGCTAGGCTATGCCATCTCAATCGGAAAGGAGGCATGTCATGCCCCGGAATGAAGGTACCATCGACCGCGCCCTGCGGATCATCGCAGGGCTTGTCCTGCTCTCGCTCGTGTTTGTCGGCCCCCAGACGCCCTGGGGCTGGATCGGCATCGTGCCCTTGGCCACGGGCCTTTTGGGCTATTGCCCGGTCTATAGCCTGTTCGGGATCAAGACCTGTTCGATCAAGTCCTGAACGCTCCCTTGCCTGCACCCGGCCCTTTGCCGGGTGTGGGCATGGGCCGCATCAACCGGCAAAAGGGGCGGCATCGCCCCAGATGTCCCTGACCCGCGCATCGCGGCCACAGGCGTCGCGATACAGGCCATAGGCCACGGATTTGCGGCGTGGGCCAAAGCGGGTCAGGATT
>JAGYJU010000018.1 GCA_018401965.1 Roseicyclus sp.
TGTATTGTAATAAATACGAAAAATATAGGGTGGTGATTTAAGGTGGTGGCGGACAGTGAGGGATTCGAACCCTCGAGACGGTTCCCCGCCTACACACTTTCCAGGCGTGCGCCTTCGACCACTCGGCCAACTGTCCGTGCGCGGCGGGATAGCGCAACCACGGGCGAAAAGGCAAGGCCAAAGCGTATCCTGCGATTGCATGTAAATCAGATTAACTTTTTTGCCTCCAGCCTCTTGATGGCGACGGCGGGGCCCCCATATGCGTAAATGTGATTAACATTAACATCAGTGCCATCCGCAGAGGAGATCCCGATGACAGATACCTTTTCCGCCGCCGGTCCGGCCACTCCCGCAAGGGGCTGGTTTTCCCGGGCCGAGGGCTGGCTCGATGACCGGGGCAAGGGCGCATGGATCGCCGCCCTGGTCTTGGGCCTTGTCCTGTTCTGGCCCATGGGCCTTGCCCTTCTTGCCTACATGATCTGGAGCAAACGCATGTTCAACACCACCTGTTCGTCACGCCGCACGGCACGATCCCTGCACGGCCACACCGCGCGCGCCTCGGGCAACAGCGCCTTTGACGCCTACAAGGCCGACACGTTGCGCCGCCTTGAGCAGGAACAAGATGCCTTCGAGGCCTTCCTGCAGCGCTTGCGCGATGCCAAGGACAAGGCGGAGTTCGATCAGTTCATGACCGACCGCGACGCGCGCGCCCGCGCGGCCCGCACCGGCGACGACGGTGATGGCGCACAGGCCTGAGCCTTGAACGCGGCCCCATGCCCCGTGCGCACGCGGCGGGGCGATTTTCATCGACTTTCCCCTTTTCTCATCGACGGACCTGCACCATGTCCCAGACCATGCCCTCTGCCCTGCCCGACCCCGACTATGATCACGCCTTCTACGATGGCGTTCCTGCCAAGCGCCTCTTCGCCTGGCTGGTGGATGTCGTGATCGTGACCCTCATCAGCTTCGTGCTGGGCCTGCTGACGCTGTCGATGCTGTGGTGGATCTGGCCGGTAACCTTCATCGTGGTCAACTTCCTCTATCGGGCTGGCACCATCGCGGCGGGATCGGCGACGCTGGGCATGCGGCTGATGAACCTCGAGTTGCGCGGTGCAACGGGGGCGCGCCTGTCGGGCGGAGAAGCGGCACTTCATACATTGGCCTACATGGTGGCGACCGGATTCGTGATCTTGCAGCTGATCTCGATCCTGATGATGGGCTTTGGCGCGCGCCACCAGGGGTTGCATGACCTGCTGATCGGATCGGTGGCGATCAACCGGCCGCAGCGCCTGATACGGCGCGACGGACCTGTCGAAAAAACCGGTTGCGGGCGGCCATGCGGGTGGTGCAGGCTGCGCCAAACCCACCCCATCGGCCCTGGCCGGAACAGACCCATGCGCCACACCCTTCCCATTGCGCCCCAATTCTACGTGACCGCCCCGCAGAACTGCCCCTATCTGGACGGGCGGCGCGAACGGAAACTGTTCACGGCGCTGCAGGGCGAGCAGGCAGAGCGGTTGAACAACGCGCTGAGCAAACAGGGCTTTCGGCGGTCGCAAAACGTGCTGTACCGCCCGTCTTGCACGGATTGCGCGGCCTGCCTGTCGGCGCGGATCCGGGTGGCGGATTTCGTGCCGAAAAAGGCCCATCGCCGCATTCTCAAGCGCAACTCGGGGTTGCAGCGGATGGCGCGCTCGGCCTGGGCGACCGAGGCGCAATATGCCCTGTTCCGCCGCTATCTTGACGCCCGCCATGCCGATGGCGGCATGGCCGACATGGATGTGTTCGAATTCGCCGCCATGATCGAAGAAACGCCGGTGCGCACCCGCGTGATCGAATACCGCGACGAGGGCGCGCCCGCCGACGGGGACGAGGCGCCGCTGATCGCCGTGTGCCTGACCGATATCCTCGATGATGGGCTGAGCCTGGTCTATTCCTTCTTTGACCCGGCCCGCGCCGAAGACAGTCTTGGCACCCATGTCATCCTCGATCATGTCGATCTCGCCCGCGAGGCGGGGTTGCCCTATGTCTACCTCGGCTACTGGGTGCCCGGTTCCTCCAAGATGGGATACAAGGCGCGCTTTCCCGCGCTGGAGGTCTATGTCAACGGCGCCTGGCAACCCATCGGCGATCCGGGCGGCTATTCGAACCAGACCCACCCTCTCTCGGTCGATCCGATTGCCCAGCAGGTGGCGCAGATCAACTTGCCCGACCTGCGCGCCGACGAGTGACGCTGCGCCATGTGACCTTCTGCACTGACCACCGACATGAAAAAGGGGGGCATTGCCCCCCTTCATCTTGTGTTCCGCTGGCGTGGCGCGCTTAGCCGCCAAGCAGGTCGGGCAGGATCGTCACGATGCCCGGGAAGAGCCACAACAGGCCAAGCCCGATCACCTGGATGCCCACGAAGGGGATCACGCCGCGATAGATATGGCCCGTGGTGACGCTCGCCGGGGCCACGCCGCGCAGATAGAAGAGCGCAAAGCCAAAGGGCGGCGTCAGGAACGAGGTCTGCAGGTTGACCGCGATCATGATCGTGATCCAGGCCGGGTCAAGCGTGCCACCGTAGATCACCGGGCCGACGATCGGGATCACGATGTAGATGATCTCGAGAAAGTCGAGCACGAAGCCCAGGATGAACAGGATCAACATCACGACAAGGAACACCACCATCTCGTTGTCGAAGCTGCGCAGGTATTGCTGGATGTGGTGTTCCCCCCCGAAGGAGATCAGCACGAGGTTCAACAATTGCGAGCCGATCAGGATGGTAAAGACCATCGAGGTGACCTTGGCGGTTTCGCGCACCACCGGCGACAGGATGTTGGACCGGAACAGGACCCAGCAGCTGTAGAGCAGCCCGAAGAAGGCAAAGTGATAGGCGATCTGCGCCAGGACAAAGGCAACCCAATCCTCGAGGGGAACATCGCTGCGCGTGACGCGCAGGTCAAAGTTCACCCCCAGCAAGATCATGATCACAAGCGCAAAGGACGACCAGATCACGATCTTGGACTTGCCGTTTTCTTCCTTGAGCTTGCGGTAGGCGGCCAACATGATCGCCCCCGCCGCGCCCAGGGCCGCAGCCGGTGTCGGGTTGGTGATCCCACCCAGGATCGACCCAAGCACCGCGACGATCAAAACGAGCGGCGGGAACACGACCCGCAACAGTTCGTTTTGCGACAACCGCCCCATGGCCACCCGCACCCCGTACAGCGTGACCAGCATCGGGATCGCCAGGATCAGGAAGGTCGCGCCATCGCCCGTCGCGGGCGAGATGAACAAGATATCGCAGATGAACGCGAGCACGACGCCCATGCCCCCGGCGATCAGCGGTGCCGGGTTCGACGACGGCGACACGCCCCGCGCCAGGATCAGCACCATCGCCAGAAGCGTGAAGATGGTGGCCACACCGCTGCCGATGGGGGCGGCGTTGTCAAATGCGGCCTCGAGCGCCGCGACGCGTTCTTCATCGGTCAACAGGACCACGTCACCGGTCTGGCCCGCGGCCGCCATGGTGGCGCGTTGCGCGACGGACGCATCCCAGACATCCTGGCCATGCAGATCGATCATCGCCATCTGGCATTGTTCCGACACCGCCGTGCGCAGGGCCGGCCCATCATCCTGTTCGGCATAATCCGACACGGAAATCGCCTGGGTTCCGATGACGCCACTGCTGGCGCCGATCACCACCGCAAGGATCAGGCCCAAGGGCGCGGCCAGGTACCAGGTCAGGGCCTCGCTGCGCGTCACGGGTTCACCGGCGCTGCTCGACATCTGGACCGGCGGCGCGCTGGAGGGGCGCAACATGGCAAAGCCAAAGGCGTAGGCCCCGTAAAGGAAGGCAAGAAAGAGGCCCGGCAAGAGCGCGGCCTGGAACAGCGTCCCGACCGACAGAACCGCAGGCTGCCCAAGGTAGGTCAGCGCATCGGTGCAGCCTGCAAGCTGGGCACGGGTTTCCTGCCCGGTGGCATAAAGATCACCCACCAGCGTGCCCAAGAGAACGATCACGATCGAGGGCGGAATGATCTGGCCCAAGGTGCCAGAGGCGGCGATCACACCGGTCGCAAGTTCCGGGCTGTAGTTGTTGCGCAGCATCGTGGGCAGCGCCAACAGGCCCATGGTCACGACGGTTGCCCCCACGATTCCGGTCGAGGCGGCAAGGAACGCGCCCACGATGACGATGGACACGGCCAGGCCGCCGGGCAGCGGCCCAAAGATCCGTGCCATGGTGGTCAACAGGTCCTCTGCGATCTTGGAGCGTTCCAGCACGATGCCCATCATCACGAACATCAGAACCGCCAGCAGCGTCTCGATCGACTGGCCCGCGATGACGCGTTCGTTCATCCGGTTGACGATAAAGGAAATATTCCGCTCCATCGCCTGTTCCCAACCGCCGGGGAACAAGGCCTCTTCGACGCGGGGCAATTCGGGGTATCGGAACACGGAGATCGCGTTTCGCACCACCCCGTCCGCGATCAGGGCCCGGTATTCATCCGACCCCGTGTCGATGGCCTGGTGGATCAGGATGCCTGCGCTATCCAGCGCGGCAATGATCGCAAAGGAAATCACCCCGGCCCCCGCGATGGCAAAGGCCACCGGAAAGCCCGTCAGGATCCCCGCGAACAGGGTGAGAAAAACGATGACCAGGCCAATCTCGACCCCATCCAAACCGAAAAGCATGCTCTTGTGTCCCCTTGGCTCAAGCGCGTTTTATCGCAGCGTCATATCGTTGGATCAGGTCGAGCCTGTGTGAATGGCATGTTCGAGATCTTCGGCCTCGTTGCCGGACTTGTCGCGGTCCAGATACTTGTCGGCGCTGTCTTCCCCCTCGAGCCATTCGAGGTAGGACCGCCAGAAGAAGGCGATCGCTTGCAGGAACACCAGCACGCAGAACAGCACGATCAGGATCTTGAACAGGAAATAGGCGTTGAAGCCGTTCGGGCTGAAACCGATGGTTTCGACATTCCAGCGGAAGATCCGCGATTGCATCAGCATCCGGTCCAGTTCGCTGGTCGAGGTGACCGAGGGCGTCATCAGGTGCCGCCACATGAAGAACCAGGAATACAGGTAGGTGATCACGATGGCGGGCATCATGAAGACAAGGCACCCGAACATGTCGATCATCCGCTTGGTGCGGAACTTGACCGCCGAATAGACCAGGTCGACGCGCACATGCCCGCCCTGCACGAAAGTGTAGGACACGCATAGGCAGACAACGAGCGCGTTGTGAAACTTGAGCCCCTCGGCCCACCAGCTCAGATCCTGGGAAAAGGCGGTGCCCAATGGCCCAAGCTGGATCTCGGCCGCGCGAAAGATGCGCTGCAGGAACACGATCATGACCTGCACCAGCACCATGACAAGCCCCGCCCAGGCGGCGGTGCGACCGACGACATTCGCCATGCCCTCGAGGATGCGGACGCCCCACCACAGGATTTCGCGCTTCCAGGCCATGCCGAGCGCGGTGATCAACAGGAAGGTGGTGAAGACCACGAAGAAAAATTCGACCGACGCGCCGTAGTAGATGAAGCGCATGACAGCCTCGGGGTTGGCCCAATCAAGCCAGGCCCCCGGGTTGGTGATCGCAACGAACAGGTGATACGGCGCGAACGCGATGTTCTGCAGCACCCATGAGATGAAGTCGATCATGCGCTGGTCCCCCGGCATGCACCCCCGGTTCGGGTGTGTCGCGTGTGTTGGATGACGATCCCTTTACGGGCCGCGAAACATGTCGCCCGACCCGCAAAGGGCCGGGCGACACGGTTTGGAACGATGGATCAGCCCGCGTTGACGCGGTTCCGCTGACGCATGAATTCGCCATCGGCGATTTCATACCAGTCGGACGATTCCTTCATCGACGCGAACACGCTGTTGGAGATCTCGGCATAGATCGGGTCGCCCATGTTCTCTTCGCGAACTTCGAGGGCGGCGCGGCCGAAGGCATCCCAGACATCTTCGGGGAACTGGCGAACCTGGACGCCGCCGGCCTGCAGACGGGCCAAGGCCGCGCCGTTTTCGGCCAGCGACAGCGCGGTGTTCTGCGCATGTGCGGCTTCGCAGGCGATCTTGCAGATGGTCTGCTGCTGCGGCGTCAGGGATTCCCAGATCTGCTGGTTGAACACCAACGACAGGGTCGAGCCCGGCTCGTGGAAGCCAGCGGCGTAGTAGATGTTGGTGACTTCCTGGAAGCCCATCCGCTCGTCCGCGTAGGGGCCGATCCACTCGGCACCGTCGATCTGACCCGACGAAAGCGCCTGGTAGATTTCGCCGCCGGGGATGTTCTGGACGGATGCGCCCAGGCGACCCAGCACCTGGCCACCCTGGCCCGGCATGCGGAACCGCAGGCCCTGCAGGTCGTCAACCGAGTTGATTTCCTTGTTGAACCAGCCGCCGGGCTGCATCGCGGTCTGGCCGCACATCAGCGGCTTGAGGTTGAACAGCGACGACAGGTTGTCGTGCAGTTCCTGACCACCGCGACGGTAGTACCAGTTGGCCATTTCCTGTGCCGTCATGCCGAAGGGCACGGCGGTGAAGAAGGCAAAGGCGGGGTGCTGGTTCAGGAAGTAGTATTCCGCCGAGTGATAGACATCGGCCTGTCCCGAGGACACGGCGTCGAACACTTCGAACGCGCCCACGAGCGTGCCGGCCGAGTTCTTTTGGAATGTCAGCTGGCCGTCGGTCATGGCTGCGATGTAGTCGATCGCCAACTGCGCCGCGTCATCGAAAATCGCGAAGCCATCGGGCACGGACGTCACAAGCGTCAACGTGCGGTTGCCCTGCGCATAGGCGGGTGCGGCCAAACTGGTCGTGGCAGCAGCTGCGCCGCCAAGTGCGGACGTTCTCAGAAAAGAACGACGATCCATACGGTATCCTCCCCGGATAGTGGATGTTGCCGCGCTCCTCCTCGGACCGCGGGTGTGGGTTTGACCCACGAGTACCGGGCACGTTAGCGAAGACAATCGGTTCCGAAAACAGGTTTTCGCCTTCGAACGGTCGTTTTTTGTAAAATCATCTTACCAATATGCCCAAGTTGCGGGCAGTTCAGCCCCCGGTTGTAAAACTTTCGCCCCAAATGCCCCTAAATCGGGAAACTTCAGCCTTCGAGACAACGCCGCCCGGCGACCCGCCGACTCGGCCCCGCATGATTCTTAGTGTTTTCAGCTAAAAGATTTTCGATAATTGCGCAGAACTCGCCCAAAGTGACATGTTTCGACGGTTTTCGCGGTTGACGCCCGCACCATCGCTGCTAGTCTTTCGCGCAGACACGAAGGATGGCACCGATGACCGGTATTCTTGTACTTGTAGGGGCGCAGCGCATGGGTCGGTGACGGCAGCCATACCGTTCTCCCATGCGCCCTCGGATCGCCGCCGGGGGTTTTTTTATGCCAAGTGGCACCGTTTGCCACCACGGGTGCGGGCCACAGACGATGACGATGATGTCGAACACGAAAGGGACAGACGCGATGACACGGCAGATGACCGGGGCGAAAATGGTGGTCGAGGCTCTCAAGGATCAGGGCGTCGAGGTCGTATTTGGCTATCCCGGCGGCGCGGTTCTGCCGATCTATGACGAGATCTTTCAGCAAAACGCCATCCGCCACATCCTGGTGCGTCACGAACAGGGCGCGGTCCATGCCGCCGAAGGCTATGCGCGTTCGACCGGCAAGCCGGGCGTCGTGCTGGTCACATCCGGGCCGGGGGCCACGAATGCCGTGACCGGGCTTGTCGATGCTCTGATGGATTCGATCCCGCTGGTCGTTCTGACCGGGCAGGTGCCGACCTTCATGATCGGCTCCGATGCCTTCCAGGAGGCCGATACCGTCGGCATCACGCGCCCCTGCACCAAGATGAACTGGCTGGTGAAAGACACCGATCAGCTGTCCGACACCATCCACCAGGCGTTCCACATCGCCACCAAGGGCCGCCCCGGCCCGGTTCTGGTCGATATCCCCAAGGATGTGCAATTCGCCACCGGCAGCTATACCGAGATCCCCAAGGCCAAGGTCAGCCATTACCAACCCAAGACCGTCGGCGACCCCGCCATGATCGAGGCGCTGGTCGAGGCGATGGAACAGGCCGAGCGCCCGGTGTTCTACACCGGCGGCGGCGTGATCAATTCCGGCCCCCGCGCCAGCGCGCTGTTGCGCGAACTGGTCGAGGGCACCGGGTTTCCGATCACCTCCACCCTGATGGGGCTGGGCTGTTACCCCGCATCGGGCGACAAATGGCTGGGCATGCTGGGGATGCATGGCCTGTATGAGGCCAACCTCGCGATGCATGGCTGCGACCTGATGATCAACATCGGCGCGCGCTTTGACGACCGGATCACCGGGCGCATCGCGGATTTCAGCCCGAACAGCCTCAAGGCGCATGTCGACATCGACCCCTCGTCGATCAACAAGGTGATCCACGCCGATTTCCCGATCATCGGCGACGTGACGCAGGTGTTGCAGGAAATGCTGCGCGTCTGGAAGGCGCGCGGATCGAAAACCAATTCCGCCGCTCTCAAGGCGTGGTGGGCCAAGATCGAGGAGTGGCGCGCGGTCGATTGCCTGAAATACAAGCCGTCGACCACCACGATCAAACCGCAATACGCGCTGCAACGGCTCGAGGCGCTGACCAAGGGCCGCGACCGCTACATCACCACAGAGGTCGGCCAGCACCAGATGTGGGCGGCGCAATACCTCGATTTCGAAGACCCCAACCGCTGGATGACCTCGGGCGGGCTTGGCACCATGGGCTATGGCACACCCGCCTCCGTGGGCGTGCAGGTGGCCCATCCCGACGCGCTGGTGATCAATGTCGCGGGCGAGGCGTCCTGGCTGATGAACATGCAGGAAATGTCGACCGCCGTGCAGTACCGCCTGCCGGTCAAGCAGTTCATCCTGAACAACGAACGCCTTGGCATGGTGCGCCAGTGGCAGGAATTGCTGCATGGCGAACGCTACAGCCACAGCTGGTCCGAGGCGCTGCCCGATTTCGTGAAACTGGCCGAGGCCTTCGGCGCCAAGGGCATCTTGTGTTCCGATCCCGCCGAGCTGGATGACGCGATCATGGAAATGCTCGATTACGACGGGCCGGTCATCTTCGACTGCCTTGTCGAAAAGCACGAAAACTGTTTCCCGATGATCCCCTCGGGCAAGGCGCATAACGAAATGCTACTGGGCGATGCCGAAACCCAAGGCGTGATCGGGGCCGAGGGCGGCGTTCTGGTCTGACCCAACGACAACCACCTGTTTGAAAAAGAAAACGGGCCTTTCGGGGCCCGTTTTCTTTTGCCTGTTTCACGGGGCGCAAGGTCTCGCCGGGCCCGTCCCTGGCGGGCCTCGGGCACAGGGGTTGCACCACGGGCAGAGTCTGATAGCCTATATGCGACACATCGATGTCGCATTTACGCATTTTCTGCCGCACCCGGCGGGCCCGGCGCGACACTGGTCGCCCGGGTGGCGACATGACCCGACACACGCGGAAAGGATGGGCTCTTGTTCAAACATATCATGCTGCCGGTCGATCTGGCCCACCCCGACAAGCTGAACCGCGCCCTGCAGGTCACGGGCGACCTGGCCCGCCACCATGACGCGCGCGTCACCTTTGTGGGCGTGACCGGCCCGCAACCGGGCAGCGTTGCCGCCTCTCCCGAAGGGTTCGCGCAAAAGCTGGCGGCATTCGCAGCCATCCAGGCCGAAGGTCTGGGCCTGTCCATGATCGAAACCCATCCCGTCACGGTGCCCGATCCGGCCGCCGACCTGGACCGCGCGCTGGAACGGGCGGTGCATGATCTGGGGGCCGACCTGGTGGTGATGGGCTCGCACATCCCGCGGCGCTTCGATCTGGGCAGCCATGGCGGGCGGGTCGCCAGCCACACGGACGTATCGGTGATGCTGGTGCGCGGCTGACCCTGCGCCCGGACCACCCCGAACCGAAAAGGACAGCCGCATGACGGACACCGACACAGACACAAGCCCACAGGGCATCCCCGACCCCGACGGGCACCATCACGCGATCGAGACGGAATACGACATCGGTCAGGACAATATCGAAGGCAGCCTTGGCCCCTTCGGTTTTGACATCCACAACCCGGTCTTCCTCGTGTCGGGGGTGATCGTTGCGGCCTTCGTGTTCTTTACCCTCGCCCTGCCCGACCAGGCGGGGGCGCTGTTTTCGACCCTGTTCACCTTTGTCACCGGCACGTTTGATTGGTTCTTTCTGTCGGTCGGCAATATCGTCGTGCTGTTTTGCCTGGCGCTGATCGTTCTGCCGGTCGGGTCGGTCCGGCTGGGCGGGGCCGATGCCACGCCCGATTACGGCTATGTCGGCTGGTTCGCGATGCTGTTTGCCGCCGGGATGGGCATCGGGCTGATGTTTTACGGCGTGTCAGAGCCGATGAGCCATTTTTCCACCGCCCTTGGCGGCACGACCACCGGGCCGGACGGGCTGCGCACCGATTGGGCGCCGCTGGGCGGCGCGGCGGGCAACGAGGCCGAGGCGGTGCGCCTGGGCATGGCCGCCACGATCTATCATTGGGGCCTGCATCCTTGGGCAATGTATGCGGTGGTGGCGCTGGCGCTGGCGCTGTTTTCCTACAACAAGGGCCTGCCGCTGACGATCCGGTCGGCCTTCTACCCGCTTTTGGGGGAACGCGTCTGGGGCTGGCCCGGCCATGTCATCGACATCCTGGCGGTGTTTGCCACGTTGTTCGGGCTGGCCACGTCGCTTGGGTTTGGCGCGACACAGGCGGCGAACGGGTTGACGGTGCTCTATGGCACGGGCGCGGCCGAGGACGGCACGCGCGCCTTTCTGGGGATGCCCTTTGGCAATGCAGAGGCGTCGGGCGTGGTCGATTCCGGCGCGCTTCTGGTGCTGCTGATCACCGCGATCACGGCCATTGCCCTGATCTCGGTGATCCGGGGGCTTGATGGAGGCGTCAAGATCCTGTCGGAAATCAACATGGGACTGGCGGTTTTGCTGCTTGGCTTCGTGCTGCTGGCGGGGCCGACGCTGGCGCTGATCCAGACCTTTTTCAGCTCGCTTTTGGCCTATGGCGAATACCTGCCCGCGCTGGCCAACCCGTTTGGCCGCGAAGACACCAATTTCGTGCAGGGCTGGACGGCCTTCTACTGGGCCTGGTGGATCAGCTGGTCGCCCTTCGTGGGCATGTTCATCGCCCGCGTCAGCCGGGGGCGCACGGTGCGCGAATTCCTCGTCTGTGTGCTGCTGATCCCGTCGCTGGTCTGTGTCTTGTGGATGAGCGTCTTTGGCGGCACCGCGATCCAGCAATTCATCCTCGATGGCTACCAGGGCGTTGCGGATGCGCCGCTTGAACTCAAGCTGTTCGAAATGCTGGCCGCCCTGCCCTTGGCGGGCATCACCTCGATGATCGGGATCATCCTGGTGATCGTGTTCTTCGTCACCTCGTCCGACAGCGGGTCGCTGGTGATCGACACGATCACGGCGGGCGGCAAGATCGACGCGCCGGTGCCGCAGCGGGTGTTCTGGTGCAGCTTCGAGGGCGCGGTGGCCATCGTGCTGCTGCTGTCGGCAGGCGGTCTTTCGTCCCTGCAATCCATGGTGATCTCGACCGGTCTGCCCTTTGCGGTGGTGCTGTTGGCGCTGTGCCTGTGCATCGCGCTTGGGCTGCGCACGGAACGCGCCGCGATCAAGGCGGCCACACCGGCACAATAGCCTCCAAGTCTGCCCTTTCCCATCACGGCCCGCCCGGCTAAACCGGGCGGGTCGCTTCGCATCCGAAAGGCCCAACGCAATGTCACCGCTCAACATCGAAAAAGGCTCGTCCAGCCATTCCGCCTATGATCTGCGCAGCCATATGTCGGACGTGGTGGAAACCCACACGCTCGCGGTTCTGGTGCAGAACGAGGCGGGTGTCCTGGCGCGCGTCATCGGGCTGTTTTCCGGGCGGGGCTACAATATCGAAAGCCTGACCGTGGCCGAGGTGGACCGCGCCGGGCACCGGTCGCGCATCACCATCGTCACCAGCGGCACGCCGCAGGTCATCAACCAGATCAAGATGCAGCTGGACCGCATGGTGCCGGTGCATGAAGTGCAGGATCTGACCGTCGACGGCCCCTTCGTCAGCCGCGAACTGGCGCTGATCAAGGTCATCGCCAAGGGCGAACACCGGGTCGAGGCGCTGCGCATCGCGGAAATCTTTCGCGCCAATGTGGTGGATTCCACGCTGGAAAGCTTTGTCTTCGAGATCACCGGCACCCCCGAAAAGGTCGATGCCTTCTGTGAATTGATGCGCCCCCTGGGCGAGGTGCGGCTGGCGCGCACCGGTGTCGCCGCCATCGCGCGCGGCATCTGACCCCGACCGGTTGCGGCACAGGGCGCCAGGCCCTGCGCCGCCCCCTGTCTGCGGATCATCCCGCCGGGATCAAACCCGCATCTTGCGCGGCCGTCATCTCGTCGGCGTTCAGCATCCCGTCACCATCGGTGTCGAGCGCCTGGAATTCCGCCTCGGTCATGTCGGGCATCGCGATCAGCACTTCGCTATAGCTGACCATGCCATCGCCATCGCTGTCGAGCGACCTGGCCTGCCCCATGGCGTGGCTGGCCCCCACCAGCCCAAGGATCAGGCCGGCATAGGCCACTGTCGTCGCCACGCGCGCCGCGACGGTCGTCCGGGTGTGAACAGTCATCATCAGGGTCTCCTTTGTCAGGATCATGAAAGATCGAACAGGATGCGGTCACTGCCGCCTCCATGATGAAAGACCGCGATGGCGCGGGTTTGTTCCCGGCCCCGCGCCTGCGCAGCGCGCCAAGCGGGCCCTTGCCGCAAACGCCCCTTGCCGCGCGCGAGCTTTCGCCGAGGCATGCGCGCGCGGGCGGATCCTCGCCCAGCCGCGGCAAGCCTTGGCCGAGCCTGCGGGCACAGCGGCAAAGCGCTTGCGCAGATTGCAGCCGGGCGGTGGTCTTGCGGCACGATCCCAGCCCAAAGGCCCTGCCGATGCCGGACCAGATCACGACCGGTTTGCCCGCCGCCTCTGCCCGGGCCTTTGTCGCGCTCGTGCCAGACCTGCGCCGCAGCGCGCGGCGCCTTGCCCGATCCAACGAGGATGCCGATGACCTGGTGCAAGACACGCTGTTGCGGGTCTGGTCACGGATGGCCATGGACCGCGCGGGCGCGACAGATGCCGCCCCGATCAACGATCTGCGCGCCTATGCCTTTGCCACGCTCCGCAATTGCGCGCGCACGCGCGGCGCAGGGTCATGGCCCATGGCCGCCAGCCCCCAGGTCGAGGAGCGCCCCGACATCCGCGCCGACCCGGCCGCGCATCTGGCCACGACGCAGGCGATGCGCGCGTTGCATGCCCTGCCCCGCGATCAGCAAGACCTGTTGCGGCTGCGGGCCATCGACGGGTTGAGCTATGCCGAGATCGCCGCGCGCACGGGCTTGCCGATGGGCACTGTCCCTCGCGGCTGTCGCGTGGGCGGCGCGCGCTGCGCGCGGCACTTGGCCTGCCCCGTCACGCCGCGGTGGCCGACCTGTTGGGGCCGGGCGAGCCGGGCGCCTAGGAGGCGCCCAGGATGATGCGCACGTAATCGCGGGTTTCGGTGAAGGGCGGGATGCCGTTATGGGTCCGCACCGCCTGTGGCCCGGCATTATAGGCCGCAAGCGCGTGATCCCAGCGGCGAAAGGTTCGATATTGCATCGCCAGGTAGCGTGCCCCGCCCTCCAGGTTCGCGCTCGGATCATGCGGATCGACGCCCAGAAGATCCGCCGTATCCGGCATCAACTGCGCCAAGCCGATCGCACCGGCATGGCTGACCGCCTGCGTGTTCCAGCCGGATTCCTGCTGCACGAGGCGCAGGAACAGGTCTTCGGGAATGCCGTGCCGGATCGCGGCGGCGCGCGCCACCTCGAGCCAGGGGCCGGTATAACGCCCGTCGAACCGGGGGATCTGTTCGCTGCCCGGCTCGAAATTCGGCTGCAACCGGACCGACCCGGCATATTGCGTTGCCGCCCGCGTATCGAGAACCGACAAGGCGCGGCTGAACCGTTCCATCGGGTCTGCCTGCGCGGGCGCACAGGCCAGCACCACGGCAAGGGCTGCAAGGACCGAACGGGAACCAGGGATCATGGGGGCAACAGGTCTTTCTGACACGGATCGACTGCTCTCTAGGCCAAATCGGCGCGAAATTCCAGCCTTTCGCGCGGGGCTGAACCGCGGCGGCCCGCGTGATTAACCTTTTCTTGACCAGATTGGGATGATCTAAGCAGCAAGGGCCGCGCCGCTGACTCGCAGCAGGCGGGCCCAGGCACGCAAAGACCGGGGAGAATGAGACATGGCCGGATCCGTCAACAAGGTAATCCTGATAGGCAATCTGGGCCGCGACCCCGAGGTGCGCAGCTTTCCCTCCGGGGGGAAGGTCTGCAACCTCAACATTGCGACCAGCGAAACCTGGAAAGACCGCAACACCGGCGAACGCAAGGAACGCACCGAATGGCACCGGGTCGCGATCTATTCCGAACCCCTGGTGCGGGTGGCCGAACAATATCTCAAGAAAGGCTCCAAGGTCTATCTCGAGGGGCAGCTTGAAACCCGCAAGTGGCAAGATCAAAGCGGCGCGGAACGCTACACCACGGAAATCGCCCTGCGCCCCTATCGCAGCGAATTGACCATGCTGGATGGCCGTGGCGAAGGCGGCGGCGGTGGCGGCGGCTATGGTGGCGGTGCGGGCGGCGGCGGCGGTTACGGCGATGACCGGGGCGGCGGCTATCCCGATGACCGGGGCGATGGCGGCGGCTACGGCGGCGGTGCGGGCGGCGGTGGCGGTGGTGGCCGCGGCGCGCCCGACCTCGATGACGAAATCCCGTTCTGATGACCTGCGACCGGGGTGGGCCTTGGCCCCACCCCGCAGCCTCACGCCCGCCATTGCGCCTGCGCCGATCCGGCGGGCCTGATCTTACCGCTTGAACGAAGGGGCCTGGCGCGATCCGGCCCCGTGCCGGGGGCGCATATGCAGCCGATCAATCCGACCTATACCCAAACCTTCCCGCCCCCGGTGATGGAGGCGCGGCGCTGGATCGAAGGCAAGGTCTTTGCCCCAGAGAAGCCGCTGATCATGCTGAGCCAGGCGGCCCCCGTCGATCCGCCGCCGCCCGCGCTTGCGCGTGCCATGGCCGATGCGCTGATCGATGATCCGGCCGCGCATCTTTATGGCCCGGTTCTGGGCCTGCCCGCGCTGCGCGCGGAATTGGCGGCGCAATGGTCGGCCAGCTATGGCGGCAGCATCCGGCCCGAGCAGGTGGCGATCACGGCGGGCTGCAACCAGGCCTTCACCGCCGTCATGTCGACGCTGGCGGGAACGGGCGACGAGGTGATCCTGCCCCTGCCCTTCTATTTCAACCACAAGATGTGGCTGGACATGGAAGGCGTGCGCAGCGTGCATCTGCCGACCGGCGATGACCTCTTGCCCGATCCCGACCGGGCCGCCGCCCTGATCACCGACCGCACGCGGGCCATCGTGCTGATCAGCCCCAACAATCCCACCGGCAAGGAATACCCGGCCCCCCTGTTGCGCGCGTTTCTCGAACTGGCGCGCGCGCATGGCCTGGCGCTGATCCTGGATGAAACCTACCGCGATTTCCATTCCGGCACCGGTGCGCCCCACGATCTGTTCCGCGATCCCGATTGGGACGATACGCTGATCCATCTCTATTCGTTTTCAAAGGCATATCGGCTGACCGGCCACCGGGTCGGCGCCGCCATGGCATCCCCGGCGCGGCTGGCCGAGGTGGAGAAATTCCTGGATACCGTCGCGATCTGCCCACCGCAGGTGGGCCAGATCGGCGCGCTTTGGGGGATGCGCAACCTGGGTCAATGGCTGGCGGGGGAACGGGCCGAAATCCTGGCGCGGCGCGATGCGCTGGTGGCGGGCTTTGCGCGCCTGCCCGATTGGCAGCTTTTGGGCTGTGGCGCCTATTTCGCCTATGTCCGCCACCCGTTCGCGCGCCCATCCGACGTCATTGCGCAAGACATGGTCGACCAGGCCGCGATGCTGGTTCTGCCCGGCACGATGTTCGGGCCCCGGACCGCGCAAGGCGGCACCGGCCAGGCCGAGACGACGCTGCGCATCGCCTTTGCCAATGCCGACACCAATGGCCTGCACGAGGTGGTGACACGTCTGGCAGCGCTTGATCTTTGAGGTGAGCGCCCTTGCCGCGCGGGGCGCAAGCGCGTAATCACCCGCGCACCACCCGCCGACCAAGGCCCGACCGGACCCCGACGAAAAGGATTGCGCACCATGGCGAAATCGGTTGCGAAGAAAGCCTCCAACCTCTTTGTCTGGATCATTCTGGGCTTGTTGTTCATCGCCTTGGCGGGGTTCGGCATCGGCTCGTTTTCCGGTGGCGGCAGCCAGATCGGCCAGGTCGGCGAGGTCGAGATCACAGCCGAAGATTACGCCCGCGCGCTGGATCAGGAAATTCGTGCCCAGATCGCCCAGACCGGCCAGCCCGTGACGCTCGCCGACCTGCGCGCCCAGGGCATCGACCAGGCCGTGTTGCAAGGGTTGGTGGCGCAAGCCGCGCTTGCCAACGAGGCGCGCGGCATGGGCCTGTCGGTCGGCGATGCCGAGGTGGCGCGCCAGATCACCCAGATCGCCGCGTTCCAGGGCGTGAACGGCAGCTTTGACCGCGACGCCTATGACTTCACCCTGCGCCAGAACAACCTGACCCCCGCCGAATTCGAGGCCGATATCCGCGAAGACACCGCGCGCGGCCTGTTGCAGGTGGCCGTGATCGGCGGGCTGACGCCTGACACGACCATCGCCGAGGCGCTGGTGGCCTACCAGGGCGAAACCCGCGATTTCAGCCTTGTCACCCTCACCGAGGCGGATTTGCCCACGGGCCTGCCCGCAGCGACCGACGCGGATTTGCAAGGGTATTACGAGGCCAACCCGCAGCGGTTCACCCGGCCGGAGGCGCGGCGCATCACCTATGCCTGGGTGACACCCTCGATGCTGATGGATGACATGGAGATCGACGAGGACGCGCTGCAGGCGCTGTATGATCAACGCGCCGATCAATACCTGCAACCCGAACGGCGGCTGCTGGAACGGCTGGTGTTCATCGACACCGACACCGCGCAGGCAGCCTTCGACGCCATCGCGGCAGGCGAGACGGATTTCGACACGCTGGTGGCCGACCGTGGCCTGACGCTGGAGGATGTCGACCTTGGCGAGGTGGCGCGCGCCGACCTGTCGCCCGCAGCCGCCGAGGCGGTGTTTTCCGACACCGACAGCGAAATCATCGGCCCGGTCGACAGCACGCTCGGCCCGGCGCTGTTCCGGGTCAACGCGGTGCTCGACGCCTCCGAGGTCAGCTTTGAGGACGCGCGCGAAGAGCTGCGCGCCGAATTGGCCGCCGAGGCCGCGCGCCGCACCATCGACGATCTGCGCGACCCTGCCGATGATCTCTTGGCCAGCGGCGCCACGCTGGAAGACCTGTCGGCCGACACCGAAATGATGCTGGGCGCGATCACCTACACCCCGGCATCGGAAGACGGGATCGCGGCCTATGACGCCTTTCGCGATGCGGCGATGGTGGCAGAGATCGGGGATTTCCCGGAACTGCTGGAGCTGAGCGATGGCGGGCTTTTTGCGCTGCGCCTGGACGAGGTGGTGCCGCCTGCCCTGCCGCCCCTGGCCGAAATCCGCGCCGAGGTGGTGCAGGCCTGGCGTGCCTCCGCCTTGCGCGACCAGCTTGCGGCGCGCGGCGAGGCCTTGGTCGGCCAGCTGGCCACCGGGGCGGCACTCGCGGATCTGGGCCGGGTGGAAACCGAACGCCAGGTGCGCCGCCAGGATTTCATCCCCGATGCCCCGCCGACGCTGGTGGCGCAGGTCTTTCAGCTTGCCGCACCCGGCGACGTGGTGCTGGTGCCCGGCGCCGACAGCGCGCTGATCGCACGGCTGGACGCGATCAACCCCGCCGCCCGCGATGACCCGACGACGCAGATCCTGATCCAGATCATCGGGCAATCGCTGGGGCAATCCATGGCGCAGGACATCTTTGAAGCCTATGGCCAGGCGATGCAGGGCGCGGTGGGCATCCGGCTTGACCAGGCGATGATCAACGCCGTTCACGCGCAGTTCCCGTAATGGCCCAGGTTTCCGATTTCGCCGCCTTCGAGGCGGGGTGGAGCGCGGGCAAGAACCAGCTGGTCTATGCCCGCCTGGCCGCCGATCTGGATACGGCCGTGTCGGTGATGATGAAACTGACCGACGCGGGGCGCGACAGTTTCATCCTTGAATCCGTCACGGGCGGCGAGGTGCGCGGGCGCTACTCGATCATCGGCTGCAAGCCCGACCTGATCTGGGAATGCCACGGCACGACCGCGCGGCTGAACCGCGCGGCGCGCTATGACCGCGACAGTTTCACCCCCTGCGATCTGCCGCCGCTGGAGGCGTTGCGCGCGCTTCTGGCCGAAAGCGCGATCGAGATGCCCGATGATCTGCCCGGTGCGGCCGCCGGCCTCTTTGGCTATCTCGGCTATGACATGATCCGGCTGGTGGAACATCTGCCGGACGTGAACCCCGACCCCTTGGGCCTGCCCGATGCGGTGTTGATGCGGCCCTCGGTCATCGCGGTGCTGGACGGGGTCAAGGGCGAGGTGACGGTGGTGGCGCCCGCCTGGATCTCATCCGGGCTTTCGGCGCGCGCGGCCTATGCGCAGGCCGCCGAACGGGTGGGCGACGCGCTGCGCGACCTGGAACGCGCCCCCACCATGGCCTCGCGCGAAATGGGCGAGGCCCGCCCCGTGGCCGAGCCGGTGTCGAATTTCGCCCATGCCGATTACCTGGCCGCCGTCGAACGCGCCAAGGATTACATCCGGGCGGGCGACATCTTTCAGGTTGTCCCCTCGCAGCGCTGGACCCAGGACTTCCCCGAACCGCCCTTTGCGCTCTATCGCGCGCTGCGCCGCACGAACCCCTCGCCCTTCATGTTCTTTTTCAACTTCGGGCCGTTCCAGATCGTCGGGGCCAGCCCCGAAATCCTGGTGCGGGTCTTTGGCGGACAGGTCACGATCCGGCCCATCGCGGGCACCCGCAAACGCGGCGCCACCCCCGAAGAGGACCGCGCGCTCGAGGCCGATCTTTTGGCCGACCAAAAGGAATTGGCCGAGCACCTGATGCTTCTGGACCTGGGTCGCAACGACGTGGGCCGGGTCGCGAAGATCGGCACGGTGCGCCCGACCGAGGAATTCATCGTCGAACGCTACAGCCACGTGATGCATATCGTGTCGAACGTGGTGGGCGAATTGCGCGACGACCAGGATGCGCTCTCGGCGCTGCTGGCGGGCCTGCCTGCGGGCACGGTTTCGGGTGCCCCCAAGGTACGCGCGATGCAAATCATCGACGAGCTGGAGCCCGAAAAGCGCGGCGTCTACGGCGGCGGCGTCGGCTATTTCAGCGCCGGCGGCGACATGGACATGTGCATCGCGCTGCGCACCGCCGTGCTCAAGGATGGCAAGCTCTACATCCAGGCAGGCGGCGGCGTGGTCTATGACAGCGATCCGCAGGCGGAATTCGAGGAAACGGTCAACAAATCCCGCGCACTGCGCCGCGCCGCCGAGGATGCGGGCCTGTTTTCGGGGCGCGGCAACCGCTGATCCGCCCCGGGCCCTGCCCGGCGGCGTCTGACGCGCACGTCAACCCGCCCAAGCCTCGGCTTACCTGAACGTCACTCGGCCAAGGCGCGCAACACCGCCGACACCGGGGCCAGCGCCACGCCTTCGCTGCGCCCGCCGAGCGCCCAGGAAAACACCGCTTCGACCGTGTCAGGGCGGCTCCGGCCGACCACGATCACCGTGCCCTCTTGCGCGGCGGCAAAGGCCGCGCGGCTCAGGTAACGGGTGATCACCGGCGCGCGCTGGTCTTCGTCATCAAGCAGGCGAAAGGCGGTGCCGGCCGGCACATCGGCGCGCCGCGCGGTATCCTGGGCCGCATTCAGCCCACGCGGAAAGGTGATCAAGCCATGGCCGGTCTCCGCCAGCGCCGCGACGGCGGCCTCCAGCACCGGGCGGTCGGATTGGATACGACCCTCGGGGTCATCCATCAGCGCCACGGCCTGCGGCAGGGTGGTGCGCGCCGCCTCGATCGCCACGGCGACATCGGCGGCACCGGCCCCCGGCGCGATTGCCACAGCGCCCAGGATCATCACCTCGTGGCCAGCGGCGCGAAACGCCGCCGCCCGGTCCGCCGCATCCCCGCGCAACGGATCGATGGCCAATGTGATCGGAAAGCTCAGCCCGGCCAGCGCGGCAGGGTCAAGCGGGCTGGTCGGATCATCGATCAGGATCACCGCCATCAGCGCGGTGCCGATGGGCGCGTCGAACGCCACCGCGTTGTCGCGCAGCGCATTGGGCGCGACCGGCGGGGCCAGATCGGGCGCGGGCACCGCGACCTGCGGCAAGCGCGATGTCATCAGCGGGGCCTCGGGCGGGGGGGACAGGGGCGGTTCCCGCACCGCGACGGGCGGCACTTGCGGCAGCTGCGGGCCAGGCGCCTCGACCGGGGCGGTCGCCGGGGCCGGTGGGGCGGGCGCCGGGGTTGTGTCAATGGCCGAGAGACGATCTTGCCCCTGTGGCGGGGCCATGCGGCGCGGGGCAAGCCCGCCCGCGCTGGCATCGGCGCTGGTGGCAAACCGCGGGTTGGGCGCAAGGCTCGGCGTCACGGGCGGCGGGCTGTCAGGGGGCCGACACGCCCGGTGCGGGGGCCAGCGCGATCACCGGGCGGCGCGGCAGGCTGTCGGCCTCGGGCCGATTGGCCACGGCCAGGGGCAGGTTGGCCACCGGGGCACATCGCTGCGCGGCACCGCGACAGGCGGGGGCTGGCGACATCGCCCTGCGCCGCCAGCGCGCCGGGCCGCGCGGCCACCTCTGGCGCGACCTCCGGCGCGGGCTCGGGTGCCGGCTCAGGTGCGACCTCGGCTGCGGGCTCTGGTACGGGCTCGGCTGCGGGCTCGGGCGCGGGTGCGGGCTCGGGTGCGGGCTCGGGTGCGGCAAGAGCCTCTGCCTGGCGCTCGGGCAAGGCTGTGCTCAACGACAGTGCCGCCAGCGCAACGCCCGACACCAGCGCACCAAGGATCACCCCATTCAGAACTCCGCCGCCCATCTTGCCCTCTTTCGCCTGCACGACATGGCGGTGCCGCGCGGGCGCCTGTGCCACTTGTGCCATCTGTGCCGCTTTTGCCGCCTTGCGCTTGACCACCCGGCGCGGCTTTGAAACATGTATACCCCGGGTGTGCGCCGCCTTCACCCCCTTTTAACCTTTTGCGCTGGACCCGTCCCATGCTGCTGCTCATCGACAATTACGACAGCTTTACCTGGAACCTGGTCCATTACCTGGGCGAACTGGGGGCGCAGACACATGTGGTGCGCAACGACCAGATCAGCGTGCAGGATGCGCTGGCCCTGCGCCCCGAGGCGATCGTGCTGTCGCCCGGCCCCTGCGACCCCGAGCAGGCCGGGATCTGCCTGGCGCTGACGCGCGCCGCCGCCGGTGCGGGCGTGCCGCTCTTGGGGGTGTGCCTTGGGCATCAGACCATCGGCGCGGCCTTTGGCGGCACGGTGCAGCGCCATTCCGACATCGTGCATGGCAAGATGGGCGAGATTTTCCACCAGGGCAAAGGCATGTTCGCGGGCCTGCCGTCGCCGCTGCGGGCCACGCGCTACCATTCGCTGGTGGTCGACCGCGCCAGCCTGCCGCAAGATCTTGAAGTCACGGCGGAATTGGCCGATGGCACGATCATGGGCCTGCGCCACAGGACCCTTCCGATCGAGGGGGTGCAGTTTCACCCCGAAAGCATCCGGTCCGAACATGGCCACCAGATGCTGAAAAATTTCCTCGACATGGCCCAGACCGTCAAAGGAGCCGTCCCGGCATGACCGATGCGATGAAACCGCTGATCTATGCCGCCTCCGAGGGGCCTTTGTCGCGCGCGCAGGCCGAGGCCGCGTTCGAGGAATTGTTCGAAGGCACCGCCACCCCCGCCCAGATCGCGGGGCTGTTGATGGCGATGCGGGCGCGCGGCGAATCTGTTGCCGAATATGCCGCCGCGGCCCAGGTGATGCGCGACCGTTGCATCAAGGTCACCGCCCCCGAGGGCGCGATGGATATCGTGGGCACCGGCGGCGACGGGATGGGCACGCTCAACATTTCCACGGCCACGGCCTTTGTGGTCGCGGGCGCGGGCGTGCCGGTGGCCAAGCATGGCAACCGCAACCTGTCGTCGAAATCGGGCGCGGCCGATGCGCTATCGGCGCTTGGCATCGATGTCATGGTCGGCCCGGATATCGTGGAGCGCAGCATCCGCGAGGCGGGCATCGGCTTCATGATGGCGCCCATGCACCATCCGGCGATGAAACAGGTGATGCCGGTGCGCACCGAGCTGGGCTGCAAGACGATCTTCAACATCCTCGGCCCCCTGACCAACCCCGCGGGCGTCAAGCGACAGTTGACCGGCGCCTTTGCGATCGACCTGATCTTTCCCATGGCCGAAACCCTGCAAGCCCTGGGGTCAGAGGCGGCCTGGCTGGTCCACGGGTCGGACGGGACAGATGAAATCTCGATTTCCGGCCCGACATCGGTGGCGGTGCTGAAAGATGGCAAGATCCGCCCGCGCGAGGTTCATCCCGAGGATGCGGGCCTGCCGGTGCATCCGTTCCGCGACATCCTGGGCGGCACGCCGGCGGAAAACGCCGAAGCGCTTTCGGCGCTTCTGGACGGGGCAAAGGGCGCCTACCGCGACGCGGTGCTGTTGAATGCGGCGGCGGCGTTGGTGGTGGCGGAGAAGGCCGATGATCTGAAAGCCGGTGTCGAAATCGCCACGGTCAGCATCGACAGCGGCGCGGCGAAACGGGCGGTGCACAAGCTGGCCGCGATCACATCGGGGGCACGGTAGCGCCATGGCGACCATTCTGGACAAGATCAAAAGCTACAAGCTGGACGAGATCGCCGCCGCCAAGGCCGCGCGCCCGCACGCCATGGTGGAAGAGGCCGCGCGCGCCGCACCGCGCGTGCGCCCCTTTGGCGCGGCGCTGCGCAAGGCGCAGGAAACCGGCTATGGGCTGATCGCGGAAATCAAGAAGGCCAGCCCGTCCAAGGGCCTGATCCGCGCCGATTTCGACCCGCCGGTTCTGGCCCGCGCCTACGAGGCGGGCGGCGCGACCTGCCTGAGCGTTCTGACCGACACGCCATCCTTTCAGGGCAAGCCCGAGTATCTGAGCCGGGCGCGCGCAGCCTCCGGCCTGCCCTGCCTGCGCAAGGATTTTCTCTATGATCCCTACCAGGTGGCCGAAGCGCGCGCCTGGGGCGGCGATTGCATCCTGATCATCATGGCCTCGGTCGAGGATGTCCAGGCGGCGGAACTGGAAGATGCCGCCACCCATTGGGGCATGGACGCGCTGATCGAGGTGCATGACGCCGCCGAGCTTGACCGCGCGCTGCGGCTCAAAAGCCCGCTGATCGGGATCAACAACCGCGATCTGAACAGTTTCGTCACCGCCCTGGAGACGACCGAGGTGCTGGCGGCGCGGGTGCCGGGCGACCGGATGGTGATTTCGGAATCCGGCCTGTTCACCCCCGCCGATCTTGCGCGCATGGCGGGCGCCGGCGCGCGGTCTTTCCTGATCGGCGAAAGCCTGATGCGGCAAGAGGATGTGACGGCGGCAACCCGCGCGATCCTGTCCGACCCCGTGATGGGCTGAGATCATGGCCGGGTTGACCCATTTCGATGCTGCAGGCCAGGCGCATATGGTCGATGTGTCCGACAAGGCGGTGACCGACCGGGTGGCCGTGGCCGAAGGATGGGTCAGGATGCGGCCCGACACCCTGGCGCTGGTCGAGGCGGGCGAGGCGAAAAAAGGCGATGTGCTTGGCATTGCGCGGCTGGCCGGCATCATGGGCGCCAAGAAAACCGCCGATCTGATCCCGCTGTGCCACCCGTTGCCGATCACCAAGGTGACGCTGGATCTGACCTGTGACGCGGATCTGCCGGGGGTGCGGATCACCGCGACGGTCAAGACCCGTGGCCAGACCGGCGTGGAGATGGAGGCGCTGACCGCCGTGTCGGTTGCGGCGCTGACGGTGCATGACATGCTGAAGGCAGTGGAAAAATCCATCGAGATCGGGGGCATACGGGTGGTGCTGAAGGATGGCGGCAAATCGGGCCGCTACGCGTTGGACCATGACGCGGGCTGATCTCGCGGCGCGCGCCGTGCCCCTGGCGCGGGCGGGATGCCTCCGGCGGGAGTTTTTTGGCCAAGATGAAGCCATGACGCAGCGCATCGGGGGCAAGATCGCATGATATCCGTGGCTGAAGCCCTGGCCGCCTGTCTGGCGCTGGCCCGCCCCGTGGGGGTGGAACCCGTGCCCTTGACACAGGCGGCGGGCCGGGTGCTGGCGCAGCCTGTCACCGCGCGGCGCAACCAGCCCCCCTTTGCCGCCTCGGCCATGGATGGCTACGCGATGGCGCGCGCCGACCGGGTGGCGGGGGCACGCTTGCGCGTTCTGGGCGAGGCCCCGGCGGGCCGTGCCTGGATGGGCCGGATCGGGCCGGGCGAGGCGCTGCGGATCTTTACCGGCGCACCGGTCCCGCAAGGGGCAGATTGCGTCGTCATCCAGGAAGACGTGACGCGCGCGGGTGATGTGATCACGCTGGGCGACGGGCTGGACACGGGCGACAACATCCGCCCCGCCGGGGCCGATTTTCGCGTCGGCGCGCAGATCCCGGCACCCCGCCGGTTGAGCGCGGCCGATGTGGCGCTTTGTGCATCCATGAACCTGGCGCAGGTGACGGTGTCGCGCCGCCCCGAGGTGGCGCTGATCGCCACCGGCGATGAATTGGTCAGCCCCGGCGAAGACCCGAGGGCCGACCAGATCGTCGCCTCCAACAGCTATGGCCTTTTTGCCATGGTCGAGGCGGCGGGGGCGCGCGCGCGGCTCTTGCCGATTGCGCGCGACACGCGCGAAAGCCTGGAACAGGTGCTGCGGCTGGCGCAGGGGGCCGATCTGATCGTGACCATCGGCGGCGCCTCGGTGGGCGATCATGACCTGGTCGGCGAGGTCGCAGGCGCGATGGGCTTGGCCCGCGCCTTCTACAAGGTGGCGATGCGCCCCGGAAAGCCCTTGATGGCAGGCCGGATCGGCGATGCGGCGCTCCTCGGCCTGCCGGGCAACCCGGTGTCGTCCATGGTGTGCGGGCACCTGTTCCTGATCCCGATGCTGGAGGCGATGATGGGCCTGCCCGCATCGGAGGCGCGGATCTTGCGCGCGCGCCTGGCCTGTGACCTGCCGGAAAACGGCAACCGCGCGCATTACATGCGATCCACGCTGGCCTGGGGCGAGGATGTCGCCACGATCACGCCCCATGGCAGCCAGGACAGTTCGTTGTTGACGGTGCTGTCACAGGCCGATGCCTTGCTGGTGCGCCCGCCCCATGACGCGCCACGCCGCGCGGGCGAGATGGTGGCCTATCTGCCGCTTTAGGCGGCAACCGGCACCGCGTTGACACGGATCGGGAACAGGTGTAGAACATATCCTGAACGTGCGCCGATGGCGCCAAGGTTTAGGAGTGTCGCCGATGCTGACCCGCAAGCAGCGTGATCTGTTGGAATTCATCCATGGCCGCGTCCAGCGCGACGGGGTGCCGCCATCCTTCGACGAAATGAAGGAAGCGCTCGATCTTCGGTCGAAATCGGGCATTCACCGGCTGATCACGGCACTGGAGGAACGCGGTTTCATCCGGCGGCTGGCGCATCGCGCCCGCGCGATCGAGATCGTCAAGATGCCCGAGGCGATGGATCGCCCCACCTTCGAGCCGCGCGTGATCGAGGGCGACCGGCGCGACCACGCCGCGCGGCGCCATCCCGGTCGAGGCGGCGGCCACCGAGGTGCCGGTGATGGGCCGCATCGCTGCCGGCACCCCGATCGAGGCGATTTCCGAAGTGGCCAGCCATGTCGCGGTGCCCCAGCAGATGATGCGCGCCGGTCGAAGCCATTACGCGCTCGAGGTGCGGGGCGATTCGATGATCGAGGCCGGGATCAACGATGGCGACATCGTGGTGATCGAGGAGGGATCGAGCGCGGACAACGGCGATATCGTCGTGGCGCTGGTCGAGGGGCAAGAGGCGACGCTGAAACGCCTGCGCCGCAAATCCGGCATGATCGCGCTGGAGGCGGCGAACCCGGCCTATGAAACCCGCATGTTCCGCGATGACCAGGTCAGCGTGCAGGGCAAGCTTGTCGGTCTGATCCGGACCTATTGAACGAATGGCTGCACTGTCACGGCGGCGCGGGCGACCAGAGCCTGCGCCCCTGGCGGGTGCGCGCCGTGGTAAGAACCAGGCCCTGCTGCCCCGCGTTATGGCCTTCCAGGGCGCCGGTTGCCGCCAGAAGCGGGCCATCGATGACATGGCAATGGGCCGAGGGCGTCGTCAAGACGACCGGCACCGCGCCCCCAAGCCGGGCGCGCAGATCGGCGGCGGCGCGTGCCAAGGGACCGGCGGGCGCAGGCTCTGACAGGATGATCAGGTCGTGATCGCGGCAGGCGCTGTCTGCGCCGGCCAGGCCATCGCGCCCCGCCCCGTGCCAGATCGAAAGCCCGGCAACATCGGCGCGCACCCCCTGGCCTGACGGTCGCCACGGAGGTCGCGCGGCAGCGGCGGCCTGCGTCGCCGCATCGCCATCGTTTTCGAGCCAGATCCCGGCGACAAACCCCTCGCCCCGGTCGCGGCTGAGCGCGCGCTGGCCATCCTGCATCACCCCCACCAAGCGCCCGCTGTCGGACACGAGCAGCAGCGGCCGCCCTCGCCCGACCAGAGCGCCAGCGCCACCACACCGGGCAAGACACCGGCCCAGCGCGCGCGCCCTGCCACAGCAAGACCCACAGCGCCCCCAGCGTGATCACGCCGAGTGTCCAGCCGGCGGGCGTGGGCACCGCGTCGACCGCACCGGGCCAGGCGGCGACACGGGCCGAAACCGCCAGGATCCAGCGCAGCCCCCATTCCATCCCCAGCCAGACCGGCCCAGACAGCCCCAGCGGCCACAGGCACGCGGCCAGGACCGCGCCGGGGATGATGACGCTGCCCATCACCGGCACGGTCAGGAGATTGGCAACCAGGCCGTAAACGGCGATCTGGTTGAAATGCACCGCGCTGAAGGGCGCCGTGGCGGCCCCCGCAACCTTGGAGGACACGACCAACGCAAAGATCCCCCGCGCCCAGCCCGGCCAGCCCCGCATCCAGACCGCGCCGCGCAACGCGCCGAACACCCCGACCAAGGCGGCAGTGGCGGCAAAGGACATCTGGAACCCGGGCGACAAAAGGGTTTCGGGCCGGTGCAACAACACGATGATGGCGGCAATCGCGACAGAGCGCAGCGTGATCGCGCGCCGGTCGAGCAGAACGGCGGCAAACATCACCGCGACCTGGATGAAGGCGCGTTCGGTCGCCACGTTGCCGCCCGACATGGCAAGGTAGAAGGCCCCCACCCCCAGCGCTGCGCCCGCGGCCCATTTGCGGATCGGATAGCGCAGCGCAAGCGCCGGGATCAGCGCGAGGATCTGGCGCAGCGCTGCATAGACGAACCCGGTCAACAGCCCCATGTGCAGGCCCGAAATGGCCAGCAGATGCGCGATGTTGGAGGCGCGCATCGCCTCGACCGTGGGGGCGTCGAGGCCGGATCGGTCCCCGGTCAGCACGGCGGCGGCAAAGGCCCCCGGCTGCCCCGCGATCCGGGCCTGAATTGCCGTCGACAGGGCCATGCGCAGGTGAAACAAGCGCGCCGCCCCGGGCGTGCGCGCCTCGAGCAGCATCAGCGGTGTGCGGGCATAGCCGACACCGCCAAGCCCCTGGAAATGCGCGTGATGCTGGAAATCGAAGCCCCCCGGCTCCGCGGGCCCGCCGGGGGCGGACAGATGCCCGGTCAGCATCACGATGCTGCCGGGAACCGGCGGCGGCCCGCGCCCGTCGCCATGCAGCGACACGCGCACGCGCAAAGGGGTACGGGCCGGGTCCATATCTTCGAGCCGGACCCGGTCGAGCGTGAGCCGCAGCGCATCCGAGGCGGAGCGGTCAACCCCGACCACCCGCCCCTCGATCGCGCCGTAATAGCGGAAATCAAGCACCGGCCCCGCAACCTGATGGGCGCGCCATCCCGCCGCCAGCCCCCCCAGGGCCAAGAGGGCCAGCGCAACCCCGAGCGGCCCGAGCGCATCGCGCCGCCAGACCGCCAGCGCGATCCCGGCCCCTAGCAGCACCAGCGCCGCCCCATAGCCAGCCAGCCCCGGTTCGACCGGCAGGGCGAAATAGCCCGCCACCCCAAGCCCCAGCATCACCGCCGACCATGGCATCAAGGCGCCGCGCTGGCCCTGTTGCAGGGCCACAAACCAGCCAAGAAGCGGCACCGAACGGCGCGGCATCGGCATGGAAATGGGGTCGGTGTGATCGGTCACCGGCTTGTCAGCGCCCTTCGTGATGCGGTAACGACAGGCCAAGTCTTGCCCGGACATCGTTTCAATCTGGTTAACGCGCGCCCGTGCCTTGCGGGATGCGGAAGGGATCAAATGGCCGAAACAGCCCAAATCGTCACCCGCATCGCGCCCTCGCCGACCGGCATCATGCATATCGGCACAGCGCGCACCGCGTTGTTCAACTGGCTTTACGCGCGCGGGCGCGGCGGCAAGTTCCTGCTGCGGATCGAAGACACCGACCGCGCCCGGTCCACCCCTGATGCGACGCAGGCGATCCTGGACGGGATGCGCTGGCTTGGCCTTGATTGGGACGGCGAGGCGATCAGCCAGTTCGAACGCGCCCCCGCCATGCCGAGGTGGCCCATGACATGCTGGCGCGCGGCCATGCCTACAAATGCTTTGCCCAGCAAGATGAGATCGAAGCCTTCCGCGAAGCGGCGCGCGCCGATGGCCGGTCCACGCTCTATCTGAGCCCCTGGCGCGACGCCGCCCCCGATACACAGCCCGATATGCCTTACGTGATCCGCCTGCGCGCGCCACGCGAGGGCGCGACCGTGATCGAGGACGCGGTGCAGGGTCGGGTGACCTTTGGCAATGACCAGCTTGACGACATGGTGTTGCTGCGCTCGGACGGCACGCCGACCTACATGCTGGCCGTGGTGGTCGATGATCACGACATGGGGGTGACCCATGCCATTCGCGGCGATGACCACCTCAACAATGCCGCGCGCCAGGCGCAGATCTACCGCGCGATGGGCTGGGCCGAACCGGTCTGGGCGCATATCCCGCTGATCCACGGGCCCGATGGCAAGAAACTGTCCAAACGCCACGGCGCGACGGGCGTGATGGAATATGCCGAGATGGGCGTTCCGGCCTGCGCGATGCGCAACTACCTGGCCCGGCTCGGCTGGAGCCATGGCGATGATGAACTTTTCACCGACGACCAGGCGCTGGACTGGTTCGATCTGTCGGGCATCGGCCGGGCGCCCGCGCGGCTTGATCTGAAAAAGCTGGAAAATGTCGCGGGCTGGCATATCGCCCGGATGGAAGACGCCGCGCTGGTGGTGGAAATAGAGGCATACCTGGCGCTGACGGGTCAGCCGAAACTTTCGCACCAGCAGCATGATCTTTTGACAACTGCGATGTATTGCCTCAAGGATCGGGCCAAATCCTTGCCGGAATTGCTGGAAAAGGGCCAGTTTGCGTTGGCCTCCCGCCCCTTGGCGATGGACGACAAGGCCAAGGCGGCGCTCGATCCGGTATCCCGTGGTATACTGCGTGAATTGACTGCGCAGTTGCAGAATGCTAGCTGGAACCGCGACACGCTTGAGGCGACGCTGACCGAGGCCGCCGAGGCCCAGGGGATGAAATTCGGCAAGCTTGCGGGCCCGCTTCGGGCCGCGCTTGCCGGACGCAGCGTTACCCCCAGCGTCTTCGACATGATGCTTGTCATCGGCCGCGAGGAAAGCCTCGCCCGCTTGACCGAGGCTGCTTCCCACGACGGCTGATGCCGGGGGCGGCCCGAACTCGACAGGGGTGCCCGCCAGCCTTGGCCCTGCGCCCTGACCAATTCCGCTACCCGCACCAAACCCGGTGCAGGCAGCCCACGCTGGAGAAGGGACGACCATGGCTGACACGACCAGAACCGCCACCTTGACGATTGACGGGCAGAGCTTCGATCTGCCCATTTATTCCCCGACGGCGGGCCCAGATGTCATCGACATCACCAAGCTTTATGGCAAGGCCGGCGTGTTCACCCATGACCCGGGGTTCACCTCGACCTCGGCTTGCGAAAGCTCGATCACCTTCATCGACGGCGAAAAGGGTGAATTGCTGCACCGGGGCTACCCGATCGACCAGCTGGCCGAGAAATCGCATTACCTCGAAGTCTGCTACCTCCTGCTCTACGGCGAATTGCCCTCTGCGGCCGAGCTGGAAAAATTCGAGCACACGATCACCCATCACACGATGATCCATGAGCAGATGCACAATTTCTTCCGGGGTTTCCGGCGGGATGCGCATCCGATGGCCACCATGGTGGGCGTGGTCGGGGCGATGTCGGCCTTCTACCATGACAGCACCGACATCAATGACGAACGCCAGCGCGAAATCGCGTCGCATCGCCTGATCGCCAAGATGCCGACGATCGCGGCCATGGCCTATAAATATTCCATCGGCCAGCCCTTCGTCTATCCGCGCAACGATCTGGATTACGCGTCGAATTTCCTGCGCATGTGCTTTGCCGTGCCCGCGCAGGAATACGTGGTCGACCCGGTCCTGAGCCGCGCGATGGATCGCATCTTTACCCTGCATGCCGATCACGAACAGAACGCCTCGACCTCGACGGTGCGGCTTGCCTCGTCCTCGGGGGCCAACCCGTTCGCCTGCATCGCGGCGGGCATCGCCTGCCTTTGGGGCCCGGCGCATGGCGGCGCAAACCAGGCCTGCCTGGAAATGCTCAAGGAAATCGGCACGCCCGACCGCATCCCCGAATTCATCGCCCGCGCCAAGGACAAGAACGACCCGTTCCGCCTGATGGGCTTTGGCCACCGGGTCTACAAGAACTTCGACCCGCGCGCGACGGTGATGAAGCAATCCGCCGACGAGGTGCTGGATCTGTTGGGCGTGGAAAACAACCCGCTGCTGCAGATCGCCAAGGAGCTGGAACGGATCGCGGTCCAGGACCCGTATTTCGTCGAGAAAAAGCTGTTCCCGAACGTCGATTTCTATTCGGGCATCATCCTCGAAGCGATGGGCTTCCCCACCTCGATGTTCACGCCGATCTTTGCGGTGTCGCGCACCGTTGGCTGGATTTCCCAGTGGAAAGAACAGCTTGCAGATCCGGCGATGAAAATCGGCCGCCCCCGCCAGCTCTATACCGGCGAAACGCTGCGCGACTACGTCGAGATCGAGAACCGCTGATCCGACCCGCAAGACCCCAAGGGCCGCCCCAAGCCGGGCGGCCTTTTTCGTTCCGCGCCTCTGCGTTTCGAAAATATCCCCGCCGGGGGCATTGAAGTCTTGGCCCGGGCGGTCAAGTCTCGCCCGGCACTCGCCACAGGACGCACCATGCCCGAAAAGATCATCATCGATACCGATCCCGGCCAGGATGACGCGGTGGCGATCCTTTTGGCGCTGGCCTCGCCCGAAGAGATCGAGCTTCTGGGCATCACGGCCGTGGCCGGCAACGTGCCGCTTGCCCTGACGCAGAAAAACGCCCGGATCGTCTGCGAATTGGCAGGTCGGCGCGACATCCGCGTCTTCGCGGGCTGTGACCGCCCCCTCGCCCATGCGCTTGTCACCGCCGAACATGTGCATGGCAAGACCGGCCTTGACGGCATCGCCCTGCCCGACCCGACCATGCCGCTGCAAGTCGCCACAGCCGTACGCCACCGCCCCGACATCATCTGACCAGTTCTGTGGAGTCGTGTTGATGGGCGGCGCCTGAGCCGACGTACATGCCAGTTAACATCTATGTCGATCCCGAAGCAGCCGACATCGTGTTCAGATCCGGCGTGCCGATCACGGTCATGCCGCTGGATGTGACCCACAAGGTGCTGGCCACCCGCCCAAGGATCGATGCGATCCGCGATATCGACACCGACGTCGCGCATGCGGTGGCGGGCTGGACCGATTTCTTCGAACGCTTCGACATGGCGAAATACGGATCGCAGGGCGCGCCGCTGCATGATCCCTGTGTGATTGCCCGGCTGATCCGCCCCGCGCTGTTCCAGGGCCGCCAGGTCAATGTCGAGATCGAAACCGCCTCTGCGCTGACACGCGGCATGACGGTGGCCGATTGGTGGGGCGTGACGGATCGACCGAAGAACGCCTTTTTCGTGGGCGATGCCGATGCCGACGGCGTCTTTGACCTTCTCATCGGGCGGCTTGCGCGGCTCTGACCCTTTTGCCGGGGCAAACTCGCCCTATCTCTGGGCAAAGGACATCGACCCATGCCGAATGCGACCTCTGCCCATTTTCCCTTCGACAACAGCTATGCCCGGCTGCCCGACCGGTTTTTCACCCGTCAACCGCCCAGCCCGGTGACCGCACCGGGGCTTGTGGCGGTGAACCGCGCGCTGGCGGACCGGCTTGGGCTGACATTGCCGACGGATGAGGCAGAAACGGCCCGGATCTTTGCCGGAAACACCCTGCCTGCGGGCGCGGCCCCCTTGGCGCAGGTCTATGCAGGCCACCAGTTCGGCGGCTGGTCGCCGCAACTGGGCGATGGGCGCGCGGTGCTTCTGGGCGAGGTGGTGGCGCCCGATGGCGCGCGCTTCGACATCCAGCTCAAGGGAGCGGGCCCCACGCCCTATTCCCGCCGGGGCGATGGGCGCGCCTGGCTTGGCCCGGTCTTGCGCGAATACATCGTGTCCGAGGCCATGGCGGCGCTGAACATCCCCACCACCCGCGCGCTGGCCGCCGTCACCACGGGCGACATCGTGCAGCGCGACGGGTTCCTGCCCGGCGCGGTCTTCACCCGCGTTGCCGCCTCGCATATCCGGGTGGGCACGTTTCAATATTTCGCCGCCCGCAAGGATATCGAGGCGCTGCAGGCGCTGAGCGATCACTGCATCGCCCGGCATTTCCCACAGGCGCAGGGCCCGGCCGACCTGCTCGATGCCGTGATCGGCGCGCAGGCGCGGCTGATCGCGCAGTGGATGGGCGTGGGCTTCGTGCACGGGGTGATGAACACCGACAACATGACCATCTCGGGCGAGACGATCGATTACGGCCCCTGCGCCTTTCTCGATGCCTATCACCCGGACACGGTGTTTTCCTCGATCGACCAGTTCGGGCGCTACGCCTATGCCAACCAGCCGCAGATCGCGGTCTGGAACCTGGCGCAGCTGGCCACGGCGCTTTTGACCCTGATCCCCGACCGCGAGGCCGGGATCGAGATGTTCACCGCCGCCGTGAACGGCTTTGCCGCCCGGTTCGATGCCGAATGGCACGGCGTCTTGCGCGCCAAGCTGGGCCTGGGCACGGCGCAGCCCGATGACCCTGCGCTGGCCTTTGACCTGCTGGCGCGGATGGCCGACAACGGCGCGGATTTCACCCGCAGCTTCCGCGCCCTGTCGGGCGCTGATCCGCGCCAGGCCCGCGATGAATTCATCGACCCGACCGCCTTCGATGCCTGGTTTGCCACCTGGCAGGACCGCCTGGCGCAAGAGGGCGCGGGTGACGCGGCGCGGCGCGCGCGGATGCAGGCCGTGAACCCCGCGCGCATCGCGCGCAATCACCGGGTCGAGCAGGTGATCGAGGCCGCGGTGGCAGGCGATCTTGCCCCGTTCGAAACGCTGATGGCCGCGCTCGCCCATCCCTTCGACGAGGATCCGGCCCATGCCGCCTATGCCGATCCGCCCCTCGACGGCGAACATGTGACCCGCACCTTTTGCGGCACCTGAACCGGGCCCGCCCCTTCACCTTTCCCCAAATACGCAAATCCCGCCCCTCGGGGCCCGGCCCGACCGCAGCGGCGCCCTGCGCGCGGTGGCGGCAAAGTCGGGCTCGGGGGTGGCTCATGGCTTTTCTCGGGCCGCCAAATCGCCTAAACCTACGCGCCACGGCGCCGAGCCACCCACAGCCGCGAGACAGGGCATGACCGACACGATCGAAGGGCGTTGCGAGGCGCGGGGCCTGCGCATGACCGAACAGCGCCGGGTGATCGCGCAGGTGTTGCAAGCCGCGACCGACCATCCCGATGTCGAGGAGCTCTACGCCCGCGCCAGCGCCCGCGACCCGCGCATTTCCATCGCCACGGTCTATCGCACCGTCAAGCTCTTCGAGGAATCGGGCATCCTCGACCGGCTGGAATTCGGCGATGGCCGCGCCCGCTACGAGGATGCGGACCGCGACCACCACGACCACCTGATCGACATGAATTCCGGCGAGGTGATCGAATTCGTCGATCCCGAAATCGAGGCGCTGCAAGAGCGCATCGCGCAAAAGCTGGGCTATCGGCTCAAGGGGCACCGGCTGGAACTTTACGGCGTGCCGATCCGCAAACTCTGACATCCGGGCCGTGGCGCGGCCGGGTTTGCGTATTTGTGGAAAGGTGAAGCGACAGGGCTTGGCGCTTTCCCTGCCCGCGCGCGCAAGCTAAGCCGGACGGGATCGGGCACAGGGGGCGGGCAGAATGGACAATCTCAAGGGCATGGCCTGGATGGTGCTGGCCATGCTGGCCTTTGCGCTGACCGACATGGTGCTGGTCTTTGCCACCCGCGCGCTTCCGGTGGGCCAGGTCCTGTTCCTGTTCGGCACCGGCGGCGCGGTCCTGTTCGGGATCTGGGCGGGGATGCAGGGGCATCGCTGGATCAGCCCGGTGCTGTTGATGCGGCCCGTGATGGTCCGAAACGGGGCCGAGGTTCTGGCCACGGTCAGTTTCGTCTTTGCCCTGTCGCTGATCCCCTTGTCGACCCTGTCGGCGGTGATCCAGGCCAACCCGCTTCTGGTGACGCTGGGGGCGGCGCTGTTTCTGGGGGAAAAGGTCGGCTGGCGGCGTTGGCTGGCGATCTGCATCGGCCTGTTCGGGGTGTTGTTGATCGTGCAACCCGGCGCAGACGGGTTTGACCCCAACATCCTGTTCGCCGTGGCCGCCGCGATCGGCCTGTCGCTGCGCGACCTGGCGACGCGGCCCGTGCCGCGCGATGTGCCCACCACGCTTCTGGCCAGCTACAGCTTTGCCGCCGTGGGCCTTGCGGGGCTGGCCGTGATGCCGCTTGCGGGCGGCTGGGTCACACCCGCGCCCGCCATGGCGCTGATCATTCCGGGCGGCGTGATGATGGGCATGGTCGCCTATTTCGCCATCACCGCCGCGATGCGGGTGGGCGAGATCGCGGTGGTGACCCCGATGCGCTATTCGCGGCTGGTCTTTGCCTTTGTCATCGCGCTGGTGGTGTTCGACGAAACGCTCGACGCCCTGACGCTGCTGGGGGTGGCGATCGTGATCGCCACCGGGCTGTACAGCCTGTGGCGCGAACGGCGCGCGCGCCCCGCACGTCCGGATGCGCCGCCTGCTGCGCCTTGACCCTTCGCTTGCCGCGCGCGCCTTGCTATAGAGCGCGCACCATCTGACCAAAGGGGCCCCCCATGAGCATCATCATCGACATCCACGCCCGCGAAATCCTTGACAGCCGGGGCAATCCCACGGTCGAGGTCGACGTGACCCTGGAAGACGGCACCGAAGGCCGCGCCGCCGTGCCCTCGGGCGCCTCGACCGGCGCCTACGAGGCGGTGGAAAAGCGCGATGGCGACAAGGCCCGCTACATGGGCAAGGGCGTCCTGGGCGCCGTGGCCAATGTGAACGGCGAGATCGCCGAGGCGCTGGTGGGCTTTGACGCCACCGAACAACAGGCCATCGACGCCGCCATGTGCGAGCTGGACGGCACCGACAACAAGTCGCGCCTGGGCGCCAATGCCATCCTCGGCGTGTCGCTGGCCGTGGCCAAGGCGGCGGCGGATTTCACCGCGCAACCCCTGTTCCGCTATGTCGGGGGCACGGCGGCCCATGTCCTGCCCGTGCCGATGATGAACATCATCAATGGCGGCGAACATGCCGACAACCCGATCGACATCCAGGAATTCATGATCATGCCCGTCGCCGCCGAGAGCATCGCGGATGCGGTGCGGATGGGCGCGGAAGTGTTCCACACCCTGAAAAAGGAACTTTCGGCGGCGGGCCTGTCGACCGGCATCGGAGACGAGGGCGGCTTTGCCCCCAACCTCAGCTCCACCCGCGACGCGCTGGATTTCATTCTGAAATCGATCGAGAAAGCGGGCTACACGCCCGGCGATGACATCATGCTGGCGCTGGATTGCGCCGCCACCGAGTATTTCAAGAATGGCCGCTATGTCTTTGCCGGCGAAGGCAAGTCCCTGACGCCCGATGAAAACGTCGCCTATCTCGAGGCGCTGGTGAATGATTACCCGATCCTGTCGATCGAGGATGGCTGTTCGGAAGATGACTGGGACGGTTGGGCGGCGCTGACCCGCGCGCTTGGCGACCGGGTGCAATTGGTGGGCGACGACCTGTTCGTGACCAACCCCGACCGCCTGGCCGAAGGCATCGAAAAGCGCTGTGCCAATTCGCTTCTGGTCAAGGTCAACCAGATCGGCACCCTGTCGGAAACGCTGGCCGCCGTGAACATGGCGCATCGCAACCGCATGACCTGCGTGATGTCGCACCGCTCGGGCGAAACCGAGGATGCCACCATCGCCGATCTCGCCGTGGCCACCAACTGCGGCCAGATCAAGACCGGCAGCCTTGCGCGGTCCGACCGGCTGGCGAAATACAACCAGCTGATCCGGATCGAGGAGGCGCTTGGCGAAACCGCCGTCTATGCCGGGCGGTCGATCCTGCGGGGATGAGGGTTCAAGCCCTCATCTTCGATGTCTTCGGCACCTGCGTCGATTGGCGCAGCTCTGTCGCGCGCGAGGTGGCCGCCGCCCTGCCCCAGGTCGACGCCACCGCCTTTGCCACGGCCTGGCGCGCCGAATACGACCCCGCCATGGCCCGCATCCGCGAGGGCGGGCGGGGCTACGTGGCGCTTGACGATCTGCACCGCGAAAACCTGCACCGGGTGGCGGCCGATTTCGGCGTCACCGCCCCCGACGATCTGTCCCGGGCCTGGGAACGGCTTGACCCCTGGCCCGATGTGGTCGCGGGGCTGACGCGGTTGAAAACCGCGCATGTGATCGCGCCCTGTTCGAACGGGTCCATCGCGCTGATGACGCGGCTGGCGAAATACGCACGCCTGCCCTGGGATTGCATCCTGGGGGCCGATCTCGCGCGCGATTACAAACCCAAACCGGCGGTCTATCTGGCGTCTTGCGCGGCTTTGCGGCTGCGCCCGGACGAGGTGATGATGGTCGCCGCCCATAACGACGACCTGTTTGCCGCCCGCGCGGCAGGGCTTGCCACGGGCTTTGTCGTGCGGCCAGGCGAACATGGGCCGGGCCAGGCGACCGATCTGGAGGCCGCCGCCGATTGGGATGTCATCGCCCGCGATTTCACCGACCTCGCCCAAAGGATTGCCCCGTGACCGCAGACCAGATCATCGCCCACCTGGGGCTTTTGCCCCATCCCGAAGGCGGATTTTACCGCCAGACATGGGCAGATACCACAGAAGGCCGCCCGAGTGGCACCTGCATCTACTTCCTGCTCAAGGCCGGACAAGCCAGCCATTGGCACAAGGTCGACGCCACCGAGATCTGGCTCTACCACGCGGGCGCGCCGCTGATCCTGTCGCTGGCCGCCAGCGATCTCGGCCCGGCCACAGATCACCTGCTCACCCCCGACCTGGCCCGGGGCGCGCCGCAAATCATCGTGCCCCAAGACCATTGGCAGGCCGCGCGCACGACGGGCGCCTACACGCTCGTGTCCTGCACCGTGTCGCCCGGATTTCGGTTCGAGGGCTTTACCCTGGCCCCCGAGGGGTTCGACATCCCGCGCGGCTGATCCATCACGGATGCTGATGGGCCCCATCGCCATTTCGCGCTACCCGGCCCGCGCGCCATCGGCTAGGGCTGGCGCATGACGACACCAGCCCCCCAGACCGGCGACACCCGCGCAGGCTTTGCCTTTGCCGTCATGGCCTACCTGATGTGGGGGTTCCTGCCCTTGTACATGAAGGCGCTGGCCCATGTGCCGGCGCTGGAAATCATCGCGCATCGCATCTTGTGGTCGGTGCCCGTCGCGGGGCTGATCCTGATCGTGCTGGGGCGCACCGGCGACGTGGCGCGCGCGCTCAGGACGCCACGCATGGTCGGGATGGCGGCGGTGACGGCCACGCTGATCTCGATCAACTGGGGCGTCTATGTCTGGGCCATCGCCAATGACCGGGCGCTGGATGCGGCCCTTGGCTATTACATCAACCCGCTGTTTTCCGTGGCGCTTGGCGCCGTGATCCTGCGCGAGGGGCTGGCGCCGGCGCAATGGGTCGCGGTCGGGCTTGCGGCCATCGCGGTCGCCATCCTGACCCTGTCGGCCGGGGTGGTGCCCTGGGTGGCGCTGATCTTGATGACGACCTTTGGCCTCTACGGCTTCCTGCGCAAGACCCTGCCCATCGGCCCGAACCAGGGCTTCCTGCTCGAGGTGCTGCTGCTCTCGCCACCGGCACTGGCCTGGCTGCTCTGGCTCGGGCCCTCCGGCCAGATCATCGCCGGAAGCTGGACCGATATCGCCCTGTTGCTCGGCACGGGCGCGGTGACCGCCATCCCCCTGATGCTCTATGCCAATGGCGCCAAGGGGCTGAAGCTGTCGACCATCGGCATCTTGCAATACATCGCGCCGACGATGATCTTCCTGATCGCGGTCTTCGTCTTCGACGAACCCTTCGGCCCGGCGCGCGCGCTGGCCTTTCCGCTGATCTGGGCGGCGCTGATCCTCTACACCGCGTCGATGATCCGCAGCGCGCGTACCGCCCGCGCCTGACCCATCCCCTTCTCCGTTTCCCAAATATCCCGGGGGTTTGGGGGCAGCGCCCCCAAGCGATCTAGCGCCGCGTCACCCGGCCCCCGCCAACGGGTGCGGCCACGCCGGTCGTCCCCGGCGCCGAGGTCGGCAGACCGAGAAGCACCCGCATCGCCAGGTAGCCAAAGGCCTGCGCTTCCAGGAAATCACCGTCGAGCCCGACATCTTCGACCGGTGCGACCGGACAGGGCAGCGCCTTGGCCAACATCGCCATCAGGCCGGGGTTCTGCCGCCCGCCGCCGGTGACCAGCACCTGTTCGGGCAGCTGAGGCAGGTGGTCCATGCCCCGCGCCACCGCCGCCACGCCACAGGCCGCCAGCGTCGCGACCGCATCGGCATCCGACAGCCCCGCCACCTGCCCCGCCAGCGCCGCAAAAGCGTCGCGATCCAGCGATTTGGGCGGTATCCGGGCGAAATACACATCCCGCAGGAAGGCCGCGACCACCGCGTCATCGGCCCGGCCCGCGCAGGTCAGCGCCCCGTCGCGGTCAAAGCGGTCGCCGCGCCGCGCGCGGATCAGGTCATCGATCGGCGCATTGGCGGGCCCGGTGTCAAAGGCAAGGCAGGCGCCGGGCAGATCGGGGCGATCCAGCCGGGGATCGACCAGCGTGATATTGCCCACGCCGCCCAGGTTCAGAAAGGCCACCGGCCGCTCTGCCCCGATATGGCGGGCCAGGGCCCAATGGAAAAAGGGCGCAAGCGGCGCGCCCTGCCCGCCCAGGGCCATGTCGTTCGAGCGGAAATCCCACACGGTGGTCAGCCCGGTTTCCGCCGCGATGCGGGCGCCATCACCCGCCTGGTGGGTGCGCCCCCGCGCGGGGTCATGGGCCAGGGTCTGGCCGTGAAAGCCGAAGGCGCGCGCGCCATCCATCCCCGCGAAAGCCGCGATATGGGCGTCTTCGACCACAAGCGCGGCCTCGGCCACGCCCGGCTCCCCTGGCCAACGACCAAGCGCCGCGCGGATCACCGCGCGCTCCTCCTCGCAATAGGGGCGATAGCGGGTGTCGCCAAAGCCCGCGATGGTCACGCCATCGGTCTGGATCACGGCCAGGTCGACGCCATCCATCGAGGTGCCCGACATGGCGCCCACCACCCAGACCGGACCCGCGCGGTCCAGCACCCTGTCGCTCTTTCCCTTCACGCGCCCGCCCGCTATAGCCCGTTACAACACCCCAAGCATGGACCGGAGCCCCATGACCTACCAGCCCAAATCGGATTTCCTGCGCACCATCATCGCGCGCGGGTTCCTGGCCGACTGCACCGACCTGCAGGGCCTTGACGACGCGCTGATCGAGGGGCCGGTCACCTGTTACATCGGCTATGACGCCACGGCGAAATCGTTGCATGTGGGGCACCTGCTCAACGTCATGCTGCTGCGCTGGTGGCAAAAGACCGGCAACCGCCCGATCACCCTGATGGGCGGCGGCACCACCAAGGTGGGCGATCCCAGTTTCCGCGCCGATGAACGCCCGCTTCTCACCGCCGAGCAGATCGACGCCAATATCGCCGGCATGCAGCGGGTCTTCGACCGCTACCTGGCCTATGGCGAGGGCCAGACCCTGCCCTCAAGCAGCGAAGCGATCGGGCCGGAAACGCATGCGCTGATGCTCAACAATGCCGAATGGCTGGATCAGTTGAACTACCTCGAATTCCTGCGCGACATCGGGCGGCATTTCTCGGTCAACCGGATGCTGTCCTTTGAATCGGTGAAATCGCGGCTGGACCGGGAACAAAGCCTGTCCTTCCTCGAATTCAACTACATGATCCTGCAAGCCTATGATTTCCTTGAACTGTATCGCCGTGAAACCTGCATCCTGCAGATGGGCGGATCGGATCAATGGGGCAATATCGTCAATGGCATCGACCTGACGCGCCGGGTGGTCGATGCACAGATCTTCGGGCTGACCACGCCGCTTCTGACCACCTCGGACGGGCGCAAGATGGGCAAAAGCCAGGGCGGCGCGATCTGGCTCGATGCCGAGATGCTGAGCCCGTATGAATTCTGGCAATTCTGGCGCAACACAACCGATGCCGATGTGGGCCGCTTCCTCAAGCTTTACACCGAATTGCCGGTGGCAGAATGTGACCGGCTGGGCGCGCTGGAAGGTGCGGCCATCAACGAGGGCAAGATCATCCTGGCCCGCGAGGTCACGACCCTGTTGCACGGGGCGGACGCCGCCGCCGCCGCAGAGGCCACGGCGCGCGAGGTGTTCGAACATGGCGGCGCGGGCGATGACCTGCCGACGCTGACCCTGACCGCGGCAGAGGTCGCCGACGGCATTTCCGTGGCCCAACTGATCACCCGGTCGGGCCTTGCGGGATCGGGCAAGGAGGCCAAGCGCCTGATCGCGGAAGGCGGGGCAAAGGTGAACGACGCGCCCTGACCGATGCCGGGCTGATGATCACCGCCGCAGACCTGGCGCAGCCGATCAAGCTGTCGGCGGGGAAAAAGCGCCACGCGCTGGTGGTGTTGCAGGCTTAACCAGATCTTAGGATCGGGCGGCCCATACTGCCGCCCATGATCCAGCCGACCGCCCACCTGCCCCTGCTGCCCTTGCAGCAATCACGGCTCTACCAGGCCGCGCTGACCCGGATCGGCGCGGATGCGCGCCTACAGCCCTTTGCCGGCAGGCGGGCCGTGGTGCTCTGGCGCGCCGTGCCGGGATTGGGGCGGGTTGCGCTGTTGTCGCGCCCGGCGCTCGACCCTGCGCGGGATCTGACCGATGCGCGTCGGGATCTGGGGGCACAGGTCTTGATCGTGAACGCCGACACATCCCGTGACTCGGGCCGTGACGCTGGCCATGACGCGGACCATCTGCACCGTGCGGGGTTCGTGCGGCTGGCCCCGCCCCGGGCCATCGCCGTGCTGTCGCTTGCGGGATCCTGCGAGGATTGGCTGGCGCGGATGGATGGCAAATGGCGCAACCGGCTGCGCCATGCACACCGTCGGGGGCTTTCGGTCACGCACAAGCCCCTGCCCCCGGACCCCCGGCATTGGCTGTTTTTCAAGGATGCCGATCAACAGGCGGCGCGGGGATATCGCGCCCTGCCACCGGCGCTGATTGCCGCGATGGCGGGGCATGACCCACAGGCGCTGCGCCTGGTGAGCGCCCGCCAAGACGGGCAAACCATCGCCGCCATGCTGTTTGCCTGCCATGGCGGCACGGCCAGCTACCTGGTCGGCTGGACCAGTGACGCGGGGCGCGCGCAGTCGGCCCACAACCTGATCCTGTGGCAGGCTATGGGCGATCTTGCGGCGCTTGGCATCGGCTGGATCGACCTTGGCCTCTGCGACGCCCGGACCACGCCGGGCCTTGCGCGGTTCAAACTGGAAAGCGGCGCGCGGCTGCGCCTGCTGGGCGGCACATGGGGTGCGGCCGCGATCACCGCGCCGCTGCATGCTATCCTGCGCCGCCTGCGCGCTACCCCGCCACCGCCCGCAACAGGCGCGCGCGGCCCGGTGGCACCGCGCTGATCTCCAGCCCGGTGAACACGTGCAAGGTGCCCAGGTCACGGTCGATCACCGCGTGGTCGCTGACCCAGCCCCCCATCAACAGGTAGGTGCGCAACAAGGGCGGCATCTTGGCCTGCGCCCGCTTGAGATCGGGCTTGCGCCGCAGCCGCGCGGCATAGCGGAACACGGCCGGGGCCTTGACCCGCGGCAACCAGCGTTTCGGCGCGATATGGCGGTCGCGCAACAGCGCGAAGGCATCGTAATACTCGCGCGCCTCGGTGCCGTGAAAGGACGAACAGCCAAACAGCATTTCCACCCCTTCGCGGTCGACATGGGCCGTCATCGCGCCCCAGGCCACCCGCAGGATATCGGGATCATGCCAATCGGGATGGATGCAGAACCGCCCCATCTCGACCATTGGCCCCTTGAAATCGGCCAGGGCCGACAATTCGTAGAATTGCGCCGAATAGCTGCGGCCGATTTCCGCGCCCGACCCCAGATGCAGCAGGCGGAAACAACACACCAGGTCACCGCTGCGGGTTTCCTCGATCAAGACATGGGTGCAGGCGGCGTCGAAATCGTCACGGTCCGGCCCCAAGGCGCGCGGCCCGCGAAAGGCCAGCGCCCGCAGCCGCTGTGCCGCGTCGAGGTCAGCGGGCGTGGACGCCAGGCGCGCGCGGTACCGCCCTTTGGACAAGTTCAACATGTGGCCCGTTCCTGCCGTGCCGATCCCGAGTGGCCCGGATGATCAGAAGCTTAGACTGCGCCCATGACGAAACCGCGACACGCGCGGGCGCCTTAATTGCCGCCGAGCGCCTCGCCGATGTTGATCCGGCCAAAATTGCCCACCAGCTGCTGGAAGAACGAGATCTCGCGCACCGAGCTGCTTGTGACACGGCGCGACAATTCGACGACCTGGCCATCTTCCAGGCCGAATTCCTCGATGTTGCTGACGCGCCCGGCCGTGTCAAAGGACACCGCGAGGATCTGGCGCTCCGTCACCTCTGGCGCGCGGTAGGCATAGTTGCGCACGCGGTAGGCGGTGTAGAACCACGCCTCGTCGCGCATCACGCCCGCCACGCCCGGCGTGCCGATGGCCGCCACGACCGCGTCGCGGCTGTCGCCGATCTCGATCGCGGCGAGATCTTCGGCCGGCGGCACGAAGCCGTGATTGACAAAGGTCGCCGAGCAGGCCGCAAGCCCAAGCACAAGGAAAAGGCCCATCAGACCCGTCCGGAAACCGCGTTTGGCCTTGTGCATGTTCGCCCTCTTGCCCCGTATACGTGTCGACCGGCCCGTGCTCGCCCTTGCGAAGCCGCCCGAAGCTTTCTATCCGCTTAACTCACCCCGGCCCACAGGGCAAGTTTGCGACGCATGACAAAGGAGCCAAAGCCATGTCTGATGCCGCCACCCGCCTGACGCTGGCCCGCCTGACGCGGGGCACTGACACCGGTTTCGAAATCCTGCCCGATGCGCAGGCCCGCGCGGCACTGGCCGCCGAGATGGATCTGATCGGGTTGCGCAAGCTGCGCTTTGTCGGCCAGCTGCGGCCCGAGGGGGCGCGCGACTGGCGGCTGGAGGCGACCTTGGGCGCCACGGTGGTGCAGGCCTGCGTGGTCAGTGCCGAACCGGTCACCACGCGCATCGACGAAAAGATCGTCCGCCGCTACCTGGCCGACATGCCCGAGCCGGACGCCGACGAGGTCGAAATGCCCGAGGATGACAGCACCGACCCCCTGCCGCTGACGCTGGAGCTGTTGGATGTCATGGCCGAGGCGCTGGCGCTGGCGCTGCCACTTTACCCGCGCGCGCAGGGCGCCGCGCTGGATACGGCCCGGTTCGCCGCCCCGGGTGTGGCCCCCCTGACCGATGAGGATGCCAAGCCCCTGGCGGGTCTTGCGGCATTGCGTGACCGGCTGGCCGGCGACGGCAACGGCGGGGAAAACAGCTGAAAACCGCCGGAAACAGGCCCTGGAAAGCGCCCGAATAGGGGTTGCATGGTCCGGGAATCAGAGTATGTTCCGCGCCTCATTCGCGCCCGGCCACGGGTGTGGTCCGACCGCCCGCCGCCTCATTTCCGCGCTGGCCAGACAGGCCGCAACAGGGTATGCGGGCGGCGAAGACCGAGAAGACATTTTTACTGGATCGGGCGGCCACACCGGGATCGCCCCCGAAAGACCGAGGTTGTGACATGGCTGTCCCACAGAACCGAGTGACGCGTTCGCGCCGTAACATGCGCCGTTCCCATGATGCGCTGGAAGGTGGCAACCCCAATGAATGCCCGTCCTGCGGCGAGCTGAAGCGGCCGCACCACGTGTGCCCGTCCTGCGGCACCTACAATGCCCGCGAAGTCATCGCGAAGGCCGACGAAGTCGATCTCGACGAAGACGCGGCCTGATACGGCACTAGGCCCGAGGCTGCGAGGCGACCCGGGGCATGACCCAAGGCACAGCACTGACGGCCAACACGATCCCCGGCACCATCCTGTCCATTGACGCAATGGGCAGCGATCTGGGGCCGGCGGTCATCGTGGCGGGCATGGCGAAATCCGCCGCCAAGAACCCGGCGCTGCGGTTCATCGTGCATGGCGACAGGCCGGAACTGGAACGCCTGATCGAACGCCGCCGCGATCTGTCCGACCGCTGCGAGATTCGGCACGCCGACAGCGTGGTGATGATGGGCGACAAACCGTCCCATGTCCTGCGCCACGGCAAATCAACCTCGATGTGGTCCTGTATCGAAGCCGTGCGCAACGGCGAGGCGGGCGCGGCCGTCAGCTGTGGCAACACCGGCGCGCTGATGGCCATCAGCATGATGCGCCTGCGCAAGATCGAGGGCGTCAATCGCCCCGCCATCGCCTGCCTTTGGCCATCGCGCAACCTCAGCGGCTTCAACGTGATGCTGGATGTCGGCGCCGATATCCGTGCCGATGCCGAAGACCTGCTGCAATATGCCCTGATGGGCACGAGCTATGCCCGCAACGGGCTTGACCTGCGGCGGCCGCGCGTCGGCCTGTTGAACGTGGGCACCGAGGAACACAAGGGCCGCGCCGAATTGAAACTGGCCGCCGAGCTGATCGAACGGGTCAGCCATGCCGCCGATTTTGATTTCGTGGGCTTTGTCGAAGGCGGCGACCTCCCCTCGGACAAGGTCGACGTGATCGTGACCGACGGGTTCACCGGCAATGTCGCGCTCAAGACCGGCGAGGGCACGGCGCGGCTGATCCGCGACCTGATGGGCGAGGCGTTCCGGTTTTCGCCGCTGTCGCGGGTGGCGGCGATCTTGGCCTATACCTCGCTGCGACGCTTGTCGAAACGGATCGATCCGCGCCGCGTGAACGGGGGCGTTTTCCTGGGGCTGAACGGCACGGTGGTGAAATCGCACGGCTCTGCCGATGCCACCGGCGTTTCCGCCGCGATCAAACTGGCGGCGCGGCTGGCTGCGGCCGGGTTCAGCGAACGGCTGGCCACGCGCCTTGCAGAGGCCGAACAGGCCGCCGCCGCCGCCATACAATCGGAGACCTGACAGGCATGACCAAAACCCGCGCAGTGCCCGTTGGCATCGGCCATTACCTGCCCGCCCGCGTGGTGGAAAACACCGAATTCGAAGCGACGCTGGACACCAGCGATGACTGGATCCGGTCGCGGTCGGGCATCGAGCGGCGCCATTTCGCCGCCGAGGGCGAAACCACCAGCCAGATGGCCGTGGCCGCCGCGCGCGCCGCGCTCGACATGGCGGGGCTTGCCCCGGGTGACATCGACGTGGTCATCGTCGCCACCTCTACCCCGGATCTCACCTTTCCGTCGGTCGCGACCATGGTGCAGGCGGGCCTCGGAATGGAGGGGGGATTCGCCTTTGACGTTCAGGCGGTCTGCGCGGGGTTTGTCTATGCGCTGGCCAATGCCGACGCGTTGATCGTCTCGGGCCAGGCGCGGCGCGCGCTGGTGATCGGGGCCGAAACCTTCAGCCGGATCATGGACTGGACCGACCGGGGCACCTGCGTCTTGTTCGGGGATGGCGCGGGGGCGCTGATCCTCGAGGCGCAAGAGGGCGACGGCACCGTGGCCGACCGCGGCATCCTGGCGACCGATCTGCATTCCGACGGGCGGTTCAAGGACCTGCTTTACGTGGATGGCGGTGTTTCATCCACTGGCACCACCGGTGTCTTGCGCATGGAAGGCCGCGAAGTCTTTCGCCATGCCGTTGAAAAACTTGCCGAAACGGCCGAAACAGCCCTGGCGCGTGCCGGCGCGCAGCCCGAACAGGTCGACTGGGTCGTACCGCATCAGGCCAATCTGCGGATCATCACCCGCACGGCGCAAAAGATGGGCATCGACATGGACCGGGTCGTTGTGACCGTGCAAGATCACGGCAACACCTCGGCCGCCTCGATCCCCCTGGCGCTGTCGGTGGGGGTGGCGCGCGGCCAGATCAAGCAGGGCGATTTGCTGGTCTGCGAGGCCATCGGTGGCGGCCTGGCCTGGGGCGCGGTCGTCATCCGCTGGTAGGGTCGTTGCGGCATATAAGCGCCGCCGCGCAAGTCTCTCGATTGACTTGAGAAATCGCTTGGATCATCCTGCGGCGAGATTTGGGGGACGAAACATATGGCTGGCAAGACGCTGACACGCATGGACCTGTCCGAAGCAGTGTTCCGGGAGGTGGGCCTGTCGCGCAATGAAAGCGCGCAACTCGTGGAACGGGTGCTTGAACTCATGTCCGACGCCTTGGTCGAGGGCGAACAGGTCAAGATCTCGTCATTCGGGACATTTTCGGTGCGGTCCAAGACCGCCCGCGTGGGGCGCAACCCCAAGACCGGTGAAGAGGTGCCGATCAGCCCGCGCCGCGTGCTGACCTTTCGGCCCTCGCACCTGATGAAAGACCGGGTCGCGGCAGGCAACCGCGACTGATCCAGCCACGCGGCGCGGGCCAAGGCCCGCGGCGACCATGATGGCGCAAGGACCGAACAGAGGCGGGCAAACCGGCCATGTCGAAATCGACGCAAGCCTTTCGAACGATCCGGGAAGTGGCCGATTGGCTGGACGTAGCCGCCCATGTGCTGCGGTTCTGGGAATCGAAATTTCCACAGATCAAGCCGGTCAAGCGCGCCGGCGGGCGGCGCTATTACCGCCCTGCCGACATGGAACTGGTCGGCGGCATCAAGGTGTTGCTGCATGATCGCGGCCTGACCATCCGGGGCGTGCAGAAAATGATCCGCGAAGACGGGCTCGCCGCCGTGGCCGCCCTGTCGCCGCCCATCGATCTTGACGGGCTGGACGCCATCGATGCCGAGGCTGTCGAAGACTGGATCGACGATGCCGAACTGGCCGAGGCAGAGCTGAATGTGGATGCGGCAGAGCCGGAAGAAGCCGAAGACATAGAAGACGCAGGCAACGCTGCCGACACGGACGACGCAGGGCCGAGGGCCGACACCGCGCCAGAGCCAGAGCCAGAGCCAGCAGTGGCACCTGCGCCTCGGCCCGAACCGCCCCCCGCACCGCGCGCCATTGCCCCCGCAGGCGATGCCGATGACGGCTGTGCCGATGCGATTGCGACCCTTGCGGGGCATGCACCGCGCCTGTCGCCTGACACCGTCGCGCGGCTGCGCCCCGCCATCATCGCGCTGCGTGACCGCCTGCGCGGCGATGTGCGGGATCACGGCGCATGAACCTGCACCCTGCCCCTTGCGCCCCCCGGCAAAATGGGTAGAAGGGCGACACGTCGGGCTATAGCGCAGCCTGGTAGCGCGTCCGTCTGGGGGACGGAAGGTCGCAGGTTCAAGTCCTGCTAGCCCGACCAAATCTTCCCGCTGTTTCGGGAACCCCGCGAAAACCGCCTTGCGCCCCGGGCGCAGGCGGTTTTTTCTTGGCCGCAAAGGGGGACTGACCAGATGACCGAGCCGACCCATGGCGTTCTGCCCGATCATGCCATCGAGGCGATGATCGCGCGTGGCCAGATCGCCTGTGCCAGCCCCGATGCCGACCAGGTGCAACCCGCCAGCCTCGATCTGCGGCTTGGCACCGTGGCCTACCGGGTGCGCGCGTCTTTCCTGGCGGGTGCGGGCCGCCGCGTGGCAGACCGGATCGCGGAATTCGAAATGCACCGCATGGACCTGACCGAGGGCGCGGTGCTGGAAAAGGGCTGTGTCTATGTCGTGCCCCTGATGGAGGCGATGGCCCTGCCCGCCGATGTCACGGCCGTGTGCAATGCCAAAAGCTCGACCGGCAGGGTCGATTGCCTGACCCGCGTCATCACCGATGGCGGCACGGAATTCGACCGAATTCCAGCCGGTTACACCGGCCCGCTCTATGCAGAGATCTGTCCGAGATCGTTTTCGGTCAAGGTGGCGCCCGGCCTGCGGCTCAACCAGATCCGGTTCCGCCGGGGCCAGGCGGTCTTGACCGATGCGGAACTGACCACGCGCCACGCGCAGTCGCCGCTGGTGGATGGCACCCCGGTCATCGATGACGGCCTGGGCTTTTCGGTCGATCTGACACCCACCGCCACGGGCATCGTCGGCTACCGCGCCAAGCCCCATACCGGCGTCATCGACCTGACCCGGATCGCGGCCCATGCCATCCCCGATTTCTGGGAAGAAGTGCGCAGCGAAGAGGGCCGGATCATCCTAGACCCGGGGGCCTTCTACATCCTTGTCAGCCGCGAGGCGGTGACGATCCCGCCCGATTGCGCCGCCGAAATGTCGCCCTACCTCGCGATGGTCGGCGAATTCCGGGTGCATTACGCGGGGTTTTTCGACCCCGGCTTCGGCCATGGCGTGCCCGCGCGCGGCGTGCTGGAAGTGCGCTGTCACGAAGCGCCCTTTGTCCTGGAACATGGGCAGGTCGTGGGGCGGCTGGTCTATGAACGCATGGCGTCACTGCCCGCGCGGCTCTACGGGGCCGGGATTGCCTCGAACTACCAGGGCCAGGGGCTGAAACTGTCCAAGCATTTCAAGACGTGAAAAGCCGCGAATAATACATCAACCCGTGGCCCGTCATGGCGCGCGACACCCCCGCCCAGATCGGCGCAAAGGTGATCCAGTCGGTGCGCAGGGCGCGTGCGATGTCATCAAGGCTGTGGCGGCCATCGATCTGGGCAAAGGCGCGCACTGCCATGGCCGGCACGGGGATTTCGAACCGCTCGCCATCATGGCTGACCGGGATGATCCCGTGCTTCAGCGCGTGCTGCGCCAAGGCCGGGCCTGTCACGCCCTTGAGATGCGGCACCGCCAGCGGCCCCGCCTGCGCCACCTGCCCCTGCCCCTTGCCCCTGCCCTTGTCCTTGCCGCGCGGCATAGATCACATGCGTGCGGATCGTGCCGCGCAGCGCCTCTGCCAGGTCCATGCGCGCGGGCATGTCCAGCCCCGCCAACAGGCCCGGATCGCCCAGGATCGGCGTCGGATCATAGAGATGCGCCTGCGGCGTGCCGGTCATGGCCAACCCGGCGCGATCCAGCGCGGCCAACAGCGCGCTGATGCGGAACGGCTTGTCCTGGCTGTGCAGCAACAGGTCATAGAACCCGGCATCGCTGGCCCGGTGATCGGACAGCTGCGCGTTGCGCTTGAACGGGTGGCCGTCGGGAATGCGATCGAACATCGCCTTGGCGCGACGCAGGCGATCGGGCGCGCTGCCGGTCAGGACCGCGCCAAAGGCCTCTTGCAGCGGGTAGACCCCCGACCGGCCAAAGGGCGCATAAACCATCACCCCCATCCCGCCCGTGGGCGTCAGCGCGGCCGCCAGCGCGTCAAACCCCGCCTGGGGATCGGGCAGGTGATGCAGCACGCCGCAGCAGTCGATGTAGTCGAACCGCCCCAGGTCGGGCGCCTCCAACAGCGATCCGGTCACGAAGGTGATGCCGGTCAGGCCACGCGCCTTTGCCCGCGCCTCGGCGATCTTGCGCGCGGCCTTGGACAGATCGACATAGGTGATCTGATAGGGCCGCCCGGCGCTGGTCAGCACCTGGGCCAGCTGGATCAGCGCATCGCCGGTGCCGCCGCCCGCCACGAGGGCGCGAAACGGTTGCGACCAGTCGCGCGCACCGCCGAACAGGAAATGGTCGATTTCCAGCGGATGGCTGGGCGAGCCGGTGACCAACCGCCTTGCCTCGTCGGCAGGGTCGCGGGCCGGGTAGGGAAAGGCTTCGTATTGTTCGCTGACCGGGTCGATCTTGCGGGTCATGTGATCGCCTCCGACTGCGGCAGCCGCGCCCGCGCCGCATCTGGCAGGACGGCCAGCGGCACGACATATGTATGAATGGTAAATGCTACAGCATCACATGAAGAAAGCCGCACAAAGCTTTGTTTTTCTGATCTTACATAACGACCTTGCGATGCTGCCTCGCGCCGCGGCGCCGCCTCGGGCCGGGGTTGGTGCAGCGCCGGATCCGCATAGACCAAGGCGTTCTGCCGCCACAGCGGCCGGTCCGGCCTGACCGCGTCGAACAGGCGCTGGACGCGGGCGGCCATGGCGGCATCATAGACATCGACGGGCGCATGGATGCCGGAGAGCGGGCGGCCGATTTTCTCGGCCAAGGTCCAGCTTGCCGGGAAACACAGAACCGCGCCGGTCAGCACATGTTCGCCGCCGATCGGCTGCATCAGGCACAGGTCTTCCTGCACCAGACGCGCGGCGGTGACGAGCGGCGGCGCAGCGTCCAGCGCCACCCGCACCCCATCGGGCCGCGTCACCCCGCCGCCGTCGCGGGCATAGCCCGGCCCGAGATGGTCCAGGATCAGCGCAAGCAGCGCATCGGCCGCCTGCGCGCCCGCATCGGTCATCGCGTAGACATCGCCCCGGGCCTGCGCCAGCAACCTGTCGCGCAGCGCCATCTGGCCGGCAAAGGCATCGTCGACCACCAGCCAATCGGCCCAGTCCAACGGCTGCACACCCGGCAGACGGGCCGTGGCCGGATCCATCCACGGCAGATGCGGCAGCGCGCTTTGGCAGATCGGGTCCATCTTTGGCGGCATCCTGGGCGGTTTCGAGGGCTTGGCCGACCAAAGCGCATCGCGACCCGCTGTGCAAGATCGCCCCAGCCAGCCCTTGCCCGCGTTTGATCGAGATCAAGGAAACGCGGATCGGACCGGTCCACCCTGCCCACAGGGCATCGCGAGGATCACAAGGAAGACGCGGATGGATCTTTTTACACGACTGTCGCAGGGCAGCGAATTGGTCAGTGGCATGATGCAGCGTTTGGGCGTCGCGCCCAAGGTCACGACAGCCGTCGACACGGAATTCGCGGCGCAATCGTTCCGCACCATGGTGTTGCGCTGCGCCTCTTGCAAAGACCAAGGGGCCTGCACCCGCCTGCAAGCCGAGAACGCAACGCTTGACGCCGCCCCGAGCTATTGCCGCAACGCCGACAGGTTCGCGGTCTAAAGCTTCTGGCAGCAAGGGCAAAAGCGGGGAAGACTTGATTTCCTCCATGCTGAGCAGCGCCGTGACGTTGAAGATCCGAACCTCGGAAATCAGCGCCTGGTAAAAGGCATCATAGGCGCGCGCATTGGGCACGCGCACCTTGAGGATATAGTCGATTTCGCCCGCAAGCCTGTGGGCCTCTTGCACCTCGGGGCGCGCCCTGAGCGCGGCAAGAAACCTGTTCTGCCAGTCCGCCTCGTGTTCCGAGGTGCGGATCAGAACGAAGAAACACGCCTCGAACCCCAGCTTTTCCGCATCGAGCAGAACGGTCTGCCGCCCGATCACGCCCGCATCTTTCAGCTTGCGAATCCGCGACCAAACGGGCGTCTTGGACGACCCGACAAGGCGCGCGATGTCATCGAGCGACCGGCTTGCGTCTTCTTGCAAGGCCGCAAGGATTTTCCGGTCTAGCGCATCAATCTGGACAGACATTTTCAGCCCTCCTTTCCCGCAGAACGCCACCAAGTGGTACGCGACCATTACGGAACATATGTTCCTTTTCGCAACCCCCATCTGCCAAATATCAGGAAATTGTTCTATCTCTGGATCAAGTTCACGGATCAGAGGCGACCGCGCGATGGACCATTTCCCGATCTTCCTGGCCGTGCAGGGCCGGCGTATCATCGTTTCGGGGGGCGGCGAAGCGGCCTTGGCGAAATTGCGCCTTCTGCTCAAGACCACCGCGCGGATCACGGTGTTCGCGTCCGAGCCGGAACCGGGCGTGGCCCAGCTTGCGGCACAGGGCCGGATCACCCTGATCGCCCGCGCGCTGGAACCGGGCGATGCGATCTGCGCCGCCCTGTTCTACGCCGCCAATGACGATGATGCCGAAGATGCACGGGTGGCGCGATTGGCCCGGGCGGATGGGGCGCTGGTCAATTGGGTCGACAACCTGGAAAACAGCGCCTTCATCACGCCCGCCATCGTCGACCGTGACCCCGTTGTGGTCGCCATCGGCACCGAAGGCGCGGCCCCGGTTCTGGCGCGCGCCATCAAGGCCGACCTGGAGGCCCGTCTGCCGCAGACGCTGGGGCTGGCGGCACGGGTCGGCAAGGGCTTTCGCAAGGCCGCCGAAGCCTTGCCCATGGGGCGCAAGCGGCGCGATTTCTGGTTCGAGTATTACTTCAAGATAGCCCCGCAGATAATTGATAAAAATGGGGAAGATGGGTTGAAAATCGCCCTGCCAGGCCTGTTGGCACGCCATCTTGCCGCGCGCGCCGCCAAGGGCCGTGTCGATCTTGTGGGGGCGGGCCCCGGCGACCCGGAGCTGTTGACGCTTCGGGCGCGCAGCTTGCTCGACCGGGCCGACGTGGTGATCCATGACCGGCTGGTCGCGCCCGCCATTCTTGAACTTGCCCGGCGCGAAGCGATCCTGATCGACGCGGGCAAGAAGGGCTTTGGCCCGGCCATGGCACAAGATGAGATTTGCGCCCTGATGGTGCAGCACGCGGCAACGGGCGCCCATGTCCTGCGGCTCAAGGGGGGCGATCCGTCGGTCTTTGGCCGACTTGACGAAGAAATCGAGGCGCTGGAGGCCGCAGGCCTTGACTGGTCGGTGGTGCCGGGCGTGACGGCGGCCAGTGCCGCCGCGGCGCAGATCGGCCAAAGCCTGACCAAGCGCGACCGCAACAGTGCGCTGCGCGTGCTGACCGGCCATGACATGCAGGGCTTTGCCGAACAGGATTGGCGCGGCCTGGCCCGCCCGGGCACGGTTGCGGCGATCTACATGGGCCTGCGCGGCGCGCGGTTCATCCAGGGCCGGCTGATGATGCATGGCGCCGACCCCGACACACCGGTCAGCGCGGTGGAAAATGCCGCCCGCCCAGAGGCGCGGGTGATCGCGACCACCCTGGGGCGGCTGGCGCTTGACCTCGATGACGCTGCGCCGACCGGCCCGGTCGTGTTGCTGTACGGCCTGGCGCCCCGTGCCGCCGAAGCCGCCTTGCCGCGCCTTCAAGATGCCCCGAAAGAGGAATTCGCCTGATGTCCCCCCGCCCCTTTACCCCCAAGGTCTTGACCGCAAACGCCCTTTTGGAAGGCGATGTGGTCTGGTTGGATGCAAGCGGCCACTGGACCCGCCAGATGGCCCGGGCCGCGCTGATCGAGGATGCCGCCACCGCCGAGCTGCACCTGCTGGATGCCCATGCCCGCGCGCATGAGGTGGTTGGCCCCTACCTGGCCGATGCCATCCCAGGCCCGAACGGCCCCGAACCCACCCATTTCCGCGAAGCCTTCCGCACCCGCGGCCCGTCCAACCATGCCCATGGCAAACAGGAACAATCGTGATGTATCGCTACACCGAGTTCGATGACGCCTTCCTGCGCGCCCGCGTGGCCCAGTTTCGCGCCCAGGTCGCGCGCCGGATCGACGGATCGCTGACCGAGGATGAATTCAAGCCGCTGCGGCTGATGAACGGGCTCTACCTGCAATTGCATGCCTACATGCTGCGCGTGGCCATCCCCTATGGCACGCTGAACGGCGCGCAGATGCGCCAACTGGCGATGATCGCGGACCGGTGGGACAAGGGCTATGGCCATTTCACCACCCGCCAGAACATCCAGTTCAACTGGCCGAAACTGGCCGATGTGCCCGATATGCTGGCGGCGCTGGCCGATGTGGGGATGCATGCCATCCAGACCAGCGGCAACACGATCCGCAATGTCACCGCCGACCATTTCGCGGGCGCCGTGGCCGATGAGGTGGCAGACCCGCGCCCGGTGGCAGAGCTGATCCGGCAATGGTCGACCGACCACCCGGAATTCCAGTTCCTGCCGCGCAAGTTCAAGGTCGCCGTCACCGGCCATGCCGAGGATCGCGCGGTGACGGCGGCCCATGACATCGGCCTGCGCCTTGTCGCGCGGGGGACCGAGATCGGGGCCAAGGTTCTGGTCGGCGGGGGCTTGGGCCGCACGCCGATGATCGGCAAGGTGCTGGCCGATTTCGTGCCGCTGGCTGATCTGCTGCCCTACCTGGAGGCGGTGGTGGCGGTCTACAACCTGCTGGGGCGGCGCGACAACAAGTACAAGGCGCGCATCAAGATCACCGTGCATGAAACCGGTATCGACGACATCCGCGCACAGGTCGAAACCGAATTCGCCGCCCGAAAACCGCTGTTTTCCGGCATTGACCAAGCCATGCTGGCCGCGATCAAGGCAGATTTCGCGCCGCCGCCGTTCGAGGCGCAAGGCACGGGCGAGTACGAAACATGGCGCGCCGCCGACCCGGTGTTTCGCGCCTTTGCCGATACGAATGTCACGGCGCATCGCCAGCCCGATTACGCGATCCTGACCGTCAGCCTCAAGGCGCATGGGGCCACGCCGGGCGATGCGACCAGCGACCAGATGCGGCTTCTGGCCGAGCTGGCGGAACGCTACGCCCATGACGAGCTGCGCATCAGCCACGAACAGAATGTCATCCTGCCGCATCTGCCCAAGCGGCACCTGAAGGCGGTGCATGACGCGCTTTTGGCGGCGGGGCTTGCCACGGCCAATATCGGGCTGGTGTCCGACATCATCGCCTGCCCCGGCATGGATTATTGCGCGCTGGCCACCGCCCGGTCGATCCCCGTGGCGCAAGCCATCGCGCTGCGCTTTGACGCGCTGAAGCTGGAACAGGATATCGGCCCGCTCAAGATCAAGATTTCCGGCTGCATCAATGCCTGTGGCCATCACCATGTCGGGCATATCGGCATCCTGGGCCTGGACCGCGCGGGTGTGGAAAGCTACCAGATCACGCTGGGGGGCGATGGTGGCCCCGATGCGGTGATCGGGGACCGCACCGGGCCGGGCTTTGCCTATGACCAGATCATTCCGGCCATCGAACGGATCCTGCGCGCCTATCTGGCGCTGCGCCATGACCCGGAGGAGACGTTCCTCGACACCTACCGGCGGCTTGGCGCGGGGCCGTTCAAATCGGCACTTTACGACGGGCAAGAGGCACAGGCCGATGCCGCATGACCGGGATCTGGGCGCGCGTGTCGCGGGGCTGAACGCGCGCTACCGGCACCATTCGGCCACCTCGGTGATCGAGCATGCGCTGCACGATGCCGATACCGGCCAGGTGGCGCTGGTGTCATCCTTCGGGGCGGAATCGGTGGTGCTCTTGCACATGGTGGCCATGGTGGACCGGGCGGCACCGGTTCTCTTCGTGGAAACGGGCCTGCTGTTTCCCGAAACGCTGACCTATCAGCGCGAGCTGGCCGATCATCTTGGCCTGACCGATCTGCGCGTCATCCGGGCACACCCGGCGCGGCTGGCCATGACCGACCCGCAGGGGCAGTTGCACCGCAGCGATCCCGATGCCTGCTGCGCCCTGCGCAAGTCGGAACCGCTGGCGCAGGCACTGGCGCCCTTCGACGCCTGGATCACCGGGCGCAAGCGGTTCCAATCGGGCACGCGCGCGGCGTTGGCGTTTTTCGAGGTCGAGCAAACCGGCGGCCAGGACACGGGGCGGATCAAGATCAACCCGCTGGCGCATTGGGCGCGCGAGGACGTGGCGGACTACATGGTCAACAACCGCCTGCCCCGGCACCCGCTGGTGGCACGCGGCTACCCGTCGATCGGCTGTGCGCCTTGCACGACGCCGGTGAAGCCCGGCGAAGACCCGCGCGCGGGCCGGTGGCGCGGCACCGACAAGGAGGAATGCGGCATTCATTTCGTCGATGGCAAAATGGTGCGCGGGCCGCTGAAGGCGGCATCCTGACCCGAGGATCGGGGCGGTGGCACGGTCCGGGTTTGCGTATTTTTGGAAAGGTGAAGGCGCGCGGTGGCGCGTTATACTCGGAGTCACGGAACACCCGAACTTTCTGGGATTGACGCGTCTCTAGCGATCGACTCAAGTAAGCGCATGATCCGTCCCGGTTTTCTTTCCTCTGCAGAGCGACGTGAACTTGAGGTTTGCGTGCGTAGCCAGCGCGAAGATCACGGTATTGCGCGCCGTGCGAATGCGATTTTGTTGCTGGACGATGGCGAAAGCTGCGTACAGATCGCGAAGTTTCTCTATCTGGACGATGATACCATTCGGGGTTGGTACAAGACGTACCGAGAGGGTGGCTGGGACGCGCTTTCGACCGACGGTTGGAAGGGTGGTCAGTCCCGCATGACGACGGCTCAAGAGACGGAGCTTTGCGCTTGGCTGGACGAACGCTTCTGTCGATCGACTGTCGAGATCAGGGCGCATATCGCGGGACAGTACGGCGTGGACTACTCCCACTCGGGCTGCATCAAGCTTTTGTCTCGGCTGGGCTATGAGTACAGAAAGCCGAAAGGGCTGCCACGCGTTGCACCTGAAGAGAAGCAAGCCGAATTCATTGCCCTGTACGAGCGGCTGCTGAACGGATTGGGCGCAGATGAAGCCGTCTATTTCGCAGACGCGGTGCATTCTGAATACCAGACAAAACCCAGATACGGCTGGGTCAAGGCAGGATCAAACCCCGCCGTGACAACCACCGCAGGGCGCGGGCGCGTGAACATCCATGGTGCGCTCAATCTTGAGAATTTTGACGCGCCCTTTGTCGAGCCGACCACCGTAGACGGGGTGAGTGCAGCGCAGCTTCTCGCCAAGATTGAGGCTCGCAATCCTCTCTCGCGGATCATCTATGTCATCTGGGATAATGCGGCTTACCATAAGGGCCCAGACGTTCGCGAATTCCTCAAACGACCAGAGTGCCGCATACGACTTATCCAGCTGCCGCCCTATTGCCCCCACCTGAACCCGATTGAACGATTATGGGCGGTCATGCACCAATACGTCACTCATAATCACTACTACCCAACGCAAAAGCAGTTCGCGGATGCGGTCCTGCGGTTCTTTCGAGAAACCCTACCCAACGAATGGCAAACCTTCCGCGATCAGGTGTCCGATAATTTCAGGGTCGTCAATCACGACAAATTTCGGGTCTTGGGGTGACCTCGGTATAACCTTAATATCGGATGAAGGGTGAGGCGGATGGGCGATGGGCCGATAATGCGCGACGACGGGTTTCACGGCGAGGATTGGCAGGGGCAGATCCTGCCCTTGGCCGCCTTTGCCGACGAGGCGCTGGCCCATGAGGGGCCGGGGCCGGGGCTCGAGCTGGACCCGGGCGATGACCTTGCGACTTTGGCCGCGCATCTGGACCGGATCGGCCTGATCCGGATCCGGTTCGGCAGTTTTGCCGATGGGCGCGGGTTCACCGTGGCGCGGCGGTTGCGCGCGATGGGCTATGCCGGGCGGCTGCGCGCGGCCGGGCCGGTTCTGGCCGATCATTACGCCATGGCGCGCCGCGCGGGCTTTGACGAGGTGGAACTGGACGCGGGGATCGCGGCCCGCCAGCCCGAGGAGCAATGACGCGCGCGGGCCGATTGGCGGGCGGGCGATTACCTCGCGCGGCTGCGCGGCTGAGGGTCGCGCAGAGGACAGGGTTTCCCTGACCCAGATCAAGGCTTACACAAGGGGGCACCGCTAGACCGGCGCCAAGATGGACATGACCGAGCAAAGACCCGTGACAGAGACATTTACCCACCCTGCGCCCAAGGCGACGCCCACCCTGCCCGATGCGCAGACCGTGACCGAGGTGCAGCATTACACCGACCGGCTGTTCCGGTTTCGCTGCACGCGGCCCGCAAGCCTAAGGTTCCGGTCGGGCGAATTCGTCATGATCGGGCTGATGGGCGACCCCGACCCCGAAAGCGGCAAGCAAAAGCCGCTCTTGCGGGCCTATTCGATCGCCTCGCCCTCCTGGGATGACGAGCTGGAATTCTATTCGATCAAGGTGCCCGATGGCCCGCTGACCTCAAGGCTGCAACATGTCCAGCCGGGCGATCAGATCATCCTGCGGCCCAAGCCCGTGGGCACGCTGGTGCATGATGCGCTCTTGCCGGGCAAGCGGCTCTGGTTCTTTGCCACCGGCACCGGCATCGCGCCCTTTGCCAGCCTGCTGCGCGATCCGCAGACCTATGCCGATTACGACGAGGTGATCCTGACCCATACCTGCCGCGAGGTCGGAGAGCTGACCTATGGGGCAGAGCTGATCGCAGAGATCCGCGGCGACGAGATGCTGGCAGAGCTGATCGGCGACGGCTTTGCCGACACGCTGCGCTATTACCCGACCACCACCCGGGAGCAGAGCCCCAAGATGGGCCGGATCACCGACCTGATGCGGTCGGGCGAGGTGTTTGCGGATCTCGGTGTTGCCCCCTTGTCGCCCGAAACCGACCGCGCGATGGTCTGTGGCAACCTGGCTTTCAACCTCGACATCAAGGCGATGCTGGAAGGCTACGGGTTGAGCGAGGGCGCGAATTCCAAGCCCGGCGAATACGTCGTGGAAAAGGCTTTCCTGGATTGATCCTTGAGCGGTGCAGGGATTGCCCGCCAACCGCCGGACATGAAAAAGCCCCCCAGGATTGGACCATGGGGGGCTTTCCTTGGTGCTGCTGCGTTTACTGGCCGAGGCCAAGCGCCGCGCGGGCCTGATCGAGCGCGGCCTGCAACAACGCCGGGTCGTCGCCCGCGCCGCGCAGCGCGGTGATCACGGACTGGCGCGTGATGGGCGACAGATCTGCCGCCTCGAGCGCCGCGATGGCCTGATCGATGTCAAAACCCTCGGCGGTGAAGATATCGCCCAGGGCGGCATCGCCCGTGGCTTCCGCCGCGACGGCGGCGTCACCGGTGGCGGTGTCGATCGCGGTTTCCACCGCCTCGACCGCATCGGATGCTGCCTCTGTTGCGCCGTCCACGGCATCGGCGGCCAGAGTTGCGGCGGTTGCGGCGGCGCCCTCGGCGGCGGCGGCGGCTTCGGCGGCGGCGGCTTCAGCGGCGGCTGCGGCCTCTGCGGCGGCGGCTTCGGCTGCGGCTGCGGCCTCTGCGGCGGCAGCTTCGGCTGCGGCTGCGGCTTCGGCGGCGGCGGCTTCGGCGGCGGCTTGTTCAGCGGCGGCGGCTTCGCTGCCTCGATGGCGGCGGCCTCTGCGGCCTCGATGGCGGCGGCCTCTTGCGCGGCACGTTCGCGCGCGGGCTGCGTCACGAAATATCCGCCGACGCCAAGCGCCGCGAGGATGGCGATGATGATGAGAACCCGGTTCATAACTTCCCCCATTGGGATACATAAAGATCGGATGCGCTTACGCCTCTGGCGGAGCACACGCAATGCTGCATCGCAGCGGCCGCGATGAAACCGGCGAACACCTGCCAATTCGCCTTGAAAGACGGGGGGTACACAGGTAACTTGCCGGCTCGAACACCGGCAACCTCAGGAGGCCCCCCATAGCCCGCAGACCCCACAATGCGCCGCCGCAACGCGACACCGGCCCGCGCATCAATGACCGAATTCGCGCCCCCGAGATCCGCCTGATCGGCGCCGAGGGCGAAAATGTCGGGGTGGTGACCCCAGCCCGCGCCATGGCCATGGCCGAAGAGGCCGGGCTTGACCTTGTCGAAATCTCGCCCAATGCCGAGCCGCCCGTGTGCAAGATCATGGATTTCGGCAAGTTCAAGTACGAGACCCAGAAACGCGAGGCAGAGGCGCGCAAGAAGCAGAAGATCATCGAGGTCAAGGAGGTCAAGTTCCGCCCGAACACCGACACCCATGACTACGAGGTCAAGATGCGCAGCGTGACCAAGTTCCTCGAGAACGGGGACAAGGTGAAGGTCACGCTCCGGTTCCGGGGGCGCGAAATGGCGCACCAGAACCTGGGTCGCGACCTGTTGGAACGGGTGGCCGCCGATGTCGATGGCTTGGGCAAGGTGGAAAACATGCCCAAGATGGAAGGCCGCCAGATGGTGATGATGATCGGCCCGGCACGCTAGGCCGCGACACCATCCGATGAACAGGCGCGCCCGATGGCGCGCCTTTTTTTGGGCCGGGCCGTCCGGGGGCCGGCAGGCCCGGCGGCCGATCCTGCGCCCCGCGATGTCTTGTCTTGAACCGCCCACGATGTTGCGGCATGTTCCTGACCATGGTGCGTGTGAGTTTCGTTCTTTTCCCCGGCTTCCCGATGTTGGCCTATGCCTTGGCCCGCGAAGCGCTTGATATTGCCAACCGTGTCCTGGGCGATGTGACCTTTGGCTGTGACACGCGCATCCCCGGACATGTCCAGACAACGGCCTCGAACGGGGCGGTCATGGCGCCCGATCGCGCCGATTGGGACGGGGCCGATAGCATCGATCTGGCCCTGGTGATCTGCGGCGATACCGTGCCCGCGCGCATTCCAAACGGGTTCCAAGCCTATCTGGCCCGCGTGGCCGAGGCAGGGGGGCGGCTTGGGGGTGTCGATACCGGCACCCTGATCCTCGCCCGGATCGGGCATCTGGATGGTCGCCGCGCGGTGGTGTCACGCGGCGCGGGCGGCGGCCCGCAGGATCCGTTTCCCGCCATCGACATCTGTGACCGCCCCCATGTGCTGGATGATCGGCGGCTGACGGTCGCGGGCGGGGTCGCGGTGGGCGATGCGATCTGTGCCTGGATCGCCGAGGTCGCCACTCCCGCGCTGGCCGACGAGGTGGCCCATGCGCTCGCCACCGGGCGGCTGCGCGACCGGCCAAGCCCGGATGAACCGGCCAGCACCGCCCAAAGCGACCCGGTCATCGCCGCGATGGAAGCAAAGATGCGCGCCCATATGGCCAATCCCCTGCCCCTGTCCGACCTGGCCGACAGCCTCGGGCTGAGCCGCAAGGCGTTGCGCGGGCGCTGCGTGCGCGCACTTGGGGTCAAGCCGTCGGATTTCTACCTCGATCTGCGCCTGCGCCACGGGGCCGATCTGTTGCGCCACACCGCGATGCCGATTTCCCAGATCGCAGAGGCCAGCGGCTTTGACACGTTGGCGGGGTTTTCGCGATCCATCCGCAACGCGCTGGGTGTCAGCCCCTCGGCGGTGCGCAAGATGGCACGGGCGGCCAAGATGGTCGCCAAATACGCCTGATGCCAAGGAAAAACGCCGGGGATGATCCCCGGCGTTCGCAAGATCCCGGCCGGTCTCAGCTGGCGGCGGCGACCGCGCGGCCGGTCATCACCTTGACCAGATGGGCGCGGTAATCGCCCGAGCCGTGCAGGTCGCTAATCATGGCGCCGGTGGGCGCGGCCAGCCCCTCGATCGCGGCTTTCGAGAAATCGGCGCTCAGCGCCGCCTCGGCCTCGTGCCAGCGGAACACGCCATCCGATGAGGCGCCGGTGACCGCCACCCGCACGCCATCGGCGTATTTCGCCACGAAGACCCCCACCAGCGCAAAGCGCGACGCGGGTTGCACGAATTTCTGGTAATTCGCCTTTTGCGGCACCGGGAACCGGACCTCGGTGATGATCTCGCCCTCGTCCAGCGCGGTCTCGAACATGCCTTGGAAATAGTCGTCGGCGGGGATGTCGCGGGTGTTGGTCTTGATCACCGCGCCCGATCCGAGCGCCGCCGCCGGGTAGCAGGCGGACGGATCGTTGTTGGCGAGGCTGCCCCCGATGGTGCCGCGGTTGCGCACGGCCGGATCGCCGATATGGCTGGCCAGCGCCGCCAGCGCCGGGTACTGCGCCTGTGCCTCGCGCGCGACGGTGGCATGCGGCGTGGCGCCGCCGATACAGACCTCGCCCGCCTCATTGACGCAGACCCCGATCATCTCGGGGATCGCGTTGAGACTGACCAGCGTGGCCGGTGCCGCAAGGCGCTGCTTCATCGTCGGCAACAGCGTCTGGCCACCACCAAGCGCCTGCGCTTCTTCGCCCGCAAGGGCCTCGACCGCCTCTGCGATGGTCGCGGGCTTGGCGAATTCGAAATTATACATCTGACTTCCTCCCGAAGGGTCCCGCCCTTCTTCGTTTTCCAAATATCCCGGGGGGTCAGGGGGCAGAGCCCCCCTGCCACCGGAGCCGTCAGCCCTGCATCGCCGACCAGACGCGCGCGGGCGTCAGGGGCATGTCGATATGGGCCACATGGGTCATGCCGCCCCGGTGCAACGCGTCGATCACGGCGTTGACCACGGCAGGCGGCGACCCGATCGCCCCTGCCTCGCCACAGCCCTTCACACCCAGCGGGTTATGGGTGCAGGGCGTGACGCAGGAATGATCCACCTGGTAAAAGGGCACGTCATCGGCGCGCGGCATGGCGTAATCCATGTAGCTGGCCGACAAAAGCTGCCCGTTCTCGTCATAGCTGACATTTTCCAAAAGCGCCTGCCCGATGCCCTGCGCCAACCCGCCATGCACCTGGCCCGACACGATCATCGGGTTGATCACATTGCCGAAATCATCGGCTGCGGCAAAGGAACAGATCCGGACCTTGCCGGTATCGGGGTCGATTTCCACCTCGCAGGCATAGGCGCCGGCGGGGTAGGTAAAGTTGTTGGGATCGTAAAAGGCGGTTTCCTCCAGCCCCGGTTCCAACTCTGTCAGCGGGTAGTTGTGCGGCACATAGGCCGCCAGCGTCACATCCCCCCAGGCGACCGATTTATCGGTGCCCGCAACGGTGAACTGGCCATCTTTCAGCTCGATATCGCTGTCGGAGGCTTCCAGCAGATGCGCCGCGATCTTCTTGGCCTTGTTGATGATCTTCTCGGTCGCCCGCACCATGGCCGACCCGCCCACCGCGATGGAGCGCGACCCGTAGGTGCCCATGCCCATCGGCGTGTTGGCGGTGTCACCATGCACGATTTCCACCTGCGCCTCGGGCACGCCGATCATGTCGGCCACGACTTGGGCAAAGGATGTCTCGTGCCCCTGCCCATGGCTGTGGCTGCCGGTCATCACCACGATGCCGCCGGTCGCATTGACCCGCACGGTGGCGGATTCATACAGCCCCGCCCGCGCGCCCAGTTGCCCGACCAGCGCCGAGGGCGCGATGCCGCAAGCCTCGATGTAGCAATTGATGCCAAGCCCGCGCAGCTTGCCATCGGCCTTGGATTTGGCCGCCCGCGCCTCGAACCCGTCGCGGTCGATCATCTCCAACAGCTTGTCCATCGTGGCGTGGTAATCGCCGGTGTCATATTCCACCGCCACCGGCGTGGCATAGGGGAATTGGGTCACGAAATTCTGCCGCCGCAGATCGACCGGGTCGACGCCCAATTCGCGCGCCGCCTTGTCCACCAGCCGTTCCAGCTGATAGGTCGCCTCGGGCCGCCCCGCACCGCGATAGGCATCGACCGGCACGGTGTTGGTAAAGACCGCCTTGACGTTGACGTAAATCAGCGGGGTCTTGTAGTTCCCCGCCATCAGCGTGCCATGCAGCCATGTCGGCACCGAGGGCGCAAAGGTCGACAGGTAGGCGCCCATGTTGGCGTAGGTTTCGGTGCGCAGCGCGGTAAAGTTGTTCTCCGCATCCAGCGCCAGTTCGATCTTGGTCACGTGATCGCGGCCATGCGCGTCGGTGATGAAGGCCTCGGACCGCGAACAGGTCCATTTCACCGGGCGGCGGATCTGTTTGGCGGCAAAGGTGCAGAAGGCTTCTTCGGCATAGTGGAAAATCTTCGACCCGAAGCCGCCGCCGACATCGGGGGCCACCACGCGCAGCTTGTGTTCTGGAATGCCCAGCACAAAGGCCCCCATCAACAGCCGGATCACATGCGGATTCTGGCTGGTGGTATAGAGCGTGCTGTCATCGGTGCCGGCGTTGTAATCGCCCACCGCCACGCGCGGTTCCATCGCGTTGGGCGACAGGCGGTTGTTGACCAGTTCCAGCGTGGTGACATGCGCGGCGCGGGCAAAGGCCTCGTCCACCGCGCCCTTGTTTTCCTCGACGAACCCCCAGTCATAGCACAGGTTGCTGGTCAGATCGTCATGCACCTTGGGCGCATCGGCCGACAGCGCCTTTTTCATGTCGACCACGGCGGGCAGCTCTTCGATGTCCAGCACGATGGCCTCGGCGGCATTGCGCGCCTGCGCGGCGGTTTCGGCCACCACGGCGGCGATCGGGTCGCCCACGTGGCGCACCTTGCCCTGTGCCAGGACCGGGTGGGCGGGTTCCTGCATCGGGTTGCCGTGCCGGTCGGTCACCTGCCAGCCGCAGGGCAGACCGCCCACGCCTTCGAAATCCTTGCCGGTAAAGATGCGGACCACGCCGGGCATCGCCTCGGCCGCGCTGGTGTCGACCTTGTGCAACCGCCCATGCGCCACGTCAGAGCGCAGGAAATGCACATAGGTCTGTCCGTGCAGGTTGATATCATCGGTATACCGGCCGCGACCGGTCAGAAACCGAACGTCTTCGCGCCGCTTGCTGCTGGCGCCGATGCCATGATCCTTGGGCATGGTCGTCCTCCCTTGATGACGATGCACCCTGGCCCACCACCATAGGAGGCCTTGGGGCAAGGGCGCGCAGGCGTGCCCTTCATCTTTCCCTGGTTGTGCGAAACCCGGCCCGCCTCCCCGCGGACCGGGCCGGGGTCATTCGGCGGCGATGGCCGAAACATCCTGGCCGCTGGCGGCCATGATCGCCTTGACGATGTTGTGGTAGCCGGTGCAGCGGCAGATATTGCCCTCAAGATAGGCGCGCACCTCGGCCTCGGTCGGCTTGGGGTTTTCCTTGAGCAGCGCCGCCGCCGACATCACCATGCCGGGCGTGCAAAAGCCGCACTGAAGCCCGTGATGATCCTGGAACGCCTGCTGGATCACCGACAGCGACCCATCCGGGTTCGCCATTCCCTCGATGGTGACGACAGACGCCCCATCCAGATCCAGCGCAAGCGCCGTGCAGCTCTTGATCGCGTTGCCGTTCACATGCACCACGCAGGCCCCGCATTGGCTGGTGTCGCAGCCGATATGCGTGCCGGTCATCCGCAGCCCTTCGCGCAGGAACTCTGCCAACAGGGTGCGGCCTTCTACGGTACCGGAAACGGCCTTGCCGTTCACGGTCATCGTGACCTGGGTCATTCAAATCCTCCCTCGGTTATGCGACTATCCAATCACCAAATGCGCGAAACGCAAACGGTAAATTTAGCGCTTTCGCGCAATCATCCGGGCAGGGGGAAAAGCCGCACCCACGGCCTGCACGGGCCGCGCCCAAACCGTGCCCAAACCGCGCACTGGCCATGCACGGGCCATGCACGGGCCGCGGGCACGATGTTCGGATCAGGCCGGATCGGGCTTTCGGGCGCGCGAATCACGTGGCTGCGGACGCGTAGGAATTTCCTTGAGCAATCCCCCCACCCCCATCGCCGCGATGTCATCGGCCCCGACCGCCACGCCGCAGGCGACGCGTTCCAGCACCCAGTCCGCGCCGTTCAACGCCGGCGACCGCGCACAGCCCGGCAGGCCGATCACCGGGCGCGCGCCCACCCGTCCCAGCACCAACAGGTTGCCCGGATCGACCGGCATGCCAAATCGCGTCACCGTGCCCCCCGCAGCCACCAGCCCGGCAGGCATCACATCCCCGATATCCGACGTGGCCGAGGCGGTCAGAACCAGCACCATGTCGGCCGGGCAGGCCGCGATTGCCGCGCAGATGGCGCCCGTGTCATGCGCCACGATCCGCGTCTGACCCTGCGACAGGCCCAGCCGCGCCACCCGCGCCCAGACCGCGCGCACCCCCTTGTCCTCGGGGCTGGCGCCCCCCGGCGCGGTTTCCGTCACGATCAGGTCGACGGTCCCGATGACCGGGGCCAGGCGCCGCATCGCCGCCGCCCCCGCCGCACAGGCCCGCGTCAGCGCCGCGTCAGCCACGGCATAGGAAATGATCTTGACCGTGCCGACCATCATGCCCTCGGTCACGCGGCACAAGGGTGGCACCGTGGCCAGCGTGATCATCGGATCGACCGCGTTCAGCGCCGTGATGGCGGCCACATCGAGCGCGATCACCCCCGGCCCGGTGGCCCGGATGTTCACCCGCCCGGTGAACGGCGCCTCAACGCGCAGACCCGCCGCGCCGGGGTCGGGCACAAGCGCCGCCGCCAGCCGCGCGGCCGCCGCATCCTCGCCCAGATCACCCGGATCAAGCCGCGCCACGATCACCTGCGCCAGGCCCGCGGCCTGCAAGGCCAAGAGGTCGCCCGCCTCCAGCACGCGGCCCTTCTTCAGCTTGCCCCCCCCCGGCAAACCGACCGCATGGGCCAGAACCGCGCCCAGCGCCTGCGCCACGGGAACCGGCCCGAACCTCATCCCTTGCGCAGCGTCCGGGTGATTTCGGCCAGGATCGACACCGCGATTTCCGCCGGCCCCCGCGCGCCGATATCAAGGCCGACGGGCGCGTGGATGCGCGCGATATCGTCTTGCGAAAACCCGGCCTCCATCAGGCGGGTAACCCGCTTGGCATGGGTCCGCGTCGACCCGAGGCAGCCCAGATAGGCGACATCGGACCCAAGCGCGGCCCGGATCGCGGGATCATCCAGCTTGGGATCATGGGTCAGGGTCACCACGACGGTGCGCGCGTCCAGCCCAAGCGCCGCCAGCGCCTCATCGGGCCAATCCTCGATGATCTCCACATCCGGGAACCGCGCCGCCGCGCCAAAAGCCGGGCGCGGGTCGATCACGCGCACGTCATGGCCCAGCATCCGCGCCATCGGTGCCAGCGCCTGCGCGATATGAACCGCCCCCACGATCACCATGCGCAGGCCGGGGTTGTGGACATGCACGAAATGGCGCCCGTCCTCCTCGACCCCGGACCGATCCAGCCGGAACCGCTCCGCCCAGTTGCCCGGCCCGTCCAGCCGTCGCGCGCCGCCGTCCAGATCGACGACATAGGCCACGGGCTGGCGCGCCGCCCGCGCCGCCACCAGCTGTTCCAGCAGCGCCACGGGCAGCGCGCCGCCCACCGGTTCCAGCAAGATGCGGATGCGCCCGCCACAGGCCAGCCCGACAGCAAAGGCCGCGTCATCCGACACCCCGAATTCCAGCAGCTTGGCCGCGCCTTGGCCCACCAGCTCCATCGCCTCGACCACCACCGCGCCCTCGACGCAGCCGCCCGACACCGATCCTTCCATCTCGCCCGCGCCCGACACGACCATCTGCGCGCCCACCGCGCGCGGCGCCGATCCCCAGGTCTCGATCACCGTGGCCAGGACCGCGCCGCGCCCCGCGCGGTGCCAATCCAGCGCCAGTTCCGGCATGTTTTCCAGGTCACCCACCATCTTGCATCCTCCCTGCCGGCCAGCTTAGCGCGCCCGGCCAAGCCCAGATAGCCCCTTCACCTTGGCCGGAAAACTCCGGTGGGCGTCGCCAAGGGCGACGGGGGGCAGCGCCCCCCACCCGGCCGCGCCACGGCACAGGACCCGGGCCATGGTTCACCGCTCGGCCATGAGGCGCATCAGCCGCGCCTTTTCGCCCGCATCGCCGGGCCGCGACAGCGCCTCGGCCAGGCCTTGCAGCGCCGCGATGTTGTGGCCCGCGCGAAACGTGTCGACATGGGGCAGGATGGCGCGGATACCGGCGGCCTTGGGGGCAAAGCCTTCCCAGCGGAGCAGCGGGTTGATCCAGATCACCCGGCGCGCCGACAGCTGCAACCGTTCCATCGCCGCCTCCAGCCGGTCGGGCGCGTCGCGATCCAGCCCATCGGTGATGAGCAAGACCACCGCCCCCTGCCCCAGCACGCGCCGCGACCAGTCGCGGTTGAAGCCTTCCAGACAGGCGCCGATCCGCGTGCCGCCTTCCCAATCCTGCGCCTCGGCGCCAGCCGCTTTCAGCGCGGCATCCACGTCACGCTGGGCCAGGTGCCGGGTGATGTTGGTCAGCCGCGTGCCAAAGGTAAAGGCATGCACCCGCGCCCAACCCGCGCCCTTTTCATTGGCCACCGCGTGCAGGAAATGCAGCACCGCGCGGCTATAGGCCGACATCGACCCCGAGATATCGCAAAGCGCTACCAGCGCCGGCCAGCGGGAGCGGCGCGCCTTGCGGGCAAACTCGGTGATCTCGCCGCCCCGCGACAGGCCCGCGCGCATCGTGCGCCGCCAATCGGGGCGCGTGCCGCGCAAGGCGGCCTCGGTGCGGCGGCTTTGCAACGGCGGCACCGCAAGGCTGAGACGCGCGATGATGCGCTTGGCCTCGGCCATCTCGGCCAGCGACATCTGCTCGAAGTCGAGCGTCTTCAACCGCTCTTCGCGGCTCATCGTCAGGCTGGCGTCGATCTCGATCTCGGTGCCCTGGTCCTGCGCCTCGGGCAGGTCGGGCGCGGGGCGGTCGACGCCATGCAGCAAGGCCTCGGCGGCGCGGCGTTCGGCGGCGCGCAGCACCCGGTCCTCGGCCACGCCGCGCACCTGTGGTGTCAGGATCGACATCATGTGTTCCAGATAGCGCGGGTCGCGCCAATACAGCCGGAACAGCTGATCATAGAGCGCCCGATGTTCGGGGCGCGACACGAAACAGGCCATCAACGTGTGGTAGAAATCGGCGCGGTTGGTAAAGCCCGCCGCCTCGACCGCCCGGATCGCATCGGCCACGCGCCCCGGCCCCGCAGGCAATCCCGCCACGCGCAGGGCACGGGCGAAATGGGTGATGTTGGTCACCAGCTGCGGATCATCGGGCAGCGTCAGGGGCGCGTGTTCGACCATGCCGCCACCAAACAGCGCCCCCGGCCCGGGCGTCAAGGCCGGGGGCGTCCGACCGGGATCAATAATCGTATTCGGTGACGATCAATTGTGCCGGGTTGTTCGACGATTGCTGATAGCTGCCGGTCCAGATGTCATATTGGCCCGACATCGGGTTGGTGAAGACCACGGCGGAATTGAAGCCGCGGTAATCGTCGTTGAAATGCCACGACCCGTCGGGCGCGTTCACCAGCAACACCGGGTCCACCCCCGAGCGCGATTCCAGCGCAAAGGTCAGCCGCCCGGTGGGCGAGGCGCCGTTGTAGAACAGCCGGAAATCGGGCCGCGTCACGACATAGCCATAGGCCCCGCTGATGCAGCGTGACAGGTCGACCCGGCCGCCCGCCGTCAGGTTGCGGATATAGGGGTCAGGCATGAAGCCGCCGCTCAACGACGCCGATCCAAAGACGGTCGGGTTGTTGTAGGATGGGCAGGATTGTGCCTGCGCGCCCCCCGCCGCCGCCATGGACGCGACAATCACGGCCCCAAGCGCCGCCAAAACATGTTTGAGACGTGCCATCGAAAATCCCTCGCTTATCGTTGGTATTGCCGAAAATTAAGCGTCAAATCGCGCACCCTGTCAAAAAAGCCGCGCATCCCCCTGGGAAGGCGCGGCTTTATGGTCACACCGCCAGGACGGCGGCGGCGATCACCTGGTTCAATACGCGTATTCGGTCACCACCAGAACGGCCGGATTGTTGGACGAGGGCGTGTAGCTGCCGGTCCAGACATCATATTGGCCCGCCAGCGGCGCGGAAAACACCACCGCCGAATTCAGGTCCCGGTAATCATCGTTGAAATGCCATGACCCATCGGGGGCATTGACCAACAAGACGGTATCCACGTTCGACTGCGCCTCGAGCGCGAAGGTCAACGTGCCGGTGGGCGAAGACCCGTTGTAGAACAGCCGGAAATCGGGCCGTGTCACCACGAAGCCCGACCATTGGCCACCGGTGCAGCCCGAGAGGTCGACCGTGCCGCCCGCCGTCAGGTTGACCAGATAGGGATCGGGCACGAAGCCCGCATTCAGCGACGCCGACCCGAAGACGGTCGGATTGTTATAAGAAGGACACGCCTGCGCCGCGCCAAAGGCGGCAAAAGACAAAGCCATGGCCGCGCCGAACGCGGTCACAAACTGGGGCATACGGGCCATCATGACATCCCTATGGGGTTAAGTGCATCGCGTGCCTGCGACGCAAGTCCAGATAAAGCCGAAAAGCCCGCGCCTCGCCAATAGGGAAATCATGGCTGTAAGCGCTTTTTCTAGATCGCCGCCTCTGCCGCGATCTGGTCCAGGATGCGCTTGGCCTCCGACCCTTGCAGCCGCTGGATGTCATCTTGGTATTTCAGGATCGCCCCCAGCGTGTCGGCGATCACCTCGGGGCTCAGCTCGATCACGTCGAGCGCCAAGAGGCATTTGGCCCAGTCGATGGTTTCGGCCACGCCGGGGCGCTTGAACAGGTCCTCGGTGCGCAGCTGCTGCACGAACCCCACCACCGCGCGGCTCAGTGCCTGCGATGCCTCGGGCACGCGCGCCGCAAGGATCGCCAGTTCGCGGTCCAGATCGGGGTAATCAACCCAATGATACAGGCAGCGCCGTTTCAGCGCGTCATGCACCTCGCGCGTGCGGTTCGAGGTCAGGATCACGATCGGCGGCTCTGGCGCGCGGATCGTGCCCAGTTCCGGGATCGTGACCTGGAAATCGCTCAGCGCTTCCAGCAAGAAGGCTTCGAACGGCTCGTCGGTGCGGTCGATCTCGTCGATCAGCAAGACCGGCGCGCCGCCGGCATCGGGGCGCATCGCCTGCAACAAGGGCCGCTCGATCAGGTAATCGCCCGAAAACAGGTCGCGCCGCAGCGTGTCCTTGTCGGCGCCGCCCTCTGCCTCGGCGGCGCGGATCGCCACCATCTGCGCCGCGAAGTTCCATTCATAGACGGCGCTCGACGCATCCAGGCCCTCGTAGCATTGCAGCCGGATCAGGCGCCGCCCCAGCGCCGCCGCGATCGCCTTGGCGATTTCCGTCTTGCCGGTGCCCGCCTCGCCTTCGAGAAACAGGGGCCGCCCCAGGCGCAGCGACAAGAACACCACCGTGGCCAGCGCCCGGCCACAGACATAGCCCTGCGCGCTCAGCGCCGCCTGCACCTCGTCGATGGATTGCATGCCCTGCCCCCGTTCCCTTGCTGCGTCCCTGTGCGCCATCAAGGCCGACCGGGCGACGCCGGTCAAGGCCCCGCGCCACCCGCCAGACGCCACCGTTTCCAGATCGGAAACGATTTCCCCTTGAATTGCCAAAACGATTTCTCAGCTTTGCCATAGTTTGTCCGCATCTTCCGGCGATACACCGGCCAGACCACCCCGCAAGAGTGCATGACATGACCCCGATTTCCCCCCACGCCCCGCGCGCCGCCGCCTCCGGCCTCAGCCAATCGGGCTGGCTGGATCGGCTCTCGGGCATCGGTGACAGCCATGGGTTCTTCGACCGGATCGGCACCGATCACCTGGGGCTTTTCGTGCAAGAGGGCGAAACGCTCCTGATCAGCTTCGACCGTGCCGCGCGGGTCTTCGCCGAGGAAATCGACGGGCTGCCGCTGGGGTTCGAGGCGGTCCAGAAACGGCAATGGTCGCTGTTGTCGATCTTGTCGCTCGACGATCCGTGGTTTCGCTCTGCCGAGCTGGTCGCCTTTTTCGACACGCTGGTGCAGACCGGCTTTTTCGACAGTTTCGCACAGGTGATCTTTCTGGGATTCGGCCCGGCCAACGGCCATGCCGCCTGTGCCTATGCCTCGGCGGCCCCCGGGGCCTCGGTGCTGGCCTCTGCCCCAGCGGCTACGCTTGACCCGGAACTGGCCGGGTTCGAAACCCGGTTTCACAGCGATCGCAAACGCGATTTCAGCCGCTACGGCGATGCCCCCGGCCTGATCGGCACCGCGCGCGACGTGGTGATCCTGTTCGATCCGACCGATGCCGTGTCCTGTGCCCATGCCGGCCAGTTTCGCGGCCCCCAGGTCACCCGCGCGCCGCTGCGCTTCACGGGCCCGGCCCCGCATCGGCTGATCCGGGCGGGCGGGCTGCTCGTGCCCTTGCTGCGCGCGCTGGCCAATGGCCGCCTGACCCGCGCCCGTGTCGCCGAAGCCATCCGCCCGGTCCGGCGCACGGAGGCCGACCACCTGTGGCGCCTGGTCCAGATCGCGCGGTCCAAGGGCCAGGTGGCGCGCGCCTTGCGCCTGGCCGAACTTGGCCTCGATGTCACCGGCGATCTGCGCTTCACGGAACCGGCATCGGCGCGCGCGTCATAAGCCGCCCGCCGATTTCACGAAGGCCACCACCGCCTCCACCCCCACCCCCTGCCGGAGCGAGGCCATCACGAAAGGGCGCGCGCCCCGCGCGGCACGGGCATCGGCCTCCAGCAAATCCGGGTCGACCCCCACATGGGGCGCCAGGTCGATCTTGTTGACCACCAGCAAATCCGACCGCGTGACCCCCGGCCCCTTCTTGCGCGGAATGTCCTGCCCCGCCGCCGTGTCGATGACATACAGCGTCAGGTCGGCCAGTTCCGGCGAAAAGGTGGCGGCCAGGTTGTCACCGCCCGATTCGATGAAGATCACGTCAAGATCGGGAATGCGCGCCCGAAACGCGGCCACCGCCGCAAGGTTGATCGAGGCATCTTCCCGGATCGCGGTATGCGGGCAGCCGCCGGTTTCCACCCCCATGATCCGCTCGGCGGGCAAGACCTGCGCCCGCAACAGGAACTCCGCATCCTCCGAGGTATAGATGTCATTGGTGATGACCGCGACGGAATACTCCGCCGCCATCGCCCGGCAGAGCCGTTCTGTCAGGGTGGTCTTGCCCGCCCCGACCGGCCCGCCGATCCCTACCCGCAACGGCCCGTTGACGCTTGCCATGCTCTTGCCTCCTTCATGTTTCATCAAGGTTAACGCGCGCGCCCCCCCGCGCCCCTTCATCTTGGCCGGAAAACTCCGGGGGGGGCGCGGAACGCGACGGGGGCAGAGCCCCCGCGGCCCATGCCATCCCGCCAGACCCTCAGGTGCGAAACAGCCGCACCTCCAGCGTTTCATGTGCCATGGCCGCCAGGTCGGCCCCGAAGACCGCCGTGGTGATCGCCTCCGGCTCCAGCGCCAAGGCCGTGTCGGCGGCCCGTTCAATCACCGGATGCAGCCCCGCCAAGACTCGTTGCCCCGCCACCTGTCCCAGCGGCACAAAGCGCACCGCGACCGACACAAGCGCCGCGGCAAAGCCTTGCAGATACAGCGCCGCAACCGTCCGATCCGACAGCTCGAGCCCCCGCGTGGCCAGCCCCAGCGCCACCGGGTAGGGCCGCGCCAGGCCATCGCCGCGCCCCAGGCCCGCCAGCGTCTGCGCCAGCGCGCGGCCCTGCGCCCGGGTTTCTTCGAGCCGTTCGCGCGACCCGGCCAGCGCATGGGCCAGGTCGCAAAGATCCTCCAGCGGCATCGCGCCCCGCCGGGCGGCCAGCATCAAGACCGCATCGGCGCGCCCCGCCCCCGCCGCAAGCACCGCCGCGATCCAGCCCTGCACCTCTTGCGCGGTGGCGACCCGGCCCTCGGCGATCTCGGTCTCCAGCCCGTGGGAATAGGCATAGGCCGAGACCGGAAACCCCGGAGACAGCCATTGCGACAGGTGCAACAGGTCCGTGTCTGCCGTCGCGGTCAATGATCGTGCCCGTGGTGATGCGCTGGCCCGTGGTCATGCCCCTGGGTGCGGCCATGGCCATAGGCGCCGCCCTCGGGGGTAAAGGGGGCCTCGACCGGTGCCACCGCCGCGCCAAGATGCGCCAGCATGTCGGCCAGCACATGATCGGCGCGGATCAACAGGTGATCGGCCGCGATCTGGCAGGGCGTATGGCGATTGCCGATATGCCAGGCCAAGCGGGTCAGATCGCCGGTGATGCGCAACAGCGGCTCAGAGGCCGCGACGATCTCGATCATCTGGCCCTCTGCCGTTTCCAACGCATCCCCCGCCGACAGCGACACGGTTTCCGGCAGATCCACCAACAGCCCCGCCCCCGAGGCCGTGATCAGCCGCTTGCGGCGCAGAAATCGCCCCTCGTAATCCAGCACCAGCCGGTCGGATGCAGGCCCGGTCCAATGGCCCACCCGTCGCATCCTGCCCGCCACCTGGTCCTTCATGCTGTCGGCCTGCATCATCATCCCCTTCCAGTCCTGTCTGCCCGCACCGCGGATCAATAGAGGAAATACCGCTGCGCCATGGGCAATTCGGACGCAGGCGCGCAGGTCAGCAATTCGCCATCCGCGCGCACCTCGTAGGTTTCGGGGTGAACCTCGACCTGCGGGGTGGCGTTGTTGTGGATCAGGTCGCGCTTGCGCACGCCCCGGATGCCCTCGACCGCCACCGTGTCCTTGGCCAGGCCCAACTGGCCCCGGATATCCGCCGCCTGCCCCGCGCCACTGACGAAGATCACGCTGGAGCGTTCCACCGACCGGCCATAGGCGCCCCACATCGGGCGCGAATAGACGGGTTGCGGCGTCGGGATCGAGGCATTGGGGTCGCCCATCTGCGCCACGGCGATGGTGCCCCCGATCAGCACCATTTCCGGTTTCACCCCGAAAAACGCCGTGTTCCACAGCACAAGATCGGCGCGCTTGCCGACCTCGATGCTGCCGATATGGCGCGACATGCCATGCACGATGGCGGGGTTGATGGTGTATTTCGCGATGTAGCGCTTGACGCGGACATTGTCATTGTCACCGGTTTCCTGCGCCAGCCGCCCGCGCTGTTGCTTCATCTTGTGGGCGGTTTGCCAGGTGCGGATGATCACCTCGCCCACCCGGCCCATGGCCTGGCTGTCGGAGGCCATGACGGAAAATGCGCCCATGTCATGCAGGATGTCTTCGGCGGCGATGGTTTCCTTGCGGATGCGGCTTTCGGCAAAGGCCACATCCTCGGGGATGGATTTGTCGAGGTGGTGGCAGACCATCAGCATGTCGAGATGTTCCTCGAGCGTGTTGACGGTATAGGGCATGGTCGGGTTGGTGGAACTGGGCAGGATGTTCTGGAACCCCACCACCTTCATGATGTCGGGCGCATGCCCGCCGCCCGCACCTTCGGTGTGAAAGGCATGGATGCAGCGGTCGCCGATGGCCGCCAGCGTGTTTTCCACGAAGCCGCTTTCGTTCAGCGTATCGGTATGGATCATCACCTGGATGTCCATGTCCTCGGCCACGCGTCAGGCAGCAATCGATCGCGGCGGGCGTGGTGCCCCAATCCTCGTGCAGCTTGAGCGCCGCGGCCCCCGCCTCGATCATCTCGACCAGCGCGGCGGGGCGCGACGCATTGCCCTTGCCCGCAAAGGCCAGGTTCATCGGAAAGGCGTCCGCCGCCTGCATCATCCGCCCCAGGTGCCAGGGCCCCGGGGTGCAGGTGGTGGCCAGCGTGCCATGCGCGGGGCCGGTGCCGCCGCCCAGCATCGTGGTCAGGCCGGAATGCAGCGCATCCTCGATCTGTTGCGGGCAGATGAAATGGATGTGGCTGTCAAAGCCCCCCGCCGTCAGGATGCGCCCCTCGCCCGCGATGGCCTCGGTGCCCGGACCGATGATGATGTCCACGCCGGCTTGCGTGTCGGGGTTGCCCGCCTTGCCGATGGCATGGATGCGCCCGTCGCGCAGGCCGACATCGGCCTTGTAGATGCCGGTATGATCCACGATCAGCGCATTGGTGATGACGGTGTCGACCGCGCCCTCGGCCCGCGTGCGTTGCGATTGGCCCATGCCGTCGCGGATCACCTTGCCGCCACCGAATTTCACCTCTTCGCCGTAGATGGCGGCGTTCGGCCCGGTGCCCCCGTTCATGGCGGCCCCGACGTTCAGGGCCGTCAGGTCGCGTTCGACCTCGATGATCAGGTCGGTATCGGCCAGACGCACCCGGTCGCCGGTGGTGGGGCCATACATGTCGGCATAGGTGGCACGGGAAATGCGGCTGGGCATCGATGGTTCCTTGGGTGGCATGACAGGCCAAGGTTAAACCCGCGCCCGGGGACAGACGATGCCAGATCGCGCTACACCCCGGAAACGCCGAAAATTTACACAGGAAAAGGCCAAACCGCCCAAATCATAGGCAGACCGAAAAACACCCCCCAAGACGCGGTGCTGGCAGTCGCGGAAAAATTTCGCGCCCCGCGCGTAAACTTTTCCGACACCGGCCGTTACCCTCGATGAACCGTGGGGGTTATTCACATGAAACTCGAAACCATCGACAGCAAGATCAAACCCATCCATGTCGCCGCCAGTTCCGGCGCGCAGCGGGTGCAGGTTGCCATTGTCAAATCGGATGACGCGACCGTTGCGGCCCTGGACCGCGACCTGCGGCGGCGCGGCTTCGAGGTGACGTGCCATGACTGCAGCGACAGGGCGCTGAACACGCTGCTGGCCAATGCGCCCGATATCGCGCTGTTCGACCTGCGCGACCAGGATGACGACAGCTTTGCCGTGTTCCTGCGCCTGCGCGACCACAGCACCATGCCCGTCATCCTGTTGACCGACAGCGCCGACGAGGTCGAAGAAATCGTCGGCCTGCGCATGGGGGCCGATGCGGTGGTGCGCAAACCCTGGTCGCCGCAATTGCTGGCCGAACGCATCCGCGCCCTGTCGCGCCGCGCGCGCCTGGCCAACGGGGCCACCGCTGGCGGCGAAGGCCAGTTGGACCGTCCGCCCCTGACCATGGATGGCAACCGGATGGTCGCCGCCTGGCGGGGCCGGCCGCTGGACCTGACCTCCACCGAGTTCAAGCTGCTTCACGCGCTGGCGGAACGGCCGGGCTACGTGCGCACGCGCGATTTCCTGATGGACCGGCTCTATGGCACGGAAATCTTCGTTCTGGACCGCACCGTCGACAGCCATGTCAAACGCCTGCGCAAGAAACTGCGCGACCTCGATCCCGGCTTCGAGGCCATCGAAACGCTCTATGGCACGGGCTACCGGCTCAACCTGCCCGATGCCGAGGGCGACGCCAGCGCCCGGCGCCTGACCTGAGGCCGCCGCTAAAGTGGCCCCATCACCGCGCCGTTGAAGCCCCAGACCGCGCGCGCCCCGCCATAGGGCACAAGCGCCACCTCGCGGGTCTGGCCCGGCTCGAAGCGCACGGCGGTGCCCGCGGCGATATCCAGCCGCAAGCCCCGCGCGGCGTCGCGGTCAAAGGCCAGCGCCGCGTTGCTTTCCGCGAAATGGTAATGGCTGCCGACCTGCACCGGCCGGTCGCCGGTATTGGCGACCACCAGCCGGGTCACCGGCGCGCCCGCGTTCAGCTCGATATCGCCCTCGGCTGCAAAAATTTCGCCCGGTATCATGGTCTTGCCCCCTGTCAGCGGATCGGGTGATGGACGGTCACAAGCTTGGTGCCATCGGGAAAGGTCGCCTCGACCTGCACGTCATGGATCATCTCGGGCACGCCCTGCATGCATTGATCGGCGGTGACGACATGCGCGCCCGCCTCCATCAGATCGGCGACGGATCGCCCGTCGCGCGCGCCCTCGACCACGAAATCGGTGATCAGGGCAATCGCTTCGGGGTGGTTGAGCTTGACACCGCGCAGCAAGCGGTTGCGCGCGACCATCGCGGCCATGCTGATCAAGAGCTTGTCTTTTTCCCGGGGCGAAAGGTTCATGTCCGTCCTCGTCCTGTCTAGATCTGCCAGACGCGCGGCAGGGGGCCGCCCGTCACTGTTTCCACCGCGCGCGCCACCGCGATGCGCAAGGGCCAGGCCTCGGACGCCATGAAGCGCGCCACGATCCGCCCATCCCAGGCCGAAGCCGCCGCGCGCACAACGCCCATGGGCGGAAGCGCCGCCCGCAGCCGGTCAAGCCGGTCGCCTGCATCCGGCGCGAACACCACCAGCGTGGCCAGCGCCACCGCCCCCGACAGGCCCGCCGCGCCCGCGCGCGCCAGATCTTCGGGGCCGATGCCCAGCGCCTCGACCATCGCCAGCCGCCCGTCACGGATCACGCGGCGCCGATCGGTGAGGGCGATATCGCCCAGGCGCTCGCCCATCGCGGCCCGGCCCAGCACCAGCGTTTCCAGCATCACCAGTTCGGCGTCACCCACCATGTCTACCGTCAGCTGACGATCAAGGCCCGCGCCCTCGAACACGATCACCTCTTGCGGCAACCAATGCAGCCGCGCCCCCGCCCCGACCCGCAGCCGCGTGTCGACCCGGGCCGATCCGTCGCGGCTGCGATAGGCGCGTTCGGCGGTCTGAGTCGTGCCCACGGCATGGCCGCCCGCCTCCAGCTCCAGCGTGTAATCGAGCCTGTCGCCGCCGGTCAGCCCCCCGGCTGTGTTCAAAAACACCACCTCGGGCGCGCGGCCATGCATGCGCGGCAACATCGCCTTGCCCGATCCCTGTTGCCACAAGCGTTTCAGCCGCCCGCCCGGCCCGATCACGGCCCCGGCGCGGCCCTGAACGCGCTGCATCTGCGCCAAGGGTGCGGTTTCATCCAACATTACGCCCCGACCCTAGGCGCGGCCCGCGCGCGATGGCAAGCGCCTGGCCTGCAAGATCGGGCCGCCAGACAGGCACCGCCCAAAGATCAGGCAAAATTTCCTTTGCACCGGGCGCGAAACCCCCTAGCACACCTGCCATGATGACCAAGATCACGCTTCGCCGCCCCGATGATTGGCACCTGCACCTGCGCGATGGCGCGATGCTGGCCGGTGTCCTGCCCGAAACCGCACGCCATTTCGGGCGCGCGATCATCATGCCCAACCTCGTGCCGCCGGTGGTCACGGGCGATGATGCGCGCGCCTACCGCGACCGCATCCTGGCCGCCCTGCCCGGTGGCATGGCCTTCGAGCCGCTGATGACGCTCTATCTGACCGAGGCGACAGACCCCGCCGATGTGGCCCGCGCCCATGCGCAGGGACTGATCCACGCGGTCAAGCTCTACCCGGCGGGCGCCACCACCAATTCGCAATCGGGCGTGCGCAACATCGAGGCCGTGATGCCCGTGCTGGAAAAGATGGCCGAGATCGGCCTGCCGCTGTGCATCCACGGCGAGGTCACGACGGCCGATGTCGATATCTTCGACCGCGAACAGGTGTTCCTCGACACCGTGCTGGACCCGCTGCGCCAGCGGCTGCCCGGTCTCAGGGTCACGTTGGAACATATCACCACGGCCCAGGGGATCGACTATGTGACCAACGCCTCGGGCGATATCGCGGGCACGATCACCACGCATCACCTGATGATCAACCGCAACCACATGCTCGTGGGCGGCATCCGGCCGCATTACTACTGCCTGCCCGTGGCCAAGCGTGCCAGCCATCAACAGGCGCTGCGCGCCGCCGCCACATCTGGCAACCCGCGGTTTTTCCTCGGCACCGACAGCGCGCCCCATACCGACCCCACCAAGGAAAGCGCCTGCGGCTGTGCGGGCGTGTTCTCGGCCACCAACACGCTGTCCTGCCTTGCGCATGTGTTCGAACAGGAAACCGCGCTCGACCGGCTCGAAGGCTTTGCGTCTCTGCATGGCCCCGCCCGCTATGGGCTGCCGCCCAACGACACCACGATCACGCTGGAAAAACGCGATGCACCGGTGCCCTACCCGGCCAAGATCGTGACCGGCGCAGGCCCCGTGACCCTGTTCGATCCCGGCCATCCGCTGTTCTGGCACGTCATCGCCTGAGCCTTCACCTTTCCATAAATACGCATGCAAAAGGCCGACCATGATCCCCACCGCCTACCCTGACCGCGCCACCATGGCCCGCCTGACCGCCCGGATGCTGCTCGACATCAAGGCGGTGCATTTCAACACCGACACGCTCTACACCCATGCCAGCGGCAAGCAGGCGCCCACCTATATCGATTGCCGCAAGATCATTTCCTACCCGCGCGTGCGCGCCACCTGCATGGATTTCCTGTGTTGCACCGTGATGGAGGCGGCGGGGCTCGAAGCCTTCGACAACATCGCGGGTGGCGAGACCGCGGGCATCCCCTTTGCCGCCTTTGTCGCCGAACGCATGGGCCTGCCGATGTCCTATGTGCGCAAGCAGCCCAAGGGCTATGGCCGCACCGCCCAGATCGAAGGCGAGATGCGCGAAGGCGACCGGGTGCTTCTGGTCGAGGATCTGACCACCGATGGCGGTTCCAAGCTCAAGTTCGTCGATGCGATCCGCGCGGCGGGCGCCAGCTGCGGGCATACGGCGGTGGTGTTTTTCTACGGCGTGATGGCCGGCACCGAGGAGCGGCTGGCGGAACATGGCCTGAAGCTTCATTACCTCGCCACCTGGGCCGATGTGATCGCAGAGGCCCGGCGCGGTGGCGATTTTTCCGAGGCCACCCTGGTCGAGGTGGAACGATTCCTTGCCGACCCCGAAGCCTGGCGCGCGGCGCGCGGGCTGGCCTGAGCCCCCGGCCCAGGCGACCGCAATGCGCTTGGCCCGTGGCTTTTCCGACACAGAGTTGTTACACTCACACCAGATGCGGGGGGCGTGCCATCGCGCCCCCCAAGATACGGTGGCAAAAACCGCTCACGAGTTACTCACAACTTTGATCGATTGACGCCGCGGGGTCGGGTCGCGCTATACCCGCCGTCACAGTCGCCGCAGCGCGCCCGGCGTGGTCACACCTGGCCAAACCGGCCCGCCATGGCCCGTCACCAAGGTCGGGCCAGATGGAAGGGCGACAGGACAGGCAGAATGGCAACCCGGGGGTCCAAGATGAACGAACATGTGCCCGTGCCCGCACCCGGCGCGCCCACGGTCGAAGACCCCCAGAGCCTGCCCCATAACGTCGAGGCCGAACAGCAGTTGCTCGGCGCGATCTTGTCGTCGAACGATGTGCTCGACCGCGTCGATGACCTGATCAAGCCCGATCATTTCCATGACCCGGTGCACCGCGAAATCTTTGCCATGGCGCAGGCGCGCATCGCCAAGGGCCTGGCCACAGATGCGACGACCCTGAAGAACTTCGTCGCCGATATCGCGGGGCTGCGCGATCTGGGCGGGGCCGAATACCTGCTGCGGCTGCAACTCTCGGCCATCGCCACCAGCGCCGCCCGCGATTACGCGCAACTGATCCATGATCTCGCGGTGCGGCGCGAATTGATCGCGCTGGGTCAGCGCGTCACCGATCGCGCCCGCTCGATGCGCGACGATGTCGCCCCCGACGACCAGATCGTCGAGGCGGAAACCGAGCTGTTCACGCTGGCCGCCTCGGGCACCACCAATCGCGGCTTCGTGTCTTTCCTGTCGGCGCTCTACGATGCCGTGAACATGGCCAATGCCGCCTATAACCGCGGCGGCAAGCTGGCGGGCGTGTCCACCGGCCTGACCGACATGGACAGGATGCTGGGCGGCCTGCACAAATCCGACCTTCTGATCCTTGCCGGGCGCCCCTCGATGGGCAAGACCTCGCTTGCCACCAACATCGCCTTCAACATCGCCAAGACCTGGAAACGCGGCCTGCGCGAAGACGGCACCGAGGGCACGGTCGATGGCGGCGTGGTGGGCTTTTTCAGCCTCGAAATGTCGGCCGCCCAGCTGGCGCAGCGGATCTTGTCGGAGGCCGCCGAGATCCCCTCGGAACTGATCCGCAAGGGCGATCTGACCGAGGCGGAGTTTGAACGCTACCTGCATGCCGCCCGCGACCTGGAACGCTGCCCGCTCTACATCGACGACACGCCCGCCCTGCCCATCGGCCAGGTCGCGGCGCGCGCGCGGCGGCTCAAACGCTCGCCCGCAGGGCTTGACCTGTTGATCATCGATTACCTTCAGCTCTTGCGCGGCTCTGGGCGGTCGGAAAACCGGGTCAATGAAATCTCGGAAATCACCCAGGGCCTCAAGGCCATCGCCAAGGAACTCAACATCCCCGTGATCGCCCTGTCACAGCTGTCGCGCCAGGTCGAATCCCGCGAGGACAAGCGCCCGCAATTGTCGGACCTGCGCGAATCCGGCTCGATCGAACAGGATGCGGACGTGGTGATGTTCGTCTACCGGGGCGAATACTACAAGGAACGCGAAAAACCCGGCGAGGAAAACCTCGAAGCCATGACCAAGTGGCAGCAGGACATGGAACAGCTTCACGGCAAGGCCGAGGTCATCATCGGCAAGCAGCGCCACGGCCCCGTGGGCACCATCGAGCTCAGCTTCGAGGGGCGCTTCACCCGCTTCGGCAATCTTGTCCAGCCCTGGCAACAAGGCGCCGACAGCGGCTATTGACCCGCCATCGGCTTTTCACCCGGCATCAAGGTTAACGCGCCCCTTCATCTTGGCCAAAAAACTCCGGGGGGCGGCGCCCCAAAGGGCGCCGGGGGGCAGAGCCCCCCTTGACCCGCCAGCAACCATTGGCGACACAGCCGCATGGGCACCGGTATCCTGACCATTGATCTTGACGCGCTGGCCGCCAATTGGCGGGCCTTGGCGCGTGTGTCGACGGGGCAAACCGGGGCCGTGGTCAAGGCGGGCGGTTATGGCTGCGGCGCGGACCAGGTCGCGACACGGCTGGCCCGTGAAGGCGCGCGCCAGTTTTTCGTCGCCACCGCCGAAGAAGGCGCCGCCCTGCGCGGCGCGCTTGGCCCCGGCCCCGCGATCAACATCTTTTCGGGCCATATGGCGGGCGACACGGGCGCGATCCGCGATCATGCGCTGACCCCGATGCTCAACAGCCCCGAGCAGGCCGCGCGCCACCGCGCCGCCCTGCCGGGGCATGCCTACGGCGTGCAGCTTGACACGGGCATGAACCGGCTGGGCATGGAAGCGCCCGATTGGGCGGCCACCCGCGCCGAGCTGGAAGCCGGGCCGCTGACGCTGGTGATGTCGCACCTGGCCTGCGCCGATGACCCGGGTCACCCGCAGAACGCGGCGCAACTGGCCGCTTTCGTCGCGATGACGGCGGGCGTGACCGCGCCCCGATCCTTTGCCGCGACAGGCGGTATCCTGCTCGGGCCGGCGTATCATTTCGACCTCACCCGCCCCGGTGTCGGACTGTACGGCGGCCTGCCCTTTGCACAGGCGCAAAGGGTCGTGCACCTGTCGCTGCCCGTGGTGCAGCTGCGCGATGTGGCGATGGGCGAAACGGTCGGCTATTCCGCCAGCTTCACCGCCATGCGCGACAGCAAGATTGCAACGGTTTCAGCGGGTTATGCAGACGGGCTCATCCGGTACATGAGCAATGCCGCCGCTCTTTTCGCCGGCGAAACCCCCTGCCGCCTTGCGGGCCGGGTGTCGATGGATCTGTTGACCGTCGATGTCACCGACCTGGCCGAGGTGCCCGACCATCTCGACATTCTGGGTCCGCAACAGTCGGTCGATCAGCTGGCCGAGGTCGCGGGCACCATCGGCTATGAAATCCTCACCTCCCTCGGCGGCCGCTATGCGCGCCGATACCTGGGCCAATGACCCCTGCCCTTGCCCCCATCGCCGCGGTCGGGCGCTCCACGCTGGCGATGCTGTCGGCCATCGGTCGGGTCGCGATCTATGCCGCGCAGGCCGTCAGCCATGTGCTGCGCCCGCCCTTCTACCCGCGCGAATTGGCCCACCAGCTTTTGCACATCGGTTGGCTGTCCCTGCCGGTCGTGGGCTTGACCGCGCTGTTCACCGGCGGGGCGCTGGCCCTGCAGATCTTTGCCGGCGGCTCGCGCTTTGACGCACAGGCGGTGGTGCCGCAGATCGTGGCCATCGGCATCGTGCGCGAACTGGGCCCGGTGCTGGGCGGCTTGATGGTGGCAGGCCGCGTGGCCGCCGCGATCGCCGCCGAAATCGGCACGATGAAGGTCACCGAACAGATCGACGCGCTGACCACCCTGTCGACCAACCCGCTGAAATACCTGGCCGTGCCGCGCATCCTGGCCGCCACGCTCAGCCTGCCGATCCTTGTGGCGGTGGGCGACGCCATCGGCATTTTCGGCGGCTACCTCGTGTCGACCACACGGCTGGGGTTCAACGAGGCCGCCTACCTGCGCAACACGGTCGAGTTTCTGGAACCCTGGGATGTCACCTCGGGGCTGATCAAGGGCGCGGTCTTTGGCTTCCTGGTGGCCTTGATGGGCTGTTACCACGGGATGAATTCGGGGCGCGGCGCGCAGGGCGTGGGGCGGGCCACGACCAATGCCGTCGTCTCCGCCTCGATCCTGATCCTTGCTGCCAACTACCTTTTGACAGAATTGTTCTTTACCGCATGATCGCGCTGCATGATGTCCACAAGGCCTTTGGGGCGAAACAGGTTCTGCGGGGCCTGACGCTGGACGTGGCGCGCGGCGAAAGCTGCGTGATCATCGGCGGGTCGGGCACCGGCAAATCGGTTTGCCTGAAATGCGTGCTGGGGCTTGTGGTGCCGGATGCGGGCCAGATCACGGTTGACGGGCAGGATGTGACCAAGGGCGACCACGACGCCTTTCTGGCGCGGTTCGGGATGTTGTTCCAGGGCGGCGCGCTGTTCGATTCCATGCCGGTCTGGCAGAATGTCGCCTTTCGCCTGCTGCGCGGGCGGCAAAAACGCCCCAAGCATGAGGCGCGCGCGATCGCCATCGAGAAACTGCGCCGCGTGGGCCTGACGCCCGATGTGGCCGATCTTTTCCCCTCGGAACTGTCGGGGGGCATGCAGAAACGCGTGGGGCTGGCCCGCGCCATCGCCGCCGAACCCGAGATCATCTTTTTCGACGAACCCACCACCGGGCTTGATCCGATCATGTCGGGGGTGATCAACGACCTGATCCGCGAGATCGTGACCGAGATGGGGGCGACCGCCGTCACCATCACCCATGACATGTCGAGCGTGCGCGCCATCGCCGACAAGGTCGCCATGCTGCATGACGGCAAGATCCGCTGGCACGGCCCGGTGGCAGATATCGACACGGCCGATGACCCGTATCTGCGCCAATTCGTCAGCGGGTCGGCCGTGGGGCCGATCGCGGCGGTGCGGTGATGGGGCCCAGGCGCCTGCGCTCCATCTTGACCGTCCTGAACCTTGCGCTGTTGATCCTGTTTCCCGTGGCCTGGGCCGCGCCGCTGTTGCGGGCGGGCGTCTTGCCGTTTTTCGGGCTGTCCGAGATCTCGATCCTGTCGGGGCTGCACAGCCTGTGGACGGGGGGCGAGGCGGCGCTGGCCATTGTTGTCGCGGGTTTCGCGCTGCTGGCCCCCATGGCCAAGACGGTGGCGCTGGCGCTTTTGCACCTGTCGCGCGCGCCCTTGGCGCTGCTGCCAGCGGTGCAGCTTTTGGGCAAGCTGGCCATGGCCGATGTGTTCCTGATCGCGGTCTATGTCACCATCGCCAAGGGGCTGTCGCTGGGCCGGGTCGAAACCGCCTGGGGGCTATGGCTGTTCACGGCCTGCGTTCTGCTGTCCTTTGGCATCGGCGTGATGACCGCGCGCATGGCCAAGCGGGACGGATTGGGCTAAGCCGCAGCCATGGACCGTATCGCGATCATCCTTGCCGTTTTCCTGGCCATCTATGCCGCCCTGTCGGGGCTGACATGGGCCCAACGCCTGGTCGGGGAACGGGTGGGCGCGCGCAAGACGGGCATGGCGCTGAACCTTGCGCGCCGCGCCGCGCCCCCGGTGATCGGCGGCATCGTGCTGGCTGTTGCGGGCGGCATGTTGCGGCTATCTGGGCATCTGCCGCTGGCGGCCCTGCTGGTCGCGGGCGGGCTGGCCTTTGGCTTTCACCGCGGCCTGGCCGATGTGCGGCAGGCCGACCGGCGCAGCATCGGCTTTCGGCTGGTCGTGACCCTCGGGCTTGGGCTTGCGGGTCTGTGGCAGACGGGGCTGATCTGATGGCGGCACTGGCATCGGCGTGCCCGCTCGGGTAAGCCAAGGACATGGTCAAACCGGTCACCCTTTTCGTCTGTTCCGCCTGTGGCACGACCCACAAGAAATGGTCGGGCCGTTGTGATGGCTGCGGCGAATGGAACACCATCGCACAAGAGGCGCCGTTGTCATCGGGCCCCGGCAAGACCGCGCTTGGCGCGATGAAGGGCAAGCGCATCGGCCTGACCGACCTGCGCACCGAGGAAAGCGCGCCGCCCCGCCGCACATCGGGCATGGGGGAACTTGACCGGGTTCTGGGGGGCGGCCTCGTGCCCGCCTCGGCCACGCTTGTGGGGGGCGATCCGGGCATCGGCAAATCCACCCTGCTCTTGCAAGCCGCCGCCAGTTTCGCGCGCGCGGGCGCAAAGGTGATCTATGTCTCGGGCGAAGAGGCCACGGCCCAGGTCCGGATGCGCGCCCAGCGCCTTGGGCTGGCCGATACCTCGGTGATGCTGGCGGCGGAAACCAACCTGCGCGACATCCTGACCACGCTCGAGGCGGAAGCCCCCGACCTGGCGATCATCGATTCGATCCAGACCATGTGGCTTGACACGGTCGAGGCAGCACCGGGGTCGGTCAGCCAGGTCCGCGCCAGCGCCCATGAACTGACCACCTTCGCCAAGCGGCGCGGCGTGGCGGTGATGCTGGTGGGCCATGTCACCAAGGATGGGCAGATCGCCGGCCCCCGCGTGGTCGAACACATGGTCGATACCGTTTTGTATTTCGAGGGCGAGCGCGGGCATCAGTTCCGCATCCTGCGCAGCGTCAAGAACCGCTTTGGCCCGGCCGATGAAATCGGCGTCTTCGAGATGACGGGCATGGGCCTGTCAGAGGTCACCAACCCCTCGGCGCTGTTTTTGTCGGATCGCGAAACCCCCGCGCCGGGGTCGGTTGTCTTTGCCGGCATCGAGGGCACGCGGCCCGTTCTGGTGGAAATCCAGGCGCTTGTCGCGCCCTCGTCGCTGTCGCAACCGCGCCGCGCGGTGGTCGGCTGGGATGGCGGACGGCTGGCGATGATCTTGGCCGTGCTGGAAGCGCGGGCGGGCATCAGTTTCGCCGGGCTTGATGTCTATCTCAACATCGCGGGCGGCATGCGCATATCGGAACCCGCCGCAGACCTGGCGGTGGCCGCAGCCCTGTTGTCGGCGCGCGAAGACGTGGCGGTGCCGCATGATTGTGTCGTCTTTGGCGAATTGTCGCTGTCCGGCGCGTTAAGACCGGTGTCGCAGGCCGAAAACAGGTTGAAAGAAGCCGCGAAACTTGGTTTTTCCTCGGCCATTGCGCCGTCAGGGTGCAAGATCACCGCCGACAGCGGGGTCAAGGTGCAGGCGATGGCCGATCTGCCCGCCTTCGTGGGTGAGATTTTCGGGGCGGGATAGCGTATCCCGGTTCAAACGAGTAAAGGCGGGTTCATGGAAGGTTTCACCCTAGTTGACGGCATCGTGGCCGGTGCGATCGTCATATCTGCGATCCTGGCCTATTCGCGCGGCTTCGTCCGCGAGGCGCTGTCGATCGGCGGCTGGATCCTGGCGGCCGTGGTGGCCTTCATCTTTGCACCCAATGCCTTGCCGCTGATCCGCGAATTGCCCTATCTGGGCGATTTCATCGGTGAAAGCTGTGAATTGGGCGTGATGGCCAGCTTTGCGGGCGTGTTCGCCGTGGCCTTGGTGGTGGTGTCGCTGTTCACGCCGATGTTCGCGACCGCGGTGCAACGCTCGGTCATCGGTGGCTTCGATGCCGGGCTCGGCTTTTTGTTCGGGGTCGCGCGCGGGGTGCTTTTGGTCGTCGTGGCCTTCATCGCCTATGATCGGGTTGTTGGATCGGAACCGGTGGCGATGGTGGCCGACAGCCGGTCGGCACAGGTCTTTGCCCATCTGCAAACCCGGGTCGAGGCGGAAATCCCGTCGGATGCACCGGGCTGGATCCTGGCGCGCTACGAACAGCTGACCGCGACCTGCGCCGCCCCGGTGGAATGATCCGACCGTAGGGTGGGCAACCTGCCCCCCCCGCCGGACATCACCGCCGGGTCAGAACCCGCGTCAGGCCCGCGATCAGCAACAGGCCTGCGCCGCCCGCATAGGCCCAAAAGCCAGGGCGGATGAAATCTTCCAGCAGCGCCCAGCTTTGCGCGAGGTCCCCGAAGTCCACCCGGACCGGCAGGCCCAGATCCCGGCGCAGCCCATCGGCGCGGATGACCGCATCGCCCAGCACCACCAGGGGCGATGCCCCGGCCACCATGGCCAAGACCGCGCCGCCACGACCGGTCAGCGCCATCAGGGCCGCAAGACCCGCCGCGACGAACCCGCCCAGGAACACCCAAACCTGCCAGGGCGCATCGGGCGATAGCGTGAACACGCCTTGGGCCAGCATCGTCATCGGCGACAGGTGTTGCCCGGCGAAGGGCGGCTCGATCCATGTCAGGCCCCAGCTTGCCGCCATGGCCAGCCCCGCCAGGATGATGATTGCCCGCATGATACCCCCCTTGTCGAAACGCCGCACCGGCCCGCATCATAGATGATACCGGGTTTTGCGGCGTCCAGTGGCCGCCGATCTGCAAACAAGTGTGATCGTTTGATGACACCGCCGCCCCAAGGGCCTATGTCACCCATGTCGACGCCCACCGGAGATTCGCCCCCCATGGATGCCCTCCCACGTCACCCTTTCGATCCAAGTGATGATGACAAGCTGCGTGAAGAATGCGGCGTCTTTGGTGTGATCGGCGTGGCCGATGCCGCCAATTTCATCGCGCTTGGCCTGCACGCGCTGCAACATCGCGGGCAAGAGGCGGGCGGGATCGTCACGCATGACCCCGAACACGGGTTTTCCTCGGCCCGCCGCTTTGGCCTTGTGCGGGACAATTTCACCTCTGCCAGCGTGATGGAAACCCTGCCCGGCGAAATCGGCATCGGGCATGTGCGCTATTCCACCGCCGGGTCGAAAGGCCCAAGCCAGATCCGCGACGTGCAGCCCTTCTTTGGCGAATTCGCCATGGGCGGCGCGGCGATTGCCCATAACGGCAATATCGTCAACGCCGACGCGCTGCGCCGGGAACTGATCGAACGCGGGTCGATCTTTCAATCCTCCTCCGACAGCGAATGCATCATCCACCTGATGGCCCGGTCGCTGCAACGCACCATCCCCGAACGGATGAAGGATGCGCTGCGCCGGGTCGAAGGCGCGTTTTCCATCGTCGCCATGACCCGCACCAAGCTGATCGGCGTGCGCGACCCGCTGGGCGTGCGGCCGCTGGTTCTGGGCCGGGTGGGCGATGGCTATGCCATCAGCTCGGAAACCTGCGCGCTCGACATCATCGGCGCGGAATTCCTGCGCGAGGTCGAGCCGGGCGAAATGGTCGTCATTTCCGGCAGCACGATCGAAAGCTTCAAGCCCTTCGAGCGTCAAAGCCCGCGCTTCTGCATCTTTGAACATGTCTATTTCTCGCGGCCCGACAGCATCATCGGAAGCCGCTCGGTCTATGAAACCCGCGAAGCGATTGGCCGCGAACTGGCCAAGGAAGCGCCGGTTGACGCCGACCTGGTCTGTCCCGTGCCCGACAGCGGCACACCGGCGGCCATCGGCTACAGCCTGCAATCGGGCATCCCCTACGCGATGGGGATCATCCGCAACCAGTACATGGGCCGCACCTTCATCGAGCCGACCGAACAGATCCGCAACATGGGCGTGCGCCTGAAACTGAACGTCAACCGCGCGCTGATCCGGGGCAAACGGGTGATCCTGGTCGACGATTCGGTCGTGCGCGGCACCACGAGCCGCAAGATCAAGGAAATGATCCTGGATGCCGGCGCCGCCGAGGTGCATTTCCGCATCGCCTCGCCCCCCACCGCCTGGCCGTGTTTCTACGGCGTCGACACGCCCGAGCGGGACAAGCTCTTGGCCGCCACCATGTCCGAGGATGAAATGCGCGCGCATCTGGGCGTGTCATCGCTGCGCTTCATCTCGCTTGACGGGCTGTATCGCGCGGTGGGCGTCGCGGGCGGGCGCGATCCGAAAAAACCCGCCTATTGCGACGCCTGTTTCTCGGGGGATTACCCGGTGAAGCCGACCGACCAGATGGCGCGCGGTTTCAAACTGGCCGAACCCGCCCTGCCGGCAGAGTGATGCTGCGGCTGTTCAAGCGCGCCAAGGGGCCCAAGCCCGTTCCAGAGGCGGAACTTGCCCGCCGCCTGACCGCGTCAGGCTACCGCTGCGCCTGTTGCGACACGGTGCTGGATGCGGCCTATGCGGTGCGCCTGCGCCCCTTTGGCTGGGCGCAGCCCCCTGCCCAGCAACCCGACAGCGCCATCGAGGGCACAGGGGACGTGATCACAGATCATTATGCCCGACGGGGGCGCGATGTGCTGGTGCGCGCGCATCTGCCGATCCCGGTCAGGGATACCGATGACCATGTGTTCCTGGGCGTCTGGGCCAATCTGTCGACGGGCGATTTCGCCCGGTTCAGATCGGCACAGGCGCGCGGCGATGCCGACCGGCTGGGCGATCTTGCCGCCTGGCTTTATGCGCGTATCCCCGCCAGCAGCGGCCCGGTTCTGAACAAGGGGGTGATCGTGCCGGTGGCGGGCGGGGCGATGCCGGTGTTCTGGATCACCGATCCCAAGCATCCGCTTCATGCCGCCCAGCAAGATGGCGGCATGGCCGCATCCGACATCGTGGCGCTGTACGAAGACCTTGGCGCAGGCGACATCCTGTCCCATCTGCGGGCCTGACATCGCACAGCAAAAAGGCCGCCCCCCGCGGGACGGCCTCTTGGGTTTTCGATGGTGGAGAGATCAGGCGCGCTTGGCCAACGCGGTCCAGGCCCCGGTCACGATCAGCGCCGCGATCACCGCCTTGATCACGTCACCAAGCAGGAAGGGCGCAACGAAAGCCCCCCAGTAAAACGCGACGTCTTGCCCGACCCAGCCCGCGTCAAGCCCGAGGCCCGCGGCCAGCGCCATCGGCCACACCACGCCCGGCACATAGATCGCCGCAGACAGCACCAGCGCCACCAGCGCGGTCGACACCACGCCCTTGGCCAGCCCGCGTTCGGCGGCAAGGCCGGCGGCCCAGGCCATCGCCACGAAGCCCAGCAGGAACCCGGCCGTCGGCCCGGCGAAGGCCACCGCGTTCAGGCCATTGGCGAAGACCGGCAGGCCCATCGCGCCCTGCCCGAGGTAGGCGATCATGGTCGCCAAGGCCAGGCGGCTGCCAAAGCCGAACCCGACCAGCAGGATCGCCAAGGTCTGAAGCGTCACCGGCACCGGCCACATCGGCACGCTGATCTGGGCAGCCAAAGCGATGAAAAGCGATCCGCCCAGAACCAGGGCCACCTTTTTCAGGATGCCCTGTTGTCCGATTGTCGCGGTCAGTAATGTGTCGCGGCCCATGGTCGCCTCCGTGCAAGGGTCGAAATCGATGTTCCCCCGGTATCCCCGCGCAAAGGCGCCAAGTCAAGCACCGCCGCCCCTTGCTTTTGCGCCGCGAAAGGGGCAACTGGCGGCTCATGGAAAAACCTTTTGATGGACAGATCGCGCTGGTCACCGGCGCCTCCCGCGGGATCGGTGCGGCCAGCGCCGAATGGCTCGCGGCGCGCGGCGCGCATGTGGTGGCGGTTGCGCGCACCGTAGGCGGGCTGGAAGATCTTGATGACCGCATCAAGGCCGCTGGCGGACAGGCCACGCTTGCGCCGCTGGATGTGACCGAAGAGGGCGCGATGGCGCATCTGTGCCGGTCCATCCATGATCGCTGGGGGCGTGCCGATATCTGGGTCCATAGCGCGATCCATGTCACCGCGCTGACGCCCGCGCCGCATTTGGCGGCCAAGGACCTGGACAAGCTGATCGCCACCAACATCCGCGCTTTTTCGCGCCTGATGGCCTTTGTCGACCCGCTGATCGCGCCCGCGCCCAAGCCGCAGGCGGTATTTTTCGACGATCACTGGGATGAAAAATTCGCCGGCCCCTATGGCATGTGCAAGGCCGCCCAGCGCGCGCTTGTGCAATCCTGGCAGGCGGAAACGGTCAAGTTCCCGCTGCGGGTGCATCTGCTGCAGCCGCGCCCGATGCCCACGGCGGTGCGCGCGCGGTTCTACCCCGGCGAAGATCGCAGCGCCTTGCACCAGCCGCGCGACGAAGCGGCGCGCTTGATGCCCGTCTTGCTCGACTGACGACAGGCGGCGCGCCGTCAGCCCCGGCGCGCGTCGAGGTCGGCCGCGATGGCCTCGGCGCGGGCGGCCAGTTCGGCCAACCCGTCGGTGAAGCGCGCGGGCAATTCGGTGCGCGGCCCCGCCTCTTGCAATTCCGCGATGCGGCGCGCGCGGTCTGCCAGCCGTTCCTCGGCCGAGGCCAGCGTTTTTTCCTGCGCCGCGATCTTGGCCTGCAATGCCTTGATTTCATCTTCCAGCGCGGCGGTCTTGTCGGCGAGCATCAACCCCGCCATCAACAGCATCCGGTCCGCCGGCATGCGCCCGATCTGGCCCAGGATCACCGCCGCCTCGGTGTCGAGCATCCGGGCCGCGGATTGCAGATAGGGTTCTTCGCCGTCCTGGCAGGCAACCGAAAAGCTGCGGCCGCCGATGTCGATTTGCACCTCAGGCATGTTCATCCCCCGTTGTTGACGCCACCGGCCCCACCTGGCCGAGGTCGGCAAGGATGCGGTCCAGTTCCGCCGCCTCCGAGGCGCGGGCGGCCTTGAGGGCGTCCAGTTCCACCACCAGCGCCTTGTTCAACACGCGCGGATCGGTGGCGCGTTCGCTGCGCAAGCGGTTCACGTTCTTGGTCAGGCGTTCGTTGATCGACCGCAGTTCCTGCAACTCGGCGCGCAGCGCCATGGCACGGTCGTCCGGGTCCATGCCGCCCGCGATCTGCAATTCCTCGGCGATATCGCGGGCCTCGTCGCGCTCCGCTATGGCCTCGGCGCGTTCGGCCCGAAGCCGCGCCACCCGCCCTTCCAGGTCTGCGATGCGCGCCGACATCTGCGCCAGGGCCGGATCGGGTTCGGCGTCTGCCCCGACGGCAGGCAGGGCGCGGTGCGCGGCCTGCTCCGCCGCCTGCCGGGCCGCCGCAAGATCGGCCTGCAGCGCGGCGATGGTCGCATCACGATCCGCAAGGGCGGCGCTGGCCAGGGCAAGGTCGGCCTCCAGCGCGGTCAGCCGCGGGGTCATGTTTTCGCCTGGCGCGGGCTGTGCGGCGATCATCGCCTCAAGCTCGGACACGCGGGCCTCGGCGGCAGTGGGGCGGATCTGGGCATCCTCGAAGGCGCCCGAGGTAATGCCGGGATCCTCGGCCATGGGGCGGGTCTGCGCCTCACCCACACCTGCGGCAATCCGGTCGAGCGCAGCCGCCAGCCGCGCCTCGAGCGTCGAGAGTTTTTCGAATTCGGCGTTGTCGCCCATCGGTGCCTGCGCCCCCTTGGTCTTGGTGCCCGTGCCTGCCCATGCGATCGGGCGAACGTCTTGGGCCATAGCCCACCGCAAATCCCCAAGATTTGCAAGGCCTGCCGCGCGCCAAAGCGCGGGCGGGGCGGGTTTCACGCCGATTGACCGCGTTTTGGTTGCGCCGCCCCCCGCCTCTGGTATGACACGGGCCAAATGCGCCCGGATACAGGCGATCCGCGCGCGCCCCTTTCAAAGCTGCCTGACGAAGGACTGCCCCGCCATGGATCTGACCGCGCTTGCCACCCGAAACCCCGATCACTGGCGCCGCGCCGCCTGCATCCGCACCCTGACGCTGGATGCCGTCGCCGCCGCCAATTCCGGACATTCCGGGATGCCCATGGGCATGGCCGACGTGGCGACCGTGCTTTACGCCAACCACCTGCAGTTTGACGCAAGCGCGCCGGATTGGGCCAACCGTGACCGGTTCATCCTGTCGGCGGGCCACGGGTCGATGTTGCTCTATTCGCTTCTGTATCTCACCAGCTCGCCGGACATGACGCTGGAGCAGGTGAAAAACTTCCGCCAATTGGGCGCGATCACGGCGGGTCATCCGGAATACGGCCATGCCATGGGGATCGAGACCACCACCGGCCCCCTGGGCCAGGGCATCGCCAATGCCGTGGGCTTTGCCATGGCCGAGGAATTCCTGCGCGCGAAATGGGGCAAGAAGATCATCGACCACTACACCTATTGCATCGCGGGCGACGGGTGCCTGATGGAAGGTGTCAGCCAAGAAGCCATCGCGCTGGCGGGCCGGCAGGAATTGTCGCGCCTGATCGTGATGTGGGATGACAATGGCATCACCATCGACGGCAAGGTGTCCATCTCGGATCGCACCGACCAGATGGCGCGCTTTGCCGCCAGCGGCTGGGACGTGTTCGACTGTGACGGCCATGATCCGGTGGCCATCGATGCGGCCATCACGGCGGGCAAGGCCTCGCCCCGCCCGGCGATGATCGCCTGCAAGACGCATATCGCGCTGGGACATGCCGCGCAGGATACCGCCAAGGGCCATGGCGCGTTGACCGATGCCGCACAGCTCAAGGCCGCGAAAGAGGCCTATGGCTGGTCGCATGGCCCGTTTGAAATCCCCGCCGATCTGAAAACCTGGTGGGAAGGCGTGGGCGCCAAGGGGCGCAGCGCGCGCGAAGAATGGGAAACCGCCTTTGCGCTATTGTCGGACGCCAAGCAGGCCGAGTTTACCCGCGCCTTTGCCCGCGAGCTGCCCAAGAAACTGTCCGCGACGATCAAGGCCCTGAAAAAGCAGCATTCCGATGCTGCCCCCAAGGTCGCCACCCGGCAGGCCAGCCAGATGGCGCTGGAGGTGATCAACCCGATCCTGGGCGAACACCTGGGCGGATCGGCCGATCTGACCGGATCGAACAACACCGACACCGCCGGGCTGGGCGTGTTCGGCCCCGAGGACCGCCGCGGCCGCCACGTGCATTACGGCATCCGCGAACACGGGATGGCGGCCGCGATGAACGGCATGGCGCTGCATGGCGGCCTGCGCCCCTATGGCGGCACCTTCATGGTCTTCACCGATTACGCACGCCCCGCGATGCGGCTGTCGTCGCTGATGGGCCTGCCGGTGACCTATGTCATGACCCATGACAGCATCGGGCTTGGCGAAGACGGGCCGACGCACCAGCCGGTCGAGCATCTGGCGATGATGCGCGCCAACCCCAACCTCAACGTGATCCGCCCCGCCGACGCGGTGGAAACCGCCGAGGCCTGGGAAGTGGCCTTGATGCAAAAAACCACGCCATCGGTCCTGGCGCTCAGCCGGCAGGCGCTGCCGACGCTGCGCACCGAGCACAAGGCCAAGAACATGGTCGCCCAAGGCGCCTATGTGCTGGCCGAGGCGGATGGCAAACGGCAGGCGATCTTGATGGCGACCGGATCGGAAGTGGCGATTGCCATGGCCGCGCGCGACCTGTTGCAGGCCGAAGGCATCGGCACCCGTGTCGTGTCCATGCCCTGCTGGGAAATCTTCGAAGAGCAGGACGAGGCCTATCGCCGCCGCGTTCTGCCCGCAGGCCCGGTGCGCGTCGCGGTCGAGGCGGCGATCCGCTTTGGCTGGGACCGCTGGCTGTTCGGGGAACGCGGCCGCCGCGAGAAATCGGGCTTTGTGGGCATGCACGGGTTCGGTGCATCGGCGCCCGCGGGCGAGCTATACGCCCATTTCGGCATCACGGCGGAAGCGGTGGCGGCAAAGGTCAAATCGCTGTTGTGATCGGGGCACTGCACGCCCTTTGCAAAGGGCGTGCATGCGGTTTCGAAACCGCATGGCGCGGGCCTAGTCGGCCCGCGCACGCCTTTTCGAAAAGGCGTTTACCCCTCAGATATCGATGCGCGACCGGTCCCCATCGACAAAGCGGCGCAAGACCATCGGATAAAGCCGGTGTTCCTGCACCAGCACCCGCGCGGCCAAGCGTTCGGGCGTGTCGCCGGCCAGGACCGGCACCCGCGCTTGGCCCAGGATCGGCCCACCATCCAATTCCGCCGTCACCTCATGCACCGTGCAGCCGGCCTCGGCATCGCCCGCCGCAATCGCGCGGGCATGGGTGTGCAGGCCAGGGTATTTCGGCAAAAGCGACGGGTGGATGTTCAAGATCCGCCCCTGCCAGCGGGTCACGAAGGCTTCGGTCAGAACCCGCATGAACCCCGCAAGGCAGAGGATGTCGGGCCGGTGGGTTTCCAGAACGCGGGTCAGTTCCGCCTCGAACGCGGCGCGATCCTTGCCAAAGGGGCGGTGATCCACGACAGCCGTGGGAATGCCCAGGGCGGCGGCTTTTTCCAGCCCGCCCGCGCCTGCGTCATTGGCCAGAACCAGGCAGGGCCGGGCCGGGTGATCGCCAGTCATGGATCGCGCCAGCGTCACCATGTTCGATCCGCCGCCCGAAATCAGGATGGCGACGCGGCTCGTCACGCCAGCACGCCCCTGTAGCTGACGCCCGCGCCTTGGGTCACCTGCCCCAAATGATGCACGGTCTCGCCCGCATCCGACAAAAGCGCCGCAATCGCCGCGGCCCGGTCGGCGGCGACGACCACCACCATGCCGATGCCCGCGTTGAAGGTCTTGAGCATCTCGGCCTGCGCCAACCCGCCTTCGGCCGCCAACCATTTGAACACGGGCGGCAAATCCCAGGCTGCAAGATCGATCTCGGCCCCCAGCCCCTCGGGCAGGACGCGCGGCAGGTTCTCGGTCAGCCCGCCGCCGGTGATATGGGCCAGCGCATGCACGCCGCCCGCGCGGATGGCCGCCAGCACCGGGCGCACGTAGAGCCGCGTCGGCGCCAGCAGCGCCGCGCCCAGCGCGCCACCCGCAAAGGGCGCGGGCGCATCCCAGGCCAGGCCGGACCGTTCCACAACCCGGCGCACCAGCGAATAGCCGTTGGAATGCACCCCGTCCGACGCCAGCCCCAACAGCACATCCCCCGCCTGAACCCCGGCAGGCAGCGCCGCGCCGCGGTTCATCGCGCCCACCGCAAAGCCCGCCAGGTCGAAATCGCCGGGCGCATACATGCCCGGCATTTCCGCCGTTTCCCCGCCCACCAACGCGCAGCCCGACAAGCGGCAGCCATGGGCGATCCCCTCGACGATGCGGGCGGCGGCGTCGACCTCGAGCTTGCCGGTGGCAAAGTAATCGAGGAAAAACAACGGCTCCGCCCCTTGGCAGACCAGGTCGTTGACGCACATGGCGACCAGGTCGATGCCGATCGTGTCGAACAGGCCGGTGTCGATGGCGATCTTGAGCTTGGTGCCCACCCCATCGGTCGCGGCCACGAGGATCGGGTCGTCATAGCCTGCCGCCTTGAGATCGAACAGCGCGCCAAAGCCCCCCAGACCGGACATCACGCCCGGCCGCGTGGTGGCGGCGGCGGCAGGCTTGATCCGGTCGACAAGCGCGTTTCCGGCATCGATATCGACGCCCGCCTGGGCATAGGTCAGGCCGTTTTGCGGATGGGTCATGTCAGGCTCCTTCGCGGACGTTTCCTGCCCCTAGCAAGACCGCGCGCTTGCGTCCATGGGTCAGATCACCGGCGCCCCGGCCCCTGCGCGGACCGCGCGCCGATCCACAGGAACAGGATCATCATCAGGGCCGTCGGGATCACGATACGGGCGACTTGGCGCAACCCTTCGGGATCGGCCAACAGTGCACGCATCGGCGCAAAGATGATGGCGGGTGCGATCACCTGCACCATCAGGAAGATCGACAGGCACAGGCCCCAGACCAGCGCCCAATCGCCCGCCCGCAAGACCTGCGTGGCGCGTTTGACCGCCTGCATCCCGATATCGGTCATCGGCACGGCGGCCAGGATCACGGCGGTGGCGGTGGCATTGGGCAGGCCCGCGAACTGCACCAAAAGCCCGAACAGCACCCGCAGGCCGATCAGCCAGGCCAGGTAGCGCAGCGCAAGGATGGACAGGGGCGGCATGGGCTTGGGTCTTTCGCATCAGGGTCTCGCGCGAGCCAATAGGCCAAGCCCGGCCCGGGGGCAAGCTCGGGCGCCCTGCAGGGCCGCATGATGGCAGACTTGACGGGGGGGACGCGTCTGGTAATCCATGACCCGGCGGGCCTGTAGCTCAATGGTTAGAGCAGAGCGCTCATAACGCTTTGGTTGCGGGTTCAAGTCCTGCCGGGCCTACCACGCCCCCCGCCACAGACAAGACCGCGCCGCCTATCGCGGCAAGACGAGGTCGACGCGCAAGCCGCCCATCTCGGCACTGTCGCGCAGGGTCAGGCTGCCGCCATGGCGCTGTGCGATATCGCGCGCGATGGCCAGCCCCAACCCCACACCCGATCCCTTGTCCTGGTTGCGCGCCGCATCCAGCCGGGCAAAGGGTTTCATCGCCTCGACCCGGCGATCGGCCGGGATGCCCGGACCGTCATCCTCGACCGTGAAGCGGATCGCGCGGTCGGGCAAGATCACGCTCACCCGCGCCGTGCTGCCATAGCGCAGCGCGTTCGACACGAGGTTCGACAAGCACCGCCGCACCGCCTGTGGCCGCAGCAGCACCGGTTCCGCCCGCTCGGGCGCGATCAGCGTGACCCGGCCACCACCGCGCTGTGCATCGGCCACCAATTGCCGCGCCAGGGCCACCGGATCGGTCGACACCGGATCATCCAGCGCCTCGCCCCGGGCGAAATCGAGAAAGGTGGCCAAAAGCGCCTCCATCTCTTCGACATCGCGGGTCAGGGCCGCGACATCGGCATCCGGGTCCAGCATCGACAGCCCCAGCTTCATCCGGGTCAGGGGCGTGCGCAGATCATGGCTGACGCCCGACAACATCAGGGTGCGCTGATCGATCATCGCCTCGATCCGGCCCCGCATATCCAGAAAGGCGCGGCCCGCGCTGCGCACCTCGGTCGCGCCAGAGGGGTGGTATTCGACGACCTGCCCCTTGCCGAACGCCTCGGAGGCCTGCGCCAGCCGCCGGATCGGCTTCAACTGGTTGCGCAGGAACAGGTAGGCGACCCATGTCATGAACAGGCCGAAAAATACCATCAGAACCAGCAATTGATGCGGGTTGGACGCCGACATGCGTTGCCGGGCCACGGCCAGCGCTATGGTCTCGTCGCCCGCGCGCAAGGTGATGATCGGGCGGCGTTCGTCGGTGATCAGATCGACCGCAACCAGGCCCTGCAGATCGCGGCGCAAGACCCGGATCGCCTCGATCCCCGTCAGGTCGTAGAATTGCCTGTGGTCGACCGCGTCGCGTGACGGCGCGGGCAGAATGTCGATCTCCAGGGCGGCGGCGATGGCGCCTGCCCCCGCGCTGCCCGCCGCGATCTGATCACGCACGAGGGCCAGGTCCAGCACCAGCGCGGTGGTCATCTGGCCCGCGACCTCCTGGAAATAGCGTTGCAGGATCTGCCCCGACACGACAATCTGCAAGGTGACGATCGGCACAAGCAGGATCAGGGCGGCCCGACCATAAAGCCCCCTTGGCAGCATCCGTTTGAGCCAACCGAAATCCATGGCAGCAGTTAACCGGGCGGACAGGCGAATGGAAAGCGAAAGCAGCAGGATCTGGCTGGATCGGGGCTTGCGTCGGCTGACCGCGCCCAACCCGTCGCCGATGACCTTTCGCGGCACCAACACCTATCTTCTTGGCACCGGTGCGGTGGCCGTGATCGACCCGGGCCCGGACGATGCCGGGCACATGGCCGCGATCCTGGCCGCGCTGGCGCCCGGTGAACGGATCGGCGCGATCCTGGTCACCCATTCACACCGCGACCATTCCCCGCTGGCCCGCCCGCTAGCCCAAGCCACGGGCGCGCCGGTGTTGGCGGCCGGCCCCTCGGAGTGGGGCCGCAGCCCGGTGATGGCGGCCCTTGCCGCCGGGGGTGACATCGGCGGCGGCGAAGGCGTGGATGTCGATTTCCACCCCGACAGGCCGATCCGCGACGGCGAATGCCTCGAGGGTGACTGGGGCCGCATCGAGATATTGGAAACGCCGGGGCACATGGCCAATCACCTCAGCTTTGCCTGGCAGGGTGCGCTGTTTTCCGGCGATCTCGTGATGGGGTGGTCGACATCGCTGGTATCGCCGCCCGATGGCGACATGGGTGCCTTCATGGCCTCGTGCCGGCGCCTGGGCGCGCGCGGCGATCGCATCTACCACCCCGGCCATGGCGACCCGATCCCGGCCCCGCAGGCCCGCGTGGCAGAGTTGATCACCCATCGCGAAACCCGCGAGGCGCAAATCCTCGCCGCCCTGCAGGCCGTGGGCCCCAGCAACGCAGGCGACCTGGCGCGCCGGGTCTATACCGATCTCGCGCCGCAGCTCTTGCCCGCGGCCGAACGCAACACCTTGGCCCATCTGATTGATTTACATGGCAGAAATCTCGTGTCCAGCGCAGAGCCCCTGACCCGGACCAGCCAATTTCACCGGATCTGACATTGGAGGCGTTTTTTTGCGCCATGCCACTGGACGCTGCCAAACCCTGTTGCTATACGCAGCGCCAGTTCCGGCGTAGCTCAGCGGTAGAGCAGTTGACTGTTAATCAATTGGTCGTAGGTTCGATCCCTACCGCCGGAGCCAAAAATCCCAATAAAATAAGTAACTTAACGATCAGCCCAGCAGTTGGGCTTTTTGTGTTTTTCTCAGGGGTAACATCTGGGGTAACAGTTTGGTCGCACAAAATGGGGTCATCTGGGCGATCCCATTGGCGCGACGGCGGCTCTCATGGTATGATCGCCTCGTTCCCGCAGGAACAAATCAGCCCGCCCAGGAGCCGCGCGATTGAGCGCGTGGCGGGTCTCCTTCGCAGGCCGTCCGAGTCGAGGGTAAGTAACGGTCGCCGATGCGCAGGGGTGCGCTAGGCCTCCACGAAAACGCCATCGGCTTGGGCGGCCTGCTCTTAAGCCAAATGGTCGATACCGATTTTAGCTATTGGATTTTCTTAACATTGAGTTACCCAGCCGATCCCATTCCAGATTGAGGTGCATCGCTGTGTCTGCCTAGGCAGAGTGCTCTCGTAAGCCCTCTGTGCTATTCCAAACAATGCTTCTGCAGCGTCGTAATCGGCTGCGGTAGGGCCGGTTTGCACCGGTGCTACTGTGACTTGTGCCGGTGCACGCGCTTCGTTTCGTCTGCGCTGTTCAGCGGCCCTATTTTGCTCGGCAGCAATCGCTCGACGTGCACTGCTGTTTGATTGCAGCCATGTTTCTCGACGGGCAAATCTGACATAGTCCGCGTTGCTGTAGTGAATGTAGCAAGCATTTCTACCGTAGCTTTCATTGCAAGCTGATACTGCAACTCTTTCCGCTTCCGCTCGAGTTGCTCCACTTGCCCATTGAGCGCCAAAACCTGTTGGAAACGTAGATAGAAGTAATGAGCGATCTTCTCTTGGGCTTCCGTCCCAGTTTCTGAGGTCAGTTGCCGCCAAAGCGTGTTGCAATCCGGGGAACTCGATACGTTTGCTTTCATACCACTGACTAAGCGTAGCGGGAGGCGGTGGAGCACACGCTGCTAGGACACCCAGAACAGCAGAAAAGCCAATACATTTCGTTAACTTAGATACCATGACAGCCTTTCCTCCCCTTCACCTTAACGCGAACCACCGAATTTACAAAACGTGAGTTGATAACGCCGCTAAATGGCCGGGCCTTGCCTTAATCTTTGACCTAAACGTTACGAAAAGATGAGAACCGTGCCAAGGCTAAATGTTTCGTTGCCCGGCGGCTTGTTCCAGCCGCGCCACCAGATCAGCGCCACCGGCGATCCAGATCAGCGCAGGGACTCCCAGCGCGTCAGAGAGCGCGTCATCGCAGATCAGGCAGGCATGCGCCTGCAAGTCCACAGAACCCGGCCCAGCCCTCCGTGCCAATAAGCGTGAGACATTCGGGTGGCTAAAGTTTACACTTGAGGGCGTAGGAGAACGAACACATGGTTATGCCTTCACAGACACCCACTTTGCCGGATCTCGGCTCTGAGAAGATTTTGCCCCAGACAGCGCCCAGCCGCGTCGTTGCAGCCCCGACGGTCTCTACAGCCGAACTGACGAGTACGCCGAAACGGCGCAGCTTCAGCGCCAAATACAAGTTGCGCATTCTGGATGAGACAGACCGTGCTGCAGATACGGGTATGGTCACGAGCATTCTGCGCCGGGAGGGGCTTTATTCCTCCGCCCTGACTGATTGGCGCCGGGCGCGTAAGGCGGGCACATTGGGCGCCTTGCAACCGCGTCACCGTGGCCCACTAAAAGCGCCCGCCAATCCATTGCAAGCCGAGTTGGCTAAGGCCAACCGTGAGGTCGCTACATTGCGGCGTCGCTTGGATCAGGCGGAAGCCATTATCATCATCCAAAAAAAAGTGGCGGCGCTGCTGGACGAGATGGAGCAGACGCACGAGCGCAGCGGCAAATCATGATGGCCGCCGCCATCGCTTTGCCTGCTGGCAGCGGTTTGACCTCGGCTGTTTGCTCCGCGCTGTCTTTGTCCCGCGCGAGTGTTTTGCGCCACCGCAAGGCGCTCACAGCACCCCCATCTGCGTGCAAACCGCGCTCCCCCTCTTCACGGGCCTTGCCAGACAGTGAACGGGATCAGGTGCTACAGCATCTGCGCGCCCCCCGTTTTGCGGATCAAACCCCCACCGAAGTCTTTGCCACATTGCTGGATGAGGGAACGTACCTGTGTTCAATCCGCACTATGTACAGAATATTAGCGGCTCAGGGCGAAGTTGCCGAGCGCCGCCGACAACGCACGCATCCCGTCTATGTAAAGCCGGAATTGCTGGCGATTGGGCCCAATGAAGTCTGGTCGTGGGACATTACCAAGCTGATGGGTCCGGTGAAGTGGTCTTACTTCTATCTCTATGTCATCCTGGACATCTTCAGCCGCCGCGTGGTCGGCTGGCGTGTCGAGCACGCCGAAAGCGCCGCTCAGTTCAAGGAACTGTTCATCGACGCAATGGAGAAACATGCTGTCCCACGGGATCAATTAACGCTGCATGCTGATCGAGGTGGACCGATGAAGGCCAAAACAACAGCGCTCATGCTGGTCGATCTGGGTGTGCTCAAATCCCACAGCCGACCACATACATCAAACGACAACCCGTTCTCGGAAGCCCACTTCAAGACCCTGAAATATCAGCCCGAGTTCCCCAAAAACTTTGCAACCATAGAACAGGCCCGCGCGTTTTGCCGTCGGTTCTTTGCATGGTACAATCAGGATCATCATCACGCTGGCATAGGTTTGATGACGCCTGACCAGATCCACTTTGGACAGGCAGAAACGGTCTATAATGCGAGACAAGCCACGCTGGATGCCGCGTTCCTCAATACGCCGGAACGCTTCGTCCACAAGCCACCAAAGCCGCCCAAAATCCCGACCGCCGTCTGGATCAACCCACCAAAGCAAACGGAAGAAACACAAGCCTAAAGTCCAAAAGCCACTGTCTCAAAGTCGTTGACACGTTCCGCCGGCGCAAACCGAGGATCACGAAGCCAAGTGTGGATAAGGTTCGCATTCATCGCGTAGCGCCGCGCAACCTGCGCCACCGATACGCCCGGCGCGCGCGTCTGCAAGCAGATCGAGCGCTTCTCATCGTCAGACCAGAACCGTCGCTTGCCGCCCTTCTTCGTGCCCATCAGCCGCCCCATAATGCCCATTAGCGATAATGGGCATTAGCAGCTCACGCTAAACCGCGGCAGAGCAGTCAGACCGGACGGATACGGATGTTCTTGATGGTCGAAGGATACCAACTGCCACCACGGGAGGTCTGAACACCAGTGCAGTCGAAAGCACTGACGAAATGTTTCTACTATTCCCACACAATAAGCATTGGGTCACCCCAAACGGATATAAATAGACGATCCTGTCCGTCACGCCTTACATGTGCAGGTTCAATCTCGACTATACGAACCCTTAAATGTGCAGACTGCTCGAGCAGTGGTTGTAGAAAATCAGTAGCCTGCGGTCCAAGTGTGCCAAGCAAAAACTCACGTTGTTTCCCAAGACCGAACGGCAACCGTGAAGGGACGGTTAGAACTACCTCGATTTCACCGTCTACTGCTAGGCGCAAGTCAACAGCATCGCCCGGAGATACTGGCGCAGAAAGCGTGTTGCCTGTCAGGTAAACCGAAGCCTTGTGTATTAGTGGCTCCATGGTCCCGCGCGCCATACATTGATCCTAAATGTTGCCAAGGGCCAGCGAAACCATGTCGGAAAAAATGCGAATTAACCGGCAAATTCAACTGCAATGTTGCGGGCCTTTAGTGCAGACATCACGCCGCTGAGGACATTGCGCGCGGTAATGCCCTCCCGCAGTGCATCTTCAATCTTTGCCTCTGATGCTGATAGGTCGCAAATGTCGAGCAACACACGCTTGCCCCTCTCATTCTCGCATACAACTTGCTTGCGCCCGCCAACCAAGATCCGCAAACCAACGAAGTCTGAGCCGCTTTCTGAATGATAGACCATGGATATGCCCTACGTGGATCGACCTGTGGATAAATACTCTCTTAATAAATTAAGACAATGTTTTCTGCGCGTTGACGGGGCTATGTGGCAAAGTTGTGACTAGATGGCGGAATCTGGCGAATTTGAAACAACATAGTGTGAAAGCATCGATCTCTTGTCGACATGTTGGGCATTGGGCTACATACAGCCCTAGAGAGCATTAGCCATTCAGGATACGGTGGACACTCATGCGGCTGATGTCCATCTTCTCTGCTATCTTGTATGTGGACAGACCCTCAGCCCTGAGTTTGTGGACCTTGTCCCTGTCGATGCTGATCTTACGGCCATGATTGACGTAGACACCTTTGGCCTTAGCCTTGGCGATACCCTCAGCTTGTCGTTTCCTGATAATGTTACGTTCGAACTCAGCGAAGGCCCCCATCATCTGAAGCTGCAAAGTAGCGAAGGCGTCATCCTTGCCGGGATCAAAGGTAAGGCCCTCAGTCCTGAAGGTGATAGCGACACCCTTGCCATTAAGGGTGCTAATGATGTCCTGAAGGTCCCTTAGATCACGGGCTAGGCGGTCGATAGAGTGAACGACAACCAAGTCCCCTTCCCTTGCATATTCGATCATGGACTGAAGCGCAGGACGGTCAGAGGCTGACTTACCAGACAGCTTCTCCTCAAAGACCTTATCGATGTCGTTGCCGAACTCCTGACGCTCAAGGGACTGATCGACGGAACTGACGCGGCGGTATGCTAAACGGGCCATAGGTATTCCCCCATTGGTAATTTATGCCTCTAGAGTATGCCGATTCTAGTAACATAACAAGTCTTATGTGACCACTATACGGTAACAGGACGACAGTAACTCAGATGTAGACGCTTAAGTTGCTGGTGCACGTGCGGCGATAGGATGACTTGAAAGCATAACGCTACACTGCGCATCTTGGGACATCCTATGGAAAGGCTTCGACCATGATTAAGCGCCACCTTGTTGCAGGTATCGCCGTTCTCAGCACTCTCGCCGTCGGTGGCTTCATAGCAGAAGCACAAATGATGACAGGCCACGACAGGCTTCATGGGCAGCATGGTTCTCATGGCATGGGGCACGACGAATATACGATGCCGGGCCTTCGTGGGGCGAACACAACGGATGCCGAGACTGCGGAAATGCAAACGCTGTTCCGCAACTTCACGCTAATGGATCGCGAGGTGATCAATATAGAGAATGGCATCTTTACCGTCACGACCACCAATGACCCAGAAACATACAGTGCGCTGGTGAGCCATGTGACAGGCATGATCGCTCGTGTTGAGGCTCAAGATGATCCGCAGGTGATCATTCAAAGCCCAACGCTTGATGTGTTCTTCATGCGTGGGACAGAGATCGACACTGAGATCGAAGTCACCGATGATGGCATCGCAGTCACCCAAACATCAACCGACCCCGCATTGGTCTCTGCACTACAGCGTCACGCTGCTGAAGTAAGCGACATGGTGAATCGTGGCATGCATGCTGTTCATGAACGGATGATGAACTGAGGCCTGCCCTACCCACGAAGGAATGACCCAGAGTGGAAAGAGAGAGGCAACGCAGATAGCTCAGACCTGACTATTGATACCCATGGCAGATGCACAGTCGGCCACCCAAAATCCCGACTAAAATAATCAACTAATATTTGGCAACGTTAAACAATCGACAGGGCAAGCTGCACCCGATTTAATATCCCGCAAGATGACGAAATCATTCGGCGCTGGGCCTCTTTATGACTGATGACACCAACCTGTCCCAAATTGATCGTTGGCACTCACGCCCAGTAGACGTCCATCGCTGGTCTGATCACCCCGAGATCAAGGTTCTTACCGAGCATCTGTATGTCGAATGCAGCATCAATACCCTCGACAAAGCAGGGAACAGAAAGCCCAAGAAGACTGCCAAAGATATGCTACGGGTGCTGCTGCTCGACCTCTATGTCGCTTGGCTGAACGATCCTTCCCTCGCGCTAGGCTTCTCGAAGAACAACAACAGCTACGCCGCCAACAGCAGGATGGACCGCATCCATATCGGGAACAACATCATCAAGGTCGAAGAGAAGCTGGTCGCGGCAGGGTATATCGAAGAGCAAGAAGGGTTTCACGATAAAACCGGCAGGGAGCGCAGCTACACAACCCGTATCCGCCACAGCCAGAAGCTCCGCGACGCATTCCTCAGGCTGTCAGTGGACCTCTACGACATCGATCATCACGCTGGTAAGCCGCTTATCCTTCTACGGGAACGGTATCAGGACGACGACGATAACCCACAAAAACGCCTACTCGACTATCCAACGAACCCTGAGGTCGAAGCCATGCGGGCTGATCTGGTTGCTTATAACGACCTACTGCGCAGGAGCTTCATCGATATCCCCAGCCTCAAGGACCCTGTGGTTTACCGAACAATCGAAAAAGGTAGCCGCAAGGGGCAAGTGCAGATCATCCTTATTAGCCACAACAACAAGCAAGTCCACCGCGTGTTCAACGGCACCGTCGCTGACAACTGGACCAAAGGGGGCAGGTTCTATGGCGGGTGGTGGCTCCAAATTGGGAGGGAGATGCGCATGGAGATATACATCAACGACCAACCTACGGTTGAGGTCGATTACAAAGCCTTCCATCCGAACCTGTTGCTTAACGACCCAGTATACGACCCCTATGACCTTGAGGAACTGATACTACCGGACATCATCAAGGACCTGAGCGACCAAAGGGATGTGATTAAGTCTCTCATCCTAATGGCCATAAATGCTGACAGTGCCGAGAAAGCCTTCCAAGCATTCAGGAATGATCAGAAGAAAGGCAGCCCCTTCAAGAAGCTAGAAAACGACGATCTACAAATCCTGCTAGATGCCTTCACCGACAGGTATCCGGAACTCAAGGACCAGTTGAACACAGGCCAAGCTCTCCACCTGATGAACATAGACAGTAGGATTGCCAGTCTCGTCCTCAACCACTTCACGGAAATAGGTATCCCTGTCCTCTGCATCCATGACAGCTTCATCATCCAGAAAGACAAAGCCAAAGACCTCAAGGACGCACTAGAGGTAGCCTCAGTTCAGGTGGCAGGAAAGAGGATCGCTCAAGATAGCAAGGCTAATGACAGGAAGATTACTGCTAAGGCCCAAGGCAACATAAGAGGGTATGAGCGGGGAAAGATGGTCACGATAACCATACCCCTCAAGATCATACCTACTGATGGATATACTCTCAGGAAGAATAAACATCATAGGTGGTTAGAGAATAGTGAGACACTGTAAGATAATTATAACCCACTGATAGTCCTTACACCTCTTCCACCCCTTCCATTACTAAGAAGAATAGAGATCAAACCATGAAACTAGAGTTCCACCACATCAACTATGTCGCTGAAGACGTTGATCGGCTGCATGACTTTTACACCAACATTCTTGGTCTAGCTGATATCCCGATCCAGTCATTCCCCCGCCCTGTGGCCACATCTAGCAGTGGCTACGATGGTAAGATCAGGTTTGCCACTGATGGTCAGATGCAGATGCACCTCGCCACGAGAGACCTAACAGTCGCCTTCAAGAACGGAGAGGTGATCAATCCAGTTGAACGTGGTCACATAGCCTTCAGGACGGATGACATTGAAGCCTTCAAGGCTCTACTAGATCAGCACTCTATCCCCTACTCCGACTACGGCAATGCCTTTGCCAAGGAGTGGCATCAGTTGTTCTTCCATGACCCAGAGGGTAACGTCATTGAAGTGCATCAGGCGGTGGGGTAAGTTGCGGCCATCAAAAAGTTGGTTGCTGCTATTGTGATGCTTACATTTCAACCACTCAGAGTAACTATTGCCACAGACCCTGTCTGATGATTTCTCGGAAAACAGAATCGCAAGAGTAAGGGGCGAGGCCATGGCTGGACTAAGGCTTATGGGTTTAGTTTGGAGCATGATAAAGGCTTCTGCCAAAACGCTCCTAGTGCTGGGATTGCTGGTGTCGTTGAGTATCAATATTTTGCTGTTTGCAAGCTCGGCCTTTGTAAGCGCAGCGTCATCTTTGCTGTCTACGACCCTTGGTGTGCGGACGGTATTTACCCGACAAGCTGATGAGCTAGCTGAGTTGACTGTCGATATCGACCAAGAGCGCCGCATCAATCGTCAACTTCGTTCCGAAGCCACAGAGGTCAGAGACGCTGCCGATGATATTCTAAGACGAGTTGCGAGGCGAACTGGGGTCAGTGCATCGCGTGATGTGGCCTCCATGCCAGCAGAGGCTGTCCCATATATTGGTGCGGCTGTAATCGTTGGCGTAACGGCATTAGAAATCCGCGATATGTGTGCAAACCTCCAAGACTTAGCGGAGTTGAAGCAACTCATTGATCCTAGCGCAGCACCCTCTCCAGACACTCAGACTGTCTGTGCAATAGAGGTTCCAACAAATCGAGAAGTAGTGGAAGCATTAAGAAGCGCACCCGAACAAGCGTGGACTGCAGCCATAGACGCAATGCCAAGCATCAGTGATTTGCGGGAAATAGAAATATCAAACATTGATTGGCAGGAAATAGCATCAGCAGGCTGGAGCGGCGCTACCAACGCAACAAATGAACTTAGCGGCGCAGCCACTGATGCTGCACGTTGGGTTCAACGTTGGTGGATTGATGAACGATAAATTAATGCCATCGACACACTTGTCTCTTGAGACTTACCACAGCGGAAAAGTCAGCACCATGCAGCAAACTATCAAGATCAGACAGCATCATGCAGTTATCAGGGCTGTCATCACACATCAGGCAGGCATCTAGGGCTTCTAGGTCGATTTCATGTGCGGTCATGAAGTGTACCGGCTCCAAGCAGTGTATATCCAGCGCAGATCGTCAAACTTACCAACTTTAACCTTGCTGTGTCACGATATAATTCATGAAATATGAAAAGTTATTTTCAATGGTTGCTCGATCTTCAATACGATTACATAAAAAAACAGATGGGCCGTCAGACGCATAAATGACTAATTCACCAGCCACCTGCACGAAGGAAACTGTCGAAATAAGATGATTCATTTCTGTCACACCAACAACAATCTGGTATTCCCGCGACTCTTCTTCATGAATCAAATCAGTTGCAACAAACTGTGCCCACCAAGATGGCTCGCCCTGCTCAAAGTCGTAGAATGACAACATGGCTTTATATTCAACTGGCCTCAAACCATTAAATTCCATATAACGGATGGTTCCAACATACGGGTCATCAAATACCGAAAAGAACAATGTCCCAAGATTGGTAAAATGGCCATTGTTCTCTGGCTGGCACTCAAACATCTGGCTGGGGAACTGTGTGCGCACTTGTCCATGAGCAGCGCTGCCATCCACAAAAATTGCTCCAACAATCAATGTGGGCACTCTCCAAAATCTCTTTAAATTCATATCTGGCCTACCTTTCTTTATACAATGAAAGCTCATGTTTCCAATCCAACCACTCGACAGCCCGCTGAAGCACCTCGTAAGGCACATCGCCAGAGTAGACGCCATACGACATCGTTTTCAAGTCGTGACCGAGTAGACGGGCGACATGGTTCTCTAGCACTTCAGCGGCCTCAGGCTGGACCTTGCGGCAAGGCTAGAAACGCATCGCTCACCACAGCCCCTGAGAGTGCCACTGACGGCCAAGTTCGAGTATCCGCAGGAGAGCGCAGTAATAGCCCTATATTGCCACTCAGCGGCCTTTCTAGAGGCTGGTTCGACCTACATGCCAACGACAAGGGGGGAAGTGCCAAGCCTCATAGGTGGTATCGACAGGGTTCACCACATTAGCACTTCTATCGCACCCCTAAGGGTCTCTAGGTCAGCCCCACCTGAGTATGTCCCAAACGACATGGTAGGGAACTCATGGCCTAGGACCCTTGCAGCGATAACCTCAGGGACACCTTCGAAGCCAAACCAGCGACAACAGCATGGAGGACACAACCGCTTAGCCATTCCGATCGCAGTGGTCAGAACCGTCCAGCTTGGTTGTCGACACAGGAAAAGGAGGTTGACGCTCTACAGGAGGCCGACCATCATTCCGCCAACTGCTCCAGAACCCAAAAATATAACTCGTTGTAGGCTTGTCTGAACTCATCCGGAAGACCAAAGTCGTTGACAAGAAGGTTTCTGGTCGACGCCATAAACTCTTGGTAAACCTCAATCTGACTCCCAAGCCTAGACGTTTCTGCTGCGGCCTCGAGTGCTACCTCAAGTAGCTCGTCCAATCTAGCTAGCTCCGATACCTTTTCAGCTAGATTCTCATTGGAGCGTGAGAGCCCACTTTGTAGAGTGCGAACTTGCTCTCTTAGCCGGGCGATTTCGGCTCTATTCTCCGATATGACAACCTCGAATGCTGGGCTAGCTTCAAGCAGCGCCTCATTGAATTGGCTCGAAAAATCAACGCAGCTTGCAGAGACTGGGGTTCCCTCCAATAGCCCTTGCGCCGTTCCGCCTACGCTGTCGGACGAAAGGAACAGCATGGTGGACGAGGTTAGGTCATGGAGGCGCATGCGTGCGTCAAGTTCCGAAAACTCCACAGCGATCCCGTCGACGGTAACGACTGTGGCCGAGACCCCATCGGTTTGGATAGAGTAATAGATTATAGGGAATATCTCTCCTTCGTTAGTTTGACAAAAGGCCGCTTCAACAGGGGCCGAATAGGCGGGGTAAGAGACAAGCAGGAGTGCGGATAGGACGAGTTTTTTCAAGAACGGCATGGGTTTGGTTTTTGCCAAGATGATCTCCAGAGGCTTGTCTGGGTTTGGTTGGAAAGTCGAAGAGCTTAATCCGACATTCCCCAAGTGGCCTGCCGTCTGATGTTAAGATCGCCTGAATCTGCCCGCTGGACAAGCGTTTTTTGTCGCGAGCGGCATCTGCGGTCAGCAAGCAGCGTCGGATCGCGTTCCGTCAACAGCCGAGGACCACCACCTTCGCGGCGCACCCTGCCGTTCGGTGGCGACGACTTGTCGAGACCCTTTAGTCTGCGTCCGATCGTTGAGCGTGCAAGCCCCGTGATCGCCGAGACCGCAGAAAGCACCGCCCAAACAGGTCTTCCTTCCTGATGCCTAAGACTGGGTTCTCGTAATCATCCATGATGTGGGAGAAGATCGGTGTGATCAGATGCCCTGACGCGCCGTTCTCAGTCAGCCTGAGCCATTCCTTGGGCCTGAGCGACACCGCATCCAAAGAGAAGTCGGTACACAAAACACACCTGATTCGGTACACAAACGGCTCGCCGCAGCAGGTTAAATTATTGTTAATATTATATTTTTAATTTCTACAGAGTAAGCCTACGCCGAGGGCCGTCTGGCGGGATGATTTGGCGACGGTTTATCGAGTGTCCTTATGGACGCACACGAGAACACCCCCCGCATTGAAGTATTGTCGGTCACTGACACGGGCCGTCGACGTCGTTGGACGGATGACGAGAAGGTCAGGATCGTTGAGGTAAGCCATCGAGATGGCGAGACGGTGGCGGAGGTTGCCCGTCGGCATGAGATTTCGCGGTCCCAGCTTTACGATTGGCGTTATCGGTACAAGCACGGGCTGCTTGGGGGCTATGGCCCGGAGTTTTTGCGCGTTCTTCCCGTTGAGGGCGGTTCGGGTGCAAATGATGGGCCGCGGTCACCATCGCCTGGCATGACGATCGACCTCGGTGAGCGGTGCCGCGTAACGGTCCCCGCAGATTTTGACATGGACGCTGTGGCGCGTTTGCTCGATCGCCTGAAGGTGATGCAATGATCGCATTCTCTTCTGGCACGAAGGTGTGGATCGCAGGCGGCGTAACGGACATGCGCTGCGGGATGAACAGTCTGGCGTTGAAGGTTCAGCAGGGCCTCGGGCGCGATCCGCATGCTGGCGAGATCTTCTGCTTCCGCGGTCGCCGGGGCGATCTCGTAAAACTTCTTTGGCATGACGGGGTGGGCATGTCGCTCTACGCCAAGAGGCTCGAGGCTGGGAAGTTCATCTGGCCGGCGGGCTGCTCTGGGGATGCCGTTCAGGTCTCTGCGGCACAGCTTGGCTATCTTCTGGAGGGGATCGACTGGCGCAACCCGCGCTGGACGCAACGTCCTGCGAAGGTTGGATAAATCAGCGGGAAAGCCCTTGTTTTACTGGTCCTTGGCGGGCGGACATGGTAGACGTTCACCATGTCAGACGCCCGCTCCGAACTCGAAGAATTGCGCGCCGCGCTCGCGGCTGCGGAGCAGCGTGCCGAGGCGGCCGAAGCCGATCTTGCGCGGGTGCGCGCGGCGGTCTCGACATCCGAGGCGATGATTGCCGGCCTCAAGCTCGAGATCGCTATCCTCAAGCGCGACAAGTATGGCCGCAGTGCGGAGCGCAGCGCCAAGTTGCTCGACCAACTGGAACTGCAGCTTGGAGACCTCATAGAGGATGCCGCTGAGGACCGGGTGCAGGCCGAGCGGAAGACGACCAAGGTCGGTGCCTTCGAGCGGCGCAAGCCGGTGAAGAAAGCCTTCCCTGACCATCTGCCGCGTGAGCGCGTGGTGGTCGAGGCCCCCAGCACCTGTTCCTGTTGCGGGTCCGATCGCATCGTGAAGATGGGCGAGGACATTACCGAAACGCTCGAAGTGGTGCCGCGCCAGTGGAAGGTCATCCAGACGGTCCGCGAGAAGTTCACATGCCGGGCCTGCGAAAAGATCACCCAGCCACCGGCACCCTTCCATCCAATCCCGCGGGGATGGGCGGGACCGAGCCTGCTGGCGATGATCGTCTTCGAAAAGTACGGCCAGCATCAGCCCCTCAACCGTCAGGCCGAACGCTACGCCCGTGAAGGCGTGGACCTCAGCCTCTCCACGCTCGCCGACCAGGTCGGCGCGGTGGCCGAGTTGCTGAAGCCGCTGAACGCGCTGATCGAAGCCCATGTCTTCACCGCGGCCCGGCTGCATGGTGACGACACCACGGTTCCGCTCTTGGCCCGCGGCGGCACGAAAACCGCCCGGCTCTGGACATATGTGCGCGATGATCGCCCCTTCGACGGGACCGCGCCGCCCGCAGTCGTGTTCCGCTTCTCCCCCGATCGCGCCGGGGAACACCCGACGAAACATCTGGCGGGCTGGCAGGGCATCCTGCAAGCCGACGCCTATGCCGGGTACAACCAACTCTACGATGCCGCCCGACAACCCGGCCCGGTGGCATCGGCGCTGTGTTGGTCGCACGCACGGCGCAAGTTCTTCGAGCTTGCTGATGTGCAGACCAACATCCGCAAGGGCAAGTCGCCCAAGGCGATCTCACCCATCGCCGTGGAGGCGGTAAAGCGCATCGACGCTCTGTTCGAGATCGAGCGCATGGTCAACGGGCAGAGCCCGGAGGCGCGGCTGGAGATGCGGCAACGCCAATCGGCCCCGCTGGTCGCGGACCTCGAGCAATGGCTTCGCGGCGAGCGCGCGCTCCTGTCGAAGCACGCCAAGGTGGCGAAAGCCATCGACTACCTGCTGTCGTCCAACCACTGGCCGGGCTTCACGCGGTTCCTCGAGGATGGGCGGGTCTGCCTCTCAAACAACGCCGCCGAGCGTTCCTTGCGCGGTGTAGCTCTCGGACGGAAATCCTGGCTCTTCGCCGGATCAGAGCGTGGCGGCCAACGCGCGGCGGCGATCTACACCTTGATCGGCACCGCAAAGCTCAACGACATCGACCCCCAGGCTTGGCTCGCCGACGTCATCGCCCGCATCTCCGACATGCCGGTCTCATGCCTGCCTGAGTTGTTGCCATGGAACTGGCAAAAGCAGATGCCCCGATCGGCCGAGGCTGCATGATGGCCCGGGTTACCCATGTCCACACCATCGATGAGGTCGCAAGGAGGATCGGCGAGAACCTCGAACTCATCGAGATTGTCAGCGCCAATCCCGACAACATCGATTATGGCGAAATGATCTGGGTAGACGACGGTACCGATGAGGGGATCAAGACCTTCACAGACCGTGGCATCGAATGCCTCCAAGAACTTCTGGCGGACATACGGACATGGGAAGGCGGCATCCGTGAGTTCCTGCACGACGAACAGTGCGATCCCAAAGTCATCGAGAGCATCATGGCTAACGAGAAGAGATGGTGAAGCAAGACGGCCGCCGGCGGATGCTTACTCTACAGATCCCTACCGCCGGAGCCAAGACAAGCCCTCTAGGGTATGGCCTTAGAGGGCTTTTCCATGTCACCAGACATGCGCCGTGGTTTTTCCGTCGCCTCGATCGGGCCCGGTCCGACTTGCCCTGCCCCACAATCCAAAAGCCGCTGTTGCGCGGCTATCGATCGAGCTTGCACAACACGCCATTGGATCCGACCGGTCAATTCGCACAAAGGTGACGCGCGGCGCGACCGTAGGGCCCACCAAAGCAGGCAAAACCGCGCGAGGGGTCGGATGCCAGCTGGGAAAATTGCACGCCAAGTTCCCCATCCGTGCGCCGTGAAAGCTCGGACAGATGCGCAAGCGTCGCCCTCACCCGTTCCGGATCCATTGGCCGCGGTGCGACATGGACCCCCAACAGGGGCACGACCTCGAGAGCGGTCAAGCGCACACCGGCCCGCGTGACGCGGAAATAGGCCTTGCCGAATACGCCGTAGTCCAGACCAACGGGAAGGTGATCGCGAGCGGCTCCTCCGACAAACAGGAGATTGCCCAGGGAATGAAAGACCGCCTGCCCACGCGCAGGATCCGCCATCACGCCGCGCACGACATGCGGGTGGTGCCCGAGCAGCAGATTGACGCGCCCTTCGTCGAGGGCCCTTTGCACAAGCCGCAGCTCGGCATCAGTGACCGTATTGACGTTTTCCTGCCCAAGATGAAGGGACAGAATGCGCAGGTCGGCAGCGCTGGATGCCAAACCGTCCAGCACGCTTTCCAGGTGCCCTGCCCTGTTGAACATGGACATTCCGATTGCACCCGGTGCAGGCGCAAATCTTGGATCACCGATGCCGATCGCCGAAAAGGCGACGCGCACACCGTTGACAACCTCGACCTGGGGGGCCGTTGCCTCTCCCAGGGCACCAATGCCCGCGAAAAGCAACGGAGAGCTGTCTTCGGCAGCCGATTGGAAATACCGCAAAGTGGCTTCCATACCCGATCGCCCATGATCATAGGCATGGTTATTTGCCAGGGAAAACGCGTTCACGCCAAGATCGATCAAGTGATCAAACTGGTCCGGGTGACTTCTGAACACGAATTCCTTGTCTTGGATCTCGTGGTCCCTCGATGACACGACGGCCTCGACATTGACGAAATTGATGTCGCCCGTGAACTCGGACCGCAGATAAGCGGTCGTCGCCTCGAGAGGAATGACCGTGGATCTCAGAACGGTGTCGGGAGAGGGCGACACAAGGCTATGCGCAAAATTCACATCGCCACCAAAGGTGACAACGAGCTCTGCCCCGCCGGGTCCGATTTGTTCGCTTGGCACACAAGACGCCAGAAGGTGCAGCACGAGAAGCGACCGAAATAACCTCACCATCCAATCATCCATTTTTCAAAAAGGGATCAGCTTCGATAGAAAAATAAACAAGAGACAGGCTACCAGAACAATTTCGCCTCGAGCAAATGCTCTCAGGTCTTTCCTTTTTAGCCACGCTCACCCATCACGCCCAGAAGACCGGTGAAAAAGCGCGAGAGGGTAAGCGGCGCCACCACCAAGAAGCAAAGCCGAACCTCCTGCGGCAAGCCTCGACGCGTGATATCGCCCTCGATAAGACCAAAACTATCAGCGGGATAGGTAACCCCGCCTGCGCGGTCGGCAAGATCTTGTTTTCCACCGGCCGCAACACGCATGGGGGCAGGCATCATCCGCCCCAAAGCCCAGCCAAACCGGTGCCCGAGGCGCAGTCTTGAAAACGGCACGCCCAGGACACTTGGCGATGATCCATGGTTGGGGGAGCTTGAGAATGGTGCCCGGGGGCGGAATCGAACCACCGACACGAGGATTTTCAATCCACTGCTCTACCCCTGAGCTACCCGGGCACGGGTTGTGATCTTGTTGGAACGATCACGGGTGAGCGGCGTTCTAGGGCCAACGCGCGGGGCTGTCCATAGGGGAACGCGCGTTTTTTTCGGGGCCGTCGCGGGGGGCTGATCAATGCGGCTTGGGCGGCGCCTGCAGCAGTGCTTCGGCGGCGGCTTGCAGGTCGTCAGGGTCATCGGACGGGATGGCATAGCCCCCGCTCAGCCAGCGTGCCAGATCGGCATCGGCGCAGCGGCGCGAACAGAAGGGGCGGTAGCCGTCACTGGGGTCTTTGCTGCACATCGGGCAGGGCATCGGGGGGCTCCGGGGCGGGTCATGTCGCCCCCAGTATGGGCCGCGCCCCGCAAGATCGCAACGGTCCGGCCCAACCGGCTTGCACCCTGGGGGTGTGGCGCGCTAGCACAGGGGCAGAGCTGGGCAAGGATCATCGATCATGGCAGGCTGGACGCGCAGAATGATGCTGGCCGGTGCTGCGGCGCAGGCCCTGCTGGGCTGCATGCCCCGGCAGCGCCCCGCGCTGTCCGGCTTCACGCCAAGCCCCAATGCCGATTACGACGCCTGGGTTGCCGCCTTCCGCAACCGGGCGCTGGCACAGGGGATCACGCAGGCGACACTGGACCGGGGCTTTCGCGGACAAGGCTTCTTGCCCGGGGTGGTGGATCGCGACCGCAACCAGACCGAATTTCGCCGCAGCACCGAAGATTACCTTGCGCTGGTCGCCGCGGAAGAGGACGTGGCCCTTGGCCTGGCCCGTGTCGCCCCCGTGCGGGCGCGGCTGGCAGAGATCGAGGCGCACAGCGGGGTCGATGCCCATGTCATCGCCGCGATCTGGGGGCTGGAAACGCGGTTCGGCACCCGGCTGGGCGATATTCCCGTCATCTCGGCCACCTCCACGCTGGCCTGGGAAGGGCGGCGGGGCCGGTTCTTCGAGGCACAGCTGATCGCCGCGCTGCGGATCTTGCAGGCGGGCGACATTCCCGCCGACCGGATGTTTGGATCCTGGGCCGGGGCGATGGGGCACACGCAGCTGATGCCAAGCGTCTACGAAGACTATGCCGTTGATGTCACCGGCGACGGGCGGCGCGACATCTGGGGCACGGACCCGAGCGATGCCTTGGCCTCGACGGCGGAATACCTGCGGCGGCATGGCTGGCGGCCCGATCAGCCCTGGGGGCTGGAGGTGCATCTGCCGCCCGGCTTCGACACGCGGCAGACCGGGCGTGACAGGCGGCGGGCTGTGCGCGAGTGGGCGGCTGCGGGTGTACGGCCCGCACGCGGCGGCGCCCTGCCCGACCATGGTGCTGCGGCGATCCATGCGCCCGCCGGGGCGGACGGGCCGGCCTGGCTGCTCCATCACAACTTCACCATGATCCTGCGCTACAACCCGTCGGTGAATTACGGCATCGGGGTGGGCTACATGGCCGACCGGCTGGCCGGGGGTGGGCCGCTGTCGCGCGGGTTCGGGCCTGATGACACGGGCCTGACCCAGGCCGAGCGGCGCGAAATGCAGGCGCTGTTGAACCGGGCGGGCCATGATGTGGGCACGCCCGACGGGGTCGTGGGGCAACGGACCGAGGCCGCGATCCGCGCCTATCAGACCGCGCGCGGCCTGGCGGCGGATGGGCGACCCTCGCCCGCGATCCTGTCGGCGCTGCGGGGCGGGTAAACCGCGGGCCTTCTGCGGTCCCCCAGGCGTGGGACAGGGGTGGCCCCGATGAAATCAATGGGGTCCAGAGGCGACTTTGCCACTGGTTGGGGCATCGGGGGACCGGGCGGCATGGGTGAGGTGGCGGTGGGCAGATTGCCCACCCTACGGGGCGATGGGCCGGGGTGATCAGCCGCGCGGCCAAAGTGATGCGAGCGGCGGGCGGTCGCGTTTTTTCTGCACCTCGAAACAGCCCAAGGGCGTCCAGCCCGCCAGCACCACCTCGGCGCCGTCATCGCGAAAGGCGCGGCGCAGCGCGTCTTCGAGAACGCGGCGGTCCTTCTTGGGCATGGGTGCCAGATCGAGCGTGATCTGCCCGCCCAACCCCTTGATCCGCAAGATGCGCGGCAGGGCGCGCGCAAGCGCCAGGTTGGCCTTGAGCCCGGCCGCAAGCGAGGTGTCGCCGCCGGTATTCACATCGACCGCCACCAGCGCGCGGGTGGGTTCGACAAAGGCACTGGCCCCGCCGGGCAGACCCATGCGCGGCGCGAGCGCCTCTTCGACCGCGTCCAGCACGCCATGCGTGTCGAAACAGCCGGGGCTGTCGATGACTTCATCGGGGTCGGGATCGGCCCAGTCGCGCCAGGCCAAGTGATGGGCATCGGGCGCATCGACCAGGCATTCGGGCGCGCCGTCCGTGTCGGCCATGACAGCCGTGGCCAGATCGCGCATCGCGGCGATATCGGCATCCAGCGCGTCTTCGTCGACATCCTCGGCGGCGCTGCGCAGGATCAGGCCATGGCCATCGGGTGCGCCGTCCATCGCGGCATGGGCGATTTCCAACAGGCGGTCGCGTTCCGCGTCATCCTTGATCTTGCGCGAGACATTGATCCCCGGCGCGCCCGGCGTGACGATGGCAAAGCGGCTTTTGAACAGGATGCGGGTGGTCACGGGCGCGGCCTTGCCCGGCTCGGCGGGGCCGGTGACCTGCACCAGCATCCGGTCGCCGGGCGACACGCCGCCCGCCTGTTTCAGAAAGCCCTTGGCCTCGCCCCCCAGCGTGACGGTCACACCGCCCTGCCCCTTCATCGGCCGGTCGGCCACGGCGCGAAAGATCGCGCCGGGCATCGGCCCGGCATCCTCGGCGGGATCGATCAACAGATCGGCCAGATGGCCATCGACCATCAGCGCGGCGGCCATGCGCCCCGCCACCTGATCGAGCAAGACAACGCGACCCTTCATGGGTTCTTCCCCCAGACCGGCATGCCGGCGGCTTGCAGCAACAGCTGCGGTTTCCACCAGCGGCAGGCCGACGATGGCGCTATGGCTGCCGGATATCCACGGGATGAAGGCACCGGCGGGCCCTTGAATGGAATAGCCGCCCGCCTTGCCCTGCCAATCGCCGGTGGCGATGTAGCCGTCGATTTCCGGCTGGGACAGGCGCTTCATCCGCACCCGCGCCTCGACCAGCCGTTCCCAGACCGTGTCGCCACGGCGCACCGCGACGGCGGTAAAGACCCGGTGACGCCGTCCCGACAGGGCGCGCAAGAACGCCCGCGCCTCGGTTTCATCGGCGGGCTTGCCCAGGATGCGCCGCCCCAGTGCCACGGTGGTATCGGCGCAGAGCACGACATCGCCCGCATCCGCCGGGATCGCAGCCAGTTTTTCGCGCGCGATCCGGGCGCAATAGGGGCCGGGCAATTCGGCCTTCCGCGCGTCTTCGTTGATGTCGGGGGGCGTGATGGCATCGGGCACAAGGCCCAGCACCGCCAGCAATTCCTTGCGGCGGGGGCTTGCCGATCCGAGGATCAGGCGCACGTTACTTGAAACGGTAATTAATGCGGCCCTTTGTCAGGTCATAGGGCGTCATTTCGACTTGCACCTTGTCGCCTGCCAGAACCCGGATACGGTTCTTCCGCATCTTTCCTGCCGTATGCGCGATGATCTCATGGCCGTTTTCAAGCTCGACCCGGAACGTGGCGTTGGGCAGAAGTTCCTTCACGACACCGGGAAATTCGAGCATTTCTTCCTTGGCCATGGTCACTCCTTGCTATGCGCACCGCTGTGGGTGCAGGTGGCGGCTAGATGCGCCCGCTGGCCCGGATTTTCAAGGCAAATCTGTGTCGGGCGGCGCAACATGCGCGCGCGCGGCACTTTCGGGCCAATGGGCGTGGTTGAACACGGCCCCTTTGGTGCGCACCGCCGCGATGGCGGCCGGGTCGATGCGGGCCAGCACAAGACCGGGATCGTTCGGCGCGCCCAAGGCCAGGATGCCGCTGGCCGGAAAGCCCAGATCGGGCGGGCCGAAAATGCCGGCGGCGCCAAAATTGTCATCGACGGCGGGCGACCAGGGGCGGCGCCCACGGTCGGGGATTGCACCACGACACACTGATTTTCCAAGGCACGCGCCATGGCCCCGATGCGCACGCGGGCATAGCCCGCCTCTGTGTCGGTGCAGGATGGCACAAGCAGGATCTCGGCCCCGGCCTCGGCCAGGGCGCGGCCCAGAAGCGGGAATTCGGCATCGTAGCAGATCAGGATGCCGATCTTGCCAAGCGCGGTGTCAAAGACGCGCAAGGGGCCGCCCGGCCCCACATCCCAGGTTTCGCGTTCAAAGCGCGTCATCACCTGCTTGTCCTGGTGGCCGATCACGCCCTTGGGGCCAAAGAGCGTCGCGCGGTTGACCGGGCGGTCGCGCCCGTCGAACACCGGGCCGGAGGCGGCAAGGATATGCAGGCGGTATTTCCGCGCCAGCCGCGCCACCAGGTCATTGGCGCGGGCGGTGTGCCGGTCGACCGCGCGCAGGCTGGCGGCCAAGTCACCGGCGATTGCGGGCCCCTCGAGCGCGGCCAGTTCCATCCGTCCATATTCGGGAAAGACCAGCAGGCCCGCCCCTTGGGCTGCGGCGCGCGCGGCCCAGTGGTCTTGCTTGGCGGCATAGGCGTCAAAGCTGGCGACCGGGTCGAGCGGATAGGCGGCCGTGGCGATGATCATAGCGGCTTGATCCAGACTTGCAGCGGTTTGTCGGTTTGCGCCGCCTCGCCGATGTCGCGCCAGGCGATGGTGGTGGTGACACCGGGCAAAGGCGCATAGCCGTAGCGGCGCCAGACGGGATCGAGCGGTTGGGCATCAGTTGGGCGCCGCGGGTGATCATCGGGGCGGATCACGGCGCAGAATGTGACATAAGTGCAATTCAGGCTGCGGGCATGGGTTTCGCGCAGATCAAAGAAACGGCGATAGACACCCTGGCCGCGAAAATCGGAAAGAAGAACAGATTCAGCGCAGTAATAGACGTTCTTCATGTCGGTTGGCAGGGCCGCGGCAAGGCTGACCGCGACCTCGGCGTGATCGGATAAAGGCAATCCTGTTGATCCGCCCACCAGCCTGTCGCCATCGAAAGCCGCGACCAGAAGGCTGTCGGAGGCGGCGTAATCGGCAAGATACCGGCGTTCGTACTCCAGATCGCCGTCATAGAGATAGGGCCAGTCGCGGAAGACGGCGATGCGCAGCCGGGCGAAGGGTTCGACCATCGCGGCGATCTCGGGCCCGCGAAAGGCGCGGATCGTCAGGGTCATCGGGAAACCTGCGCCACCCAGTCGGCAAGGTTGTAATAGGTCACGATGCGGGTGATCCGGCCTTCGCGGACGGTGAAAAAGCCGCCCGCGGGCAGGCGATAGGCCTGGCCCCGCGCCTCGGGCAGGCCCGCGTCACTGGCCAGGTAGGTGCCGTTGACGGTGAACTCGGCGGCCGCGCGGCTGCCATCGGCATTGGCCATGATCACCAGATCGTCCAACCGCTCGGCGTAGCAGCGCGCCATATGGGCGCAAAACTCGCCAAAGGCTGCGGTGCCGATACGCACCTGCCCCTCGTTGACGTGATGGGCCACGTCCGGCGCAAGGCAGGCGATCATGCCATCGATGTCGCCCGCGTTGAAGGCGGTGTAATAGCGGGTGATCAGGGCGATGGTTTCATACATTGTCGTCACCTTCCGTGGCGGGGCCAAAACGCGCCACCATGCGCGCGATGATCTGGTCGCGGGCTTGCCTGTAGCTGGCCAGTTTCGCCTCGCGGGTTTCGCCAAGGCCGGTGGGGTCGAGGATCGGCCAATATTCCACATCCAGATGATAGCTTCGCGTCAGGTCCAACGCGCGGCGCTGGCTGGCGGGCGAGAGCGCGACGATCAGGTCATAGCCCGACAGGTCATCGCCCCATTGCTGCATTTCATCGAAACTGCGCACGCGGTGGCGCTGCAATTCCACCCCAAGCTCGGCGCAGACGGCAACGGCAAACCCGTCGATCTCCAACTCGTTGCGCACCCCCGCCGATTGCACATAGGCGCGGTGGCCGTAGAATTTCTTCATCAGGCCCTCGGCCATGGGGGATCGCGTGGCGTTGTGATCGCAGCAAAACAACACCGAGGAGGGGAAAGCATCGGTCACCGCGCGCCCCTAGCCCCCGAAATGCAGTACGCAGATCAGCGTGAACAGGCGGCGGGCGGTGGCGGTGTTGACCTCTGCCTTGCCATCGAGCCGCTCTTGCAAGATGCGCGCGCCCTCGTTGTGGATGCCGCGGCGCGCCATGTCGATCGCCTCGATCTGGCTGGGCGGAAGCGTCTTGACCGCGCGGAAATAGCTTTCGCAAATCTGCCAGTAATCCTTGACCACCTGCCGAAACGGCGACAGCGACAGGTGAAACTCGGCCGCATCTTCGGCGGTTTCGGTGTTCACGTCGAAGACCAGCCGCTTTTCGCGGATCGACAGCCGCAGGTGATAGGGGCCGGGCGGCACCGCGCGATCCTCGCGGGCGGGCAGCACGAAGGAATTGTCCTCGAGCAGGTCAAAGATCGCCACGCGGCGCTCCTGTTCGATTTCCGGCGTGGGGGCCGGCATGCCATCCATGTCGATGTCGATCTGGGTGATGTGCATGGTCATTCCCCCCCCATCCCTGTGTCACCCCCGGTCTGGTTCAGCCGGTCAAGCCGCGCGCGCACCGACAGGCCATGGGCCTGAAGGCTTTCGGAATTCGCCAATGTTTCCGCCGCAGGGCCAATCGCGCGGAGCGCCGCGGGCGTCATCTGCGCCAAGGTGGTGCGCTTCATGAAATCCAGCACCGAAAGCCCGCTGGAAAACCGCGCCGAGCGTGCCGTGGGCAGCACATGGTTCGGCCCACCGATGTAATCGCCGATCGCCTCGGGCGTCCATTGGCCAAGGAAAATCGCGCCCGCATGGGTGATCTTTTCGCTCAAGGCGACCGGGTCGGCGACGCAAAGTTCGAGATGTTCGGGGGCGGCGCGGTTGGACAGCATCGCCGCCTCGTCCAGATCGCGGACGGTGACGATGGCGCCGTAATCGCGCCAGCTGGCGCCCGCGATGGCGCGCCGGTCGAGCGTTTCGAGCCGTTTGTCCACGGCGGCGGCCACCGCGCGGCCAAAGCCCGCATCATCGGTGATCAGGATCGATTGCGCGCTTTCGTCGTGTTCGGCCTGCGACAACAGGTCAAGCGCGATCCAGTCGGGATCATTGTCACCATCCGCGATGACAAGGATTTCCGATGGCCCCGCGATCATGTCGATGCCGACACGGCCAAAGACACGCCGCTTGGCAGCCGCCACATAGGCATTGCCCGGCCCGGTGATCGTGTCCACCGGCGCTGATGGTGGCGGTGCCGTAAGCCATGGCCGCCACGGCCTGCGCGCCGCCGATGCGGTAGATGGTGTCGACGCCGGACAGATGCGCCGCAAGCAGCACCAGCGGATTGGCGCGGCCATCGGGCGTGGGCGCACAGATCACCAACCGCTTGACCCCCGCGACCTGCGCGGGAATGGCATTCATCAGGACGCTGGACGGGTAAGAGGCAAGCCCGCCCGGCACGTAAAGCCCCGCCGCATCGACCGGCGTCCAGCGCCAGCCGAGCGTCGCGCCCTCGGGGTCGGTCCATTGGGCATCGGTGGGGCGTTGGCGGACATGGTAGGCGCGGATGCGCTCGGCGGCCAATTCCAGCGCGCGGCGTTCGGCGGCGGGCACCTTTTCGATTGCCTGCGCAATCTCATCGGCACTGAAGGCCATGGTTTCGGGCGTCAGCGCCAGACGGTCGAACCGTTCGGTCAGCGCGATCACCGCCTCGTCGCCGCGCGCGCGCACATCGGCGATGATCCCGGCCACGACATCATCGACCTCGGGCGTGTCTTCGCGCTTCATCTCCAGCAGGGATCGAAAGCGGGCGTCGAAATCGCCGTCACGACTGTCGAGAAAAACTGGCATCCTGGTCCCATCCTTGATCGCGCGGTTTGGTCTAACCGCTTCGGGCCGGGGGGTGAAGCGTCTTTGGCGCGGCGGTGGCGTTCAATCGGGGTGGCGTGGCGCCTTGCCCGAGGGGGCGACATAGGGGCGGGTCACGTCGCGCAACGTGACCTCGAGCGCCTCGACATCGACGGCGATGGCCCCGTCGCCCGCCAGCACCAGCGTGATGCGGCCCATCCCGTCCTCGGCCGCCGTCCAATCCAGCGCCAGGATCGACAGGACAAGGTCGCTGTCGGCGCGGTCGATGCCCTGGCTGGCCACCAGCATCGCATCCTCGATCACCAGCACCGATTGCACCCGTTCCGGGCCGCCGCGCCCGCCCGCCTCTTCCCAGCGGAAGCGGTTGATCAACAGCGCAAGGCGGCGGCGCGCGCGATCCCAGGAGATTTCGGCCACGGGAAAGACCGCATCCTGCACCAGCGCGGAGATCACCCGCAGATCATCGGCATCCAGCGCGCGCAGCGCCACCGGCCCATCGCCGCCGTCTTCGAACCTTGCGTCTTCAGTCATCGCCCTTGATCCGTTCGATCCTGGCCCCGACATTGCCCAGTTTTTCCTCGACCCGTTCATAGCCGCGATCCAGGTGATAGACGCGGTTGACGATGGTTTCGCCCTCGGCGGCCAAGCCCGCCAGGATCAGCGACACCGAGGCGCGCAGATCGGTCGCCATGACCTTGGCCCCTTTCAACCGGTCCACCCCGGTGACGGTGGCGGTGCCGCCATGCACGTCGATCTTCGCGCCCATCCGCAGCAATTCGGGGGCGTGCATGAAGCGGTTCTCGAAGATCCGTTCCTCCAGCACCGAGGTGCCCTCGGCACAGCACAACAGCGCCATCATCTGCGCCTGCAGATCGGTCGGGAAGCCGGGGAAGGGTTCTGTCACCACGTCCACGGCCTGCACCCGGTCGGCGCGCCGCGTGACCGCAAGGCCAGCGGGCGTTTCGCGCACCGACACGCCCGCCTGTTCGAGTTTCTCGGCAAAGGCCGCGACAAGATCCAACCGGCCGCCCAGCAATTCGACCTCGCCGCCCGCGATGGCGGGGGCCAGCATGTAGGTGCCCAGCTCGATCCGGTCGGTCACGACCGGGTGGGTCGCGCCATGCAGCCGGTCAACGCCCTGGATGGTGATGGTCGATGTGCCCTCCCCCTCGATCTGCGCGCCCATCTTGCGAAGGCAGCGGGCCAGGTCGACGATTTCAGGCTCGCGCGCCGCGTTTTGCAGAACCGTGGTGCCCTTGGCCAATGTCGCGGCCATCATGGCGTTTTCGGTGGCGCCCACCGACACCATCGGGAAATCGATCACCGCGCCGCGCAGCCCGCCGGGGGCCTTGGCATGGACATAGCCATCGCGCAGGTCCAGATCGGCGCCCATCGCCTCCAGCGCCTTGAGATGCAGATCGACGGGGCGCGCGCCGATGGCGCAGCCGCCGGGCAGCGACACGATCGCATGCCCGTCCCGCGCCAGCATCGGACCCAGCACGAGGATGGAGGCGCGCATCTTGCGCACGATGTCATAATCGGCGGTGTGGTTGTTCAACCCGTGCGAGGACAGCGCCAGAACCTGCCCGCCGTTCAGCGCGGACACCTCGGCGCCCAGCGATTGCAACAGCGTGGTCATGGTGCGGATATCCGACAGGCGCGGTGCATTGGTCAGCGTCAGCGGCTCGTCGGACAACAGCGTTGCAGGCATCAGCGTCAGGCAGGCGTTTTTCGCCCCCGCGATGGGAATTTGCCCCGAAAGCGGGCCATTGCCCGTCACCACGATCCGATCCATCGCCCTGCCCTTTCGCTGGCTTTACGCCTCTTCGCCGGTGTCATCCGGCCCATGTGTCACGTCATCCGTCGCCCGCGCCCGGTCTTGCGCCTGCGCCTTGGCCCGCGCCTGTGCCTTGCGCCGGGCAAGGTTCGCCTTCAGCGCCGCCTTGAGCCGCGCCTCGCGGATCGCGGCGGCGGATGCGGGCTTGGCATTTGGCGATTTGTCTTGTGCCATGGCCTGCGTTTACCCGTGATGGGCCGGGGCGTCCAGATTGCGCTTGCGGATGCGTGCGGATGCTTTTAATGGGACGGCCACGCGGCGCGCCATCGGGCCGGTCGCGTGCAAAACAGGTCCAAAGGCCGGTTGCATCGGGACATGACCCGATGTAGGCAGCGCGGACGAAAAGATGCTGTGGTAGCTCAGTGGCAGAGCACTCCCTTGGTAAGGGAGAGGTCGAGAGTTCAATCCTCTCTCACAGCACCATCCCCCTGCTCCATGTGCCTGTCGGTCTGCGACCTCGTCCCATGAAAACAGGGCCCGGAGGCCCTGTTCTATGCCATGCCGGAGGGCGGGCGGGTCAACCGCCCAGGCAGGTCTCGAAGGATGTGGCCATCGCCGCGATCATTTCGGCATAAAGCGCAGGCCCCACCGTCAAGGATGCGCCCAGCGGGTCGATCACGCCGATGTTCAGGCCCGTGCCCTCGAACACGGCATCGACCATGCCCCGGTTGAACTGGGGTTCGACAAAGACGCAGGAAATGCCCTGGTCGGCCACGAGATCGCGGATTTCGGCCACCCGCGCCGGGCCCGGGTCGGTCGCATCCGACAGGCTGATCGCGCCCGCCGCCTCGATGCCGAAGCGGGCTTCGAAATAGTGGTAGGCGTCGTGGAACACCACGAATTCCCCCGACAGCACGGCCATGCGGGCGGCAATGTCACGGTGCAAGGTTTCCAGGTCGACGGCGGCAAGCGCGGCGTTGGCGGCATAGCTCGCGGCATTGACCGGATCGATCCGCGACAATTCCGCCGCGATGGCATCCAGCCAGATCACCGCATTCAGCGGGTCCAGCCAGGCATGGGGATCAATGCCATCATGGGCGTGGTCACCATGGCCAGCGTGGTCATCATGGCCAGCGTGGTCATCATGGCCAGCGTGGTCATCATGGCCAGCGTGGTCATCATGGCCAGCGTGGTCATCATGGTCGGCATGGTCACCATGATCTTCGTGCTCCGCGGGGTGGTCATGCTCCGCGTGGTCGGCGTGGTGTTCATGCCCGCCGTGGTCCTCATGCTCGGCATGATCCGCCTGCCCCGCCGACCCGGAATGGTCATGCGCGGCAAAACTGGCCCCCTCCCGGAACTCCAGCCGCATGATGCCATCCACCGCCAACAGCTCCAGCCGCGCGGCATCGGGGGCGATGCTGTCAAGCGGGCCGCCCAACCAAGGCGTCAGCTCTGGCCCGACCCAGATCACCAGATCGGCAAGCTGCAAGGCGCGCGCGTCAGAGGGGCGCATCGCATAGCCATGCGGGGATGCGCCGGGCGGCAACACGAGATCGGGGTCCCCGACGCCCGCCATCACGGCCGCCACCAGCGCGTGAACCGGCGCGATATCGACCGCCACGCGCGGCACATCGGCCAAGGCGGGGCTGGCCAGCAACAAGGGCAAAGCGGTCAGGCAAGGCAGGAACTTGGCGCGCATTCTCGATCCCTCATGTGATACTATAACAATTCAACCGCCTTGTTAAGCGTTATAGAATAACATATCAAGTCCCCATGACACAGCCCCCCCGCCCCGGCGACCCCATCGGCTTCGAGACCCATGATCACCGCGCCTGCATCGAGGATACGGTGCGCGCGGTCGCGGCGCGCTGCGCGCAGGACGGGCTGCAATTCACCCCGGTGCGGCGGCGGGTGCTGGAAATCCTGCTGGCGCGGCACCGCGCGATCGGGGCCTATGAAATCCTCGACACCTTGCGCGACGAGGGGCTGGGGTCGCAGCCGCCGGTGGCCTACAGGGCGCTGGAATTCCTCACCAAGCACGGATTTGCGCATCGCATCGAAGGCTTGAACGCCTTTGCCGCCTGCACCGATCCGGGTCATGACCATGACGCGGCCTTTCTGATCTGCACCGGGTGCGGCGCCGTGGCCGAAGCCCCCGTGGCCCCCGCCCGCGCGGCGCTGGCCCAAACCGCCGAGGCGGCAGGCTTCACCATCGCGCGCACGGTGCTGGAGGCCGAGGGCCTCTGCCCCCATTGCAGCCCGGGTGCCGCGCCATGACCCTGATCACGCTGACCGATATCGCCGTGCGCTTTGGCGGCCAAACCGTGCTGCATGACGTGGATTTCCACATCGACCGGGGTGAAATCGTCACCATCGTCGGGCCGAACGGATCGGGCAAATCCACGCTTTTGCGGGTGGTGATCGGGGCCGAACGGCCCGCATCGGGCACGCTCAAGCGCGCGCGCGGCCTGCGGATCGGCTATGTGCCGCAAAAGCTGCATATCGACCCGACCCTGCCCTTGACGGTGCGGCGGTTTCTCGACCTGCCCGCGCGCATCCCCGACGCTTTGGCGCGCGACGCGCTGGACCAGGCGGGGGCCGGCGCGCTTGGCGGGCGGCAGATGGCGGATTTGTCGGGCGGGCAGTTTCAGCGCGTGCTTCTGGCCCGCGCGATCCTGAGCCGACCCGACCTGTTGATCCTGGACGAGCCGACCCAAGGCCTGGATCAGCCAGGATCGGCGGCGTTTTACCGCCGCATCGCGGCGCTGCGGGCCGAGCTGGGCTGTGCGGTGCTGATGGTCAGCCATGAATTGCACGTGGTGATGGCGGCATCGGATCGGGTGATCTGCCTCAACGGCCATGTCTGCTGCGCGGGCGCGCCGGAACATGTCGCCTCCGCCCCGGAATACCGGGCGCTGTTCGGCACCGGCACGCAAGGCGCGCTGGCACTCTACCGCCACGACCACGCCCATGGGCACGACCATGATCATCCGCATAGCCACACCCACGGACATGAGGCGGCCGAATGACCGCGTTTCTGGATGATTTCCTGATCCGTGCGACCGTTGCCGGGATCGGGGTGGCCTTGGCGGCGGCGCCCTTGGGGTGTTTCATCGTCTGGCGGCGCATGGCCTATTTCGGGGATGCCACGGCGCATGCGGCGATCCTGGGGGTGGCGCTGGCCCTGGCCTTCAACCTGTCGATCATGCTGGGCACGCTGGTGATGGCGCTGGCCATGGCGGTCACGGTCTCGGGCCTGTCGGGGCGCGGGCGGGCGATGGACACGATGCTGGGGGTCTTGTCGCATTCGGCGCTGGCGGCGGGCCTGGTGGCGGTGTCGCTGTTGCAGGATGTGCGGCTTGACCTGTCGGCCTACCTGTTTGGCGATATCCTGGCCGTGGGGCGCACCGACCTGGCGGTGATCTGGGGCGGGGCCGCGCTGGTGATGATCCTGATCTGGGCGCGCTGGTCGGCCTTGCTGACGGCGACGTTATCGGCCGATCTGGCCACGGCGGCGGGGATCGACCCGCGGCGCGAGCAGATGATCCTGACGCTGGCGCTGGCGGTGACGGTCGCGGTGGCGATCAAGGTGGTGGGGGTCTTGCTGATCGCGGCGCTGTTGATCATCCCGGCGGCGGCGGCGCGCAGTTTCGCCCGCACCCCCGAGACGATGGCGCTGATCGCGGCGGGGTTCGGCGCGGTGTCGGCGCTGCTCGGGATGGCGGCGGCCTACCGGTTCGACACGCCCGCCGGGCCCTCCATCGTCTGTGTCGCGGCGCTGATTTTCGCGGGCGCGGCGCTGGTCGACCTGGGGCGGCGCGCGGCCTAACCGGGCGCCCGCAGCCAGCCGGGAGCAAATTCCACCCGGTCGCAGCCCGCCAGCGGCAACAGCCGGTGCAGCTCCGCCTCGAGCCGGGATTGTTGCCCCTTGCCCCAACGCCCCCCGCCTCGGGCCAGAGCGCGCGCAGCCGCAGCACGCCCGCCTGGCGCTCGGCGGCCATGTCGATGCGGCCGATGATCCTGTCGCCCTGCATCAGCGGGAAGACGTAATAGCCATAGCGGCGCTGCGGTTCGGGCACGAAGATCTCGATCCGGTAGTGAAAGCCGAACAGCCGTTCGGCCCGTTTGCGGTCGCGCAAGGCGGGATCGAAGGGTGACAGCACCCGCAGCCGGGGCGCGGGATCGGGCAGATCGGCCAGCCGGGCCAGCGTGTCGGGCCAGACCATCACGCGGCGGGGCGCCGCGTCATGGCCCAGCACCTCGATCTCGGTCACGCGACCGTCAGGCCAGGGCGTGCCGCACCCAAACCTTGGCCTCGGCGGGGGTGATCAAGGCCCAGAAGGCCGCCAGTTCGCCGGGCGTGGCAAAGCCCAACCGGTCAAGCGCGGCGGCACAGGCCCAATCGATCACCTGATCCTCGGGGATATGGGCGTTGAGGTATTCGGGCGCGATCACCCGTTCGGTCAGGTCATAGACCTTGCGAAACCCGTCGCGGCGGGTGACGGCCAGATCGCCCGTGCGCCACAGATATTCCAGCGCGGTCTTGGACGGGTGCCAATCCCACCAGCCGGTGGATTTCGACGGCCGTTGCCCCGCCATATCGGCCGATTGCACCGCGCCGTGATCGGTGATGTGGCGCAGGACCGTGTCGATCTCGGCATGGAAGGCGGAGCCGTGCCAATCCTTCCACCGCTCGCGCAGGCGCACCCGGTCGCGGGCGAATTTCAACCGCCACTGCGGGAAAAACGCCGCAGGGATCACGGCGGCATCGTGGGTCCAATGCTCGAACGTGGCGCGCGCGCGGTCGTTCAGGTGGCGCAGGTGGTCGGGCCGATAGGCGGGGCGGCGCGACCACAGGATCAGGTCATGGGCGCGCGCCAGCGTGTTGACGCTATCGACCTGCACAAAGCCAAGCCGCCCGATCAGCGCCGCCAGATTCGCGCCGCGCCCCGGCCCCTTGGGCGGATCGAGCAGCGCATGGGCATCCAGGAACAGACGCCGCGCGGAACCGGGATCAAGGCGCGGCAGCGGCATCGGTCATTCCACCCAGGCCCAGGGGCGCGTGAACTGCCCGAGCACATGGGCAAGGGCGGCCTCGTCCTTGGGGCCCTTCGGGGCGATCTGGGCGACAAGGCCCAGTTTCTTGTCCTCGACCACGCGGGCGACGCGCGCGGCAAGCCCCGCATCGGCCAGCGCGGCATCGTAGACACGGGTTATGGCGCGCTGCCGCAAGGCGGGCTTGAACACCTTGCCCACGGCGGTTTTCGGCAATTCGTCAAGAATTTCCATGTGCTTGGGAATGGCCGCGCGTTCGTGGACATGATCGCGGCACCATGTCATCAGGTCATCGGGCGTGGCCCCGGCCCCGGCCACCAGTTCGACATAGATGCAGGGCAATTCGCCGGCAAAGGCATCGGGCTGGCCAATCGCGCCGGCCATGGCGACATCGGGGTGACCGGCCAAGCGCCGCCTCGATTTCCGCCGGGTCGATGTTGTGGCCGCCGCGAATGATCAGATCCTTGGCGCGACCGGTGATCCAGAGATAGCCATCGGCGTCGATCCGGCCCAGGTCGCCGGTGCGCAGGAACCGGCCGTGGTGATACAGGTCGCGGTTAAGGTTTGGATCGGTATAGGTTGCGCCCGCGCGCACGCCGGGGTTGGCCACGCAGATCTCGCCCAGCTCGTCGGTGTCGCAGTCCATCACGCCATCGGGGGTGATCTTGAGGATGCGGACCTCGCAATGCGGAAAGGGAATGCCGACCGAACCGATCTTCTTCTCCCCATCCACGGGGTTGCAGGACACCAGGCAGGTCGCCTCGGTCAGGCCATAGCCTTCGACCAGGGTGACGCCGGTCGCCGCCTCGAAGCGGCGGAACAGGTCCACCGGCAGGGGGGCCGAGCCGGAAAAGGCGGTCTTCACCGACGAGATATCGGCATCGACCGGGCGCTGCATCATCGCGGCGATGGCGGTGGGCACGGTGATGATGAAACTGACCTGCCAGCGTTCGACCAGTTTCCAGAAATTGTCGAACACGCCTTCGCCCCGGTAGCCCGCCGGGGTGGGGAAAATCACATGCCCGCCCGAGGCAAGCATCGCCATCACGATCACGTGGCAGGCAAAGACATGGAACAGCGGCAAGGGGCAGATCACAGTGTCCGTCTCGGTAAAGAGAAGGGTGTGACCGACCCAGCCGTTGTAGATCATGCCCTGGGTGGCGTGTTGCGCGACCTTGGGCATGCCGGTGGTGCCGCCGGTGTGGAAATAGGCGGCGACGCGGTCGCCGGCGGGATCGTCAAAGCCCAGGCGGTCGGCGGGATGTTTGGCCATCTCGCGCCCCCAGTCGAGCACCGCCGCGTGATGCCCGGCGCCGGGTTTGGGCCGGATCAGCGGGATGATCAGCCGCTTGACGCCGGTGATGTAGCGCAGCAGATCGACCTCGATCACCGTCTGGACATCGGGGGCCTGGCGCAGCGCCTCGGCCAGTTTCGCGGCGATGTCGGTCTTGGGAAAGGGCCGGAGCGTGACCACGACGCGCGCCTTGGTTTCGCGCAGGATCGCGGCGATCTGTTCGGCATCCAGCAATGGGTTGATCGGGGCCACGATGCCCGCGACCATGCCACCCAAGAACGTCACCACGGTTTCGGTGCAATTGGGCAGCACATAGGCGACGGTATCGGTGTCCGACACGCCCAAGGCGCGGAACATGTTGGCGGCCTGGGTCACGCGGGCGTGCAGATCATCCCATGTCAGGGTTTCGGCCGGGTCGCGGGGGCCGGAAAACATCTGGAACGACAGGGCCGGGCGCGCGCCGTGCCGGGCCCTGGTCTGGGTCAGAAGGCCATGGATCGTGGCGGCGGGCTGGGCCGCGGGCCAGGGATGATCCCGCTCGATCCGGCTGATGTCGTCGCGCGTGGCAAAGCGGACCATGGCACATCCCCCCTCGATGTCCCGATGGGCGGCCCGGTCGCAGGCAGGCGCACCCCGTCCGTTCAGCATGAAAGGATCGCGCGCCCGGTGCAAGGTAAACCCGGTGCAAGCCGGGCGCGGCGCAAGGTTTATTCCGCCGCAAGCCCTTCGGTGAATTGCAGCCGGGCAAGGCGCGCATAAAGCCCGCCCTGCGCCACAAGGCTGTCATGGGTGCCTTCGGCCACGATCTGGCCATCCTGGAACACCAGGATCCGGTCGGCCTGTTTGACGGTGGCAAGCCTGTGAGCAACGATCAGGGTGGTGCGATCGGCCGATAGCCGCGCCACGGCATCCTGCACAAGGCGTTCGGATTCCGCATCAAGCGCGCTGGTCGCTTCATCCAGAAGCAGGATCGGCGCGTCGCGCAGAATGGCGCGCGCAATCGCGATGCGCTGTTTCTGGCCCCCCGACAGCATCAGGCCGCGTTCGCCCACGTAGGTGTCATAGCCCTGGGGCAGCGCGGTCAGGAAATCATGCGCGGCGGCGGCGCGGGCGGCGGCCTCCACCTCGGCATCGGTGGCGCCGGGGCGGCCAAAACGGATGTTGTCGCGGGCCGAGGCACCGAAGATCACCGGGTCTTGCGGCACCATGGCCATGACATCGCGAAAGCTGGCGCGGGTCATGTCGCGCAGATCCACCCCATCAAGCGTGATCTTGCCCGAGATCGGATCGTAAAAGCGCAGCAACAGCTGGAAGATCGTCGATTTTCCCGCCCCCGACGGGCCGACGATGGCGACGGTTTCGCCGGGTTGAATGGTGAAATCCACCCCCGCCAAGGCGGCGCTATCGGGGCGCGTGGGGTAGGAAAACCGCACATCGTGAAAGCCGATGGCGCCGCGCCCACCCTGTGGCAGGGCCAGGCCCTGGTCGGGGTCGGCCACGCTGTCGACGGTCTGAAGCAATTCGACCAGCCGTTCGGTCGCCCCCGAGGCACGCTGCAATTCGCCCCAGATCTCGGACAGCGCGCCAACCGATCCCGCGACCATGATCGCATAGATCAGGAACTGGATCAGCTCGCCGATGGTCATCGCCTCGGCGCGCACGTCGCGCGCACCGGTCCACAGCACGCCGACAATGCCCGCGAACACAAGCGTGATGACGATCACCGTCATCACCGCGCGGGTGGCGATGCGTTTCTTGGCGCTGGCAAAGCTTTTTTCCGTGACCGCGTCGAAAGTGGCACTGGAAGCGCGTTCATGGGTGAAGGCCTGCACCGTCTGCACCGACAACAGCGCCTCTGACGCATTGCCCGAACTCTCCGCGATCCAATCCTGGTTTTCGCGGCTCAAGACCCGCAAGCGCCGCCCCAGCACCACGATGGGCACGATGATCAGCGGCACGATCAACAAGACCGCGCCGGTCAGCTTGGGCGATGTCACCATCATCAAGCCAAGCCCGCCAAGCAGGATCAGCATGTTGCGCAGCGCGATCGACACGCTGGACGAGATCACGCTGAGCAACAGCGTGGTGTCGGTGGTGATCCGGCTCAGGACTTCGCCGGTCATGATCTTCTCGTAGAAGGATGGGCTCATCCCGATCATGCGGTCGAACACCGATTTGCGGATATCGGCCACCACCCGTTCGCCCAAACGCGTCACGAGGTAATAGCGAAGCCCCGTCCCCAGCGCGAGCAGGATGGCCACCATCAACGCGGCGAGGAAATACCGGTCCAGCAGTTCGGCGCTTTCGGTTTCGAACCCGTCGACCACGCGGCGCACCGCAAGCGGCAGGGTCAGCGACACGATGGCGGTCAACACCAAGGCGCCACCGGCGGCGGCCAGCATGGATGTATAGGGCGCAAGAAACGGCCCCAAGGCCCGCAGGCTGCCGATGCGCTTGGATTTCGCGCGCTCTTCGGTGGCATTGGCCGGGGCGGCGGCGGTCGGGCTTTGGGTGTTTTCTATGGTCATCGGGCCGGTCTGTTATCTGGTCTTGTTGCCGATACAGGGCCGCGCGCGGGCCTGCAATGGGACGGGCTGCCACGGCACCGCGCGGCGCTGCCTAGCCTTCTCTGATCGGTCCGGTTTGATTGTTAGTGCATAATCGGCCGCTGGTCTATTGGCACGATGGTTTCCGGTGCTGGAGGCCGGTATCCCAAGGCGCTGTGAGGGCGTTTTGTATTGTAGTGTTTGCGCCAGTTTTCGATGACGATCTGTGCTTCTCTCAGGGAGTAGAAGACCTCCCTGTTCAGCAGTTCATCTCTGAACCGGGCGTTGAAGCCTCGACATAACCGTTCTCCCAAGGGCTGCCCGGCTCGATAAACGCTGTTCGCGCGCCTACTGCCTCGATCCAGCCCCGGACATCCTTCGCAACGAACTCAGGGCCATTGTCGCTTCGCACAAATGCCGGCGGTCCGCGTAAGATGAACAGATCAGTCAGGGCGTCGATGACGTCCGTCGAGTTCAGCCTGCGCTTCACCCGGATTGTCAGGCATTCCCGGCTGAACTCATCGAGGATGTTCAATGTGCGGAACGCCTTGCCATCATCGGTACGGCAATGGACAAAGTCATAGCTCCAGACATGGTTGCGATGCTCAGGCCGAAGCCGGATACATGACCCGTCGTTTAGCCAGAGCCTCGACTTCTTCGGTTGTTTTGGCGGCACTTTCAGCCCCTCCCGTTTCCACAGCCGCTCGACACGGCCATCACTGACCTGCCAGCCCGCGTCTCGCAACAACGCCGCAACGCGACGATAGCCGTAGCTGCCGTAGTGCCTGGCCAATTCAATCATGTCCGCTACAAGCCGGTCTTCGTCTGCCCTGCCGTGCGGCTGATACCTTTGCGTTGATCGATGCTGCCCCAGTGCCCGGCAGACCCGGCGTTCCGATACCTTCATCTGACTTCGGATCAGATCAATGTAGGCGCGCCGGCAGGCGGGGCTCAGAAGTTTCCCCGGGCAGCCTCCTTCAGAGTGAGCTTGTCCAGCTTCAGCTCCGATACGGCTTTGCGTAGTCGCTCATTCTCCTTCTGGAGACGTTTGAGTTCCTTCAGTTAGTCGGTTCCCATACCGCCATATTGCTTGCGCCAGCGGTAATAGGTTTGTTCGGTTATGCGCACTTCGCGGATCGCATCCACGCGCTGCAACCCTTGCCCGACAAGCACGTCAACCTGCCGCAGCTTCTGAACAATTTCCTCGGGCTTGTGCCGTTTGTTCACCATTCCTTGTCCTCCGTCTCCTAAACATAACGGTGGACCAATTCAGATGGGGAGGCTCACCTCGGCCAGCCGCTTTTCGCTCGGGTGCAGGTCCGGCGTTGCCGCGCGGATCCGGGTGATGAAGGAGGTTTTCGGTGTCCGCGCCATGGGCGTGAAAATATCCTTTCACAACGCCCCGTCGCAAGTCGGCAATGCGGGGCGCAACGACCGGCCGGATAACCCTTGCCCAGCCCGCTTTCATCGCCTATCGACGATCAACGAAACGATGGGCCGGGGCAGACCATGGACAGCGACATCGCCGATCTTGCCAAGGCGCTGGCCCACCCTGCGCGGCTGCGCATCCTGCGGCTGTTGCAGGCAACGCCCGGCTGCATCGGCGGCGATATCGTGGGCGCGGTCGGGCTGGCGCAATCGACCGTGTCCGAACACCTGCGCATCCTCAAGGCCGCGGGCATCATCACCGGCGACATCGCGGGGCCGCGCATCTGCTATGCGCTGGCCCCGGGCGCCTTGGGCCCGCTGGCCGATTTCATCGCGGCGCTGGCGCCGCCGCTTGGCGACGCCTGTTGCCTGCCCCCGGAAAGGCATGATCATGACGCTCTTTGAACGCTGGCTGACGCTTTGGGTCGCGCTGTGCATCCTTGCGGGGCTGATCCTGGTCAACCTGGTACCGGGCGCCTTCGCGGCGCTGGCGGCGCTGGAATACGCATCGGTGAACCTGGTCGTGGCGGTGCTGATCTGGGCGATGGTCTATCCGATGATGATCGCCGTCGATCTCGGATCGCTGCGCGCCGTGGGCCAGCGCCCCAAGGGGCTGATCATCACGCTGGTGGTCAACTGGCTGATCAAGCCCTTCAGCATGGCGGCGCTGGCGGTCTTGTTCTTCGACCATGTCTTTGCCGGTCTGATCGATCCGGACCGCGCGCCCGAATACATCGCGGGGCTGATCCTGTTGGGCGCCGCCCCTTGTACCGCGATGGTCTTCGTCTGGTCGCAGCTGACCCGCGGCGATCCGAATTACACGCTGGTGCAGGTGTCGGTGAATGACCTGATCATGGTGGTGGCCTTCGCGCCCATCGTGGCGGTGCTGCTTGGCGTGACCGATATTTCCGTGCCCTGGGAAACGCTGGTGCTGTCTGTGGTGCTGTATATCGTCATTCCGCTGCTCGCGGGGCTGTTGACGCGGCGGGCGTTGATCGCGCGGGGCGGCGTCGCGGCGGTCGAGGCCTTTACCGCGCGGATCAAGCCCGCCTCCGTACTGGGGCTTTTGGCGACCGTGGTCTTGCTCTTCGGTTTCCAGGGGCCGGTGATCCTGGCGCAACCGCTGTTGATCGCGCTGCTCGCGGTGCCGATCGTGATCCAGTCCTACGGCATCTTCGCGCTTGGCTATGGCTGGGCCTACCTGTGGCGGGTGCCGCACAAGGTGGCCGCCCCCTGCGCCTTGATCGGCACGTCGAATTTCTTTGAACTGGCGGTCGCGGTGGCCATCGGGTTGTTCGGGCTGAATTCCGGCGCGGCGCTGGCCACGGTGGTGGGCGTTCTGGTCGAGGTGCCCGTGATGCTGAGCCTTGTGGCCATCGCCAACCGCACGCGGGCGCGGTTCGACGCGCACGGGGCCTGACCCGCCCCGCCCGGCGCGGGCGCTTGACTTTGCGCCGCAAACCCACAGACTGGCACCCGCGACAGGGGCGTCCGGGCAACCGGGCTGAGAAGCACCCTTTGAACCTGAACCAGATCATGCTGGCGTAGGAAGTCCGCGGTGGGTGCCCGTTTGGCCAGGTCTGGCCGGGCTTGCCCGCTTTGGTCCCCTGCGCTGGCGGGGGAACACGATGGACACCACCGGAACCTGCCTGCACCAGATGCGCGCCACCGCGCCGCTTGTGCACAATATCACCAATTTCGTCGCCATGAACATCATGGCCAATGTGCTTTTGGCGGCGGGGGCATCGCCCGCGATGGTCCATGCCCGCGACGAGGTGGCGGAATTTGCCCATCTCGCCCAGGCGCTCAGCGTCAACATCGGCACGCCCGACCCCGACTGGGCGCAGGCGATGGCGATGGCCGCCGGGGTGATGGCCGAGACCGGCAAGCCATGGGTGCTTGACCCGGTCGGCGTGGGCGCGACCCGCTTTCGGCAAGAGATCTGCGCGCGGCTGCTTGATCTTGGCCCCGGCGTGATCCGGGGCAATGCGTCGGAAATCCTTGCGCTTGCGGGGATCGGGGCAAAGGGCCGGGGCGCGGATGCCGCCGACCCGGTCGAGGCGGCCGAAACGGCGGCGCGCGACCTGGCCCGGCGCACGGGCGGGGTGGTCGCCGTGTCGGGGCCGGTCGATTACATCACCGACGGCACATCGGCCTACCAGGTGGCCAATGGCCATGCCTTGATGCCGCGCGTCACCGCGCTTGGCTGTTCGCTGAACGGGGTGATCGCGGCCTTCCTGGTGGGCCAGCCCCCCCTGCCCGCCACGGTGGCCGCCCTCGCCTATTACGGGCTGGCGGGCGAGCGGGCGGCCCAGGCCGCAGCCGGGCCGGGCAGTTTCCAGGTGGCGTTCCTCGATGCGCTCCATGCCCTGACGCCCAGTGATCTGGATGCCGGCGCACGGGTCAGCCGCGCATGAGGGGGCCAGTCTATGTCATCACCGACCCGGACGCGCCCCTGCCCGTGGTCGACCAGGCGCTGGCGGCCGCGCGCGGCGGGGCGGCCATGGTCCAGGTCCGCGACAAGCAGGCCAGCGATGCCGAGATGGCGGCGCTGATCGCCCATCTTCTGCCGCTGCTGACGCCCCTTGGCACCAAGCTGATCGTCAATGACCGGCTGGAGGTGGCGCGGATCACCCGCGCCCATGGCCTGCACATCGGCCAGGGCGATGGCGACCCCGCCCTGATCCGTCGCAAATTGCCGCCCGGCATGATCCTTGGGCTGTCGATCGAAACCGTCGCACAGGCCCGCGCCATTCCGGCGGGGGTGGATTACATCGGCGCAGGCCCGGTGCGCGCCACCGCCACCAAGCCCGACCATGCCCCGCCCACAGGCTTTGACGGGCTGGCGGCGATCGTGGCGGCCACGCGGCGGCCCACCTGGGCCATCGGCGGGCTGAAACCGGGCGATGCGGCGGCGATCAAGGCGACTGGGGCCACCGGCATGGCCGTGGTCAGCGCCGTGACCCGCGCCCCCGACCCACGGGCCGCAACGGCGGCGCTGGTGGCGGAATGGGGGCGCGCATGATCCCCAACATCCTGTCCATCGCCGGGTCCGACCCATCGGGGGGCGCGGGCATCCAGGCCGACATCAAGGCCATTTCTGCCAATCGCGGCTATGCCATGGCGGCCATCACCGCCCTGACCGCGCAAAACACCCAAGGCGTGCAGGCCGTGCAGCGGGTCGACCCCGATCTGGTCGCAGCCCAGATCGCGTCGATCCGCGCCGATATCCGCATCGACGCGGTCAAGATCGGCATGTTGGGCGATGCCGCCATCATCAGGGCGGTGATCACCGCGCTGGCGGGGCTTGGGGCGCCCATCGTGCTGGACCCGGTCATGGTCGCCAAGGGCGGCGACAGGCTGCTTGTGGCCGATGCGGTGGCCGCGCTGCGCCGGGCCTTGCCGCGCGCGCAGGTGATCACCCCCAACCTGCCCGAGGCCGCCGACCTGCTGGACCAGCCCGAGGCGACAACGACGGGGCGGCATGGAAACCCAGGCCCGCGCGCTGCTGGCGCTGGGTCCGGGGGCGGTGCTGCTCAAGGGCGGGCATCTGCCCGGGGGGGACTGCCCCGATCTCTTGGCCACGGCAGGTGGCCTGACATGGCTGGATGGCCCGCGCCACCCCACGCGCAAGACCCATGGCACGGGCTGCACCCTGTCCTCGGCTTTGGCCACGGGGCTGGGCCATGGCCTGCCGCTGCACCAGGCGGCGGCCCGCGCCAAGGCCTATGTCGCCCGCGCCATCGCGCGCGCGGATGCGCTGAGCGTGGGCCGGGGCCATGGCCCGACCCATCATTTCCACGAGTTTTTCGAAGGACAGACAGAATGACCCGCCCGATATCCGATCTGACCGTGCTTGTGACCGGCGGCGGCCGGGGCCTTGGGGCCGCCATCGCCCGCGCCTTTGCCCGCGAAGGGGCGCGCGTCGCGATCAACTACCGCCAGAGCCGCGCGGCGGCAGAGGCGCTGGCCCGGGATCTTGGCCCGCGCGCCCTGGCCTTTGGCGCCGATGTCACCGACCCCGAACAGGTGGCGGACATGGTGGACCAGGTCACCGCGCGCCTTGGGGCGCCCGATGTGCTGGTGCATAACGCGCTGGCCGATTTTTCCTTCAACGGCGAGGCGCGCGCGCATCTGGACCGGCTGGCCTGGGCCGATATCGCGCGGCAGGCCGAAACGGCGGTGGGCGGCGCGCTGACCTGTCTGCAGGCGCTGCGCCCGCAATTCGAGGCGCAGGGGTTTGGCCGGATCATCACCATCGGCACCAACCTGATGCAGAACCCGGTGGTGCCCTACCACGACTATACTGCCGCCAAGGGGGCGCTTCTGGCGCTGACCCGCACGGCGGCCAAGGAACTGGGCCCCATCGGCGTGACGGTCAACATGATCTCGGGCGGGTTGCTCCGGACCACGGATGCCAGCCGCGCCACGCCCGAGGCGGTGTTCGACATCGTGGCCAGCCAGACGCCGCTGGGTCGCGTGACCACGCCCGAAGACCTGGCCGATGCGGCGCTGTTCTTTGCCTCGCCCTGGGCGCGCGCGGTGACGGGGCAAAACCTGATCGTCGATGGCGGGTTGGTCTTTGGCTGATGCAGGCGCAGCGGGGCGCTTGGACGGGGCTTGCGCAGTTTCGCATCACCCGCCCCGCAAGATGCCGAAAAAACGGGCAAATCCGATCTCTGCCCTGCCAGGCTGGCGGCAAGGCTTGGGCCTCGGGGCGATCAGCGGCATGGTCAAGACAGTCGCACGCCGGTCGCGTCTCCTCCCTTCTTCCCGATCCGGCGTGTCGATCAGAAAACCCTGCTGGCGGCCCGCCCTCTCGTCTCTCTTCCCGCATGGGCCGGGTCGCCAGTTTTTTCCAAAATGCGCGGCAAGGTCCGGGGTCATGCGACATGGCTGAAAATGCCATCTTTCGGGCGTCTTTTCGCTGACATCGCGCCACGGGGTCCGTGCAGGCTGCGGCAGTCTTGCGCAACACGAAAGGCCACGCGCCATGCAAACCACACCCCAGCCCCCGCAGAAAGGGACCAAGCCCGATGATCCAAAGACCGCAAAGACGGTCTTCAAGGATTGGGCCAGCCTCTGATACGCTGTTGCCCGAAAGGGGACAGGCATGGCGCAAGATGACGCGACCGGGGATCCGGTGACAGCCCTGCGCAACATCGGCCCCGCGCAGGGGGCCGAACTTGCGCGCGCGGGCATCACCACCGCCACGGCGCTGCGCGCCATGGGGGCAGATGCCGCCTATCGCTCGATGTTGGGCGCCGGCAGCAGGCCGCATTTCATCAGCTATTACGTCTTGCACATGGCCTTGCAGGGGCGGCCCTGGAACGATTGCAAAGGCGCGGAAAAAGACAAGCTGCGCCAAGGCTTTGACCAGATAAAGGCGGAGATGTCGGGCACGGGCATCGACGGCGCGCTGGAACGGATGCTGGACCAGATCGGCACCGGCCAGCGGCGCTGACAGGCGATCACCGACCGGCGCGACCGGCCCCGCGTCAGCCTGCCGCAAGCAGAGCCCGGCGGAACCGGACAGGATTTGATCTGCATCAAATAATTGACGCGGCAAATCACAGTAGATCGGTGGCGTTCAACGCCGCAGATTGCCGGGGCAGATGACAGGCCCCGCAAGGAGAGACCGATGATGCGATCCCTGACCTTCACCGCCACCACCGCCCTGACCGCAGCCCTGGCCAGCGCCGCCTTTGCCGATGCCGATTTGCGGGCCTATGCCAATGACGTGTTCGACCCGATCCCGTTGACGACACCGGATTTGCCGAACAACATCATCAGCCGCCAGCGCGTCGACCTGGGGGCGATGCTGTTCTTTGATCCGCGCATGTCGCGGTCCGGGCTGTTTTCCTGCCAATCGTGCCATAATGTCGGGCTTGGTGGCGTGGACGGGTTGGAAACCTCGATCGGGCATGGCTGGCAACAGGGGCCGCGCAATTCGCCCACCGTCTACAACGCCGTGTTCAACATCGCCCAGTTCTGGGACGGTCGCGCGCAAGACCTTGCCGAACAGGCCATGGGCCCGGTGCAGGCCGGTGTCGAAATGAACAACACGCCCGACCGGCTGATCGAAACGCTGAAATCGATGGAAGATTACATCACCGCCTTCGAAGAGGCCTTTCCGGGCGAGGCAGAGCCGGTCACCTTCCAGAATTTCGCACTGGCCATCGAAGCCTTCGAGGCCACGCTGACCACGCCCAATTCGCGCTTTGACCAGTTCCTGAACGGGGCCGACACGCTCAACGAACAGGAAATCCGCGGCCTGAACGCCTTTATCGACGAAGGCTGCGCGGCCTGCCATGCCGGCGTGAACATGGGCGGCCAGGATTACTATCCCTTCGGCCTCGTCGAACGCCCTGGTGCCGCCGTGATGCCCGAAGGCGATCGTGGCCGGTTCCAGGTCACCGAAACGGCGTCGGATGATTACGTATTCCGCGCCGCCCCCTTGCGCAACATCGAGCTGACGGCACCCTATTTCCATTCCGGCGTGGTCTGGTCGCTGGAAGAGGCGGTGGCCGTCATGGGCACATCCCAGCTGGGCGCCGATCTGAGCGAGGATCAGGTGGCCGATATCGCCGCGTTCTTGCGGACACTGACCGGTGAAATTCCCGAGGTGATCCACCCGGTTCTGCCCAGCTCCAGCGCCACGACACCACGGCCCGAACCGATGTAACCCATGCAGGATCGCAAGGCCGGGGCCGCCCATCGGGCGGCCCTTTGGCATTCGGAAAGACCCGGAGCCCGACAGGCAAGACACGGCCACGGGCAGGGAAACCGCAGCGCGCGCATTTCCCGCTTGACCCGTGACGCGCCTTGGCCCACAGGCCGCGCCACATGCGCAGTCACGCGCACCGAGGCAGAAAATGATCAACCAGAGCAGCACGCAAACAGCCCCCGTACAAACCGGGGCCCCGGGCCAAACCGGACCACAGTCACCGCACCAGCAAGCGGGTCAGAAACTGGGGCAAACCGCGCAACAGGGCGGGTTCGTCACCGCACAGGGCCAGATGCAGCAAACCGCGCCGGGCAGCGGGTCGCGGTTCACCGATTGGGCCAGCATCTAGGGCCAGCCCCCGACACGGATCGGCGGCGGCGGCGCATCCCCGCGCCCCCGCCTGACCAGATCACAACAAGGCGCGTTCGCGGCTGATCATCACCGCGTGGGCGCGATTGCGCGCTTCCAGCTTGCGACAGATCGATCGCATGTGCATTTTCACCGAAACCTCGGTGATCCCCATGTCGCGGGCGATTTCCTTGTTGGTCAATCCCTCTGAGGCGCGGCCCAGAACGAATTGTTCCTTTTCATTCAACGGCGCCTCGGACGACCCGGAAACGCTGCGGGTCTCGGTGCCCTGCATCGGCACGAACACCTGCCCGGAATCGATCAGCTGGATCACGCTGAGCAGGGATTGCAGCGGCATGGTCTTGGGGATCAGGCCACGCACCCCCAGTTCCAGCGAACTGTTCAGGAAATGACGGTCAATCTGGCCGGTGAACAACACCACCCGCGCGCCCCCCGCCTTGTCGACCACGGTCTTGACGCTGGACAGTCCGGCCATGCCCGGCATTTTCAGATCGAGCAGCACCACGTCGAAGCTTGCAGTGCCCATCGCCGTAAGGGTCGCCTCGAAGCTTTCGGTGGTCACGACGTCGTAATCGGCCCCGCTGCGCAACATGTTGCCGACCGCTTCGGCCAACAGTCGATGATCGTCGGCGATCAAGACCCTAAGGCTTCGTTCAGGTACCGAATTCACAGCATGCATGTCCCCAAGTCCCCTTTCGTGATACGAATGGGATGTCCGCATAAGACTGAAGTCCCAGTCAGAGGTAGATCAACCCACTCCAACGGCAAAGCATCTATACTTATTTCACAACTATCGCCTTTAGATCGTGATACCACGTCAAAAGCGCCACTCGATTGAATGATTAGTTAGTCATATCATCTAAAGATGCAAATTACTATCTTTCGATAGTAGCGGAAGCTCGCTCAAGTTTGCTGTAGCACTGAACGCTGATGTTCCTTTTACGCCGGAGACCAGTATGCACCGTCGCACTCTCGTGAAACTTGCGTCAGCCGCAGGCCTCGCAGCCCTGCTGTCTGTCACCACCGCCATGGCACAAGATATCCTGCTGACCCTGGATGGCAATATCGAAGGTGGCGAACGCGGATTTTCGGACGCCGACCTGCAAGCCCTGCCGCAGGTCGAATTCGAAACCTCGACCATCTGGACCGAAGGCACCCAAAGGTTCTCCGGCCCGTCGCTGTCCAGCCTGCTGGAGGCGGCAGGCGCCGGCGAGGGCGAGGGCGACTTGACCCTGATGGCGATCAATGACTACATCGTGGAAATGCCCCGCGACGTTGTCGAGGCCTCGGCCCCCATCATCGCGACCCGGATCGACGGCGAACCTTTCAGCCGCCGCGACAAGGGCCCGCTTTGGTTGGTGTTCCCCTATGACAGCGACGCGCGGTTCCGCGCCGAAAGCGTCTATGCCTACAGCGTTTGGCAGCTGGTCGGCATCACGATAGACTGAACAATGATCCAACAGCCCCAACCGACACCGACCGTTCCGACGGCGGCAACGACCGCACGGCTTCGCGCCGAGGCGACGCGCACGCGCCTGGGCGGCATCGTCTTGTTGGGGCTGTTGATCCTGTGCTGCGCCGCCTTGATCGTCAGCGCGATGTCCTTTGACAATCGCCTGCGCGAATTGCGCGACGCGGACACCGACAACCAGGGCTGGATCGTCTCGCAGCTAGAGGTGGACCACCAGGCGCTGATCATCGCCGCTGGCGATGCGCTGGCCAGCGCGATGGAAAACCAGGGCCCGCCCAGCGACGAGGCCTGGCGCGCGCTCAACACCGAGTTCGACATCTTCTACAGCCGTGTCAGCGTCTTTGCCGCCTCGATGCGCAATTTCGACCCCTCCCCCCAGCTGGAAGCCTGGCTGGCCCGGATGGTGCGCACCCGCACGGACCTGGCCAACCAGCTCGACACCATGGACCCCGCCGACATCGACGCGCTGCGCAGCCTGGGGGACGGCATCCGGGACAAGATCCCGCTGGTGCGGTTGTTGACGACGCAAGGCCTTCAATTCTTTGTCGAGAAAGCGGAAAATGCCCGCGAACAGGAACGCGAGATCTGGCGCTTCTTCCTGACCGAGACACTGTTGCTGCTGACGCTTATCGTGGCGGCGGCGCTTTTGTCGGTGCGGTTGAACCGGGCGTTGGAACGCCGCACCGCCGAGGCCGAACGCGCCGCCTCGACCATCGTCAAGGCCTACGAGGCGTCGCTGAGCGCGGTGATCGTGACAAATCTCGACGGGGTGGTTCAGCTCTGCAACCAGACGGCCGAACGGATGTTCGGCATCGCGTCGGACGAGATCATCGGCCATGATGTCAGCGCGCTCTTGGCGCCAAGCCGCCTGCACGGGGCCATTGCCAGCACCTACGCGGAATTCGCCCGTTGCATCCGCAACAAGAGAACCTGCAGCCTGTCGCGTCGCACGCTTGCCCTGCGGGCCTGCGGCGACTCCTTCCCGGTGGAACTGGCCATCACAAATGACGTCGATCCGGATGGTCAGCCGATCCTGATCTGCTTCATCCGCGATATCTCGGCTCAGGTCAGCGCCGAACGCGCGCTGCGCGGGGCGCTGGATGACGCGCGGCGGGCGGCGGCGGCGAAATCCATGTTCCTGGCCACGATGAGCCATGAAATGCGCACCCCGCTGCACGGGTTGATCGCGGCGCTGGAACTGATGGACAAATCCGGCTTCGACGCCGAGAACCGCACCCTCTTCGACACCGCGCGCGATTGCAGCGAACGGGCGCTGGCACAGGTCAATGACGTGCTGCATTTTACCCGCGCGACCTCCACCCGCGAGGCGCCGACGAGCTTTCGACCGGCACGGGTCGTGGCGGATGTGGTGGGCGAACTTGGCCCTTTCGCCAAGGACAACAACAACATGATCGAGCTGTCGGTCAACGGCCCCGGTGCCACCCAGCAGGTCACGGGCTACCCAGCGGCGTTTTCGCGCGCGCTCTACAACCTGGTGGGCAACGCGGTGAAATTCACCGTCGCGGGCAAGATCACCGTGCGGCTGGATTTCACCGAAACCACGCCCGATGCGCCGCTCACCCTGAAAGTATCGGTGCAAGACGAGGGGCCGGGCATCGCGGAGGCCGATCAACAGCGCATTTTCCGCATGTTCGAAACCTCTGCCGCCCAGACCGGCGTGGCCGCCGGCCGCAGCGGCCTGTCGGGCACCGGGCTTGGCCTGCCGATCACCAAGCTGGCAGTGGAAACCATGGGCGGGGAAATCCACCTCGAAAGCGCGCCGGGCCAGGGCAGCCGTTTCTGGTTCGAGGTCACGTTGCCGCGCGCGGTCGGCCTTGTCGATGAAACGGCCCCGCCCCCGCGGGCCAGCATCGCGCCCCCGTCGCTGCCGCCAACGGTCGCCTGGAACATCCTTGTCGTCGACGACAACGAGGTCAACCTGACGCTGATGATGCAGATGGTGCGCCGCCTTGGCCACAAGACCACCCCCGCGCGCAACGGGCGCGAGGCCGCGGATCTTGCCCGCGACACCGCCTTTGATGTCATCTTGATGGATGTGAACATGCCGGTGATGAACGGCTGTGACGCCACCCGCCTGATCCGCGCCGAAGGCGCGTCGCGCCATGCGGTCATCCTCGGTGTCACCGCCCTCATGGAAGCAGAAGACCCCGACAGTTTCGCGGAATTCGGCATGGACAGCGCGCTGGTCAAGCCGGTCAAGCCCGCCACTCTGGCGCAGGTTCTGGCCGATATCGCGCAAACCATCACCGACGATCTGCCCAAGACCCGGACCACCCAAACCCAAGAGGCACCCAGGATGGATTTCCCCACCGCGACCGATACCGGCTTCGACCTTGGCGCGCTTAGCGCGCTGGTGGGTGATGATATCGCCCGCCGCCTGGCCATCGCGACACTGAAAGACGCCGGCCTGGCGCTGGAGGCGGGCCGGGCGAATGACCCGAACCTCGGGGATCTGGCCCATAAGGCGGCCGGGTCGGCCTCGGCCATCGGGTGGCGCAAGCTTGGCGCGGCCTTGCTCGAGATCGAAACGATCACCCATTCCGACGGGCTGCTGGCCGCCCAGGCCCGCCTGCCCGCCCTGGAAACGCTGATCGCGGCCGCCCATGCCGATCTGCCCGAAACCCTGCGGCAGGACATGGCGACCGCCGCGCAATAGCCGGGCCCGCCCGATCGGCGCGGCGGGCCGCCGCCGCATGCAAAAAGGGCCACCGGTTTGCCCGGTGGCCCTTTGCGTCAGGATGTCGGGTCAGGTCGGATCAGCCGACCAGTTCGAGACCGGCAAAGAAATAGGCGATTTCCTCGGCGGCGGTTTCCGGTGCGTCGGACCCGTGGACCGAATTTTCGCCCTTGGAAATCGCGAAATCCTTGCGGATCGTGCCTTCGGCCGCTTCGGCCGGGTCGGTGGCGCCCATCACGTCGCGGTAGGCGGCAATGGCGTTTTCGCCTTCCAGCACCTGAACCACGACCGGCTCGGACGCCATGAATTCGCACAATTCGCCGTAGAACGGGCGCGCGCTGTGGACGGCGTAGAAATGACCGGCCTGCGCCATGGTCATGTGGATCCGCTTTTGCGCGATGATGCGCAGGCCCGCTGCCTCGATCTTGGCATTGATCGCACCGGTCAGGTTGCGGCGGGTGGCATCGGGTTTGATGATCGAAAAGGTACGCTGGATAGCCATGACATGCTCCGTCAAAGGGGGTGAGTTCGGGTTTGACGCGGCCTTAACATGGGGCTTGGGGGATGAAAAGCGGGGCGTTGACAGCACCCCGCCGCACCGTCAGACAGCGCCCATGTTGCGCATCTCAGACATTTCCTATTCCGTCGCCGGCCGCCCCCTGTTCGAAGGGGCCAGCGCCAGCATTCCCGCAGGTCACAAGGTCGGCATCGTGGGCCGCAACGGCGCGGGCAAAACCACGCTGTTCAAGCTGATCCGGGGCGAACTGGTGCTGGATGGCGGCAGCATCGACATGCCGTCGCGCGCGCGCATCGGCGGCGTCGCCCAAGAGGTGCCGGGGTCAGAGGTGTCGTTGATCGACACGGTTCTGGCCGCCGACGAGGAACGCGCCAGCCTGATGGCCGAGGCCGAGGGGGCCACCGGCGACCGGATGGCCGAAATCCAGACCCGGCTGCAAGACATCGACGCCTGGTCGGCCGAGGCGCGGGCGGCCTCCATCCTCAAGGGGCTGGGCTTTACCGACGAAGAACAGCGCATGCCCTGTTCCGCCTTTTCGGGCGGCTGGCGGATGCGCGTGGCGCTGGCGGGGGTGTTGTTTTCGCAACCCGACGTGCTGCTTTTGGACGAACCGACCAACTATCTCGACCTGGAAGGGGCGCTGTGGCTGGAAAGCTACCTCGCGCGTTATCCACATACCGTGCTGGTGATCAGCCATGACCGCGAATTGCTCAACCGCGCGGTGGGCTTCATCCTGCATCTCGAAAACCGCAAGCTGACGCTTTACACCGGCGGCTACGACGCCTTTGCCCGCGCCCGGGCCGAGGCGCGCGCGGTTCTGAGCGCGGCGGCCAAGAAACAGGATTTGCAGCGCGCGCATCTGCAAGCCTTCGTCGACCGGTTCAAGGCCAAGGCATCCAAGGCGAAACAGGCGCAAAGCCGCGTCAAGATGCTGGAAAAGATGACGCCGATCCGCGCGCCCGAAGATGCGGCGCGCACGGTGTTCACCTTTCCCGCCCCCGATCAATTGTCGCCACCGATCCTGGCGCTGGAAAGCGCGGCCGTGGGCTATGACGGCACGCCGGTTCTCAAGCGGCTGTCGCTGCGCATCGACCAGGATGACCGGATCGCGCTCTTGGGCCGCAACGGCGAAGGCAAATCCACCCTGTCGAAACTTCTGGCCGACAAGCTGGTGGTGATGGAGGGCAAGGTCACATCCTCGTCGAAGCTGCGGGTGGGCTATTTCGCCCAGCACCAGGTCGATGAACTGCATATCGACGAAACCCCGCTGGCCCATATCCAGGCGATGCGCCCCGGCGTGACGCCGCCGAAGCTGCGCGCGATCCTTGCGGGCTTTGGCCTTGGCGCCGACCAGGCCGAAACCGAGGTCGGGCGGCTGTCGGGCGGGCAAAAGGCGCGGCTGTCGTTGTGCCTGGCGACGCTGGACGCGCCGCATATGCTGATCCTCGACGAACCGACCAACCACCTTGACATCGAAAGCCGCGAAGCGCTGGTCGAGGCGCTGACCGCCTATTCCGGCGCGGTGATCCTTGTCAGCCATGACATGCACCTTCTCAGCATGGCGGCCGACCGGCTCTGGCTGGTCAAGGATGGCGCGGTCACGCCCTATGACGGCGATCTGGAAACCTATCGCGCGATGTTGCTGAAGGGGGACGACAAGCCCGCAAAGGCCCCGAAAGACAAGGAAAAGAAAAAACCCGTCCTGACCGCCGAACAGGTCAAGGAGTTGCGCGCCGAGGTGAAGCGCTGCGAGGCGCGGATCGCCAAGATCGAGGAGATGCGCGGCAAGCTGGCCACGAAACTGGCCGACCCCGACCTGTACGAGGACGGGCGCAGCGGTGAGCTGGCCACCTGGCAAAAGAAATACGCCGAGGTGATGGACGGGCTTGGCCGGGCCGAGGCGCTGTGGCTTGCGGCCTCGGAAAAGCTGGAAAGCGCACAGTCCGGCTGATCCGCGCCGCGACACCCTGCCCTATCTGCGGAATTGGGCCGGTGTTTTAATGACTATTTTTATTACGAGTTTTGTCGGAGTTTCCGCCATGGCCCATCCCACAGGATACACGCGCGCCCAGATCGCCCTGCACTGGATCACGGTCGTGCTTGTCGCGCTGCAATTCATCCTTCACGACGCCATGTCAGAGGCATGGGACGCGGTCGAAGACGGCCTCGAGGTGGTGTTCAGCCCGCTTGTCGCGCAGCATGTGTTCATGGGGGCGCTGATCGCCATCGTGACATTCATCCGGCTTGGCCTGCGCCTGACCCATGGCGCGCCGCCCCCGCCCGAGCGCGAACATCCCGCGCTCAAGATCCTGGCCCATGCCGCGCATTGGGCGTTTTACGGCCTGTTGATCGCCTTGCCCGTGTCGGGGGCGGTCGCCTGGTTCAACGGCATCGAACCCGCCGCCGAGGCGCATGAGGTGCTCAAGACGCTGCTTCTGGCCCTGATCGTCCTGCACGTGGCGGCCGCGCTGGTGCATCAGTTCATCTTCAAGACCAACCTGATGGCGCGGATGAAGCGCCCGGTGGGCTGACCGGCGGCACAAAGGCGCGCATCCCCCGGTGACGGAGGCGCGCCCGCCTTGACCTTGGCCTGCGCAGGGGCCATCCCCTCGGGGCATGGAATTCGCGATCTACATCCCCGCCTTTGTCGCCCTGTTCGTGGTGATCGACCCGATCGGCCTGGCGCCGCTTTTCGTGGCGCTGACTCAGGGCATGACGCCACGCGCGCGCCGCATCATCGCACTGCGCGCCTGCATCACCGCCCTGGCGATCCTGACGCTGTTCGGGCTGGCGGGCGAGGCAGTGTTGAATTTCCTGGGCATTTCCATGCCGGCCTTTCGCATGGCGGGCGGCATCCTGTTGTTCTTGACCGCGCTTGACATGCTGTTCGAACGTCGCGCCCAGCGTCGCCAGGGCCAGGCCGACCAGGCAGAGGCCGACCACCGTGATGATCCATCGGTGTTTCCGCTGGCCATCCCGCTGATCGCGGGGCCGGGCGCGATTGCCACGATGATCCTGCTCACGGGGCAGAACGGCGGCGATGCCGCGCATGTCTTGCTGGTGCATTTGGTCATGGCCGCCGTGCTGGCGGTCGTGCTGACGCTGTTCCTGTTGGCCGTGCCGCTGGAACGGCTCTTGGGGCCGACCGGCATCAACGTGGTGACACGGCTTTTGGGGATGCTGCTGGCGGCCCTGTCGGTGCAATTCGTGATCGACGGCATGCGCGATCTCCAGGTGATTTGACGACACCTTATCCGATTTCGGCCTATGTACCGGCGGGAACATCCAGAAAGGGCGCACCATGACCATGGGCGGGGACGAGATCGGATCGGTTGTCTACCTCTCCTTGCTGGCGGTGGTGATCGCGGGCTGGTACCTGGTCGCGAACCGGCGCAACCTTGGCCGCGTGGCGCAACATGCGGCGGTCTGGATCTTCATCTTCCTGGGCGCGATTGTCGCCGTGGGCCTTTGGCCCGATGTGCGCGACACGGTCGCGCCACGCCAGGCCGTGATGGAAAACGGCGCCCAGATCGTGGTGCCCGTGGCGCGCGACGGGCATTTTTACCTGACGCTGGACGTGAACGGGGTGCCGGTGCGCTTTGTCGTCGATACCGGCGCCTCTGAAATGGTGCTGTCGGGCCCGGATGCGGCGCGCATCGGGCTCGACCCCGATCGCCTGATCTTTTCCGGCCGCGCCCTGACCGCCAATGGCGTCGTGCAGACCGCGCCGGTGCGGCTGGAAACCGTGGCGCTTGGCGGCGTGACCGACAGGGATGTGCGCGCCGTGGTCAACCAGGGCGACCTGTCCGAAAGCCTTTTGGGCATGAGCTATCTGCGCCGATTTGACCGGTTGGAAATCTCGGGCGGGCAGATGGTGCTGGACCGCTAGGTTTCGGCCTTCATGTCCCAGCGACCCGCGTCTTCCGACCAGTATTTCGCCTTGGTCCCCGCCTCTTTGAACCCACGCCATTGCGCGCGCGCGGTCTGAAGCTCTTCGGGATCATTGCCATCGAACAGGATCATCGCGCGGGCAAGGCCCGCCACCTCTTCGGCGGTGATCTGCGCGCCCTCCAGGCTGATGAGGCACTGGGGATGGTTGGGCGCATCGCGCGCGGTGGTCAGCAAGATCGGCTGATCGCCGTCATGCGCGCCCCCCGCGCGTCCATGGGGCAGGAAATCGACCGGATCGCCCAGCCAAAGCTGCGCGTCCAACCGATCAAGTCCCGCATCGGTCCTGCCGCGCACCGCCACCCGCCACCCCGCACCAAGGCATTTCCCCAGCAGGCTGCGCAGCGTCCCGTCCAGCGGGGATTGCGTCAGATGGTAGAAGAACACCTCGCCCATGCCTGCGCCGCCGCCCGTCAGGTTTCGAACTGGTCGCGCACCAGCCGATCCAGCGCCATCACGCCCCAGCCCGTCGCCCCCTTGGGCGCCAGCATGGTGTCGGATTTGACCGAGGCGACACCAGCGATATCCAGATGGATCCAGGGCGTGTCGCCCTTGACGAAACGTTGCAGGAATTGCGCCGCCGTGATCGACCCGCCATCGCGCCCGCCGACATTCTTCATGTCCGCGATGCGGCTTTTCAGCTTTTCGTCATAGGCGGCCCCCAAGGGCATCCGCCAGGCCCCCTCGCCCTCGGCGCGCGCCGCCTTGAGGAACGCATCGCAAAGCACGTCATTGTTGGAAAACACGCCCGCGTTTTCATGGCCAAGCGCGATGATGATCGCGCCGGTCAGCGTCGCCAGATCGATCATGCCCACCGGTTGGAACCGGTCTTGCGCATACCACATCACGTCGGCCAGCACCAAGCGCCCCTCGGCATCGGTGTTGATCACCTCGATCGTGTCGCCCTTCATGGATTTGACCACGTCGCCGGGGCGCTGCGCGTTGCCCGAGGGCATGTTTTCCACCAGCCCCACGATGCCGACCACATTGGCCTTGGCCCCGCGCAGCGCCAGGGTGCGCATCACCCCCGCCACAACGCCCGCGCCGCCCATGTCCATGGTCATGTCTTCCATGCCGCCCGGCGGCTTGAGGCTGATGCCGCCGGTGTCGAACACCACGCCCTTGCCGATCAAGGCAAGCGGCGCTTCGTCGCCGCCGCCCGTCCATTGCATCACCACGATCTTGGACGGGCTGTCAGACCCCTGCCCCACGCCCAAAGCGCGCCCATGCCCAGCGCGCGCATCTCGTCTTCTTCGAGGATCTCGATCGCCAGCCCCAGGCCGCGCATGGCGAACAACCGGTTGGCGAAATCCGTCGTCGTCAGGATATTGGCGGGCTCGTTCACCAGGTCACGGGTGAAAAACACCCCCTCGGCCAGCGCCATCAGCGGCGCTGCCTCGGCCTTGGCCTCGTCTGGTTTGGCGACCATGATGGTGACCGGCTTGGGCGTGTCGCTTGCCGCGGTCTTGTGGTCGAGGAAGTCATAGGCCCGCAGCGACAGGCCCAGCGCAAGATCGGCCACCCGGCCCGCAGCGCCCGCCGCCAGCGTCAGCGCATCGGTGCCCTTGAACTTGGCCAGCGCGGCCCCGGCCTTGCGCGCCTCTTCGGCGCTGGGGCGGCGCGGCAGCTTGATCACCATCAGCGACGTGGCCGCAACCCCGACCGGCCAGGCCAGCACCACGCCTTCGCCGGTCTTGAGCTTGGCCCAGCCTTCCCCCTCGACCAGCCGGGTCAGCGCGCCGCGCGTCAGCTTGGCCAGGCGCCGGCCGGCCGGGTCGAGCTTGCCCTCGGGCGCGACGAGGACGGCCAGCCGCCCCTCGGCCTGCGCCAAGGCATCAAGATCGGTTTCGGTCCAGGACACAGGCACGGGCGTTGTCATCAAGCTCTCCCTCGGGGTGACAGGCATCAAGACGGGCGGCGGGCACGGGGCCATCGGCCGCTGTCGGGCCAAAGACTAGGGTGCCATCGCGGGAATGACCAGATCACCCTCGCGCGCGGGGGCGCTTTGGCCTAAAGCTTGTGCAGAAACCCGGCCCGGCCGCCGGGCACCGCTGTTGGGGGATGTCGCGTTTTGGGGCGGTATGACCGCTATATCCTGTCCCAGTTGATCGTTCTGTTCGGCTTTTTCAGCCTGGTTCTGATCTCGGTCTATTGGGTCAACGAAGCCGTGGACCTGTTCGATTCGCTGATCGCGGATGGGCAGACCCTGTCGGTATTCCTGGAATTCACCGCGCTCAGCCTGCCGCAGATCATGCTGATGGTGCTGCCGGTCGCGGCTTTCGTGGCCACGCTCTACATCTTCAACCGGTTGATCGGTGACAGCGAAATGGTGGTGCTGCAAACCGCCGGCCTGTCGCCCGCGCGCCTGTTGCGGCCGGTGCTGGGCTTTGGCCTGATCCTTGGCCTGGTGATCGGGGTGATGGGCAATGTCCTGGCCCCGGCCGCGCGCACCCAGTTCATCGACCGCAGCCAGCAGGTGCAGGATGATCTGACCGGGCGCTTCCTGCGCGAGGGGCAATTCATCCACCCAACGGCGGGCCTGACCGTCTATATCCGCGAGATCACCGAGCTGGGCGATTTCCGCGACCTGTTCCTGCAAGACCGGTCCGACCCTTTGGTGGAAACCACCTATACCGCCCCCAGCGCACTGTTGCTGCGATCCGAACGGGGGCCGCGGCTGGTGATGTTCAACGGGATGGCCCAGACGTTTGACCCCGCTTCGGGGCGGCTGTCGACGGTGCGTTTCGAGGATTTCACCTATGACATCGGCGCGCTGATCGGCGATGGCGGCTTTCGCAGCTTTGACCTGCGGGAATTGCCCACCTGGGTCTTGCTGACCGCCGATGCGCAATCGGCGCAAAACCTGGGCCAGTCGCTGGCGCAGATGCGCTTTGCCGGCCATGAACGGATCGCGCGCGCCCTGTTCGTGATCTTTCCGCCGCTGATTGCCGCCGCCTGCCTGATGCTGGGCGGGTTTTCGCGCTTTGGCGTCTGGCCACAGATCCTGTTGGCGGTGGGCCTGGTGATCCCGCTCCAGATGATCTGGAACGCGGCGGAAACGGCGGCGATCCGCACCGTGGGGCTGCACCATCTGGCCTATGCGCAACCGGCGGCGGCCGCCCTCATGGCGCTGGCGCTGATCTGGCTGGCCTCGCGCCGGCGGCGGACCCGGCGATGGGTGCGGCGGGGCGCGGTGGCGGCATGATCCTGCACCTGTATCTTGCACGGCGGTTCTTGCGCGCGCTCGGCATCGTCACGGCGGTCTTCGTCGCGATCATCGTGCCGCTGGACCTGGCCGAACAACTGCGCACCATCGGGCCCGGGCAGGGCTTTGCCCCGGTGCTGGAACTGGCGCTGCTGAACCTGCCCGGCACGCTGTATGAAATGATCCCGCTTTTCGTGCTCTTGGCCACGCTGTTGATGTTCCTCGGCCTTGCGCGCACCTCTGAATTGGTGGTGATCCGCGCCTCTGGCCGATCCGCGCTCAAGGCGGCGGCGGCACCGGTGGTGGTGGCGGGGCTGACGGGCCTTGCGGTGATCGGCGCGTTGAACCCGATCGTGGCGGCCACCGAACAACAGCTCGACCTGCGCACCGCGCGCTATCTTGGCGCCGAGGAACGCACCGTTTCCGTCAGCGCCGAGGGGCTTTGGTTGCGCCAGGGCAGCGACCTGGATCAAACCGTGATCCGGGCTGGCGCCACCAATTCCGACGGCACGCACCTGTTTTCCGCCAGTTTCTTCACCTTTGACGCCGAAGGCCGGGTGATCACCCGCATCAACGCCCGCGAGGCGATCCTGACCGATGGCGCCTGGGATTTGACGGGCGCGCGCGTCTGGCCGCTGGAAGGATCCGGCAACCCCGAGGCCGAAGCGCAAAGCTTTGCCACCCTCAGCCTGCCCTCGACGCTGACCCGCGACCAGATCCGCGACAGTTTCGGCAAGCCCGAAACGGTGCCGATCTACGAATTGCCCGCCTTCATCGCCCAGTTGAACCAGGCCGGGTTTGCCGCGCTGCAACACCGGGTCTGGCTGCAGATGGAATTGTCGCAACCCTTGATGCTGGCGGCGATGGTGTTGATCGGCGCGGGCTTTACCATGCGCCACACAAGGTTCGGGCGCACCGGCATCATGGTGCTGGCGGCGATCTTGCTGGGCTTTGGCACGTTTTTCGTGCGATCCTTTGCGCAGGTGCTGGGGGAAAACGGGCAATTGCCCGTGGCCCTGGTCGCCTGGACCCCGCCCCTGGCGGCGATCTTGCTCGCGCTGGCGCTCTTGCTGCACACGGAGGACGGATGAGCTATAGTGGACCCAACGCCGCGGTTGCCTTCGAAGGACAGGCAGGCCACAACAGCAACAGGCACGCGCCCCCGCGTGCCGCCACCCGAGCAGACCGGACGACAGACGCGATGATGACCCCGATGACGCAGACCCCGATCCTTCGTTTCCTGCGCACCACGGTGCTGGCCGCGCCGCTGGCGCTCGGCCTGGCCGCGCTGGCCCTACCCCTGGCCGCGCAATCGCCCTTTGCCGCGGCGGTGCGGATCAATGACGGCATCGTCACCCAATACGAAATCGATCAGCGCGCCGCCTTTCTCGAGGTGTTGCGCGCCCCCGGCGACCTGCGCGCCGAGGCGATGGAGGCCTTGGTGAACGAACGCCTGCAATTGGCCGAAGCGCGCCGGATGGATGTGGTGGCCACCCCCGAAGACATCGAAGCCGGCGTGGCGGAATTCGCCGCCCGCGCCGACCTGACGCCGCAGGAATTCCTGGCCGCCATCGCCGAGGACGGCGTCGCGCCGGAAACCTTCCGCGATTTCGTCGCCAATGGCATTTCCTGGCGCAACGTGGTGCGCGGCCGGTTCGGCCCGCGCGTCCAGATCACCGAGGCCGATATCGACGCGGCGCTGGAATTCGCCGCACGGCTGGACGGATCGACGATCTTGCTGGCGGAAATCGTGGTGCCGATCACCCCCGAAAACGAGGAAAACCTGCGCAGCGAATTGGCGCGGCTGGCCTCTGATCTCAATTTCGACACCGACACCTTCAGCCAGGCGGCGCGCCGCTTTTCGGCCGCCTCGACCCGTGAAAACGATGGTCTGACCGGCTGGAGACCGCTGAACGCGGTGCCGCCGCAGCTGCGCGAAGACATGGTCTTGCTGGCCAATGGCGAAACCTATGGCCCGGTGTCGCTTGGCCCGGCCATGGCGATCTTTCAGATGCGTGGCCTGTCGGAAGGCGGCTTTGCCGGCCCGACCGTGACCTCCGTGGATTACGTCACCATCGCGTTGCCCTCGATCGCGACCGAAGACGGGGCTGCCGCCGCCGCCGCGCTGCGCGCCGAGGTCGATGCCTGCGACGACCTCTATGCCACGCGCCCCGGCGGGTTCGAGCGCGCCGACCAACCGCTGGGCGCGATCCCGGGCGATATCGCGATGGCGCTGGCCAGGCTCGATGCGGGCGAAATGGCCTTTGATGTCACCCGCAACGCGGGTGCCACGACGCTGGCCGTGATGCTGTGCGCGCGCACCACCCAGGCCCCCGAGGCCGGGCGCGACGCGGTGCGCCAGCAACTCGTCGCGCAGCGCCTGGAAGGCTATGCCGATGCGTTCCTGGAAGAATTGCGCGCAGACGCGATGATCACCTACGAATGACCCCGGACGCGCCCATCGCCCTCACCATCGGCGAGCCGTCCGGCATCAGCCCTGAAATCATCGCCAAGGCATGGCAGCGGCTGGGCACGCGGGTGCCGTTTTTCGTGATCGGGGATCCGGCGCACCTGGCGGGCCATGGCGTGACGCCCGTGCCCATCGCCCGGCCGCAGGATGCGGCACAAGCTGCCGGTCGCGGCCTGCCGGTCCTGGCCCATCCCTTTCCGGCCCCGGCCAATCCCGGCCAACCCGATCCGCGCAATGCCGCTGCCGTGATCGAGGTGATCGCGCGCGGTGTCGAGCTTGTCTTGCGCGGCGAGGCCTCGGCGCTGACCACCGCCCCGATTCACAAGAAGGCGCTCAAGGACGGGGCCGGGTTCCGCTTTCCCGGCCATACCGAGTATCTCGCGCATCTGGCGGGTGTCGACCGGGTGGTGATGATGCTGGCCTGTCCCGGTTTGCGGGTCGTGCCCACCACCATTCACATCCCGCTGTCGGAGGTGCCGGGCGCGCTGACGCCCCAGCTCTTGACCGATACGATCCGCATCACCCATGCCAGCCTGCGCCATGATTTCGGCATCCCCGCGCCACGCATCGCGGTGGCGGGGCTGAACCCCCATGCGGGCGAAGGCGGCGCGATGGGCCACGAAGAGCTGGACATGATCACCCCCGTGCTGACCGCGCTGCGGGCCGAGGGGTTGGCGATCAGCGGGCCGCATTCCGCCGATACGATGTTTCACGCCGGCGCGCGCGCGGGCTATGACGCGGCGGTGGCGATGTATCACGACCAGGCGCTGATCCCGATCAAGACCATCGATTTCGCGGGCGGGGTGAATGTCACCTTGGGCCTGCCCTTCATCCGCACCTCGCCCGATCACGGCACCGCCTTCGACATCGCGGGGACAAACCGTGCCGATCCCACCAGCCTGATCGCGGCGCTGGACATGGCGCGCGACATGGCACGGCTGCGCCACGCCTGATCTGCATCTGGGCGGGCGCAATTCCCGCTTCACCTTTCCACAAATACGCATGCGGCGGTGGATACGGGCGCGCCTATCACGCCGCAACGCGCCTTGGGCCCGCGCGGTCAGACCGGGACGTCGTTGAACAGATCGTCCTGGTCGCCGTCATCCTCGAGGCCCCCTTGCGCCGGGCTGCGGGGCCTTGGCCATGGTGCGGCCACGCCCGTCTTGCCCTTGCCGTCTTCGCGTGGCCCGTCCCGGCGCGGCCCGGTGTGCGGCCCGGTGTGCGGCCCGGTCGCGCCGTTCGGGAAGGCCTGGCCGGGGACCTCGCCCTCTGACGGGATCTTGCGCGGTGTCTTGCCTGGCATCTGGAACATCTCCCTTTTTGGTCTTGCCCGCGGCGTATCGGCACCAATGCCCCCGATCAGCGGGGCAAGGCTCTGGCGCGATCAGGCGGCCCGATGGGTCGGCCTAGCGCGCGCATTCGCGGCAAAACGGCGTGTAGGGCAACAGGTCCAGCCGGTCTTCGGAAATCCCGGTGCCGCAGCGGACACACAGGCCGTACTCTCCGGCCTCGATCCGGCCGAGTGCCGCCTTGATCTGCGCCATCTCGGCCTGGCCCGATTGGCCAAGCCGTTCGAGCACCTCGTCGCCTTCGCGTTCGGTGGCCAGCTCTTCCCAATCCTTGGACTGGTGGCTGTCCAGCTCGGCATCCAGGTCGCGCAGGCGCGCCGTCAGAAACGCCAACCGGTCTTCCAGCTGGGCGCGGCGGGTGACAAGATCAGGCATCGGCTTCTCCCCTTGATCGGCGGCGCATCGGGTCTCGTGCCGCATGGGCCGATCCTATCCGGCCCCCGCAGCCCCGACCTTGATTTGTGTCAACGCAGCCTTTCCCTTGCGCTGGCCTTGCGGCATGGTGCGCCAAACCCGGCCAGACCGCCAACACGAGGAGCCCCCCATGGATCTGCGCGCGATCACCGACAGCTATTCCGTCGCCCCGCAACTGGAGCCCGCCGATATGGCCACGCTGGCCGCATCGGGCGTGACCACCGTGATCTGCAACCGCCCCGACGGGGAAAACCCGCCCCCGCTTCAGGCGGCCGAGATGCAGGCCGCGGCCGAGGCAGCCGGGCTTGCCTTCGTGTTCAACCCGGTCGTGGGCGGCCAATTGACGATGGACAATGTCGACGAACAGCGCGACGCGATCGACGGCGCCGAAGGCCCGGTGGTGGCCTATTGCGCCTCGGGCAACCGGTCGACGGTGGTCTGGGCGCTTGGCATGGCCGGCAGCCTGCCCACCGACGAGATCATCGCGCGGGGCGAAAAATGGGGCTATCAGCTGCAATGGCTGCGCGCCCAGATCGACACGCTGGCCAAGCGGACGGATTGAGACCCGTGGCACGGCTGTCGCCGACGGCACAGGGCATCTTGCTGATGCTTGGCGCGATCTTCCTGTTTGCCACGATGGACGCGACCGCCAAGGCCCTGATGGACCGCTACGCGCCGATGCAGGTTGTCTGGGCGCGCTATGCCGGCATGATGGCGGTGGTCGCGGTGATCCTTGCGCCGCGCCTGGGGCCCTTGCTGCGGACCCGGCGGCTCGGGCTGCAATTGCTGCGCTCGGCCTTCCTGTTTTCTGCCACGCTCGCATTCTTCACCGCGATCAGCCGGATGGAAATCGCCGCCGCCACCGCCGTGATGCAGGTGCACCCGGTGATCGTGACACTGGGCGCGGCGCTGTTCCTGCGCGAGGCGCTGGGGCCACGCCGCCTGTTCGGTATCGGTGCGGCGCTGGTGGGGGCGCTGATCGTGATCCGCCCCGGCGCCGAGATCTTTTCCTGGGCGGCGCTCTTGCCGCTGTTGGCGGGGGTGTTTTACGCCTCTTACGCGTTGACGACGCGGTTCCTGGGGCGGGATGAACCGATCCTGACCTCGTTTCTGTATACCGCGATCATCGGCACGCTGGTGGCCAGCGTGCTGACCGTGCCGGTCTGGCAAAGCCCAAGCCCCGGCGATGCCCTGATCTTTCTGGGGCTGGGGGCGGTGGGCGCGCTGGGGCAGTTCATGCTGATCCGGTCGCTGACCATCGCCGAGGCGGGCGCGGTCGCGCCCTTCGGCTATGCCGGGGTGATCTTTGCCACCGTCTGGGGCTATGCCGCCTTTGGCGAAATACCCGACCTGTGGACCGGCGTGGGCGCGCTTGTGATCGTGGGGGCAGGCGTTTATGTCTGGCACCGCGAAACCCGCGCGCGCGCCCTGCCCACCCCGGCCTAGGCGGCGCGACAGACCGAAACCCCCAAAGGGACTGCCCGAAGGACAGGATGGCCAAACCCCGCCGCCTCTGGCTCGACTGGACGGTCGATCGCATCGCCCGCGCTCTGGTGTGGACGGCCTTGCGCCTGCCCTATGACATCCGCGTGCCGATGATGGGGCGGGCCTTTCGCGCGCTTGGCGGGATCACCGGGTTCCGCGCCCGGGCCGAAGACCAGCTGGCCTATATCTATCCCGACATGCCCGCCCAGACGCGCCGGCGCATCGCGCGCGGCGTGCTGGACAATTTCGGCCGGGTGCTGATCGAGAATTATTCCACCGCCGATCAACTGGCCCGCGCGCAAGCCTGGGTGCCGGACGGCCCCGGCCTTGCCGCCTGCGAACAGGCGCGCGCCCAAGGCCGCCCGATCCTGTTCGTGTCGGGCCATTACGGCAATTACCAGGCCGCGCGCGCCGCGATGAACGTGCGCGGCTATGAAATGGGCGGGCTCTATCGGCTGATGAACAACCCCTATGCCAATGCCCATTACGTCGCCTCGGTCGAGGGGGTGGGCGGGCGCGCCTTTCCGCGCGACAGGCGCGGGCTTGCGGGCTTCGTGCGGGTGCTGCGCGATGGCGGCCAGGGGGCAATCCTGATCGATCAGTATTTCGCCGACGGGGTGCAGCTCGATTTCCTGGGCAAGCCTGCGCCCACGGTCTTGTCGGCGGGGGAAATGGCGTTGAAATACGACGCGCTCCTGGTGCCGATCTATGCCGAGCGGCAGGACAATGGCCTTGATTTCGCCGTGACGGTCGAGGCGCCGATCCCCCCAAGCGATGCCCGCGCCATGACACAGGCGCTCAACGACAGTCTGGCGGCCCGCATCACCGCGCGCCCCGATCAATGGTTCTGGGTCCATCGGCGCTGGAAACCGGCGCGGCAGGCGCGCTATTTCCCGCCGCTCGATCCGGATGACTGGCAATCCCCCAAGACCTGACCGCGCAGCGCAGCGCAGCCGCGACCCGGTCAGTCGAGCCGCGCCGCGCCCAGGATCGGGCCGTGACCGGCCTGTTGCACGATCACCACGAGCGGGCGGTCGCTTTGCGGATCGATCCGGGCGGAAAACGGCATGGCCCCGTCCCATTCACCCACGATCTGCCAGGACGTGACGACATTGTAATGATTGCTGACACTGCCCGCGCGTTCGCCGCGTTCGATCCGCACCTCTTCATGCGGGCTATAGGTGACAAGCTGAACGATCATCGCCGGGCGCGGCGGCGGCATATGGGCCTGCACATCCAGCGCGACGGTGCCGCCCTCGCGGGTCAGGGCGACGCTCACCGGGTCGGGGGTCGCGCGATGCGCCTGGATCAGATCGGCCACCGCCATGGGCCGCACGCCCACCACGTGATCCTGTCCACCGACGATGATCTGCGGCGTATAGACCACGGTTGATCCGACCGCATGGGCATAGCCATGTTGGCGTTCGGTCATCTGTGCCGACCCAAATGTATCTTGCCAGCCGATGTAATCCCAGTAATCGACATGCAGCGCCAGCGCGATCACGTCGTCGCGCATCGCCAATTCGCCCAGCAACGCATCGGCGGGCGGACAGGCGGAACAGCCCTGCGAGGTGAACAGTTCGACCACGACAGGCCCCTGGCGGTCCTGCGCGATGGCCCCTTGCCCCGCGACCGCGATCAGCGCCACAAGCGCCACAAGCGCCCCTGCCAATGTCGATTTCATCGCCGCCTCCGTCTTCCAGGCCTGGTGCCTGATCCCTAGGTAGATGCCCCACCCCCAAGATACCAATCAAGCCTTTGCGAGACCGCGTTACACCCAGCGCCGAGTCGCGGCCAGATAGGCATGGCCGCGCGCGCCAAAGGCGCGACGCAACGCCGCCTCTTCGGGCAGGATGAAGCGGCGCGTCAGGATGGCCGCAAAGGCAAAGGGCACCGGCAGCGCGCTGATCGCGCCCAGCCACAAGACCATGCCCGCCAGGATCGCCACCATGCCCAGGTAGATCGGGTTGCGACCGATCCGGTAGGGCCCTTCCACGATCAGGACGCCCGGGTCGTGATGCGGCTCGATCGTGGTCTTTTTGCGCCAGAACCACCACGCCGCCCAGGCGATCAGGCCAAGCCCGGCACCGGCCAAGGCAAGGCCCAGCCCCTGCCCGACCGGCCCGACGATCCGGACCAGCGGCAGATACGCGGCCAACACCCAGGCGGCGGCCATGGCCAGCACAAGCCAGACGGGGGGAAGATCGGGGAAATGTTTCATGGTTTTTCAGCACCCCTTGAACCGCGCCTTGCGCGACATGGTGATGGCTTGCCAAATCCACCGGCGCCCGGCAAGCACGCAAGGCATCACAAGAAAGTTCCCCAAAGATGACATCAGCGCCAACGCCCGTGTTTTTCGTGTATCGGCGCAGCCTGGCCAAACTGGGATCAACGCAACTGCGGTGCTTTCAGCTCTGCGAGATCATGCGCAGGCACGGGTCCGGGACCTTTGAATATCACACCTTGCCAATCCCCAATCTGCGCTTGGATGGCATGCGGGATGCCTGGGCACAGATGCGCCCGAAGGGGGCGGTGTTCATCTTTGTAAAGGATGCCATCGACCGGCTGCATCCGGCGGCCTAGTACTACAGTTGCATATTAATGCGTATTTTGCGATGTGCTCTGGCAGCGGCGATTTGATGCTCGCGTCGCCATCGTGACCAGTCCCAAATGGCGCTGGTGGTGAGGGTTGGCTTCAAGATGAGGCGTGCGATTAGACGGCGGAGTTCGGGCGTGGTGAGAGTTGCCTCGAGGCGGGTCAGCATGTTCAAGCCGGTTTGAGGCTCGGACTCGTTTTGTTCGGTTTGCTGAATGCCGTGCGACGCTGTTCGGCAGCAAGGCGCGCAAGAAACGCCGCGGCTGTCATGACAAGGCTCATGTGGCGGTGCCACCCATGCCATGAGCGCGCCTCACAGTGATCAAGGCCCAGGTCGTCCTTGGCCCGCAGGAAACATTCCTCGATTGTCCAACGCAGACCGGCGGCAGCGGCCATCTCGGCAAGGCTAATTTCGGATCGGGCGTAGACGAAATAATAGGTCTGCTTATCTGGGTCGCGCAGGCTCCGACGCGCAAGCACCCAGCGGGAAAACCCCACCTCGGACGTATGTGACAATGGCACGCGGGCCCAGTCATACAGCCGCTGCCCCTTGGCGCCCTCGCCTGCGCTCAGCGCGTGCCATGCATCGTGTGGCAGGCCCGCAATCATGGTCTCGGGATCAGTCTGTGTGAGCTGCAAATCTTCGAATATTCGCAGCGTGTGGTTTGATCGCACCGCCAAAACATAGGCCTGACCGCGCGCCTCCAGCATCCGGCGGAACCGTGCATCCGAGCCATAGACTGCGTCAGCCAGAACGAAAGCGCAGGGGAGACCCTCATCCAGAAGTTTCGCCACCATCTCGGTGGCTATGGCGGGCTTCGTCGCAAAGGCGACATCCTCCGGCACACTGGCCCTTCTTCGACGCTCCGGGTCATTGGCCCAGACTTTCGGTAAGTAAAGTCGCCGGTCGATCAAGGCATGACCCCAGCGGCTGGCATAGCTGGAAAACACCCCGATCTGGCTGTTTTCGACACGCCCCGCCGTGCCGGAGTACTGACGCGCCACACCGACAGAATGCACCCCTTTCTTAAGAAAACCCGTCTCATCCACGACCAGAACTCCATCCGGGTCGCCAAGAGCTTCGACTGCATAGCGACGAACAACATCGCACAGAGCATCGGCCGACCATGAAGACCTGCCAAGCAGAGATTGGATCCGATACGGCCGAGCCAAACCGGCCTCTTCGGCAAGCATCCAGCCCGTCTTTCGCTCTACCCCCGACAGCAGGCCATCGATGAATGCGCCGGCTGAGGCGCGCTGCTCCAACCTTTTGAATGCAGGCCAAACATACTCCTTCAACTCATCCAACGCTTCTCGCCAATCTTGTAGCGACGCTGCCCAATCCGATACCGCCATGATCCCAACCCCAAGCCGTTCGGTGAGATTGAATCAGAAGAAACTTAAAAAAGCAACTGTAGTACTAGCCCGGCTCCAGGCACGGGCAGCGGCGGTCTTGCATGATCCCATCGATCGGCGGGTATCAGGCCACGCCGCGCGCATGTGGATGTTCACATTGCCAGCTCCGTGGCCCAGCGAGCATTGCGGTGCAGGCGCATCTTGTCGCCACAGCTGCGCCGGCTGCCCGGGTAGAACTTTTGTTGCACCAAGCCGATATTCGGCTGCAAGAAAACCCGCCCCTGCCCATGGATCGGCTTCATCCGACCTATTTCGGTGATCCCGCAAATGCATACCTGCCTGATCCCATCGCCCGACGCATACCGGTGGTGAATGTCGCCCTTGCCCGGAACATGGAAGACAGCCTCAACGCCTTCACGACGGCGAATTTTCACTATGCGGTTCGCCCGACGGATCAAGCCGCCAGCACGGACATCATCAAGCCGTTGACCAAGGCGGTGATCGCTGCGCGATGCGGTGCGCCGATCATGGTGAACCGGTCGGCCCATGACGCCGAAACGCTTTTGGGATACGATTACCCTTACCTCGTCGAACACGCTGACCCGGACAGTGTCGCCACCATCCTTGACCGGGCTCAATCGGGTTTCGGTGGATCGGAATGGAAAGCCGCCCAAGATAGGCTGCGCGCCCTTGAAACACGCGTCGGTCCGGTTCAAACGGCGCGAAACCTTGAACACATCTTGGAGAAATCCCTTTGAAAACCGTATCCAAACTCTCGGGATCCCTATTTGGACGCCGGCAAAAGGGCCTTCACCGCGACCCCGGGTTTCCCGAAATTTCAGGCCAGGGCTACTTGCAGACCCTTGTCGAGATCGTCACCGCAAGGCAGGCAAACTGGTACCTGGAAATCGGCAGCAGAAGTGGCACATCCTTGTCGAAAATCGGGTGTAATTTCATCGCGATAGACCCAGAATTCCAGATCAGGAACCCGGTCTTTCAACGCGCGCAGAAGATGCATTTCTTCCAGATGACCAGCGATGAATTCTTTGCCGATGACTTTCTGGCAACGACCGGGATCACGCCAGATGTGGCCTTTATCGACGGCATGCATCATTTCGAATTTGCGCTGCGCGATTTTCTGAACTGCGAGGCCACTATGGGCCCCGATGGCGTCATCGTCTTGCATGATGTCTGCCCCTCCACGGCTGCCATGGCCAGCAGAGACCTGACGGAACTGAACGCGAAAAGGGCCTGGACGGGCGATGTCTGGAAGGTGGTCGCGGCGCTGATGGATCATCGGCCAGACCTCGAAATTCATGTCCTGGACGCCGCGAAAACTGGCCTTTGCGTGATCCACGGATTGAACCCGGACAGCCGCATTCTGCGCGACAATCTACCTGAGATCATTGCGCAATATATCGATGTCGACATCGGCAGCGTCGGCCCGGCATGGTATTATGATCGCATAACGATCAAACCCTCCCATGGGTTTGCCGCGCGGTTGGCGGTGTCCCCGAAACCCGACTGATTACGCGCCACCCCCCCAGCCCACCCCCACATGTCTGCGCGTGGCGATGGCGCGGTAGCGGAGCTGTCGCCAGCCCATCCGCAGCTGTGCCGTGACCCGGCGCAGGCGGTAGCGGCGGCGGGCGGTGGCGCTTTGCGCGGCCAGCGCGGGCTTTTTGGCCGCGTCGATCAGCGACACCGTCGTGATCGCCTGTGGCAGGCCATAGGCCGCGCATTGGTCGAGCTGCACGGCAAGCGCCGGGTCGGCCTGCCAACTGGCCAGCGCGTAGGTCGAGGATATCAGCGCATCCGAAGGCGCGCCCGCGCGCCGTGCATGCGCCAGCAATTTGCGCGCCCCCTCGGGCCAGACCACATAGGCCGCCGATCCGGTTCGGTCCTGGTAGAGCCGCCGCATCGGCGCGGCCGGGTGGGCGCGACGACCCAACAGCTTTTTGCGGCTGCGGGTTTCAAGGCTGATATGCTCGACACCGTTCAAGTCCGCCACCTGCGCCAGAAAGGCGGGCAGATGCGGCGCCAGAACGGCGTCATCTTCCAGCACCAGGCAGGGCTGGCCCAGCGCCAGAACCCGGCCCCAGGCCGCCATGTGCGACGCGCAGAGCGCCATTTCCGTAACCCGCAAGGGCCGCTGCCAACGGTGCCAGACTTGATCATCCGGGCCGGGGTGCAAGGTGTCGGGCGTCACCGCCTCGATCCGCTCCCAATCCAGGCCCAGGTCGGCCATCTGCGCCGCCATGAAGCCCATCCGCTCGGTCGCGGCGCCATGTTGAGGATCAGCGCGCGCATCGCTCAGACCGCACCGTCAAAGATCCGCATGTATTGCGCGATGACCTGGTCCTTGGTGAATTTCGCCTCCAGCGTGGCGGTGCCGCCCGCGATCAGCCGCGCGGCCAACCCCGGTTCGGCCCGCACCCGGCCCATCGCCACAGCCATCGCCGCGACATCGTCGATACCCACCAAAAGCGCATCCTGCCCGTCGGTCGCAAACCAGCTTGGCCCCTCGGACAGGGTGGAAATCACCGGCACGCGGGCATGCCACGCCTCGAGGATGACATTGCCCAAGGGTTCATGGCGCGAGGGCATGACATAGACATCGGCGGCGGCGACCATGTGCATCGGCTCGTCGATCCAGCCGAAAAACCGCGTGCGATCGGCAAGGCCCAATTCCGCCACCAGCGCGCGCAATTCCGCCTCGCGCTCGCCCGCGCCGGCCAGCCACAGCCAGGCGCCGGGCACCTGCGCCGCCGCGCGGATCAGCGTGTCAAACCCCTTGCGCCCCACGAACCGCCCCGATCCGGCGATGACGAAGGCATCTTCGGGCGTGCCATGATCGGCGCGCGCCACGCGCCGCACCGTGACCTGGCGCGCGAAATTCGACACGACATGCACCGGCTTGGCCCAGCCGAGGTCGCGACAGGCCTGCGCGATGCCGGGCGTATTGGCCACGATCAGGTCATTGTGCCGGAAATGGCGCAGATGGCGCGGGTAATCGCCCAGCCGGGTCAGTTTCACCGCGCCCGGATAGGCCGGGATCAAGCGCGAAGACCGCGACATCCAGGCCATGATCACATCGGGCTTCCAGTCGCGGATCATCCGGTGCACCCGCCAAGTCAGCCACAGGCTGCCGGGGGAAGCACGGCGGTAATGGTTTTCGATGATCGGGCCCAAAGGGGCAATTTCATCGCGCCAGATCCGGCCCGGACGGGTGACAAACCGCTGCTCTGCCCCCGCCTCGCCAAAGCCCTGCACGAGATTGACGAAAAACCGTTCCGCGCCGCCGTCCTTGCCGAAATGCATGTGGAGGATTTTCTTCTGTGTCACCGCCGCTGCTCCGCCCGACGGTGGCGCCACAGGCGCCACGCGTAATCCAGTTGATAGCGCATATTGTGCAGCCCCTGCCCCAATGCGCTGCGCCCCGACCGGGTGGCGCGGCGCACCGCCCCGATGGTGCCGGTCGCGGCCTCTTGATCGCCCACGACAATCGGCGGCGGCACGACCAGCGCCACGCGCAACCCGGTTTCCCAGACGAATTTCTGGTCTTCGTCCACCGGCCTGAAAAACGGTGTCGCGCGCGCGGCCAGGTGTGCGGCGGCCTGTTTCGTCAGGCCATAGCCGATCAGGCAGGTGGGCACGCGGTAGGGAATGCCGATCCGCCAGGCGCCAAGCGGCGCATCCGCCACCAGCCGCGGCGCGGGGTCAAAGGAAAACAGCTTGACCATGTCCCACATGTCCTGCGGTGCGGACAAGAGCGCCAGCTTGTCGGCAAGGGTCGCGTCGGCGGCGAAATCATCCTCGAACACGAAGCCGCCCGGCGCGTCCCCCGCCGCAATCGCGCGCCACGCGGCGATATGGCTGAGGTAACAACCGATCTCGGGCCGCACCAAGGCATGTTTGCCCTGCCGGGCGTTGCGCGCCGCGTCATAGACCTGCGCCACCTCCGCCTCGGTCAGGTCCGCGCCCCAAACCGCCTCGATCCGCGACCAAGGCAGGCCTGCGGCATCCAGTTGCCGGGCGCTTGCGTCCATCCGGCGGGTGTTGCGGGCAAGATTGATCACGTAAGAGGGCCACATCGGCGCGGTCTTTCGGGGCAAGGCGCATTGCCCCTGCCCATAGCCGCGCGCGCCCGCGCTGACAAGCAACACACCCTTGCACCGATGGGCCCGGCATGGGAAAGCGCAGATCATGACCGCAGCCATCCCCGTCCATGTCATCAACCTTGACCGCCGCCCCGACCGGTTGGCGCGGATCGGGGCGCATCTGGCGGATCGCGGGTTGGGCTTCATCCGCCAATCCGCCTGCGATGCCCAATCCGTGCCCGAGCCCGAGATTGCACAGATCGTCGCCGCGCATGGCCCCTTGGGCCAGCTGGGCCTGGGCGACCGCGCCTGCACCGTCAGCCACACGCGCGCCTGGCAGGCCTTTCTGGACAGCGGCGCGGATCATGCGCTGTTTGTGGAAGATGACATCTTCCTGTCGGCCGATATCAAAGCCACGCTGGCAACCAACGATTGGATCCCGCCGGGCTGCCATGCCGTGAAGCTGGAAAAATTCAACGCGGGCACGTCGCGGCTCTTGCTCGCGCCCGAAATCGGCCACACGCCGTCGGGCCGCGCACTGCACCCGATGCGCTCGCGCCATGTCGGCGGCGGCGCCTATATCCTGTCGCGCAGGGGCGCAGAGCTCGCCTTGGCCCATCGCGGCCGCATGCGGGTGCCGATCGACCATTTCCTGTTCAACGACACGGTCTCGCCGATCCGGCGCGCGCTGGCGGCGGCCATCGTCGTGCCGGCCATGGCCACCCAACGCGCCTATGCCTATGAAAGCGACATCGCCCCCCTGGGCAAGGCGATCCGGCCCAAGGGCTGGCAAAAACGCCTGCGCACGCTCCGGCGCGGCCTGGCCGAGGTGAACCAGGCCCCGCGCCAGGTCTGGCAATGGGCCACCGGCCAGGCACGGATCATCCCCGTGGCCTATGCCGAACACCCGCCCCAGCCTTAGGGGGCACAGCCTGCAGCAACGCAAAAGGGGCGCCCGAAGGCGCCCCAGATGGTGGCCGTGCTGGCCGGTTCACTCCGCCGCGGCGGGCGCCTTGGCCAGGTCGCGCAGCACGTAGTGCAGCACGCCGCCATGCTCGATGTATTCGATCTCGATGGCGGTATCGATCCGGCACTTCAGCGTGATGTCCTTCTTCGACCCGTCGCCGTAGGTGATGGTCGCGGTCGTGTCCATCAGCGGCGTCACCGCGTCCAGACCATGGATATCCACGGTCTCGTCGCCCTTGAGACCCAGCGACTTGCGCGTATCGCCGCCGGTGAACTCGAAGGGAATGACGCCCATGCCCACCAGGTTCGACCGGTGGATCCGCTCGAAGCTTTCGGCGATCACGGCCTTGACGCCGAGCAGCGCCGTGCCCTTGGCCGCCCAGTCACGCGACGACCCGGCGCCATATTGTTCGCCGCCAAAGATCACCAGCGGCGTGCCCTGGTCCTGATAGGCCATGGCCGCGTCAAAGATCGAGCTCTGCGCCCCGTCCGGCCCAAGGGTATAGCCCCCCTCGACCCCATCCAGCATCTCGTTCTTGATGCGGATATTGGCGAAGGTGCCGCGCATCATCACCTCGTGGTTGCCACGACGCGCGCCATAGGAATTGAACTCGCGCGGCGACACCTGCCGTTCGGTCAGATACTTGCCCGCGGGTGTGGTTTCCTTGAACGATCCCGCCGGGCTGATGTGGTCGGTGGTGATCATGTCGCCCAGGATCGCCAGAACCTTGGCGCCTTCGATGTTGGAAATCGTGCCCGGCTCTGCGCCCATGCCGCGGAAATAGGGCGGGTTCTGGACATAGGTCGAGGTGGCCGGCCAATCATAGGTTTCCTGTTGCGGAACCTCGACGCCCTGCCATTTTTCATCGCCCTTGAACACGTCGGCGTATTTTTCCTGGAACGCTTGCCGTGTCACGGTGCGCTCGACGGTTTCGGCCACCTCTGCCGTGGTGGGCCAGATGTCTTTCAGATAGACATCGCGGCCATCGGCGGTTTGCGCGATCGGGTCATTGGCAAGATCGATATCCATCGTGCCGGCAATCGCATAGGCCACGACCAGCGGCGGGCTGGCCAGGTAGTTGGCGCGCACATCGGGGCTGATGCGCCCTTCGAAATTGCGGTTGCCCGACAAGACGGCGGTGGCGACCAGATCGCCCTCGGTGATCGCCTTGGTGATTTCCGCCTGAAGCGGGCCGGAATTGCCGATGCAGGTGGTGCAGCCATAGCCCACGAGGTTGAAGCCGATGGCGTCCAGCTCATCCTGAAGCCCTGCGGCCTCCAGGTAGGCCGACACGACCTGTGACCCCGGCGCCAGCGAGGTCTTGACCCAGGGCTTGCGCTTGAGCCCAAGCGCATTGGCCTTTTGCGCCACAAGCCCCGCGCCGATCATCACATAGGGGTTCGAGGTATTGGTGCAGGACGTGATCGCCGCGATCACCACCTTGCCCGATTCCATCGTGTAATCTTCACCCTCGACGGCAACCTGCTTACCCATCGGGCGCTTGAAGGTTTCGGCCATTTCGCGGGTGAAGGCAGATTTCGCATCGGTCAGCGCGACGTAATCCTGCGGCCGCTTGGGCCCGGAAATCGCCGGCACGATGGTGCCCATGTCAAGGCTGAGCGTGTCGGTATAGACCGGCGCGTAATCCGCCCCGCGCCAGAACCCGTTTTCCTTGGCATAGGCTTCGACCAGCGCCAGCGTGTCTTCGTCGCGGCCGGTGTTGCGCAGGTAGCGCAGCGTCTCGTTGTCGATCGGGAAAAAGCCGCAGGTGGCGCCATATTCGGGGGCCATGTTGGCGATGGTCGCGCGATCCGCCAGCGGCAGGGTATCAAGCCCCGCGCCGTAGAATTCCACGAACTTGCCGACCACGCCCTTGGCGCGCAGCATTTCCACCACTTTCAACACCAGGTCGGTGCCGGTGGTGCCTTCCATCATCGCGCCGGTCAACTCGAAGCCGATGACCTCGGGGATCAGCATCGAGATCGGCTGGCCCAGCATCGCGGCCTCGGCCTCGATGCCGCCCACGCCCCAGCCCAGAACGGCCGCGCCGTTCACCATCGTGGTGTGGCTGTCGGTGCCCACCAGCGTGTCGGGATAGGCCACAAGCTGCCCGGTCTGGTCGGTGTCGGACCAGACGGTTTTCGACAGGTATTCCAGGTTCACCTGGTGGCAGATGCCGGTGCCGGGGGGCACGACGCGGAAATTGTTGAACGCGCTCTGACCCCATTTCAGGAAGGTGTAGCGTTCCATGTTGCGTTCGTATTCGCGGTCGACGTTCATCTGGAATGCGCGCGCATTGCCGAACTCGTCGATCATCACCGAATGGTCGATCACCAGGTCGACGGGCGCCAGCGGGTTGATCCGCTGCGCGTCACCGCCCAGCTTGACCAGCGCGTCGCGCATCGCGGCCAGGTCGACCACCGCGGGAACCCCGGTGAAATCCTGCAACAGCACGCGTGCGGGCCGATAGGCGATTTCGCGCGGGTTCTGGCCGCCCTGCGCGGCCCAGTCGGAAAACGCCTTGATGTCGTCGACATGCACCGTCTTGCCGTCTTCGAAGCGCAGCATGTTTTCCAGCACCACCTTCAGCGCGGCGGGCAGGCGCGAAAAATCGCCAAGGCCAGCCTGTTCGGCGGCGGCGATGGAATAATACGCATAGCTCTTGGTGCCAGCCTTGAGCGTGCGACGCGTCTTGGCGGTATCGTGGCCGACGGTAATGGGCATGGAAGCCTCCCTTCATCCGGACATGTGGGGGTCGTGATCTCGCGTCTCGCGATGCCACCGCCCGGCCCCTGGATCAAGGGCAAAGCAGCGGCCTGCGACATTATTGTATGCGATTGTATGCCGTGAGGAAAGAGGCGTTTGCGCGCGCCCCTTTCATGCCAAGGGCGGCCTGCGCCGCCCCCGTGGTCCAGCCTGTCGTGAAACGGCCCGCAAACCCCGCCCCGCTTAGAGCTGGGCCATGATCTCGTCGGAAATCTCGAAATTGGCCGTCACGGTCTGCACGTCGTCATCATCTTCCAGCGCATCGATCAGCTTCATCAGCTTTTGCGCGTCTTCCAGCCCCAGTTCGGTCGTCGTGCCGGGCCGCCAGACAAGTTTCGTGGATTGGCTTTCGCCCAAACCGGCCTCAAGCGCGCCCGACACCTCGGCGAGGTCCGTATCGGCGCACCAGATCACATGGCCATCCTCGCCGCTTTCGGCATCTTCCGCGCCCGCCTCGATGGCGGCCATCATCACCGTGTCGGCATCGCCCACGCCCGCGCCGTAAACCACCTGGCCCTTGCGCTCGAACATGAAGGCCACCGACCCGGTTTCACCCAGGTTGCCGCCATGCTTGGCAAACAGCGACCGCACGTTCGACGCGGTGCGGTTGCGATTGTCGGTCATCGCCTCGACGATCACCGCCACGCCGTTCGGGCCATAGCCCTCGTAGCGGATTTCTTCATAGGCTTCGGCATCGCCGCCCACGGCCTTCTTGATCGCGCGTTCGATCACGTCCTTGGGCACGGAATTGGATTTCGCTTCCTTCACCGCCAGCCGCAGGCGCGGGTTCTTGTCGGGGTCGGGGTCGCCCATTTTCGCCGCCACGGTGATTTCCTTGGACATCTTGGAAAAGACCTTGGCGCGCAGTTTGTCCTGACGCCCCTTGCGGTGCTGGATATTTGCCCATTTGGAATGGCCGGCCATCGGTGCCTCGACATGCTTGTTGGTTGGATCGCGGGCCTCTTACCGCAGGATGCGCGCCTTGGGCAATGGGCGGCGGGTCACCAAGGCCCCGCCCCTGCGCGCCACCGGGGCGACCCGGCTTCCCCTTGGCGCGGCTTTGGGCTACCTGCGGGGGATGAACCTGCGTGTGACCGACCTTGCCTGCGCCCGCGGCCCGGCCCAGATCCTGGCCGGTGTCAGCTTTGCCGTGGCGCCCGGCCAGGCGCTGATCCTGCGGGGCGCGAACGGGGCGGGCAAGACCACGCTGCTGCGCACGCTGGCGGGCCTGACCCCGCCGCTGGCTGGCCGGATCGAGGCCGATCCCGAGGCCATCGCCTATGCCGCCCATGCCGACGGGCTCAAGGCGGCGCTGAGCGTTGCCGAGAACCTCGCCTTCTGGGCGCGCGTCTTTGGCCGCACCACCACACAGTCAGCGATCGAGGCCTTCAACCTCGCGCCGCTCCTGGACCGGCGCGCGGGCGAGATGTCGGCAGGCCAGAAACGCCGACTGTCGCTGGCGCGGCTCTTGGTGACGGGCCGCCCGGTCTGGTGCCTGGACGAACCCACCGTGTCGCTCGATGCCGAGAACGTCGCACGCTTTGCGGCGGCGGTGAGAGCCCACCTGGCGGATGGCGGCAGCGCGGTGATCGCGACCCATATCGACCTCGGCCTGCCGGATGCCGAAACGCTCGACATCACGCCCTTCGTCGCCAAGGTCATCCGCGCCGATGACCCCTTTGCCGAGGGGCTCGCATGATCGGCCTGCTGACCCGCGACCTGACGCTTGCGATCCGTGCGGGCGGCGGCTTCGGGCTGTCGCTGGCGTTCTTCCTGATCTTCACCACGCTGGTGCCCTTTGGCGTCGGGCCGCAGACCGCGATCCTGTCCGACATCGCGCCGGGCATCTTGTGGCTGGGCGCGCTTTTGGCCTGTCTCTTGTCGCTGGACCGGATTTTCCAACTGGATTGGGAAGATGGCACGCTCGACCTGGTTGCCACCTCGCCAGTGCCGCTGGAAGGCCTGGCGGCGATGAAGGCGCTGGCGCATTGGATCACCACGGGCCTGCCGCTGGTCGTGATCTCGCCCGCGCTTGGGGTCTTGCTCAACCTCGAGCCCCCGGCCTACCCGTGGCTGGTCGCGTCGCTGGCGCTTGGCACGCCCGCGCTGTCGGCGATCGGCACCTTTGGCGCGGCACTGACCGTGGGGGTCAAACGGGGCGGGCTGTTGGTATCGCTGCTGGTCTTGCCGCTTTACATCCCCACCCTGATCTTCGGCGCGCTCTGCGTGACGCGGGGGGCGGCCGGGCAGGATGCGCTGACGCCGCTGATCATGATGGGCGGCATCACCATGGGAAGCCTTGCGATCCTGCCCTTTGCCGCCGCCGCCGCCCTCCGCGTCAATCTGCGCTAGGGGCGCGCGCGTCTGACCCATTGTGAGCCTCCTCTCCCCTGACTAAGTTCCGCGCCATGGCATCGTTCTGGGAATACGCAAATCCGCGCAAATTCATGGCGACTTCCGCCTTCCTCCTGCCGTGGACGGCGGGGATCGCGGCGCTGTGTCTGGTCACTGGCCTTGTCTGGGGGTTCTTTTTCACCCCCGATGATTTCCGGCAGGGCTCGACGGTCAAGATCATCTATGTCCATGTGCCATCGGCCATCATGGCGGTGAACGCCTGGATGATGATGCTGGTGGCCTCGCTCATCTGGGTGATCCGTCGCCACCATGTCAGCGCGCTGGCGGCCAAGGCGGCGGCCCCCGTGGGCCTGGTGTTCACGGTGATCGCGCTGGCCACGGGCGCGCTTTGGGGCCAACCGATGTGGGGCACCTGGTGGGAATGGGATCCGCGCCTGACCTCGTTCCTGATCCTGTTCCTGTTCTACCTCGGCTATATCGCGCTGTGGGAAGCGATCGACAACCCCGACAGCGCCGCCGATCTGACCGCCGTTCTGTGCCTGGTCGGGTCGGTGTTCGCGATCATTTCGCGCTATGCGCTGGTGTTCTGGAACCAGGGGCTGCACCAGGGCGCCACCTTGTCGCTGGATGCCGAACAAAACATCGCTGACGTGTTCTGGTATCCGCTGGTGATCGCCCTGGCGGGCTTTGGCTTCCTGTTCCTGGCGCTGGTGCTCTACCGCACCCAGACAGAGATTCGCGCCCGCCGCCTCAAGGCCTTGATCGCCCAGGAAAGGATGGCGTGATGATGCCCGATCTCGGAACCTACGCGCTGCCGGTGCTGTCATCTTATGCCGTGTCCATCGGTTTGCTGATCGTGCTGGTCGCGGCCTCGATCTGGAAGGCGCGCCGCGTGCGCGCCAAGCTGGAACAGGTCGAAAGCCGGCGGGGCCGCGCGACATGAAATTCAACTGGCTGATGCTGTTGCCCGCGGCGCTGACCATCGGGTTCTTCGGGATCGCGGGCTATCAGCTGATGAACAACCAAAACGCGCTGCAGCAAGGCGTCGACACCCAGGCCCTGCCCTCGGCGCAGCAGGGCCGCATCGCGCCCGAATTCAACCTGCAGCCCCTGGGCGACACCCCCCTGCTGAGCCGGGCCGATCTGCAAGGCAACGGCCTTGTGGTGGTCAATTTCTTTGCAAGCTGGTGCCCGCCCTGTCGCGCCGAACACCCGACGCTGACGGCGCTGGCCGAGGCGGGGGTGCCGCTTTACGGCGTGAACTACCGCGACCGGATCGACCAGGCGCTGGGGTTCCTGGAGGAATTGGGCAATCCCTATACCCGCATCGGGCGCGACGAACAGGCGCGCAACGGTGCCAATTGGGGCGTGGTTGCCATGCCCGAAACCTTCTTCATCGATGACAGCGGCACCGTTGTGCTGCATTTCCGCGGCCCCGTGACCGAGCGGGCGATCCGCACCCAGATCCGCCCCGACCTGGAGGCATTGGGCCACAGCCTGCCCTTGTTGCCGGGCGAGGTCGCGGCGGGCGGCTGACAAGGCCCGAGGCATCGGCGCCTGACGCGTCGAACAGGTCAATAGATATACCGGATCTGGTCTGTCCAATACCGTTCCAGGCGGCGCAACGAATGGTTCACCCGGTCGATCCCGTCGGTGCCCAGGACGCCCTGTTGTTCCAACCCCTCGGCATGGCGCAGGAACAGCCCGCCGACCACCGCGCGCACATGCCGCCCCTTTTCGGTCAGCCGCACCCGGACGGACCGGCGGTCGATCTCGCAGCGTTCATGGTGCATGTAGCCCATGTCGACCAGTTTCTTCAGGTTGTAGCTGACATTGGAGCCCTGGTAGTAACCGCGCGATTTCAATTCGCCCGCCGTCACCTCGTGGTCGCCGATGTTGAACAGCAACAGCGCCTGCACGGCGTTGATGTCGAGGATGCCGAGCCGTTCAAATTCATCCTTGATCACGTCGAGCAACAACCGGTGCAGCCGTTCCACCAGCGCCAGCGCGTCAAGATAGCCGGACAGGAAGCCTGTCCGGGGCGTCGCAAGGGGTGCGTGCATGCTCATCATCGGCTCCGCATCTTGTGCTTCGCCCCCTGAGTTGCACGGGATTCGGAAAGATTGGGTTAAGACCGCCGGGAATTCTCGGCGCCCGCGAGGAATTCCTCGGTCAGCCGCGCCAGGAAGGGCTGCAACCCCTTCGGCGCCTCCGCCTGGCCCGACACCCAGGAATAGAGATCGTGATCGGCCTCGGCCATCACCGCCTCGAAAGCGTCCAGCGTGGCATCATCGGCCGAGGCCAGGTGCCGATCCGCCCAACCGCCCAGGATCAGGTCCATTTCCTTGATCCCGCGATGCCAGGCCCGCATCCGCATCCGCTTCAGCCGTGTTTCGCGCATCTCGTCCATCTTCGTCACACCCTCGCCGACAAGGCCAATCGCAGCCGTTTTTCCAGCCGCCCCATGCGGTCGGCCATCCGGGCCTGGTCGACCTTCATCGCCCGCAGCTCCGACATGACCGCCGTCATGTCCTCCGATAGCGGTTCCGGCGTCTCGGGGCCATCCAGCCCGTCGCCCTGCCCGGTCAAAAGCCACATGATCGACACGCCCAACATGCCCGCCAGCATCTGCAACTTGTTGGCGCGCGGTTCGGATTGGTCGTTTTCCCAGGCGCGCACGGTTTTCACCTTCACACCCATGCGGCGCGCCAGTTCCGTCTGGCTCATGCCGCTGGCTTCGCGCGCGCCGGTCATCCGGTCGCCAAAGGTGGCCGTGTCGCCGTCATACCAGCCCGGGCCTTGTTCCAGCTCTGTGGTCATCGCCTGTCCCTTCCCCGCTTGATTGCCGCTGTGGGTCATCCTAATGCTGTCGCCACCCCACCGCCACCGGACACCCTACCGCAGGTGCCGGCCCAACCCGGAGCGACCCGATGCCCTTCCTTTCCGACACGCTGTCGCGCGTGAAACCCTCGCCCACCATTGCCGTCACCAATCTCGCGGCAGAGCTGAAGGCGAAAGGGCAGGACGTGATCGGCCTTGGCGCGGGCGAACCCGATTTCGACACGCCGCAAAACATCAAGGATGCGGCCGTGGCGGCCATCGCGGCGGGCAAGACGAAATATACCGCCGTCGACGGCATCCCCGAATTGAAACAGGCGATCTGCGCCAAGCTCAAGCGCGACAACGGGCTGGATTACACGCCCGCCCAGGTCAGCGTCGGAACGGGCGGCAAGCAGATCCTCTACAACGCGCTGATGGCCACGCTGAACCCGGGCGACGAGGTGATCATCCCCGCGCCCTACTGGGTCAGCTACCCCGATATGGTGCTCTTGGCGGGCGGCACGCCCGTGGCCGTGGCCGCAGGCGCCGATACCGCCTACAAGCTGCAACCCGCCCAGCTCGAGGCGGCGATCACGCCCAAGACCAAGTGGTTCATCTTCAACTCGCCCTCGAACCCGACGGGCGCGGGCTACACGGCGGCGGAACTCAAGGCCCTGACCGACGTGTTGATGCGCCACCCCCATGTCTGGGTGATGACCGACGACATGTATGAACACCTGGTCTACGACGATTTCACCTTTGCCACCCCCGCACAGGTGGAACCGGGCCTCTATGACCGGACGCTCACCTGCAACGGCGTGTCCAAGGCCTATGCAATGACCGGCTGGCGCATCGGCTATGCCGCGGGCCCGGTTGCCTTGATCAAGGCGATGGGCAAGGTGCAATCGCAATCCACCTCCAACCCCTGCACCATCTCGCAATGGGCGGCAGTCGAGGCGTTGAACGGCCCGCATGATTTCATCGCCAGCAACAATTCCGTGTTCAAGCGCCGCCGCGACCTGGTGGTGGCGATGCTGAACGAGATCGAGGGCCTGACCTGCCCGGTGCCCGAAGGTGCCTTCTACGTCTACCCCTCGATCGAGGGGCTGATCGGCAAGACCACGGCCAAGGGCACGCATATCGACACCGATGAAACCTTTGCCAAGGCGCTTCTGGAAGAAACCGGCGTCGCGGTGGTGTTCGGCGGGGCCTTCGGCCTCTCGCCCGCCTTCCGCATCAGCTATGCCACCTCCGATGACACCCTGCGCGAGGCCTGCACACGCATCCAACGCTTCTGCGCCGCGCTGACCTGACCTGACCTCGCACGACATGGCGCGGGGGGTCAGTTCCCCGCGCCTATGTCGTGACCTTCTTGACGAATTGGGATTTCAGCCCGATCTGGCCCACGCCCGGCAACCGACAATCGATATCGTGATCGCCCGCGACAAGGCGAATGCCGGTCACTTTCGTGCCGACCTTGATCACGGTCGACGACCCTTTCAGCTTGAGATCCTTGATCAGCGTCACCGTGTCGCCATCGGCCAAAACCGTGCCGACGCTGTCGCGCACCGCGCTGTCTTCGGCGGTCTCTGCCCCTTCGGCCCCGGGCGACCATTCATGGCCGCATTCGGGGCAATTCAACAAGGCATCCACCCCGTAGGTGAAGGCCGAGGCGCAGATCGGGCATGGCGGCAAGCTGTCAGTCATGGCAAAGGCCTAGCGCCTGCCCCGCGCTTTGACCAGCCCGCGATTGATGCACCCCGCCCGGCCGTCCCTGCCATCGCGCGCCGCCGATCACCCGTAGGGTGGGCGATCCGCCCACCACGATCCGCCCCCCCCAATTCTTGACCATTGGTAAATTCGCCTGTGTAACCCTTTGATTTATCGTGGGCGCATGATGTCCCACGCGTGAGACAGCGAAATTCGCCCCCATGTCGCATCCCCGGTGGGCAGGATTGCCCACCCTACCAAACACCGCGAAATCGCCTACATTTGCGCCATGGTTCTCGAATTCCGCGACGCCGGTATCTACTGCCCCGCAGCCGATGCCTATATCGACCCCTGGCGCCCGGTGGACCGCGCGCTGATCACCCATGGGCATTCCGATCACGCCCGCGCGGGCCATGGCCGCTATCTCGCGACCGAGGCCGCCGCCCCGGTCTTGCGCCACCGCCTGGGCAACATCACCCTGCAAACCACCCGCTACGGCGAACCCCACCGCATCGGGGATGCCACCATCAGCTTTCACCCGGCGGGCCATGTGCCCGGCTCGGCCCAGATCCGGATCGAGGTCGCGGGCGAGGTCTGGGTCGTCTCTGGCGATTACAAGACCACGCCCGACGGCCTGTCCGAACCCTTCGAGCCGGTCCGCTGCCACACATTCATCACCGAAAGCACCTTTGGCCTGCCGATCTATACTTGGCCCTCCGAGACCGAGCTGGCCGCCCAGGTCAACGGCTGGTGGCGCGACACCCGCGCCAAGGGCCAGACCGCGATCCTTGGGGTTTACGCCCTTGGCAAGGCACAGCGCGTGCTGCGGATGCTCGATCCTTCCATCGGCCCGATCCTGACCCATGGCGCGGTCGAGGCGACGACTGCCGTGCTGCGCGCGCAAGGCATCGCGCTGCAAGACACGATCCCGGTCACCGCCGCGCTGGATCTGAAACCGCTGGCGGGGGCCATGGTGCTGGCCCCGCCCTCGGCGCTCGGCTCCGCCTGGATGCGCCGCTTCGGCCCGGTCTCGACCGGCTTTGCCTCGGGCTGGATGCGGCTGCGCGGGGTGCGGCGCAGTCGCGCGGCCGATCGCGGCTTCGTGGTGTCGGACCATGCCGATTGGGCCGGGCTGAACGCCGCCATCGCCGCCACCGGCGCAGACCGGGTGTTCGTCACCCATGGCTACACGGCGCAGTTTTCCCAGTGGCTGTGCAGCCAGGGCTATGACGCGGGCATCGTCGCCACGGAATTTGGCGGCGAGCCGCCCGATGACCCCACCCCGGCCAAGGATACCGGCCCATGACCCGCCTGGGTGCGCGCGACAGGCTGTGGCGCGGCTTTGCCCGCCACATCGACCGCCCGGCGCTGGCGCTGATCGGCGCGCAACCCGTCTTGCGCCGCCTGTTCGCGGTCTCTGCCCGGCTGGGCAGCGCCCTGCCCCCGGCGTCACGCAGACCCGTGACGCCACCGGCGCGCTCTGGCTTTGCCCAGAGGGCGTGGCGCCAGATGCACCCACCCTGATGTACCTGCATGGCGGCGGCTTCACCCTGGGCAGCCCACGCACCCATGCGGCATTGGCCGCCCATATCGCGCGGGCCGCCGGTCTGCGCGCCATCTTGCCGCGCTACCGGCTGGCCCCCGAACATCCGTTTCCCGCCGCGCGCGACGATGCCATCGCCGCCTACCTGTCCCTGATCAAGGCCGGCACCCCGCCCGTGGCGCTTGCGGGCGACAGCGCGGGCGGGTGCCTTGCGCTTTTGGTGGCGCAACACGCCCGCGACACCGGCCTGCCCCTGCCGCGCGCCATGGCGCTGATCGGCCCGATCGGGGATCTGTCGGGCGATATCGCGGCGCGCTTTGCCAGTGCGCGCGACGGAATGCTGATCCCGCCGGTCTGGGCCGACCGCATCCGCGCGGCCTATCTGCGCGGACATGATCCCGCCGATCCCGCCGCCTCGCCGCTTTTGGGCGATCTGGCGGGCCTGCCGCCGACGCTGATCCAGGCCAGCACCGACGAGGCGCTGGCGGATGACGCGCGCCGCCTGGCCGCCGCGCTCGACCACGCCACGCTCGATCTCTGGCCGGGCCTGCCGCATGTCTGGCAGATCCACGCCGGGCGCGCCCCCGCCGCCGACCGCGCGCTGGCGGGCATCGGCGCCTTTCTGCGCGACCATGTCCGGCCATGAAGGCGTTTGCCGCCCTTTTCACCGCGCTGGATCAGACCACGCGCACCAGCGTCAAGACCGCCGCCCTTGCCGCCTATTTCACGACAGCCCCCGAAGATGACCGGCTTTGGACCATCGCGCTGTTGTCGGGCCGCCGCCCGCGCCGCACCATCACCACCCCGAACCTGCGCGCCTGGGCGGCCGAACAGGCGGGTATTCCGCTTTGGCTGTTCGAGGCCTGTTACCCCGTCGTGGGCGACCTGAGCGAAACCATCGCCCTGGTCCTGCCCGACCCGGACCCGGAAACCCGGATCGAAAAATCACTCACCGGCTGGATCACCGATCTGCGCGGCTTGGCCAGCGCCGATGACGCGACACGCAAAGCCTTTGTCCTGGCGGCGTGGAATGGCCTGTCGTCGACCGAACGCTTCGTGTTCAACAAGCTGGTGACCGGCGGCTGGCGCATGGGGGTCAGCCAAAAGCTGATGACCCGCGCCCTGTCGCAGGCCACCGCCATCCCCGAGGCCGACCTGGCCCACCGCCTGATGGGCGATTGGTCGCCCGACCGCATCAGCTGGCACGCGCTGGTGCTGGCGCCCGACCCCACCGCGGACCTGTCGCGCCCCTACCCGTTCGCGCTGGCCCATCAGGTCGATGCCGCGCCCGAAACCCTTGGGCCCGTGACCGACTGGCTGGCAGAATACAAATGGGATGGCATGCGCGGCCAGTTGATCCTGCGCGGCGGGGATCGGCACCTGTGGTCGCGCGGCGAAGACCTGATGACCGACCGCTTTCCCGACCTGGCGCCGCTGGTCGATGCCCTGCCGCCCGGCACGGTGATCGATGGCGAGGTTCTGGCCTGGGATCACGCCTTGGACCGCCCGCTGGGCTTTTCCAGACTGCAACCCCGGATCGGGCGCAAGACGGTGCCGCGCAAGCTTCTGGCCGAGGCCCCGGTGATCGTCATGGCCTATGACCTGCTGGAATGGCAGGGCCGCGATATCCGCCAGGACCCGCTGGCCACGCGCCGCGCCACGCTGGCCCGCGTGCTGGCGACCCTACCACCACGGGCCCCCTGCGCCTGTCGCCCGCCCTGGCCGCCACGGATTGGCCCGATCTGGCAGACGCCCGCGCGGCGGCGCGCGACCTGGGGGCCGAGGGGCTGATGCTGAAACGATTGTCCGCGCCCTATCTTGGCGGCCGCAGGAAAGGCGATTGGTGGAAATGGAAGCTCGACCCGCTGACCATCGACGCGGTGATGATCTACGCACAGGCGGGGTCCGGGCGGCGCGCCACGCTTTACACCGATTTCACCTTTGCGCTGCGCGACGGCGCGGCGCTGGTGCCCTTCACCAAGGCCTATTCCGGCCTGACCGATGCGGAATTCCGCGAGATCACCGCCTGGGTGCGCAAGAACACCACCGACCGCTTTGGCCCGGTGCGCGCGGTCCGGCCCGAACTGGTGTTCGAAATCGCCTTCGAAGGCATCCAGGCCAGCCCGCGCCACAAATCCGGCGTCGCGCTGCGCTTTCCGCGCATGGCACGCTGGCGGCGCGACAAGCCGGTGTCCGAGGCCAATACGCTCGACGATCTGAAGACGATGCTGGCGCAATACGGCTGACCGGCGCGCCCGGGCCAATCGGCAAGGATTTGCCCAAATCCCCAGCCCCGCCGCCACGATCCCCGGACCCGCGCCGCGCCGTGCTACCCTTGCCGCATCGCCCATACCGACCGGAGGACCGACATGGACCACAAGGATCTCGTGCAATATGCCCGAAGCCTCTATGATGCGCATGGCGACCGGGCCGAGGCCGAAGCGGCGCAAAAAGCCGTCAGCGCGCGCGACCAGGACAAGCCGGGCGAGGCCGCCAAATGGACCAGCATCCGCGAACATATTCGCGAATTGCGCGGTGCGCGCCAAACCTGACGGCGGGCGGGATCAGGCGACCTCGGCCACCGATACGGGCCTGCGCGTCTTGGCCCAGGCATGCGCCGCCGCGCCGAAGGCTTCGAACAGGGGGCGGCTGACCGGGTCTTGCGCGGCGCGGTATTCGGGGTGCCATTGCACCGACAAGGTGAACCCCGGCGCATCCTGCACATAGATCGCCTCGGGCGTGCCATCGGGGGCATGGCCATCGATCACCACCCGCGCGCCGGGGGTCTTGATCCCCTGCCCATGCAGGGTGTTGGTCATCACCTCGGTCGCGCCAAAGACGCGGTGAAACGGCCCGCCCGGGGTCAGGGTCACGGCATGGCGCAGCGCGAATTTTTCCTCGATCGTGCCATCGGGCGGCATGCGGTGGTTCATCCGCCCCGGCAGATCGCGGATCTCGGGGTGAAGCGACCCGCCCATGGCCACGTTCACCTCCTGAAACCCGCGGCACACGCCCAGAAACGGCTGGCCGCGCGCGACACAGGCCCGGATCAGCGGCAAGGCCACCGCATCGCGCGCCCGGTCAAAGGCACCATGCGCCTCGGTCGGCGGCTCGCCATATTCCTCGGGGTGCACATTGGGCCGCCCGCCAGTGAACAGGAACCCGTCGCAGACCTCCATCAATTCCGCGACGCAGACAAAGCGCGGATCGGCCGGGATCACCAGCGGCAGGCCGCCAGACACCTCGGCCACGGCTTCGGAATTCATCGTGCCACCGGCATGGGTGGAATACTGATCATTGATCAGGTGATGGTTGCCGATGATGCCGATCACGGGCCGGGACATGTGCGCTCCTGTCATCTGGAACCCAAGATGTAGCGCCATTCCCTGCGAACGAAAAGATGGACGGGGCAAGGAATGCCCCGCAGCAATGCAAATGCCTGTTTTTCAGGCAGCAGCAGGCCCCGCGACCAGGGCCGCCCGGATCACGCCTGCGCGACGAATCCCGCCGCTTCGATCCCCGCCACGGCGGCGGCGGCATCATTGTCGGAGGTGTCGCCCGTCACGCCGACCGCGCCCAGCACGACGCCATCGCGCAGCACCAGAACACCGCCCGGCACCGGCACCAGCTGGCCGCCAAAGACGCCGTTCACGGCGGCCATGAAAAACGGCTGCGCCTCGGCGCGCGCCAGCTGCACCGATCCGGGCATGCCCAGCATCACCGCGCCGTAGGCCTTGCCGCGCGCGATCTCGAACCGGCCCGGGCTGGCACCGTCTTCGCGTTCAAAGGCCAACAGGTGCCCGCCCGCATCCAGAACCGCCACCGAGAGGGGCTTGAGCCCCATCTCGCGCCCGGTCTTGCGCGCCACCTCGATCATCACCCGTGCCTGGTCCAGCGAAATCATCGGCTCAATCTCCTGTTAAGGTTAACGCGCCCGATGCGCGCCCCCTTCTCCGTTTCAGAAATATCCCAGGGGGTGCGGGGGACAGCGTCCCCGCCCGGCCCGGCCACGGGCCGGCCCCGATTACCCGGCCTTCAGTTCCAGGCGCCGCGCATGCAGCACCGGTTCGGTATAGCCCGAGGGCTGTTCACGGCCCTTGAACACCAGGTCGCAGGCGGCGGCAAAGGCGATGCCGTTATAGCCCGGCGCCATCGGCGTGTAGCTGGCATCGCCCGCATTCTGGCGATCGACCACCTCGGCCATGCGGCGCAGGATCTCCATCACCTGTGTTTCCGACACCACGCCATGATGCAGCCAATTGGCGATATGCTGCGCCGAAATCCGGCAGGTGGCGCGGTCTTCCATCAGGGCCACGTCATGGATGTCGGGTACCTTGGAACAGCCGACACCGGCATCGATCCAGCGCACCACATAGCCCAGGATACCCTGGGCGTTGTTTTCCACCTCGCGCGCGATCTGCGCCTGGGTCCAGCGGCGGTAATTGGCCATCGGGATATCAAGGATCGCGGTGACATAGGCGCGGCGGCCACCGGCCAGAAGCTTGTCCTGCACCGCCGCCACATTGACCTGGTGGTAATGCAGGCTGTGCAGCGTCGCGGCCGTGGGCGATGGCACCCAGGCGCAATTGGCGCCCGCGCGGGGATGTTCGATCTTGACCTCGAGCATCTCGGCCATGGCATCGGGCTTGGCCCACATGCCCTTGCCGATCTGCGCCCGGCCCTTCAGGCCGCATTCCAGACCGATGTCGACATTCTGGTTTTCATAGGCCGCGATCCAGCTTTTGCGCTTGATGAAATCCTTGCGCGAAAACGGCCCTGCCTCCATCGAGGTGTGGATCTCGTCGCCGGTGCGGTCAAGAAAGCCGGTGTTGATGAAGGCCACGCGGTGCTTGGCCGCGCGGATGCATTCCTTGAGATTGACGGTCGTGCGGCGTTCCTCGTCCATCACGCCCAGTTTGACCGTGTAGCGCGGCAGGCCCAGCACCTCTTCGACCTTCGTGAAGGTCTCGTCGGCAAAGGCCACTTCCTCGGGGCCGTGCATCTTGGGCTTGACCACGTAGACCGACCCGGCATGGCTGTTGCGCAGCCCCGCGTCCTTTTTCAGGTCATGCATCGCGATCAGGACCGTGATCATCGCGTCCATCAGCCCTTCGAACACCTCGGACCCGTCTTCCAGCCGGATCGCGGGGTTGGTCATCAGGTGGCCGACGTTGCGCACCAGCATCAGCGCGCGGCCCTTGACCTCGACCGCGCGGCCATCGGGGGCGGTATAGGCCAGATCGGGGGCCAGCGCGCGGGTCATGGTCTGGCCCGCCTTGTCGAAGGTTTCCGTCAGATCGCCGCGCATCAGGCCAAGCCAGTTGCCATAGGCCAGCACCTTGTCCTCGGCATCGACGCAGGCCACGCTGTCTTCGCAATCCATGATCGCGGAGACCGCCGCCTCCATCCGCACATCGGCCAAGCCCGCCTGGTCGCGCGACCCGATGGGATGGGTGCGGTCGAAGACCAGTTCGACATGCAGCCCGTTATTGACCAGAAGCACCCGGTCGGGCGCCTTGGGATGGCCCACATAGCCCGCGAACTTGGCGGGGGCTTCCAGCGGCTTGTCGTCGATCAGCAATTGCCCCCGGTCGACGTGATAGCGCCGCGCATCGGCGTGGGAATGGCCCTCGATCGGAAAGGCCTGGTCCAGGAAGACCCGCGCGCGCGCCACGACCCGTGCGCCGCGCCCCCGGTCATAGCCCCCCGGCTTGGGCAGGCTGCCCATGGCATCGGTGCCGTAGAACGCATCATAGAGGCTGCCCCAGCGGGCATTGGCGGCGTTCAGCGCGAAGCGCGCATTGGTGATCGGCACCACAAGCTGCGGCCCGGCAACGGTGGCGATTTCCGGGTCGATCCGGTCGGTGTCGATGGAAAACGCCCCGCCCTCGGGCAGAAGATAGCCGATGTCGCGCAGAAACGTCTCGTAGGCGTCGGCGTCATGGGGCTGGCCACGGCGGGCGATGTGCCAGCCATCAATCTTGTCCTGAAGCGTCTTTCGCTTGTCCAAAAGCGCCCGGTTCTTGGGGGCAAACCCGTGCAACAGGTCCGAGAACCCATCCCAGAACGCGGCCGCATCCATCCCGCTGCCGGGCAAGGCCTGCTGTTCCAAAAAATCTGCCAGGCTTGGCGCCACTTGCAAACGTCCGCGTGTCACATAGTCGGCCATGCCGATCACCCCCTCGATGCTGCCCCGTGCGGTCGGCATTCCGCAGCATACCGACCCGCTCTGCTGCGGATTACGAAAAAAGTTTCCGATCGGCAACAGGCTGCGGTCAGGTTTTTTGACCAATGCGGCAGTTAACCAAGGTAGCGCAGGGCGTCCTGCACCGACAGGCGGGGGTGGATCGGGGCCGCCGGCAAGACATGGCCGCTGGGCCAGTCGGCGGGGCGGGCTGCCCATGCCATGTCTTGCGCCCAAAGACTTTCGCAGGGCAGGCCATGGGCATAGATCACCGCATGCCCGGGCAGCAAAAGCTGGTGCCAGGTGACCAAGGCGCCGAAATCGCGCGTGGCCTGACCGGTCGCCTCCAGCGCCACCGCCGGGATCAGAACCGGCCCGTCCGGCGTGTCGATCTTGACGCCTTGCGCCGCCGCCAGCAGAAGATCGTCGGTCAGCCCCAAAAGCCCGCGGCGCAGCCGCACCGGGGCGGCAAGCCCGCGCGCGGGCAGGGTTTGCACCCCGTGCCACAGCACCGGCTGGAACCCCGCGCTTTCGGTCCAGACCTTTTGACCGACGGCGATGTCCTCCACCGGGCGTTTGCCCGCCTCCGACAACAGGCGGGTGCCCCCGGCAAAGCCCCCCGGCAGCGCGCCGCCCACCGCCCCGACGGGAAGCGACAGCTGGAAGGCTTGTCCGGGCCGAAGCGGCAAGGCGCAGGCAATCACCGTCAGCGCCGCCCCCCCGGCGCCCGGATCGCCCACCAGGTGACCGACAAGCCGGAGGGCGCGCGCATGATCGACCAGCGTCCAGATCGCCCGCACCGGTTCGCTCACCGCGAAATCCCGGCCCGCCAGGCGCAGCGGATGGGCGAGGGCCGCGCCATCCAGCGTCATGACCACGGGTTCGGCGGCGCGGGTCAAGGTCACGGTCAGGCGGGTTGCCGCCTGCACTGCCGCAACCGGATCAGCGGGAAAATCCCTACCGAAATCGGCAAGGCGATACGCATAGAACCTGTCTTGGGTCATGATTCACGCCAATGGCGCGCAAAGATGCGCGCCGGTCCCCCTTACGCTTTGGGATGTTTTGCCCCGTCACCTGGTCGGGCATCCCGGCACCTGTGCGAACAATACCGCACCTCGTCCCAAACCTTTTCCCACTTCTTGCGCCAGGTAAAGGGCCGGCCACAGGTGACACAGGTCTTTTGAGGCAGATCGGATTTCTTGCGCATGCGTCCCATGGCGGTCGATCTAGCCTGCCGCATCGCGCGCGCCAGTGGGCCGATCACAGATCGAGGCGCAGCTGCGGATCAGATGCCGATGGCGCCCGGCGGCGCGGCGCGCGGTCATTGACGAAATGCCGCCCCGCGCCGCCGTCCTTGCGGCTGGCGTGCTTGTGGATGATCCGCGCCGCCTCGGACTGGAAGGCATCGCCGCGCCGCACCGCCCAGACCGTGTCGCGCGCCGCGCGCGCCGCGGCGGCGACATCGACGATGGGCGCGGGGTATCGCTTGCCCAACAGGCGCGGCGCCTCCGGCCAGGCCCACGGGGTTTGCAGAAAGCCATCGGGCAGGTCGCGCAATTCCGGGCACCAGAGCCGGGTAAAGGCCCCGGTCGGGTCCTGATCCAGCCCCTGTTTGACGGGGTTGTAGATGCGCACCGTGTTCATGCCGGTCGTGCCCGATTGCATCTGCATCTGCGACCAGTGGATGCCCGGTTCGTAATCGGTGAACAGCCGCGCCAAGTGCGGGCCGGTGGCGCGCCAATCCAGCCAAAGCTGGTAACTGGCCACCGACACGAGCATCGCGCGCATCCGGAAATTGAGCCAGCCCGTGGCCGCCAGAGACCGCATGCAGGCATCGACAAAGGGCAGCCCGGTTTCGCCCTTTTCCCAGGCCGCCAGCCGCGCGGCATCGGGCGTGGCGGGCCGCAGATGTTCATAGGCGGAATGCAGGCAGCGGTATTCCAGCGCGGGCTGATCTTCCAGCTTTTGGATGAAATGGTCACGCCAGGCGAGCCGCGCCTCGAAGCTTTGCATCGCACCCGACCAACCTTCGCGCGTGCCCTTGGCCTGCCGCTTGCGATCGGCCGCCGCCTGCGCCACGGCGCGCGGGCTGATCGTGCCCCAGGCCAGGTGCGGCGACAGGCGCGAACAGGCCATCGCCCCGTCAAGCGGCGATGACATGGCGCGGCGATAGGTCTGGCCTCGGGTATCCAGGAACGACGCCAGCAGCGCCTCGGCCTCACCCCGCCCGCCCTTTTGCCGCTTGGGGCAGGGGTCGAAGGGCAGGCCAAGATCACGTGCCTCAGCGATCGGGCCATGATCAAGGGCAAAGCCTTGCAGCGCCACGGGCGTCGCGACCTGGCCCGCGCGGATCGCGCGGTCGCGCCGCGCGGCCCAACCATCGCGCGCCGCCAACCGGCGCACCACGCCCAGTTGCGGCAGCTCGCGCCACTGCAGGCCATGGCCGCGCGCCCAGGCCGCCACGGCACGGTCGCGCCGATAGCTCCAGGCATTGCCGGTTTCCTCGAGGCTGACGATGTCGCGGATACCGGTCTGGGCGCACAGCGCGGCAAGCACCGCCACCGCATCACCCTGTCGCACGATCAGCGGCGCGCCAAGCCGGGCCAGATCATCCCGCAGGCTGCCAAGGCTTTCGGCCACGAAACGCCACTGCCGCGCCGAGGCATCGGGCTCTGCCCAAGCCGCTGGTTCCACGATGAAAAGCGGCAGGATGCGGCCACCACGCAGGGCGGCATCGGCCAGCGCAGGGTTATCCTGCACCCGCAGATCGCGCTTGAACCAAACAAGAACATCCGTGCCCATGGCCGGGCAGATAGCAGGCCTGTCGCGGCTGTCAAAGCCCTTTGCGGGCGGCTTGCGTCAATCGCCCACGCCGGGGGCGCTATAGCCCGCGGCAGCCGGATCATCGGCCTTGGTCACTTGCCAGGCGAGAAAGCCCGCAAGCATCAGGGCGGCCACAACGATCAGGCCGCGCAACATGGTCAGAACCGGTTTGTGGCGGCGTTCCTGTTTTTCGACATTCGTGCTGGGGGCGGACATTGCTGTCTCCTTTCGGCTTGGTGTCGATGGCGGCGCGGGGCCGATTGCCCGGCGCGCGTGACCTACCACCTATGACCGAATGCCGCGCGATCAAGCCTTGCCCCCGGCCTGGTCCCGCCCGCGCCTTGCACCGGGCGCCCGGCCCCCCTAGCCTTGGCGGCGCACAGCCGCCGCAAGGAGCGATGATGAAAGACGCAAGCCCGCAGCCGATCCGCCTGGCCGATTACCGCCCGCCCTCGCACCTGGTCGAGGCGGTGGATCTGACCTTTCGCCTGGCCCCCGATGCGACCCGCGTGCAGTCCAAGATCCGGTTTCGGCCCAACCCCGTAGGCTTGGACAATGGCAATCTGCGGCTCGATGGCGAAGGGCTGCGCCTGATCCATGCCGCCATCGACGGTGTCCCGCTGACAGCGCTGGATTACCTGTTGACCGCCGAAGGGCTGACCGTGCCCGCCGAACGCCTGCCCGAGGGGGATTTCACCTGGGAGGCCGAGGTGGAGATCGACCCTCAGGGCAACACCGCGCTGGAAGGGCTCTACATGTCGGGCGGCATGTATTGCACCCAATGCGAGGCGCAGGGATTTCGCAAGATCACATTCTACCCCGACCGCCCCGATGTGATGGCGCCCTTCACCGTCCGGGTGGAAAGCGACCTGCCGGTGCTCTTGTCCAATGGCAACCCGGGGGCCCAAGGGCCCGGCTGGGCCGAATGGCACGACCCCTGGCCGAAACCGGCCTACCTGTTCGCGCTGGTCGCGGGCGACCTGGTGGCGCATGGCGACAGCTTTACCACCATGTCGGGGCGCGAGGTGACGCTCAACATCTGGGTGCGCAAGGGCGATGAAGACAAATGCGCCTATGCGATGGATGCGCTGAAACGCTCGATGCGCTGGGATGAAGAGGTGTATGGGCGCGAATACGACTTGGACATTTTCAACATTGTTGCCGTCGATGACTTCAACATGGGCGCGATGGAGAACAAGGGGTTGAACATCTTCAACTCCAAATACGTGCTCGCCTCGCCGCAGACGGCGACGGACCGCGATTACGATTTCATCGAAAGCATCGTGGCGCATGAATATTTCCACAACTGGACCGGCAACCGCATCACCTGCCGCGACTGGTTCCAGCTGTGCCTCAAGGAGGGGTTGACCGTCTATCGCGACCAGCAGTTCAGCGCCGACACCCGTGGCGCGGCCGTCAAGCGGATCGAGGATGTGCTGCAACTGCGCGCGCGCCAGTTCCGCGAGGACGCAGGGCCCTTGGCCCATAACGTGCGCCCCGACAGCTACGTGGAAATCAACAATTTCTACACCGCGACGGTCTATGAAAAAGGTGCCGAGCTGATCGGCATGTTGCACCGCATCGTCGGCGCGCCGGATTACCGCGCGGCGCTCGATGACTATTTCGACCGCCATGACGGGCAGGCCTGCACCATCGAGGATTGGCTGGATGTGTTCCAGGACGTGACCGGCCGCGACCTGTCGCAATTCAAGCGCTGGTATACGCAGGCAGGCACCCCGCGCCTGTCGGCCGAATGGCAGGTCGCGGGCGCGCGGTTGACCCTGACCTTGCGCCAGAGCGTGCCGGCAACCCCGGGCCAGCCGCTGAAGGAACCGGTGGTGATCCCGGTGGTGATGGGCATCCTGGCGCCGGATGGGGCGGAATTGCTGCCAGAGACGACGGTGATCCTCGATCGCCGCGAAAGCGTGCTGGATTTCGACCTTGCCGCCATGGCGCGGCAGGCGGGCACGGCCCTGCCCGCGCGGGTGATCCCGTCGCTGTTGCGGGGGTTTTCCGCCCCCGTCATCCTCGATGCCGCCCTGTCGCGCGACGACCGGCTGGTGTTGCTGGCCCATGACCGCGACCCGTTCAACCGCTGGGAGGCCGGGCGCAGCCTGATGCGCGAAACGCTGATGGGCCTGTTGACGGGCGGCGCGCCCGACCCGGCCTTGTTCGCGGCGCTGGACCGGGTGCTGGGCGACGAGGGTCTTGACCCGGCGTTCCGCGCGCTGGCCCTTGCCCTGCCCTCCGAGGATGACATGGCGCAGGCCGCCCATGACGCGGGCCTGGTGCCCGACCCGACCGCGATCCACGCCACCCGCACGGCATTCCAGGCCGCGATGGCGCAGGCGCTTCGGGCCAGGCTCGGCGCGCTCTACGACGCGATGGACCCCGGCCCGACCTATAGCCCCGATGCGGATCAGGCCGCGCGGCGTGCCTTGCGCAACGCGGCGCTGATGCTTCTCACCCGGATCGAGGGGCCGGCGCGGGCCCGCGCGCAGTATGACACGGCCAGCAACATGACCGACGAGATCGCCGCCTTCACCGCCCTGTTGGAGGCGGGCGACACGGGCGTGGCGGCGCGGTTCCATGACCGCTGGAAAGACGACCGGCTGGTGATGGACAAGTGGTTCATGGCGCAGGTGGCCCATGCCACCCCGCACGAGGCGGTGGCGGTGGCCGCGCGGCTGACGGAACATGCGCTGTTCGACTGGACCAATCCCAACCGCTTCCGGTCGGTGATCGGGGGGCTGACATCGGGCAACCCTGCGGGGTTCCACGACCCGTCGGGTGCGGGCTACCGCTTCCTGGCCGATTGGCTGATCCGGCTGGATGGCAAGAACCCCCAGACCGCCGCGCGGATGTCGACCGCCTTCGAGACATGGGCGCGCTATGACGCCGACCGGCAAGACCTGATGCGCGCCGAGCTGGACCGGATCGCGGCAACCGCCGGGCTGAGCCGCGACCTGTCGGAAATGGTGGCACGCATGCGCGGCGCCTGATCCCCGGCACAGGGCCCCGTGGCGGGCGGGGCTGTGCGTATTTGGGGAAAGGTGAAAGGGTCAGATCAGGCTTGCCAGCCAGACCAGGCTGATCAGCACCGGCTGGTGGATCAGGTAGACCGCAAGGCTGTGGCGACCGGGCCAGGCGATGATCTGCAGCGCGCGCGGGCCCCGCCAGCCCGCCAGCCGCGCCCAGAGGCCATGGCGCGCGGCCAGCCGCGCCGCCGCCATGCCGAACAGGACCGGGCCGAACCAGGGGAAGATCGGCAGGTAATCGACCGATTGCACCGCCGTGGCCTGAAGCCCGGTCCACCAGAACCAGGGCGCATCAAGCGCCGTGAACCGCGCCGCCTGCGGCACCCAGATCACGACGGCGCCCAGCCCGATCAGCGCCAGCGGCGGCAGGTGGCGCAGCGCCAGGCCCAAGAGACTGGCCACCGCGATGCAATGCAGGATGCCGAAAAAGATGAAGGCATCGGGCATTGCCGCATAGGTCACCGCCGTGATCGCCAGCGCCGCCGCCCCGATCATCGCCAGCCGCCGCCAAAAGCCGCGCCAGCGGATGCCGTTGCCATGGGCCAGCACAAGGCTGACACCCACGAGAAACAGGAAACTGCCTGCCGTCAGATAGGCGAACCAGCGCCAGAATGGCTGTGATACGGTGCCGGGCGGGGCAAGGCCGAAAAGTTCCAGGTCGAAGGTGAAATGGAACACCGCCATGGCCAAAAGCGCAAGCGCGCGCGCCAGGTCGAGCGCGATGATCCGCCCGCCGCCCGCCCCCCTGCCCGCCCCTGTTTGCGTTGTCCTGTGTCATGGGCGGACCCTAGCAAAGCGGCGCGGCCTTGCCCATGCGGCCCGTGTCATCCGGCGTGTCATCCGTCCTGTCATCTGTCATCGCCGCGTCATGCAAAAAGCCCAAGATCGCACCATGGAGATGGCATATCGCATCGACCCGCTGATCGTGGAACGCGCCCCCTGGATTGCCCGGCCGGGGCTTGGGGCGGCCATGGCGCGGCCCCTGTTGCACCGGGTGCTGGCCTATCCGCGCACGATCCAGATGGCCGAAAGCCTTGCGCCGCTGGAGGCGCGCGCGCTGATGCAAAAGGCCGCCCGGATGATCGCGCGCGATGTCGCTGTCAGCGGCCTCTCGCATGTGCCCACAAGCGGCCCGGCGCTGATCGTGGCCAATCATCCCACGGGCATTGCCGATGGCCTGGTGTTGACCCGCATCCTGACCGCGCTGCGGCCCGATGCCTATTTCTACGCCAATGCCGATATCCTGCGGGTCTTGCCGCAGCTCGACAGCGTGATCGCACCGGTGGAATGGCGGCCCGAAAAGCGCAGCCATGCCAAGACGCGCGCCACCATGGCCTTTACCCGCAAGGCGGTGGCCGAGGGGCGGCTGGGGGTGATCTTTCCCTCGGGGCGGCTGGCCAAGCGGCACGGGCTGAGATTGCAGGAACGGCCCTGGATGGCCTCGGCGGCGATGATCGCGCGCAAGTTCGACCTGCCGGTGATCCCGGTACATCTGTCGGCGCATAATTCGGCCCTGTTTTACGCCTTTGACCTGATCCATCCCAGCCTGCGTGACATCACCCTGTTTCACGAGACGTTGAACAAGGGGCGGATGCGGTACAGCGTGACCATCGGTGCGCCGATCCCCGGCGGCGATCTGCCCGCCTGTTCGCAGGCGTCCATCGCACAGCTTCGGCAGGCCACCTTGTCCCTGGCCCCGGCACCGCAGCTTGGCCTCGGCTGGCCCAAGGGCCGGTCCAAGGGCCCCATGTCGCGCAGCCCCGGCGAGGTCCGGCGCGGGCTTGGGCACGGCCTGTGACAGCGCCCCGGCACGGGGCGCAAGGATCAGGGAAAGCCCGCCTGCGCGATCGCGCCCATGGGCCTGGCGGGACGGGGCACCGGCACGATCCGGCCCGCGCCCCCTGCGACATCCGGGCCGGGGCGCGCGCGCCCATCGGGCCGCATCACCGGTCGCATCGAGGGATGATCCTGCGCTTGGCAATAGTCTTGCGCGCGGACCCAGGCGCGCATGTCTTCGCGCTTGCGCTCTGAATGGAACGGCCCCCAATCGGCGGCCACACCGCGCATGCCCTGCGCCACCACCCCGTCGCGCGGCACGGTCGCGGCCATGATCCGGATGCCACAGCGCAGGTTCGCCGGGCCGTCCAGCAACGCCTCGCCGGTGCCGACCGCGCAATTGCGCCAGCGCGCCGTGCCCGGGGCGATCTGCACAAGGCCGAACCATTGCCCGCCCCCGCCCACCGCCGTGGGGCGATGGGTGCTTTCATGCCAGGCCAGCGCCGACACGAGCCCGGCCCAAAACGCCGCCCGCTGGCCCGCATCTGCATCGGGGTAGCCGGGACACCAGGCCGCGATATCGCGCGGCACCACGTCGAGGAGCGGCGCCCCATGCCCGCGCAGCGCCGCCATCACCGCCACCGTCCAGCGGGCCCCCTGCGGGTGATCGTCCCAGGCAAGCCGGGGCATGGCCCAGACCTCGCGCGGCACCGGGCGCAGGCTGTTGGCGGGGGCAAGGCGGCTGGTGCCGGGGGACAGCGCGGGCGGCAGGGCGGCGGCGGTGGGCGCCAGCTGCATCTGCGCGGCGGTTGCCGCCCCGATCACGGGCGCGGCCAATCGCTCTTCGGCCAAGGCCGGAGGGGTCGACACAAGCCCGAACAGGGCCGCACTGATACACATCATAACGCCAAGCCGCGTCATGCGTCTCCTCCCCAGGCAGTACGCATGGCGTGACCCTGCCCTCGGGCAGCGCACATGGCAAGAAAAACAACCGCTGCCGCGGATGAATTCAGCCTTGGCAATAGGGCTGTTGACGGATCCAGCCGCGCATCTCTTCGCGCTTGGCGCTTTGGCTGGGATGCAGCGGCCCCCAATCGGCGGCCACGCCGCGCGTGCCCTCGGACACCACGCCGTCGCGCGGCACGGTCGCGGCCCAGATCCGAAGCGCACAGCTGACATTGGCGGCCCCATCCAGCAAGGCCTCGCCGCTGGTGGCCTGGCAGCCATAGTAGCGCGCGGTCGCCGGGCTGATCTGCACCAGGCCGAACCACCGCCCGCCGCCGCCCACGGCCTGTTCGTTCCAGGTGCTTTCATGGCGCGCCAAGGCCGACAAAAGGCCCAGCCAAAAGGCTTCGCGGTCGGCTTCGGTCGCATCGGGATAGCCGGGGCACCAGGCTTCGATATCGGCCGGCACGATTTCGGGCAGGACCGAGGCATGGCTTTGCAGCGCCGCAAACCCCGCCTGTTCCCACCCCGAGGAGGCGGGAACATGATCCCAGCGCATCACCGGACCATCGCCGGGATCGTTGCGCGCGCTCAGGTTGGGCACGAGATCGCAGCCCGACAGCGCCGCCAGACATATCGCCGCCAAGGTGGCGACCTTTACCGAAACCCCCATCGGGACATCCTCGCAGGCCATTGCAGACGCCGCCCAAGTGCCGATGCCCGGTCCCGCAGGCAACCGTTTCAGCGCCGGGGGGCCGTTTTGCGCGACTTCCCGCCGAAGGGCGCGCCCCTTCCACCTCTTGCCCCGCACCCGGCGCTGACCTAAACGCTGAGGAACAAATCGGACGGAGGCCTGGATGCTCGACCTGACTTACGAGACCCCGAAACCACGCGTGATCGCGGGCGCGAAACACGACTGGGAACTGGTGATCGGCATGGAAGTTCATGCCCAGGTGTCATCGCGCTCGAAGCTGTTTTCCGGGGCCTCGACGCAATTCGGCGCCGAACCCAATTCCAACGTCGCCTTTGTCGATGCGGGCATGCCGGGCATGTTGCCGGTGATCAACGATTTCTGCGTGGCCCAGGCGGTGCGCACGGGCCTTGGCCTGAAGGCGCAGATCAACCTGCACTCGGCCTTTGACCGCAAGAATTATTTCTACCCCGACCTGCCGCAGGGCTACCAGATTTCACAGCTCTACCACCCCATCGTGGGCGAGGGCGAAGTGCTGGTGGAACTGGGCGATGGTACCGCGCGGCTGGTGCGGATCGAACGCATCCACCTGGAACAGGACGCGGGCAAATCCATCCATGACATGGACCCGGCGCTGTCTTTCGTCGATCTGAACCGCACCGGTGTGGCGCTGATGGAAATCGTGTCGCGCCCCGACATTCGCGGCCCCGAAGAGGCGGCGGCCTATGTCGCCAAACTGCGCCAGATCATGCTTTACCTGGGCACCTGTGACGGCAACATGCAGAACGGCAACCTGCGCGCCGATGTCAACGTGTCGGTCTGCCGGCCCGGACAATACGAGAAATACCAGGAGACGCAGGATTTCAGCCATCTCGGCACGCGCTGCGAAATCAAGAACATGAATTCGATGCGCTTCATCCAGGCCGCCATCGACTACGAGGCGCGCCGCCAGATCGCCATTCTGGAAGCGGGCGGCACGATCGACCAGGAAACCCGGCTTTACGACGCCGACAAGGGCGAAACCCGGTCGATGCGGTCCAAGGAAGAAGCGCATGATTACCGCTATTTCCCCGACCCCGACCTGTTGCCGCTGGTGATCGAACAGGCTTGGGTCGACGATATCGCGGGCGCGCTGCCGGAACTGCCGGATGCGAAAAAGGCGCGCTTCATCGGCGCTTACGGCCTGTCGGATTACGACGCCTCGGTTCTGACCGCCGATCTGGACGCCGCCCGTTACTTCGAGGCGGTGGTGACGCAGGCCGGCGCGGAACAAGACAGCGGCAAGCTCGCCGCCAACTGGGTCATCAACGAATTGTTCGGCCGCCTGAAAAAGGAAGATCACGCCATCACCGCATCGCCGGTGTCGCCCGAACAGCTGGGCGGCATCATCGCGCTGATCAAATCAGGCGATATTTCCGGCAAGATCGCCAAGGACCTCTTCGAGATCGTCTATACCGAAGGCGGCGAGCCCTCCCAGATCGTCGCGGCGCGCGGCATGAAACAGGTCACCGACACCGGCGCGATCGAGGCGGCGGTGGACGCCATCATCGCCGCCAACCCCGCACAGGTCGAAAAGGCCCGTGCCAATCCCAAGCTGGCGGGGTGGTTCGTGGGCCAGGTGATGAAGGCGACCGGTGGCAAGGCGAACCCGGCCGTGGTCAATGACATGGTGAGCGCGAAACTGGGGCTGTAACCCTGCGGGGGCCGCGCGCCCCGTCATTCCAAGGACCGCCCATGGCGCGTTATGAATACAAGCTGGTCGCAGCCCCGGTAAAAGCCACCCGGCACAAGGGGTTGAAAGGGGCAGATGCCTTTGCCGCCACGCTCCAAGACGTGATGAACGACCTGGGCGCCGAAGGATGGTCCTATCTGCGCAGTGACATCCTGCCCGAGGACATCCGTTCGGGGCTGACCGCCAGAACCACCGTCTACCGCACCATCCTGGTGTTCCAACGCTGCCTGGTCGCGCCCGCGCCGGCGGATCAGCCACCGCCCGCCGCCGCCATGGCCCCGGCCGTCACGGCGGCCACGCACAGCGACAAGGGCGACGACGAGGAGGCGCCCGCCCTTGCAAACCTGCTGCCGCATCCCGACCTGGATCCGGACCTGCCGCCGCGCGGCTAGGCCTCGATCTTGAGACCCAGCGCATGGATCTGCGCCACAAGATCGCGCCCAAGCGCCTCGTGCACCGCGCGGTGGCGCGCGATGCGGGTCATGCCCGCAAAGGCCTCTGCCACGATGGTGACCTGGTAATGGCTTTCGCCGCCTTCCTGGTATCCGGCATGGCCGCGGTGCTTTTCGCTCTCGTCCACCACGTCCAGCTGCCGGGGCTGAAACGCCGCACGCAGCCTTTGCTCGATTTTCTCTGCCTTGGTCACGATTTCCATCTCCTGCCTCTTCACCTTGCCGCCCAAAACATTAGAGTTGCCGTTCCGAGTCGAGAAGGGGAGCCCAATGCCCGACAAAGACCCGTTTAATTTCGACCTGCGCATTTCCACCGACAAGAAGAAGCGCCGCACCGGTCGGCGCGGCATGTCGGGGGCCTTTGAAACCTCGCAGCGCGCCTGCGAATTCGAAGGCTGTGAGGAAACCGGCCAGTACCGCGCGCCCAAAAGCCCCGACAACCTCGAGGACTACAAGTGGTTTTGCCGCGAACACGTGCGGGAATACAACCTCAAATGGAACTTTTTCGAAGGTACCACCGAGGCCGAGATGGAAGCCCAGCTTGACCGCGACCGGGTCTGGGACCGTCCGACCAAGACGTTCAAGAAAACCGTCGAGGAACGGGCCTGGGCCCGGCTGGGCATCGATGATGCGCACCAGGTTCTGGGCGGCAACGCGACCCGCAACCCTGGCCGATCTGGCGGTGCCGGGCGCAAGCTTCCGCCCACCGAACGCAAGGCGATCGAAATTCTCGAGGCCAAGGACAGCTGGACCAAGACCGAGATCCGCAAAAGCTACAAGGCGCTGATCAAGGTGTTGCATCCCGACATGAACGGTGGCGACCGGTCCGACGAGGAGCGCCTGCAAGAAGTCGTCTGGGCCTGGGACCAGATCAAGGAAAGCCGGAATTTCGCCGATTGACCGCGACAGGCCCGAGCCTTGGCCGGGGTACGACTTCATCTTGGCAAGAAAACTCCCGCCGGAGGCCCCAGGCCCCTCCACCGGCGGGCCCGCCCGCATCGAGAGCGTGATCGCCCCACATGCCTGACACCGCCGTCAAAACCCTGATCCTCGGCGCCGGTGCGGCGGGCATGATGTGCGCGGCCCATGCCGGGCCCGGCACGCTGGTCATCGACCATGCCAAGGCGCCGGGCGAAAAGATCCGCATCTCCGGCGGGGGCGGTGCAATTTCACCAATCTCCACACCGCGCCGGAAAATTTCCTGTCCGAAAACCCGCATTTCTGCAAATCCGCGCTGTCGCGCTACACCCAGTGGGATTTCCTCGACCTCGTCGCGCGGCACGGGGTCGCCTGGCATGAAAAGACCCTGGGCCAATTGTTCTGCGACCAGTCCGCCAAGGACATCATCGCGCTGTTGCGCGCGGAAATGGCGGCCGCCGACCTGTGGTTGCAGACAAGCGTCGAAGAGATCGCCCATCGCGATGGCCGGTTTCACGCGCGTCTCACCCGCGAGGGGCAGACCCGGATGGTCACGGCGGAAAACCTGGTGCTGGCCACGGGCGGCAAATCCATCCCCAAGATGGGGGCGACAGGGCTGGCCTACCGCATCGCGGACCAGTTCGGGCACCGCATCACCGACACCCGCCCGGCGCTGGTGCCGCTGACCTTCGACGAGGCGCAGAAAGCTTTCTTCGCAGAGCTGGCGGGCACCGCCGTCGACACGCGCATCGCCTGCAACGGCGCCGCCTTCGACGAGGCGATGCTGTTCACCCATCGCGGGCTGTCGGGGCCGGCGATCCTGCAGATCTCGTCTTACTGGCGTGAGGGCACGCCGCTGTCGGTCCGGCTTTGCCCCGATCTCGACCTTTACGCCCATCTGCGCGCCCGCAGGCAGGATGCGGGCGCCAAGGCGGTGGCCACGGTCCTGGCCGATCTTTTGCCCAAGGCGCTGGCGCGTCACCTGTCCGAGCTATGGGGGCTGACCGGCAAGCTGGCCGATCAACCCGATGCCCGCCTGCAAGACCTGGCCGCGCGCCTGTCGGATTGGGTGGTGACCCCCACCTCGTCCGAAGGCTATCGCACCGCCGAGGTGACCTTGGGCGGGGTCGCCACCGACAAGATCAGTTCGAAAACCATGGGCTCGCAGATCGTGCCGGGGCTTTACGTCATCGGCGAGGCGCTGGATGTCACCGGCTGGTTGGGCGGCTACAATTTCCAATGGGCCTGGTCATCGGGCGTGGCGGCGGGCCGCGCCATCGCGGCCGGTTAACCCCGCCAGAAGGCGGCAGTGAACAGCACGAAGACGGCCAAAAGTTCCAACCGCCCGACCAGCATCCCGAAAATCATGATCCATTTCGCCGAGGTCGGGAACCCTTCCATCGATCCCGACGGCCCGACCTCGGGGCCAAAGGCGGGGCCGATATTGGCGACCGAGGTCCAGGCGGCGGTGATCGCGGTTTGCGGCTCCAGCCCGGTCAGGGACAAGGCCACCGCCGACACCGCGAGGGTCAGGAAGAACAGCACCGTGAAGGTGATCACGGAATCGACCACATCCTGGTCGATCGCCCGCCCGTCCAGGCGCGGCACCGTCACCGACCGCGGGCTGACCAAGAGGCGCAACTGGTTGATCAGCGCCTCTTTCAGCACGAGGTAGCGAAACACCTTGACCGAACAGCCCGTGGACGCGGTGCAGCCCCCGATCAACCCGACGATGAACACGACCGCAAAGGGAAAGCTGCCCCAGCTCGTGACATCGGCGCTGCCATAGCCCGTGCCGGTGAACAGGGTCACGACATTGAACGCGCTTTCGCGCAGCGTCGGTTCCAGGTCATGGCCCAGGACGATCAGGCGCCACAAGATCACCGCGCCGCAGGCATAGCCGATCCAGCGCAGATAGGCCCGCACCTGCACATCGCGCAGCAAGGCCCATGTGTCGCCATTGGCGATCTGGATAAAGCGCACGAAGGGCACGGAGGCCAGGATCATGAAGACCACGGCGGCATATTCGGCGGGGCCGGAAAAGGCGGCGAAACTGCGGTCGGTGGTGGAAAACCCGCCGGTCGACAGCGTGGTCAGCGCATGCACGACGGCTTCGTACCAATCCATCCCAAGCGCGCCATAGGTGATGGCGCAGGCGATGGTCAGCGCGACATAGGCGGTGAACAACCCGCGCGAGATGTCGATGGTGCGCGGCAAGACCTTGCCCAGCGTGTCGAAGCCTTCGGAGCGGAAAAACTGCATCCCGCCCACCCGCATCACCGGCAGAAAGATCAGCGCCACGATGACGATACCCAGACCGCCCAGCCATTGCAGGATGCCGCGCCACAGGTTCACGCCGCGCGGCAGATCGTCGAGGCCGGGAAACACCGTCGCCCCCGTGGTGGTCATGCCCGATACCGCCTCGAAATAGGCATCGGTCAACGTCACGTCGGGCGCGCCCAGCACAAAGGGAATGGCACCAACCAAGGGCAGCACCGACCATGTGGCGGTGGTCAGCAAGAAGGCTTCGCGCACGCTCATCTGCTTGAGGTCGAAATTGGCCGAGGCCAGCGACACGCTGCCGCCCAGCGCCACGGCCACCGCGCCCGACACCGCAAAGGCCTGCCAGTTCGGGTTCCCGTCCGCGAGATCAAGCGCCATCGGGAACACCATCGCAAGGCCCATCACGATGGTGAGAAGGCCAAGCACATATCCGACGGGGCGAAGGTCCAGCATGGGGCGGAGCGTTGGCGCGCCCGCGCGGCGCTGTCAAGCAATGGCGGGCGGGCGGGCCGGAAATCCGGCCCGCCGGGGCACCGTGTCAGCCGCGATGGATCAGGCTGGCGAAGAGGTGCGGATCAAGGCTCGCCTGGGCAAAGGTTTCGCCCTCGGTCAGGACGCTGACGGCATCGTGGCTGTGCAGGCTTTCCTGGTGGCTGGCCACGACCCGGAAATCGCCCACGCGCGCATCGCCATGCAGCCCTTCGGCAAAGAGCCGCGCGGCGTCTTCGACAAAGATCGGGTTCGCGGCATTCAATTCCGCAAAGGCCTGTTCGTCTTCGCGCTTGACCATGACCTGTGTTTCCGTGGGCACGGCGGCGCGCGCCATGTCGATCAGGTCTTCGAACCACAGGCAATCCTGCCCCGTGGCCAGTTCCACCGAAATCCGCGCCACCGACCGCTGCGAATGCGGCGTGGCCAATTGCCCGCGCGTGGCGCGCGCATGCTCGGACAGTTCCAGCGAACAGGGGCAAGTCGAGGAATAGACGTAATCGAGATGCACCAGTTTCTGCCGCACGCCGCCGCGCTCGACCAGTTCCAGCGCGATGTCGTAATACTGATACCCCGACAGGCCCGACCGCAGGCTGTTCACCCGTGCCGGAAAGGACAGGCGCATCTGGATGCGGGCGTCGAAGCTCTCGAGATCGGATTTGTAATCATCCAGCGCCGCCTCGATCACCTCGAAGGAAAAGGTCTTTTCCGCATGGGCATAAAAGGACCGCATGATGCGGCTCATGTTGATGCCCTTCTTGTCGGCCTCGAGGCTGACGGTGCCGGTGACGCTGGTTTCCAGCGTCAGATCGCCGTTGTCGCGCGTGTGATAGCGGATCGGCAGGCGGAAATTCGAAATGCCCACATGCTGGATTTGCCGGTTTGCCCCCCGGATCAGCGACGACGGGCCGTTCTGCAGATCGGGCAAGCTGTCCTTGTAGGCGGCATCGACGGTGAAGCCATCGGGATAGCGCCGCTCGAAATCGGGATAGGCGGGGCCGATCAGACGCGCGATGGCCGGATCAAGGGCCACGATATCCTCGGCGCTGGCCGCTGCCGCCCATGACTTCAACCGTGCCAAGGCGGTTTCCGCCTCGGACCGGCTGGGCGCTTCGGTCATCTCGGTCACGTGGATGTTCATCGCTGTCGTCCCCTTCGTCGCTCACGCAACATGTAGATAGGCCCGGTGCCGTCCGTTCCCAATCATGTTGGTCAGTTTTCTTACGCCCAGACGTCGAAAACGGATCACTCATGGCACAGATGCGACACGATCCCGGCTAGGCGACGCGCGCGCCCATGCCTGCAAGGCTTTTGGCCATGACCACGTTGGGAAGGCGCACACCGCCGCGCTCGATATCCTGTCGCCGCACCACGGCCCAGCCGCGCCGGGCAAAAAACCGTTCCGCCAACAGGCTCGCCTCGGTTTCCAGCCGCGACAGGCCGGCGGCCCGCGCCCGCCCTTCCAGCACGGCATAAAGCGTTTCGGCCACGCCCCGGCCCATCACCTCGGGGGCGACATAGGCGAAATCGATCCAGCCCGTCCCGATATCGAGCGTCATGAACCCCAAGAGCCGGTCCTCGGATTCGGCCACCACCGTCTGCGCCTCGACCAGCAGGCGGCGCCAGCCTTCGTCCAGGGGCGGCGCGGGCGACCAGGCGGCACGCTGATCGGCGCTGTAGCGCGCGCCCGTCCCCTCGCGCACCGCGCGATGGAACAGATGGGCCAGCCCCGGCGCGTCGGTGACGCGGCAGGGCCGGATGATCAGCCCGTTCATCCCGCTTGCGCGGCCGCCAGCGCCGCGCGCAGATCGGCCAGAAGATCCTCGGGGTCTTCAAGGCCGACCGAGAGCCGCACCAGCCCGCGGGTGATGCCCAGCGCCGCGCGCTGATCTTCGGCCAGGCGCTGGTGGGTCGTCGTGGCGGGATGGGTGATGATCGATTTCGCATCGCCCAGGTTGTTGGAAATCGTGATGACCTGCAGCGCGTTCAGGAACCGGAAAGCCGCCTCCTGCCCGCCCGCCAGATCAAGCGCGATGACCGTGCCGCCGGTTTCCATCTGCGCGGCGCAGAGCGCGTGCTGCGGATGGCTGGGCAGGCCCGGAAAGATCACCCGCGCGAGCCCCGGCTGGCCATCCAGCGCCTCTGCGATGGTTTGCGCCGCCCCGGCCTGTGCGCGACAGCGCAACTCGACCGTTTCCAGCGATTTCACCATCACCCAGGCGTTGAACGGCGACATCGCCCCGCCGGTATGTTTCATGTAGGGTTCGACCGTCTTGCGGATGAAGGTTTTCGACCCAAGGATCACGCCGCCCAGGCACCGCCCCTGGCCGTCGATATGCTTGGTCGCGGAATAGATCACCACATCGGCCCCAAGCCCAAGCGTGTCCTGGAACACCGGGGTGGCAAAGACATTGTCGACGATGACCAGCGCGCCCTTGGCATGGGCCAGCCGCGCCACGGCGGCGATGTCGATCACTTCCAGCGTCGGGTTCGAGATGGATTCGAAGAAGACCGCCTTGGTCCCCGGCCGGATCGCCGCCGCCCATTGCGCCAGATCGGTGCCATCCACGAATGTCACCTCGACGCCGTAGCGGCCCAGAACTTCCTCGAGGATGTAGAGGCACGATCCGAACAGCGCGCGGGCGGCCACGACGTGATCGCCCGATTTCAGCATCGACACCAACGCGCCATTCACCGCCGCCATGCCAGAGGCGGTGGCAAAGGCATCTTCGGCCCCTTCAAGCGCCGCGATGCGGTCTTCGAACATGCGCACGGTGGGGTTGCCGTAGCGGGCATAGATATATTCGTCGGGGCCGGTTTCGATGAACCGCGCCTCGGCGGCCTCGGCGCTGTCATAGACAAAGCCCTGGGTCAGGAACAGCGCCTCGCTGACTTCGCCATATTGGCTGCGGCGGGTGCCGGAATGCACGGCACGGGTGCGCTTTTTCCAGGTAGATGTGGTGGTTGGGTCAGTCATCCCCGTCTCCTCAAGCGGTTCCCCGAGGGCGCTGCCCACGGGCATCACGGGTCGGGGGCGAGCGGAAGGCTTGACGTCCTCGACCTCTTTAGCGGCTTGTTTAACGTGGCCCGCAATCCGGTTCACAAATCACCACGCGCCGTGGCTACGCCGCCCGCATCGATCCGTCAAGCGGCTGCGGGACGCGGCGCAACGGTCACCAAATTGTCGCCTGCAATTTACCGAAATGTTGCGTGAACCGCCTATTCAGCCCGCAACATATGGCAGGGCTGATCGGCATGGCGCTGATTTCCGTGAACGCGACGAAAACCGGCTGGCATGCGGCAACCCCGCTTGGCCCTGATCTGCATCGCCTGCACCCGGGTGCGGCCGTCGACCGTGATGATCCACGGGTTCCGGTTCTCGCCCTGGGACCGGGACAATGACCCGCATGCCCATATCCTGTCGCTGCACCCCGGGCGTGCCTGCTGGAAGGCGGTCAGCTGGCCGCGCCACCTGCATCTGTCGCACAGCCAGGCGGGGCTTGGCATCGGCTTTGGCTGGCATGCGCGCGGCAGCCTGGCACGGGTTGCGGACCGCGCCTTTGACCTGGGCCTGACGCTTGCGCATATGATAAGCGAAATCAAGGTTTTGCGCCCTGATATCCGCCTCAACATCCTGGCCCATTCGCTGGGTGCCCGCGTCGCGCTCGCCGCGGTGGCACAGTTGCCACAGGGGCATGTGCAGCGGCTGATCCTGCTGTCGGGGGCCGAATACAGGGGGCTGGCCCAGGCGGCCATGGCCACGCCCTGCGGGCGCAGCGCACAGGTCTTGAACGTGACCAGCGGCGAAAATGCGCTCTTCGATGCGATCTTCCGCGTCGCCGTGCCCGCGCCGGGCTGGCGCGATTGGCCCTTGTCGGCAGGTCTGGCCGATGCCCCCGGCTGGACCGATCTGCGCGTCGATTGCCCCGCAACGCTGGCGGCGCTGCGCGGCTTTGGCATCCGGACCCGCGCGCCGGTGACGCGGGTCTGCCATTGGTCCACCTACCTGCGGCCCGGATTGTTCAAGCTCTACCGCGGCGTCTGTGACCCGGCCCAGCCCGATTTCCTGGCGCGGCTGGCCGCAACCCTGCCCCAGACCACCCCGCCCCGCGCCGGGCGGGGCCATGCCGCGCGTCTTTCCCCCTTGTGAGACGCCCCCTGCGCCCCGATGTGCACGGAAGGGCTGGCAGGAAACCACCGGCCTGCATCACGGTATCTGGTTTTTATATCGAAAGCTTTCTAACGTGGGCACAACGGCGGCTATTTGCACCGGGGGTGGGATGAGTTCGAGTTTTCTGCAAGGCACAGCCTTTTTCGCTTTGGTGGTCGTCGTCGTGATCGCGACCTTCGGCGGGTTCGGGGTGCTTTAGGATGGCCCAGCGCTTTGGCGGCACTCATAGCCCGACCGGCCCGCAGGGCGGCGATCGCGCGCCTGTGACCGCGCAGCCCCTGGTCGCCCCAAGCTTCAAGGGGCGCAAACCCTTGCGCCACGGTGCCAAGCTCAACATCCTGTTCATCCTGCCGCTGCTGACCTTGCTGACGGCCTTCGTGCAGCCGGTCAGTGCCATGGCGGTTGATCTGGCCGGGGCGGCAACCATGATGCTGTCGGCCTGGCTCACCCGCGACGGGGTGCGCGCCGAGGATGCGTTCGACGAACGCAAGGTGGCGCGCCGCCCCGCGATCCCGCGCAAGATCTTTGGCGCGGTGCTGATGGGGGCCGGTGTCGGCCTGCTGATCCTTGGGGTGCAATGGAATGTCGCGGCCGCGATCATCGTGGGCGGGGTTGCGGGCGCGCTGCACCTTGCGGCCTTCGGGCTGGACCCGCTGCGCGACAAGGGTCTGGACGGCATCGACCGCCAGCAGTCCGACCGCATCGCGCGCAAGATCGACGAGGCCGAAAAGATCCTTGGCCAGATGACCGCCGCGATCAAGCGCGCCCGCGACACAGCGCTGGAAACCAAGGTTCTGGCCTTTGAAGATACCGTGCGCCAGCTGTTCCGCCAGCTCGAGGCGGACCCCCGCGACCTGAACCAGGCGCGGCGCTACCTGGGCGTCTACCTGCAAGGCGCGCGCGACGCGACCGTGCAATTCGCCGATCTCTACGCCCGCAACCGCGACCCGAAGGTGCGCGCGGATTACGACGCGTTCCTGACCGACATGGACACCAATTTCGCCAAGCGCACCCGGGCCATGTTGACCGATGACCGCACCAATTTCGACGTCGAGATCGAGGTGCTGCGCGACAGACTGAGCCGTGAAAACTTGCGTATCGAGGGATAAGGAAACGCCATGACAACCACCATCCGCCACCAAGCCGAAGAAGCCGCCAAGCTGGTCGACGAACTCAACGCGGTCGTCTTGCTGGACCCATCCGCAGACCTCGTGCCGCTGCCGCAGGCCGATGCCCCCACCGCCGAGGAAATCCGCCGCCGCGTGGCCGAGATCGACCTGACCGATACCAATTCCATCGTCACCTTCGGGTCGGCGGCGCAGGCGGAATTGCAGCAGATCAGCCAGGCGATGCTGCAAGGTGTCAAGAACAAGGATGTGGGCCCCGCCGGCGACAGCCTGCGCGAAATCGTCGGCACCATCCGTGGCTTTTCCGTCGATGAACTTGACCCCAACCGCAAGCAAAGCTGGTGGGAACGCCTGTTCGGACGCGCCAAGCCGATCCATAATTTCATCGCGAAATACGAACAGGTGCAGGACCAGATCGACCGGATCACCGAAAACCTGTTGCACCACGAACATACGCTGATGAAAGACATCAAGTCGCTCGACAAGCTGTATGAAAAGACGCTCGATTTCTACCACGAGCTGGCGCTCTACATCGCCGCCGGCGAAGAAAAGCTGCGCGATCTGGATGCCACCACCATCCCCGCCAAAGAGGCGGAGGTTCAGGCCGCCCCCGAAGATGACCAGGTGATCCGCGCCCAGGAATTGCGTGACCTGCGCGCCGCGCGCGATGATCTGGAACGCCGGGTGCATGATCTGCGCCTGACCCGCCAGGTGACGATGCAATCGCTGCCCTCGATCCGGCTGGTGCAGGAAAACGACAAGTCGCTGGTGACCAAGATCAATTCCACGCTCGTGAACACGGTGCCCTTGTGGGAAACCCAGCTGGCGCAGGCGGTCACGATCCAGCGGTCCACCGAAGCCGCCCGCGCGGTGCGCGAGGCGACCGACCTGACCAACGAGCTGTTGACCCAGAATGCCGCCAACCTGCGCGAGAGCAACAAGATCGTGCGGCAGGAAATGGAACGCGGCGTCTTCGACATCGAGGCGGTGAAACAGGCCAATGCCGAGCTGATCGCCACCATCGAGGACAGCCTGCAAATCGCCGATGAAGGCAAGCGCCGCCGCGCCGAGGCGGAGGCCGAGATGCAGAAGATGGAGGCCGATCTGCGCGACACGCTGTCGGCGGCATCGGCGCGCACCTCGCAGGCGGCGGGCACACCGCCGCCCCCGCCCGC
>JAGYJU010000019.1 GCA_018401965.1 Roseicyclus sp.
CTTCATTTCACGCGACCATATCGAGCACGTCGCGCTGCGCATAGAAGTTCTCTTCGGCCTCTGCAGGCGGAATGTTCCCGATGGGGCCAAGCAGGCGTCTGTTGTTGAACCAATCGACCCAGCCGAGGGTGGCCATTTCCAGATCCTGCATCTTGCGCCACGGTCCCTGGCGGTGGACCAGCTCGGTTTTGTAGAGGCCGTTTATGGTTTCAGCGAGGGCGTTGTCATACGAGTCACCAACGCTGCCGACCGATGGCTCAATGCCGGCTTCGGCCAAACGCTCGGTGTATCGAATGGACAAATATTGCCCGCCGCGGTCCGAGTGATGGATCAATCCGCCCTTTTGGACGGGCCGTCGATCATGCAGGGCCTGTTCCAGCGCATCGAGCACAAAGTCTGTCTTGGCGGACCGCGAGGCCCGCCATCCCACGATGCGATCAGCGAATGTGTCGATGACGAAGGCCACATAGACAAAGCCCTGCCATGTGGACACGTAGGTAAAATCACTAACCCACAGCAGGTTCGGCTCAGGCGCCCGGAACACGCGGTTCACCTTGTCACGCGGACAGGGCGCTGACGTGTCAGGGACCGTCGTCTTGACCACCTTGCCGCGCACAGCGCCACGGATGCCGAGCTGTTTCATAAGGCGCTCCACGGTGCAACGCGCGAGCGTAAAGCCCTCACGCTTCAGCTGGTGCCATGCCTTGCGCACCCCATAGACTTGATAGTTTTCATCCCAGATCCGTTTGATTTCAGGGCAGAGTTCTGTGTCACGTTGATGCCGCGCGGAGGCTTTGGAGGGATCGGCTTCGCACGCCAGGCGGTGGTAATATGTCGACGGCGCGATCGGCAGGACTCTGCAGATCGACTCGACGCCGTAAACAACGCGCTGATCTTCAATGAAGGCGATCATCGCTTCAGTGGGCGGTCGAGTTCCGCCTGCGCAAAATAAGCTGACGCCTTGCGGAGAATTTCATTCGCCTGGCGCAACTCGCGGACCTCACGTTCCAGGGCCTTGATCCGGTCCCGTTCTTCGGTCGTGACCCCGTCGCGCATGCCGCTGTCCTTCTCGGCCTGCTTGACCCATTCACGCAGGGTCTGGGGAATACAGCCGATCTTCGGTGCAATGGCCGCGATCGCGCCCGCCTGCGTTTCGTATGAGCCTTGATGCTCAAACACCATCCGGACCGCTCGTGCGCGGACCTCGGGCGAGTAGCGATTTGCCATTTTGCTTTTCGTCATAACCATCATCCTTACTTAAGTTGATGGTCTCCGACAAACCCGGAGCGATTCAACTGGACGTTGGTCGATCATGCCGTGAACGTCGGTTCCGAGTCCGACTTGCCCTTTTGACATGTTGTAACGAACGGCCGCTCTCATATGTGAGGAACAGCCTGCATATACATGGCGCCACACTATCGTCGATCGCGCCAAGAACGCACGCGGATAACGGCGTCTTATAGCCTGCCGCGGCGGTCCTTGCCGCTCAGGAAAAAGCCGAAATCGCGAAATCGAACAGCGATCGCGCATGGGCAGCCATTGCGGACCGCGCGCTCTCCGCATCGCCGGCTTGCAGCGCATCGAGGATCGCCAGATGCTCGCGCGAATCCGGGCCCAGCCGGTCGGCCAGCGCGGCGATCTCGAATAGGCGCGTCGTGATCCGCAGGTTGCGCAAGATGCCTCCCATCACCGCATTGCCGCAGGCATCGATGAACAGGTTGTGCACCTGATCGTCGCAGGCCCAATGGACGTGGGTGTCGTAGGGATCGAGCCGTTCCAGCGCCAGAACCGCCGCCCGCGCCGTGGCGATGGCGGCGGGCGAAATCCGCCCCGCGGCCTGCGCCGCCGCCTCCGCCTCCAGCACCTCGCGCACCCGGAGGCTCTGCAGGTATTCGCCCAGATCGACCTTGCGCACGAGATAGGACCGGTTCGCCGCCTTGAGCAGCAGGCCCTCGCCCTCGAGCCGCTGCATCGCCTCGCGCAGGGGGGTGCGCGAAAAGCCCAGCTGTTCTGCCAGGCGCTGCTCCACCAACGTGTCGCCGCCGCGCAACTCCCGGCTCTTGATCTGGTTAGAAATCGCCCGGTAGGCCTGCGCCGACATGTTCGCGCTTTCGGGCTTTTGCCGTATCACAGTCGACTCCGGTGCAGCGCCCGTAACCCCTACATCATCCGCCGACATGTCCTTACCCTGACCACGTGTCTGCATTTTCTCCGGGCCCCGAGGCGCCGGAGGACCGCCTGTTCATGAGCAATCCGCCCGCGGCACAAATTTCGCGCAGATCGGACAGATAGGATCTGATCTTTTGGCGTAGTTAGCTTTTCTCTTGCAATAGCACAAGAAATGTTTTGTAGTTTATCTAGCATACAATTTGCGTACTATGAGTATATCAAACATGTGGAGGCAATGGATGACACTCGCACGGCCACATGAGCGCTCGGACGCCGCCCCCGTGACCCGTGACGCTGAGGCAGAGGAGGCAATAGCCTTCCTGCGCGCGCTCATCGCCGCGCAACCCGCTGGCGAGGCAGCGGTCCAGGCACTGATCTCCGACAAGATGTCCGAGGCGGGCGCCGTGGTCGAAAATCGACCCATTCGACCCGGCCGGAGTGCCCGTGATCGGCGAATTCGCCGTGGCGCGCGCTCAGCAGGCGGGCGAGCGGGTGAATGTCATCGGCCGCCTTCACGGTGCTGCTGCGCACCGCTCCCTTCTCATGTTCGCTCATCCCGACAGTGAGCCTGTGGCGGGCACCGACACTTGGGTCCACGATCCCTTCGCCGGTACGATCTCGGGCGGACGGCTCTACGGTTGGGGCGTCGCTGACGATCTCGCGGGCATCGCCGCGGGTGCGCTGGCAATTTCCCGCGCCGCCCGCGCCGGGGTCAAGTTGGGCGATGTTATCATGATCTCCGCCCCCTCCAAACGGCACGCCCGCGGGGTCGCCGCAGCGATGCAGCAGGGCTTCGTCGCCGATGCCGCTCTGTATCTTCACCCCGCCGAATCCGGTGCGGGCTTGAACGAGATCAAGGCCTTCGCCTCGGGCCAGCTAGAATTCCGTATCACCGTGACCGGGAAATTTCCGCCCACCAACGAACCGAGCCACACCGCCTTCGCCCATCTCGCGGTCAACCCGGTGGACAAGGCCATGGTGATCCACGCGGCCCTTCGCGCGCTCGACGCCGCGCGTGGCGCGCGCACCCATCATCCCGCTCTCCAGAAAGAGGTTGGCCGCTCCACCAACCTCATGGTTTCCAATCTGCTGTGCGGCGAGGATCGCAAGTTCGGGCGTCTGAACCAGACCTGCACGCTGGCCGGCGCCCTCTCCTTCCCGCCGGGCGAAACCCTCGATGAGGTCAAGGGCGAAGTGGAGGCCGCCATCGCCGCTGCCTGCGCCGCCGATCCCCACCTTACCGAGCATCCCGCCACCATCGAGTGGCTCAGCGGCGTGACCGGCGCAGAATGCCCGCCTGATCACCCGCTCTACCTGACCGCCGCCCGCGCCGTTAGCGCGCAGACCGGCAGCCAGCCGCACGTCAACCCGATGCACACCTCGTCGGACATCCGCAATCCGATCGTACAAAAGGCCATCCCAACCGTTGGACTGGGCGGTCTTTGCGGCGATCTCACCCAGAATGGTCGACACGACGAATGGATCGACGTGGACGACTACCTCCGCACCATCGCTGCAACGACGGCGATCATTCTCGATTGGTGCGGACACCCGCGCAGCCCATGACGCGGTGCTTTCGGCCCGGTCGCAAGCTATCCCTTGCGACACTTCGACCATCCACCAACAGGGGAACCAGACCATGAAGACAATCACCACCATGCTCAAGGGCGCCGCAGCGACGCTTGCCCTCACCTTCGCCGCGGGCGGCGCCATCGCGCAGGATTGCCCGGCCGACTTGCCCACCGTCACGCCCGGCGTGTTGACCATGTCGATCAACGCGACGATCCCACCACGCCAGTACATCGACATGCAGGGCAAGCTGCAGGGCCTGCACCCCGACCTCGGGCGGGAAATCGCGCGCCGCCTGTGCTTGGAGGCTGAGTTCATGAACGTCGGCTTCGAAGTGCAGATCCCGGGCCTCGCCAATCAGCGATGGGACATGATCAACACCGGCATGTACTACAATCCCGATCGCGCGATGATTATGCGCCTCGTTCCCTACACCGTGAACGCGCTGCGCTATTGTGGTCGAGCGCGGCAACCCGCTTGGCGTCACCGGCTATGACGAACTGGCCGGCTACCCCGTGGGCACCGAGATCGCGGGCTTTGCCGATAACCTTCTGCGCGAGGTGAACGCGGAACAGGTGGCCGGAGGCTTCGCATCTATGCAAATCCAGTCCTTCAATACTTTCGCAGAGGCCTTCGCCGCGCTGGCTGCCGGACAGGTGCGCGGCGTCTTCGGCCCCGATGCGACGGCGGCTTGGTATGCCGAACAGGGCGCCTTCGACGTCGGCGCTGCGGGTTTAAACCCGGGCCTGCCCTCCGCCTTCGGCTTTGATGGCGCTAGCGGCGAGGTTCTATCCGAGGCTGTGGCACAGGTTTTGCGCGACATGGTCGCCGACGGTACCTACCACGACATGCTGGGTGCCTATGGCGCGACCCCGATCGAGCTCTGGGACGACTACACCGGCGACATCGCGGTCTACTACACGCCCCCGAGCTGAGCGGCACGGTTCATCTGACACCCGATTTCGCCCGGAGCTTACCTGCGCCGGGCGACGCCCCCGTGACGCAGGAGCGCGCCCGTGAACTGGAGCTGGACCTTCTTCTTCGAGTATCTGACCAACGGCTTCATGTTCCGCGGAGCATGGACGACCGTCTGGCTCTCCGTGATCTCGATGACCATCGGCCTCGGCCTCGGCGTCGTGGCGGCGATGATGAAGATGTATGGCAACGCCGCGGTCCGCTACATCGCTGAATTCTATATTTGGCTCTTTCGTGGCACGCCCGTCCTAATCCAGCTCATCATCATATATACCGGCTTGCCGCAGCTCGGCATCCGGCTGAACGTCATCGAATCCGCCATCCTCGGCCTCGCGCTCAACGAAGGTGCCTATCTGGCCGAGATCATCCGCGCGGGCATCATGTCCGTCGATAAGGGGCAGAACGATGCCGCCCGCTCCGTCGGCATGACATGGCGCGAACGGATGTATCTCGTCATCCTGCCTCAGGCGACGCGCACCATCATCCCACCCTTGGGCAACCAGTTCAACGGCATGCTCAAGACCACGTCGCTTGCCTCCGTCATCTCGATGGAGGAGCTGATGCGCAACGCCCAGATGCTGGCGCAGATCAACTTCCGCGTGCTTGAGGTTTATAGCGTCGCGGCGCTGTGGTATCTGCTGCTGGTGTCGATCTGGGGCCTGATCCAGCAACGGATTGAGGCGCATTACGAAAAACCCTTCGGTCCCGCCGCCGCCATCTCGCCCGAGGCCGCGAAGGAGCTGAAGAAGGCCATGCAAAAGGCCGGGGCGACTAAGGTATGACCCAAGGCATCCAGACCGCCCCGCACCCCGAGAGGCCCGCCATGACGATAGACGCCCCGCCGCCCGCCGCCCGCGCCGCTACCTCCCGGCCCGCCAAGGCCCTTGGCGCGCCCATCGTGCTGATCGAGAACGTGCAGAAAGCCTTCGGCGACAACCACGTCCTGCGCGACGTGTCGATGACGATCCGCCAGGGCGAGGTGGTGGTGATCTGCGGTCGCTCGGGCAGCGGGAAATCTACGCTCCTGCGCTGTATTGACCAGCTGGAGACCATCGACGGCGGCACCATCCGCGCCGCGGGCCACCTGATGGGCTTCCGGGAGAAGAATGGCAAGCGCGTTGCGCTCCGAGACGCGGAGATCGCCCGCCAGCAGCGCGACCTCGGCATGGTATTTCAGAACTTCAACCTCTTCCCGCATGTCAGCGTGATTGAGAATATCATGATGGCGCCGGTCCGTATCCTCAAACGCCCCCGTGCCGAGGTGAAGGCCGAGGCACGCGAACTGCTCGCCCGTGTTGGTCTGCCCGAAAAGGAGAACGCTTATCCCCGCCAGCTGTCGGGCGGCCAGCAGCAGCGCGTCGCCATCGCCCGCGCTCTGGCGATGAAACCGCAGGTGATGCTCTTCGACGAACCCACCTCCGCCCTCGATCCCGAGATGATTTCCGAGGTGCTCGACGTGATGGTCGACCTGTCGCACCAGGGCATGACGATGATCGTTGTCACCCACGAGATGGGCTTCGCCCGTGCCGCCGCCGATCGCGTGGTCCTGATGCACGGCGGCGAGATCGTGGAGGAGGCGCCGCCCGAACAATTCTTTACCAACCCCAGGAGCGAACACACCAAGCTCTTCCTGTCCAAGATCCTGAGCCACTAGCCCCGCCATGCCCGCCCAAGACCCACCAATCGGCACGATCCGGACCGTCTGTGGCGACCGCCCCGCCGCTGATTTCGCGGCAGTGATGGTTCACGAACACTTGCTCTATGACATCACACCCCCCGGCGCCGTTCCGGACGATACGCAGATCACGCCGCAGAACCGCTGGCAGATCGACTACCTGTCGAACCAGACCCCCGCGAACGCCCGCCAGCAAGACGTCGGAATAGCGGCGTCGGAGCTTACCGCCTTCTGCGCCGATGGCGGTGACCTGATCGTCGATCAATCCGTGGGCGGCCTCGCCCGCGACCCAACCGGGTTGCAGGCCGCGTCCCTCGCCTCGGGCTGTGCCGTAGTAGCTGCGGCGGGCACCTACACCGCTGCCTACCTCGATCCTGAGACGCAAGCCGCCGACACCGACACGCTCGCCGCCCGCTTCACCGCGGAAATCACTACCGGCCTCGACGGCACCACCGTCCGAGCGGGCTTAATCGGGGAAATTGGCTGCTCCTGGCCATTGCAGCCTTGCGAAAGCCGGGCGCTCATCGCCGCGGCAATGGCCGCGCAGCGGACTGGCGCCGGTATCTCCGTTCACCCCGGCCGCGACCCGCGTGCTCCCTTCGAGATCGTGGACATCCTTGGGCAGGCCGGTGCCGACCTCACCCGCGTCGTGATCTGCCATATGGACCGGACCTATCCTGAGCCAGACGAAACCGGCCCCATGGCGCTGGCCCGGCTGGGCGTCATGGTCGAATGGGATTTTTTCGGCGTCGAATCCTCGTATTACTGGATGGACCCTGATGTCGAACTGCCCACCGACCGTGGCCGCTTGCGCGCCTTCCGCGCGCTGATCGACGCAGGTCTTCGCGACCGCATCCTTGTCAGCCATGACATCTGCACCCGTACGCGTGCCCGCCATTGGGGTGGGCATGGCTACGGCCATGTCCTGCGCAACATCGTGCCCCTGATGCGGCGCATGGGCTTTGCGCCCGGGGATATCGCCCATCTGATCCGTCTTAATCCCTTGCGCCTGCTTGCGATGCCTCAGGCTGCCATCCATCCGGAGTTTCCAAGATGACCAAGGCCTTTCGCGGCACCTATACCGTCATGATCACGCCCTTCGATGCGGATGGCGCGTTGGATGTTCCTGCGCTGGAGGCCTTTACCGACTGGCAGGTGCGCGAGGGCATCCACGGCCTTATCCCGCTGGGGTCCACCGGCGAGTTTCTCTCGATGACGGAGGCCGAACGCGAGACCGTCGCGCGCTGCGTGATCGACACCGTTGCAGGCCGGGTGCCCGTCTTGATCGGCGCGGGCGCGGAATGGACTGATGACGCCGTGCGCGCCGCGCGCATGGCCGAACGGGCGGGCGCCGACGGGGTGATGATTATCCCGCCCTATTATTCCAGCCCGACCGAGGACGAGCTTTACCATCATTACGCCACCATCGGCGCAGCCATCGACCTGCCGATCATGATCTACAACAACCCCGCCACGGCCAATGTCGACCTGACGCCCCCCATCGTCGCGCGCCTGTCAACCATCCCCAATGTAAGCTACATCAAGGAAAGCACACTGGAGGTCACGCGCATCCGCGATATCCTCGATCTCTGTGGCGACCGCATGACCGTCTTTGGCGGCATCCTCGGCTTTGAATCCTTTGTCGAAGGGGCGGAGGGCTGGGTGTCCGTCGGCTCCAACATCATGCCCGCCGCCTTCGTCGAGTTGTTCACTCTGACAGCCGATGCCCGCGACTACGACGCCGCCCGGACGCTCTACAAGACAGTGCTGCCGGTGATCCGGCTGGTCGGCGGGCATCACTACGTCGCGGCGACCAAGGCGGCGCTGGGCATGATGGGGCAGGGCGTCGGCGCCCCCCGCGCTCCCCGGCTGCCCTCGACCCCGGCCTATCAGGCCCAGATCCGGCAGGTGCTGCACGATCTCGACCTGATCCCCGGATCCGTCGCATGACAGAACCCGCCTTTCGCTACGACGGCCAGCCCGTACCGATCCACCCCGGCGACACCATCGCCGCGGCGCTCGCCCGCGCGGGCACGGCCACTCAGCGGATCACCCGCACGGGCGAGGATCGCGGCCTTTTCTGCGGCATAGGCCTCTGCCACGACTGCCTCGTTACTGTCGACGGCCGCTCGGGTCAGCGCGCCTGCATGACCCCGGCCCTGGCGGGCGCCGATGTGGGTCGCCATACCGACCACCACGGCGACACCAGCGCACCCCTCTCGCGCCTCACGCCTCTGCCCGAGGGCGACAGCCTGCCCGTCGCCACCGCCGATCTGGCCATCGCGGGGGCCGGCCCCGCCGGTGTCTCGGCCGCCCTCACCGCCGCGGGCCGCGGCCTGACCGTTGTCTTGATCGACGAACGGGCCAAGGCGGGCGGCCAGTATTTCAAACCCCTTGCCGCCCTGCAGCCCGACAGCGAACTTGATGCGCAGCACCGCGCCGGGGGTGTCCTGCGCGCCCGCCTCGCCGCCAGTGACGTCCGCCATCTTACCGGCACGACGATCTGGCATGCCCGCGCTGAAGGGCCGACTTTTGAGTTTGGCCTCTACGATGGCACCCACGCCAGCCTGCTCCACGCCCGTGCCCTGATCCTCGCCACAGGCGCCTATGAGCGACCGCCGATGGTGCCCGGCTGGACCCTTCCGGGCGTTATGACGGTGGGTGCCGCACAGACCTTGATCCGCAGCCACAAGACGGCGCCCGGCAAACGTATCGTCATCGCGGGCCACGGCCCCCTCGGCCTGCAACTGGCCGCCGAGCTCTGCCGTATCGGCACGCCCCCGGTCGCCGTCCTCGAACGCGCCCGCCCGTCACGCCCCGCCATGCTGCCCCATGTCCTGGCCGCCACCCGTCACGCACCGCGCCTCGTGGCGTTGGGCCTTGCCTACCGCGCCCGGCTTGCGCGCGCCGGCGTCCCGGTTCTGGAGGGGTGGGAACTTCGCGCCTGCCATGCCGACGCCACCGGCCGCGTCGCCAGCCTGACTGCTGCCTGCATCGCCACCGGCGAGAAGCGCGACCTCACCGTCGACGTGGTCTGCGTAGGCGAGGGTTTTTTGCCGCAGGTCGAACTCGCCCGTGCTCTGGGTTGTGCCACTAGCCGCGACCCCGCGACCGGCTTCCTCTGCCCCGATAGGGACGAGCACGGCGCCACCAGCATGCCGGGCATCTGGGTCGCGGGCGATGGTGGCGGCATGGGCGGTGCGCAGGTGGCGCTGGCGCAGGGCACGCTTTCCGGTGCAGCCGCAGTGGCGCATTTGGGCAAACCCGCCCCCGACATGGCCGAGGAGCTCCGGGCCCTAGCGCGCGCGCGCAACTTCCAGTCCGCGCTCTGGCGCACCTACGCTGCCCCGCCGCGCGACGCTCCGCCTGACGATGCCGCCATGCTTTGTCGCTGCGAATCCGTCACCTTCTCACAGGCCCGCGCCGCCATCGCCGAAGGCGCGGGCGACCTTGGCGCGCTCAAGCGTCTCACACGTCTCGGCATGGGCCGCTGTCAGGGCCGCTACTGCTCCGGCCCCGCCGCGCTCCTGACCGGCACGCCCACTCTCTTCGCGCCGCAGACACCCGCCCGCCCGGTCCCCGCCGCCGCCATCGCGCTCGAAAAACCGGAATGGGGCGGCCACCGTCAGGCGCCCAGCCCCACGCTGCGGGCACCCGACCGCGCCGCTGAGACCGTCCAGCTGCCCGCCACCGCCGATCTTGTCATCATCGGCGCGGGCATCATGGGCACGGCCGCCGCCCTGCGCGCGACCGAGCTGGGCCTCGATACCGTGGTGATCGATCGCGGCACGGTGAACGCCGAATCCTCGGGCGGCAACGCGGGCAGCCTGCACCTGCAACTGCTCTCCTTCGATTTCGGCCAAAAGACCGGCGGTCGGGGCGAGGCGCTTTTGCAGACCCTGCCGCTGCAGCGCGACGCCATCGCGCTCTGGCAGGACCTCGAGCGTGACCTCGGCACCTCCTTCGAGATCGTACTCACTGGCGGCATGATGCTGGCCGAGGAGGAGCGGCACATCACCTTTCTCCGCGACAAGATTGCGGCCGAGCGGAAGATGGGCATCGAGGTGGACCTGATCGACCGCTCGGGTATAAAGGTCCTGGCTCCCGGCGTGTCCGACCGCATGATCGCCGCCGCATGGTGCCCCGGCGAGGGGAAGATCAACCCTCTCCTCGGCACCCCCGCGCTTGCTAACGCCGCCCGCGCGAAGGGCGCCCGCTTCGTCGAGGGCGTGGCGATCATCGGCGTCACCGACACCGCCCCAGGCTATGCTGTCTCGACCAGCGCGGGCACCATCCGCGCCCGCCGCCTGATCCTTGCGGCAGGCGGCTGGACCGGGGCGCTGGGCGCGATGCTGGGCGTGCCCCTGCCGATCCACGGCGCGCCGCTGCAGATGGTCGTCACCGAAACCGCCCCGCCGCTGGCGTCTTGCCTGCTCGCCCATTGCGACCGGCACCTGACGATGAAACAAGCCACCGCCGGAAACCTCATCATCGGCGGCGCCTGGTCCGCCGCTGCCGATCCCGTCACCGGCCGCACCCGTATCCTGCGCGAAAGCCTCGAGGGCAATCTCTGGGTTGCCGAACGGGTCTTGCCCGGTGTCGCGGGCCTGCATGTCCTGCGCTCCTGGGCTGCGATGAACGTCGATATCGACGGCGCGCCGCTGGTGGGCCATCTGCCGGGTCACCCGGATTGCGTCGTGGTCGCGGGCGCCAATGGCTACACTCTCGGGCCGCTCTTGGGGCGCCATGCCACCGATGCTGTCGCCACCGGCCGCCAGCCCGCGGGCCTCGAGCGCTTCTCGCCCGCGCGCCTCACCCAACCAGATTGAATTCCCCCATCACACAAGGAACCACCCATGGAAAACCTCAAGATCACCGCCGGAGCCTTCACCTTCACCGGCCGTTTCGAGACCGAGCGCGCGCCGCAAACAGTCACCGCCTTTCGCAAGCACCTGCCCTATGTCAGCCAGATCGTGCACGTCCGTTGGTCCGGCGAAGGTGTCTGGGTCCCGTTGGGTGAGACCGACTTTGGCGTCGGCTACGAAAACCACACCAGCCATCCCGCGCCCGGCCACATCATCCTCTACCCCGGCGGCATCAGCGAGACCGAGATCCTGCTGGCTTATGGTGGGGTGGATTTCTCGTCCAAGATGGGCCAGCTTGCCGGAAACCACTTCATCACGTTGACGGGCGGGCTGGAAAACCTGCATGCGCTGGGAACCTCCGTCCTGTGGGAAGGGGCCAAGCCGATCCGGTTCGAGGTAGCCTGAGCGCGCGGCATGGCGTATGGATAAAAGGGAGCCGCCGTGACTGATTTCATACTCTTCGGCGCCCATATCGCCGGGCATACAGGCCCTGTCGAAATCGCGCCCGCAGTGCGGGACGTGGTGCACGCGCATCTTGAAGACTGAAGCGGTCGGCGCAATCGGGAGAACACCGTGCGATTGCCTCTAAGGGCTCGTTCAAGAATAATCGCTTCTTATTGTGGTTTTGTTCTGCGGTTTGATGGTGTAGTTCCAGTCGCCGTGGAAGTCGTGTCGGATTATGTTGAGGGCGGTCATTTCGACATCGCGGACCTTGACGCCCTTTGGGTATGTGTTGGTGTCTAGTTCGCTGCGCACCTTCAGGCCAGTTTTGGTGGTTGTGGCGGCGATCAGTTGGACAATGGTCTGGTAGCTGACCAGGGGTCGGCCTCGCCAGTTCTGAGTGATGAACGAGAAGAGGCGGTGCTCGATCTTGTTCCACTTGCTGGTTCCCGGGGGGAGATGGCAGACGGTGATTTCAAGGCCGAGCTCGTTGGCGAGGGCTTGGAGTTCAAGCTTCCACAGCCGCACGCGCGAGCCGTTGGAGCCGCCGCCATCTGCGGTGATCGTCAGCTTGGTGGCATTGGGGTAGCGCGCGCGGCCCATGCTGCACCACCATCGGCGGATCGAGTTGACCGCAAAGCTGGCGGTATCATTGTCGATGCCGACGCTGACCCAGCCAGCGTTGTCAGCGATGTCGTAGACACCGTAAGGCGAGGCCCGCCCAAGCTCGGGGATCAGGAAGTCATGCACGCGAACCTTCTCAGGATCGCCCTTGGCACGGTACTCCCGGCCGCCGTTCTTGAAATCGCCAACCAGCTCTTTCTTCTTGGTGTCCACCGAGATGGTCGGCTCGCCAGCCGCAAGGGCGTCCTTCACCTGATCGTTGATGTAGATGAACTGGGCGTCGCGATCAGGATGGCTGGCCCCCTCCAGGGTCTTGCGGTTTCCCTGAAGGCTGTAGCCCAAGCTGCGCAGCAGTGCGGCCACCGAGTTGTGGCCGATCCGGTGGCCGCGTCCCTTCAACTCCGCCGCGAGCTTGCGCAGGCTCTTGGCGGTCCACAATAGCGGTGTCATCGGATCGCCTCGTGTCGCTCCATCCAGCAGATCCTTCAGATCGCCGAGCAACGTCGTGTCGGTGGCCACCAGCGGCTTGCGTCCACCGCCCGCGCGGCGAACCCCGCCCGCTGGCACCGCCGCAGCGGTCTCCCCGCGCAGTTCCGCCAGACCACGGCCGATCGTGCTGCGTGCGATCCCAGTGATTTTTGAGACCGCCGCGATCCCGCCTCGCCCCGCAGCCCGCGCCTCGGCTGCCGCAAACCGGCGTCGACCGCGTTCGTCCAGTACCGGTTTCAGCGCTTCATAACGCAGACGTATCGCCATGGCATCAATCATGCCGCCGATTCTGCACCCTGCAGGTCCCCAGGGGAATCCCAAAAAAGACGAAAAGCTCGCTATTTTACGATTCGGTTGTTTATAAACGATCCCTAAGGCGGGTGGTGCCACCGTCAAGCCAGCCACCCGATGCCTTTTGATCAGCTGCGCGATAAACCCGGATGACTTGAGGTCTTCAATGACTTCGGCCAGCTAGGGCCGCGCCACTGGTGTTGTGGCGAGGTGTTCCGACTGCTTGCTGGACCGCGCTTAACTGCCCTTCAAGAAGACGCGCCCCAGGGAGGTGTTCCAAGTCCTTCAGCAATCCTGGCCTTCCGGCCAATGCATCAAGGTTCTGATGGACGAAAATATCGAACGAGGCGTCTATCGAGTCGGTTCGAACAAGTTCGGCATTGCGCAGGTTGTTCTCACGCCACAAGCCGTAGGCTGCGCGTCCCTTGGTTGCGACGCGGATGCCGGGACGATCCATGTCCTCGATCGATTGGATCGGGGACCCGGCCGGCACGAGGTAGGTCGCTCCGATCTCGCAATACACTTGCGTGAAGGAGATGGTCCGCGCCCGCTGGGGTTCGGCGCCGATATGGCCGATGTCCCATTCGCCGCGCTATGCCGCGTCGGACAGACTTTCCGGATCAGCAGCGTATACGATCATCTCGAGTGCCACACCGAGACGGCGTGCGATTTCGGCAGCCACATCGGGCGATACGCCCACAGGGTCGCCATTTGCCGCGCGGGTCCGTCACCAGTAGAAAGTTACCGGTGTTGATGCCGGCGCGCAGTGTGCCGGTCGGCTTGAGTTCGGCGAGCACGACTGGATCTGCTTCAGAAGTGTTCACGAAAGGTCTCCTTGATATGCTTCTGTAACAGGGCGTTTGAGGTCAAGAGAAATTTTCAACACGGAAACAGTGGCCAAACCGTTTGATTGGCCAGCAGGTTTTCATCACTGATCTTGTTTGCGAATGAAGGCGTTGCCGATTTCTCTGGACACCGATTGTTGTCCCACATCGGGATCCTGCTTCTGTAACAGGGCGTTTGAGGTCAAGAGAAATTTTCAACACGGAAACAGTGGCCAAACCGTTTGATTGGCCAGCAGGTTTTCATCACTGATCTTGTTTGCGAATGAAGGCGTTGCCGATTTCTCTGGACACCGATTGTTGTCCCACATCGGGATCCTGCTTCTGTCCGTAGTCGGCGCGTCGGCCGCCACATCATGCCAAGTCCAGAAACGGTTCCCGTGTGCCTATCTTTGAGACGCACTCAGACAATTTGTCTGGCAGCTAGCTACACTTGCCGGCATCATCGGGGACCGCGTCCCGGGTTGGGACCTCGGTGAACCAGCGCCATCGGGCGCGGCCAAACCTCCTTTGTTTCCAGGTCTATTCTTGAAGGTGGGGCTTCATGGTGTTGCGCCTATGCGGTTGCAGCCACAGCAGCATCTTCCCGGGTGAAGCGGAAGTCTGTACCGTCCGTCCACATGCGGTGCAGAACAACCCCAATCCGCCGGGCGAGCGCCACAGTGGCGCGCTTCTTCCCCCGCCGCTTGGCAACGTTCAGTGCCCATGCCGTCAACCAGGTTTTGCTGCCACGGTGCAGCATCACCGTCGCAGCCTGGTATAGCGCCGTGCGCAGTCCAATATCGCCGGCCCGAGAGATCTGACCAACGATGTCGCGCTCACCCGACTGCTCGCGCCGCGGGGTCAACCCAACCCAAGGACCGACGTCCTTGGACGATCGGAACCGCTCCGGGTCATCGATGGCCGCCTTGACGGTGAGGGCCACGACGGGACCGACCCCGGGCATCGTCATGAGCGTGTGACAGACTGGGTCTTCCTTGGCGTGATTGCGCAGGACCTTCTCGAGGCCTGCCAGTTCCTGTCGCAGCGCCCGTCTTGCCGCGAGGATAGGGTTCGCTGCTGCCTCCAGCATGGGATTGCCCTCGGCCAACTCTTGCACCCGTGCTTCGAAGCGACCCTTTGCAACACGTCCCATCTTCAGTCCGAAATTACGCAGCACACCGCGGATTGATAACTCGAGATTTATCGCCGCCTGCAGGACAGCCTTACGCGCGGACAACAGCGCACGCATCTCCTGGGCCGACATCGATTTACAATGGACGGGCCGATACCACCCCATCTGCAGAAGCCGCGCGATTCCCTCAGCATCCCGCCGGTCCGTCTTGATGGGCATCGCCTTGAGGGCACCCTTCACCTGCCGTGTCTCCATGAGCACCGTGGCAAAGCCTGCATCGGTCAGGTGTCGATAAAGCCATTGCGAGAGGGGGCCGGCTTCCAGACCAACCGCAACAACCTCACCCGGCATCGCCTTCAGCGTTGCAATAAGGTCATCGGGTTCGCTGGCAGCGGTCGTTTCCTTGACGATCTTGCCCTGCGCGCTCACCGCGCAGATTGCCGTGCTTGCGAGAGAGACGTCCAATCCGATATAAGTTTCCATGTCGTTGCCCTTTCTTTCTTAGACATCTTGGGGCGCGCCTAACAGCACGACCCCGTAGACACGCCGTACAGCGTGCCAAGGGCAACGACACTTCACATCAAGCGGTCGATCAACTCACAACGATGCCAGCCAGGCCGAGCCCTGTTACGGCATCTTTTTGATTTCCACCCAGAACCGAGCTGGGCGCAACTATGCGCTCAGCAAGCGTAGCTCGGTGCTATTCTGATTGACCAGAGAAATGGCTTGATACGCTTGGTGTGAATGACTTGCCCCCGGACCCCCACCAGTATTCTCGAATCCGGCAAGCCAGGATGCCTTTCCTTGAAGGTGTGAACCAAGCTGACGCGTTAAAAACCGTTGCGTTGGTCCGCAATTTCTGTGGCTCGCCTTGCCCGATCGTATATTTCTGGGTTCTGGATGCCCTGCCGCGGGCAGAGAACCCTGAAGGTGCTGACCCAGCACCCTTTCTTCAATCTTCTATTTGCTGAGGAACGAGGATCATTCCCTCCATCAACCTTCGCGCCGTCCGGAATACCGTGGCGCGCTTGACAGTCCAGCCCGTCTGCCCGTGCGACACCTGTGCATTAACTGGCATTACGCCAGACGAATGACCTATGCGGATCCGGTCGGTATCGCCTGCCCGGATCGCTTCGGCCACGCAGCTGCCGTCGATCCCGGATGCTACGGCCGTGCACATGGCTCCGGTCAGCGTGACCGCTCTATGCGCCTGTCCCATGGAAATCATGCGGACAGAGATGTCGAATGCATCTGCCGGGATCGTGTCTCCAGCTGTGCTCACATAGGTACGAGGGCTGGCGATCATCGCGATCTTTGGGCTTCCGGCAAGTTTCTGCGCCGCGTCACTGGTTGGGGCCAGACCCATTCGCACGCTTGCGACACAACGGATCGCTTCAAGACGGGCCATGATGTCTTGGCGGGCTTCGATCTCGTCGGGTGTCTCGTAGCCGGTCAGGCCCAGCGCTTCGGCTTGCACAAAGACCACCGCATTTGTGGCGTCAACCAGCGATGCTGCGACCTGTATATCAAGGATCGGGTCTTCCAGAAGGTCGGTCACGTTCCCTGTGGGCAGGAGGCGACCGGTACCCGCGCCGCCGGGATCCAAAAAGTCGAGTTGGATTTGCGCCCCGGTTCCTGCAACACCGGGGTTTACGAAATCCCCGTCGACGATTGGAACGCCATCTTGCACTTCGAACCGGCTTTCGATGATCTTTGACGTATTGGTATTGTGGATCCGCACGACCGCTTTGCCATCGGCGATAGGCACCAACCCCTCTTCAATTGCAAAGGGGCCGATGGCGGATGACATGTTTCCGCAATTGGCGCTGTAATCCGGAATGTCGGAGGTCACAGGTATCTGGATGAAGGTGTAGTCGACATCCGCATCCGGCCGGGTCGGTGGGCCGATCACACAGACCTTGGACAGAGAGGATACGCCTCCGCCCAGACCGTCGAGTTGTCGCTTGCCTGGGTCGGGGCTGCCTATAGCCCGTAGGAAGATGCGGTGCCGTTCACCTTCGTCCTTGGGCAGGTCGCCCGCAAGGAAGATGATTGCCTTGCTGGTGCCGCCACGCATGAACACTGCGGGAACGCGGAGCTGTCGCGGGGAAGACTTCTTCATGATCACACATGTCCCATTGCGCCGCGCAGCACATAGTGAAGGCTGCCCCCGTTGCGATAGTAGTCAAGCTCCACTCCGGTATCGAGACGGCAGATGAGTTCGATTTCGGTTACTGACCCATCGGCCCGGGTGATCCGGCAGGGTAGGTGGCGTCTAGGCTCAAGACCGTCAGCCAGTCCGCCGACGTCGAAGGTTTCCGAGCCGTCAAGGGCGAGCGTTTGGCGGTTCACGCCCGGCATTAACTGGAGAGGCAGCACCCCGAAACCGATCAGGTTCGAGCGGTGAATGCGCTCGAAACCCTCGGCGATGATGGCCCGGATGCCAAGAAGGGTGGTGCCTTTTGCCGCCCAGTCGCGGGATGAGCCAACGCCGTAGTCATTACCTGCGACTACCACTAAGGGCACACCGGCCTGCCGGTAAATTTCGGCTGCGACATGGATCGGAACGATCTCGTCGCTGTCGACAGCGCGTGTCCAGCCACCCTCGCGGCCATCTGCCATCTCGTTGCGGATGCGGATGTTGGCGAAGGCCCCCCGGATCATCACCTCATGATTGACCCGCCGTGCGGCGAAAGAATTGAAGTCGGCGGGGGGCACCCCCAGCTCCTGCAAGTATTGCCCGGCGGCCGAACTGGGCGTGATGGTGCCCACCGGCGAGATGTGATCGGTGGTGATGCTGTCGCCCAGCATGGCAAGCACGCGGGCCCCTCTGATGTCGGTCACGGGCGACAGATCCGGCCCGAGACCCTCGAAGAACGGCGGCTCCTTCATGTAGAGGCTGTCCGCATCCCATTCGAATGTCCCGCTTTGCGGTGCCTTCACGGCCTGCCATCGTGCCTCCCCTGCAAAAACATTACCGTAGCGTTCGCGGAAAACATCGGGATCGAGCGCGCGGTCCACCGCCTCGGCCAGCTCTTCGGCCGAGGGCCAGATGTCGCGAAGGTAGACAGGCTGTCCGTCAGGGTCTGTTCCGAGGGGCTCGAGGGTCAGATCCATGCGCAGGCTCCCTGCGAGCGCGTAGGCCACCACAAGGGGCGGCGAACCGATATAGTTCGAGCGGACATGCGGGTGGATGCGCCCTTCGAAGTTGCGGTTGCCGGAGAGAACCGCACTGGCGGCGACGCCGTGATCGTCAATCGCCTGCGAGATGGCCGGATCGAGCGGGCCGGAATTGCCCATGCAAGTCATGCAGCCGAAGCCCACGAGGTGAAAGCCCAATTGGTCCAACGGTGCCTGTAGCCCCATACGAGACAGATACTCGGCAACGATCCGTGACCCCGGTGCAAGCGAGGTCTTGACCCAGGGCTTGACCGTCAGGCCGCGCGCAACGGCGTTGCGCGCCAGCATTCCGGCGGCCAGCATGACTGACGGGTTGGAGGTGTTGGTGCAACTGGTGATGCTGGCGATCACGACATGCCCGTGGTCGAGCGCCCAATCCTGATCCGCGACGGGTGCGCCGCCGTCGGGCAGGCGGGGATATCCTTTGGCCAGCTCGTCAAAGCTGCCGGCCGCATCGGCAAGGCGGATCCGATCCTGCGGGCGGCGCGGCCCTGCGATGGACGGTTCGATGCTGCCGAGATCGATCTCGACGATTTCGGCGTAGTCGGGCTGAACCTCGGTCGGGTCGTGCCACAGGCCCTGAGCGCGGCAGTAGGTTTCGACCAGCGCGAGGTGGTCGCCGCCGCGCGCCGTGACATCGAGGTAGCGCAGCGCCTCTTCGTCGATCGGGAAAAAGCCCATGGTGGCCCCGTATTCGGGTGCCATGTTTGCAAGGGTGGCGCGGTCGGACAACGACAATGCCTTGAGCCCGGCGCCATGGAATTCAACGAAGCTGCCGACCACGCCATGCGCGCGCAGGCGTTCGGTAATGGTCAGCACGAGATCTGTCGCGGTGGTTCCGGCCGGCAGCCGCCCCGTGAGATGGCATCCGACGACGCGGGGCACCATCATGGTGACGGGCTGGCCCAGCAGCGCTGTGCCGCCTTCCACACCGCCGACACCCCAGCCAAGAACACCGATCCCGTTGATCATGGGCGTATGGCTGTCGGTCCCCAGCAGCGTTTCGGGATGCGCGGTCGTGGTGTTTCCATCGGTGGTGGTCCAGACGCCGCGGGCCAGATACTCGAGGTTCACCTGGTGGCAGATGCCGGTCCCGGGGGGCACGACGCGGAAATTGTCGAAAGCCCCCTGCGCCCAGCGCAGGAAGCGGTAGCGTTCGCCGTTGCGCTCGAATTCGAGGTCGAGATTGGCGTCGAAGGCACCGGCTGATCCGTAGGCATCCACCATCACCGAATGATCGACGACCATGTCGGCCGGGATCTGCGGGTTCACCAGTGCCGGATCGCCCCCGTTGCGTACGGCCGCGGCCCTGAGCGCTGCAAGATCCGCCATCAGCGGAATGCCTGCGGAATCGTTCATGAGGATGCGGGTCGGATGGAAGAAAATCTCCATCTCGCGGTCAGGCCGGGCGGCGGCATCGGCGAACTGAAGGAGATGATCCTTGCTGACGGCCTTGCCGTCTTCATGGCGCAGTAGGTTCTCGTAGAGCACCTTGAGCGACCGCGGCATCCGCGTGACGGGTCCAGCGCCTGCCTCTTCGGCCGCCTTCAGGCTGAAATAGGCGAATTGCTGGCCGTTCACGTCTATCGTTCGGCTGGCGCCGAGACTGTCGAGGCTGCGTCCCATGGTGATCTCCCTTGTCTGGCCCTGTGGGCCGAAATGTCGTCACTCCGCCGAAAGGGGCGGTTGATATCCTTCGCTCGCGGCGTAGCGCGCCGTGATCTTTTCGGGATCGAGGTAACGGGCCTCGAGAGCGCGGACTGTCCCGATGCCCGAGAAGTCGTACCAGTTCTCGACCGGGTGGCGGTCGAGCGTCGCGATGTGCTCGATCTCATGCGATGTTCCGTGGGCGCGCAGGCCCGCAAGAAAATCGATCTGCGCGCGCACACCCGCCCGGATCGAGGCCAGCGGAAAGATCACCAGCCCGTAGCCCATTCGCTCTACATCCCCGATGGGCAGTTTCGGCGTTGTCCGGGTTTTGGCGTAGCCGCCCATGTTGAACATCTTGGGACCTGGAACTTCCGCGGCAAAGCGGGCGTATTCCTCGACCGAGAGCAGCGCATCGGGAAAAACCATGTCGGCACCTGCTGCCGCATACAGCCGCCCCCGCCGGATCGCTTCGTCCAGGTCGTGCGGCCCGCGGGCATCGGTGCGGGCAATCACAAGCATGCGCTCTTCAAGGGGACCACGACCGCGGGCATCAAGGGCGGCCTGGATCTTGCCTATCATGTCCTCGGCAGGGATGACGTCCTTGCCCGCAATCGACCCGCAGCGCTTTGGGCTGACCTGATCCTCGATCTGCAAGGCGGACGCTCCGGCCGCCTCGAACTCCTGCACGGTTCGGATGAGGTTGATGGCATTGCCATAGCCGTCATCGGCATCGCAGATGACGGGGACCCCGGTCGCCTGAACGATGAAACGCGCCGTCATGGCGGTCTCGGTCAGGGTCAGCAGACCCACATCGGGTTTTCCGGTCAGACTGTTGGCGACGCCCGAGCCTGTCATGTAGACGGCAGGAAACCCTGCCGCCTCGATCAGGCGTGCCGTCATTCCATTGTCTGCGCCGGGCGCAACGAGGATCTTTTTACTGGCGAGCCGCTGGCGCAACTGGCGTCGGCGTGTGTCCGGCGGCTCAGGCGACAGCCAGCTTGCCGTTGCATCAGACGGCATAGGCCTTGTCCCGGGCGAGCCATTCCTTGGTGCCGATAATCTCTTCGCGATCGCCAAAGGAGACCATGCTGTTCTGAAAAGCAGCCGAAGATCCATCGCGCCGGATCGCGGCCAGCGTCTGTTCCATCGCCCAGATCGCCGCGCGCTGCAGGTCGCTGGGGATGATCACAAGGCTGTAGCCCAGCTCGCCCAGCCGATCGGTGGGGATCAGAGGCGTCTTGCCGCTTGCGAACATGTTGATGAGCTTGGGATAAGGGAGCAATTCCGAGATCCGCTCGATCTGTTCGACGCTAGTCGGCGCTTCGACAAAGATGACGTCGGCGCCAGCTTCCATATAGGCGTGGGACCGATCAATCGTGGCCTCGAACCCTTCGACCGCAAGCCCGTCGGTGCGGGCAATCAGGACCAGATCAGGGTCGGTCGCGGCATCTTTCACCGCGCGGATTTTCTGCGCCATTTCGCGGACAGGGACGATGGATTTGTCGTCGTAGTGACCGCAGCGCTTTGGAAACTGCTGATCCTCGAGATGAAAGCCCGCGACGCCCGCGCGTTCGAAGGCGCGTACCATGTGCTGGGCGTTCAGCGCATTGCCATAGCCCGTGTCGGCATCGGCGATCACGGGCACACCAACTGCATCGACCATAGTGGCCAACCTGTCGGTGATTTCCGCCATGCTCATCAGACCAAGATCGGGGATGCCTGTGCTGCGCGCGATGGCACCGCCGCTAGCATAGACAGCGGGAAACCCCGCGCGTTCGATCATACGGGCCGAGATCCCGTCATATCCGCCTGGTGCCACAACAGGCCCGCCGCCTGCCATCAACTGGCGCAACTGTGTCGATGATTTCATGGTTGTCTCCCTTCGTTCTTCATGTGTCGGGCGTTTCCGCGGATGTTCCCTTTGTTCCGGGGGCACCCTCCGCGTCCATGCCTTCTTCGCCGTTTTCTGTATTGTCGTCCGCCCAAGTGGGTTCGAACAGGGCGAGGGCCGCCCCGATGTGGCGGCGCATCATCAACTCGGCCATCTCGCCATCGCGGTCTTCGAGCGCACCAAGGATGCGCCAGTGTTCCTCGAGCGCGCGGCGCGCCCTGCCGGGTCTCGACTTGTGCTGGTTCCGGTAGACCTTGAGCAGCTGGTAGAGGTCGTCGCACAGAAGCGAGACGATCATCGCGTTCCTTGAGCCGCGGGCGATGCGGTCGTGAAAATCCCAGTCCTGCTGGTTTTGACTGTAGTCGTCCCGTTCCCTTACGATGGTCTCATGGGCTTCGAGCATCGTGCGCAACTCGGCGAGTTCGGTGTCAGTCATGTTCTGCGCCGCAAGCCTGCACGCCATGCCTTCGAGTGCTTCGCGGACCTGGTAGATGCCGCGCAACTTCGGTCCGGTAAGTCGGACAACACGGACGCCGCGCTGCGAGATCCTTTCGACCAACCCGCGTTCTTCGAGCCGCCGCATCGCCTCACGCAAGGGGCCGCGACTCATGCCGAACCGCTCCGAGAGCTCCACCTCCAGCATGCGGGTACCGGGTGGAATCTCGCCGGTGATGATGGAGTTCGCCAGCGCCTCGTAGGCCTGGTCGGCGAGCGTGCTGGCCTTGGCCGGTGTGGGATCGATGATCGACATGCGCCTCACAATGTCAACATTAGTGCTCGAATGACTGTAGCCACGACGAACGAGCTTCGTCAACATGCTACACAAAATCCAATTAAGTATGATATTTATTCGATGTTGACAGGCGGGGGTGTCGTGATCGAACATCAATAATGTTGACAAAGAATCACAAGAGTGCGTCAACACAGCTGAGGAGGAGAACCTAATGACCCAACAGAACCCAGCCGTTTCCCGCCGCGCGGGGATGGCGCTCTTGCTGTCGGCCGCGGCCGCAATGGCCATGCCGACACAGGCTGCAGCGCAGGCCGACGCCTGGCCGGAACGACCCATCACCTTTGTCGTCGGCTTTGGCGTGGGGGGCAGCGCGGACCGCACGGCGCGGGCGCTGGCGCAGTTCATGGCCGAGGAAATCGGGCAGCCGATTACTGTCGTGAACCGGGAGGGCGCAGGTGGCCAGCTTGCCGCGACCTATGTGCTGGCCCAACCGGCTGATGGCTACACATTGCTTGCCACGGCTATCTCGCCTTACCTAGCGAATTCGATCCTCAACACCGGCGCCGACTATGCGCTCGACGACTTCGCCTTCATCAACGGCCAGTGGTCCGACCATGATCTGATCGCGGCCAGCACCGCATCGGGTATTGGATCCATGGCTGAAATGGTCGCCGCAATTCGGGACAATCCCGGCGCGCACAGCGTGAGCGTGGTGACAGGATCGGCTGGCGAGCTGTCGACCTACATCTTGCTCGATACGGCAGGCATCCCTTTCGAGAACCTGAACATCGTGACCTACGAGAGCGGTGGCGCTGCCCGCGCAGCGGCAGCTGGCGGACAGGTCGACTTCACCATTCTCGGTGCCGAGGGCAGCGACGCGATCCGCGACATGATCACACCGCTGGCCGTCGTCGCAGAGGACCCGCTGCAGGGGTGGGACGGCGTTCCGCTGGTTAACTCGGCCCTTGCTGAAGTCGGGCTGGAGATGCCGGTGGTCAGCGGGTCTATCCGCGGCCTCGCGGCCTCGGCGGCGTTCCGAGAGGAGCATCCTGATCGTTGGGAAGCGGTTGTGTCGGCCTACGAGCGGACGATGCAGAACCCGGAATTCCAGGCATTCCTCGAGGAGAACGAGATCGGGGCAGACTGGCTTGGACCGGAGCGGACGACCGAGCGCGTTCGCAACAACTACGAGATCCTCGAGCGCTTCGGTCACCTGATGCAGTAGCGCGATCTTCGGGATGAGGGGCATACGCCCCTCATCTCCTGCAAGCTTGCCTAGTGGGGTCAAAATGACAATTCGAACCGTGCAGCGTGGCATCGACTGGGGGCACATCGCCCTTCTTGTCGTTCTGGCTGGGATCACGATCTGGTACCTCCACGACGCTTGGAGTGCGTCCTCGCGGGTCCGCAATCTCATCCTTGTGTTGCCCGCCAGCATTCTGGCGCTGGCCTTGGCCGCAGGCATCGCAGGCGGAGTGATCCTTCGCGGTCTGAAAGGGGTTGGGGATGCTGGGCCCGAACCTGCTAACGGGCCTGCGCCCACGTTGCGCGACAGGATTTATCCGCTGATCCTGATGGCGATCTTCGCGCTCTACATCCTGACCCTGCCTGTCACCGGGTTCGATGTGGGGTCGGCGCTGTTTGTCATAATCGCCCTGATGGTTGATGGCGAGCGTCGGCCGCTGTTTCTCATTCTCTACCCGGCGGCGTTCGCTGCTTTGTGCACGCTACTCTTTCGCTGGCTCCTTCCATATCCGATGACCACGCTGATCCTTTGAGGGTGAAATGATCGATCTCGGCGCACTTGGCGATGCTTTCGGCCTTCTATTCGGGTCGTTTCAGCCCTGGATGGTGGTCATTCCCGGCCTGATCATCGGACTTCTTTTCGGATCCGTGCCAGGCCTGCAGACGAGCATGGCCATGGCCGTCTTTCTGCCTGCGACACTGGGCATGGATTTTCTGTCTGCGATGCTGTTCCTGACAGCGATTTTTACAGGCGGAATGTTCGGTGGAGGCGTTTCGGCCATCCTCATGAACATACCCGGCACGTCATCGGCTGTTGCCACAACCTTTGACGGCTTTCCGATGGCGCGTAATGGCAAGCCAAGTGAGGCGCTTGGAATTGCCTTGGGCGCATCCACGATCGGGACGGCATTCGGCTATATTGCTCTTCTGTTGCTGATCCAGCCCCTGACCTCTGCCGTTCTCCGTCTTGGGCCTACCGAGATGTTCGTCGTGATCCTGTGGGGCCTGACGTTGATCGCGGCACTCCGGGGCAAGTTCATGGCACGCAGCGTTCTTGCCGGAGCCATGGGGCTTTTGATCGGCACCATCGGCATGAGCCCCAACGGCGTGATCCGCGGGACGATGGGCTCGCCCTTCCTGCTTGATGGAGTGCCTGTCATTCCCGCGATGATCGGTATGTTCGCTGCCTCCGAACTTTTCAGCATCGCGGGTAGCGGCTATCTGGTGAAGGGCGACGACAAGGGAAGCATCAGCTTCAAACGGATCATGGCGGGTATCGGCCAGTCGCTGCGCATGCCGATGACCGTGTTGAGGGGCAGCGCTTACGGCGTCTTGATCGGTGCCATTCCGGGCGTCGGCTCTTCGGTTGCCAATCTCGTGTCCTACGGCGATGCGCGTCGCCGCGCCGGCAACCCAGACAGTTTCGGCAAAGGTGACCCTAGGGGTATCGCAGCATCGGAGTCGGCCAACAGCAGTTCCGAAGGCGGAGGCATGGTGGCGCTGTTTGCGCTTGGTATTCCGGGTGGGGCAGGAACAGCCATCTTGCTAGCTGCGTTTTCGATGCACAACATCACCGGCGGCCCTCGGTTCCTGAGCGAACAAACCGACATCGTCTATGCCGTGATCCTTGCCAATATCGCTCAAGCCGTGCTTTTGCTGTTCGTCGGCATGCTGTTGATGCACCTGATGAGTTCGGTCGTGAAGGTGCCATTGCGCATCCTGGTGCCTTCAGTTCTCGTTCTCGCCACCTTCGGGGCCTTCGGCCTCACGGGGACGATGGCGGGGCCGATCACTCTCTTGGTGTTTGCCGTCGTCGGGTGGTTGTTGCGGAAATACGAGTATTCCGTGGCAGCAGCAGTGATCGGCTTGCTGCTTGGGCGCATGGCCGAGGGCGAGTTGCTCCGATCCTACCAGATCAGCGGCGGAAATTTCGACTATGTCTGGTCCCGACCCATCACGCTGGGTCTGTTCTTGCTGCTCGTACTGTCCTTGTTCCTACCTTGGGTTATCGCTCGGCTAAAGAAACGGGTTGGGGCGGTAGCTGACGGCTGATTGAACACGCTACCTGTTTGCCGGAACGCGTGTGGATGCCCCCTGTTTGGCAAGCGTTATCTTCGATTTTCTGCGGGGTCTCCGATCGGACGTGTGTCAGGCCTTTGAATGTGGCCTTCCATGACGCCACGGGCCGGTATGCTGTTCGGAAGGCTGGGTTCACATCGGTTCAGAGAGCTGCAAGCGCTCGAGCCCCGGGTCTGAATTTCCCTGCCTTGAACTTCGAAGTCCGTATCGCGTACTCCTCGTCGATCGCTCACCCTGGCCTTGCGGCCATGTCGTGCCTTTTGCCTTTTAGGCTCCAGGTCACGCCATTCGATAATTCTCCTGCTTTGTCGAAAGCGCCCAGATCATCCGCGCCATTTTGTTCGCCAAGGCAACGGCGGCGACCATCTTCGGCTTGCGTGCCACCAGTGCGGCCAGCCAGCGGTTTGTACTGCCGCCTCTGCGAACCACCCAGCGGATTACGCTCATGGCGCCAACGATCAGCAATCGACGGATGTCGGTTTGCCCCATTTTGCTGACCGATCCCAGTCTGGCCTTTCCGCCCGTCGACCTTTGTCGTGGGACCAAACCCAGCCAAGCGGCGAAGTTGCGGCCGCTGTCAAATGTATCAAGATCAGGGGCGAATGCCGCGACAGCGCCTGCGGTGACAGGGCCGATACCGGGAATAGTGCAAAGCCTGCGCAATTGCTCATCTGTCTTCGATGAAGTTTCCAGCTCGTCTGAAAGCCGGTCAATGACTTCGGTGAGACGCGCAATCTGCTCAACATAGATTGATCCCATATGACGGACCGGCTCGGGCAGATCTGTGCTCTCATCAGCCAGCGCATTCTCCAGCAGTTTGAGACTCGCAGGCCCTTTGGGCGCCACCAACCCAAATTCGGCTAAATGACCGCGCAGGGCATTGATCAACTGCGTGCGCTGCCGAACCATACATTGATGCGTTCGGAATGCGACAGCGCGGCCTTGGGTTTCTGTGCTCTTTACTGCCACAAACCGCATGGTCGGGCGCATGGCAGCCTCCGCAATGGCCTCAGCGTCCGCGCGATCGTTCTTCTGGCGCTTAACAAACGGCTTCACGTAAGCAGCTGGTACGAGCCGAACCTCATGGCCATGGCTTTGCGCAAATCTTCCCCAGTGATGCGATGTGGCACAAGCCTCCATTGCCACAATGCAGGCTGGGTGGTCAGCAAGTAGCGTTGCTAAACGCGTTCTTGACATAGCGCGGTTAAAAACAACCACCCCATCTTGCCCAACAGCACAGACCTGAAAGCTGCCTTTTGCCAAGTCGATCGCTAAAATACTGATCTTTGATGTCATCGATGTGCCCTCCACTAAGCGAATATAGAACCGTCATGGTATACGATGCCGGCGGGTGGGGGCATCCACCGCGTCAATTCATTGTGGATCAGAATCTGTTCCCCTTCCTTGCCGGGTTCCGGCAGTCGGCCAAGGGGCCTCGGACCATCGAATACAAGATCGGCGAGGTCTTCACTGAACTCCGCAACAAGTTCCGCTCCGGCTACATCCTTCGTGGCGTGCTGGAGATACTGGACGAGCTGAACTTCAATACGCAGGCCGAACGCCACGAACTGTTGGAACTCTAAGAAAGCCGCATCCGCCGCACGGGAAATGCTGGGCACAACGGCGGCGAATACTACACCCCAAGCACCTTGATCCGCGCCATGCTGGCAGTCATCGTCACCCGGCGGGGGGAGGCCATCTACGATGGCGCTGTCGGCTCTGCGGGCTTTCTCTGCGACGCCCATGATTGCCTGTGCCCAATGGAAAGTCATATTTCTTTGTTGCAACCGTCACCCAACCATCAAGAACCCACGCTACCCATTTCCTGCGTGCACACCTGTGCACGATTGGAAGACAAACCCAAAGGCAACCTCTGACGCCTGAGTTCTGATTATTGGCACGGCTGCCACCGTGCCTGCCCCACGGGAGAGATTCATGACCAAGACCCTTCTTGCTGCCACAGCGCTGTGCAGCGTCCTCGCCGGTGCCGCGACCGCACAGACCTATGATATCCGCGTCTGGAGCGGTGGTTCCAGTGCAGCGGACAGTTACCGCTGGGAAGCCATCGAAATGGCGGCCGATATCCTTGAACGCGAGGCGGCAATCCGCGGCGAAGAGATATCCATCAACGTCGAATACATGTGGGAGTTCGGGGGCTGGGCCGAGTTCAAGCAGGCGGTGACCCTCGCTGCAGAGGCCGGGGACGCACCAGAGATCGTGGTGACCAGCCACCTCGACATCGCCCCCTGGAGCCAAGCTGGCTACATTGTACCCGTAGAAGATTACCTTGACCTCGACGCCTGGCCGCTGTCGGATGTCTACCCGAACCTGATGGACATCGCGGCCTATGGCGGCGTTCAGTGGGGCGTCCCGCAGGACGCCGAAAGTCGCCCCTTCTTCTTCTGGCGCGAGCATATGCGTGCCATCGGCTACACCGACGAGGAGATCGATGCGCTCCCTGAAGCCGTGCTGAACGGCGAATACACGCTGCAGAACGTGCTCGAGGATGCGACCCGCGCAGTCGAGATGGGCCTTGTCGAAGAAGGCATGGGTTTCTCCCCACGCGTGTCAAACGGCCCCGACTTTGCGCAATTCTACCAGTCTTTCGGCGGCGAATTCTACGACGCTGAAACCGGCAAGCTCGTCCTCGACCGCGCCGCCATGACCGAATTTTATCAGTTCTTCGTCGATGCCGTGGAAGCCGGTGTCACCAGCCGTACTCATATCGGCACCGACTGGAACGAATGGTATGCGGACGTGGCCAACGGCAATGCGGCGATGTGGCATGGCGGGACGTGGCACTACGGCCGCTACATCCGCGAAGGCAACGAGGATTTCTTCGGCACCATCGCCTTCACTCTCATCCCCTCGGGTGGCGGTGAGACTGGCCGTGCCAACACGATCACCCATCCGCTGGTCTATCTTGTGACCGATCAGGGCGATGACGAGTTGCAGGGCATCGCAGCCCAGCTGGTCGAGATCGCAACCGAGCCGCGCATCAACACTCTGCACGCGATCAAGTCGGCACATCTCGCCGTGGCTGAAAGCCAGTCCATCGTGCCGCTCTACGCACAGGACCCCTGGGCCGACGCGGCGACCTCGGTCCTGTTGCCACATGCCAACAGCCAGCCCAACCATCCCGATTACGGCGTCTACTCTGAGGCAATGTGGTCCGGTTTGGAAAGCGCTTGGACCGGCGTGCAGACAGCGGAGCAAGCGGTCGCCGAGCTGGAAGCCGAACTTGTCACAGTTTTGGGTGACCAGTTGATCGTGCGCTGAGCGCACACGCGGATGGGCCTGCCATCGGGCCCATCCGCCCCTGGATCGAGGGCACCCTCCATGCGACAGGACAGGATCGGATTTCTGTTTCTCACCCCCGCGCTGATCGCAGTGGTGATATTCTACCTTTTGCCCGTCGTGATGACGGCGGTCTTCGCCTTTACCAACATGTCGACGGCCACCGGTATCCGTGGTGGTGGCTACCTTGTTACGGAACAAACCCTGCGCGACCTAAGCGGGCATGGGCTGACCGGAGCCACCCTGTCCCAGCTTGCCGATGCAGGATATGAGGTCGACACCGAAGGCCTCGCGGCGCTGGCCGCGACCTTCGGCGACCGGTTGGCCGGGCATATCGAGGCAGAGCTGGGGGGTGAGAGCTTCGCCACGAGCCGCGAACTAGAACGCGCGCTCCGCGACCTTCGCGCGCCCGAGCTGCGTATAACTCGGGATCGCAAGCAGGCCGCGTCCCTGTTCCAACGCTCGGTGCTCAACATCCGCCACGACACGGCAGATGCGCTGCGGGACGAGTTGACCGGCGCCGGCATTCCTGGCGGCGATCACGATATGATCATCGAGGCCGCCTATACGGGCTGGTCCTGGACGATGCGTAATTTTGAACTGTTGCTCAGCCTGCCCTCGACCGCGCGCTACGCGCTCAACACGTTGATCTATGTCGCGCTGACGCTGGTACTCTTCAACGTTGGCCTCGGCCTGCTTCTGGCCATCGCCACCTTCTACCTGCCCAAACCTAGTGCAGCCGTATTCCGAGCGATTTGGTTCATGCCGCGTATCCTGCCCCCGGTCCTCTACGTGCTGATGTGGAAATGGCTGATGTGGGATAACGGGTTTCTCGCCAGCGCGCTCGCCCCATTCGGGGTAGAGCGTATTAACTGGATGCTGCATAGCGAGTACCACGCGTGGGTAGCGATAATCTTGATCAACGGTGTGGTCGGCGCCTCATTCGGGATGATCATCTTCGCAAGCGCCATCAAGGCCATCCCCCAGACGTTACTCATGGCCGCCGAGGTGGACGGCGCCACGCGCTGGCAGCAGGTGCGTTACGTCATCCTGCCGCAGATGCGCTGGCCGATCTTATTCGTCACCGCCTACCAGACGCTTTCGTTGCTCGCCTCCTTCGAATACATCCTCCTGAGTACGGGGGGCGGCCCCGGCAGCGCAACCGAGGTCTGGGCCATGGCGGCCTTCCGTACCGCGCTTAACAATTACGGAGGCAACTTGCAGTACGGGATGGGGGCGACCTTCGCGTTGGTGCTGGTCATCATCGGCACGGTGCTAAGCCTGCTCTACTTGCGATTCTTCAACTTCCAAGCGCTGCTCGCCAAGCCGCGCATCGAAAGGTAGAGCGATGCAGAAGTATCGCGGGCACCACGTCCGCCACTGGCCACTGATCGCGGTTCTGGTCGCGCTCTCGGCGCCGCTGGTCGTGATGTATGTTTACCAGATTATCGATACTGTCACTACAACGCCGGCCGGCTCCATCATCCCAGATGGGCTTACACTGCACCACTGGCGGTTCCTGACCGGTCCTCTGTCGGACGGTGGCCCGACGATCTGGAGCCTTGCTGGCAACACGCTGGTCTTTGCATCCTGCACGGCGTTAGTGGTGACCTCGGTTTCGCTGACCGCCGCCTACGCGCTTTCACGGCTTAACATGCCGGGGCGTGGATTTTTTCTGGGCGGTCTGATTGTGCTGCACGCATTCCCCACAGTTACCTTGATTGTCGCGGTCTTTCTCATTCTTCAGTACATGGGGCTCTATGACACGCTGACCGGTGTCATCCTCGTTAAGGTGGCGTTCGAGTTGCCCTTTGGCATCTGGATAATGAAGGGTTTTTACGACTCCGTCCCGTGGGAGATCGAAATGGCCGGTGTAACGGACGGGGCCGACCGGTTCACCGTCTGGCGGCTGCTGGTCTTGCCGCAAGTTCAGCCGGGTCTGGCCGCGCTGCTCATTTTCTCATTCTTGTCGGGGTGGTCCGAGTTCATCCTGCCGCTGGTACTTGCTCCCGCCAACGCCCCGCAGGTGCTGGCGACTTATCTTGCCGGGATCATCGCTGACGACCGCTTTGCAGATTTCAGCCTGTTCAAGGCAGTGTCCATATTTTACGCGCTACCCGTTTTGGTGATCTATCTGATCTTTCAAAAGAAACTCATGAACATCTACGGTGGGGGTACAAAGGGCTGATGCGACTTGTTCTCGAGGGATTCACCAAGCGGTTTGGCGACACCACGGTGATCGATGCGCTGGATCTCACTGTCGCGGATGGCGAGATGATCGCCCTCCTCGGTCCGTCGGGCTGCGGCAAGTCTACGACACTTTTCGCTATTGCGGGGCTGCACCAAGTAGACGAGGGGCGCATCCTTTTTGGTAACCGTGACGTGGCCCATGTCAGCCCGCAAGAGCGCAACGTCGGCATCGTATTCCAGAATTACGCGCTTTATCCGCATATGACCGTGGCACAGAACATCGCCTTTCCACTCCGCGTGCGAGGCGAGCGCGTCGTCGAGATGGACCGCAAGGTACGCGAGATCGCGGGATTGGTGCAGATCGGCGAATTGCTGGAGCGCAAACCTGCGCAGCTTTCGGGTGGCCAGCAACAGCGTGTGGCGCTGGCACGTGCGCTGGTGCGCAAGCCGGACGTGCTGCTACTGGACGAACCGCTGGCCAATCTCGATGCGAAACTCCGAATGGAAATGCGATCTGAGATCCGGCGCGTGCAACTCGAGACTGGGATCACTGCAATCCTCGTGACCCACGACCAAGTCGAGGCAATGAGCATATGCGACCGGATCGCGCTGATGAAGGACGGCGGGATCGTGCAGATCGCCGAACCGGCTGAAATGTATATCAATCCGATGGATCGCTACGTTGCAAGTTTTCTCGGCAACCCGCCCATAGCTTTTCTCGACGCAATGGCGGATGAAGAGCTTCGCCTTGCCGGTGGGGCATCTCTCGGCGCGGCAGGGCGGTTGCAGGGGCTTGATCGGCTAGTCCTGGGGGTGCGGCCTGAACACTACGGGCCCGGCAAGGGTGTGCCGCTCGAGGGCGTGGTCGTTATGCTTGAAACACATGGACGTGAAGACCTTTTCGAGGTCGAGCTGGCCGGATGCGGTCGCCTACGTGCAATTCTGCCTGCAGGCTCAGGCACGCGTATCGGTACAAACGTGAACTGGGGAATAGATATGGACCATATCTTTGTCTTTTCGCCGGATGGGAGGCGGCTATGACCGGTTGGCTGGATCCCACGCGGCCATACGCCATTGCGCATCGCGGTGCCTCGGCCTATGCGCTCGGCAACACCTTGCGCGCTTTCGAGCTTGCCTGCGACCTCGGGGCGGCGTTCTGGGAGGTGGATATCCGAACCGCAGGCGATGGTGTGCTTGTTGCACATCATGATGCGGTGACGTCCTCGGGACTGGTGATCGCGACGACCGCCGCTGAAGACTTGGCCACGGATTGCGATGTACCAACGCTCGATGCCGTGATCGCGCTCGCACTTCAGCGGGGCGCGGGCATTTATGCCGACATCAAGGATGCTGATCCTGTGTCCGTAGCCGATGCCTTGCAGCGGTCAGGCCTTGAAAAGGCGATCCTTGGTGCCTTCGAGCCCGCCGCCGTGGCCGCTTTGCGGGCCGCTGGTGTGACCTATCCGACGTCTGCGTTGGTGCCGCTTGACGTCGATCCCTTCGTCCATGCTGCGCAGGCCGATATCATCCACTTGTGTTGGGAACGGATGGAGCGCCCGCAGGACATGCTGACACCGGAGTTTCTCACTAGCGCCATGGCGAAGGGACAGCGCATCGTCCTTTGGCACGAGGAAGATCCAGACCGCATGGCTGAGCTGCGTAGCCTGCCGATCCTTGGGATTTGCTCGGATACGCCCGAACTGGTCCAACCGTTCTGCGCGCCAGTGGATTGGCGCGTCAGGACCGTTGCCCATCGTGGTGCCAATTCCGTCGCTCCCGAGAATACGGTGCCTGCGGCATCCTGCGCCTTTGCTGCAGGTTTCGACTGGGTCGAGCTCGATGTGCGCACCTCTGCGGATGGCCAGCTCGTCGTAATCCACGATGCGACCGTCGACCGCACAACAGATGGCTCGGGGCTGGTGGCGGACCTGCCCATGTCGGCGCTACGCGGCCTCGATGCCGGGGACTGGTTCGACCCGCATTTCGCGGGTGTAAGGCTGCCCACACTCAACGAGATGCTTAATTGCGCCCGCCGCTGGAAGCGCGGCATCTACATCGAGATCAAGCACGCGGATGCCATTGCTGTGCTGCGGGAGGTGCAATTGGCCGAGATGGTAGAGCGGTGTTTTTTCTGGGGCTGGGACTATGATGGCTTGCGTGCGATCAAGGCAGCGGACCCAGCGGCCAGGATCATGACACGCCGCATGGATTTCGAACGACTGGAAGACTGCTTTGCGGGGCTTTCGCCCGATATCATCGAGTATGACAGCACCGACGACTGGTCCGACATTGAGGCGGCGCGCGAATATGGTGCGGATCTGATGATCTGCTACATGGGGCGTGATCCCGAGGTATTTGACCGGGTGATCGCGGCCCGGCCCGACATCGTTAACATCGACGACCTCTTCACTTTCCGGCTTAGGACCCGAGCAGCGATAACTGAATCGGATGGAGCGGTCGGTGCCTGCGGCGATATGACTCCGGTTCAGGGGATTCCCTGTAGTTGCGGCGGGGATTACCGAATGGGGCATGATCGACCGGCACGGAATAGAGCAAAGGTGGCATGCGGACGGCTCGAAGCGGGACGAACGGGGTCGGAGAGTGTTTGCTGCAAGCGAGGCGCGTGCGGCGGGTCGAGGCGGTGTTTCTGCTGTCTCGGCGATCACGGGGCTTGCACGCTCAACGATCGGACGCGGACTAAAAGATCTCGACAAGTCGTCGCCACCGAACGGCAGGGTGCGCCGCGAAGGTGGTGGTCCTCGGCTGTTGACGGAACGCGATCCGACGCTGCTTGCGGACCTGAAGCGCTTGGTTGAGCCAGCCACGTTGGGCGATCCGGAGCGGCCGCTGTTGTGGGTGTCCAAGAGCTTGGACAAGTTGGCGCGGGCCCTTGGTGACATGGGCCATACGATCAGCCCCAACAGCGTGCGCAAACTGCTCGTGGGGCTCGGCTTCTCACGTCAGGTCAACCGCAAGGCGGATGAAGGCGCGAAACATCCCGACCGCGACGCCCAATTCGAGCACATCAACACCAGAGTGATGACTGCACAGGCGGCGGGCGAGGCCCGTCATATCGGTGGACACCAAGAAAAAGGAACTCGTGGGCGCCTTCCGCAACGGCGGCAGCGACTATCGCCCGCAGGGCGCGCCGCTGCGCGTAAAGGTGCATGACTTCGTCGACAAGGCACTCGGCAAGGTTGTCCCCTACGGCGTCTATGATGTGGCCGCCAACCAAGGCTGGGTCAGCGTTGGGGTTACGGCTGACACGGCAGAATTCGCGGTTCAATCGATCCGTACCTGGCACCAGCGTATGGGCCGCGCGCGCTATCCGAAAGCCCGCGCGTTGACAATTACCGCCGACTGCGGGGGCTCCAATGGAGCGCGCGTGCGGCTGTGGAAGCTGGAGTTGCAGAAACTCGCCGACGAAACCGGGCTCATCATCCACGTTCATCACTACCCGCCAGGCACGTCTAAGTGGAACCGGATTGAGCACCGGTTGTTCTGCCACATCACGCAGAACTGGCGCGGTCGGCCATTAACTGACCACCTCGCCGTGGTCGAATTGATCGGCGCAACCACGACCAATACCGGCTTGAAGGTTGAGTGCGCGCTCGACGCAAATACCTATCAGAAGGGCGTGAAAGTTTCAGATGCCGATATGGCTTGCCTCAACATATCCGGCGATGCGTTCCATCCCGAATGGAACTACACCATAAAACCGCGGCAGGCCGCAGCAGTGTAGCGTTTGTTTTTGAGCCTGTCCTTAGGATGGAGGCGGCAGGTCTCGACACGCATGGGGGCTGACAGAAACAACAGGGCGCCGACCTCATTCGATGTTGCGCGCAGTGTAGGCGTGTCCCGCTCGACCGTGAGCAGAGCATTTACCGAAGGCGCACGAATTTCGCCTGAGGTTCGGGCCCGCATCCTCGACGCTGCGGACGCGCTCGGGTACCGGGTCAATGCACTCGCGCGTGGCCTTCAGGCGCGCCAGTCCAATCTTGTCGGCGTCGTGGCATCGCGGCTTGACACGCCATTTCGCGCGCTTCAGGTTCGATGTCTCGCGCAGAATCTCCTGCGCGAAGGAATGAATCCGCTGCTCCTAGTCGCCGATGGCGGAGAGGATATCCGCGCGCTGATCCAGAACATCCTCGCCTACAACCTGTCGGGCGTCATCATCACCTCGGATACGCCATCGCCCGAGGTGATTGAGGCCTGCAACCGGGCGGAGGTTCCCGTTGTGATGATCAACCGCGGCCCAGCTTCAGCGGGGGCGGATACTGTATGCATGGATCTGGACGCTGGAGGTCGCGCAGCGTTCGAGATGCTGGCGGGCGCTGGGGTCAAGCGCTTCGGCCTTCTTGCGCCCGCACAGAAGACCTATTCCGTGACCGGGCGGACGAACGCCTTTCTTGCCTGTTGCGAACAGGCCGGCCATCGGGTTCTGCGACTTGGAAGCGACGACCAGAGCCATGCCGCGGGCAAGGCAGCCTGTGATGCGCTATACGCCGAGATCGCAGCCGGGCGGATCGACGGCTTGTTCTGCGCCACCGACCTTTTAGCGCTCGGTGTGCTTGACGGACTGCGACATGACCGTGGCGTTGAGATTCCAGCTGTGGTGCAGATTGTTGGCTTCGACGATATCGAACAGGCATCTTGGAGCCCTTACGACCTGTCGACTGTTCGCCAAGATATCTGCAGCCAGGCACATGCCGCTGTCGAATTGGCTCTGGCGCGTCGCGCGGAGCCGGGCCGGCCCTTTGAGACCCGGACCTTCGGCCTACAAAAGATCTTTCGCAGCACGACGCGGCAAGACGCGGGCTGAACGCTCGTCAACCAAATGATCGCTTTGCTATGGATTGAATACGCTTGCGACACTTGCTAGCCTTCGGTTGAGCGCTGTCAGTAGATGAGAGAATCATGGACCAAAAGGCATTTCAGCACAGAGTTCCCGGCGTTCGCACGCTTTACGATAAGGTTTGGGATAGTCATGTCGTCAAGTCATACGGTGACGGGACAGACCTGATCTATATTGATCGCCACCTCGTACACGAAATATCATCGCCGCAGTCGTTCTCCGGACTCGAGATGGAAGAGCGCCCGCTTCGGCGACCAAGAGCGCATCTTGCTGTTGCGGATCATGCAGTCCCGACCCTTGCACGCGCGGCTCCTTTGCCGTTGGGCCTTGCCCGAAGTCAGGTGAACCGCCTGATTTCCAACACCCGAAAACACGGCGTTCGCTATATCCCCATGAACGACCGGCGGCATGGGATTGTCCATGTGATCGGGCCTGAACTGGGCTTTACATTGCCTGGCTCGACGCTCGTGTGCGGGGATAGCCACACCAGCACCCATGGTGCGTTCGGCGCACTGGCGTTAGGTATTGGCGCAAGCGAAGTTGAATGCGTATTCACAACGCAAACCCTGCGCCTCAGGCGACAAAAGCGGATGCTCGTCACCGTGAATGGCGCGCTGAAGAACGGCGTGACCGTCAAGGATGTAATTCTGGCGCTGATCGCAAAGATCGGGGTCGGCGGCGGGGCCGGTTTTGCGATCGAATTCGCTGGCCCGGCGATCGCGGCGATGCCGATGGATAACCGGATGACCCTGTGCAACATGACCATCGAGGCGGGGTCGCGTGTAGGTATGATCGCGCCTGACGAAGTTACGCTTGACTGGGTTTTCGGCCGCCCTCTGGCCCCGCAAAAAGCCGACGAAGCCGCCGCGCGCGCTGCTTGGCGCTCTCTCACCACTGATCCTGGTGCTGCTTTCGATCATGAGGTGGTTCTGGATGCATCCAGCATCGCGCCTCAGGTCAGTTGGGGCACGACTCCTGCCGAGACATTGCCGGTGACCGGCACGATCCCGGACCCGGCGATGATTGCAGACCCTGTGAAGCGGGCGCGCATGAAGAACAGTCTCGACTATATGGGCCTGAAACCTGGCACCAGGCTGAGCGATGTCCAGATCGACCGGGTTTTCATCGGCTCATGCACCAATGGTCGCCTCGCCGATCTGCGCGGCGCAGCAAAGATCCTTGCCGGGCGCCGGGTTGCACCGGGGGTTTCGGCGATTGTGGTGCCTGGCTCGGCGCAGGTTCGCCAGGCGGCAGAAGCTGAAGGGCTGGACCGGATCTTTCTGGACGCGGGGTTCGAATGGCGGGCTTCAGGTTGTTCCATGTGCGTTGCGATGAATGATGATCGGCTTGAGCCGGGTGAGCGTTGCGCTTCGACATCGAACCGGAATTTCGAGGGCCGGCAAGGGCTGGGGGGGCGCACTCACTTGATGAGCCCTGAAATGGCAGCCGCAGCGGCGCTGACAGGCCGCCTGACCGACGTGCGGGAGTTGATGTAATGAAACCATTTGGCAACCTGACCGCCATCGCCGCATCTTTGCCTGAGGCCCAGATCGACACTGATGTGATCTTCCCTGCACGCTTTCTGCTACTCCCCGACAAGGTCGGGCTGGGAAGCAAATTGTTCCACGATCGCCGTGCGCAAGGGGGGTTCGTGCTGGATACAGCGCCTTGGGACAAGGCAGAGATCTTGGTGACAGGGCCGGATTTCGGCACCGGCTCCTCGCGGGAGAACGCGGTCTGGGCGCTGGCAGATTTCGGGATCCGTTGCGTGATCGGCCCTAGCTTCGGCGAGATTTTCCAGGCCAACTGCTTCCGCAACGGAATTCTTCCCATAATTCTCAATGGCGACCTTCTCGCCCGTGCGCAGGCAGAGGCTGAGGCGGCACGCGCCTTCACTGTCGATCTGCCTGCGCAGCGGATCCGGCTGGTGGACAATACAGAGGCCAACTTCGAGGTCGAACCGCACCGCAAACATGCTTTGATCGAAGGGCTCGACGAGATTGGCCTGATCCTCAAGGAGGACCTTCACGAGATCGAAGCCTTCGAGGAGCGTCATCGCCGGGAAAACCCCTGGCTGTTTCTCAATGATCGCCAACTGGCCCATTTTGACGATATCGAGGAAGATGCATGAGCGACGATCTGTCCGAGAACTACGCGAGGACCTATGGTGGCAAGCTAGGGTTCGGGCGCAAACCTGCCTTGATCATGATCGACCTCGTCCGCGCCTATTTTGATCACGACTGTGACCTTTGGGCTGATTGCGACACTGCGCTGGCTTCAGCCATCCGGCTACGGGATGTCGCGCGCAAGGCTGGCGTACCGGTGATCTACACGAATGTAGTATATCACCCCAAGGCATTGGATGGAGGGCGCTTTTTCCAGAAGGCATTGCCGCTGCGCCATTTCATCCGGGGCAGCAAATGGGGCAACTGGGCGCCAGGCATTGATCCATCAGAGGACGAACTGGTGGTGTCGAAGCAGTATGCGAGCGTGTTCTTCGGAACGTCGCTGACATCGACCCTGACCACATGGGGCGTGGATACAGTGATCCTGACCGGCGTCTCGACATCCGGCTGCGTGCGCGCCTCCTGCGTGGACGCAAACAGCCATGGCTTCATTCCGATCATCCCGCGGGAAGCTGTGGGTGACCGCCACCCCGCACCGCATGAAGCCAACCTGTTCAATATGAACGCGAAATATGGCGATGTCGTTTCAGAAGACGAAACCATCGCTTACTTGAGAGGACATGCAAAATGACGAAACCCAGCCTGCGGGCCGCTTTGAGTTCAGGGAGATTTGTTGCTGCACCCGGCTTGCACGACATGATCTCGGCCCTGATCGCCAACAAGGTGGGACTGGATTTCGCTTATGCCTCAGGTTACTGGCTGACGGCCTCGGCGCATGGCATCCCTGATGCCGGGATCGCCACCTATACTCAGATGCTTGAGCGGGTTTCGACGCTCTGTCGCGTCAGCAACGCCTCGATCATTGCCGATGCCGATACGGGATATGGAGGGTTGTTGAACGTACATCACACGGTGCGCGGATACGAGGCGGCCGGGGTGGTGGGCATTCAGATCGAAGATCAGGAATTCCCCAAGAAATGCGGGCACACACCGGGCAAGCGTGTCGTCCCGCTGGTGGATATGGTTGACAAGATCAAGGTTGCGCTGGAGGCACGGAGCAGCCATGAAACCCTGATAATCGCACGCACCGATGCCCGGCAAGGCGAAGGGTTTGAGGGAGCGATGAAGCGTGGCCTCGCTTTTGCAGAGGCTGGCGCCGATGTCGTTTTTCTTGAAGCGCTGGAAAGCGAACAGGAAATGCGCGAGGCCTGCAGCAGGATCCGCGCACCGATGATGGCCAATATGGCAGATGGCGGCAAGACGCCCGTGCGCCCGGCTTCAGAACTCAAGGAGATGGGTTATGCCGTGGCGATCTACCCGGCCACCACCGCGCTGTCTGCCGCGCATGCCGCGCAGAACGCACTGGTCGCCTTCAAGGAACACGGGACCTCTCAGACCCCGGCGCAAGAGCTGTTCGATTTCAATGAATTCAACGAATTGATCGGCTTCCCTGAGATCTGGGAATTTGACCGCCGCTGGGCTCGTGAGCCGGGACAGGGCTGACCCTTAGTGGGGTCAATTCTGCTCCGTCAGCCGAACAGTGTCACGCCAGATCAACTGACACGGAATTTTGTGATCGATGCAGATACCGGTATCGACGGCGCCCGGCTTTGTGTCCAGCTTTAACAGCGCAATAGCCTTGTCGACCATGGTTTCGACGGGTTGCCGCACGGTGGTCAGCCTGTAAGGCCATCTCGCGCCTTCCTCGATATCGTCGAAGCCTGCGACCATCACATCCTCGGGCACGCAGATATTCAACATCCCACGAAGGGCATCCATCACCCCCATGGCCATGGCGTCATTTATGCCGAAAATTGCGTCGGGAACAGGCTGATTGCCATCGCGAAACGCCTGAAAGACAGCATTGCGCGCTCCTTCGTAAACTGCGTTCCCTTCCAGTTCCAGGATGTGGTTGCGCGTTATCCCGGCCTCAAAAAGCCCGGCCAGAAAACCGGAAAGGCGGTCCTGACTGGTTGTGCCGAACGGGTCACCCTTTACGACGGCAAAGCGGCGGGCGCCGGCGCGCAGGAATGCTTCAGCGATCATTCGCCCCCCGCCGGAATTGTCACTGCATACGCTGGGCGTTTCCGCGCTGGGGACATAGCGGTTCAGAAGCACAAGCGGAATTCCACGCTCATGGCACAGGGCCGTCATTCGGGTCGATAATTGCGCAGAGGTGAGAATGATCCCGTCAACCTGATAACGCAGAACGCGCATCAGCGCGTCATCACTGCTCGCGCCGGTATCGACCGTGAAAGTCAGGATCTGACGCCCCTGGGCTTGCAGTCGAGCAGCCAGACATTTGAAGACCTTCATGTAGAACGGGTTGTTCATGTTCCCTAAAATCACGGCCACCATATTGGTGCGCCGGGTAGTGAGACTGGAGGCGATGGAATTAGGCACATATTTCAGCTTCTGCGCTGCTTCGAGGATGCGTTTGCGCGTATCGGCAGCGATCGGTGCGCCCGGGGTGAAGGCCCGCGAGACAGCCGCCTGAGAAACGCCAGCCAGAGCCGCGACATCAATGGATGTCACGCAGGTGCCGTTCCGTTTGTTTTCTCGGCCTTTCGGTATCGCCATCAAGTTTGGCTCTCTTTTGCCGTGATCAAACGGAAGCGTGGATTATTTCGCTTTTCCGGTCCCCCCGCAACCGGAGAAGCGCTGCGTCAAAGGATCGCTTGCAACGCGATGTTCTCTGGTCCTCGTGATGGTTTGCAGGATCCGTCTCTAGCGCGGCGCGCGTTCATCCTAGTATTGATCACGACAGGCGCCCGGGGCAAAACCGTTCGTCTCACGCAGTTTCATCAAGCCGGTGGTCATCGGTGGAATCTCCGGTCAAGGTTGGTCTCAGCAACCTTACCCTGCCGGAACATCGCCGGTGACGGGCTCAACAGCAAACTGCAATCCGCTCAGGGACAGCATCAGTGACGGGATTACAGACAAAGCCAGCGGCAAAGGTGTCTGCCAAGGGAACCGGGGTTGACCCAGTCGTGGATCTGGTCAATGCGAAGTGGCGTTGGGAAGAGGAACTTCGGTGACGACATTAGGGATGAGCAGCAGACCCGGCGCGGGCACGCCCGAGCGTGCGCAACCGCAATATTTGCGGATTCTTGATACGCTGCGCGAACGCATCAAGGCCGAGGTCTATGCGGTGGGCACCCGCGCCCCTTCCGAAGCCGAATTGTGCGAAGAATTCAGCGTAAGCCGTCAGACAGTGCGCGAGGCGCTGCGCAAGTTGGCGGAAATGGGCTATGTCGAACGGCGGCGTGGGTCACGGACGCGGGTCGTGTCTCGTGATCCGACACCGGTTTACACACAGTCGATGTTTTCGCTGTCAGAGTTGTTTCAATACGCGCTGGATACCCATTTCGAGATCGAGCGCGCTGTGCCGGTACGGTTGGGCCCAGACACGGCCGGCCTGGTTTCAGCGCCTGAAGGCAGCGAATGGTTATGCATCTCGGGCGTTCGACGCACTGCCGAGGACGGCAGCATCATCTGTCACACATCCGCCTATATAAATAAGCGCTTCGCTTGGCTGCGCGACGAATTGATGAGTTTCAAGGGCCCGTTCTACGCGCTGGTCGAAACGCGCGGAAAAGAACCCATCGCCGAAGCCACGCAGACCTTCAACGCCGTGGAAATGCCTGCCGCGGTGCGGCAGGCATTTGGTGACACCGGCTGGCCGGTTGCCCTGCGACTGGTGCGGCGATACCACTCCAAATCTGGCGAAGTGATGGTTGCATCGGTCAACTATCATCCCGCTGATCGCTTCACCTATACGATCCGTCTGCAACGAGAGGGCTATGGCGGCGAGCGTTGAAGCCCGTCGCCAGAGTTTTCTTCAAGAACCCGGTCCTGCCTTTTCCTCAGTTTCCTGAGCGTGGCGCAGGACCATCGTCAGCGGCATGCGCCGAGACGAGGTCCAGCGTATCAGGGTTCTTGCTCGCTGCGCGGAAATGCAGCGCAATCAGAAGGATCGCCAGCGTTATGGCCGCCATCTCCACCTGCGCTGCACCAATGAATGCCCCGGCGGGCATCAGAGCCAGAACGCCCGCGACCAGTGCGACCAGGCGACCGATCAGGCCGATCGGGCGCAGACCATGTCCCAGGATTGCCGCTGTAATCAAGGGAACGGCGACGCTGGTTGCCAAGACGATCAACGCGGTATCTGCCCAGGTTGTCTGCAACAAAAGCCCCGGCTGGTATACGAACAGGAAGGGCAGACAATAGGCGATCCATCCATAGCGCAACGCGGTGATGGCCGTTCCGAGGGGTGGGCCACCTGCTACAGAGGCTGCAGCAAAGGCTGCAAGCCCGACCGGGGGCGTAATCATCGACAACATGCCGAAGTACAGCACGAAAAGATGCGCCTCGATCCCGCCGACACCCAGTTGAACTATCGACGGGGCCGCCAGTGACGCGAGCAACAGGTAGACCCCTGTCGTGGGTAGGCCCATGCCGAGGATGATGCAGATCAGAGCCGTAACCAGCAACAGCAGAAACAGGCTCGACCGACCGAATTCCAGCAGCGCCATCGATAGAGCAAAGCCAAGGCCGGTCGTCGCCAGGAGGCCGATGATCATGCCGGCAATTGCGGTAATCAGGATTACCTCGCCGACAATTCGCCCGGTGTTTCCTAGGATACCAATCCATTGGGCCAGTTTGAGCCGCCCGCCAACGCCTCCGAAGATCAGCACGAGAACCACCAGCGCACCCGCACCGTTGAGCGCGGCCAGTTCAGCGGGCTGGTTCAGACTGAACAGCCCGTACAGAAGAATTCCGAACGGCACCAAGATGATCCAGACATGGCGCAAGATCTGCATCAGGCTCCTGCCATCGATATCGGACAGGGCCTTCAGTCGATACTTGCGCGCCGTGAAGTCGATCTGCAGATATATCGCGAAATAGAAGAGAAGCGCTGGCAACAGGGCTGCCGCAATGATGTCATTGTAAGGCAGACGGAGGTTTTCCGCCATCAGGAAGGCGGCGGCTCCCATAACCGGCGGCATAAGTTGCCCCCCGGTCGAGGCCGTCGCCTCGATCGCGCCGGCAGTTCGGGCGTCGAAGCCCGCGCGGCGCATCATCGGTATGGTGACCACGCCGGTCGACACCACATTCGAAACCGCGCTGCCCGAGATAGACCCCATGAAACCCGATGCAAGGACTGCTACCTTGGCCGAGTTGCCATGCCCTTGGCCGGCCATGCGGACAGCGATGCCGGTGAAAACCTCCGTCCCGCCAGTTGCCAGCAGCAGCTGTCCCATAAGGACGAAGGTAACGACGATAAAGCAGGCAATCGCCAGCGCAGCACCCAGCATGGCGCTCGAATCGGTGCCGAGATAGCGCAGAATATCTAGCGGGTTCTGGGTTCTGGCAGACAGGGGGCCGGGGATAACGTCGCCGAAAATGGCATAGACGAAGAAGAAAGCGAAGACGATGAGCAGGGCCGGACCGATCCGGCGCCGGACGCCCTCCAGAACGACGACAACAGCCAACAATCCGGTGATCAAAGCCTCGGTCGGGTGAAAGAAGCTTTGCTCGGACAGGATGGGGAATCGCACGAAGAGATGAATGCCAAACCCGAAAGATACGAGGGCGAAAAGCGCATCGCGCAGCATATGCCAGCGTTTCTTGTTACCGGGGATCTCGGCAAGAAAGATCACCGTAGCCGCCAGGCCGAGCATCAAGGCAGCAACCTGTTCAGGGTAAAGCAAGATGCCCATGCGTCCCGGGATGTTGACGACCCAGATGATGGTGATCAGGGGAATGATGACCGCCAGGACCGTCATGAGTGTTTTCGCGACCGCCTCGAAGGGCGACAGGACCTGTTGCGATGTATTGCCTTGGGGAATGCTTGATGCCGACACCTTCGGAGCCCTCTTACGATCTGTCCTTATGCACGCCATTGCGGTGCATCAATTCTGCCGTCTCGGGCCGGCACGCCGTCGGATCGGCGTGCCGGCCGCGTCAGGGCAGCGAGATCACTCGACCAGCCCAAGTTCACGATAGGCGGCCAGCGCACCGTCGTGGGCCGGCATCTCGGTCACTTTGGCAAGATCGTCGGGATTGAACTCTTGCCACAAGGGCGAGGTCGCTCGCAGTTGCTCGGCACCGCTGTAAAGCGCGTTGACCACCTGCGAGACAATTTCGTCGCTGACGTCAACATGAGCGAAGAGCATGTAGTCATAGGCAAACAGTCGGCTGTCCGCCGACAGACCCGGCAGCGAATGATAGCCTTCAGGAAGGGTGCGGGTGTAGGTGCCGGGCAGGTACTCGGCGAGCAATTCGTCATCATCAGACGAGAACGACAGGAAGCGGATACCGCCCAGGCTGGCTTCCATGTCGAAGGTCGGCTGGGCGCCGGCAGTGGCGATGGAAACGTCGATCTGGCGTTGACGCATGGCATCATACTGTCGCGGGAAATTCGCGATCGGCACCGATTCCACATCATCATAGGTCAGCCCGGCCGTGGCAAGCCCGGCACGGATGATATAATCGCCCAGTGAGTTGTCAGGGTATCGCGGAACACGAACGCCCGCCAGTTCGGCGTAACTGGTAATGCCGGAATCCTCGGTCACGAAAAGCCCTGCCGTAAACGGGAACAGGGTTGCAACCATCCGCAGATCGGGATTCGGCTGGCCTTCGGACATGCCGGTTCCGTTCACTGCGTAAAATGTTTGCGGGTAATTGGCGATTCCGAATTCCAGCCGGCCCGCGTTTACCATCGGAACATATTGCGCAGTGTTGGCCGACATTTGTGGCCGGAGCTGCAGCGGCGTCTGCTCTGTCACAACCATGGCGACGGCATTGGCGATCTGCTCGGTTGCACCACCTTGCGTTGTTGCCAGAGCCACCGTTTGGGACGTTGCGGGCAAGCTCATGCCAAGCGTTCCCAGCAGCGTTGCACTGAAGGCTATGAATCTGATGTTCATTGATCTCTCCTGTTGTTCGGGCAGGTGTTCGATACACAGCCCGGCCGATTACTGCGTGCCTCTAACTGCGGCATCTGTCGAACGACGCCCCCCCCCTTTGTCGACGCGATGCTTGCGTCATGAGAAGATAAGAGCATACTTGTACGGACAACTCTAGAAGGAAATAAAAAAATGTCCGCTCCAGTCGAACGGGAATGTCAGCAGACCTCGCTTGTCGCAGCGAACTATCTGCGCGCGCTCAAACGCTACGGCGTCGATGCTTTTTATGGCGTTTCCGGCACCGATTTCCCCTCCATCGTCGAAGCCTTTGCAACAGCAAGCGGGGGACAGGACATGCCCGAGCCGATAACGGTTCCCCACGAAAATCTCGCGGCCTCGATGGCGCATGGCCATGCCATGGTGACCGGACGCGCGCAGGCGGTGATGGTCCATGTCAGTGTCGGCACTGCGAATATCGTGTGCGGCGCGCTGAATGCTTACCGTGATTATGTTCCGATGCTGCTCAGTGCAGGGCGAACGCCAGTGACCGAACAGGGCCGCTACGGCGCCCGCTCGCGCCATCCGCATTGGGCACAGGAATTGTTTGATCAGGCCGCCATGCTGCGCGAGGCGGTAAAATGGGACTACGAACTGAGATTTCCCGAGCAGGCGGGCGATGCTGTCCACCGGGCTATGGAAGTTGCCCATGCCAGCCCCGCAGGTCCGGTCTATCTGTCGCTGCCGCGCGAAGTCCTGGGCATGGAGGCCCATCAAGCCGCCGAACTTCCTGATCCCGGCACTGTTTCTCGCCCGGGGGCAGACCCTGCCGCGATCGCGAAACTTGCCCGGATGATTCTTGAAGCGCGCCATCCCGTCGTCGTGACATCGCATTTCGGGGCCGATCCGGCGGCAGTTCCCGTGCTGGCCCAGTTGGCGGAAACTTGGGCGCTACCCGTGGTGGGCAACAGCGCAAGGCGCGCCTTTTTGCCGGGGGATCACCCGATGCATATGGGGTTTAGCCCGGATACTCAGTATGCCGAGGCCGACCTGATCATCGCGCTTGACTGCGAAGTGCCGTGGATGCCCGACATCAGCACCCCGAAAGCCGCAGAGAACCTTGTCCAGATCGGGATTGACCCGTTGGCCGCGACCTATCCGATGCGCAGCTTTCCAGCCAGGCTCAGTGTCGTCGCGGACAGCAAACTTGCCCTTGAAGCGCTTGGAGCCGAACTGGGCACGCCGGGCAGCGCCGTCGCTCCCGGCATTGCAGCCCGGCGAGAGCGCCTTGACGCGCAACGCAGCCGTGACAGGGCGCGTTGGGCTGCCGATGGCGCGGTAGAGCACCTCAATCCGGCGAGCGCCAGTGCAGCCTTGCACCGGGCGCTGCCGAAAGACGCCATCATCACAAACGAATACCCGCTTCGCCCCGAGCAATGCCCGCCTGCTGAAGCCGGCAGCTATTTTGGTCTCAGCCCGGTGGGGGGTCTGGGCTGGGGTCTGGGCGCAGCGCTCGGTGTCAAGAAAGCGCTGCCGGACCGGACTGTCGTATCGGTGCTGGGCGACGGCGCCTATATGTTCAACAACCCGACCGCGTGCCATTTCGTATCCGAGGCAAACGATCTGCCGGTCCTGGTGGTGATCTTCAACAACGGGTGCTGGGGCGCGGTTCGCAACTCGACACTTGCGATGCACGGGCAGGGCGCAGCCGCTGCGGGCGGCGGGATGATGCTGGCCGATCTGCGCCCGCAGCCGGATTACGAAAAAATTATCGAGGCTCATCGAGGGCTTGGCCTGCGTGCAAGCACAGTCGCTGAACTCGATGCCGCCCTGGTACGCGGGCTAGAGGCTGTCGCCAATGGTCAGCAAACGCTGATCAACGTGCTTTGCGATTATTGACCAGCTCAGGCTGGGATCCCCCCGGCTCGGCTCAGGGCCGAGGGGGCCGATTTACCCAGCGGACCGGCGATCCAGTGTGCTGCGGCGATCACGGCGTCAAGGTCCACGCCGGTTCGCAACCCCATCCGTTCCAGCAGGTATACCACGTCCTCGGTAGCGACATTGCCGGTGGCCGCGGGCGCAAAGGGACAGCCGCCGAAGCCGCCTATGCTGGCGTCGATCGCATGCACGCCAGCTTCGACAGCGGCCACAACATTCGCGATTCCCGTCCCCCGGGTGTTGTGAAAGTGGCACCGCAGGCGGACATCCGACGACAGGCCACGCGCTTCCTTCAGCAGCTGCGTGACCTGCGTCGGCACCCCGCATCCGATGGTATCGGCAAAGGCCAATTCGTCCGGCGCGTGCTGCATCACAGCTTCGGCGATCTGCAAAACGCGGCTGGCAGGAACCTCGCCTTCAAATGGACAGCCGAAGCTTGCGCCAATGGTGACAGAAGTAAGCAGCCCCGCCGCTTTTGCCTGATTTCTGATCACAGCCCAGCTCGCAAGGGTTTCGGCCACAGGCACACCCTGGTTGCGCTGGTTGAAAGTTTCCGAGGCGACAACGACGAAGTTCACTTCGTTGCACCCCGCCGCCAGCGCCCGGTCGAACCCGCGCTGATTCAAGGCCAGTCCGATGAAGCCAACGTCGTCGGGCCGCGTGAGCTGGGCCATCAAAGCCTCGGAATCGGCCATCTGCGGCACCCGCTTGGGATTGACGAAGCTTGTCACCTCCAGTCGGCGGAGGCCGGCCGCCAACGCCCGGTTGATCAGTTCGGCCTTGTCGGCCGTCGAGATCAACGCCTTCTCGTTCTGGAGCCCGTCGCGCGGCGACACTTCGACGATTTCCACATCAACTTGCTTCATGGCGTCCTCTCACAGGTTGGAAACGATTTTCGCCACTTGCAATGTGTGGCCTGTTGCGGTTTTATCAGGAAAAGTTGTCTGGACAAGTTTGGAAATCAGATGCACACCTCGTCCGTTGACGTAGCTCCAGTTGTCGAGGGTTCCGAGAACGGCCCGCTCACCGGGCTGCGGGTGATCGAAATGGGCCAGCTTCTGGCCGGGCCGTTCTGTGGGCAGTTGATGGCTGATTTCGGCGCTGAGGTGATCAAAATCGAGCAACCCGGTCTGGGCGATCCGATGCGCCAGTGGGGGCGCGAAAAGGCACATGGCAAATCGTTGTGGTGGCCAGTGGTGGCGCGCAACAAGAAGTCGATCGAGGTCAATGCGCGTGTGCAAGAGGGCGGTGACATCATTCGTGCGCTCGTTGCACAGTCCGATATTCTGGTCGAGAATTTCCGCCCCGGGACGATGGAGCGCTGGGGGCTGAGCTATGAGGAACTGTCGCGCATCAATCCACGCCTGATCATGGTGCGGGTTTCGGGCTATGGCCAGACAGGGCCGTATTCAAAGCGCGCGGGCTATGGCGCGATTGGCGAGGCAATGGGCGGCTTGCGCTTTGTCGTTGGCGATCCGTCAATGCCTCCCAGCCGCATGGGCATATCGATCGGCGACACGCTGGCGGCGACCTTCGCCTGTTTGGGCGCGATGATGGCGCTGCATGTCGTCAACCGGACGGGCCGCGGACAAGTGGTGGACAGCGCAATTTACGAAGCCGTCCTCAACGTCATGGAATCTCTGATTACCGAATATGATCATGCAGGTTATATCCGCGAACGGACCGGCGCTATTCTGCCCAATGTGGCGCCATCCAATGTCTATCCGACATCGGATGAGCGGTTCGTTCTGATAGCGGCAAATCAGGATACGGTTTTTACACGGCTGGCCGCCTGCATGAAGCGTCCGGAACTGGCCACGGACGTCCGTTACGCCACCCATTCGGCGCGCGGGGCTCATCAGCAGGAACTGGACGACTTGATTGCCGCGTGGACGCGCACCATGGACTCCGAAACGCTCTGTACCGCTCTGGAAGATTCCGGGGTGCCGTTCGGCGACATTTATCGCGCGCCGGAGATGCTGAAGGACGCTCATTTCAAGGCGCGTGAAGCGATCGTCAAGATCATGCATCCGACCTTGGGTGCCATGCATATGCAGAATGTTGCGCCCAAATTGTCGGCGACACCGGGACGCATCATCCACTTGGGCCCGGAGCTGGGCGAGCATAACCGGGAGATCTTCTCAGGGTTGCTCGGCCTGCCTGCGTCGAAACTGATCGCGCTGGAAGGCGCAGGGGTGATCGGCAAGACCGCCGGGGAGACGGCATGAGCACGCTGCGCGCCGCACTGACCGATACACCCAGAATGGTCTCGGGGTTCACGGGCGGGGAGTTTGTGCCTATGCGCGGCGATCCTTTGCCGGTATTCGATCCCAGCACAGGCGCGGTCATAGCGCATCTGCACGAATCCGATGCGGCCGAGGTGGATAATGCCGTGATGTCGGCACGCCGCGCCTTTGACAACGGCCCGTGGCGGCATGCAACGGTCGAGCAGCGCCAGCGGATGCTGATGCGCATTCACGATGCGCTTCTGGAGCAGGTCGATGAACTGGCCGAGCTTGAGACCATCAATACCGGCATTCCCATTCGCCAGACACGGGGCATGCACGTTCCCCGCGCCGCCTATAACTTCAAGTTCTTCGCTGAATACATCGGGCAGGCCGCAAGCGAGCTCTACACACAGGAGCCGGGCTTCCTGACGATGGTCATGCGCGAACCCCTTGGGGTCTGTGCGCTGATCGGGCCTTGGAACGTGCCGCTGGGACTGACCTCGATGAAACTTGCGGCTGCCCTGGCGTTCGGCAACGCCTGCGTGGTCAAGCCGTCTGAGCTTACCCCGCTTACGGTGGCGCGGTTGTTCGAGATCCTGCAGAAATGTGATCTACCCGAGGGTCAGGTTAATCTGGTCAACGGGCGGGGACAGATAACCGGCGCCGCACTGAGCGAGCATCCGCAGATCGACATGGTGTCCTTTACCGGCGGCACCGAGACCGGCGCGACCATCCTTTCGGCGCTGGCGCGGGGCATCAAGGGCGGCGCAATGGAACTGGGCGGCAAGTCCGCCAACATCATCTTTGACGATTGCGCTTTCGACCGTGCGCTCGATGCGGCGCTATTGGGGGTCTATGCCAACAACGGGCAGATGTGCCTGGCCGGTGCTCGGGTCCTTGTTCAACGCGGCATTGCCGACCGGTTCGTCGATGCCTTCACCCGGCGCACCGCAGCGATCCGCGTTGGCGATCCTCTGGCCCCGGACACAGAGCTTGGCCCCATGATCAGTGCCGCACAGAGCAAGCGGATCGCCGATTATGTCGCCATCGGCGAAGCCGAAGGCGCGCGGCTTCTGACCGGCGGCAAGCGGCATCCGGGGTTCAACGCGGGCAATTTTGTGGAGCCCACGGCAATGCTGGTGGCCGATAATGCAGCCCGGTTGTGCCAGGAGGAAATCTTTGGTCCCTTCGCCACGCTGCAGGTCTTCGATACCGAGGACGAGGTGGTGCAGATCGCCAACAACAGTCGGTTTGGCCTTGCCGGATATGTCTGGACCGAGAATCTTTCCCGCGCGCATCGGGTCGCGGGGAGGATGCGAACCGGCACTGTCTGGATCAATACCCCTATGGTCCGCGACCTGAGATCGGCCTTTGGCGGATACAAGGAATCCGGTCTTGGGCGTGAGGGCGGACGCGGATGCGAAGCAATGTACACTGAGCAGAAAACCGTGATGGTGCCGCTGGAAGAGCGCCCGATTGTGGCACTGGGGGCACCTTCATGACACGACATCTGTCGAGTTATGGCCCGCGTGCTAGGCTGGGGCTGATCGTGCCGCCGACCAACACGGTGAACGAAAGCGAATGGGCACGCATGATGCCGGAGGGCGTCAGCTTTCATTCAATGCGAATGGCGCTGCATTCCGATACAACCTCGACCGAGGGGCGGGCCCGGCTCTGGACTGAACTGGATCAGGCGATCGCGATGTTGACACCGGCCCGGGTCGATGTCGTCGCATATGCCTGCACAGCCGGGTCGATCGCGATCCCCGCGGAAAGCATTCCCGAACAGATGACAGCCCGCAGTGGTGCCGACTGCGTGACCACCGCTGCATCGATCATCGCCGCGCTGAAGGCCATGGACGTGCGCAGCGTGGCCGTTGCGACACCCTATCATCAGGCGCTGAATGATCACGAAGTCGAATTCCTTGAGGCCCATGGCTTTCAGGTCACGGCCATCAGTGGATTGGGGATCGGCGCCAACGGCCCTCAGGAGTTCCCGCGCATCGCCGAGACCCCGCTGGAGCAGGTGCGAGCTCACGCGAAAAGCGTCCTGGGCGGCAATGAACAGGCGTTGTTGATCACCTGCACCGATTTTCCGACTTTGCCGTTGATCGAGGCACTGGAACAGGAAACCGGACTGCCTGTGATTTCGTCAAACACGGCAACCTTGTGGCAGGCATTGCGCAAGGCGGGAATTGCCGATGCGGCCCGCGATGGCGGGCAATTGTTCAGGGCTGGAAAGGGTTTGCAGGAATGACTGAACTTCCCTCATTGCAGGACAGGATCGTGGTCATTACCGGCGGCGGTCGTGGGCTCGGGCGTGAAATGGCGCTGGAACTGGCCTCAGGCGGCGCGCGGGTTGTCATCACCGGCGCACGTGCCGGTGAGGAGCTTCGTGCGACTCTGGCCGAAGCGGAATCGCAGGTCGGCAGCGGAAGAATGGTGGCCGTGCAGGCCGATGTGCGCGACCCGGCTGATTGCGCGCGCGTCGTCAGAGAGACCGAACTGGCATTCGGCCCGCCGGATGTGCTGGTCAACAATGCCGGCAGGGGCATGCGCCTTGTATCGGAGAGGTTCAACTCCGAGCCCACGAAATTCTGGGAAACTGACCCGGCGATTTGGCGCGAGATCATCGACATCAATCTCAACGGCGCCTTCAACATGGCCGCAGCCGTGACCCCGGGCATGATCGAACGCGGTTTCGGGAAGATCATCAACATCTCGACCAGCGATCAGACCATGGTCCGGCGCGGCTATGCCCCGTATGGGCCGTCAAAAGCGGCGCTTGAAGCGGCGTCGCGCGTCTGGGCGCAGGATCTCGACGGCACCGGTGTGGAAGTGCTGGTCTATCTGCCGGGCGGAGCGGCTGACACGGGGCTGCTGCCTGAAAGCGCAAACAAGCGCGGCGCTGATGGCGGTCTGCTGCCGGCCGCCATCATGCGCCGCGCAATCCGATGGCTTTGCGCAGACACGTCAAATGGGCGCAGCGGAACCCGGTACACAGCGCGGCTCTGGGATGAAAGCCTGCCCCCGGCCGAGGCGGCCGAAGGGGCGCAAAGCCCCGCAGTAGCGAAACCGGCGATCATGTAACCGGCCCCAGTCGGCAAGGGTCCGTGATGGTGCCCCTGCCCCGGGACACAAAAGGTCTGGACGCAACAATGACAGGAGCACACAGGGTATGACCGAGGCGCGAGTATTAATTGTGGGGGCCGGGCCTGTGGGCATGACCGCCGCCGCCTATCTGGCGAACGAGGGCATCCCCGTCACAATCATCGACGCGCACCGCGATGTGCCCACCGATTTGCGGGCCTCCACCTTTCATCCGCCCACGCTCGACATGCTTGATCGTTTCGGGATCGGTCAGAAATGCGTGGAACAGGGCCTGATCTGCCCGCATTGGCAGTTTCGCGACCGGCGTGAGGGGGTCATCGCAACCTTCGATCTGTCGCTACTGAAGGGCGAAACCAACCATCCCTACCGGCTGCAATGCGAACAGTGGAAATTATCGCTCTTGCTGCGTGACTGGCTTCAGGCGCATCCGAATGCCGAGCTGATCTTTGGCGCCCGCGCCATCGACGTGACGCAGAATGACGACGGGGTCACCCTGACAGTCGAGCGCGAGGATGGCTCGCACGAGAAGATGAGCGGGCGCTACATGGTCAGTGCCGATGGCGCGCGCAGCAACATTCGCAAGGCACTGGGCGTCACCTTCGAAGGGATGACCATTCCGGAAATTTTCCTGTCGATGTCGACAACCTTTCCTTTCCAAGATGCGATCGCGGATCTGTCCAATATCGCCTATATCAGCGACCCCGACGAATGGGTGGTTCTGCTGCGTACCCCGTCTTTGTGGCGTGTTCTGCTGCCGACCGATCCCAATGAGACGCCTGAGCAGATGAAGGCCCCCGCACGCGTCGAAGAGCGGCTTCAGGCGGTCTTTCCCAAGGCCGAACCCTATGACGTGGTGCATAGCGTCGAATACCGCGTGCATGAAAAAGTGGCCGAAAACTATGTCGTTGGCCGGGTCTTTCTGGCCGGGGATGCGGCCCATCTCAACAACCCTCTGGGTGGCATGGGCATGAACGGTGGGATCCACGACGCCATGAACCTGGCGGAAAAGCTGACCAAGGTGTGGCAGGGCGAACCTCTGTCCCTGATGGGCCGCTATGAACGTCAGCGCCGCAAGGTCGCGGTCGAAACGGTGCAGGCACAGTCGCTGCGCAACAGGTCGATCCTGAACGAGCGTCGCCCTGACGCACGGCGGGCCTATCATGACGATCTGCGCGCGACGGTCGAGGACCCCGCAAGGCACAAGGCCTATGTGATGCGCTCGTCGCTGATCCAGTCGCTGAACGATCTGGAGGGCGTGGAATGAGCGAACTCGACGTCTACAAACGGCAGGGTTTTGCCGGAGCGGTCGGCGTCGGTTCACGACCTGCCCTGGTAATGGTCGATTTCGTCGAGGGGTTTGTTGACCCGGAGAGTTTCGGGGGCGGCAACATTCAGGAAGCTGCCGATGCCAGCCTCCCTCTGCTTTCTGCCTTTCGGGACCGGGGTTGGCCTGTGGCACATACCCGCGTGGTCTACGCCGAGGACGGTACCGATGCGGGAGCCTTCGCGCGGAAATGCCCGGGCTTGCTGAAGTTGACAGAGAATGCGCCCCTCAGCCAGATCCTGCCTTCCCTTTCCCCCCAGAAGGATGAGCTGGTTGTGCGCAAACGCCAGGCATCCGGCTTTTTTGAAACCGGCCTTCTAAGTTGGCTGACCTGGCGGGGTGTTGACACGCTTGTGGTAGCGGGCTGCACCACCTCCGGCTGCGTGCGGGCAACGGTGGTGGATGCGGTCAGCCATAACCTGCGCACCATCGTGATCAGCGATTGCGTGGGTGATCGTGCGCTGGCACCGCATGAGGCCAATTTGTTCGACATGGGCCAGAAATACGCAGACCTGATGAGACGCGACGAATTCGTTGCCGCGACAGACCAACTTGCGCAACCACGGAGGGCACTATGACAGATTCACTTGGCTTTCGGATGAAGTTCGGGGTCATTGCCCCCTCTACAAACACTTCGGTACAGCCCGAATTCGACGCGATGCGGCCCGTCGGTGTGACCAACCATTTCTCGCGCATCCAGATCCCTGACAATCCGGTCCGCAGCGATGAGGACTTCAGCAAGCTGATGGACGACATCCGGGCAAGTTTGATGGACTCGGTCGACAGCGTCATGACATGCAGCCCCGATTACCTAGTGATGGGTATGTCGGCAGAGACGTTCTGGGATGGTCTGGAAGGCTCGGTCGAGCTGGAGAAGCGGGTCGAGGCCCGCGCCGGCGTCAAGGTGGCCATGGGCTCGGACGCTTGTCAGGCTGCTTTGCGTAAGTTCGGTGATATCAAGCGCATTGCAGTGATCACTCCATACATGCCCGTGGGCGATGCCCAGGTACACCGATTCTTCACCGATTGCGGGTTCGAGGTGGCCGCAATCAAGGGATTGAAATGCCCAAGCCCGATGCTGATCGCGCATGAATCCGAGCAGACGCTGCGCGATGCTATCATTGAGCTGAATGACCCTTCGGTTGAGGCGATCGTTCAGGTGGGAACCAATCTCGCGATGGCCCGCCTGGCCGGAGTTGCCGAATTCTGGCTCGACAAGCCTGTTATTGCCATCAATACGGCCACGTATTGGTGGGCCCTGCGGCAGAACGGGATTGACGATAAAATTCAGGGGTACGGTTCATTGCTGAGTCATTACTGACAAGGCGACACTGGCAAGTCTAGTGGCCGGGTTACGGCTTAAATCCTCATCAGCAAAAGAGTGTTTGAAAACGAAAGCCCGGCAGGCGTGCCTCAGCCGTCAGTGAAGTCGATTAGCGGTGTCGTTCCCCATCCCAAAATTAATGCTACGGGTCAGGCAGCGCTATGCATTCTGTCAAAATTCCGGCTCCCTTTCAGAGAAGCCTGGCCTCTCTGCTGCATACGACGCACCGAAGACCCACCCTTCCCCTCTGACATGAGAGCCTGTCCCGGGCGCTCAGATGACGTACAAGGCGGTGAAACGCTCGCGAAGCAGGTTCTTCTGCACCTTTCCCATGCTGTTGCGCGGCAATTCTTCGACGAAGATCACCGCCTTGGGCTGCTTGAACCGCGCCAGCCGGCCGTCCAGAGTGGCAAGGATCGTCTCGGCGCTGACCTCGCCCCGCCGCACCACCACCGCCGTCACTGCCTCGCCGAAATCTCGGTGTTTCAGCCCGATCACCGCGCTTTCCAGCACGCCGGGCAGCGCGTCGATCTCGGCCTCCACCTCGCGCGGATAAACGTTGAACCCGCCCGAAATGACCAGATCCTTGCCGCGTCCGACGATCTGCAGATAGCCGTTGGCATCGATCTGTCCCAGATCGCCGGTGATAAAGAACCCGTCCTCGCGCAAATCCTCCGCCGTCTTTTCCGGCATCCCCCAGTAGCCTTTGAACACATTGGGGCCGCGTACCTCGATCATGCCGATCCCGCCCGGTTCCACGACCTCGCCCGTTGCTGCATCGGTCAGACGCAGCTCGACCCCCGGCAGGGGCAGGCCGACCGTCCCGGCGATGCGCGCGCCGTCATAGGGGTTGGAGACGTTCATGTTGGTTTCGGTCATGCCGTAGCGTTCGAGGATCGCGTGACCGGTGCGCGTTTCCCACTCGCGGTGGGTTTCTGTTGATTGTCACTGAGAACTGACCCGGTTCTGGGCAAAACTTCATCGAAAACTGACCCGCGCACAACCGTGTTCCAGCTTGAACCATTCAGGAGCGATAGGGTTGTTTCAAGTAGAGTTCGACGCCAAGTCTGCTCGAAACATATGTCCTGCGAAAGCAATATTATTTTCATTATTTCAATGGATTAGGGTGTAGAGAGCGTTGGATGCCAGACCCATGCCCTCCGCCACTTGCCCTCCTTCGCCTGATGCAAAACCGCTTGCAGGGACGTGCCTGATTTCTGGCGCGTGGCCTGAAAGGGATCCGGCTTTGCGGGGCCTATGGCTGGCGCGCAACACACCGGCGCGGCAACAGGGCGCGGGGTGGGGCGCCTGTGGGTGCTGGACGGATGACGGTTTGTGTACTATCGCATACCAAACATTCCGAGCCCACGGGGATCCCGATGACCGACCAGACCACGCCCGACATCATCTATACTAAGGTTGACGAAGCGCCCGAGCTTGCCTCGGCCTCGCTCTTGCCGATCATCCGCCGTTTTGCCGCCGCCGCCGATGTCAGCATCGGCACCCGCGACATTTCGCTGGCGGGCCGCATCCTTGCCGCTTTTCCGGATTACCTGACCGAAGATCAGCGCGTGTCCGACGATCTGGCCGCCCTGGGCGAACTGGTGAAAACGCCTGCGGCCAATGTGATCAAGCTGCCCAATATCTCGGCCTCCGGTCCGCAGCTCGTGGCGGCCATTACCGAATTGCAAGGGCAGGGCTATGCCATCCCCGATTACCCCGAAGCGCCGGAAACCGACGCGGAAAAAACCGCCCGCGCGCGCTATGACGCGATCAAGGGCTCGGCGGTGAACCCGGTTCTGCGCGAAGGCAATTCCGACCGCCGCGCCGCCGTGGCCGTCAAGAAATTCGCCCAGGCCAACCCGCACCGCATGGGCGACTGGACCCGTGACAGCAAGACCCGCGTGGCCTCCATGGCCTCGGGTGATTTCCGCGCCAACGAGGCCTCGGTGACGCTGGACCGCGCCGCCACCGCCAAGATCGTGCTGACCACCGCCGATGGCACCGAACATGTGCTGAAAGATGCGGTCAGCTATCCGGCCGGCACCGTGGTTGATGCCACCTACATGAGTGCCAAGGCGTTGCAGGCGTTTCTGGCCGAAGAAATCGACCGCACCAAATCCGAAGGCGTGCTGTTCTCGCTGCACCTCAAGGCGACGATGATGAAGGTCAGCGACCCGATCATCTTTGGCCATGCCGTGCGCGCCTTTCTGGCGCCGGTGTTCGAGCAGTTCGGTGACGACATGGCGGCGCTTGGCGTGAACCCCAATTCCGGCCTTGGCGATCTGCTTGCGCGGGTCAAGGGCAATGCCCAGATCCTGGCAGCGATCGACGCCTGCATGGCCGCGCGCCCGCCGCTTTACATGGTCGACAGCGACCGGGGTATCACCAACCTGCATGTGCCCTCCGACGTGATCGTCGATGCCTCGATGCCTGCGCTGATCCGGGCGGGCGGCAAGGGCTGGGGCCCCGACAACAAGGAACATGACGCGGTCTGCGCCATCCCCGACACGTCCTACGCCGCGATCTATGACGAGACGATCAAGTTCTTCAAGGAAAACGGCAAGCTGAACCCGGCCACCGCCGGAACGGTGCAAAACCTTGGCCTGATGGCGCAGAAGGCCGAGGAATACGGCTCGCACCCGACCACCTTCGAAATCCCCGTGGCGGGCGTGGTGCGGATGATCCTGGAGGATGGCACCGTTCTGCACGAACATGCCGTGGACCAGGGCGATATCTGGCGCTCTGCCAGCACCCGCAAGGCCCCGATCGAGGATTGGGTGACGCTGGCCATCGAACGGCAGGCGGCGACAGGTTATCGGTCGATTTTCTGGCTCGATGAAACCCGCGCTCATGACGCAGAGCTGATCGCCTATGTCAAACCGATTCTCGAAGCGCGCGGCGTTGCCGACAAGTTCGAGATCATGGCCCCCCGCGACGCCACCCGCGCCAGCCTCGAGACCATCACCAAGGGTGAAAACACCATCGCCGTCAGCGGCAACGTGCTGCGCGATTACCTGACCGACCTGTTCCCGATCCTGGAACTGGCGACCTCGGCTAAGATGCTGTCGATCGTCAAGCTGATGCAGGGCGGCGGCATGTTCGAAACCGGCGCGGGCGGGTCGGCCCCCAAGCATGTGCAGCAATTGCAGGCGGAAAACCACCTGCGCTGGGACAGCCTGGGCGAATTCTGCGCGCTTGGCGAAAGCCTGCGCTTCCTGGGCCAGACCAAGGGCAATGCCCGTGCCCGCATCCTGGGCGACGCGGTCGATACGGCCACCCAGGGCGTGCTGGATCATGACCGCAGCCCGGGCCGCAAGGCCGGCGAGCCGGACAACCGCGACAGCCATTACTGGTTCGCCCGCTACTGGGCCGAAGCCCTGGCCGCCCAGACCGAAGATGCCGGTCTGGCGGCCCATTTTGCCCCCCTCGCTAAGGCCCTGTCCGAGGGCGAGGCGACGATTCTCGCCGAACTGCACGCCGCACGCGGCACGCCCGTGGACCTTGGCGGCTATTACCACACCGACCCGGCCAAAACCGCCGCGGTCCTGCGCGCCTCGGCCACGATGAACGCGCTGATCGGCTGACAGTCAGCCTGCGCCCCGACCGCGAAAGCCCCGGCCACGGCCGGGGCTTTTTTCATGTCGGCGTCACAGTCGGCCGATGCGACAAAACGAAAAAACCGCCCAAGGGCGGCATTGTCGCAAGAATAAAGGTGATTTGGTGGAGCCTAGGGGGATCGAACCCCTGACCTCTTGCATGCCATGCAAGCGCTCTCCCAGCTGAGCTAAGGCCCCGTTCCGGGGGGCGCTAACGCCCCTCGAGTGGTCGGCGGTTTATGCGAGGGTGGGGGCACGCGCAAGGGAAAAAATCTGGTTTTTCCAATGCGCGCTCCACCACGCGGGCGACGCCCGCTCGCAGTCAATCACGCTCAATCGTCGTCGTCGTTTCCGGCGACATCTGCCAGATCGTCGAGCGCGACGGTATCACCGTCATCGTCGTCGTCCAGCACATCATCATCGAGATCGACATCAGGATCATCCTCGTCGATTTCGATTTCGTCGTCGAGAACCAGATCTTCGTCCTCGGTGACAACTTCTTTCGCGGCCTTCTTGTCGGGCTTGTCAGCCACCAGGCTGCGACCACCCTTGCCGGTTTCGATCGTGACGATCTCACCGGTGTAGGGGCTGACGATCGGGTTGCGGTTCAGATCGTAGAACCGTTTGCCGGTTGTGGGACAGACGCGTTTGACGCCCCATTCCTCTTTGGGCATGGCACCCCCTTGAAAAAACTCTTCGGTATCGCAGGATGCGGTCCTCTGCCATAGTAGGGGGATGGTGTCAAACCCCGTCCGCCCCAGTTATGGGGAACGGTCTTCAGGACTGGTAAATTGGTGTCTAAAACACGCGCCTCCACCCATGTGCTGCCCGGCGATCCGCCGGTCACGGTATCCTTGCGCCGGTCCGACAGGGCCACGCGCTACAGCCTGCGGGTGTCGCGTTCTGACGGGCGGGTCAGCCTGTCGCTGCCCGTCTGGGCGTCCGAGGCCGAGGCGCTGGCCTTTCTGCGTGACCGTGAGGATTGGGTGCGCCATCACCTGACGGCTGCGCCCGCCCCGGCCCAGGCCCGGATCGGGGCCATGGTGCCGATTTTTGGCGTGCCCCGCGCGGTGGTGGCAGGCGCAGGGCGCGCGGCGCGCTTTGCCGACGGGGTTATCGCCGTGCCGCCCGGCCCGCGCGAAGGGCCGCGCATCAAGGCGTTGTTGACGGCGCTGGCCCGCGAGCGGCTGGCGCGCGCGGTGACGTTGCATGCGGGCGCCCTGGGGCGGTCGGCGGGCCAGATCACGCTGCGCGATCCCAAGAGCCGCTGGGGCAGCTGTTCGTCGCGCGGCGACCTGATGTTTTCCTGGCGCCTGATCATGGCACCGCCCGCCGTGCTGGATTACGTCGCCGCCCATGAAGTCGCGCACCTGGCCGAGATGAACCATTCCGATGCCTTCTGGCGGGTTTGCGCGCGCCTGTGCCCCGGCTATGGCGAACACCGCACATGGTTGAAACGGCATGGCGCAGAGCTTTTGGCGCTGCGTTTCGATCTGCAACAGGATGACACCCCATGCTGATGAACCCCCGCCCGACCGAGACCGGGGCCGCGGTGGCCCATGACAGGGTGTACCGCGCGCTCAGGACCCGCATCATGCATGGCGAGGTGGGTCCGGGCGAGGCGATGACGCTGCGCGGCCTGGGGGCGGAATTCGGGGTCTCCATGACACCCGCCCGCGAAGCGGTGCGCCGGCTGGTCAGCGAAGGCGCGCTGTTCTTGTCGGCCTCGGGCCGCGCCTCGACACCCGAACTGTCGAATGAACGGATCGAGGAGCTGGCGGCGCTGCGTGCGCTTCTGGAACCCGAACTGGCTGCCCGCGCCCTGCCGCGCGCGCACCCCGCGCTGATCGAGCGGATGGAGGCGATCAACGCCACCATCGGCCAGGCCATCGCGCGGCGCGACGCGGTCGCCTATATCCGGCGCAACCTGGAATTTCACCGCACGCTCTACCTGCGCGCGCAGGCGCCCGCGATGCTGGCCTTGACCGAAACCGTCTGGCTGCAACTGGGGCCGACCATGCGCGCGCTCTACGGGCGGCTGAACCGGACGGAACTGCCCCAGCATCACCGGCTGATCGTGGCAGCGCTCAAGGCAGGCGACGAGCCGGGGTTGCGGCTGGCGGTCCGGGCGGATGTGACGCAAGGCTTGCGGCTGCTGGCGGGGTAGGTGCCTGTGGCTGACGCTGACTGGGGGTTTTCCACCCCAGACCCCGGAGGATATTTGGGAAACGAAGAAGATGTCGGACCGCTGCCAAGCCGGTCGCGACAGGCCATGGGCGCGCGGTGGGTGATGGTTTGGCCCCCGCGCCACAGTGAGCGCGGGGGGAGCTGGCTTGCCGACGCCCAGGCGTTCAGGCGTGAATGGCGCCATCGCCGCAGGCAAGGGCCGCTTCGCGCACCGCCTCGGAGTATGTCGGATGCGCGTGGCAGGTCAGCGCCAGATCCTGCGCGCTGGCGCCGAATTCCATCGCGACGCAGATCTCGTGGATGAGGTCGCCCGCCATCGGGCCGATGATATGCGCGCCGAGGATGCGATCCGACTCCTTGTCGGCGAGGATCTTGACGAAGCCGTCGCCTGCGAAATTCGCCTTGGCCCGGCCGTTGCCCATGAAGGAGAACTTGCCGACCTTGTAGGCGCGGCCCTCGGCCTTCAGGGTTTCCTCGGTCGCGCCGACCGAGGACACCTCGGGGTGGGTGTAGATCACGCCGGGGATCACGCCATAGTTCACGTGGCCATGCTTGCCCGCGACCACCTCGGCCACGGCCATGCCTTCGTCTTCGGCCTTATGCGCCAGCATCGGCCCGGTGATCGCGTCGCCGATGGCGTAGATGCCCTTGATATTGGTCGCGTAGTGGCTGTCGGTCGCGATCTGGCCGCGCGGTGTCATGGTCACGCCGAGCGCCTCGAGGCCGAGGCCGTCGACGTAGGGCTTGCGGCCCGTGGCGACGAGGACGGTGTCGGCATCCACGGTATGTTCGCTGTCGTCCTTGCGGAGTTTGTAGGTCACCTTGGCGCCGCCCTTGGCGGTGTCAACAGACTGGACGGCGGCGCCGAGCGTGAAGGAAATGCCCTGCTTGGCCAGGATGCGCTGGAAGGTCTTGGCCACCTCGGCATCCATGCCGGGGGTGATGTGATCGAGGTATTCGATCACCTGCACCTCTGCGCCCAAGCGCGCATAGACGCTGCCCAGTTCAAGCCCGATCACGCCCGCGCCGATCACCACCAGCTTTTTCGGGATCTTGCCAAGCGCCAGCGCCCCTTCCGAGGTGACGACGATCTTTTCGTCGATCTCGATGCCCGGCAGGGTCGCGGGCGTCGATCCGCTGGCGATGATGATGTGCTTGGCCTCATGCACATCGTCGCCGACCCGCACCTTGCCCGCCCCGGGGATCGACCCCCAGCCCTTCAGCCAGTCGATCTTGTTCTTCTTGAACAGGAATTCGATCCCCTTGGTGTTCTGGGCGATCACGTCATCCTTGTAGGCCAGCATCTGTTTCCAGTCGACGCTGGGGGTTTTGCCCTTGAGGCCCATCTTGGCGAAATTATGTTCCGCCTCGTGCAACTGGTGAGAGGCGTGCAACAGCGCCTTGGACGGGATGCAGCCGATGTTGAGACAGGTGCCGCCCAGCGTGTCGCGCCCTTCGACAACGGCGGTTTTCAGGCCAAGCTGCGCGCAGCGGATCGCGCAGACATAGCCGCCGGGGCCGGACCCGATGATGATGACGTCATAGCTGGACATGGGAAATCTCCTGATTTTGGGCGCGCGGCGGGGCGCTTTGCCGCGGGGGATGAATGGTTTGACCGCAAGGTGCAATGGGCGCGGTGCGGATCGATGCGGCCCGTGCGGGCGCGAGATGGGGCAAGGGTGTCATGTCGGCCCTGCCTCGGTCCAGTCCGCGATCTGGCCCGGCGTCAGCACGGCGTCGCGATGCGCGGCAAAGGCGTCAAGCGCCGCCCGTTCCAGCCGCGCCACGGGCCGCTGTGCGCGGAACTCGGCCATGATACGCAAGACGGCGGGCAGATGCTGCCGCGCCTCGGGCACCGCGACGGCATTGCGGTTGTAGCGGGTCCAGAACACCGAGTTGACGAAATACTTGCGGCTGGTCAGCCCCATCCCGTCGCCGCGATCATTCTTCATCAGGAATACGTCGCGCGACCGGATGGCATAGTGATGGATGCAGGCATTCTGCCAGGTGATCAGCGCGTCGTCCAAGCCGGTGTAGCGGGCGTTCTTCTCGCGCCAGAACGGGGCCGGGTCCATCGCCGCGCCGGCGGCATTGACCAGGCGCACATCCTCGGCCAGCGGGGCCTTGGGCATATGGTCGATCGCCTTTTCGAAACGATCGGGGCGAAACATCGACTTGTGCAGAACGGTGGCCTTGCGCGGCCGGTTGTCGGCCATCGGACAGGCCTCGATCACCGAGCCGCCGTCCCAGCGCAGGTTGCCCGCATCGCCAAAAGGCCGCCAGGCCAGCGCGATGCAATCGGGCGCATCCGGCGTGACGCGGGCAATCGCGCGCAAAAGATCGTCGACGCGCCCCGCGCCCACGGACACATGCAGGAATTCATCGGCGTCGCAATGCAGCAGGTAGGCGGCGCCCTGCACCCGCGCATCGGCCAGCACCAGCCGCATGCCCGCCACCTGCGGCGCCTCGCCCGGGGCGATCTGGTTGCGGATATGCACGATCCGGTCGTCGCTGGCGGCCAAGAGATCAAGCATCTGGTCGGTGCCATCGGTGCAGTCATTGGTGACCACCACCACGAGGTCAAAGCCCACGGCAAACTGGTAAGCGACCCATTCCAGCAGGAAGATCGCTTCGTTGCGCATGCAGCAGGCGACGGCGTAACGTGGCATATCCCGGCGCATCCCCCCTGTTCCGCGGTGTTCCGTGACCGGCCGCGCCGCCTAGACCAATGCGGCGATCAACATCACCACCGTGGCGGCAAAACCGATGCCCCAGATCACGCTGCGCCAGGGCACAAGCCCCTGCGCATAGGCGGGCACGAACAGCACCCGCGCGACAAGGTAGGCGTGGGCGCAGCCCTGCGTCAGCGCGGTGGATTGATCGGTGATCGTGATCACGACGGCGGCGGTCCCGAACAGGATCAACCCCTCGAAATGGTTGTTCATCGCCCGCTGCAGGCGGCCGGCGACACCCGTCAGCTCGATCTTTTCGTCGCGCGGGCCCATGGCGGCCTTGGCGCCGGCCTGTGCATTGCCCGCAACGGAGTAGAGCCCGATCTGCACGATTTGCAGCATGGCCGCGAGGGTGAGAACGTAAAGTTCAGTGGTCATCGGGTTGCCCTCGGGCCTGTGTCTGCGGTCGCGCCGGGGGCTGCCTGCCCCCGGACCCCCGGGAGTTTTCCTGCCAAGATGAAGAGGCTCACAGATCCATCAACAACCGGCGCGGGTCTTCCAGGGCTTCCTTGACGCGGACAAGGAAGGTGACCGCGCCCTTGCCGTCGACGATCCGGTGATCATAGGACAGGGCCAGGTACATCATCGGGCGGATCACGATCTGGCCGCCCACGACCATGGCGCGATCCTGGATCTTGTGCATGCCCAGGATGCCCGATTGCGGCGGGTTCAGGATCGGCGAAGACATCAGCGAGCCATAGACGCCACCGTTGGAAATGGTGAAGGTGCCGCCCTGCATTTCCGCCATCGACAGCTTGCCATCGCGCGCGCGGCGGCCCTTTTCGGCGATTTCCTTTTCCAGCTCGGCAAAGGATTTCTGATCGGCGTCGCGGATCACCGGCACGACCAGGCCCTGCGGCGTGCCCGCCGCGATGCCCATATGGACAAAGTTCTTGTAGACGATGTCGGTGCCGTCGACCTCGGCATTCACCTCGGGCACCTCGCGCAGCGCATGCACGCAGGCCTTGGTGAAGAAGGACATGAAGCCAAGCCGCACGCCGTGCTTTTTCTCGAACAGGTCCTTGTATTCATTGCGCAGGTCCATGACGCCGGACATGTCCACCTCGTTGTAGGTGGTCAGCATCGCGGCGGTGTTCTGCGCATCCTTCAGGCGGCGCGCGATGGTCTGGCGCAGGCGGGTCATCTTGACCCGTTCCTCGCGCGCGGCATCCTCGGCCGGGCTGGGCGCGCGCGGCGCGGTGGCAACGGGGGCGGGGGCGCTGGCCGCAGGGGCGGTCACGGCTTTCATCACGTCTTCCTTCATGATGCGCCCGTCGCGGCCGGTGCCTTGCACCTGCGCGGGCGACAGGCCTTTTTCGGCCATCAGTTTCTGGGCTGCGGGGGCGTTTTCCACATCCTTGCCGCCGCTTGCGGCTTGGGTGGGCGTTTGTGCGGCGGCAGGTGCCGCTGCCGGTGCGGCGGCGGCCACGGCGCCACCGATCACGGCAAGCCGGGCCTGTGCGTCGACGGTCGTGCCCTCGGGCGCGAGGATGTCCGACAGCACACCGGCGGCCGGGCTTGGCACCTCGACCGAGACCTTGTCGGTTTCCAGCTCGCACAGCATTTCGTCCTGCGCGACGGTGTCGCCGACCTTCTTGAACCAGGTCGACACGGTCGCCTCGGTCACACTTTCGCCCAGGGTGGGCACCATGACATCGACAGACGCGGCAGCCGCATCGCCCTCGGCCTTGGCGGCGGGTTTGGCGGGGCTTGCCGCGGCACCTTCGATCAGCGTGGCCAGAAGCGCGTTGACGCCAACGGTTTCGCCCTCGGCGGCGACGATGTCGCCCAGGGTTCCGGCGGCGGGCGAGGGCACTTCGACCGTCACCTTGTCGGTTTCCAGCTCGCACAGCATTTCATCGACTGCGACCGTATCACCGGGCTTCTTGAACCAGGTGGCAACCGTGGCTTCGGTGACGCTTTCGCCCAGGGTGGGCACGCGGACTTCAATGGACATGGTCTTACCCTTCGATGGTCAGCGCATCGTTCACGAGCGCGGTTTGTTGTGCCTTGTGCTGGCTTGCAAGCCCCGTCGCGGGCGATGCGCTTGCGGCGCGGCCGGCATAGCGGGGGCGGGTGTGTGTCGCGCCGATGCGGGTCAGAACCCATTCGATGTTCGGCTCGACAAAGGACCAGCCGCCCTGGTTCTTGGGTTCTTCCTGGCACCAGACGATTTCGGCGCCCTTGAAGCGTTCCAGTTCCTTCATCAGCGCCAGCGCCGGGAAGGGATAGAACTGTTCCAGCCGCAGCAGGTAGATGTCGGTGATCCCGCGTGCATCGCGTTCTTCCAGAAGATCGTAATAGACCTTGCCCGAACAGATCACCACGCGGCGGATCTTGTCGTCCTTGGCCAGAACCGTGTCGGAATGGCCCTTTTCGGCATCATCCCACAGCACCCGGTGAAAGCTGGACCCGGTCACGAAATCCTCGACATCGGAAATCGCCATCTTCTGGCGCAACAGCGATTTCGGCGTCATCAGCACCAGCGGCTTGCGGAAGCTGCGGTGGATCTGGCGGCGCAGGATGTGGAAATAATTCGCGGGCGTGGTGCAATTGGCCACGATCCAGTTGTCTTCCGCCGACATCTGCAAGAACCGCTCCAGCCGGGCGCTGGAATGTTCCGGGCCTTGCCCTTCGAAGCCATGCGGCAACAGCATCACAAGCCCCGACATCCGAAGCCATTTGCGTTCGCCCGACGAAATGAACTGGTCGAACATGATCTGCGCGCCATTGGCGAAATCGCCGAACTGCGCTTCCCACATGGTCAGCGCGTTGGGTTCGGCAAGGCTGTAGCCATATTCGAAGCCAAGAACGGCATATTCCGACAGGGCGCTGTCGATCACCTCGTATTTCGCCTGCCCCTCGCGGATCTGGTTGAGCGGGTAATAGCGGTCTTCGGTATCCTGTTCGACCAGCGCGGAATGGCGCTGGCTGAAGGTGCCGCGCGCGCTGTCCTGGCCGGCAAGGCGCACCGGGTAGCCCTCGGTCAGAAGCGACCCGAAGGCCAGCGCCTCGGCGGTGGCCCAGTCAAAGCCCTTGCCGGTGGCGAACATCTCGGCCTTGCTTTCCAACAGGCGGCCCACGGTCTTGTGCAGGTTGAAACCATCTGGCGCGGTCGACAGTGCGCGGCCCACCTCGGCCATGGTTTCGGGCTTGATCGCGGTTTCGCCGCGCTGGTATTCAGCGCCTTCGCGGTTCAGGTGCGACCAGCGCCCATCCAGCCAATCGGCCTTGTTGGGCTTGTATTCCTTGCCCGCCTCGAATTCCGTGTTCAGACGCGCCTGGAACGCGGCCTTCATATCCTCGATCTCGCCCTCGGGGATCAGCCCGTCCTTGACCAGGCGCTCGGTGTAAAGCTGCAAGGTCGTTTTCTGCGTCTTGATCTTCTTGTACATCACCGGGTTGGTGAAATTCGGCTCGTCGCCCTCGTTATGGCCGAACCGGCGATAACAGAAGATATCCAGCACGACATCCTTGCCGAATTTCTGGCGGAACTCGGTGGCGACGCGGGCGGCGTGAACCACCGCTTCGGGGTCATCGCCATTGACGTGGAAAATCGGCGCCTCGACCATCAGCGCGATATCGGTGGGGTAGGGGCTCGACCGGCTGAAATGCGGCGCGGTGGTGAACCCGATCTGGTTGTTGACCACGATATGCATCGTGCCGCCGGTGCGGTGGCCGCGAATGCCCGACAACTGGAACCCTTCGGCAACGATGCCCTGGCCCGCAAAGGCCGCATCGCCATGCAGCAAAATCGCCATCACGCGGCGGCGCTCGGCATCGCCGATCTGGTCCTGCTTGGCGCGCACCTTGCCCAGAACCACGGGGTTCACCGCCTCGAGGTGGGACGGGTTGGCGGTCAGCGACAGGTGCACGGTATTGCCGTCGAATTCCCGGTCGCTCGACGCGCCAAGGTGGTATTTCACATCGCCCGATCCATCGACATCCTCGGGCTTGAAGCTGCCGCCCTGGAACTCGTTGAAGATCGCCCGGTAGGGCTTGCCCATCACATTGGCCAGAACCGACAACCGGCCCCGGTGCGGCATCCCGATGACGATTTCCTGCAAGCCGAGCGCGCCGCCGCGCTTGATGATCTGCTCCATCGCGGGGATCAGCGCCTCGCCGCCATCAAGGCCGAACCGCTTGGTGCCCATGTATTTGACATGCAGGAATTTCTCGAAGCCTTCGGCCTCGACCAGCTTGTTCAGGATCGCCTTGCGGCCTTCCTGGGTGAACTGGATTTCCTTGCCGTAGCCCTCGATCCGTTCCTTCAGCCAGGCGGCCTGTTCCGGGTCGGAAATATGCATGTATTGCAGCGCGAAGGTGCCGCAATAGGTGCGCTTCACGATCTCCATGATCTGGCGCATCGACGCCATTTGCAGGCCCAGCACATTGTCGATGAAGATCGGCCGGTCCATGTCGGCATCGGTGAAGCCGTAGGATTTCGGGTCAAGCTCCGGGTGGGGTGTCTGGTCGCGCATGCCCAGCGGGTCCAGATCGGCCACCAGGTGCCCGCGAATACGGTAGGCGCGGATGATCATCAGCGCCCGGATGCTGTCCAGAACCGCGCGCTGGATCTGCGCATCGGTGACTTCCACGCCCTTGGCCTCGGCCTTGGCGCGGATCTTGTCGCCCGCGCCCTTGACCTCGGCGGCGGCGACCGGCCATTCGCCGGTCAGCGCATTGGTCAGATCATCGGACGGGGTGGGCGGCCAGTCGCGCCGTGCCCAGCTGGGGCCTTGCGCCTCTGCCCGTGCCTCGGCGGGGGTGTCGCCAAGCGCCGCAAAGAAATCCCGCCACGCCTCATCGACCGCGCCCGGGTCGCCTGCGTATTGCGCGTAGAGCTGTTCCAGGTAGGCCGCGTTATGGCCCTGCATGAAGGAACTGGCGTGGAACTGGTCGTTGGGGCTTTGGTCGGTCATGGCGGTCGGTCCTCCCGGCTTGGGTGGTGAAGCTTCGGGAAAGGGGTCTGCTCTAGGCCCCTGTCGCGCCGCTTCGGCTTGGGGTGTCAGCGCCGGCTTTGCAGGGCTGGGCGTGACGGATCACATCTTTGCGGGTTACGAATTCGCCTCTGGAACCCTTTTGGTCTTGGTCTTGGTCTTGGTCTTGGTCTGGGGGTGGGTGCCCCACGCGTGGGACACCCGTGTTCTCTTGCCTCAGCCGATGGCCTTCAGTACCGCTTCGCCAAGCCCGGCGGGGCTTTCGGCGACCACGATCCCGGCGGCCTTCATCGCCTCGATCTTGCTTTCCGCGTCGCCCTTGCCACCGGCGACGATCGCGCCAGCATGGCCCATGCGCCGACCCGGAGGGGCGGTGCGGCCCGCGATGAACCCGGCGGTCGGCTTCCAGCGGCCGCGCTTTTTCTCATCGGCCAGGAACTGCGCCGCTTCTTCTTCGGCGGAGCCGCCGATTTCCCCGATCATGATGATCGAATGGGTTTCGGGGTCGGCCAGGAACATTTCCAGCACGTCGATATGTTCGGTGCCCTTGATCGGGTCGCCGCCGATGCCCACGGCGGACGACTGGCCAAGGCCCACGTCCGAGGTCTGTTTCACCGCTTCATAGGTCAGCGTGCCCGAGCGCGACACCACGCCCACCGACCCGCGGCGGAAGATGGAACCGGGCATGATGCCGATCTTGCAGGCATCGGGGGTCATCACGCCGGGGCAGTTCGGCCCGATCAGCCGCGACTTGGACCCTTCCAGCGCGCGCTTGACCTTCATCATGTCCAGAACCGGGATGCCCTCGGTGATGCAGACGATCAATTCCATCTCGGCGTCGATCGCTTCGAGGATACTGTCGGCGGCGAAGGGGGGCGGGACATAGATCGCCGAGGCGTTCGCGCCGGTCACATGCTTGGCTTCATGGACGGAATCGAACACCGGCAGGTTCAGGTGCGTGCTGCCGCCCTTGCCCGGTGTGACGCCGCCAACCATCTTGGTGCCATAAGCGATGGCCTGTTCGGAATGGAACGTGCCCTGGCTGCCGGTAAAGCCTTGGCAGATTACCTTGGTGTTTTCGTCGACGAGGACGGCCATCGTCTTTCTCCTTAGGTCTGGTCTGGTTCGGAGGGGACAAGCCGCTCCACGTTGATGAAAGTCTCGGGGCCCGTGGCGGTATCGCGCGTGCCGACATGCACAACGGCGGCCACGCGCTGGGTCAGTTGCCGCCCCTCGATAAAGGCGGTGCCGGGGCTGGGCGAATGCGTGATCGGCAAGGGGATCGGCTGGCCGAACACCGGCGGGCGCTGCATCAGGTCGAGCAGGGCCGCCGTGGCAGGTGCGGTATGAACGCCCGAAAACGCCACTTCGCAGCGCCGGTCGGTTCCGGGTGTGACGCGCAGATTGGTCGGCTCCAGCGTGATGTCGTAGAATTCAAGCCGGAACGGCAAGCCGTTTCCGCCAAGCGCCGCGACATGCGCCCGCATCCGCGCCTCGGCCTGGTCTGCGGTCAGGCCCCGGACGGTGCAGGTATCGGCAAAGGCCGATATCGCCAGGTCAGGCGTATCGGGCAGGTCGGTCGCCTGTGCCATGCGGGTGATCATCACCAGCACGAACACGGTGGCGCCGACCAGGTGAAGCAGGGACCAAAGCGCGCGTTTCATGCCGATTCCCCCCGTTCATGCCGGGCCGATACCGGGGTGCGGCGTGCCAGCATCGGCTGGATCGCCATCGCCCCGGTCCGGTCGGTGCCGGCATGGATCAGGTTCAGGGACATCTGCGGGAAACCCGGTTCAGCCCTTGACCGCCTTGACGATCTTTTCGGCGGCATCGCTCAGGTTGTCGGCGGCGATGACATTCAGGCCAGAGGCGTTGATGATGTCCTTGCCCATGTCGACATTCGTGCCTTCAAGACGCACGACCAGCGGCACCTGCAGGCCCACTTCCTTGACGGCCGCCACGACGCCTTCGGCGATGATGTCACAGCGCATGATGCCACCGAAGATATTGACCAGGATGCCTTTGACGTTGGGGTCAGAGGTGATGATCTTGAAGGCCTCGGTGACCTTTTCCTTGGTGGCAGAGCCGCCCACGTCGAGGAAGTTGGCCGGTTCCGACCCGTACAGCTTGATGATGTCCATCGTCGCCATGGCAAGGCCCGCGCCGTTGACCATGCAGCCGATTTCACCGTCGAGCGCGATGTAGTTCAGATCATACTTGGACGCGGCGAGTTCCTTGGGGTCTTCCTCGGTTTCGTCGCGCAGGCTGGCGATATCGGCATGGCGATAGACCGCGTTACCGTCGAAACCCACCTTGGCATCCAGCACCTTGAGGCTGCCCTCGTCGGTGACGATCAGCGGGTTGATTTCCAGCATTTCCATGTCTTTGTCGGTGAAGGCCTTGTAGAGAAGCCCCATCAGCGCGACGCATTCCTTGACCTGCTTGCCTTCCAGCCCCAGCGAAAAGGCAACGCGGCGGCCATGGAACGACTGGTAGCCGGTGGCCGGATCGACGGAAAAGGACAGGATCTTTTCGGGCGTGTGCGCCGCGACTTCCTCGATGTCCATGCCACCCTCGGTGGAACAGACAAAGGAAATGCGGCTGGTCTGACGGTCCACGAGCAGCGCGAGATAGAGTTCACGCTGAATGCCCGACCCGTCTTCGATGTAGATGCGGTTGACCTGCTTGCCGGCCGGTCCGGTCTGATGCGTGACCAGCGTGCGGCCCAGCATCTTGCGGGCTTCCTCGGCGGCTTCTTCGACCGATTTGGTCAGGCGAACGCCGCCCTTTTCGCCGGCATCGGCTTCCTTGAAATGGCCCTTGCCACGGCCACCGGCGTGGATCTGTGCCTTGACGACCCAGAGGGGGCCATCCATTTCGCCCGCGGCTGTCTTGGCCTCTTCGGCCCTGAGAACCACGCGGCCATCGCTGACCGGTGCGCCGTATTGGCGAAGCAGCGCCTTCGCCTGGTATTCATGAATGTTCACGAAACTGTCCCGTCGTTGCTGGTGTTTCATCCGGCATAAGCACAAGCGGAGCGTGCAATAAACCGGCTTTCTGACGCAGGACCGGGGTTTTCGCCAAAAAAGCGACATTTGTGATCACAGGCTGAAAACGTGTGATCACAAGTTAAGGACGATTTCGGTATGCAACCGTATGCGGCGGCGACTCAGCCCTGTTTCGCCTGTGTCGCACGCTCTGCGATCTGCACCATCAGCCGGGTCGCCTGTGCCATGTCCTGCACCGACACGAATTCCAGCGGCCCGTGCACGTTCTGCATCCCGGTGAACAGGTTGGGGCAGGGCACGCCCATTTCCGTCAGCCGCGACCCGTCGGTTCCGCCCCGGATCACGGCCTCGATCGGGTCGATGCCAAGATCGCGCAGCGCGTCGCGCGCCAGATCGACCGGGGCCATGTCATCTTCCAGCCAATAGCGCATGTCGCGGTATTGCGGCGTGATCTGCACCCCGATGCGGGCGCGCGGTTCGGTGGCGGCGATGGCGGCGCAGACTTGCCGCACCAGATCGCCCTTGGCCGCCAGCCCGTCGCGTTCGAAATCGCGCAGGATCAGGCGCAGCACCATCTGATCGGCGCTTCCCTTCATGTCGACGGCATGGATGAAGCCCTCGCGATCCGCCGTGGTTTCGGGTGTCATGGTCGCCTGTGGCAGGGTCTGCACGATGCGCGATGCCAGGTGGATGGCATTGACCAGCTTGCCTGTCGCCTCGCCGGGGTGGATCGACACGCCGGTGACGGTGATCACGGCGAAATCCGCGGAAAAGGTTTCATAGACGATCTCGCCCGCGTCGCCACCATCGAAGGTATAGGCGAAATCGACGCCCAGATCGGCGGGAAGCCGTGCATCGACGCCACGGCCGATTTCTTCGTCCGGGGTAAAGGCGATGCGGATCGTGGGGCGCGGCAGATCGGGGTTGTCGATCAGGTGGCGCGCCGCAGTCATGATGATGGCCACCCCCGCCTTGTCATCGGCCCCCAGCAACGTGGTGCCCGAGGCGGTCACGATATCCTGCCCGATCTTGCCCGCCAGGTAGGGGAAATCTTCGGGGGACAGCACCAGGTCGGGGTTGTCGGGAAAGCTGATCGCGCCGCCGTTGTAGCCACGGATGACACGGGGTTTGACGCCGGTGGCGTTGAACTGCGGCGCGGTGTCGACATGGGCCAGAAAGCCGATGGTCGGGCCGGGGCGGTTGCCGGGGATCGTGGCGATCACCGTGCCATAGGCGGTCTTGGTCACATCCGCCGCGCCGATTTCGGCCAGTTCCGCAACCATCAGGTCCAGCATCGCGTGCTGGATGCCGGTCGAGGGTTGCGCCGGGCTGTCCATGTCGGACTGGCTGTCGATGGCGGCATAGCGGACCAGCCGCTGTTCCAGTTCGGTATCGAAATCGCGCATGATCTGCCCCTTGGGAATGGTGCCCGGATGAGGCGCGGGGCGGCGGGTGATGTCAACCGGTTGTGCCCGGCGCGGCCCGCCAGAGCACCTGTCCGCGCGGCAGGCGGTCGGGCAGGCGCGTGATGGCAAGGCCTGCATCCACCGCCATGGCCAATAGGGTGGTTTCGGTCAGGTGATAGGGCGGTCGGTCGGGGTGCGTGACAACGCCATCGGGTTGGCGCAGGGCGGCGTGTTCCTGCCCATCGGGGGCGATGAACACGGTGAACAGGATGACGCCGAACCCCTGTGCCCGGTGGGCGATCCGGGTCATGGCATGGGCCGTGACGGCGGGCGGCAGATGGGTGAACACGCCAAAGGCGATGGTGAAATCGAGCCGATCGGGCAGACCCGGAAAGCCGAAATCGGCGTCTTCGATCAGGTGATCCTCGGGCAGGCGGTCGGGATCGGAAAGTTCCACCGCGCGGCCCCGCAGCATCAGCGCGCGGCTGGCATCGGTGGCCCAGTAGTTGCCCGGATCAAGAAACGGCACCGCCTTGCACCCCAGCCGGAGCGAGCCTGCGCCGATATCGAGCAATCGGTGGTGCGGGCGCATCCCCTGTGCGTGCAACAGCGCCAGCTGCAACCGGCCGGTTTCATCCCAGCGCCCACCGACGATGTCGCGGTGGCGCCCGTCGCGCAGCGCGCGGTCGTAGAAACCGGGAACCAGATAGGGGGATGCGGGGTGTGTCATGGAATGGCGGCGGCCCTTGGGGTGCAGGGGCCGCCGCCGGGCAAATCAGGCCAGCGTCTCGTCGATCGCCTTGCAGGCGTCGACCAGGCCTTTGACGGCCGCGACCGAATTGTCGAACATCGCCTGTTCGTCTTTGGTCAGCTTGATTTCCACGATGCGTTCGATGCCGCCCTTGCCGATCACGGTGGGCACGCCGACATACATTTTCTTGAGCCCGAACTCACCGTCGCAATGCGCGGCGCAGGGCAGGACGCGCTTTTGGTCCTTGAGATAGGCCTCGGCCATCTCGATGGCAGAGGTGGCGGGCGCATAAAACGCCGACCCGGTTTTCAGCAGGCCGACGATCTCCGCGCCGCCGTCGCGCGTGCGCTGGACGATGGCATCGATCTTGTCCTTGGTGGTCCAGCCCATGTCGATCAGGTCGGGCAGCGGAATGCCCGCCACGGTCGAATAGCGCACCGACGGCACCATCGTGTCGCCATGCCCGCCCAGAACGAAGGCGGTCACGTCCTTCATCGACACGTCGAATTCTTCGGCGAGGAAATGGCGGAAGCGCGCGCTGTCCAGAACGCCAGCCATGCCGCAGACCATGTGCGGCGGAAGCCCCGAGAATTTCTGCAACGCCCAGACCATCGCATCGAGCGGGTTGGTGATGCAGATCACGAAGGCCTTGGGCGCATTGGCCTTGATGCCTTCGCCGACGGATTTCATGACCTTGAGGTTGATGCCCAGAAGATCATCACGGCTCATGCCGGGTTTGCGTGCGACACCTGCGGTGACGATGCAGACATCGGCGCCCGCGATATCGGCGTAATCATTGGTGCCCTTCAGCTTTGCGTCGAATTTTTCCGACGGGCCGCTTTCGGCGATGTCGAGCGCCTTGCCCTGTGGAACGCCTTCGGCGATGTCGAACAGGACAACGTCGCCCAGTTCTTTCAGCGCGGCGAGATGGGCGAGCGTGCCCCCGATCTGCCCGGCGCCGATCAGCGCAATCTTGGGTCTGGCCATGAGATTGATCTCCAAGTCCCTCGTTGATATCGGCGATGGGCGTAGACCCGCCCGATGCAACGCGCAAGCCTGCTGCGATGCGGCAGGGGGCCGCAAAATACCGGGACAACCCGAAAAAATCGGGTTAAGCTTCTGAAAAATCTGGGAAAGGATCGCCCATGCTGGAAGGGTGGGTGTTCGCGCTGGCGGCGCTTGGCGCGTTCATGGCGGGGTTGTCCAAAGGGGGATTCGGCGGATCGCTCGGGTTTGCGGGGGCTGCGATTCTTGCCATGGCGGTGGAACCGGGCATTGCGCTGGCCCTGATGCTGCCGGTTCTGATGGCCATTGACGTGGCCGCCGTGCGCGCCTTCTGGGGGCGCTGGCACGCACCATCGGCGGGGGCGATCCTGACCGGGGCGGTGCCGGGGCTGGCGCTTGGGGCGGTGTTGTTCTTTGCCGTGTCGGCCGATGGCATACGGGTCTTGATCGGCATGCTGGCCGTCGGGTTCCCCCTGTTCCGGCTGGCCTTGGCACGCGGCTGGATCGCGCCGCGCCCCACCGGGTTCGACCGGCGCAAGGGCTGGATGGCAGGCGCCGCCGTCGGGTTCACCAGCTTCGTGGCCCATGCGGGCGGGCCGCCCTTTGCGGTGTTCATGCTGGGCCAAGCCGGCATCGGCAAGACCGAATACCACGCCACATCGGTGATCGTGTTCTGGGTGGTCAATGCCGCAAAGGCCGCGATCTACAGTTTCATGGGCCTGTTCACCCTCAGCCTTCTGGGCTGGAGCGCGGCCTTGATCCCCTTTGCGCTGTTCGGCGCATGGATCGGGGTGCGCGCCCACGGGGTGATCCCGGAACGGGTGTTTTTCGGGGTGGCCTACACGGCGCTGGTGCTGACGGGGCTGAAACTGTTGTGGGACGGGTTGACCTGACCGTCGGCGCGGCATGCGCGGGTCACATGCGTTCGCCCGGCGGGGTCGGAGGCAGGGCTTCGTAATTCTGGCCCGTCGCCATGAGACAGGTGATGCCATCCAGCGACGTGATCGTGATGGTCCAGGTGCCGGTTTCGTCAGAGGCGAAGACCTCGACGATGCGGGTTTGGCCCGCCAACCCGATGGCACGGACCTGTTCGCCGAAACGGGTGTTGAGCTGTGCGATGATGGCGGCGCGCTGGCCGCAGACCTGGGTGGATCGCCCCTGGGCGGCGGCCATGGTCCCGATGCTCGCGCCCATGACGGCGACAAGCCCGCCCATCAAAACGGTTTTGCCTATCATCTTGTGCCTTTCCCTGATCGGGCACGGGGGCGATCGCGGCCCCTTTGTGCCGGTCTCGAACCATGCGCGCGCGGGCAAGACCCAATGGCGCCGCGCCCATGCTGCGCCTGCGCCGTTAATTTCAGGTGAAGACCGGCCCTGGGCGGGGTGGGTGGTTTTCTTGCGCCTGGCCCCCGCCCGGCGCAATTATTTTGCTGCAATGCGGCGTGGGATGTCTTGCCTTTGCGGCAAAGCTGTGGTCCCTCGGGCGCTGAAACGCCCCAGACCCACCCAAGGAGAAGGCCGATGGATCTTCGCGCCCGCCCCTACCGCTCTGTTCTGTATATTCCCGCGTCCAAGGACCGCGCCATGGACAAGGCCAAGACCTTGGCGGCCGATGCCATCATCTTCGACCTCGAAGATGCGGTCGCGATCGACGAAAAGGCGGCCGCGCGCGATCTTTTGGCCGCACAGCTGGCGGCGGGCGGCTACGGCAAGCGGGCCCTGATCGTGCGGATCAACGGGATGGACACGCCCTGGGGTGGCGATGACCTGGCGATGGTTCTGGCCACCGGGCCAGAGGCGGTTTTGCTGCCCAAGGTCGGATCGGCCGAGCAGGTCGCGGCGATCGCTGCGCGGCTGGACGAAAGCCCCGCCTGCGCCGCGACACAGATCTGGGCGATGATGGAAAGCCCCGAGGGGGTGTTGAACGCCGCATCCATCGCGCGCGCGCCGCGCATGGCGGGCTTTGTCATGGGCACCAATGACCTGGCCAAGGACCTCGGGTCGCGCACGCGGGGCGCGCTGCACATGGCGCTGCAACAGTGCCTGTTGGCCGCACGCGCCGCCGGCATCGTCTGTGTCGACGGCGTCTACAACGCCTTCAAGGATGAAGACGGTTTGGCCGCCGAATCCGCCGAAGGGCGCGATTTCGGTTTTGATGGCAAGACCTTGATCCACCCGGCGCAGATCGCCATCGCCAATGCGGCCTTTGCCCCCAGCACGGCCGAGATTGATCTGGCCCGCCGCCAGATCGAAGCCTTTGACGCGGCGGTCGCCGACGGGCAGGGTGTGGCTGTGGTCGATGGGCGGATCGTGGAAAACCTGCATGTCGAAACGGCGCGGGCCACCCTGGCCAAGGCCGATGCAATTGCAAAGATGGAGACTGCGTGATGGGCTATGTTCTTTTGATCCTTGGGATCGGACTGTTCGCGGGTGCCCATTGGGTCAAGCGCCTTGCGCCCGAACAGCGCGCGGCCTGGGGCGACAAGGGCAAGGGCGTCTTGTCGATCCTGGCCATCGCGTCGGTGGTGCTGATGGTGGTGGGCTACCGCAACGCGGGCTTTGTCAATGTCTGGGTGCCGCCCGCCTTCATGACCCATATCGCAAACCTGCTGATCCTGATCGGGTTCTGGTTTTTTGCCTTGTCCTCGATCAATGGCACGATGGCGGCCCGCGTCCGCCACAAGCAGTTGACCGGCGTCAAGGCCTGGGCCGTGGCGCATTTGCTGGTGAACGGCGATCTGGCCTCGATCATCCTGTTTGGCGGCATGCTGGCCTGGGCCGTGGCCTCGGTGATCTTGATCAACCGGTCGCAACGCGCCTGGGATCGCCCCACCGATGTCAGCGTCGCCAAGGATGTGATCGCCTTGGTCGTGGGGGCGGTTCTCTATGGCATTGTGGCCTGGGTGCACACCTGGCTCGGTTATTACCCCTTCCCGATGTGAGGGCCTGCAGGCATGAAAATCTATCGTTTGCTGACCGAAGACGACACCTCGGCCTTTTGCCACAAGGTGTCGGAGGCCCTGTCGAAAGGCTGGGTGCTGCAGGGCGACCCGGTGATGTCCTTTGACGCGGCGCGCGGCGTGATGCGCTGCGGGCAGGCCGTGACCAAGGATATCGACACGCCCTACAGCCCCGACATGAAGCTGGGTGCGCAGTAGAATGGCGGGCGGCAAGACCAACGCGGGCCGGTTTTTCGAAGATTACCGGCTGGGGCAGGTGATCGCGCACGCGGTGCCGCGCACGCTGTCGGGCGGGGAACGGGCACTGTATCATGCGCTCTATCCCGCGCGGCACGCGGTCCATTCGTCGGATGACTTCGCGCGGGCCTGCGGCCTGCGGGCAAGCCCGATGGATGATCTGATCGCCTTTCACACCGTGTTCGGCAAGACCGTGCCCGATGTGTCGCTGAACGCGGTCGCCAACCTGGGCTATGCCGAGGGGCGGTTCCATGCGCCGGTCTGGCCCGGTGACACGCTGCGCGCGCGGTCGACCGTGATCGGGCTGAAGCAGAATTCGAACGGCAAGACCGGTGTGGTCTATGTCCGCACCGAGGGGCACAATCAGCATGGCGCGCTGGTGCTGGATTACGTGCGCTGGGTGATGGTGCGCAAGAACGATCCGGCCGCGCCCGCCCCCGAAACGGTGGTGCCCGACCTGGCGGCGGTGGTGGACCCCGCCGCGCTGATCCTGCCCGAGGGGTTGGATTTCACCCGCTACGATCCGACGCTTGCGGGCGAGCCGCACCGCTTGCGCGATTACGCCCTGGGCGAGGTGATCGACCATGTCGATGGCGTCACCATCGAGGAAGCCGAACATATGATGGCCACCCGGCTGTGGCAGAACACGTCGAAAACCCATTTCGACGGGACGCTGCGCGACGACGGGCGGCGGCTGATCTACGGCGGGCATGTGATGTCGATGGCCCGCGCGCTGAGCTTCAACGGCTTGGCCAATGCGCAGATGATCGTGGCGATCAATGGCGGGGCACATGCCAACCCCTGTTTCGCGGGCGATACCCTGCGCGCCTGGTCAGAGGTTCTGGACAAGGCGGAAACATCCGCCCCCGGTGTCGGTGCGATCCGCTTGCGGCTGGTCGCGGTGAAAGACGCTGGCCGCGCCGGCGCGCTGAAGGATGAGGCGGGAAAATACCTGCCGCATGTCTTGCTGGATCTGGATTACTGGGCGCTGATGCCGGTCTAGGTTTTGTGCCCTGCTGCACAGTTTCTGCAAGACTGATCGGCTTCATTCCAATTTCGCACAGGGCCTGCGCGTTGCGCAGGCGCCTGACTTGGCTGATCTGCGGGCAATACCTTGTAGCACCCCGGAGATTTCGCATGTCGACCACGACCCCCAACACCCCCGATACCACCCTGTCCCTGCCCGGCGCCGATCTTGCGCATTGGATTGTCCGCGCGTCGCTGGCGGGTACCTTCATCTTTCACGGTGTCACCAAATTCCCCTATCTGGCCGCAGGTGCGGACATGATTGGCATGTCGCTGTGGCTTTGGACACTGGTCGCGGTGGTGGAAACCGCCGCTGGTGTGGGCATTGTGCTGGGCGGTATGTTCAACACCCGGATCGGCGACCTGATCACCCGCGCCTCGGGTCTGGGTGTGGTGGCCATCATGGTTGGCGCGATCTACCTTGTGCATTGGGGCCAGTGGAGCAACATCCCCTCTGAAACCCACCCCTTCGGCGGCATGGAGTTCCAGACGCTGCTATTGGCTATCGGGGCGTTCTTTGGCCTGCGCGGCAATCGCAGCTGACACTTGGCAACGCCAATAATGACGCCCGCCGCATGGATTTTCCTGCGGCGGGTTTTTTGTGATCACAGATGAAAAATCTGTTATCACATTTGCCATATCTGCGGCGTTAAGACCCAACATCGCGGCAAAAATCGGTGATGCTTGCAGGTGACAGCGTCGCAAAACCCGCTATGCATGGATCAAGACAACCGCCAGACCTTTAGAACAACCGGAAGGGTCCAAGCCATGGCCGACGTGAACCGGGGAAACCGGCCGCTTTCCCCGCATTTGACCATCTACCGCCCACAGCTGAATTCCATCACCTCGATTTTCGTGCGCATCACCGGCAACGGTTTGATCGTTGGCGCGATTGCCGTTGTCTGGTGGCTCATGGCCGCCGCCAGCGGGGCCGCCTATTTCGACATGATCGACGGGCTGCTCACCTCGGTTCTGGGCGATATCGTGATGACCCTGTCGGTTCTCGCGCTGTGGTATCATGCGCTGGGCGGCGTGCGTCACCTGATCTGGGACACGGGTCGCGGGCTGGATGCGAAAATATCCGACGCGATGGGCTGGGCAATGATCATCGGGTCGGTGGTGTTGACCGCCTTGACCGTGATCGCGATCTGAGGGGGGCAGCATGGCCTATTTGACCGACCGCAAACGGGTGCAGGGGCTGGGCTCCGCCAAGACCGGCACCGAACATCACTGGACGATGACCGTGACCTCGGTCGCGCTGTTGCTGTTGACGCCTTTCTTTCTGTTCATCGTCGGCGGTCTGTTGGGCCAGCCGCATGACGCCGTGGCGGCAAGCCTGTCGCGGCCCATTCCCGCCCTTGTCGTCGCCGCTTTCCTTGTTGTCGGTCTGCACCATATGCGTCTTGGCATGCAGGTGCTGGTTGAAGATTACACCCGCGGCCTTGGTCGCAAGATCGGCCTGATTGCCACGACCATCCTGTGCTACGCGCTTGCCGCGGGCGCGGTGGTTGCCTTGGCGCAAATCGCACTTTGAGGACGAGATGAAAGACACCGTTTCCCCCAGCTACGACCTCAACATTCACAGCTACGACGTCGTCGTGGTCGGCGCCGGCGGCGCGGGCCTGCGCGCGACGCTTGGCATGGCCGAACAGGGGTTGAAGACCGCCTGTATTTCCAAGGTCTTCCCGACCCGGTCGCATACCGTGGCGGCCCAGGGTGGCATCGCCGCCAGCCTTGGCAACATGGGGCCGGACCATTGGCACTGGCACATGTATGACACCGTCAAGGGGTCCGACTGGCTGGGCGATACCGATGCGATGGAATACCTCGCCCGCGAGGCGCCCAAGGCGGTCTACGAGCTTGAACATTACGGCGTGCCCTTCTCGCGCACCGAGGATGGCAAGATCTACCAGCGGCCCTTTGGCGGCCACACCACCGAATTCGGCGAAGGCCCGCCGGTGCAGCGCACCTGTGCCGCGGCCGACCGCACCGGCCACGCGATCTTGCACACGCTCTATGGCCAGTCGCTCAAGAACAACGCCGAATTCTACATCGAGTATTTCGCCACCGACCTGTTGATGGACGATGAGGGCAAATGCGTCGGCGTCGTCGCCTGGAAACTCGACGATGGCACCATGCACGTGTTCCGCGCCAAGATGGTGGTGCTGGCCACGGGCGGTTATGGCCGTGCCTATTTCAGCGCCACCTCGGCCCATACCTGCACCGGCGACGGCGGCGGCATGGTCGCGCGCCAGGGCCTGCCGCTTCAGGACATGGAATTCGTGCAGTTCCACCCGACCGGCATTTTTGGCGCCGGCTGCCTCATCACCGAAGGCGCACGCGGCGAAGGCGGCTACCTGACCAATTCCGAGGGCGAGCGGTTCATGGAACGCTACGCGCCCACCTACAAGGATCTGGCGTCGCGCGATGTGGTGTCGCGCTGCATGACCATCGAGATCCGCGAAGGGCGCGGCGTGGGTCGTGACAAGGACCATATCCATTTGCACCTGAACCACCTGCCGCCGGAAACGCTGGCGCTGCGGCTGCCGGGGATTTCGGAATCGGCGCGGATCTTTGCCGGGGTGGACGTGAACAAGGAACCGATCCCGGTTCTGCCGACGGTGCATTACAACATGGGCGGCATCCCCACGAATTACTGGGGCGAGGTGTTGAACCCCACCGCAGCCAATCCCGACGCCATCGTGCCCGGCCTGATGGCCGTGGGCGAAGCCGGCTGTGCCTCGGTGCACGGGGCCAACCGCCTGGGATCGAACAGCCTGATCGACCTGGTCGTGTTCGGCCGCGCGGCCGCGATCAAGGCAGGCCAGATCGTCGATCCCGACAGCGCCGTGCCGGATGTGCCGCGCGCCTCGCTGGATTACGCGATCGGACGGTTCGACGGCATCCGCCATGCGACGGGCAACATCAGCACCGCCGAATTGCGCCTCGAGATGCAAAAGACCATGCAGGCCGATGCCGCCGTCTTCCGCACCGACAAGACGCTGGCCGAAGGCGTGGAAAAGATGAAGGGCGTGGCGTCCAAGATGGACGACATCAAGGTCACCGACCGCTCGATGATCTGGAATTCGGACCTGATGGAAACATTGGAGCTGACCAACCTGATGCCCAACGCGATGGCCACCATCGTGGGGGCCGAGGCCCGCAAGGAAAGCCGGGGCGCGCATGCGCATGAAGATTACCCCGACCGCGACGATGTGAACTGGCGCAAGCACACCCTGGCGACCGTCGATGGCGCAAAGGTCGACCTGTCCTATCGCCCCGTGCATCTGAACCCGCTGATGGGCCATAACGAAGGCGGCATCGACATGGACCGGATCAAGCCCAAGGCGCGGGTATATTGATCCGCGCCCTCGCCATAGCCGTGACGGCCATGCCCCTGCTTGCCGCCTGCGAGACGACGGTCAGCCCGGAGCGCGCCTACGAGCAATGCTCGGAACGCGCCCGGCTGACCGCGCATCCGCGCGGCAGCGTCGGGCTGGGTGTCGGGTCTGGCGGGGCGGCGCTTGGCAGTTTCGATGTGACGATCACCAGCGATTTCATCGCCGGACGCGATCCCCATGTCGTATACGACACCTGTTTTAGAAATCTCACCGGCGCGGGGCCGACGCGGCCCCTCATCCTGTGACATCCGACCAGACCCGGAGGTTATGATCCATGGTTGAACTCGCCCTACCGAAAAACTCCCGTATCCGCACGGGCAAGACATGGCCCAAGCCCGAGGGCGCTGTGAACCTGCGCAAGTTCCAGATCTATCGCTGGAACCCCGATGACGGCGAGAACCCGCGCGTCGATACCTATTGGGTCGACATGGACACCTGCGGGCCGATGGTTCTGGATGCGCTGATCAAGATCAAGAACGAGATCGATCCGACCCTGACCTTCCGCCGGTCCTGCCGCGAAGGGATCTGTGGATCCTGCGCGATGAACATCGACGGGATCAACACGCTCGCCTGCATCTACGGGATGGATGAAATCAAGGGTGACGTGAAGATCTACCCCTTGCCGCACATGCCGGTTGTCAAGGATCTGATCCCCGACCTGACGCATTTCTACGCCCAGCATGCCAGCATCATGCCCTGGCTGGAAACCAAGACGCAGCGCCCCGAAAAGGAATGGCGCCAGTCGATCGAAGACCGCGACAAGCTCGATGGTCTGTATGAATGCGTGATGTGTGCCTGCTGTTCCACATCCTGCCCGTCTTATTGGTGGAACGGCGACCGCTACCTTGGGCCGGCGGCCTTGCTGCATGCCTATCGCTGGATCATCGATAGCCGCGACGAGGCGACGGGCGAGCGGTTGGACGAGCTGGAAGATCCCTTCAAGCTGTATCGCTGCCACACGATCATGAACTGCACCAAGACCTGTCCCAAGGGCCTGAACCCGGCCAAGGCCATTGCCTCGATCAAGAAGATGATGGTGGAACGCCAGCTCTGATCTGGTCCGAATTTTCGTACGAAAATTCGCAAGACGCGATTATTCGTACGAATAATCGAGGAACCCCGCCGTTCAAGGGCGGGGTTTTTTCTTGCGAGGCTTGCGCCTTGGTCATGGGGGCCTTGCCACACCGACGGGGTGTCACCTGGCCCCTGCATCCCTAAGTTGTGGTGCAGGGGAGGCATGACGGACCAGACCGAGGTTTTTCCTATGCCCAAGCAACCAGTCACCCAAGCACAGCCCTTTGCCACAGACGATCCAGACGCCGCCTTGCGGATCCTGGACGAGGCCTGGGCCTATTTCACGCCCGGCCAGCCGACCACGCTTCCCGCCGCGCAGTATGACGAGCTGTCGGTGGCCGCGTGATCCGGGGCAGGGCCGCGCGCGCCCTGTCATGAGGGCGTGACAAGCTCAGCTCTTCAGCATGCCCACGATGTCATAGGTGCGGTCCAGAATGGGCGCAGTGATCGCGCGGGCGCGCTCGGCACCGCGGCCGAGGATGCGGTCTATTTCCGCCGGGTCGGCCATCAGCCGGGTCATTTCCCCGGAAATCGGCGCCAGTTTTTCCACGGCAAGATCGGCCAGCGCCATCTTGAAATGCCCGAACAACGCGCCCGCATGGCTGTCGAGCACCGCTTGCGGCGCAATGTCGGCCAGGGCTGCGTAGATGTTCACCAGGTTGCGCGCCTCTGGCCGGGCATCCAGCCCCGCCAGCGCATCGGGCAGCGGGTCGGGGTCGGTCTTGGCCTTGCGGATCTTTTTCGCGATCTCGTCGGCGGTATCGGTCAGGTTGATCCGGGTCTTGTCGGACGGGTCTGATTTCGACATCTTCTTCGTGCCGTCCTGCAGGTTCATCACCCGCGTGGCCGCGCCTTCGATCACCGGTTCCGCGATGGGAAAGAAATCGACGCCGTAATCATGGTTGAACTTGGCCGCGATGTCGCGGGTCAGTTCGATATGCTGTTTCTGATCCTCGCCCACGGGCACATGGGTCGCGTGATAGACCAGGATATCGGCGGCCATCAGCGCCGGGTAGGCGAACAGCCCAAGCGAGGCCGCCTCTGCGTTCTTGCCGGCCTTGTCCTTCCACTGGGTCATGCGCCCCATCCATCCCATGCGCGCGATGCAGTTGAAGATCCAGGCAAGCTGGGCGTGTTCGGGCACCTGGGACTGGTTGATCAGGATGGATTTTTCCGGGTCGATCCCGATGGCCAGAAAGCCCGCGCATAATTCGCGGGTGTTGCGGCGCAACGTGGCCGGATCGGGCAGGGTCGCGGTGATCGCGTGCAGATCGACCATGCAAAAGATGGTTTCATGGCTGCCCGCGTCCTGCATCTGGACAAAGCGCTTCATCGCGCCAAGATAATTGCCGAGCGTCAATCCGCCCGACGGTTGGATGCCGGAAAATACCCGCGGTGTGAACTGCGTTTCGGCCATGATCATCCCCTGCGCCTGCCGCGCCCCCGGCCCCCTCTGGCCAAGCGCCGCGGCTTCGCTTACCCACGGGGGTAGATGGCGTCAACCAAAGGTGGCCGCGATGACCCAGAACAGCCTGTCCCCCTTCAACGCCTTGCCCCCCGTCGTGGTGGCCCTGGCGGTCGTGATCGCCGGGCTGGAGCTGTTGTTCCAGGCGGCGACGGCCGGGGTGCTTGGCGGGCAGGCCGGTATGGGCTGGCGGCTTGATGCGATCCGCGACTACGGCATCTTTGACGAGGTGGCGCGCTACATGTGGGCCAACAACCTCTGGCCCGCCGCCGAAGTGTTGCGGCTGGTGACCTACCCGTTGATCCACACCGGGTTCACCCATGCGGCCTTCGTGGTCGTCTTCATCCTGGCCATCGGCAAGATGGTGGCCGAGGTGTTCTCGCCCCTGGCCTTCGTGGTCTTGTTCCTTGGGTCGGCGATTGCCGGGGCCTTGGGTTTCGTGGTGCTGATGAACAGCCCCTATCCGCTGGTTGGCGGCTACCCCGGGGTCTACGGTCTCATCGGGGCCTTTACCTTCATCTTGTGGCTGCGCGAAAGCCTCCGGGGGGGCAACCGCGCGCGCCTTTGGCCTGATCGGGATGTTGTTGGCCATCCAGCTCTTGTTCGGGGTGATCCAGGGACAGTTCGGGACGGTCGTGGCCGACCTGTCCGGCTTTGCCGCCGGGTTCATCCTGTCTTTCGTGCTGGCACCCGGTGGCTGGCAGCGCCTGTTGGCCAAGCTGCGCGCGCGTTAACGCCGCCGCAGCGCATCGCGGAAGTCACGGATGCGGAACGCCCCAAGGGCCTGCCCGCAGAGGCCGTAGACGATCAGCCCGCCGATCACGAGAATGGCCAGCGCCGGGTAGCGCCAGCCATCCATGCCCAGGAACGGCATCAACAGCGTGGCCATCACGACCAGGAACACCCCCATCAGCATCGCGGCCAGGATGATCAGCCCAAGCCGGGCGCGATAGCGATCGTCAAAGGTGGCCACCTCGCCCATGCTGCGCTTGCCGCGCAAGAGCAGCCAAACCATCGTCCAGGCCGCGAGGCTTGTGGCGATGGCGGCCCCCACAAAACCGATGACGAAAGACAGGCCAATCGCCGCCACCGCATTCACCACCATGGCAACCAGGGCAAAGCGGAACGGGCTGCGCGTGTCTTCCCGGGCGAAATACAGCGGTTGCAGCACCTTTTGCAGCACGAAGGCGGGCAGGCCCAGGCCATAGGCCGCAAGCGCCAACGCCGTCTGCACCGTGTCATCGGCGGTAAAGGCCCCGCGTTCGAACAGGACCGACACCAGCGGCGTGGGGATGACGCAAAGCGCCACGGCGGCGGGCACGGTCAGGGCCAGGCAAACCTCGCCCGCACGGCTGAGCGCATGGCGCCCACCCACCGCATCCTCGGCGCGCAAGCGGCGCGACAGATCGGGCAAAAGCACCACGCCGATTGCAATGCCGACCACGCCCAGCGGCAGCTGGTACAGCCGGTCTGCCAGCGACATCCAGACGATGGCGCCGTCGAAAAAGCTTCCGACCTGGCGGCCCACCAACAGGTTGATCTGCACCACGCCGCCCGCCAGCATCGCGGGCAGCATGATCATCGCCAGTTGCCGCATCTCTGGCGTCAGCCGGGGCAGGCGCGGCATCACCGCAAAGCCCGCGCGCTTGGCCGCGACCCAGACCAGCGCCATCTGCGCCACCCCTGCCAGCAACACCCCCCAGGCCAGCGCCGTGCCATGGCGCAACCCGGTCAGGTCATCGTCTGGCGCGGCACTGGCCACATCGATCGCAGCGCCTGCCAAGAGGTCTGTCTGGGACAGGATCAACACCGTGATCAAGACGAGGTTCAGCAAGATCGGCGCGGCGGCGGCGACCGCAAAGCGCCCCATGGAATTCAGCATCCCCGACAAGAGCGCCGCCAGCGAGATGAACAGGATATAGCCAAAGGCGATGCGCCCGAAATCCACCGCCAGTTCAAAGCGCACGTCGCCCGCGAAGCCGCCCGCCATCGCCAGAACGAACCAGGGCATGGCCAATTGCGCCACGAGCGTCAGCACGATCAGCACCGTCGCAAGCCCCGCAAAGGCATCGCGCGCAAAGCCCAGCGGGTTGTCGCCCGCTTCGAGCCGCTTGGAAAACATCGGCACGAAGGCGGTGTTGAATGCGCCCTCGGCGAAAAAGCGGCGAAACAGGTTTGGCAGGGAAAAGGCGACGAAAAACGCCTCGGTCACCGGGCCGGTGCCCATGTAGGCCGCGATCAGGATGTCGCGCGCAAAGCCCAGGATGCGGCTGGCCAATGTCCAGACGCCCACGGTGACAAAGCCCGCCATCAACCGGATCGGGCGCAGGGCCATGGCCATGGTCAGGCCCCCGCGCGTTCGGCGACCCGCGCAATGGCGTCGCGCAGCTTGCGCTCCAGCGCCTCTTGCCGGGACTTGGTGTAGAGTTTCAGGCCGAACATATCCTTCACATAGAAGGTGTCGACCACCTGTGCGCCATAGGTCGCGATCACGGCCGACGAGATGTAGATGTTGCTGGCCGCCAGCGTCTTGGTCAGATCATAGAGCAGGCCGGGCCGGTCGCGGGTATCGACCTCGATGATCGTGTAGATCTCCGATCCTTCGTTGTCGAAGGTGATGTTGGTCGGCACCGCGAAGGGGCGTTCGCGTTTCTTGATCTTGTCGCGGCCTTCCAATGCGCGCGAGGCCACGACTTCGCCCCTGAGCGTCTTGTCGATCATGTCGCGCAGGCGCGGCAGGCGGCGAAGCTCGTAGGGGTTGCCCTCGGCGTCCTGCACCCAGAACACGGCCGTGCCGAACCCGTCCTTGGATGTATAGGTGCGCGCATCCACGACATTGGCCCCCACCAGCGAAAGCGCGCCCGCCAGCCGGGAAAAGATGCCGGGGTGATCGTTCAGCGCGAAACAGACGCGGGTTGCGTCGCGGTCGGTGTCTTCGCGGGTGTCGATGCGGATTTCATCCGTGCCGATACCGCGCAGCATTTGCGCGAAGGTGACCTGTGTCGCAAGGTCGAGCCCTTGCCAATAGGGGCCGTAATGGCGATCCATCTCGGCCTTGAGATCGGGCTTGGACCAATCCGACAGCGCATCGCGCAAGGCGCGCTTGGCTTCGCCTTCCAGCTTTTCGCGGTTCAGATCCTCCAGCCCGGTATCAAGCGCCGTGGCCGTGGCCCGGAACAGCCCGCGCAACAGCGTCGCCTTCCAATTGTTCCAGGTGTGCGGCCCGACCCCGCGGATGTCGCAGACCGTCAGAACCGTCAGCAATTCCAGCCGTTCGCGGGTTTTCACCGCCTTGGCGAAATCGCGCACGGTGCGCGGGTCCGCGATATCGCGTTTCTGCGCCATGTCCGACATCAACAGGTGATAGCGCACCAGCCATTCGACGGTGTCGCATTCGGCCTGTTTCAGCCCCAGCCGGGGCCCGATGGTGCGTGCGATCCGGGCGCCGACGACGGAATGATCCTCTTTGCGGCCCTTGCCGATGTCATGCAGCAGGCAGGCGATGAACAGAACCTTGCGGTTCACGCCACGCTTGAGAATGCTGGAGGCGACCGGCAATTCCTCTTTCAGTTCCTCGCGCTCGATCTGTGCCAGTGTCGAAACCACCTGGATCGTATGCTCGTCCACCGTGTAGCTGTGATACATGTTGAACTGCATCATCGCCACGATGGGCGCGAATTCCGGCAGGAAGGCCGCCAGCACGCCAAGCTCGTTCATCCGCCTGAGCGCGCGTTCCGGGTTGCCGTGTTTCAGCATCAGGTCGAGGAAAATCTGCACCGCTTCCGGGTCGCGGCGCATCTCGTCGTCGATCAGCCCAAGGTTGGCCGACAGCGCGCGCATCGCGTCGGGGTGGATCAGGTAGCCGGTGCGCAAGGCTTCTTCGAACAGGCGCAGGATGTTCAGCTTGTCGGCAAAGAACGTGGCATCATCCGCGATGGCGATGCGGTTCTGTTTCAGCGCATAGCCCGGTTTCAGCTTCTTGCGCCGTGTGCGCCCGCGCAGAAACCCCAGGATGGCCGGTTCCTGCTTGACATGCCGCGCCTCCAGCTCGGTCAGGAAGATGCGGGTCAATTCGCCCACGCGGGTGGCATGGCGGAAATAATCCTGCATGAAATGTTCGACGCCGCGCCGCCCGGAATGGTCGCAATATCCCAGCCGTTCGGCCACCTGTACCTGGTTGTCAAAGGTCAGCTGGTCCTGCGCCCGGTCGGCGATCAGGTGCAGGTGACACCGCACCGCCCACAAGAACCGTTCGGCGGCGTCAAAGGCCGAGAATTCCTCGGAGGTGAAGACGCCAAGATCCACCAATTCGCCCGCGCGCCGCACGCCATGTTCGTATTTCGCGATCCAGTAGAGCGTTTGCAGATCGCGCAGGCCGCCCTTGCCTTCCTTGACGTTGGGTTCCACCACGTAACGCTGCCCGCCTTGCTTGCGGTGGCGGGTGGCGCGTTCGGCCAGCTTGGCCTCGATGAATTCACCGACCGTGCCGCGAAACAGCTGGTCGCGCAGCGCCCCGCGCAAATCGTCCGCGATGCTGTCTTCGCCGGTCAGGAACCGCATTTCCAACAGGCTGGTGCGGATCGTGATGTCTTGTTTTCCAAGCCGCAGGCATTCCTTGATCGTCCGCGATGCGTGGCCCACCTTCATGTGGAGATCCCACAGCATGTAGAGCGCGGATTCGATCACGCTTTCGATATGGGCCGTCATCTTCCAGGGCGTGACGAACAACAGGTCGACGTCGGAATAAGGCGCCATTTCGCCCCGCCCATAGCCCCCGACCGCCATCACGGCCATCCGTTCGGTGTCACTGGGCATCTGGTTCTTGTGCAGATGGGTCTGCGATACGTGCAAGACACCCCGCACCAGCCCGTCGGTCAGGTGGGTATAGGCCCGCGTGATCCGCCGCGCGGTCAGGGGATGGGCGGAAATGCCATCCTCGATCGCGCTGCGACCGGCCTTTTGGGCCTCTTGCAGCACGCGCACGGCGGCGGACCGGATCGCGCCCGGATCGTCCAGCCCGGCCACGGCGGCATCCAGCGCGGCGTGGAGCGTGGTTTCATCCAGAATCCGGTCTGCCGGCGCGATCAGCTCGCCCGGTTCGGAAGGGGTGGGGGGCAGGGTCGGGTTTCGGTCAGAAACCGAACCCACCAAGGCGTCTTGGGGCGGGGTCAATCACGGCCACCTGATTTTGAACCACTTGCGCAATCGCCATCGCACGTTCATTCGTGCCATCGCCGCGCAGGCGGAATACCCCGTTTGCCCCCTGAAAACCAGAGCTGGCGATCAAATCGCCCGCACCAAGTTGTCCAGAGGCGGCGGCGGTTTCGCCCACGGCACGGATCGCATCATAGCCCAATGCGCCAAGGATATGCGGCGGGATGCCATAGGTGGCGAGATAGCGGCCTTCGAAATCGGCGGTCGCCTGCGGATCGGGCAGGGCGAACCACCCGCCCTGCAACCCCGAGAGTTCGAGCGTTTGCGGCGGCGTGTCCCACCGCGTCAGGCCCATCATCCGGACCGCTTCGGTATCAAGCCCGTTTTCCGGCAGCAGCTGTGCAAAGAACGGTAGCGCACCGGCGCTGTCGGCGGTCAGCATCAGCGCATTGCCATCCGAACCGCGCACCGCCTCGACGATCTGGGGCACGGCGTTGATCACGCCACCTTGCGAAAACTCGTAGGGAATGGTGTTGACCACGGTGGCATTCGAGGCGACGGCGGCGCGCAGCACGGCATCGCGCGCGACTTCGCCCGCAAGGTTCTGCGCATGGACCAGCACGATCCGGTTGCGCCCCTGGGCCGCGCCGTAGCTGACCATGCGCGCCGCGGTGTTCTGGAAGGTGTGGCCCAGCACGAAGACATTGCCGCCCGCGATTTCGGTGTTGTTGGAAAAGCTCAGCACGCTGACATTGGAATTGGCCACCGCAACGCCGACGGCGGCGGCCGTGTCGGAGCGCAGCGGCCCCACGATGATATCGGCGCCGGCCTGCACCGCCTCGCGGGCGACAGATGCCGCCTGTGCGGGTTGCCCGGCGGTATCGTAGACGGTGATCTCGACCGTGACGCCGGTCAATTCGGCGGCTGCCATCCGCGCCGCGTTTTCAAGGCTTTGGGCGATGGTGGCATCGCCGCCCTGTTCCGAGGTGACCGGCAAGAGCATCGCGACCTGCACGGTTTGGCCGCTGACGCGGGGGCCGGTGCCGCCTATCGGCCCTGCGACCTGGCAGGCCGCGAGCGCCGCGGTGACGCCCAAAAGGCTGAAAATGCGCAAGGGGTTGCGCAGGGAACGCAAAGCGGAAAACATGGGCCTCAGACCTCCGTGGGACGCTGCCGGATAGCGTGACAGCTAGGCTAGAGCGTCCGGCACGGCAAGTAAACGATGCCCGCGCAGATCGGGGCACGGCAGGCAGGAAGTCACCGATGGATCATGACGACGACGACGGGGCCACCGGCCCGACCCCACGCCTCGAAGCGATGGATCCCCCGGCGGGCGGTGTGGCGCGGCGCGTGGCTTTGGCGCCGGGGCTGTGGTTCGTCGCCACGCCCATCGGGGCCGCGCGCGACATCACCTTGCGCGGGCTTGATATCCTGCTCAGTGCCGAGGTCCTGGTGGCCGAAGACACCCGCACGCTGCGCCACCTGATGGAAATCCATGGGCTCAAGGTCGGGGATCGCCCCTTGATCGCCTATCACGACCATAACGGCGCCGAGGCGCGGCCGCGCATCCTGCGCGCCTTGGCCGAAGGCCGCAGCGTCGCCTATTGTTCCGAGGCGGGCACGCCCGTCGTCGCCGACCCCGGATATCAATTGGCGCGCGCCGCGATCGAGGCGGGCCATCCCGTCAGCGCCGCCCCCGGCCCATCGGCGGCGATCATGGCGCTGAGCGTGTCGGGCCAACCCTCGGACCGGTTCATGTTCGTGGGCTTCCCCCCGGCCCAGGCCGGCGCCCGCGCGCGCTGGTGCGACGAGATCGGATCGATCCCCGCGACGCTGATTTTATATGAAAGCCCAAAGCGCATTCACCGCTTGTTAGGGGAATTGTGCGAACACTGGGGCGAGATGCGACCGGCGACGCTGTGCCGGGAATTGACCAAGCGATTCGAAGAGGTGCGGCGCGGCACGTTGGGCGGTTTGCGTGACGGGATCGGCGACGCCACTGTGAAAGGGGAAATCGTTCTCGTGGTCGGTCGCCCGATGGTGGTCGCGCCTGACGCGGCGGATGTGGATGCCGCCTTGCAAGAGGCGCTGGGCCGGTTGCGGGTCAAGGATGCGGCGGCCGAGGTGGCCGAAGCGTTGGGCCTGCCCCGGCGCGATGTGTATCAACGCGCCTTGGCGCTGAAGGAAGGGGCCGAGTGATGAGTGGGCTGGTGTCATATCTGTCGGGCAAGCTGGCCGAGGATCGGGTTGTCGACGCCTACACCGCGCAGGGTCATCGGCTCGTGTGTCGCCGGTGGCGGGGCCCTGTTGGTGAAATCGATCTGGTGCTGGAAAAGAATGGCGAGGTTGTTTTCGTCGAGGTGAAATCGTCGAAAACCTGTGCCGATGCCGCCACCCGCCTGACCCGGCGCCAGATTGGCCGGCTGTTGGCAAGTGCCGAGGCGGCATTGGGGTTTTTTCCCAAGGGATCATTGACGCCGATGCGCTTCGATGTGGCGCTCGTGGACCGGACGGGGCGTATCGACGTGATTTCGAACGCCCTGCACGCCGCGTGATCCCTGCCTGACAGCTTCCATCTCTTGCGCCTGCGGTCGACGCGCGCCAAACAGGGGCGACGCAAACGCCGGGAGTGTGGGCCATGAAGATCGCCTTTCAGATGGATCCGATCGGGTCGGTGAACATCGACGCGGACAGCACGTTCCGCCTCGCCGAAGAGGCGCAGGCGCGCGGCCATGATCTGTGGGTCTACACCCCCGACCATCTCAGCTACCGCGAGGGGCGGATCATGGCGCGCGCCCAGAGCCTGCGGGTGCAGCGGGTCAAGGGCGATCATGCCCACCTGGGGCCGGTGACCGATCTTGATCTGGCCGATGTCGATGTCGTCTGGCTGCGGCAGGATCCGCCTTTTGACATGGGCTATATCACCACGACCCATCTGCTGGATCGGCTCAAGGGCAAGACGCTGGTGGTCAATGACCCGTTCTGGGTGCGCAATTGCCCCGAGAAATTGCTGGTGCTGGATTTTCCCGACCTGACACCGCCCACCACCATCGCGCGCGACCTGTCGGTGCTGCGCGACTTCAAGGACCGGCATGGCGATATCATCCTCAAGCCGCTTTACGGCAATGGCGGCGCGGGCGTGTTCCGGCTGACCGACAGCGACCGCAACCTGAATTCGCTGCATGAACTGTTCACCGGCATCAACCGCGAGCCGTTGATCGCGCAGAAATTCCTGCCCGATGTGGCGGCGGGCGACAAGCGGATCATCCTTGTCGACGGTCATGCCGTGGGCGCGATCAACCGGGTGCCCGCCGTGGGCGAAACGCGGTCGAACCTGCATGTGGGCGGGCGGGCCGAGAAAATCGGCCTGACCGCGCGCGAACACGAAATCTGCGCCGCCATCGGCCCCCGCCTGCGCGACATGGGGCAGGTTTTCGTCGGCATCGACGTGATCGGCGGTTACCTGACGGAAATCAACGTCACCTCGCCCACGGGCATCCAGGAACTGGAACGGTTTGACGGCATCAATGTCGCCGCCCGGATCTGGGGCGCGATCGAGGCCAAGCTCTAACCCGGTTTCGCCACCATCAACCGATAGCCAAGCGCCTCGGCGATATGGGGGCGCCCCACGGTCGCATCCCCGTCCAGATCGGCGATGGTGCGCGCCAGCCGCAAGATGCGGTGATAGCCGCGTGCGGTCAGCTTGAACCGCTCGGCGGCGGTCAGCAGAAACGCCTTTCCCTCGGCATCGGGCGTGGCGATGTCATCGAGCAGCGCGCCCTCGGCATCGGCATTCACCCGCGCCTTGGCCCCCAACCCTGCAAAGCGGTCCCGTTGCAGATCACGCGCCGCCGCCACGCGCCGGGCGATGTCGATGCTTTTCTCGCCCGTGGCCGGCAGGTCCAGGTCGGCATAGGCCACCGGCGGCACCTCCAGCCGGAGGTCGAAACGATCCATCAGCGGGCCGGAAATGCGGCCCATGTAATCTTCGCCGCACAGGGGCGCGCGCCCACAGGCCTGGCCCGCGTCATACAATTGGCCACAGCGGCACGGGTTGGCGGCCGCGACCAGCAGGAACCGGCACGGGTAGGTGACATGCGCATTGGCGCGCGCCACCACCACGTCGCCGGTTTCGATCGGCTGGCGCAGGGTTTCCAGCACGGCGCGCGGGTATTCGGGGAATTCGTCGAGGAACAGCACGCCGTTATGGGCCAGGCTGATTTCACCCGGTTTCGCGCCCCGCCCGCCGCCCACGATGGCGGCCATAGAGGCGGTGTGGTGGGGCGCGCGAAACGGACGGCTGCGCGAAATGCCGCCTTCGTCAAGCAAGCCTGCCAGCGATTGGATCATCGAGGTTTCCAGCGCCTCGGTCGCCGACAGGGGCGGCAGCAGGCCCGGCATGCGGGCGGCCAGCATCGACTTGCCCGAACCGGGGCTGCCGACCATCAACAGGTGGTGGCGCCCGGCCGCCGCGATTTCCAGCGCGCGCTTGGCGCGTTCCTGCCCGCGCACCTCGGACAGGCATTTGGCGCTTGTGTCCTGCATCACCTCGCCGGGGCGGGCGGGGGGCAGCGGCGCACGGTCGGTCAGGTGCCCGATCAGCTCTGCCAGGGTGCGGGCGGCAAAAACCGGTGTCGCGCCGACCCAGGCGGCCTCGGCGCCACAGCCCAAGGGGCAATAGAGCACCCGCCCGTCTTCCCCCGCCGCAAGCGCCGTGGGCAGCGCGCCGATGACCGGGATCAGCGTGCCATCGAGCGACAATTCCCCCAGGGCCATTCCCGCTTCCACCCGGTCGCGCGGGATGATGTCGAGCGCCGCCAGCAAGGCCAAGGCGATGGGCAGGTCGAAATGCGATCCTTCCTTGGGCAGGTCGGCGGGTGACAGGTTGACCGTGATCCGTTTCGAGGGCAACGCGATGGCCATCGCCGACAACGCCGTGCGCACCCGTTCGCGCGCCTCTGACACGGCCTTGTCGGGCAGGCCCACAACGGCAAAGGCCGGCACACCGGGGGTGACGGCGCATTGCACCTCGACCCGGCGCGCCTCGAGCCCCTCGAAGGCGACGGTCTGGATGCGGGACAGGCTTTCGGGGCGGGCTGCGTCGAACATGGTTAACGCATAGCGCCGAAGCCTTACCGAAACGTAAATTTGCCGGACTGGTGAAACTTTTCGGGCCCGGACGAAATTTTCTGTCGGCCAGAGTGAACCGATCGGCGCTTTGCTGCGTAAGCTTTATGAAACGCTGTGTGTCAGCGCGTTCTATGCAACCAACGGGGGGTGCGACATGGCACTTGATATGGGTGGAGACCAAAGCCTCAGCCGCCGCGCGATGCGGGCGGAACTTCTGGATGCAGAGACCGAGTTGCGATTGGCCTATGCGTGGCGCGACCAGCGCGACGAAGAGGCATTGCACCGATTGATCACCGCCTACATGCGCCTGGCCATTTCCATGGCGTCGAAATTCCGCCGCTACGGCGCGCCGATGAACGACCTGATCCAGGAGGCGGGGCTGGGCCTGATGAAGGCGGCCGACAAGTTCGACCCCGATCGTGGCGTGCGCTTTTCGACCTATGCGGTCTGGTGGATCAAGGCCTCGATCCAGGATTACGTGATGCGCAACTGGTCGATGGTGCGCACCGGGTCCACGTCGTCGCAGAAATCGCTGTTCTTCAACATGCGCCGGGTTCAGGCCCGGCTTGAACGCGAAGCGATGGCGGCAGGCCAGTCGCTTGACAAGCACCAGCTGCGCCAGATGATCGCCACCGAGGTCGGCGTGCCCTTGCATGACGTCGAGATGATGGAAGGCCGCTTGGCGGGGTCGGATTATTCGCTGAACGCCACCCAATCCGTCGATGACGAGGGGCGTGAATGGATCGACGCGCTGGAAGACACCAGCACGCAGGCCGCCGAAATCGTCGAGGATGCCCATGATACCCGTCAGTTGCGCGATTGGTTGATCATCGCGATGCAGGCCTTGAACGACCGCGAACGCTTCATCGTGCGTGAACGCAAACTGCGCGAAGACCCGCGCACCCTGGAAAGCCTGGGGGAAGAACTGGGTCTGAGCAAGGAACGCGTGCGTCAGCTGGAAGCCGCCGCTTTCGCCAAGATGCGCAAGACGCTCGAAGCCCAATCGAAGGAGGTTCGGTCATTCTTCGCCGCCTGATCCTTCACGCGCCCTTGGCGCTTTTGCTGGGGCTGTTTGCCTATTCGCTGGCCACGGCTGCGCCGGGGCCGGTCCATGAGGATGCAGCCATTGTCCCGGCGGTCATCCAGACCTTCGCGGCCCTGCGCTGATCCGTGGGGCGGCTGCGCTGCCTTGGTTTTGTCGCCCTGGTCTTTGGGGCGAGCGGTGCGGTGGCCGAACCCGCATCGCTGGACCATGTCGTGTCGGCCACGCGCGCCACGCAGGTGGTCATCCTCGGCGAGGTGCATGACAACCCCGGCCACCACGCGCGACAGGCCGAGGTCTTGGGCGCAATCGAACCCGCGGCCATCGTCTTCGAGATGATCACGGCCGATGACGCGGCGCGCATCACCCCCGATCTTGCAGGCGATGCCGATGCCTTGGCTGCGGCGCTGGATTGGGCCAATTCCGGCTGGCCCGATTTCGCCTATTACGCCCCCTTGTTCGCCTTTGGCCGCGACGTGCCGATCTACGGCGCGGCCGTCCCGCGCGATATCGCGCGCGGCGCCTTTCAGGGGGGGGCGGCGGCGGTTTTTGAAGGCGATGCGGTGCAGTTCGGTCTGACCACCCCCTTGCCCGAGGCGGAACAGGCCGCGCGCGAGGCCGAACAGATGGCCTCGCATTGCGACGCCTTGCCGCCCGATCTCCTGCCCGGTTTCGTGCAGGCGCAGCGCCTGCGCGATGCCGCCTTGGCCGCGGCAGCCCTCGACGCGCTGGCGGCCCATGGCGGCCCCGTGGCGATCATCACCGGCAATGGCCATGCGCGCCGCGATTGGGGCGTGCCCGCCGTGCTGGCCGTGGCCGCGCCCGAGGTGACGGTGGTCAGCCTGGGCCAGTTCGAAACCCCGCCCGAGGGCGATGTGCCCTTTGACCTTTGGGCGCTGTCCGATCCGGTCGCGCGCCCCGACCCTTGCGCAGCCTTTCGCTGAGCGGGCCTGTCCAGAGAAGGGCATTGCCCTTGCCGGGGTGCGCCCGTAACCTTGCCCCCAAGCAAAAAGGTGGCCCATCATGCTGGCAGGCAAGCGCATTCTCCTGATCATCGGTGGCGGCATCGCGGCCTATAAATCGCTCGACCTGATCCGGCGCCTGCGCGATCAGGGGGCGGCGGTGACGCCGGTCCTGACCAAGGCCGCAGAACAGTTCGTGACGCCCCTGTCCGCCTCGGCGCTGGCGGCGGAAAAGGTGTATCGCGACCTGTTCGATCTGACCGACGAGGCGGAAATGGGCCATATCCAGCTGTCGCGGTCCGCCGACCTGGTGGTCGTGGCCCCCGCGACCGCCGACCTGATGGCCAAGATGGCCAATGGCCATGCGAATGACCTCGCCTCGACGGTGCTGATGGCGACCGACAAGCGGGTGCTGATCGCGCCGGCGATGAACCTGCGCATGTGGCTCCATCCCGCGACGCAGCGCAACCTGGCGATGCTTGCGGGTGACGGGGTGCTGGTTGTCGGCCCGGAGGATGGCGCGATGGCCTGTGGCGAATTCGGTCCCGGCCGCATGGCCGAGGTGCCCGATATCGTGGCGGCCGTGCGCCGCGCGCTGGGTGATGGGCCGCTGGCCGGCCGGCATGTCGTGGTGACATCGGGGCCGACCCATGAACCGATCGATCCGGTGCGCTATATCGCCAACCGGTCATCGGGCGCGCAGGGCACGGCGCTTGCGGCCGCGCTGCGCGATCTGGGTGCACGGGTGACCTTCGTGACCGGCCCGGCCAGCGTGCCGCCGCCCATGGGGGTGGAGGTGGTGGCGGTGGAAACCGCGCTGGACATGGCGGCGGCGGTGCGCGCCGCGCTTCCGGCCGATGCGGCCGTCTTTGCGGCGGCCGTGGCCGATTGGCGGGTGGCCAATGCGGCGGGGCAGAAGATGAAGAAGGATGGCACGGGCGGTCTGCCCAGGCTCGATTTCGCGGAGAACCCCGACATCCTGGCCAGCGTGGCCCAGATGGGCGAGGGGCGGCCCCGGCTGGTGATAGGCTTTGCCGCCGAGACCGAGACCGTCACCGCGCATGCGACCGCCAAACGCGCCCGCAAGGGCTGTGACTGGATCCTGGCCAATGACGTGTCGCCCGCGACCGGCATCATGGGCGGGGCCGAGAACGCGGTGACGCTGATCACCGCCGAGGGGGCCGAGGATTGGCCGCGGATGGCAAAGCAGGAGGTGGCCCGGCGCCTGGCGGCGCGCATCGCGGACCACCTGGCCTGAGTGGCAAGCGCCGCAGGTGCGTATTTGTGGAAAGGTGAAGGGGACAGCGTGACCAACATGATCGAGGTCAAGCGCGAGGATTGGGCCGACCCTTTGGTTGCCCTGCCCGACTACGCGACGGCAGGCGCGGCGGGGGCCGATCTGCGCGCCAACCTGCGCGACGGCGACCGGCTGCATGGCCTGTTGCTGAAACCGGGCGCGCGGCTCGTGGTGCCCACCGGGTTGCGGGTGGCGATCCCTGCCGGGTTCGAGATGCAGATCCGGCCCCGGTCTGGCCTGGCTTTGGCCCATGGCATCGGCCTGCCCAACAGCCCCGGCACCATCGACAGCGATTACCGCGGACCCTTGGGGGTGATCCTGGTGAATTTCGGGGATCGCGCCTATCGCATCCGCCATGGCGCGCGCATTGCCCAAGCCGTCATCGCCCCGGTCTTGCAAGCGGCCTGGGCGATGGTCGAAGACCTGGACCGGACTGCGCGCGGGGCGGGGGGCTTTGGCTCCACCGGGGTGGGCTGATGCTGTTTGTCCTGTTTCTGGCGGCGGCGCTTTGGGGCCTTGGCCATCTGATGAAGGCCCCGGTCCAGGCGCGGTTCTACATGCTGGGGCTGTTGTACCTGGCCGTTCTGGCGGTGCATCTGGGGGTGGCGCCGACCCATCCCCTGCGGTTGGCCACCGGGGGGTCGCTGACCGAATGGCTGGTGATCGGGGTAGGGGTGGGCCTGATCCTCGCCTATCGCGCGGGGCTGGGTCGGTTGCGCGCCCGCGCCGCCGCGGTCGAGGCCGCGCGCGATCTTGCCGCGCCCGTGGTGCAGAGCGGCCCGTTTTCGGCCGAGGAACTGGAACGCTATGCCCGCCACATCACCTTGCGCGACATCGGCGGGGCTGGGCAGCGCGCGTTGAAGGAGGCGTCGGTGCTGGTGGTGGGCGCGGGGGGGCTTGGATCGCCCGCGTTGCTCTACCTTGCGGCAGCGGGGGTGGGACGGATCGGGATGATCGATGCCGACGTGGTCAGCCTGTCGAACCTGCAGCGGCAGGTGATCCATACCGATGAACGCCAAGGCATGCCCAAGGTGTTTTCGGCACAAAAGGCGATGGCCGCGCTGAACCCGCATGTCGATCTGCGGCCCTACAACCGGATGTTGGACGCCGATATCGCGCCGGCGCTGTTTGCCGAGTATGACCTGATCCTTGATGGCACCGATGCCTTTGGCACGCGCGCGATGATCAATGCCGCCGCCGTGGCGACGGGCCGCCCGGTGATCGCGGGGGCGATTTCGGCTTGGGAGGGTCAGATCACGCTTTATGATCCGGCCGGGGGCGCGCCTTGCATGGCCTGCATCTTTCCCCATGCGCCCGCGCCGGGCCTGTCGGCCACCTGCGCGGATACCGGCGTGGTCGGGGCCTTGCCCGGGGTGATCGGCGCGATGATGGCGCTGGAGGCGGTGAAGGAGATCACCGGCGCGGGCCGGGGCCTGCGCGGTCGGATGGTGATCCATGATGCGCTGGGCGCCGAGAGCCGCGACATCGCGATCAGGCGCCGTGCCGATTGCCCGGTGTGCGGCGGCGATTGACCGCCCCGACCAGGCCCTGATCCGGAAGGGGGGTGCAGCCCCGCCCCTCTCGCCCTATGTAGTGGGAAACAGGAGATATCCGATGACCAATCCGCTGCTCGAGACCTGGACCACCCGCTTTGCCCTGCCGCCCTTTGACCGGATCGAGGATGCACAGTTCGGTCCGGCGATGGAGGCGGCGCTGGACCAGGGGCGTGCGGCCATCGCCGCCATTGCCACGAACCCCGAGCCCGCGACCTTCGCCAACACGATCGAGGCGCTGGAACAGGCCGATGACCTGCTCGACCGGGTGGCGGGGGTGTTCTACAATCTGGCAGGCGCCGACAGCACGCCCGCGCGCGAAGCCTTGCAGCGCGAGTTCGCGCCGAAACTCTCGGCCTATGCGTCCGAGATCACCAATAACGCGGGCCTGTTTGCCCGGATCGATGATCTGTGGCGGCGGCGCGACAGCCTGGCATTGAGCGATGAACAGATGCGGGTTCTGTACCTGACGCATCGCGGCTTTACCCGGTCGGGGGCGGCGTTGCAGGGGTTTGCGCGCGACCGCCTGACCGAGGTGAAAAGCCGCCTTGCCGTGCTTGGCACGGAATTCGGCCAGAACCTTCTGGCCGATGAGCGCGACTGGGTCTTGCCCTTGTCCGAGACCGACCTGGAGGGTTTGCCCGATTTCGTGATCAAGGCCGCCCGCGCGGCGGGGCAGGACAAGGGTCAGGATGGCCCCATCGTGACCTTGTCGCGGTCGCTGATCGTGCCCTTCCTGCAGTTCAGCCCGCGCCGCGACCTGCGCGAGATCGCCTACAAGGCCTGGGCCGCGCGCGGGATGAATGGCGGCGACACCGACAACCGCGCCATCGCGGCCGAGGTTCTGGCGCTGCGGGCGGAACGGGCGATGTTGTTGGGCTATGACAGCTTTGCCGATTACAAGCTGGAAACGGAAATGGCGGGCACGCCCGACGCGGTGCGCAAGCTGTTGATGCAGGTCTGGGAACCCGCGCTGGCACAGGCGCAGACCGACAGCGTGAAGCTGACCGCGATGCTGCATTCCGATGGCGTCAACGGCGAGTTGGAACCCTGGGATTGGCGCTATTACTCCGAGCGCCGCCGGATGGCCGAACATGATCTCGATGAGGCCGAGCTGAAGCCGTATTTCCAGCTCGATGCCATGATCGACTGCGGCCTTTGATTGCGCCAACCGCCTGTTCGGGCTGGAATTTGCGCCGCTGGACGTGCCGCTCTACCATTCGGACGCCCGCGCCTGGGAGGTGACGCGCGAGGGCCGTCACGTGGCGGTGTTCATCGGCGATTACTTCGCGCGCGGATCGAAACGGTCGGGCGCGTGGTGTTCGGCGATGCGCAGCCAGAAAAAACTGGGCGGCGATACCGCGCCCATCGTGGTGAACATCTGCAATTTCGCCAAGGGCGATCCGGCGCTGGTGTCCTATGACGATGCGCGCACGCTGTTCCATGAATTCGGTCACGCGCTGCACCAGATGTTGTCCGATGTCACCTACGGGTCGATTTCCGGCACTTCCGTGGCGCGCGATTTCGTGGAACTGCCCAGCCAGCTGTTCGAGCATTGGCTGGAAGTGCCCGAGGTGCTGGAAAAGCATGCCCGCCACGCCGACACCGGCCAGCCCATGCCGCGCGCGCTGCTCGACAGGCTCTTGGCGGCGCAAACCTATGACATGGGGTTCCAGACGGTCGAATATGTCGCCTCGGCCCTGGTCGATCTCGAATTCCACGCCCAGGAAGAGGCCCCGGTCGACCCGATGGAGACGCAGGCCGAAACGCTTGAGGGATTGGGGATGCCGCGCGCCATCGGCATGCGCCATGCCACCCCGCATTTTGCCCATGTCTTCAGCGGCGATGGCTATTCCAGCGGCTATTACAGCTACATGTGGTCCGAGGTGATGGATGCCGACGCCTTTGCCGCCTTTACCGAGGCGGGCGATGCCTTTGACCGCGATACCGCGCAAAGGCTGGAACGCTTCATCCTGTCGGCGGGCGGTAGCCAGGAGGCCGATCAGCTCTATACCGCGTTCCGGGGCAGGATGCCGGGGGTGGAGGCCTTGCTGAAAGGGCGCGGGCTGGATGCCGCCGCCTAGCGGGTGATCGCGCGCGCGGCCAAGGGATAGGCCAGCATCAGGCCCGCCAAAAGGCCAAAGGCAAGCGGCAGGCTCGTGGCCTCTGCGGCAAAGCCCACGATGGCCGGCCCAAGCAGGATGCCCGCATAGCCGGTGGTCGTGACGGCGGCCACCGCCAGCCCCGGTGCCATGTCGGGCTGGCGCGCGGCCAGGCTGAAGATCACGGGCACCAGATTGGCGCATCCCAGCCCGATCAGGGCAAAGCCCGTCATGGCCAGCGGCACCTGTCCCGGCACCAGCGTCAGGCCGATGCCAAAGATCGCCACGATCCCGCCCGCGATCAGAACCCGGCGCTGGCCCATCACGGCCACGATCCTGTCGCCGGTCAGCCGCGCCAGGGTCATCGCGACGGAAAACAGCATGTAGCCGATCCCGGCCCGGGTCGGGTCCAGCAGGTCCTGGGCCACGATCAGCAAGGCGCCCCAATCCAGCACCGCGCCTTCGACCAGGAAACAGATCGCGGCCAAGAGGGCGAGGATCAGAACCGTGCCGCGCGGCCAGGCAAGGGTCGGCGGTGCGCCACCTGTCGCCCGCAGAAAGCGGGGCGTGGCGATGAGCATGGCGGCCAAGGCCAACGCGCTGCCCGCGAAAGCCGCCGCCACCGGGCTTGCCCCGATCCAGAGCAAGGCCGTCACCCCGCCCGCACCCAGGATGCCCCCCACGCTCCACATCGCGTGAAACCCCGACATCATGGGCCGCGCGGCGCGGGCCTCGACCTCGGCGGCATGGATGTTCATCGCCACGTCGATGGTTCCAAGCGCCGCCCCGAACAGCGCCAGGCCCGCGGCGAGCACGACCACCGTTTCGGCCAGCACCAGGCCGGGCAAAAGCGCCACCAGGGTGAAGCCCCCGAGCAGGATCATCGGCCGCGCTCCCCGCCGGGCGCTGACATAGCCGGTCACAGGCATCGCCACGATGGACCCAAGGCCCAGGCACAGGAGCAACAGGCCGAACATCCCGTCGCTGGCGCCGACCTGCGCCTTGGCAAAGGGGATGAGCGGCGCCCAGCAGGCCATGACGAACCCCGCCGCCAGAAAGGCCAGCCGGGTGGCAAGGGCGGCCGCCCGAAGCGGGGCAGGATCAGGGGTCATGAAAGGATGCCTGTTGCGCGGATCAGGGGTAGGGAAGGGGGCCGGGATCAGTCGAAGGTTTCGCCGGGCTCGACGCCCCAGATGGCGCGCGCCTCGACCCAGCCGCGGTAGCCGCCCACTTCCATTTCGCACCACTCGGCGCGGCATTCGCGCAGGGTGCCGATCACGCCCTGTTCCGCCTCGGCGCGCACCATCGATGTGCGGTCGGGGCGCTGGTACAGCGGCAGGCGGTCCACCTCGACGATGGCGGTGCGTTCGCCGGACAAGAGCGTGTAATGCACCCAGCCGCCTGCGCCGTCGCGGTCGACGACGCGCCGCCAATGGCCATGTTCGGCCACCACCATCACCGGCATGTTGCGGCGCTGAAACACCCAGTCGATGCGGTGGCTGCGCGACGGGCCGCGCCGCGCGTTGGCCTCGGAGGCCTTGATCGACACGTAGCGCGGGATCGGAAAGCCGGTGACCGACCCGACGCGGTCATCGGGGGCGGTGGCACGCGGCGCAAGGGCCGTGGCTTGCGGCGCTGCGGGGGGGGCAGGGGCCATGGCCGGGACGGTGCCGGGCGATGTGTCCACCACCGCCACGGCAACCGGGCGCGGCAGCGGCTGGGTGCCGGGCCGGTCTTGCGCAGAGGCAACCCCGGCCAAGACAACGCCCATCGCCGCGCAGGCGGCCCAAAGCCCGCCCCATCCCTTTGCGTTCGTCATCCTGTTCGTCTCTGCCCTTGCCCGCCCCTTGTCTGCGGGACGCGTCTTTTCGGTGCTTTTCTTGCCTGCGCCAAGGGTCAGGCGGCCACACCGCTTGCACCCCTGCACTGGATCAGAGAATGTCATGCCACAAGAACAAACGCCAGCGAAGGGAAGGGTCTTATGCCAGCTCAGAGGTTGAGTGTTGTCGTGACGCGACGGTTGCCCGAAATCGTCGAGACCCGGATGACCGAATTGTTCGATGTCGATCTGCGTGATGACGACAGGCCGATGACCCGCGCCGAGCTTGTCGCCGCGATGGCGCGCGCCGATGTGATCGTGCCCTGCATCACCGACCGGATCGATTCCGGGATGCTGGGGCAGGCGGGTGATCGGTTGAAACTGATCGCGAATTACGGCGCGGGCGTCGATCATATCGACGTGGCCACGGCGCGCCAGCGCGGCATCTTGGTGTCCAATACGCCGGGCGTGATGACCGATGACACCGCCGATATGGCGTTGGCGCTGATCCTCGCGGTGCTGCGCCGCCTTCCCGAGGGCATGGCCGCGATGCAGGCCGGCAACTGGGAAGGCTGGTCGCCCACCGCTTTCATGGGCGGGCGCGTCGCGGGCAAGCGGCTGGGCATCCTGGGCATGGGCCGGATCGGGCAGGCGGTGGCCAAACGCGCCCGCGCCTTCGGCATGCAGGTGCATTACCACAACCGCCGCCGCGTGCATGCCGATACCGAGGCCGCGCTGGAAGCGACCTATTGGGAAAGCCTCGACCAGATGATTTCCCGGATGGACGTGGTGTCGGTCAATTGCCCGCACACGCCCTCGACCTTTCACCTGATGAATGCCCGGCGGCTCAAGCTGATGAAACCGCAGGCGGTGATCGTGAACACCTCGCGGGGCGAGGTGATCGACGAAAACGCCCTGACCCGGATGCTGCGCGCGGGTGACATCGCGGGGGCGGGGCTCGACGTGTTCGAAAAGGGCCGAGAGGTGAACCCCCGCCTGCGCGAATTGCCCAATGTGGTCTTGTTGCCCCACATGGGCTCGGCCACGCGTGAAGGCCGGATCGAGATGGGCGAAAAGGTGCTGATCAACATCAAGACCTTCGCCGACGGGCACCGCCCGCCGGACCTGGTGGTGCCGAGCATGTTGTGAGGGGGAGCGGATCTTGGGGTCGGGTGTGAGCCCAGACTGACTTCAGCGTGGTGGGGCCATTTCGCGGATGCAGTGAAGCAGGCCCATCATTGACAGCCCGTCAGCAGACATTCGGTGGTTCGGTTCACGCTGCCGTGTAGGTTCACCCAATCAGTCGTTCGTGCAGGCTACAGCATTTTCGCGGCTGCACTGACCGTGGAGCGGAAAGAGTCCGTTGATCCATCGTCAGCTGCGTAAATTATCAGCTGAAACTCGTTTTCCTCATGCGTTCGGTGGCGAAAACGAGAAGATGCAGGGAGCCAACGGCTTGACCCGCAGCGGAAACTGGCGTCCTTCGACGCGCTGACGCGCAGTTTCAAATTCGGCGCGACGACCTCGACCCGTGGACCGGTGTTACCCATCCCATGGAAAACCGTTCCACGAGCAACATGTGCGGCACCGTCAAGGCGGCGAGGCCGATGAAGACCACCTCAAGGACAGGGCCCGTCACATCGCCCGGCGCACCCACCGTCAACAGGATGAGCCCCGTTGCGGCACCGCACAGCGTCACGCCCGTGATGGCCGCAGCGCCACCAAGCGCCGCGCGTTGATCCGGCAAGACGGCCAGCGTTCCGGTCAGGTGTCGCAGGGAATGCAGGAGACAGAAGTAGACCGCGAAATACAGCAAGGGCGGCAGCAGCGCGGCACCGATCCAGATCGCGCCAAGTTCGACCAGCGGCAAACGCGCTAAGCCACCGCGTGGCACGATCACTGCAAACACGGCGACGCTTGCCCCCACGATCCCGGCCAGAGCCGTGCCCTGGGCGATGATGCCGGCTGACGTGACAGGCCCAAGGACGGCGAAGATCTGCGCGACGTCCGCCGTGTGAAACACGACCGGCGCGCCGATGGCGGACAGGCCGCCAGCCATGCGCCACGCGGTGCCGTCGTCCTGCCAGTCCCCGGAAAAATGGAAGGCCGAGTAGGCAAGGAACGCGGCGAGGGCGGCCGCGGGTGCAACCCACCACAACACGCCGATGGTGCCTGCCAGCGCAAGATAGCTGGCGAAGAACACGGCCCGGTCCCGCCATCCGCGCAGCGGCCAGATCGCCTTGGCCATGGGCAGGTCCAGCGCGCCGTGGGGCAGCCCCAGAAGCGCGACCGCGGGCGCGAGGATCAGGACCTGCGCCCACAGGTCCAGCGACAGACCGGCATGGAGCGTGATCATCACCAGAAGGCCCGTAGCGAAAATTGTCGTTTGAACGGTGCGCGGCATCAGTGTCGGCATGTCATGTCCACCCGCCGCCGCGCGCAGGAACGGCACAGGTGGCAGCGAGGCCATGACCGACAGACGGTCGTCGGGCCGCGTGGACCCGGACAGGAACCGTTCCAGCCGGTCGGCGGGCGTGTTGTGGAACAGCGCTTCGAACAGGGCGGGGCCGCGGTCCGGGGTGGCTTGCAGCACGCGCAGGAACACACTGTCCATGAACCGGCCCATCGCGGGGTCGCGCGGGACGCGTGGCACGCCGTCGCGCAGAAGGCTTCGGGTGACGGCTTCAGTCTGGGCCTGGATGCGCTGGAACGCGTAGCCGGTCGACGGGCGCGCGGCCCCGCCCGCCAGACCGATATGGGTCACCGACGGCGTGGCGGGGTCGCGATACCCGACCTCCATGGGCAAGGCCCCCGTTCTTCGCGCAGCACGGTGTGGGCGTTGGCACCACACGCCGCGATCTCATGCCCCAGCCAGTCGGCCATGACCGCGTCGGCGGGGGCGGAAGGGGCGAAGGATGTCACCTCGACGAGTGCGCGGTCCCGTGCGAACGGCAGGATATACAGGAAATCGACGCCGGTGCTGTATCCCTTGCGGAAATGCATCAGCGGTACGGTGTCGGGGTCAAACACCGCATCGTCCGTGACGATCTCGCGGCCCAGAAAGAACTGCCCGTAATCCGGCCGCCGCCGCGGTGTGCGTGCGTCGATGACGTGTGCCGCGGTGAACCCGCCATCCGAGGTGTCGACATGGGAGCCGCCCGCCTTGGGTTCGACGGCCCCGGCGTGCACGCCGCAGGCGATGCTGCCTTGCGCCGCGTCGTCGATCAGCGACAGCGCGCGGGCGTAAAATGCGCCCGCTGTCACTGTCTGGTAGGGGTAACGGCGTGAGCCCCGTGTCACGGTGCGATGCGGTCCGGCGACGGTCCAGCGCGACCAGGATGCGCGGACGCAATCGACGAATGGATCGGGTCCGGTGCGCCAGAACGACCACGCGCGGTCGTCGGTATAGGTCTCGCGCGGCTCGATTACCCGGAACGAAAGCCCGGTCGCGCTCAGGCGCGCGGCAAGGCTCAGTCCCGCGCAGCCGCCACCAAGGATCGCGATGTCCACATCAGGCACGGGTGTTCTCCTGCATGGGGGCAGCGGGGTGACCATCATTGCGGCGGATCACGCCGATACCGGCCCCAACTGCAAGGCGCAGCTTGCGGGGAGCTGGCACATACGCCCGGGCCACCATCGGGTCGAAACCGCGGTCGCGCAGCACGCCGTTGATCCCACGATAGAGCGATGCGGCGATGGCCACGGACACCCGGACCCGCGGCGGCAACGCGTGCAGCCCCCGGTGCCCGGACGCATAAAGATCCTCGGATCGCGCCAGCAGCACGGTGACAGCGTGCCGAATGTCTGTCGCGACGCGCGGGGTCGGCGCGGCAATCTCGGCCGGGGATGCAGGGCACAGCGTGGAGGGCAAATACCGCCGTCCCGCCAGCGCATCCCCGGCCACGTCGCGGCAGATATTGGTCAGTTGCATGGCCTTGCCCAGATCGGCGGCGCGCGCGTGGAAGGCGCGCGGCACATCGAACAGCGACGCCATCATGATCCCCACGGTGCCCGCCACGGCATGTGCATAGGCGTCGAGCGCGTCCATGTCGGCAATCTCGACCCGGCCCAGATCACCACGCACGCCTGCGATCAGATCGCCGAAAGCCGCAAGCCCGTCCACCCGTCCGGCGAAAAGGATCTGCACGTCGCGCGCGATCGGATCGCAGTCGCTGCCAAGACGCAGTGCCGCATGGATGCGCGCGAGCCGTCGGACGGCATCCGCGCTTCCGTCCTCGTCTGCCAAGTCATCCACCGTGCGGCACAGGGCGTAAAGCTGCGCCACCCGCTGCCGGTCGGCCCGCCGCAGCAGCCGCGCCGCCGGGGCAAAGCTGCGCGCGTGCCTGTCCATGATTGCCTGAGCCTCGCCTTCCGTCATGCGACGCTGGCAACGTCTGGGACCAGATGGTCCAGCACTTTCGCCGATGACACGACGCCGGGCAAGCCCGCACCTGGGTGGGTGCCTGCGCCGACAAAGTACAGGCCCGCCACCCCTTCGCCGCGATTGTGGAACCGGAAATAGGCTGACTGGGTAAAGAACGGCGACAGAGAAAACCCGGCGCCATCGACCGACAGGTAATCGCTGCGGAAATCTTCGGGCGTCATGGCGAATTCGGCGGTGATCGTGTCGGCCAGACCCGGCAGCATGGTGGCATCCAGCGCGGCGACGATGCGGTCACGCAGGCGTGGGCCCTCAATCGACCAGTCCTGACCACCCGCGAGGTTCGGCACGGGGCACAACACGTAAAAGCTGTCGCAGCCTTCGGGGGCAAAGGACGGGTCCGTGGCCGTGGGGCGGTGCACGTAGAGCGAGAAATCCTCGGCGAGATGTTTGCGGCGGAAGATGTCCGTCAGCAAGTCCTTGTAGCGTTCGCCGAACCAGACCGTGTGATGCGCGACTTCGGGCCATGTCTTGCGCGCCCCGAAATAGAGCACATACAGCCCCATCGACAGACGCGCGGTCTTCTGGCGCAGCCGCGCCACCGGGGACGCCGCCGCCCGCGGCAGCATGTTCGCGTAGACATGCATCGGGTCCATGTTGGACACCACCACGTCGGCGAAGATGTGCCGCCCGTCTTCGAGATCGACACCCGTCGCGCGACCGCCCTCGACAGTGATCTGCGCCACCGTGGTGCCAAGATCGATTTCGATCCCTTCCTCGACCATCAGCCGTTCCAGCGCATCGACCAGCGCACCGGTGCCGCCCATGGCGAACCAAACGCGGTGGGCGCGCTCAAGGTGGTTGATCATGCCGTAGATCGACGTGGTGTCGAACGGGTTGCCGCCCACCAGAAGCGGCTGGATCGAGAAGGCGCGGCGCAGGCGGTCATCCTTCAGGTGCCGCGCCACCATGGACCACACGCTTTCATGCGCCCGAAGGCGGACCAGGTCCGGGATCTGCCGTACCATGAAGCCGGGCGCATGAAACGGCACCGAGGAGAGTTCAGTAAAGCCCACGTCGTGAATCTGTTTCGACCATTCCCCCATGCGGCGGTAGCCATCCAGATCGCCGGGGGCCAGACGGGTGATTTCGGCCTCGGTTCGTGCTTCGGTCGGGCCATAGTCGAAGGTTTCGCCGTCGTGGTACCAGAACCGGTACCACGGATCCGGCTGCACCAGCGTGACGTAATCTTCCAGCCGCTTGTCGAACAGTTCGAACAGTTCGCGAAACAGGTGCGGCGCGGTCAGGACCGTCGGCCCGGCATCGTGGCGGAACCCCTCCCTTTCAAAGACCTGCGCGCGACCGCCAAGACGCGGACACCTGTCGATCAGCCGCACGGCGTATCCGCGGGCACGCAGGCGCAAGGCTGCGGCCATGCCGCCGAACCCCGCACCCGCAACGATGGCGCGGGGCGCAGGTGTGACGTAGGTATCACGAGGCATCGGCGATCTCCGTCAGTTGAAGCCTGACGCGGGCGGACAGGGCTGCCAGCGGCAGGCCCGCGTCTTGGGGAATGGACCGCGCGGCGGCGGCGGCGGCATCAAGCTGCGTGCGGGCATGGTCGACGGCGTGGATGGCGAAACGCCCCACACGCTCCAGCGCAAGGACGGCGTTCAACCGTTGGGCGCGCCGATCCTCGGACAGGTCGCGCAGGTCATCAAGAACCTGATACCCCACCGCAAGCGCACGGGCCGCGACGCGTGCCGCAACGTCGCCGGGTGCCTGCGCCGCCAACAGTGCCAACCGCACGGGCAGCGCGATCAGCGGCCCTGATTTTCCTGCAGCAATCGTGACCGTGTCGGCAAAGGACACATCCGGCGCGGCGGTCAGATCGGCGTCCTGACCGGCGATCGTCTCGGCCACGACCGTATGCATCATGGAAAGTGCCGCACGAAGCTGCGCGCCCGGCATCCCGCCGGCCAGCACGACCGAGGCGGCGGAAATCATCAGATCGCCAGCGCAAATCGCCGGGCCGATGCCGTCCTGGACCCACAGCGCCGGCACACCCCGCCGTTCGATATCCTTGTCCTGAATGTCGTCATGAACAAGCGAAGCGTTGTGCAGAAGCTCCGACGCGGCGGCGATGGACACTGCCACGTCGGGGGCGAGCCCAAGATGCCGCGCGGTGTCGAGACCCAGCCTGACCCGCGTCCGCCCACCACCGCTGTCAAGATGTCGGGCCGCCAGTCCGGCGACACGTCCGACGCCCAAGGCGCGGTGCATGACATCCTCGACGGCGGTCACCGAATAAGCGTCTGACTGAATTTCATCGCGCATCGTGTTGCCCCGATCAAATGTGCGCGGGCCCCGCGAGGCCCGCGCAATGGTGCGTGTCACAGGTTCCAGATCACTCGGCAGGAACGGCGTCCTTGCCACCTTGCTTGTCGAAGTAGTCCTGGCTCTTGCGGACGGCGATCATGTAGATCAGCACGCCGAACACAGCCTTGGCGACGATGTCCGATACGGTGTAGCCGACCTCGACGATCGTGGTCGCCGTTGCACCGTCCAGACCGATTGCGCCCGCGAAATACACGAGCGGGTAGAAGGACCAGGACAGGACGACAACCCAGCGCGCCAGGTTGACAAGGCCGCGTGCGTCCTCCGGCTGGTTGTCGATCGACTTGGACAGACCGACGAACAGTTCATACACGATCCACAGGAACGGAATCATCGACGCGATGCCCCAGAACCAGCGCGCACTGGCGCTGTCCGCGATCTCTCCGGGATATCCCAGCGCGATCATCAGCGCCGCCAGAAGACCAAGGCGCAGGCCACGCGACAACGTTTCCTGACGGCTCAGACCCATCACGAGGATGAGTTCGATCAGAAGCAGCGGCACGGTGAGCAACCAGTCCACATACCGATAGGCCTGGTTGAAAGTCGCGCCTGTCGCGACCATCACACCATCGGCGACGTCGTAGGCTGCGGTCCAGCTCTCGAAAATCCTCAGATAGTGGTATGCGGCGATGAAGGTCACCAGACCGGTGATCGTCAGCGCCGTCCGATATTGGGGCGCGACCTGGCTGCGCCCGAGCCAGAAGAAAAGGGTTGCCGCAGCAAGCGCGGCGAATGCGAACGAGAACGCGTTGTAAATCAGATTGAACTGACCGATTGTCATGTCTACCATACATCCCACTCCACTGTCTGTGTGTTGTTCGAATAGGTGGACAGGACTGCGGAGAGACTGATCTATGTTATTGTCACAAACATTTAATTTTGGAATGTCGCCGCATATGCCGCATTGTCTGAAGTGTCGGATATGCTAGCGCGTTGGATTGAAGCACCCTCTTGACAGGAAGTTTCGAGAGCGGACGCAAACAGGCCCGCGCGGATCAGCCGCTGTCAGCGTAACACATCCGGTTGACCTGCATTGGCCTGTTCGACATCGAGAACGCAGTCGACGAAGTCCGAAAGTGTCGCGGCCATTGCCAGCGAAAGTTGAGGCACCTTTGGATCTGGCAGCGGGAGAGGCTCCTTTTGCGACCGACGGCGAGGCGGTTTCGGAGTGGTAGACCGATGCAAATCCCCTTTGTTCCCGGCACCTGCAACGCTGCACCGCCCGAAGTCGGTTTTCGCCCCTGTCGCTCAGACGCCCCGGGCGCAAACCCAACAATCGAAATCAGAAACAGGTTGGCCTTAGTCGAGTGCTCTCGGACATCGGAAACCTTGCTTGATTTAAGCCGGGCCATGTGTCGGCCTGCGGCAGTGTGAAGTAATTCTGGGTCTAAAGGCGGCCTGACGGTGCACTTCGAACGTTTTCCGTCAGGAGCCCTACGCATTCTTGAAAAGTCTGCAATCAGCCCATTCTACCGGACGCCCTCGCAGGCGCAGCACGAACAGAGCACGCGCGGCGAACGGCGGGAAGGTCCGCAAAGCTGACCTCGGCACGAAGCGCAGCGAAAGCCTATACTCATCCCCCTTGCCCACACCCCTTCCCCCATGCAACCCATTGCCCCATGACCCATGACTTCCTCATCATCGGCGGTGGCATCGCGGGCCTGTCGGCGGGGGCGCGGCTCTCGGAACTGGGCCGAGTGCTGCTGCTCGAAGCCGAGCCCGCGCTCGCCTATCACGCCTCGGGGCGGTCGGCCGCACTCTACGAGGCGCAATATGGCAAGCCTGCCACCGTCGCCCTCAATCTCGCGTCGCGCGCGGATCATGACAGCCTTGATGGCGGTGTCCTGAGCCCGCGCGGGTTGATGGTTCTGGCAGGGCCGGGGCAGGATGCCCTGTTTGCGCAGGATGTGGCGCAGATGGGTCTTGCGGTGATGTCCCCCGCGGAGGCGGTGGCGCGCGTGCCCGGCCTCAACCCCGATGCGATCACGGGGGCGGCGGCGCATGAGGATGCCTGGGATATCGACACCGACCGGCTGATCCAGCATTTTGCCCGGACCATTCGCGCGTCGGGTGGTGCGGTGCAGACCGGCGCGGCAGTCACCGGCATCGACAAGACAGCGGCGGGATGGCGTGTCGTCACCCGGGATGGCAACCATCTGGCCCGCATCCTGGTCAACGCCGCCGGTGCCTGGGCCGATGGGGTTGCGATGATGGCGGGCCTGCAGCCCATCGGCATCACCCCCTATCGCCGGTCGGTCGCGCGCGTGCCCGGCCCCAGCGGCCATGACGTATCGGGCTGGCCCATGCTGATGGGGGCGGGGGAAACCTGGTATGCCAAACCCGATGCGGGCCAGATGATCGTGTCGCCCGCCGAAGAAGACCCGGTGGGCGAGGCCCATGATGCCTGGCCCGAGGATCTGACGCTTGCCGAGGGCATTGCCAGCTACCAGGCCTTTGTCCGCGAAGAGGTGACGCGCCTGACGGCATCCTGGGCGGGGCTGCGCAGCTTTGCCCCCGACCGCACGCTGGTGCTTGGCCCCGACCGCGATGACCCGTCGTTCATCTGGGTCGCGGGGCAGGGGGGCTATGGCTTTCAAACCGCACCAGCCGCATCACGCCTGGTTGCCGATCTTGTCGGCGGACGCCCGCCCGAACTTTCGGCCGATATCGTCGCGGCCCTCAGCCCGGCGCGGTTTCGGTGATTTTGGCGTGAGCTTGCGGTTTCGCCGTGCGGCATCTTCCCCTACATTGCGCAGCAGACAGGTTGAAGGAGTTGCCATGACCCTGCCCCGTGATTATCCGCGTGTCCTGACCGCCATGGCCCTGGCCACGGCCCTGATCGCGCCGCTGCCCGCGCTGGCGCAGTCACAGCTTGACCGGATGCAGGTCTTGTCCGAACAGGCCAACGCCCTGATGAACGAGGCGCTGGTGGCGCAGATCCCCGCGCTGGACGGCAACCTGCCCCCGCCGCAATGGGATGACCGCACCCGCACCGCCTATGCCTGCCTGATGGATGGTTACGTGGCGGCCGTGGGCGAAGACGCGGTCGACCGGATGCTCGACCAGATGGATGCCGCGCTGGACGGGGCCACCGCCGAAAGCCTGATGAGCGGCGAGATGGATCAGGGCATCGAGATGCCCGATGGCATGACCGAGGCGCAGACGCAGGCGCTTTTGGCCAGTTGCGGCGTGATGGAAGTGATGATGGCGCGCATGGCAGAAAGCGGCGCGATGACCGTGATGATGCAGCAACAACAGTGATCCGCCGTCTAGATCTGCCCGACACGCCGGGGGCCACGCTGGCGCAGGATGCCCGCATCTCTGCCCCCTCGGCGCTGCGCAACCGCGATGTGATCCGTGATCAGCTGTTGCGCATTGCCCCGGCGCGGGGCCGCGCGTTGGAAATCGCCTCGGGCACCGGGGAACATGTGGTGTGTTTCGCCGCCGCCCTGCCGGGGCTGACCTGGCAACCGACCGATCCCGATGCCGCACGCCGCGCCTCGATCATGGCCTGGGCGGCAGAGGCGGCGCTGCCCAACATCCTGCCCCCGCTGCACCTGGATGCCGCGCGGCCCGGCTGGGCGGCAGATCATGGCCCGGCCGACCTGGTCGTCCTGGTCAACCTGCTGCACCTGATTTCGGCGCCCGAGGCGCGGGTGGTGCTGACCGAGGCGGCGCAGGCGCTGTCGATCGGTGGCATCTTTGCGCTTTACGGACCGTTCCTGCGCGATGGCCGCCCCACAAGCGAGGGCGACGCCAGTTTCGATGCCAGCCTGCGGGCGCAAGACCCCGCCATCGGCTACAAGGATCTGGCCGATGTGACCGCGATCCTGGCGGGTGCGGGGCTGGTATTGGCCGACACCGTCGAGATGCCGGCCAATAACGTGTTGCTGATCGCCAACCGCCCCGCCTGATCCGGTCAGCCGTCGATGCGGATCACCGCGTTTTGCGGATCATAGGGGCTGTCTTCGACCACCACGGCGTCGAACAGCCCGGTGAACATCCGCACCTGCAACCTGGTGCCGACCGCGGCCAGGTCGGGGCGCACGTAGCCCATGCCGATCTGTTTGCCGAACGCCACCGAATACCCGCCCGAGGTCAGGCGGCCGATCTTTTGCCCATCATGCAGCAGCGCCTCGCGCCCCCAGGGGTCGGCATCCGCCGGGCCGTCAATCAACAGCGTGACGCAGGCCGACCGGATGCCCTTTGCCAGCATCGCGTCCTTGCCGTGAAACGTTTTGCCCAGGTCGACAAACCGGTCCAGCCCCGCCTCGAGCGGGGTGGCATCGCGGCCCAGCTCGGTGCCGAAGGCGCGATAGGATTTTTCCTGCCGCAGCCAGTTCTGCGCCCGCGCGCCCACGGGCTTGAGCCCATGCTTGGCCCCCACCGCCATCAAGCGGTCCCACAGGTAGCGGCCCATCTCGATCGGGTGATGCAATTCCCAGCCCAGCTCGCCCGTATAGGCCACGCGCACGGCGACGACCGGGCACATTTCCAGCTCGATCTTGCGCAGCGACAGCCAGGGAAACCGCTTGTTCGACAGGGCGGTTTGCGGGTCCGCATCGCGGATCAACTCGGCCAGGATCGCGCGGGAATTCGGGCCTGCCAGGGCAAAGACGCCAAAGCGCGTGGTCCAATCCTCGACCTCGATCCGGCCAAATTCGGCCTCCTTGTCGGCCACGGCCTTGAGCAGGTTGTCGCGGTCATAGGCATGCCAGCCGCCTGCGGAAATCAGGACGAACCGCTCCTCTTCCTCGCGCAGGATGGTGTATTCGGTCCGGGTCGTGCCCGCCCCGGTCAGGGCATAGGTCAGGTTGATCCGCCCCACCTTTGGCAGCTTGTTGGTGGTGAACCAGTCCAGGAACGCCGCCGCGCCGGGGCCCTTGACCACATGCTTGGCAAAGGCCGTGGCATCGATGATCCCGGCGGTCTGCCGGATCGCCTCTGCCTCTGCCTTTGCATGGTCCCACCAGGCGCCGCGCCGGAAACTGCGGCTGTCATGGTCAAAGCTGTCGGGCGCGCCCACAGGGCCGTAGTAATTCGGCCGTTCCCAGCCGTTCACACAGCCAAACTGTGCCCCCAACGCCTTTTGCCGGTCATAGGCGGGCGCGGTGCGCAGCGGGCGGCAGGCTTCGCGTTCCTCGTCGGGGTGGTGCAGGATGAAGACGTGTTCATAGCATTCTTCGTTCTTGCGCGCGGCATATTCGGTGGTCATCCAATCCGACCCGAAGCGCTTGGGATCCAGCGATGCGGTGTCGATCTCGGCCTCGCCTTCGACCATCATCTGGGCCAGGTAATAGCCGGTGCCACCGGCGGCGGTGATGCCGAAACTGAACCCTTCCGCCAACCACATGTTGCGCAGGCCCGGCGCGGGGCCGACCAGCGGGTTGCCATCGGGCGTGTAGCAGATCGGCCCGTTGTAATCATCCTTCAGCCCGACCGTTTCCGAGCTTGGCAGGCGGTGGATCATCGACATGTATTCTTCTTCGATCCGGTCCAGATCCAGCGGGAACAGGTCGGCGCGGAAGCTTTCGGGCACATCATACAGGAAGCGCGCGGGTGCGCCCCGTTCATAGGGCCCAAGGATCCAGCCGCCGCGTTCCTCGCGCACATACCACTTGGCATCGGCATCCCGCAGCACCGGGTGTTCGCCATTGGTCTTGCGCCAGTCCACCAGCGCCGGGTCGGGTTCGGTCACGATATACTGATGCTCGACCGGGATGGCGGGCATCTTGATCCCCAAGAGCCGCGCCGTGCGCTGCGCATGGTTGCCGGTGGCGGTCACCACATGTTCGGCGGTGATCACCGCGGTCTCTTCGGAGGGCACGAGGTTGCCACCCTTTTCCACCATCTTGGTGACGCTCACCCGCCACTCCGACCCGGTCCAGGCATAGCCGTCGACCTGCCATTTCCGTTCGATCGTCACGCCGCGTTGGCGCGCGCCCTTGGCCATGGCCATGGTGACATCGGCGGGGTTTATGTAGCCGTCCGTGGGGTGGTAGATCGCGCCTTTCAGATCCTCGGTCCGCACCAGCGGCCAGCGCTCCTTGATCTGGGCGGGCGTCATCCAGTCGAACGGGATGCCCACGGTTTCCGCCGTCGAGGCGTAGAGCATGTATTCATCCATGCGCGCATCGCTCTGCGCCATGCGCAGGTTGCCCACCACCGAGAACCCCGCGTTCAGCCCGGTTTCCTCTTCCAGTGTCTTGTAGAATTTCACGCTGTAATCGTGGATGTGGCTGGTGGCATAGCCCATGTTGAACAGCGGCAACAAACCGGCGGCATGCCAGGTTGACCCGCTGGTCAATTCATCGCGTTCCAACAGCATCACATCCGCCCAGCCCGCGCGGGCAAGGTGATAGGCGATCGAGGTGCCGACGGCACCGCCGCCGACGACGAGGGCTTTGACATGGGTTTTCATGGCGTGCGCGGATCCTTGGGGGTGAGGTCGGAAAATCCTGACCCTACCTGCCCGAGCCTTGCAAGCCGCGCCACGCCCACCCGACCGAAATAGGTGCGAAAGCGACATGGGTGCAAACGCCGGTCGCTTCTTCGTTTCAGAAATATCCCCCGGGGGGCCGAAGGGCGGGGGCAGAGCCCCCAAGACACGCCTGACGCCCATGAAAAAGGCCCGCCTTGGGGGGCGGGCCTCTTCCGGATCCGGTGGCGATCAGTTCGGGATGTCGCCGGTGATGCCTTCGACATAGAAACTCATGCCGGCCAGCGTGCCGTCATCGGCGATTTCGCCTTCGGCCAGCCAGGCGGTGCCGTCCTGCCGATTGATCGGGCCGGTGAAGGGGTGGTATTCGCCTGCCGCGATGGCATCGCGCAGCGCCGCCGCCGAGGCGCGCACATCTTCGGGGATCGCATCGGTCATTTCACCGATCACGACCATGCCCGTGTCGATGCCTTCCCAGACATCGCCCTGGGTCCAGGTGCCATCCATCGCCTCACCGACGCGGCGGATGTAATAGGGGGCCCAGTTGTCGATGATCGACGCCACGCGCGGGGCAGGGGCGAACTGGATCATGTCGGACGCCTGGCCAAAGGAAATGATCCCGGCTTCTTGCGCCACGGTCTGGGGGGCGGTGCTGTCGGTGTGCTGCATGATCACATCCGCGCCCGCATCGATCAGCGCCTGTGCCGCGTCCGCCTCGACGGCCGGATCGAACCAGGTGTAGGCCCAGACGACGCGGAATTCCACATCGGGGTTGACTTCGCGCGCATGCAGATAGGCCGAATTGATGCCCCGGATCACTTCGGGGATCGGGTAGGACCCGATGTAGCCCACGATGTTCGACTCGGTCATGTGGCCCGCGATATGGCCGATCACTGCGCGGCCTTCGTAGAAACGTGCCGAATAGGTCGACACGTTCGGGAAATCGCGCTGATAGCCTGTGGCATGTTCGAAATACACGTCAGGGAACTGGCCGGCCACTGCATTGGTCGCTTCACCGAAGCCGAACGAGGTGGTGAAGATCATGTCGGCGCCGCCCAGGATCATCTGCGTGATCGAGCGTTCGGCATCGGCCCCTTCCGGCACGTTTTCCAGGAACACGGTTTCGACGCGGTCACCGAAATGTTCCTCGACGGCCAGGCGCGCCTGGTCGTGTTCATAGGTCCAGCCGTAGTCGCCCGGCGATCCGACGTAGATGAAGCCGATCTGGAACGGGTCGTCTTGCGCCATGGCGGGCAGGGCAAGCCCTGCGGCAACTGCGGCCGAGGCCAAAATCTGGTTGTCAGTTTCATTCAGAGATCCTCCGTATTGGATGGGTGGTATGGTGGTCTGCGCCGTCGATGGTGGCACGGGTGTCGGTCGTATCCGCGGGCGCGTGTGGGCGCCCTGTCGGTATCAGCTAGAAGCATGGAACACACGGCCCAGGCCCGCGGGCGCGTTCAGCGCGGCGCGGCGCCGGTCCGATGAAATCAGGACAAGCACGATGATCGTTACCAGGTAGGGCGAGGCGTCAAGCAGGGCTACCGGCACGCCGATTTCCGCCGCTTGCAAGCGCAGTTGCAGCGCCGCGATGCCGCCGAACAGCCAGGCGCCCAATAGCACGCGCCATGGTTTCCACGAGGCGAAGACAACCAGCGCCAGCGCGATCCAGCCCGCGCCCGCCGTCATCCCCTCGATCCAGTTCTGCACCCGCACGACGGACAGGAACGCGCCGCCAAGACCGGCACAGGCGCCCCCGAACATGATCGCGGCGATGCGGATGCGCACCACCTTGTAGCCCAGTGCATGGGCAGCATCGTGGTTTTCACCCACCGCGCGCAACACTAGCCCGATCCGGGTGCGCGTCAGCACGATCCAGACGGCGGCGACCAGCGCGATGGACACATAGACCAGGATGGAATGCGAAAACACGATCGGCCCAAGACCGGGAATGTCGCGCAAGGCTTCGGGAAAGGGTCGGGCGATGGCCGGCACCGGCAACCCGGAATACCCCACCCCGAGCAGCGCCGCCAAGCCCAGCCCGAACAGGGTCAGTGCAAGGCCGGATGCGACCTGGTTGGCCATCAGGATCTGCGTCAGTACCGCAAAGACCAGCGCCAGCGCCACAGCCCCCGCCATGCCGGCGACAAAGGCCAAGGCGGGCGATCCGGTATGATGCGCGGTGATGAACCCGCAGACCGCCCCCATGATCATCATCCCCTCGACGCCAAGGTTCAGGACACCGGCTTTTTCCACCACCAATTCGCCGATGGCCGCCAAAAGCACCGGGGTCGATACCGTGATCAAGGCCACGATCAGGGTGACGGGGTCGATGATCATGCCGCGACCTTTCGTTTGATCCGCACCCGGTAATTGGCCAGCACATCCAAGGCCAGAAGAAAGAACAACAGCATCCCCTGAAACGCCTGGATCGCGGGGGCGGGCACGCCCAGCATCAGCTGCGCCAATTCCCCCCCGATGAAGGTCAGCGCCATCAACAGCCCGGCCAGCAAGATCCCGATGGGGTTCAACCGGCCCAGGAAGGCCACGATGATCGCGGTGAACCCGTAGCCCACGTTGAAATCGATCGAGATGCGGGCGGCCGGGCCGGATACCTCGAATACCCCCGCTGCCCCCGCCAGCGCGCCCGATATGCCCATGCACAAGATCACCAGCCGCGCCGGGTTCACGCCGCCAAAGCGCGCGGCGCGCGGCGCCTGGCCTGCCAGCCGGATCTGGTAGCCCAACAGGTGCCGCGTCATGATCACATAGGCCACGATCACCGCGACAAAGGCGGCCAGCACGCCCCAATGCATGCCGGTGCCCGCGAAAAGTTCCGGGTTGTCGGTGCCTGGATGCCGCGCCAGGTTGCGCGACCCCGGAAAGCCCGACCCTTCGGGATTGCGCAACCAGCCCGTTGCCGCAGAGGCCAGCATCGCCTCGGCCACGTAGACCAGCAACAGCGACACGAGGATTTCATTGGTCCGCGCATAGACCTTGAGCAGGGCGGGGATCATGGCCCAGGCCACGCCGCCCGCAACCCCCGCGATCACCATGCCCGGAAAGATCAGCGGGTTCTCGGATGGGTAAAAGGCAAGCCCGAAGGCCGCGCCGCAGATCGCGCCGACGATATACTGCCCCTCGGCGCCGATGTTCCAGATGCCTGCCCGAAACCCCATCGACAAGCCGATGGCGATCAGGATCAGCGGGCCTGCCTTGACCAGCAGCTGTGGCCGCGAATACCCGGCGAAGCGTTCGGAAAACAGCGGGTCCCAAAAGATGATGCGGATCGCCTCGACCGGGTCGATGCCAAGGGCCGCGAACATCACGCCCCCCGCCAGCATCGTCAGCACCACCGCCAGGATCGGGCCGCCCGCACCCCAGGCCCGTGACGGCTCGGCGCGTTTTTCAAGCACGATCATACCCGGGCCTCGTGCATGCCATGCGCGCCGCCCAGCATCAGGCCCACGTCTTCCATGCCAAGCCCGCGCGCGGGGCGTGGGGCGCTCAGCCGGCCATCGTTCAGGGCACAAAACCGGTCGGAAATTTCCAGCAATTCATCCAGATCCTGCGAAATCACGATCACCGCCGCCCCGCCCTGCGCCAGGTCCAGCAGCGCCTGCCGGATCGCGGCGGCGGCGCTTGCATCCACCCCCCAGGTCGGTTGGTTCACCACCAGCACCTTGGGATCTTGCAGGATTTCCCGCCCGATGACGAATTTCTGCAAATTGCCCCCCGACAGCGCGCGCGCGGCAACCCAAGGCCCGGGCGTGCGCACGTCGAAGCGCGCGATGATGTCTTGCGCAAAGCCCCGCGTCTTGGCCCAATCGACAAATCCGCCTGTCTCGAGCCCTTGGCGCAAGCGCCCCGTCAACAGCGCGTTTTCCGTCAGGCTCATGTCGGGGGCCGCCGCATGGCCCAGCCGTTCCTCGGGCGCGCACAACAGGCCAAGGCCCCGGCGCGCATTCGGCCCCAGCGCGCCCACCGGCGCACCCTGCAGCATGATCGCACCGGGGTCTGTCGGCGTTTCCCCCGACAAGACGGCCAGCACCTCGTCCTGCCCGTTGCCCGCGACACCGCCGATGCCGAGAACCTCGCCCGCGCGCACCTCGAAACTCAGATCGCGCAAGGTCGTGCCAAAGGGCGTGGCCGCGGCGACGCTCAACCCTGAAACGGCCAACAAGACCGCGCCGGGGGTATGATCCTCGCGGGCCGGCACGCTCAGCGATTTGCCCACCATCAGTTCCGCCATATGGGCCGCCGACACCTCGCGCGGGGTGCAGGTGGCAACCTTTTGGCCCAACCGCAGGATCGTCGCGGTGTCGCAGAGCGCGCGGATTTCTTCCAGCTTGTGCGAGATATACAAGATCGCCGTGCCCTCGGCGGCCAGCTTGCGCAGGGTGTGAAACAGGATCTCCACCTCTTGCGGCGTCAACACCGATGTCGGCTCATCCATGATCAACAGCTTGGGGTCTTGCAGCAGGCAGCGGATGATTTCGACCCGCTGGCGTTCGCCCGCCGACAATTCCCCCATCATCCGAAACGGGTCAAGCGGCAGCCCGTACGTTTCGCTGACCGCCGCGATCCGCGCGGCCAGATCACGCGCCCGTGGCGGGTTTTCCATGCCCAGCGCGATGTTCTCGGCCACGTTCAGCGCCTCGAACAAGCTGAAATGCTGGAACACCATGGCCACGCCCAGGGCGCGCGCGGCACGCGGTTCGGCCGGGGCATAGGGCGCGCCGTTCAGGCGCATCGTGCCACGATCGGGTTTCACCAGCCCGTAGATCATCTTGACCAGCGTGGATTTTCCCGCGCCGTTTTCGCCCAAAAGCGCGTGTACCTCGCCCGGTTGCACCCGGAACGACACATCCTGATTGGCGACAACGCCGGGATAGGCCTTGGTCAGCCCCTCGATGTCGAGCAGCGCAGTCAAAAGCGTGTCACTTTCCCCCGATGGATCGGCTTGGCTGCCGATTCCTTGTGCAGATGCTCTTTCACTAGCCGCCCCGCGACCCCAACCGCAATGGCTTGTGGGTGTTTGCCAAGGCTTGGATCGCCGATCGGGCAGGTGATGCGCGAAATTTCGGCATCCCCGTGACCCAAGGCCGCCAGCCGCGACCGGAACCGCGCCCATTTGGTGGCCGACCCGATCAGCCCGCAGCTTTCAAAACCGCGCGACAGGGCCGCATGGCACAGCGCGAGGTCGATCTCGTGGGAATAGGTCAGGATCAGGTGATGCGCCTGCACCGGCGCATGGGCCATCAGCCGCGCCATGTCGCGCGCGGCAATCGTCTCGACACCGCCTGGCACCGTTTCGGGAAACCGCGCGATATCGGTGTCGGCCCAGGTGATCGCCACACCGGGCAGGGGCGCCACCGTGGCCACGATGGCGCGGCCCACATGGCCCGCCCCCCAGACCCAAAGCGGCACGCCGGGCGGTTTGTCGCATGCGTCGGCAGCGTCGAACCGCAATACCACCACCCCGCCGCAACATTGCCCCAAGGCCGGGCCAAGCGGCATCCGATGTTCGGCAAGGGTCTTGCCATCGGCCAGCATCTGGCGGGCGATCCGCATCGCTTCCCATTCCAGCGCGCCGCCGCCGATGGTGCCGCTGATGCCATCGCGGCCCACCACCATCATCGCCCCTGCCTCGCGCGGGGCCGAGCCTTGGACGCGGGCGATGGTGACACGAATGCCGTTCACGGGCCGCGCGCCCGGTCGATCGCCGCCAGGACCGCCTCGGCGGTGGCGGGGGCCTGCAGGTCGGGGTACTGCGGCCCGCAGGCGGCGCAGGCATCCGACAGGGCCATCAGCGCCGAAATCCCCAGCATGAAGGGCGGCTCGCCCACCGCCTTGGACCGATAGATCGTGTCCTCTCGGTTCGCGCCCTCCCACAGCGTCACGTTGAAGATCGGGGGGCGGTCGGAACAGGCCGGGATCTTGTAGGTGGAGGGCGCATGGGTCCGCAGCCGCCCCTGGCCATCCCAGACCAGTTCCTCGGTGGTCAGCCAGCCCGCGCCCTGCACGAACCCGCCCTCCACCTGGCCGATATCGAGCGCCGGGTTCAGCGACGCGCCCGCATCATGCAGGATATCGCTGCGCAGGATGCGGTTTTCGCCGGTCAGCGTGTCGATCACCACCTCGGTGCAGGCCGCGCCATAGGCGAAATACAGGAACGGGCGGCCCTTGCCCGCGATCCGGTCCCACTCGATCTTGGGGGTGCGGTAGAACCCGGTCGCAGACATCGACACCCGCGCCATGTAGGCCCGCGTCACCGCCTGTTCAAAGGGCATCGCCGCCCCGCCCGCGCGCAGCATGCCCCCCTCGAACACCACATCGGCGGCGTCCGCCTGCAATTCCGGCGCGACGACGGCGGCGATCCGGCCGCAGATCTCGTCACAGGCGGCCTTGACCGCCATGCCGTTCAGATCGGTGCCCGAACTGGCCGCCGTGGCCGAGGTATTGGGCACCTTGCCGGTATCGGTCGCGGTGATGCGGATCTTGTCGAGGCCGACGCCGAACCGTGCCGCCGCAACCTGCGCCACCTTCTGGAACAGGCCCTGTCCCATCTCGGTGCCGCCATGGTTCATCTGGATCGATCCATCCTGGTAGACATGCACCAAGGCACCGGCCTGGTTCAGATGGGTCAGGGTAAAGGAAATCCCGAATTTCACCGGTGTCAGCGCCAGGCCCCGCTTGAGAACCGGTTGCGTGGCGTTCCAGGCCGCGATCTCGGCGCGCCGCCGGTCATGGTCGCAAGATCGTGCCAGCTGCGCCGTCAGATCGCCCAGGATGAAATCCTCGACCGCCATGCCATAGGGGGTCACCCGCCGTGTCCCTCGGGCAGCGGGTCGGGGGGCTGCATTTGCGCCGTGGCATCGGCGGTCCGCACGGCACCGCGCCCGGCCAGATCGGCGCCCGCAACACGCGGCCCCGGCTTCATCTTGGCAAAAAAACTCCCGCCGGAGGCTCCGGCGGCTTCGCCCGCGCCTCGGGGTAGAAATTGCGCCGCCGCACCTCGAACGGGTCGCAGCCAAGGCTATGGGCGATATGGTCCATCACCCGTTCGATCCCCAGCATGCCCTGCGGCCCGCCAAAGCCGCGAAAGGCCGTGGCGCTGGCCATGTTGGTGCGCAACCGGTGTGACGTGATCCGCGCCGCCGGCAGGTCATAGGCATTGTCGGCATGCAGCATCGCCCGGTCCGCCACCGGCAGCGACAGGTCCATCGACCAGCCACAGCGCAGGTAATGGGTGAAATCCACGCCCAGGATCCGCCCGTCCGCATCGACCCCCACGCGGTAGTCGACGCGGATGTCGTGGCGCTTGCCGGTGATGGTGAAATCATCGTCGCGGTCATAGCGCATCTTGGCCGGTCGGCCTGTCCGCGCCGCCACCACGGCGCAGGCAATGGCCAGCGCGTTGCCCTGGCTTTCCTTGCCGCCAAAGCCGCCGCCCATGCGCCGCACCTCGACGCGCACGGCATGCATCGGCAGGCCAAGCGCATCGGCGACCTTGTGCTGGATCTCGGTCGGGTGCTGGGTGGATGACTGGATCAGCATGTCGCCGTTTTCCTGCGGCACTGCCAGGGCGGCCTGACCTTCGAGATAGAAATGTTCCTGCCCGCCCGCCTCGATCCGGCCCTCGATCACATGGGGCGCGCGGGCCAAGGCGGCCTCGACATCGCCCTTGCCATAGACCCGTGGCCCATCCTCGAACCGCCAATTGGCCGCCAGCGCCTGCTCGACGGTCAGGATCGGCGGGTCTTGCGCAAAGTCGATCTGCGCAAGGCCTGCAGCGCGGCGCGCGGCAAGATGGCTGTCTGCCGCCACGACAAAGATCGGCTGGCCCGCGTAATGGATCGTTCCATCGCTCACCAGCGGCTCGTCATGGGCCGAGGGCGAGCAATCGGGGATCACGTCGAACGCATCGCCCGCCAAGACCATCGCGACGCCCGGCGCCGCACGCACCGCCGACAGGTCCATCGCCGTGATGCGGCCCCGCGCGATGGACGACACCCCAAAGGCCAGGTGCAGGCAATCGCCGGGCAGGGGGATGTCGTCGACATAGCGCGCGGCCCCCGTCACATGCAGCCGCGCCGCATCATGGGGCAGGGGTTTTGCCACGCTCATGCCCGCACCTCCAGCACGTCGGTGGCGATTCCCCGGCTGCCCTCGAAATAGCGCCACAGCATGGCCTGCGCGGCGCGCAACCGGTAGGCCGCGCTGGCACGCATGTCCGACAGGGGCGTGAAGTCATCGTTGAATGCGGCTTGTGCCGCGGTGATCGTGGTCTCGTCCCAAGCCTCGCCGATCAGCGCCGCCTCGACCGCGCGGGCGCGTCTGGGGGTGCCCGCCATGCCGCCAAAGGCGATCCGCGCGGCGCTGACCCGCCCGTCGGCAAGCGCGATGTTGAAACAGCCGCAAACCGCCGAAATATCCTGGTCAAAGCGTTTCGACAGCTTGTAGCAGGCTAGGGTGTCGGGCTGCACGGGGATCGTCACCGCCTCGACGAATTCGCCGGGCGCGCGGTCCTGCTTGCCGTAGTCGAGGAAAAAATCCTCCAGCGCGATGACCCGCCGCGCATCCCCCCGGCGCAGGTGCAACGCGGCACCCAGCGCGATCAGCGCCGGCGGGCTGTCCCCGATGGGCGAGCCATTGGCGATATTGCCGCCGATCGTGGCGGCATTGCGCACCTGCACCGACCCGTAGCGCCGGACCAGTTCGCCCAGCGACGGGTGACGATCCGCGATGAAGGCGCCGAATTCGGTCACGGTGGTCATCGCGCCCAGGCGGATCGTGTCGTCCGTGACCGTGATGCCGCGCAGATCGGCGCAGCCGTTCAGAAAGGCCACCGGCGACAGGTCGCGCAACCCCTTGGTCACCCATAGCCCCACATCGGTGGCCCCCGCGATCAGCGTCGCATCGGGGTTGTCCAGATACCACGCCGCCAGCGCGTCGCTGCTGTCCGGGGCGACGACATTGGCGGGGGGCGCTTGGTCGAGGGTTTGCCGGGGCGGTGATGTCGTGGCGCGTATTTTTGGAAAGGTGAAGCTGGATGAGGTCAGCATATCCGCATCGGCGCGCATCCAGTCGGGCACCGGCGCGTCGGCCGCCGCCTCTGCCGCGCGGATGATCGGCGCATAGCCGGTGCAGCGGCACAGGTTGCCCGCCAATTGATCGTCGAAATCGCGGCGCCCGTTCAGATGCGCCACCGCCATCGACACGACGAACCCCGGTGTGCAGAACCCGCATTGCGACCCGTGGTGGTCGATCATCGCCTGTTGCACCGGGTGCAGCGCCCCGTCGGGCGTGGCGATGCCTTCGACCGTGCGCAGCGCCCGCCCGTCCAGCTGGCCCATGAACAGGATGCAGGCGTTCAGCGCCCGCGACGTGCCATCCGCCTCGGTGACCATGACGGTGCAGGCGCCGCAATCGCCCTCGTTGCAGCCTTCCTTGGTGCCGGTCAGGTGGCGCGTTTCGCGCAGCCAATCCAGCAGCGTGACGGTGGGGGCAACCGCAACATGCTGCGCCTCCCCGTTCAGAAGAAACCGGATGCCCCGGATATCCATGTGAAATTGCCTGCCGCGATACCTGTTCCGGGGTGGTCGTCCGGCGCTCGATGCGGCGTAGAGCGCGGGCCCGTTGGGTGAAAGACCAAGCCCAGCAAAGCGATGTTGCGCCCATATTGCAAGCCCTGCGCGCAGACCAACCTGCCCGATCCGGGGGCGATTGCCTGTTTTGTGGGCGTCACGCATCCTGCGGGGGCCGGTTCGCGGTTTCCTCTGCCGATGCGCTGGGCTAGCGTCTTGCCATGGCACATCCGCGATTCATCCACCTGCGACTGCACACCGAGTATTCGTTGCTGGAAGGCGCGATCCGGGTCAAGAAACTGCCCGGCCTCGTGGCCGAGGCAGGGATGCCCGCCGTCGCCGTGACCGACAGCAACAACATGTTTTGCGCGCTCGAGTTTTCGGAAACCGCCGCCAAGGCGGGCGTGCAGCCGATCATCGGTTGCCAGATCGATGTCGATTACGATCCGGTCCGGCCCGGTGAACGGCCTGTCGGCTATGCGGCGCTGGTGCTTTTGGCGCAGAACCGGCAGGGCTACGAGAACCTGATGAAGCTCAATTCCGCGCTGTACCTGCGCGGCGACGGCACCCTGCCGCATGTGACGCTCGAGGAACTCGCGCAGCATGGCGCGGGTCTGATTTGCCTGACCGGCGGGCCGGGTGGCCCCTTGGGGCGGTTGTTGCAAACCGGCAACCGCGCCAAGGCCGAGGCGCTTTTGACCCGGTTGCAGGCGATCTATCCCGACCGGCTTTACATCGAATTGCAGCGCCACCCGACCGATGGCGGCCTGCCCGAGGCCGAGCGCCTGACCGAACGCGGCCATATCGAACTGGCCTATGCGCGCGATCTGCCGCTGGTGGCCACCAATGATGTCTATTTCCCCAAGCCCAAGATGTACGAGGCGCATGACGCGCTGATCTGCATCGCGCAAGGCGCCTATGTCGACCAGTCCGAACCGCGCCGCCGCCTGACGCCGCAGCATTGTTTCAAGTCGCCCGAGGAAATGGCGGCGCTGTTTGCCGATTTGCCCGAGGCGCTGGAAAACACGGTTGAAATCGCCCGCCGCTGTGCCTTTCGCGCGCGCACCCATGACCCGATCCTGCCGCGGTTTGCCGATGACGAGGTCGAGGAACTGCGCCGCCAGGCCCAACAGGGGTTGCAAGACCGGCTTGCCGTCATCCCGCCCGCCGCGCCGATGCAGGACTACGAGGCCCGGCTGGAGTTCGAGCTGGGCATCATCGAACGGATGGGCTTTCCGGGCTATTTCCTGATCGTGGCCGATTTCATCAAATGGGCCAAGGACGAGGGCATTCCGGTCGGGCCGGGCCGGGGGTCGGGCGCGGGCAGCCTGGTGGCCTATGCGCTGACCATTACCGATCTTGATCCGCTGCGCTACAGTCTCTTGTTCGAACGCTTTTTGAACCCCGAACGGGTCTCGATGCCCGATTTCGACATCGATTTCTGCATGGACCGCCGCGAAGAGGTGATCCGCTATGTTCAGGAAAAATACGGCCGCGACCGGGTTGGCCAGATCATCACCTTCGGCGCGCTTTTGTCCAAGGCCGCGGTGCGCGACGTGGGCCGCGTGCTGCAAATGCCCTTTGGGCAGGTCGACCGCCTGTCCAAGATGATCCCGGTCGAAGGCGTCAAGCCGGTGTCGATCAGCCAGGCCGTGGCCCAGGAAGAGCGCATTCGCGACGAGATGCGTGAAAGCGAACAGGACCGGCGCGAAGGGCGCACCAACCCGGTGCGCCGCCTGTTCGATTATGCCGAACAGATCGAAGGCCTGCTGCGCAACGCCTCGACCCATGCGGCGGGCGTGGTGATCGGGGACCGCCCGCTGGATGAGCTGGTGCCGCTCTACCGCGACCCGCGATCCGACATGCCCGCGACCCAGTTCAACATGAAATGGGTCGAACCCGCCGGTCTGGTGAAATTCGACTTTCTGGGTCTCAAGACCCTGACCGTGATCCAGAACGCGATCGAGCTGATCCACGCCTCGGGTCGCCAGTTGCACGAAGGGCCGGGGGGCCTGCGGCTGTATGATCCGGCGCCCGGTGCGGAAAACCAGATCAACGCCATCCCGCTGGATGATGCGAAAACCTACGAGCTTTACGCCTCGGCCAAGACGGTGGCGGTGTTCCAGGTGGAAAGCTCGGGGATGATGGATGCGCTGCGGCGCATGAAGCCCGACTGCATCGAGGATATCATCGCGCTGGTCGCGCTCTACCGCCCCGGCCCGATGGAAAACATCCCGAAATTCTGCGAGGTCAAGAACGGCCTGTCGCAGCGCGACACGCTGCACCCGTCGATCGACCATATCCTGGACGAGACACAGGGCATCATCGTCTACCAGGAACAGGTGATGCAGATCGCCCAGGAAATGGCGGGCTATTCGCTTGGCGGCGCCGACCTGTTGCGCCGCGCCATGGGCAAGAAGATCCAGGAAGCGATGGATGCCGAACGCCCGAAATTCATCGAGGGCGCCAAGAAGAACGGCGTCGACGATGAAAAGGCGCTGGAGGTTTGGAACCTTCTCGACAAGTTCGCCAACTACGGCTTCAACAAATCCCACGCCGCCGCCTATGCCGTGGTCAGCTACCAGACCGCCTGGCTCAAGGCCAATCACCCGGTCGAATTCATGGCCGCGGTGATGAACTGCGACATCCATCTGACCGACAAGCTGGGCATTTACCGACAAGAGGTGGCGCGCCTTGGCATCGAGGTGGTCGCGCCCTGCGTCAACCGCTGCGCGCCCACCTTCACGGTGGAAGATGGCCGCATCCTTTACGCGCTGGGGGCGCTGAAGAACGTCGGTGTCGATGCGATGCGCCTGATCCACGAGGGGCGTCTGCTCGACCCGCGCGCGCCCGAAAAAGGCAGCAGGCCCTTTGCCACCCTGTTCGACCTGGCCCGCCGCGTCGATCTCAAACGGGTGGGCAAACGGTCCCTTGAAATGCTGACCCGCGCAGGCGCCTTTGACATGTTGGATCGCAACCGCGCCCGCGTCTTCGCCAGCCTCGATGCGCTGACGGCCTATTCGGCCGCCATCCATGACGCGGCCGCGTCGAACCAGGTGTCGCTGTTTGGCGAGGCGGGCGAAGACCTGCCCGAACCGCGCCTGGCCAACCCCGAGGATTGGCTGCCTGCCGAACGGCTGGCGGGCGAACACCAGGCCATCGGCTTTTACCTCTCGGGTCATCCGCTCGATGATTACATGCCGGCGCTCGGGCGCAAGGGCGTGCAGACCTTGGCCGAGGTCGAACGCAAGGTGCAGGGTGGCGCCTTTGTCGCCAAGATGGCGGGGGCCGTGTCATCGCGGCAGGAACGCAAATCGCAAAAGGGCAATCGTTTTGCCTTTGTCGCCCTGTCCGACCCCACCGGCCTCTACGAGGTCACGCTGTTTTCCGACGTGCTGGACGTGGCGCGCCCGCATTTGGAAACCGGCATGAATGTCATCCTCCAGGTCGAAGCCACGCTGGAGGCCGATCAGCTGAAACTGCTGTGCCGGGGGGTGCAGCCCATCGACACGGCCATCGCGGGCGAGGCGACGGGCCTGCGCGTCTTCGTGGACAGCGAGATCGGCATCGCCTCGGTGCAGTCGCTTCTGGCGCGCATGGCCCAGGATGCCGCCCGCGCCGCGCGCGGCCCGATCCACCTGTGCCTGATGCACCCCGACCTGCCCGGCGAGGTGGAGATGGTGCTGGGCGATCAGTTTCCGGTCTCGCCGCAGATCAAGGGGGCGCTGCGCTCGATGGAGGGCGTGGTGACGGTGGAAGAGGTATAGCCCCTTCCCATCCGTCCCGCGCGGCCCTAGCGTCACCGCCCATGACCTTGCTTGACAGCCGCGCCTCCTGGATCCGCCTTGCCCTGTCGCTGATGATCTCGCTCATCGGCAATGTCGGCATGTGGGCGATCATCGTGATCATGCCCGCGATGCAGGCCGAATTCGGCGTGGATCGCGCCAATGCCTCCATCCCCTACACGCTGACCATGCTGGGCTTCGCGCTGGGCAATTTCGTCATCGGGCGCGCGGTGGATCGCTACGGCGTGGCGCGCGCGCTGGCCGCCTCGGCGGTTCTGATGGCGTTTGGCTTCGCGGCTGCGGCGGTTGCCCCCAACATCGCCACGCTTTCGGCGCTGCAATTCCTGATCGGTTTTGGCACCGCCACGAGCTTTGGGCCGCTGATTGCCGATGTCAGCCAGTGGTTCCTGCGCCGCCGGGGGATCGCTGTGGCCATCATTGCCAGTGGCAATTACCTGTCCGGCGCGATCTGGCCGCTGATCCTGGCCGATATCCTGGCCGGGCCCGGCTGGCGCACCGCCTACCTGATCATCGCCGCCGCGGCGCTCTGCCTGATGCTGCCGCTGACCTGGGTGTTGCGCAAACCTCTGCCTGATGGCGCGCTGCAAGCCTCTGACAGCGCCGCCGCCACCCGCGCGCAAAGCGCCGGTCTGGGCCCGCGTGCGCTGACATGGCTTCTGGCGGCCGCCGGTATCGGGTGCTGCGTGGCGATGTCGATGCCGCAGGTCCATATCGTCGCCTATTGCACCGACCTGGGCTATGGCCCCGCTGTCGGGGCGGAAATGCTGTCGCTGATGCTGCTTGGCGGCGTCGCCTCGCGGCTCGTTTCGGGTGTTCTGGCCGACCGGCTGGGCGGGGTGGTGACGCTGCTGATCGGCTCCACCCTGCAGATGCTGGCCTTGATGCTCTATCTGCCCACAACGGGCCTCACGCCGCTCTATGTCGTCAGCCTGATCTTCGGCCTGAGCCAGGGCGGCATCGTGCCGGCCTATGCCATCATCGTGCGCGAATACCTGCCTGCGCGCGAAGCGGGCGCGCGCGTCGGCTTTGTCATCATGGCCACGATCCTCGGCATGGCGCTGGGCGGCTGGTTGTCGGGGCTGATCTACGACATCACCGGCTCTTACCAATGGGCCTTCGTGAACGGCATCGCCTTCAACGCGTTCAATGTCGCGATCATGGTGGCGATCTTGCTCCGCTCCCGGCCGCGGGCACCCCGCATGCCCCAGCCCGCGTAACCTTTCGTCAAGGTTAACGCGCGCCCTTCATCTTGGCCGGAAAACTCCGGGGGTCTGGGGGCAGCGCCCCCAGCCACGATGTCTCACCAATGCGGTGGCTTCTGGTCGGCCAGGGGGGCGGTGCCGCCCAGG
>JAGYJU010000020.1 GCA_018401965.1 Roseicyclus sp.
TGGTGATTTCCTGGTTCATGACCAATTCCTAAGCTTGGGGCGGGGGAGGCGCGATCCTTCGTACGAAGGATCGCGGTTGCGAATATTCGTACGAATATTCGCCGTTATTCCTCATCCTCCGCATCCAGGAGTTCCATGTTGAGGCCCAGACCCCGGACCTCCTTGACGAGAACATTGAAGGATTCCGGCACGCCGGCCTCGAAATTGTCTTCGCCCTTGACGATCGATTCGTAGACCTTGGTACGACCCGCCACGTCATCCGATTTGACGGTCAGCATTTCCTGCAAGGTATAGGCGGCGCCGTAAGCTTCCAGCGCCCAAACCTCCATCTCGCCGAAGCGCTGGCCACCGAACTGCGCCTTGCCACCCAGCGGCTGCTGCGTGACGAGCGAATACGGCCCGGTCGAGCGCGCGTGGATCTTGTCGTCGACCAGGTGGTGCAGCTTGAGCAGGTATTTGACACCCACCGTCACCTGCCGCGCGAATTTCTCGCCGGTGCGGCCATCGAACAGATCGGATTGGCCCGAGGTGTCAAAGCCCGCGCGGGTCAGAGCATCGTTGACATCGGCCTCTTTCGCCCCGTCGAAGACCGGGGTCGCGATCGGCACGCCCTTGGTGACGTTGCCCGCCGCTTCCAGCATCTGATCTTGATCCATGCCGCCGAACGCATCTTCATACGTGTCGTCGCCATAGGCGATCTTGAGCGCATCGCGCACCGGGGTCATGTCGCCGGACCGGCGGTATTCATCCAGCGCCTCGTCGATCTGGATGCCCAGGCCGCGCGCGGCCCACCCCATGTGCGTTTCAAGGATCTGGCCCACGTTCATCCGCGACGGAACGCCAAGCGGGTTCAGCACGAAATCGACCGGGGTGCCATCGCCCAGGAACGGCATGTCTTCCATCGGCACGACCTTGGAAATCACACCCTTGTTGCCGTGACGACCGGCCATCTTGTCACCGGGTTGCAGCTTGCGCTTCACCGCGATGAACACCTTGACCATCTTCATCACGCCGGGGGGCAGATCATCGCCACGGCGGACCTTTTCGACCTTGTCCTCGAAGCGGTGATCCAGCGCGCGCTTTTGCGTTTCGAACTGCTGGTTCAGCGCCTCGACTTCGGCGGCGTCCTGTTCATCGCCCAGGGCAAGCTGCCACCACTGGCCACGCGACAGCGTGTCCAGCAGGTCTTCGGTGATTTCCGACCCGGATTTGATGCCCTTGGGACCCTTCACCGCGGTCTTGCCGAGGATCATGGTCTTGAGACGCGCATAGATGTTGCGTTCCAGGATGTGCAATTCGTCGTCCCGGTCACGGGCCAGACGTTCGACTTCCTCGCGCTCGATCTGCAGGGCGCGTTCGTCTTTTTCCACACCGTGGCGGTTGAAGACCCGCACTTCGACAACCGTGCCGAAATCGCCGGGCGGCAGGCGCAGCGACGTGTCGCGCACGTCCGATGCCTTTTCGCCAAAGATCGCGCGCAACAGCTTTTCTTCGGGGGTCATCGGGCTTTCGCCCTTGGGGGTGATCTTGCCCACAAGGATGTCGCCCGGCCCGACCTCGGCGCCGATATAGACGATGCCGGCCTCATCGAGGTTGCGCAGCGCTTCCTCGCCGACATTGGGGATGTCGCGGGTGATTTCCTCTGGCCCCAGCTTGGTGTCACGGGCGGCGACTTCGAATTCCTCGATGTGGATCGAGGTGAACACGTCATCGCGCACGATCCGTTCCGAGATCAGGATCGAGTCTTCGTAATTGTAGCCGTTCCAGGGCATGAAGGCGACGATGACGTTCTTGCCAAGCGCCAGTTCCCCCATGTCGGTGGACGGGCCATCGGCGATCACTTCGCCCTTGGACACCTTGTCGCCCACCTTCACCAGCGGACGCTGGTTGATGCAGGTGTTCTGGTTCGAGCGCTGGAATTTGCGCAGGCGGTAGATGTCGACGCCCGCATCGCCCAGACCCAGATCTTCGGTGGCGCGCACCACGATACGCTGCGCATCCACCTGGTCGATGATCCCGGCCCGGCGGGCCTGGATCGCCGCGCCGCTGTCGATGGCGACCTTGGATTCGATCCCGGTGCCCACGAAGGGGGCATCGGCCTGCAACAAGGGCACTGCCTGACGCTGCATGTTCGATCCCATCAGCGCGCGGTTCGCGTCGTCGTTTTCAAGGAAGGGGATCAAGGATGCGGCAACCGACACCAGCTGTTTGGGCGACACGTCGATCAGATCGACAGCATCGCGCGGGGCCAGCGTGTATTCGCCGGACTGGCGGGTGTTGACCATCTCGTTCTCGAAACGGCCTTCTTCCGACAGATGGGCGTTGGCCTGCGCCACGGTGTGACGCATTTCCTCGGTGGCGGACATGTAGACGACCTCATCGGTCACCTGCGCATCTTTCACCTTGCGGTAGGGGGTTTCGATGAAGCCGTATTTGTTCACCCGTGCAAAAGTCGCAAGGCTGTTGATCAGGCCGATGTTCGGCCCTTCCGGCGTTTCGATCGGGCACATCCGGCCGTAATGCGTGGCGTGAACGTCACGCACTTCAAAGCCGGCGCGTTCACGGGTCAGACCGCCCGGCCCAAGGGCCGACAGACGGCGCTTGTGCGTGACTTCCGACAGTGGGTTGGTCTGGTCCATGAACTGCGACAGCTGCGAGGAGCCGAAGAATTCACGCACCGAGGCCGCGGCGGGCTTGGCGTTGATCAGATCCTGCGGCATCACCGTGTCGATTTCGACCGATGACATGCGTTCCTTGATCGCGCGTTCCATCCGCAACAGGCCGACGCGGTACTGGTTTTCCATCAATTCGCCGACCGACCGCACCCGGCGGTTGCCCAGGTGGTCGATGTCGTCGATGTCGCCCTTGCCATCGCGCAATTCGACCAGGGCCTTGATGCAGGCGATGATGTCTTCGCGGCGCAGCGTGCGCTGCGTATCCGCAGCATCCAGATCCAGGCGCATGTTCATCTTGACCCGGCCCACGGCCGAGAGATCGTAGCGTTCGCTGTCAAAGAACAGCTGGTTGAACAGCGACGACGCGGCCTCGACGGTCGGCGGCTCGCCGGGGCGCATGACGCGGTAGATGTCCATCAACGCGCCATCGCGGCCAAGGTTCTTGTCCACGGCAACCGTGTTGCGGATATAGGGGCCGACGTTGATGTTATCGATGTCGAGAACCGGAATCTCGGTGATGCCCGCATCCATCAGGTCTTTCAGCGTGCCGCCGGAAACTTCGCCATCCTTGCCGATGTCCCAGGTCAGTTCATCACCGGCCTCGGCGTAGATCGCGCCGGTTTCCTCGTTGACCATGTCCTTGGCGACATAGCGGCCGATGATCTGTTCGAAGGGCATCAACAGCTCTTTGACAGTTCCGGCATCGACCAGCTTCTTGACCGTGCGGGGCGTCACTTTTTCGCCCGCCTTGGCGATCACTTCGCCAGTGGCGGCATCGACCAGGTCAAAGGTCGGGCGCGTGCCGCGCACGCGTTCGGGGAAGAACCGCGACACCCAGCCACGGTTCTTTTCCAGCTTGAAGGTCACGGTGTCGTAATAGGCATCCATGATGGCTTCTTGATCCAGCCCCAGCGCATAAAGCAGCGTGGTGACCGGCAGCTTGCGACGGCGATCGATGCGCGCAAACACGATATCCTTGGCGTCGAATTCGAAATCGAGCCAGGACCCGCGATAGGGAATGATGCGGCAGGCAAACAACAGGCGGCCCGAAGAATGGGTCTTGCCCTTGTCATGGTCGAAGAACACGCCGGGCGAGCGGTGCATCTGCGACACGATCACGCGCTCGGTGCCGTTCACGATGAACGTGCCATTGGGCGTCATCAGGGGCATGTCGCCCATGAACACGTCTTGTTCCTTGATGTCCTTGACCGACTTGGCGCCGGTATCCTCGTCGACATCGAACACGATCAGACGCAGGGTGACCTTGAGCGGCGCGGCATAGGTCAGGTCGCGCTGCTGGCACTCTTCCACGTCGAATTTCGGCTGTTCGAGTTCATACTTGACGAATTCGAGAACGGCGGTCTCGTTGAAGTCCTTGATCGGGAAAACCGATTGAAAGACGCCCATGATCCCTTCGCCATCGGCGGGTTTGTCGCCATCGCCAGACTTCAGGAACAGGTCATAGGAAGACTTCTGCACCTCGATCAGGTTCGGCATTTCCAGCACTTCGCGGATTTTGCCGTAGAATTTGCGGATACGTTTCTGGCCTGCGTAGGTCTGAGCCATGCTCTCGCGCACCTTTCGATGTGTTTCGCTGCACCGCTCTCGCCGTCGGGGTCTCGGCGGAGCAGCACCATGAAACAGGACGTGACGGATCAATCTGTTCGCCGTCCCACCGGCGAATCCCGATCCCTGTGCCACCGCCTTACAAAACGCCCCAGCCTTCGGGGGCGCTTTCTAAGACGCGGATGGCTGGACCCGGATTTCTCCGGGCCCAGCCGTTTTTCTGGATGGCGCATCCAAACGGTGCGCCGAAAGGATGCCGATCAGGCCAGTTCGATCTCGGCGCCAGCTGCTTCCAGCTTGGCCTTGATGTCTTCGGCTTCTGCCTTGGCAATGCCTTCCTTGATCTTGCCACCGGCTTCGACCAGGTCCTTGGCTTCTTTCAGGCCAAGACCGGTGATCGCGCGCACTTCTTTGATCACGTTGATCTTTTGTGCGCCGGCGTTCTTCAGAACGACGTCGAATTCGGTCTTTTCCTCTTCGGCAGCTGCTGCTTCACCGACGGGGCCAGCCATCATCACTGCGCCGCCAGCGGCGGGCTCGATGCCATATTCATCCTTGAGGATCGTCTTGAGTTCCTGTGCTTCCAGGAGGGTCAGACCGACGATCTCTTCTGCGAGTTTCTTCAGATCAGCCATTTTTCAGGTTCCGTATGTATGAATGTGTTCCAACGCCACAAGTGGCGGGTCTCGATCGGATGCTTACGCCGCCTTTTCCTCGATGGTCGTGAGGATGGAAGCGATATTCGAAGCAGGTGCGCCAATAGCACCGGCGATGTTGGAAGCAGGCGCGCCGATGCAGGCCACGATCGAAGCGATAAGCTCCTCGCGGGACGGCATCTTTGCAACGGCCTTCACACCGTCGGCAGTCAGAACGGTTCCGCCCATCGCGCCGCCAAGAATGACGTATTTGTCATTGGCCTTGGCGTACTCGTCCGCGGCCTTGGCGGCTGCGACCGGGTCTTCGGAATAGGCGAGAACGGTCATGCCCGTCAGAAGACCCGCGATGCCAGCGACATCGGTGCCTTCCAGGGCGATCTTGGCGAGCTTGTTCTTGGCGACACGCACGGCCCCGCCTGCACCGCGAACGCGGGCGCGCAGATCTTGCATCTCGGCAACCGTGAGGCCCTGGTAGTGTGCAACCACCACGACGCCAGAGCTTTCGAAGATCTGGCCGAGTTCCTCGACCACTTTCTCTTTCTGGGCTCTATCCACAGGTTTACTCCAGTTTGGGGGTTTCCCCCCGGCTCAGGTATTACCGGATCGCTCCGGCGGTTTTGGTCCGCTTTAACAACGGAACCCAACACCGCAGAGCGCTCAGACGGTGCTGAACCCTCAAACCATGTCTGATCCCGCCTCGGGTAGGAATTATCGGGTGACGGGCACCCAACCCACCGTCTCGGACGAAAGCAAAAAGCGAGCGACGAATCGCCCGCTATCTGCGTGGGCCGTGTCTAGCCCCATTCCTTGCAAGTTCCAAGCCCCGATGCCGGGCACCACATCACCCTGCACGGCACTGGTTAGAAATAGGCGTAGATGACCGCCGAAATGAAGCCGGATGATACCACCGTAGACGTTCCACCAGCGGTCGTAACCGTGAAAGAGCTGTCGGCATTGCGCGTGACCGATGCGCCGGACTGCGAGGTAAATGTCACAGATCCATCGACATTCCTTGTGCCGGTGCCGCTTCCAGTGCGAAAGGCCCCAGCGACCTCCAAAATCGTGGCTGCAAGAAAGGAATTCGACCCCACACTCGCCGAAGGTGAAACAACAGTCGCGGTATTGGGAACGGTCGGCCCCCCGGAATGGGCCATCGGCGCAAGGGCGATGACGCCCGCGGCGGCGACCAGTGCAAGCAATCTATGTTTAGCCATCTCGATACTCCTTACAGCACCTTGAAAAACCCAGGGATCAAAACCCGAAAGACAAACCAAGCGACAGCTGTTGGCGGTTGGTGTTATCGGTGACATCGAACATGCCGACCGACAGGCCCAGACCGGGCACATCCGGCACCGACAGGCTGAAGCCGACATTCACCTGCGTTTCCGTGGCGGACAGGCTTGCCGAAAGGGTTTCGGTCACACCGATGCCAAAGCCGATATAGCCGCCCTGTGAAATCCGGCCGCGCCCATCATCGGACAAGGTTGTGTCGCTGCCGTAGCCGATGCTCAGCTGCATCGGGATTTCCACACCGCCGGCGGTGGTGACAGCCCAAACATGCGACCCGGTCAGCGTGTAGACCGGCGAGCCGCCATTGGCATCGCCCCAATCCAGCAAATCGCCAACGCCCAGCCCGAGGAACGTGGCCGACGCGCCGCCCACGCGAAGCAGACGCGACAGGCTCAACGACACGTTGCCGCTGTCCCCGAAGGGTTCCAGCCCCAGGACGTTGACCGAGATGGTCGCGCTTACTGCATCGACCGGGTTGCCGATGGAATAGCCAAAGGCCAAGTCACCATCGCCGCCGCCATTCGCCACCCCACCGCGTGGGTTGGCATAGCTGAGCGCCACGAAGCCCGAGCCGCCAGTTGCCGCCACCGCAGAGGCAACACCGAAAACGCCGGGAAACGCGAGGGATGTGGGGCTATTCGCCGCCGGTTGCGCGACCGGGCCCGTAATCACGGCAGAGGCGCCAAGCCCGTCTGCCTGCGCCTGTGCCTGATGGGTCACCAGCGACAAAAGCGCCGCAGTCGAGATCGCCAGAATGCGGGAACCAAATGTCATCGTTACTCATCCTCGTTACAACATACCCGTTTGATGCCACCAAAACCTTTTCTAAATCTTTAATGCAAAAATTTATCCCTTTTCCGCCTTAAGTTGGAAATAGTGACATGATGGCACGTCTGCTGGGCGCTGCGCCGCCGCCGGTTGACCGATACATCAACAACAAAAAAGCAGGCATTGCTGCCTGCTTTCCTGTTGTTCCAATCTTGACCGGGTCAGGTCAGACGGCGGTCGCGCTGTCGAGGCTGACCGACACGCCCGGCCCCATCGTCGAGCTGAGCGAAATGCGCTTGAGATAAGCACCCTTGGCGCCGGCCGGCTTGGACCGGTTCACCGCGCCCACGAAGGCACGGATGTTTTCCGCCAGTTGATCATCGCCAAAGCTGACCTTGCCGACACCGGCATGGATCACGCCGGCCTTTTCAACCTTGAACTGCACCTGGCCGCCCTTGGCCGCCTCGACGGCCTCTTTCACATCCATCGTCACCGTCCCGATCTTGGGGTTCGGCATCAGGTTGCGCGGGCCAAGGATCTTGCCCAGGCGACCGACGATCGGCATCATGTCCGGGGTGGCGATGCAGCGATCGAAATCGATCTTGCCGCCCTGGATGGCTTCCATCAGGTCTTCGGCGCCCACGATATCGGCCCCGGCTGCGGTCGCTTCATCGGCCTTGGGGCCACGGGCGAACACGGCCACGCGCACCGTTTTGCCGGTGCCGTTGGGCAGGTTGACCGTGCCGCGCACCATCTGGTCGGCGTGACGCGGGTCAACGCCAAGGTTCATGGCGATTTCGACGGTTTCGTCGAACTTGGCCGAGGCGTTCGCCTTGATCAGCGCGACGGCCTCTTCGACAGTGATGTCCTGCTTGCCGTCAAAGGCGGCGCGGGCGGACTGAAGACGTTTTGCAATCTTGCCCATGACTTACCCTTTCACCTCGATACCCATCGACTTTGCAGAGCCGAGGATGATCTTCATTGCCGCTTCGACGTCATTCGCGCTCAGGTCGACCATCTTGGCCTGTGCGATTTCGCGCAGCTGGGCGGGGGTGATCGTGGCGATGGTTTCACGGCCGGGCTTGTCGCCACCGCGCGGGCGGTTGCGCTTGCCCTGCGGCTTGAGACCGGCGGCCTTCTTGAGGAAATAAGACGCGGGCGGCGTCTTGATGTCCATCGTGAAGGACTTGTCCTGGTAATAGGTGATCACGGTCGGGCACGGCGCACCGGGCTCCAGGTCTGCAGTCTTGGCGTTGAACGCCTTGCAGAATTCCATGATGTTGATGCCGCGCTGACCCAGTGCGGGGCCAACCGGCGGGGATGGGTTCGCTTGCCCCGCCTTGATCTGCAGCTTCATCTTGCCGACGAGTTTCTTGGCCATTGTGGCCTCTCCTTTTCTACCAACAGCCCGCGAACGCGTTCGGGGCCTTTGTGGCCGTGGTCAGGTCTGCGTCACGCGTGACGCGCGCCTCCCACGGGTTTGTGCGGCCGGGCCTGCGCCCATTCCGCCAAGGCCCGCCGCATACGGCGAAACGGGCCAAACTTCAAACGAAATCTCAGCCCTGCTTGGTGACCTGGGTGAATTCCAGTTCCACCGGGGTGGCACGACCAAAAATCGACACCGTCACCTTGAGGCGCTGATTGTCTTCGTCGACCTCTTCGACCATGCCATCGAAATCTTCGAACGGGCCTTCGTTGACCTTCACCTTTTCACCGATATCGAAGGTGATGGTCGACCGCGGCGAGGCTTCGCCTTCTTCGACGCGGTTGAGAATCGAATTGACCTCTTCGTCGCGCATCGGCATCGGCCGGCCCTGCGGCCCCAGAAACCCCGTGACCCGCGCGATGGAATTGATCGCGTGATAGGCGCGGTCGGTCATTTCCATGCGCACCAGCACATAGCCGGGCATGAAGCGGCGCGGCACGGTCACCTTCTTGCCACGACGGATCTCGATCACGTCCTCTTCGGGCACCAGAACCTCTTCGATCTCGTCCTCGAGGCCCTTTTCAGCCACGGCTGTTCTGATCTGTTCTGCGATCCGCTTTTCGAAATTCGAAAGGACGCTGACCGAATACCACCGTTTCGCCATCGTGATCCCGTTCCTTGCCCAGCCACCGCTCCGTGGCATTTTTTCGTTTCTCGTCAGTGCCCTAAGCGGGCTCCCCGAAAAAGAAACAGCGTGCATCACGATTCGATGCACGCCATCATTTCGGGGAATTCATATGCCGATTACCCCCCTGCCCCCGGAAAATCAAGGGGCGAAGGCGATCAGCCAAAGACGGTCAGGATCAGTTCAAGACCTTGGCGGATCAGGAAATCCACGAAGAAAAAGAAGATCGCAAACACCACGGCCAACAAGAACACCATGGCGGTCGTCACCAACACTTCGCGGCGCGAAGGCCAGATCACCTTGGCGATTTCGCTGCGCGTCTGCTGGAGGAACTGGAACGGGTTGGCCATGGGTCGTCTCCGGATCGATTGGGCGCGATATACGCAAGCGCGGCCCCCGGCGCAAGGCGGCGGGTGGTCTCCTAAATTTTCGGGGACTTGCGTCGTTATCTGAAACGCCCAGTATGACAGGACGCCCCACGATGACCATGACCGCAGATCACCCAACCACCCTCCACGAAGCGGACGCCGCTTTGCTGGCCATGGTGGATCGCACACAGGCCGTGATCCATTTCACGCCTGATGGTGTCGTGCTGCATGCGAATGCCAATTTCCTGTCCGCGCTTGGCTATTCCGCCGATGCCGTGATCGGCAACCACCACCGCATGTTCGTTGATGTCGACTATGCCCGCAGCCCCGAATACAGCCGGTTCTGGCAAAGACTGCGCGAGGGCCACAGCTTTACCGACCAGTTCCCGCGCCGGACCCGCACGGGCGCCACGATCTGGATCCAGGCCACCTATGCCCCCGTGTTCGACGACACGGGAACCGTGACACGGGTCGTCAAGATCGCCAGCGATGTGACCGCACGTCGCAAGGCGGTCGAGGACCTGGCCCGCGGCCTGGAGCGGCTTCGCGATGGCGATCTGACGCATCGCCTTGAGGTCAGCAGCTTGGCCGACATGGCAATCCTGGGCGAGGCGTTCAACCGCACGACGGAAAACTGGAATGCCCTGATCGGGCGCGTCAGCACGGTGACCCAAGCCGTGCAAGGCATCGGACGCGACATACAGGGCGCGTCCGAAAACCTTTCCGACCGAACCGCGACGCAATCCTCGGCGCTTGGCCAGACCGCCGCCGCCGTGGAACAATTGACCGAAACGGTGCGTACAGCCGCCCAAGAGGCGCTGCGCGCAGATGACATCGCCACCAAGACCCGCGGCATGACCGAGGGCAGCAGCAAGCTGGTGGATGACGTGATGCAGGCGATGACCCTGATCCAGAAATCATCAGGCAAGATTTCCAACATCGTCAGCGCGATCGACGCCATCGCAGTGCAGACCAACCTTTTGGCGCTCAATGCCGCGATCGAGGCGGCGCGCGCCGGGGCAGCCGGGCGGGGTTTCGCGGTCGTCGCCTCCGAGGTGCGGCAGCTGGCACAGCGCAGTTCCGATTCCGCCCGCGAAATCGCGGACCTGATCACCGAAAGCGCCCGCCATGTCGCCGATGGTGTCGACCTGGTGAACCGCGCCGGCAAGGATCTGGGCGAGATTTTCGATGGCGTCGGCCATCTGTCGGAAACGGTCGGGCGCATCGCACAGGGCGTTACCGCGCAATCAACCACCCTGTCGCAGATCAACGGCGCCGTGGCACAGCTTGACCGGGTGACACAGGAAAACGCCGAAATGGTGGTCGAAAGCACAACCGCATCGCGGCTCTTGTCCAAGGCATCGGCACATCTCGCCGATGAAGTGGCGATCTTTCAAACCCGGACCGCATCGATTGCCGCCCCCATGGCGGTGTTTTCCCAAGGCACCGCGACGGCCCATTGATCCGCCGGAAAACGCCGGTGAGCCCGGTCAGCACAGGCTGATCGGTCCATCGCTGCGTCACGGTGTCGAAATCGGCCTTGGCAGGGGCGGAGGGACTCGAACCCCCGGCCGTCGGATTTGGAATCCGATGCTCTACCAACTGAGCTACACCCCTAGACCGGTCGTGGGGATAGGGCGAAACGCGGGGCTTGTCCAGATGTCTTGGCGTGTCATCCCGGCTTGGCCCATGGACCATGCAGGCCTGTCTGCCCGGGGCGATCCGCACGGGCAAATCCATGCTCGCCAAATCGGTCACGCTGCGCCTGGATAAGATTGGCCGTGCCACGCGCCTGCCGGATCATGTCGAAATACCCAAGGTTCGCCGCCAGTGCGGGCACCGGCACGCCTGCCGCCACCGCCGCCCCCACGACGCGGCGCAGGCTGGGCACATGCGCCGCAAGATGCGCGGCAAAGGCGGGGGCAAAGGCCAGCCGGCTGTCCGGGCTTTCGTTCAGGGCATTCGCCATATCATCCAGCAGAGCCGACCGGATGATGCAGCCCGCCCGCCAGATCTGGGCGATGCGCGGCAAGGGCAAGGCCCAGGTTTCGTCCCGGCTGGCGGTGGCCAACAGGGAAAACCCCTGCGAATAGGCAAGGATCTTGCCCGCGAACAGGGCGCTTTCCAGCTCGGTTTCGGACAGATCGACGGCGGCAATGGCCCCGCCGAACCGGGCGGCACCCGCCAGGCGTGCCTCGGCTTCGCCGGACAGGACGCGCGCCATCACCGCCGCCTCGACCGCAGGCAGGGGCGCGGCCCGCGTCTGGGCATCGATCACGGTCCAGCGTCCCGTGCCCTTTTGCCCGGCTTGGTCCACGATCAGGTCAATCAGCGGCTGTCCGGTTGCCGCGTCGATGGCGTGCGCCACCTCGGCGGTGATTTCGATCAGGTAGGACGCAAGCGGCCCGGCGTTCCAGCGCGCGAAGGCCGCGCCGATGGTCACCGCGCCCTGCCCCATGCCATCGCGCATCAGGCCGTAAATCTCGGCGATCATCTGCATGTCGGCATATTCGATGCCGTTATGCACCATCTTGACGTAATGCCCCGCCCCATCCGGCCCCAGGTGGGCCACGCAAGGGTCATGGGCAAAGCGGGCGGCGATCACCTGCAACACCGGGGCAAGTGCGGCCCAGGCCCGATCCGATCCACCCGCCATCATCGATGGCCCGTGGCGCGCGCCTTCGGCCCCGCCAGAAACGCCAAGACCCAGAAACTCGACCCCGGCCAAGGCAAGGGCCGCCGCGCGGCGCTGCGTGTCCTGCCAATCGGAATTGCCCGCATCCACGATCACGTCGCCCGCATCGACCAACGGGCGCAACGCCGCGATCTGGTCATCGACCGCTTGCCCCGCCGGGACCATCAAAATGATCCGGCGTGGCCGGGCGATGGCACCGACAAATTCCGCAAGCTGCGCACAGGGCACGATATTGGGGGCAAGGTCATCGGCCTCGGCGAGGAAGGCGCGGGTGCGCGCAGCGGTCCGGTTCCAGACCGCGATCCTGTGACCGGTTTCCGCGATGTTGAGCGCAAGGTTGCCCCCCATCGTGCCCAGCCCGATCAAACCGATGTCCGCCGTGTCGCGCGTGTCTGTCATCGCCTCCGCCCCTTGCATGCTGCCCCGTCCTTGCGCCAGCTTAGGGCCCTGCCGGGCGTGATGCCAGTGCCGGCACGGATTGACCCCGGTCGCGTTCACGTCCAAGGAGCCGCAGCAAGGGAGCCCAAGACAGCATGAATTTGCGCAAACGCCTCGTATCCAGCGCCGCGCTCAACCGTGCCGCCGCAGCCCTGCTGCGCCTGTCGCTCAAGATCGCCTATCATACATCCCGCCGCGACGCGGAAGGCTGGGATGCCGTGGCGCGGCTGGTCGAACAACATGGCGCGGTCATCATCGTGTGTTGGCATCAACGCATCATGTTGACCCCCTGGATGTTCGACCTGGCCCAGGCGCCCTGCCAAAGCCTGACCTCGGCGGGGCGCGCCGGGCGATTGGTCGGCTGGATGCACCGCGCCTTTGGCTATGGCACCGTGCCCATGCCCAAGGGCGCGCTGGGTGCGACCGAGATGCGCACGGTCTTGCGCGGGCTCAAGCAAGGCGTGTCCATCGGCATTTCCCCCGATGGGCCGCGCGGCCCGGCGCGGGTGGCCAAGGTCACGCCGATCCAATGGGCGCGCACGGCGCAGGTGCCCATCGTGGTGTTCACCTATGCCGCAACGCGGTTCGTGTCCTTGCGCACTTGGGACCGGTTGATGTTTCCCCTGCCCTTCGGGCGCCTGGTCTTGCTGTGGCAGGTCTGGGACCGCACCGTGCCCGCCCGTGTGACCGACGCCGAGGGGCTGGCGCTGGCCGCGGATCTCGGGGCCTTCATGGAAACCATCACCCAAAAGGCCGACGCCCGCGTCAGGGGTTAGGACAGGCGGACACCGGCGGCAGGATGCAAAAAGGCCGCGCCCCTCGGGCACGGCCTTTCCACGCTGTTTTGCTGACCGCGCCCATGGGCGCGGTCAAATCGCTTACGCGAGGATCTTGGACACCACGCCGGCGCCGACGGTGCGGCCGCCTTCGCGGATGGCGAAGCGCAAGCCGTCTTCCATCGCGATCGGCGCGATCAGTTCAACCGTGAACTTCAGGTTGTCGCCCGGCATCACCATCTCGGTGCCTTCGGGCAGCTGAACCGTGCCGGTCACGTCCGTCGTGCGGAAGTAGAACTGCGGGCGGTAGTTCGCGAAGAACGGCGTGTGACGGCCACCCTCTTCCTTGGTCAGGATATAGGCTTCGGCTTCGAACTTGGTGTGCGGCTTCACCGAGCCGGGCTTGCACAGAACCTGCCCACGCTCCACGCCTTCACGATCCACACCGCGCAAGAGCGCGCCGATGTTGTCGCCAGCCTCACCACGATCCAAGAGCTTGCGGAACATTTCAACGCCCGTGCAGGTCGTCGTCTTGGTGTCGCGGATGCCCACGATCTCGATGCTGTCGCCGACGTTGATCACGCCACGCTCAACGCGACCGGTCACAACCGTGCCACGGCCCGAGATCGAGAACACGTCTTCGATCGGCATCAGGAACGGAAGGTCAACCGCGCGCGCAGGCGTCGGGATGTAGCTGTCGACCGCTTCCATCAGCGCCCGGATCGAGTTCTCGCCGATCTCGGGATCGCGGCCTTCCATCGCCGCCAAAGCCGAACCCTTGACGATCGGAATGTCGTCGCCGGGGTAGTCATACGAGGTCAGAAGCTCGCGGATTTCCATTTCCACCAGTTCCAGCAATTCCTCGTCATCGACCTGGTCGACCTTGTTCATGTACACAACCATGAACGGAATGCCGACCTGGCGGCCCAGCAGGATGTGCTCGCGCGTCTGCGGCATCGGGCCGTCGGCCGCGTTCACCACCAGGATCGCGCCGTCCATCTGCGCCGCACCCGTGATCATGTTCTTCACGTAGTCGGCGTGGCCGGGGCAGTCCACGTGCGCGTAGTGGCGCGCTTCGGTCTCGTATTCCACGTGCGCGGTCGAAATCGTGATCCCGCGGGCCTTTTCCTCGGGCGCGCCGTCAATCTGGTCATACGCGCGGAATTCGCCGAAATACTTCGTGATCGCAGCCGTCAGCGTCGTCTTGCCATGGTCAACGTGACCAATCGTGCCGATGTTCACATGCGGCTTGTTACGCTCAAACTTTGCCTTTGCCATCGCCCTGGCGCCTCGTCCGTTCGGGGGCTTGCACAGGACGTTTGCCTGCGGCCCGGTTCAACATCGCGGGCGAGGTAGTCGGGTCGGGAACAAAAATCAAGCAGATAACGGCAAGCATTTGCCGCAGGGCGTCACTGGACGGCGGCAGCTTCCGTTTCGACCGGCACGACCGAGGCGGCAGGCTCTGCCGGGGGCGGCGGGTCATCCAGCGTCGTCACGGTGATTTCCCCCACGGCGGGCGCGGCCCGAAACGGCGGCGCATCGGGATCGATGCTGAACCATTCGGGGTTTTCCAGCATCCATTGCTGGATGCGCCGGGCGGCATTGCGGGCAAGGACCTGCATCTGTTCATCGCTGTTGCGCGCGAACCCCGACCCGATCACCGCCGTTTCGGAAGACGCGCCTTCCATGACGACGATCTGTTCGGGTTCTTCATGCAACTTCACCCCCGCCGCGTCATCCCAGACATTGACCGACAGGACCAGGATGGATCGCGGGTTCAACACCAGCGGAATGCCCGGCGGGGCCAGCGCATAGCCATCGATGGCGATGCCGATGTGATACAGCCTGTCGCCGTCATATTCCCCGAACCGGCGGTCGATTTCCGAGCTCAGGATCGCCACCCAGTCTTCGGCGCTGGCATCGCGCGATGGCGGGATCTGCTGCATGCTGTCGGCCACGACGATGTTATGGCCAAGCTGGAAATTCCCCATGTTGGGCAGTTCATCATTGAGCGGGTCCGGCGCGGCGCATGCACCAAGGCCGATCACGAACGCCAGCGGGGCAAGACGGGGCAATCGGGGGAACATGCGCATCTCCGGGAACATCCTTTATTGCACCCCAGATAGCGCAGGGTGGGGCGCGACGCAAATCACGCCTGCTCAAGCAGTTGCCTAGGTAAAGCGGTTGTCGCGCGGAAAACCGCGCGGCGCCATGCGACCGGCGCTGGCACGTTTGCCCAACCATTCGGACAGGTCGGCCTCGGTCCGGGTGCGGCCCGCCGGATCGTGCCAGGCCAACCCTTCGGCAAGCCGGAAGCTGCGGGCATCCGACAGGCCGCCATCCTTGTATTTCTGCAAACGCACGCCCTTGCCACGGCCCATTTCCGGCAGCTCGTCCATGGCAAAGACCAAGAGCTTGCGGTTATCGCCCACCACGGCCACGGCATCATCGCCCTCGCCCACCCGGACGCAGACGCGCGCGGTGACGTCGTCACGCACGTTCAACACCTGCTTGCCGGCGCGGGTCTGTGCCACCACTTCGACCTCGGGCACGATGAACCCGTCGCCCGCAGAGGAGGCGACCAACAACTTTCCATCCGGGCGGTGAATGAACAGGTCGACGATCTCGGCCTCGTTGGGCAGATCGACCATCAGGCGCAGCGGTTCACCCAGGCCCCGGCCGCCGGGCAGGTTCGCCGCCGATAGGGTATAGACCCGGCCCGCGGTCGAAAACACGAGAAGCTTGTCGGTGGTTTCCGCGTGGAACAGGAAGCGACCTTCGTCGCCGTCGCGGAACTTCATCTCGGTGGACAGGTCGATATGGCCCTTCATCGCCCGGATCCAGCCCATCTTGGAACAGACCACGGTGATCGGTTCGCGCTCGATCATGGCCTCAAGCGGCACATCCGGGGTTTCGCCCGCATCGGCAAAACCGGTGCGCCGCGCGCCACCCGGAACCGAAGCGCCGAATTTCGCCCGCACCTCGCGCAATTCCTCGGCGATCTTGTCCCATTGCAGGCCGCCCTCGGCCAACAGGTCTTCCAGCCCGGCGCGCTCCGACATCAGGGCGTCACGTTCGCGGACCAGTTCCATTTCCTCCAGCCGCCGCAGCGACCGCAGGCGCATGTTCAAGATCGCCTCGGCCTGAACCTCGGTCAGTTCACCGTCCCCCGGCGGCGGCGGGACATAATCCTTTTCCGAGGTCGCGCGCCGGAATTCGCGCCCCCAATCCTCGCGCATCAGACCCGCTTTCGGTTCGTCATCATAGCGGATGATGTCGATCACCCGGTCCAGGTTCAGAAAGGCGATGATGAAGCCTTCCAGCACCTCGAGCCGGTGATCGATCTTTTCCATCCGGTGCTGCGACCGGCGCAACAGCACGTCGCGGCGGTGATCGAGGAAGGCGCGCAGCACTTCCTTGAGCGAACAGACCTTGGGCGTGCGCCCGTCGATCAGCACGTTCATGTTCAGCGAAAACCGGGTTTCCAGATCGGATTGCCGGAACAGCGTGCCCATCAACACATCCGGGTCGACGGTGCGCGCGCGCGGCTCCAGAACGATGCGGATGTCATCGGCGGATTCGTCGCGGACATCGGCGAGGATCGGCACCTTCTTGGTCTGGATCAGTTCCGCCAGCCGCTCGATCAACTTGGATTTCTGCACCTGGTAGGGAATTTCCGTGATCACGATCTGCCATGTGCCACGGCCCTGGTCCTCGATTTCCCAGCGCGACCGCAGGCGAAACGCACCGCGCCCCGTGGCGATAGGTTTCGACCATGCTCTCGCGCGGTTCCACGATCACGCCGCCGGTTGGAAAATCCGGGCCCTTGACGAAATCCAGCAATGTCTCGTCGGGGGTGTCGGGCGTCTTGATCAGGTGCAGGCAGGCCGCGATCAATTCATCGAGGTTATGGGGCGGAATATTGGTCGCCATGCCGACCGCGATGCCCGATGACCCGTTGGCCAACAGGTTCGGCACGGCGGCGGGCAGAACCTCTGGTTCCTCCAGCGTGCCATCGTAATTGGGCCGGAAATCGACGGCGTTTTCATCAAGGCCCTGCATCAGCGCCTCGGCCACGGCGGTCATGCGGGCCTCGGTGTAGCGCGAGGCGGCGGGGTTGTCGCCGTCGATGTTGCCGAAATTGCCCTGCCCGTCGACCAGCGGGTAACGGATCACGAAATCCTGCGCCAACCGCGCCATGGCGTCATAGATCGCGGCGTCGCCATGCGGGTGATAATTGCCCATCACATCGCCCGATATCTTGGCCGATTTGCGGAACCCACCGTTGGACGCCAGCCGCAATTCGCGCATCGCGTACAGAATGCGGCGGTGAACCGGCTTCAACCCGTCGCGCGCATCGGGCAGCGCGCGGTGCATGATCGTTGACAGTGCGTACTGAAGGTAACGCGCTCCGATGGCCCGCGCCAAAGGCTCGGACGTCTGGCGGGCATCCGCCCCCTTATCTTGTGTGTCATCCTGATCAGCCATCTAGGCGTCGTGATAGCCGAGCCGCCAAGCGGCGTCTAGCGCTGACGGTCGGCCAGCGGCACCGTCCAGCATGGCGAAACGCAATGTTCGCCCAATCCGGAGTCGGAGAATCAGACCCTTGGCGCGTATGGTCCCCCCAATGGGAGTGTGAGTTTACCATGTTGCGTCTTGCCCTAATTGTCGGCGCCGCGATCTATGCGGGTCTCGTGGTCTTTTCCGAAGGCGCGCCCGATGCGCCCGTGGCCGCCACCACGATCAGCCGGGCCGCCGCGATCGAGGCCCCCGCCCCGGCGCCGCGCCATCCGCGCCTGACAGCTTTTTCACCGCAGATGGGCGGCAGCTCCGGGTCGCGGCCGTGATCGACCCGGTCGCGCTCGCCAGCGGTCAGAACGACATCGCCCATGTCTCCACCCGCCCGCTGGACGAGCGCGCCGACACGATCAGCGTATCCGGGTCAGATGGCCTGCCAGAGACGATCTTGGTCGCCGTGACGGGCAATGCCGTGAACCTGCGCGCCGGGCCATCCACGGGGGATGTGGTGCTGACGGCGCTGGTGCGGGGTGAACAGGCGGAACTGATCGCTGTGCCCGGCAATGGGTGGGTGCAGGTGCGCACGCTGCCGGGTGGAACGATCGGCTACCTGTCCGCCCGTTTCGTTGCCCCATTGGATTGACCATGGTTGCCCCCGGGGGCACCCTGCCCTAGGCAGTCGTCATCGGCGGATCAAAAGGGCATCAACACGGTGCGCACGGTTCTTATCACGGGGTGTTCGTCGGGGATCGGCCTTGCCGCGGCCCAAGGTCTGCGCGCGCGCGGCTGGCAAGTGATCGCAAGCGCCCGCAAGGCCGAGGATGTCGCGCGGCTGGCGGCCGACGGCTTTGCCGCCGTGCGGATCGACCACCACGACAGCGCCAGCATCGAAGCCGGCTTTGCCGAAGCCCTGGCCCTGGCCGGCGGGCGGCTGGACGCGCTGTTCAACAACGGCGGGCACGGCATGCCCGGCGCCGCCGAAGACCTGCCGCGCGCCGCCCTCGAAGACGTGTTCGGCTCCAATATCTTTGGTGTGCACGAGCTGACAACCCATGCCATCCGCCACATGCGTGGCCTTGGCGCGGGCCGCATCGTGCAACATTCCTCGGTCGTGGGGTTCACGCCGCTGCGGTGGCGGGCGGCCTATGTCGCCACCAAACACGCGCTCGAAGGTCTGACCAACACGATGCGCATCGAATTGAGGGGCACGGGCATTCATGTCTCGATCCTCAACACCGGGCCGGTGACCTCGGGGTTTCGCGACAATTCCATGGCCCAATTCGACCGCTGGATCGATGTAGACGCTTCGCCCCATGCAGAATTTTACCGCAAGACATGGATGGAGCGCCGCGATGCCGGGCCTGCGCCCTTTGAACTTGGCCCCGATGCGGTGGTGCGCAAACTGATTCACGCGCTGGAATCGCCACGGCCCCGGCGGCGCTATTACATCACGACGCCAAGCTATATCGCCGCGGCCCTGACCCGCATCCTGCCGGGTGCGGCGCAAGATTGGATCGTGGCCCGGCTCTAGCCTTTTGGCGCTGGCGCGCTAGGGTCCGCCGCTCGACATGACGAAGGGACAAGACACGTGGAAGACCCGCTATTGATCATCGCGCTGGTGGCCTGCCTTGGGGTGCTGGTCATCCTGCTTCTGGGCATCAACGCCTTTCGCAAAGGTGGCGCCGAGGGCGCGAAACAATCCAACAAATTCATGCGCTGGCGTCTGATCGCCCAATTCGTCGCCGTGGTTCTGATCATGGTCTTCGTCTGGGTGCGCGGCCAGTCTGGGGGCTAAGACATGGTTGTTCTCAACAAGATCTACACGCGCACGGGTGATGCCGGCGAAACCGCCCTTGGCGATGGCAGCCGGGTGGCGAAACATTCCGCCCGCGTCGCGGCCTATGGCACCGTGGATGAATTGAACGCCGCCCTGGGTGTCGCGCGGTTGCATGCGTCGGGCGACATGGCCGATCAGCTCAAGGCGATCCAGAACGACCTGTTCGATCTGGGCGCAGACCTGTGCACGCCCAACATGGAAAAGGACGACGAACGCCCCTATCCCAGCTTGCGCATCATCCCGGCCCAGATCGACCGGTTGGAACGGGAAATCGACGCGATGAACGCCCGGTTGGAACCGCTGCGCAGCTTCATCCTGCCCGGTGGGTCGGCGCTGTCGGCGCATCTGCACGTGTGCCGCACTGTGGCGCGCCGCGCCGAACGCAAGAGCGTGGAACTGGGCACGGTGGAATCGATCAATGCCGAGGGTGTCAAATATCTCAACCGCTTGTCGGATTGGTTCTTCGTCGCCGGGCGCATCGCCAACAACGACGGCAAGGATGACGTGCTGTGGATACCGGGGGCGAACCGCTGACCGCCTGCGCGGATCAGCGCGTGTAGCCCATGATGAAGCGCCCCAGAAGCGGCTGACTGGCGGCACCGATCGCGCGGGCATCTGGGCCCATCGTGCCTTCGTGGATCGCGGGCATGTCCAACCCTGTCAGATCCAGACCGGCAAGCTTGTCACGCACCCGCGCGGCAAGCGCCGCGCGCAGGTCGGCGGGCAGCCAGCCATCGATCTTGACCACCGGGAAATCGATCACCGCCAGCGCGGAATGAATGGCATGGGCGATGCCCTCGCCCGCCTGATCAACCCATTCCTCGACCAGATCGGGCGGCAAATCCCAACGCTCGGGTGAATTCCACAACAGCGCGGGGTCCAGCCCCCGCGCGATCAAGCGCGCCTCCAGCACGGCAAGCGATGCAAGATCGATCAACTGACGGATCCGCCCGGACCGGTCCGGCACCGGCATGGACCCGACGGCGCCGGCATTGCCGCTTCGGCCCTGGAACAGGCGGCCATCCAGAACAACGCCACCACCCACGAAAAACGCGACGTAGAAATGCAGGAAATCCGGCGATCTTTCACCGGAGCCAAAGACAAGCTCGGCGCTACAGGCGGCGGTGGCATCATTCTGCAAGAAGATCGGAAGCGGCAGCCGCGCTTCAAGATCACGGGTGATGTCGCGGGTTTTCCAGGGGTCCATCGTCGCCGGTGCAACGCCGATCACCGGGGCCCAATCCCACAGCTTGAACGGCATCGCGATCCCAAGCCCCGCGATCCGATCGCGTTCGGCTTTGCCCAAGGTATCTGCCAGCGCCTCCACCGCCTCGAGCACGAAGGCCAGCACGGCATCGTAATCGGGATAAGCGTGGATCTGCATCCGGCGATCCAGGATCTGACCTAGAAAATCCGCCAGGACCACCTCGACCGACCGCCGCCCGATCTTGAGGCCAAGGAACAACGCCCCCCTCGGGTTCAACGTCATAGGCACCGAGGGCTGGCCCACGCGTCCGCGCTGCGGCTCGCCCCGAAGCAGCAATCCTTCGTCTTCCAGGCTGCGCATGATCACCGAAACCGTCTGAGCCGAAAGCTGGGTCAGCCGCGCGATTTCCGATTTCGATAAGGCCCCGTGACGACGGATCAACGTCAACACCAGCTGCTCGTTCTGCGCCCGCATCCCGGTCTGATTCGTGCCCAGCACATCGGATGCGGCAACCGGTCTCTGGGTATCCGTCGCTACTTTCATCGTGGTCCTCCCAAGGGAAAGATGCGCAGCTCGCATTACGCTGTCAATTAATAAATAAGAGTGAATTATTTATTGACCGCCCGCACCGACTGGCGCATGTTCACCCCACACGGGCGAGGTTTCGCCCGGCTGGATTCTTTGGGAGGAAACCATGTCCAAGACCCTCAAGACGCTCTTGCTGAGCGGCGCTGCCGCCGTTGCCCTGACCGGCATGGCACAGGCCGATGCCCATGGCGGCACCACCGCCTGCCTGATCACCAAGACCGACACAAACCCGTTCTTCGTGAAGATGCGCGAAGGTGCGACCGCCGCCGCCGAGGCCGCGGGGATCACCCTGCAAACCTATGCGGGCGCCATCGACGGCGATGTCGAAAGCCAGGTCGCTGCCGTGGAAACCTGTATCGCCGCAGGCGCATCGGGCATCCTGATCACGCCCTCCGATAGCCGCGCGCTGGAACCCGTGATCACCCAGGCCCGTGAAGCCGGGCTTTTGGTCATCGCGCTCGACACGCCGTTCGAGCCGACAGATACCGCCGATGCCACATTCGCCACCGACAATTTCGAGGCCGGCCGCCTGATCGGCGCATGGGCCGCAGCGACCCTGGGTGACGGTGCCGCCGACGCTCGCATCGCCACGCTCGACCTGAACCCGTCGCAGGTGTCGGTCGATTACCTGCGCAACCAGGGCTTCATGACCGGGTTCGGCATCGAGGTGAACGACCCCACGCGCATCGGTGACGAAAGCGATGCCCGCATCGTCGGTAGCGATGTCACCAACGGCAACGAAGAAGGCGGCCGGACCGCCATGGAAAACCTGCTTCAGATCGATAGCGGCATCAATGTCGTCTACACGATCAACGAACCGGCAGCAGCCGGCGCCTACGAGGCGCTGACCGCCTTCGGCCTGGCCGACCAGGCCCTGATCGTGTCGGTCGACGGCGGTTGCCCCGGCGTGCGCGACGTGGCCGATGGCGTGATCGGCGCCACCTCGATGCAGTTTCCGCTGCGCATGGCGGCCTTGGGGATCGAAGCGATCGTCAGCTATGCCGCCGATGGCACGCTGCCCGCGAATACCGAAGGGCTCGATTTCTTCAACACCGGCGTGATGCTTGTCACCGATTCGCCGGTCGATGGCCTCGACTCCATCTCTTCAAGCGAAGCGCTGGACCTGTGCTGGGGCTGATCCCGGCCTGAAATCGGGGGTGCGCCAGCCTGCGCGCCCCCACCCTTGACCACCCCCCATCCCATCGCAGGTTCCTTGCGTCTTGCCGCCTGCGGCATGACCATGTCACCCTTACGGACGGAGAGGACGACATGTCGGACACCCCACAGACCTCGAAACAGGATTACGAGCAGCGCCTGCAAGACAGCGACGCCGCCGTTGCCGAATTCGACCATGCCCCGCGCGGGATCATCGGAACGGTGCAGCATGTGCTGCATGCCAACCCGACCTATGTGCCGGTGATCGTTCTGGTCGCCTCCATCGCGGTGTTCGGCGCGATCGCGGGCGAACGGTTCTTTTCGCCCTTCAACATGACGCTGATCATGCAGCAGGTGTCGATCATCGGCATCCTGGCCGCGGCCCAGACGCTGATCATCATCACCGCAGGCATCGACCTGTCGGTTGCCGCGATCATGGTGCTGATGAGCGTGATTTCCGGCAAGCTGGCGGTGCAGATGGGCGTGCCCGCCCCGATTGCCCTGATCGTCAGCTTCGCGGGCGGGATCGGCGCGGGCTACCTGAACGGCTGGCTGGTGACGCGGGTGAAACTGCCACCCTTCATCGCCACGCTGGGCACCTGGAACATCTTTTTCGCGCTGAACCTTTGGCTGTCCGGCGCGCAATCCATTCGCGGCGCCGATATCGACGAGGCCGCGCCGCTTCTGAAATTCTTCGGCACCACGCTGGAACTTGGGGCCGCACGCCTGACCTATGGCACCGTGTTGATGGTCGTGGTCTTTGTCGCGCTCTGGTATGTGCTGAACAAGACCGCCTGGGGCCGCCACGTCTACATGATCGGTGATGACAAGGAAGCCGCCGAACTGGCGGGTATCCGCACCGACCGCACCTTGCGCCAGGTCTACATGCTGGCGGGCTTCATCTGTGCGCTGGCCGCCTGGGCCTCGATCGGGCGGGTCGGGTCGATCTCACCGCAAAGCTTTTTCGAAGGCAACCTGCAAAGCATCACCGCCGTGGTGATCGGGGGCATCTCGCTGTTCGGCGGGCGCGGGTCGATCATGGGGGCGCTGTTCGGCGCGCTGATCGTGGGCGTGTTCCAATCGGGCCTGCGATTGGCCGGGGTCGATGTCTTGTGGCAGGTCTTTGCCATCGGCTGGCTCATCATCATCGCGGTCGCCATCGACCAATGGATCAGAAAGGTTTCGGCATGACGAACGAACCCATCCTGAAGGCGCGCGGCCTTGTGAAACGCTACGGCCGCGTCACGGCACTTGACCGGGCCGATTTCGACCTGATGCCCGGCGAAATCCTTGCCGTGATCGGCGACAATGGCGCGGGCAAATCGTCGCTCATCAAGGCGATTTCCGGGGCCACCGTTCCCGATGAAGGGGCGATCCACCTCAACGGGCAAGCGGTCGCCTTCCAGTCGCCCTTGCAGGCGCGCGAGGCGGGCATCGAATGCGTCTACCAGACGCTGGCCCTGTCGCCCGCCCTGTCGATCACCGACAACATGTTCTGCGGTCGGGAATTGCGCAAACCGGGCATCGCGGGCCGCTGGTTCGGGATGCTCGACCAAAACGCGATGGAGGCTTTCGCACGCCAAAAGCTGTCTGAACTGGGGTTGATGACGATCCAGAACATCAACCAGCCGGTCGAAACCCTGTCGGGGGGGCAGCGTCAGGGCGTGGCGGTCGCGCGCGCCGCCGCCTTCGGGTCCAAGGTCATCATCCTGGATGAACCGACCGCGGCGCTTGGCGTCAAGGAAAGCCGCAAGGTCTTGGACCTGATTCAGGATGTGCGCGCGCGCGGCACGCCCGTCGTGCTGATCAGCCACAACATGCCCCATGTCTTCGAAGTGGCCGACCGCATCCATATTCACCGGCTGGGCAAACGGCTCTGCGTCGTCGATCCGAAATCGATCAGCATGTCCGATGCCGTGGCGCTGATGACCGGCGCGATGCAGCCCGAAGATGGTATCGCGGCCTGACCCGAACGGGCCGCGATTGTCACGCCGTCAGCGCGATCAATCCCTGCGCCAACAGCCCTGCGGCCAGCGGCAGAATCAGGCTGGCCACCAAGCGCAGCGCGGCGAACCGCCAGCCCATGATCGGCGCCTCATAGGCCAGCACCCGGTGCAGCGCGAAGACCGACCAGCCTGTGATCAGCGCCACGATCTGCGGCAAGCCCGCGCCGCCCTGCAAGATCACCAGCGCGATGGGAAAGGACGTCATCGGCCCACCGGGCAAGACACCGCCCATGACCGCCGCGATCAAGATGCCCGACACCCCCGATTGCGGCCCGATATAGGGCACCAGCGCGTCGACCGGCAGCACCTGTATCAGGAATGACGCCGCCAGGATCGCCAAGGGCAGGCGGATCGCGAGGCCCCGCCCCTGGTCCAGCGCCATCTCCCCTGCGGCCCGCAAACCGGGTCTGCCCTGCTTTCGCCCCACCGCAAGCGCAAGCGCTGCAACGATGGTCCAGATGACAACGGCGGCGGCGATCATTCCGCGGGTGCCTTGCGCATGGTGAAGAACGGCAATCGCACCAAGGCGCGCGCGATCAACCCCGCCACGATGGGCAGCGGCAAACAGGCCAGCGTGCGGATCAACGTGAATTCCGCCCCCATCAGCGGCAATTCCCACACGATCAAGCGGTTCAATCCGATCAAGGCCCAGGCGGTCAGGTAGGCAATCAGCGCCCCGGCATCTGCGCCCGCCACCCAAAGCGCGTGAACGATGGGAAAGGACGTGAACGGACCGCCCGGCGTGATCGCCCCCGCGGCAGAGGCCAGCAAAAGCCCCCGCATCCCCGATTGCGTGCCCAAAAGGGCCGCCACCTTGTCCCGGCTGACCAGCCGCGAAATCAGGCCACCCATCAACAAACCCGCCGCCAGTTGCGGCAACACGATCATCAACAACCAGCCCGCCTCGGCAAATCCGGCGCCCACCAAGGGCAGCCCCCCCTGCCACAAACAGACCGCCCCGCCGATGACGGCGAGGGCCAGAAACACAAGATCGGTTTTCGAAAGGCGCACGCTCAATCTCCGGGGCGGTCAGGGGCAGTTCTGGGTCGGGTTTGCCCCGGCCGTGATCGGCGCGCGCAGTTGGTCACCGCAATGCCGACGGAAAGACCGCGTGCCGGTTCACATCCTTGTAGAGCAGGTAGCGAAACCGCCCCGGTCCGCCCGCGTAACAGGCCTGTGGGCAAAAGGCGCGCAGCCACATGAAATCGCCCGCCTCCACCTCGACCCAGTCGCGGTTGAGCCGGTAGACCGCCTTGCCCTCCAGAACATAAAGCCCGTGTTCCATCACATGCGTTTCGGCAAAGGGGATGCAGGCGCCCGGCTCGAAGGTCACGACATTGACATGCATGTCATGGCGCAGATCGGCAGGATCGACAAAGCGCGTGGTGGCCCATTTGCCCTCGGTGCCGGGCATGGCGTTCGGCGCCACACGGGTTTCATTGGTAAAGATCGGATCGGGCAGGCCAAGCCCCTCGACCGCCTCGTAGCGCTTGCGGATCCAGTGCAGCCGGGCGGGCGCGTCGGTGACATTGGCGATGGTCCAGCCGCTGCCCGCGGGCAGATAGGCAAAGCCGCCCGGCGCCAGGTCATGATCCGCCCCGCCCAGCGTGACCCGCACCTGGCCCGCGACCACGAAGAGCACGCCCTGGACGCCCGCATCGGGTTCGGGCCGGTCCGATCCGCCGCCGAGGCCGATCTCCAGAATGGATTGCGCGAAGGTTTCGGCAAAGCCCGTCATCGGGCGGGCCAGCACCCAGGCGCGCGTGTCACGCCAGAAGGGCAAGACGCTGGTCACGATGTCGCGCATCACCCCCTTGGGGATCACCGCATAGGCCTCGGTAAAGACGGCGCGATCGGTCATCACCTGCGTCTGCGGCGGGTGGCCCCCCATGGCGGCATAATAGGACGGGGGCGGTGTCATGGGCGACGTCATCGGCACAAGATCCATTCGGTTGGGTGCGCGGTCGCGGCGAACCCGCGACCCTTTGCACGGCACAATCGCACCCCGAGACCCGACAGGCTAGGGGCGATCTGGCCCCGGCCCACGACCTAGCGGATCGGCGCGAACAGCGCGTCTTGCAACCTACAATCGCGCGCCACATCGGGCGTGCAGGCGCGCGGTTCCAGGTCGCGGGTCAGGCACAGACGCACCTCCTGCACGCGCCCGTCGCGGCAGGTGACGGTGATCATGTCACCCGACAGGCCGGGGTTTTCTTCGAGAAACGCCTCTTCGATGACGGTTGCAGGCAGGCGCACTTCACGATCCAACCGCCGCAAGACCTCGGGGCGGTTGACCCGGTCATGGGCCAGCCGCGACAGGCGGAAATAATCGCGCGCCGACAGGCCGGTGCAAGACCCGTGCTTGCGCCACTGGTGCCAGGCCAACCCCGAGGATCCCATGATGTCGGTCATCGCCTCTGTCTCGGCGCGCGATGGCGGGCGCGCCGCGTTGGCGCAGAAACTTGGCCAACCCTCCTCGTATTGCGGCCAAAGCCCGTGCAAGGTGAACCCATGGCCCTGCCCCGCGTCGCATTGCGACGATCCGCGCGCGTCCCCTTCCAGCGCGCACCACGACGGCGTCCAACTCAGCGCCAGGACGTAGTAGTCGAAATCGCCCGCGCGTTCGCCCTCGGCCCATGCCGCGCCGGCCAGAAAGATCAACACTGCAAGCCATCGTTTCATTTTCTCTTCCCTCCGGGCGTTCGCGCGCCTATATACGCCGCGACTTCCCCGAAATCGAGGAAATGGCGGACAGGCTCCGCCGCCGGCCCGCCCGGCAGGGGATGAAGCGTATCTGAAGGACGGATGACGATGAACAAACCGATCATGGCCAAGGCCACCGCCGTCTGGCTGGTGGACAACACCACGCTCAGCTTCAAGCAGATCGGCGATTTCTGCGGCCTGCACGAGTTGGAAGTGCAGGGCATCGCCGATGGCGACGTGGCCCAGGGCGTCAAGGGCTTCGACCCGGTGGTGAACAACCAGCTGACCGAGGAAGAAATCGCCAAGGCCGAGGCAGACCCGGCCTATACGCTGAAGCTGAAATTCAACGCCGCCGCCGTGGGCGAGGAAAAACGCCGTGGCCCGCGCTACACGCCGCTGTCCAAGCGCCAGGATCGCCCCGCCTCGATCCTGTGGCTGGTGAAATTCCACCCCGAACTCAGCGACGGGCAGATTTCCAAACTGGTCGGCACCACCAAGCCGACGATCCAGACGATCCGCGAACGGACGCATTGGAACATCTCGAACATTCAGCCGATCGACCCGGTCGCGCTTGGCCTGTGCCGCCAGTCCGAACTGGATGCTGCCGTGCAGAAAGCCAACGCCAAACGCGCCCGCGAGGGTGGCGTGATGACCGATGATGAACGGATGAAACTGGTGTCCACCGAAACCAGCCTTGGCATGGACCCCGAAGCGCGCATCCCGTCGTCGATGTCCGGCCTCGAAAGCTTCTCGCTCGGTGGCCATGACGAGGATGAAGATGACAAGCCCAAGCGCCAGTATAACGCCGAAAGCCTCTTCAACCTGCCCGCAGGTGGGGATGACGACGATGATGAGGATGAAGACGACGGCCGCAGCCGCCGCCGCTGATCCCCCGCTTCGGCGCTGATTGAATGGCCCCGGTCCGAAAGGTCCGGGGCTTTTGCGTTAGGAGGATGGGGGGATGGGGCGCAGAAGCGTGGGATTGCGCGGTAGGGGGATTGCTCGGTGGGCAGATTGCCCACCCTACATCCCGATCAATGCGCCGCCACCGCCACGTTGTCCAATAGCGTCCGGCCACCATCCACCGTGATCACCTCTCCGGTGACGAACCCCGCCCCTTCCGAGGCCAGGAATTGCACCGCGCCGGTCACTTCGCGGGCGGCGGCGATGCGGCCCATGGGGGTGCAGGCCCGGATATCTTCGCGCAGCCCGTCCGCCTCTGCCAGGCTGGCCTTGAGGCTGGCCGACATCACCGAGCCAAAGGCCACCCCGTTGACCCGGATCCTGTGCGGCGCCAGCGCCAGCGCCAGCGACCGCGTCGCCTGGTCCATCGCGGCGGCGGCGATGGAATAGGCCATCAGGTCGGGGTGCGTGCGCCGCGCGGCGATCGAGGACACGTTCACGATCGACCCGATGCAGGCATCGGCGGCGCGGTCGGTGTCTTCCGCCATGGAGATCATCCGCCGCGCAACCGCCTGGCTTAGCCGCAAGGCGGTGAACATGTTCTGTTCCAGAAGCGTTTCCACCGTGGTGTCGGACGCATCCAGCACATCGGTTTTCAACACCTGTCTGCTGGCATTGACCAAGATGTCGATCCCGTCAAAGGCATCGACCGTGGCCGAGACAAGGTTTTCAACCGTCAGCTTTTCGCGCAGATCACCCGCGAACCACCGCACCTGCCCCTTGTCATCCTCGATCTCGCCGCATTCATCGGCCAGGCGCGCCTTGTCGCGGTCGGCGAACATCACCTTGGCGCCCCGGTCCACGAAATGCCGTGCAATGGCCAGGCCCACGCCATTGGCGGCCCCGGTCACGATGGCGGTCTTGCCCTGAATGGAAAGTGTCATGTGTTGGATCCGGTCCTTGGCTGCGGGCGGCTAGCGCTTTGGCTTGGCCGCCTCGTAGATCTTGTAGCCTTCCAGTTCGCCCAGAAGCCGCCCGGTTCCGAACCCGGCCTTCAGCGCGTCTTCATAGGGCAAATGGCGGTTTGCCACCATGAAAAACCGCCCCCTGGGCGACAGCATCCGGGCCGCCGCCGCGATAAAGGCGCGCCCCAGCGCCGGATCCGCGCGGCGGCCGGTGTGAAACGGCGGGTTCGACACGATGACATCATAAAGCCCCTCGGGCTGGAACCGTGTCACGTCGGCCCAATGGAACCGCGCGCGCGGATCGTCGATATTGGCGGCGGCGGCTTCCAGCATGGCGTGATCGGCCTCGATCAGATCGAGCGTGTCGATCCCCGGCTGTTCCGACAGGATTTCCCCCGCGACATAGCCCCAGCCCGCGCCCAGATCGGCCACCCGGCCCTTGATCTCGGGCACGAGCGCCACAAGCAGTTCCGATCCCCGGTCCGGCCCATCGGCGGAAAACCCGCCGGGAACGGTCATGTATCCGTCTTCGGTCTCATGGGGTTCGGGCATCCAGCCCATCACCGCATCGGGCAAGCCGTCGGGGCGCGTCAGCCAGATCAGCTTGCCATGCGCCTTGGACATAACGCCATCGACCGCAAAGACCGCTTTCAGCACCTTGAGGATCGCCTCTATGCCCTCTTCCTTCTGGCCGTCGACCATCAGAAGACCACCGGGGCGCAGCGCCGCCAAAGCCTCTGCGATGCTGGCCAGCGTACCGGCCTTGGCCTTGACGATATGCACCAGCGCCGCAGCGATAGCTTCTGCCTCGGGCAGGTCGGGCGTGACGGTCAGGCCGCGCGCGGCCAGCCTGTCGTGATCGGGCGCAAAGCCCTGCACACAGGTCACATCGCCCAAACCGGTGTAATCCGCATCGCCTTGCGCGCGCAGCACCAATACGGGGCCGGCCGGCAGGCTTAGTTCGCCCGCCTCCAGCGCAAGGGTCCATCTGTCTGGGGTCATATGCTTGGCCGAGGACCGGTCAGTCCTCTTTCTCCATCGTGCATTGCAGCGGGTGTTGGTTGCGACGGGCGAAATCCATCACCTGCGCCACCTTGGTTTCCGCGATCTCGTAGGAAAAAACGCCGACCACGGCAACGCCCTTCTTGTGGACGGTCAACATGATCTCGACCGCCTGGCTGTGGCTCGTGCCGAAGAACCGTTCAAGAACGTGTACGACGAATTCCATCGGCGTGTAATCGTCGTTCAGAAGCAGCACCTTGTACATCGGCGGGCGCTGCGTCTTGGGTTTGGTCTTGGTGATGAGGTCGGCTTCGCCGTCCGTCTTGGGCTTGTCCGCCATCATCCGCCAGGTATCGATCTGCATCGCGTCTCCACTCGGCCCGAGTCTTCCGGCTGTTCCCTGCTTGGTCGCACTATATAAGACAGGAGGGCTTTCAGAAAAGAGGGGTGAAGGCAATGACCACCCGGCTGACGACGATAGGTTTCGATGCCGATGACACCTTGTGGCAGAATGAAACCTTCTTTCGCCTGACGCAGGACAGGTTTGCCGCCCTTTTGGCCGATCACGCCGAGACCGATCACCTGGCCGAACGTTTGCTGGCGGCGGAACGGCGCAACCTTGGGCATTACGGCTATGGCATCAAGGGCTTCATGCTGTCGATGATCGAAACCGCCATCGAGGTGACAGGGGGGCGCGTGCCCGCGACCGTGATCGGGGAAATCCTGGCAACCGGGCAAGAGATGCTGCGCCATCCGATCGAATTGTTGCCCCATGCGGGCGACGTGGTGGCGGGGTTTGCCGGGCGCTACCGGCTGATCCTGATCACCAAGGGCGATCTGCTGGATCAGGAACGCAAGTTGGCGCAATCGGGCCTGGGCGAGTTTTTCGACGCGGTCGAAATCGTGTCCGACAAGACCCGCGCGACCTATGACCGGGTCTTTGCCCGCCATGGCGACGGGCCGGGGTGCGCGATGATGGTGGGCAATTCGATGAAATCCGACGTGCGCCCCGCACTGGATGCAGGCGCCTGGGGCGTCTTCGTACCCCATGGCCTGACCTGGGCGCTGGAACATGCGGAGCCGCCGAAGGACCATGCCCGGTTTCGTGAATTGCCCGATCTGGGCGGCCTGCCCGACCTGGTTGCGGCGCTGTCGGATTGACGCGCCCGCTGACGCGCCCATTGACGCGACTGTGAGGCACGGGCGATTGACCGGCGTGCGCGCTGCGGTCAAACCTCGGCCATGATCGACGCCGCCCTTCTTCCGCTGCAACGCCGCCTGCTGACGCCCCCGGGCCAATGGCTGGCCGCGCGGGGCGTGCGGGCCGACCAGATCACCATCCTTGGCTGCGCCATCGGGCTTGCGGCGGCCGTGGCGGCGGCGCTTGGGCTATATGGGCTGGCGCTTGCGGGGCTGGCGCTGAACCGGCTGGCCGATGGGCTGGACGGGGCTGTGGCGCGGGTCACGGGGCCGACCGACCGGGGCGCGTTCCTGGATATCGCGCTGGATTTCGTGTTCTACGCCGCCTTTCCGCTGGGCTTCGTGCTGGCCGACCCTGGCGCGAACGCGGTGCCGGGGGCGGTCTTGATCAGCAGCTTCGTGCTATCGGGCACATCTTTCCTGGCCTTTGCGGTGGTCGCCGCCAAGCGCGGCATGACCGCCGCCGACTATCCCACCAAGGGCATCCATTACCTTGGCGGGCTGACCGAAGGGTTTGAAACCATCGCGGTCTTTGCGCTGTTCTGCCTGTTTCCCGCAGAATTCCCGTGGTTGGCGTACGGCTTTGCCGCCGCCGCCGCGCTGACAGGGGTCATCCGCTACGCGGCGGGCTGGCGGGCGTTCAAACCTTGAGAACGATCTTGCCGATATGGGCGCTGCTTTCCATCCTGGCATGGGCCTTGGCTGCATCCTCGAGCGCAAAGACCTGATCCATCACCGGCGCGATGCGCCCCGCCGACAAGAGCGGCCAGACATGGCTGGCCAATTCGGCACCGATCCGGGCCTTGGCGGCATCCGATTGGGGCCGCAGCGTTGACCCGGTGATCGTCAGGCGGCGCATCATCATCTGGGCAAAGTTCAGCTCGACCTTTGGGCCCTGCAAAAAGGCGATTTGCACCAGCCGCCCGTCATCGGCCAGCGCCTGAACATTGCGGGGCAGATAATCGCCGCCGACCATGTCGAGAATCAGGTTGGCGCCGCCTTGCGCGCGCATGACCGCGACGAAATCGGTGTCGCGGTAATTGATTGCCTGTTCCGCGCCCAAGGCCACGCAGGCGGCGCATTTTTCGGCAGAGCCTGCGGTGGTGAAGACCCGCGCGCCGAAATGATGCGCCAACTGGATCGCGGTGGTGCCGATGCCCGATGATCCGCCATGCACCAGGAAGCGTTCCCCGCCCTTGAGCCGCCCGCGCATGAAGACGTTGGACCAGACGGTGAAGAACGTTTCGCATAGCGCCGCCGCCTGCGCCATCGACAGGCCGGCGGGTACGGGCAGCGCGTGATCCTGATGGGTCAGGGCGTATTGGGCATAGCCGCCACCGGGCAGCAGCGCGCAAACCGCATCGCCCACGGCCCAGCGGGTGACATCGGGGCCGATGGCGGCGACATGGCCCGCAGCCTCCAACCCCGGCAGATCGGATGCACCGGGGGGCGGCGCGTAATTGCCCGCGCGTTGCAACGCATCGGGGCGGTTCACCCCGGCATGATCAATGGCGATGAGGATCTGGCCCGAGCCGGGCCGCGGCACCGGCCGGGTGGTGGGGCACAGCACATCGGGGCCGCCGGGGGCGGTGATTTCAATGGCGCGCATGGTGTCGGGAATGGGGCTGGGCATCGCGGGCTCCGTCTGATCTGTCGCGCCATCAGGGATGACCGGTCGGGGCGGATCGGGCAAGGGGCGATGGCACAGGTTTTCGGTGCCCCACGCGTGGGACGGCACCCGACACAATAAAATCAAGGGCTTCCAGAGGTGTTTTTACCTTTGGCCAAGACCTGGGCCTTAGCCGCGCCAACGTCCGGGCAGGTTGCCGGGGGCAAGACCGGGGGCCTTGATCCGGCTGGCCAGCCATTCCGGCCCGGCCATCAGCGGTTTCAACAGGCGGTTTTCGCGCAGTGCCTTTTTCGCCCGCTCGATCCGCATCACGTCATCGAGCCGCCGATCCAGAAAGGCCCAGGTCGCCGCGTGATCCATCGACTGATCGCCCAGCCAATACAGAACGGTGGCTGAATAGACCCCCGACAGCGTGGCGCGTTTTGTATACCAGTTCAGGTCGTCAGAGGTGTCGCCCAGCGCGGTCCAGATCGCATCGGCGGTTTGCCACAGTGCGCGCGCGCCATCGGCGGCATGGATCGGCAGGGCAAACAGCGTCACGCCGCGCCGCACCGCTTCCTTGTCATGTTCGACCAGTTCCAGCCGGGTGCGGATCGCCAGCGCCACGCGGTCCGTGTAGCGCAGCGCCGACAGATCGGTGGCGCGCAGCCGGTCGGCCATGGCCGCATCGCCCCGCGCGTGAAAGGCCAGCGCCAGGTCGACGGCCCCGCGCGGGAACAGCGCGCGCGCCTGTGCATCGGTCAGGCCGGCATCGACACAGGCGGCGCGAAAACTTGCCTCCGACCAGCCGTCAAAGGGCACATGCATCAAGGCAGCCTCGATCAGCCGGGTCTTTTCATCGGTGATATCGGTCATCTGCGGGCCTTTCTGTCGGGGTGGGACGAGCAGTAGACAAGATAGGGGGCCTTTGCTATACGGCCAGTTCCTGCTTTCAAACGCAACTCTAACTTAGGAAGGTGGTGACACCAGAATGCAGGTCAGTGTTCGCGACAACAACGTCGATCAGGCACTTCGGGCTCTGAAGAAAAAACTTCAGCGCGAAGGCGTTTTCCGTGAAATGAAGCTCAAGCAACATTACGAAAAACCCTCCGTGAAAAAAGCGCGCGAAAAGGCAGAGGCCATCCGCCGCGCCCGCAAGCTGGCGCGCAAGAAATTGCAGCGCGAAGGGCTTCTCTGACGGGAAAGCCCGATCGGCACGTGAGCCACTACAAGAAATAAACCCCCGCGCCCAAGGCACGGGGGTTTTGTTTTGCAAACGTCTTGGGCGGATGCGGCGCTTGGGTCAGTTGCCCATCGCGGCCATTTCGGCCTGCATCTGCGCCGCGCGGGCCTGGGCCTGCAACAGTTCCAGGTTGTCATCCGAATCATCGTCATAGACGCGGGTTTCGCGGACCCCCGGCAAGGCCCCGAACCTGTCCATGGTGCGGGCCGGGAACCAGCTTGTGCCGATCTGTTCGAAGCCGGGCGTCTGGCTGAGAACGCGGCTGATCGACAGGGAACATTGCGCATTGGGCACCGCGCCATAGCTTTCCACCGCCGCAATCAGCGCCGCCGCCGTTTCGGGGGCGATGTCGCGTTCCTGCATCACGACGTGATAGGTCTCACGGGCGTGGTAATCCATGTAGAACCCCATGAACGGTTCACCCATGCCATAGAGCACGTCGTTGCGTTCGGGGATCAGCGGGTGGTGCCAGCTTCCGGCGGGGTCGAAGACAACGCGCTGCGCCCCGTCGATGATCAGCGCGGAATGCCCGCCCGCACCGCTGGAATTGGAAATCATCGTCACCAGCGTGACCTTGGGCGGCCCGGCAGGGGTAAAGGCTGCGCGCTCCACCGCCTCTGGCGGGGCCATGACCTCTTCGGCGGCGCAGCCCGCAAGCGCACCGACCAAGGCAAATGCGGCGCAGAGGCGCAGCATCAGGCTCACCGTGCGAAGATCGCCAGGAAGACGACGATGGCAATGCAGATGATGCCGACATTCACGCTCATGCGCATGAAGCCTGCAAAGGTCTTTTCCTGCTCGGTGATGTCCATTTCACCTTGCTTGTGCTGATGGTCGGCCATGGTGTCCCCTCCGGTCTCGGGTCTGGTGGTCTGGTGGTGTGCTTGCGCAGGGCATAGCGCATTGCGCCAAGCCTGTCAGCCCTTCCGCGCCACGCCCATGGGGGCACAGCGCCGCAGCATCAGGCCCTGATGCGATAAAGCCACGCCCCATCGGCGCGACGGTCACGGGTCACCGCCCCGATGGCGAAAAGATGGTTCAGATGCGCCACCGCCTCGACCAGCGCGAGGCCATAGGTGCCGGCGTCGATCTGGCGTTTGAACAGCGGCGCAAAGCAGTCACCGGCGGTTTTCGGACCATTGGCCAGATGGTCGCGCAGCCGGTCCAGCGCGCCATGGTGATTGTCGATCATCTGGCGCAGCCGGTCGGGCAGGCCGGTGAAGGGAAGCTTGTGCCCCGGCAGCACCAGCTGTGCGGGGCGGGCATGGGGCATGAGCGCCGCACAAGAGCTGAGCCATTCGCCCACCGGATCAGCGCCGGGTTCGGTCGCATAGACGCCGAGATTCGGGGAAATCGTCGCCAGCAACTGATCGCCCCCGATCACCACGTCATCGTCGCGCGACCAGAATGTCGCGTGATCGGGCGCATGCCCCTGGCCAAAGCGGATGTCCCAGGTTCGCCCGCCCATCGTGATGCTGTGCCCGTCTTGCAGCCGCGAGAACCCCAGTGGCATCGGGTGGACCATATCGGCAAAATTGAACGGACGTTCGGTTCGGCGGGCCGCGAAGATCGCCGGGTCCATGCCCGCCGATTGCCAAAAGGCCAAGGTTTCCGCCGTGGGCAGGGATTGATCATCCAGCGTCAGCATCCGCGCCGACAGCCAGGCAGTGCGGGTCATCCACAGATCGACGCCGCGCGCCTGGAACCAGCCCGCAAGGCCCACGTGATCGGGGTGGTGATGGGTGACGATCAACCGGGTGACAGGCACCCCCGCAAGCGGACCGTCAAGTGCCGCCTCCCACAGGGCGCGGGTCTTGCCGGTATCAAGACCGGTGTCGATCAACGTCCAGCCATCCGCGTCGCGCAGGGCATAGGCGTTGACATGATCCAGCACCATGGGCAGCGGAATGCGCAGCCACAAGATGCCGGGCGCAACCTCGATCGCCGCGCCGGGCGCGGGGGCGGTGGGAAAGGGTGTGTCGATCACGCGACCAGATCATCCGCCGAAAGATCGTAAAGACCGCTCGCGCCTTGGGCTGCCTGCACCAACAGCCCCTGCGCCTCGGGCAAAAGCCGGGTGATGTAGAACCGCGCCAGCGCAACGCGGCGATCATCGCCCTGGCTTGCTGCGCGCAGGTGGTAAAGCCCGCCGAGGATGCGGGCAAAGCCCATCAGGTAGGGCACCGCGCCGCCGAACCGGTCGTTCAGATCCATCGCCAAAAGGGTCTGTGTCGTGGCGCGCAGGGTCGCGGCCATGGCGGCAAGGGCCGCCCCAAGATCGGGGCTTGCGGCCCGCGCCTCGTGGTCCACCGCGTCGATCAGCGCCAGGATCGCGGCGCCGCCATCGGCCATCTTGCGGCCCACCAGGTCCATCGCCTGGATGCCGTTGGTGCCTTCGTAGATCGCGGTGACGCGCACGTCGCGGGCGAATTGGGCCGCGCCGGTGTCTTCTATATAGCCCATGCCGCCATGCACCTGGATGCCGATATTGGCGACCTTGATCCCGGTTTCGGTGCCAAAGGCCTTGGCGATGGGCGTCAAGACGGCGGCGCGCGCGGCCTGTTGCGCATCGCCGCAATGGCCAAGGTCGATCGACACCGCCAGGTCCAGCGCCAGCGCGCGGGCGGCGAAGGTTTCGGCCTTCATCTCCAGAAGCATCCGCCGCACATCGGCATGATCAAGGATCGTGCCGCGGCCGCCCGCGATCAGCGCGCGGCCCTGCTTGCGGTCACCGGCATAGGCCACGGCGGCCTGGGTCGCGGCCTCGGCGATGGAAATGCCATGCACGGCCACCCCCAGCCTTGCGTTGTTCATCATCGTGAACATCGCCGCCATGCCCCGGTTTTCTTCGCCCACCAGCCAGCCGGTCGCGCCGTCATACTGCATCACGCAGGTCGGGCTGCCATGCAGGCCCAGCTTGTGTTCAAGGCTCACGACCTTGAGCGTATTGGCCACGCCCGGCGCGCCATCGGCATCGGGCAGGCGCTTGGGCACAAGGAACAGCGATATCCCCTTGGTGCCGCCCGGCGCATCGGGCAGGCGCGCCAGCACAAGATGCACCACGTTCTCGGTGAAATCATTGTCACCCCAGGAAATATAGATCTTTTGGCCCGTCACGGCATAGGTGCCATCGCCATTGGGCACCGCACGGGTTGTCAGGGCGCCCACGTCCGACCCCGCCTGCGGTTCGGTCAGGTTCATCGTCGAACACCAGTCGCCAGAGATGAGCCGGGGCAGATAGAGCGCCTTGATCGCCTCCGAAGCGTGATGTTCCAGCGCCTCGATCTGGCCCTGCGTCATCAACGGGTTGAGTTGCAGCGCAAGGCAGGCCCCGCCCGACATGTCGTTGAGACAGGTCGCGACCGTGATCGGAAGGCCAAGGCCACCATGGGCGGGATCGGCCGAAATCGCGGTCATCCCCGCCTCGACCAGGGCACGGTAGCCTTGCGCGAACCCCGGCGAGGTGCGGACCACGCCGTTTTCCAGCCGCGCCGGATGCATGTCGCCCACCCGGTTCAGGGGCGCCAGCACATCGTCGCACAGACGCCCCATCTCGGACATCAGGGCGTGAACGGTGTCGGGCGTTGCCTCGGCATGGCGCGCGGTGGCGGCAACGCGACCGTAGCCAACAACATGGGCCAAGAGGAAATCGAACTCTGCGATCGGGGCACGGTAGGGCATGGTCTGGTCTTTCCGGTTTGCGGGCCAAGTCGTTGCACGCGTGCGGGCCAAGTCATTGCATGGCTGTGCAAACCACGCTACCCCCTCGGCCCTGTCACCCCAAGGCTAGGGGCAGCACCCTGCCCCGATCAACCGAAACGTCACGTCAGACCATGGCCCAGCCCGAACTCCTAGCCGATACAGCAACGGGCCAGGCCCGTGCCGCGGCCCTCTTGCGCGCGGGCGCGCTTGTCGCGCTGCCGACGGAAACGGTCTATGGTCTGGCGGCGGATGCCACCAATGACGCTGCCGTTGCCGCGATCTATGCCGCCAAGGGCCGGCCCGGGTTCAACCCGCTGATCGTGCATGTGCCAGACCGCGCGGCGGCCGAAACCCTCGCGGCCTTTTCCGACATGGCGCGCGCGCTGGCCGATGCCTTCTGGCCCGGCCCGCTGACGCTGGTCCTGCCGCTCAGGCCGGGGCATGGGCTCTCGGCGCGGGTCACCGCGGGCCTGCCCAGTGTCGCGATCCGGGTTCCGGCGCATCCGGCGATGCAGGCGGTTCTGCGCGCGCTTGGCCGCCCGCTTGCCGCGCCCTCGGCCAACCCGTCTGGCAAGATCACCGCCACCGCTGCGGCGCATGTGCTGGCGGGATTGGGCGACAGGATTGCCGCGGTGCTTGATGCCGGCCCCTGCGCGGTGGGGGTCGAATCCACCATTCTCGCGCCGGAACCGGGCGGCACGCGCCTGCTGCGCGACGGCGGCCTGCCGCGCGAGGGGATCGAACCTCTGACCGGGCCGCTGATCGCGGACACCACGCCGGGCGCACGGATCGAAGCGCCGGGGCAACTGGCCAGCCATTACGCCCCGGACACGCGCTTGCAGCTTGGCGGCCCCCCCGAACCAGGGGACATCGTGATCGGCTTCGGCCACGTGACCTGCCACGTGAACCTATCGCCCAGGGGCGACCTGACAGAGGCCGCGGCCCAGCTGTTCGCCGCCCTGCACCAGGCCGACGCCCTGGCGCAGGCACAAGGCGCCACCGCGATCCGGGTGGCGATGATCCCTGACACGGGTCTTGGCCGCGCGATCAACGACAGGCTGCGCCGGGCGGCCGCCCCAAGGGCCTGACCGCGCCCACCTCTTCTTCGTTTCCCAAATATCCTGGGGGTCCGGGGGCAAAGCCCCCTGCCTTGACCCTAGCCCTGCCCTAGCCCTGGTTTTCGGCGCGCAACTGTTGGCGCAACACGTCGATGGGCACGGTCTGGCCATCGCGGCGGAAATGCCAATAGGTCCAGCCATTGCACGATGGCGCGCCTTCCAGCCGCGCGCCGACCTGGTGGATCGAGCCTTTGACATCATCGGCGATCAACGTGCCATCGACGCGCACCTTGGCCATCTGGCCGCGCGCATTGGTCAGCATCTCGCCGGGGCGCAACATGCCGCGTTCGACCAGCTGGCCAAAGGGCACGCGCGGTTCCTGCCGCTTGGATGTCGTGACCTCCAGGGCGCCGCGATCAAGCCGCCGCACCTTGGCCAGCCGCGCCTCGGCGATCTTGCGATAGCTGTCTTCGCGTTCGATCCCGATGAAATCACGGCCCAGCATCTTGGCCACGGCGCCGGTGGTGCCGGTGCCAAAGAACGGGTCCAGCACAACGTCGCCGGGCTTGGTGGTGCCCACCAGGATCCGGTGCAACAGCGCCTCGGGCTTTTGGGTCGGATGCGCCTTGTCGCCCTTGTCATCCTTGAGCCGTTCGCCGCCGTTGCAGATCGGGATCACCCAGTCGGACCGCATCTGCACACCTTCGTTCAGCGCCTTCAGCGCCTCGTAGTTGAAGGTGTATTTCGCACCCTCGGCCTTGCTGGCCCAGATCATCGTTTCATGCGCATTGGTCAGGCGCATGCCGCGGAAATTCGGCATCGGGTTCGACTTGCGCCAGACCACGTCGTTCAAGATCCAGTAGCCCTGGTTCTGCAATTCGGCGCCGACACGAAAGATATTGTGGTAGCTGCCGATCACCCAGATCGCGCCGTCGGGTTTCAACAGCCGCCGCGCCGCCGCCAGCCAGGCCTTGGTAAAGGCGTCATAGGCGGCAAAGCTCGAAAACTGGTCCCAGTGGTCGTCGCAGGCATCGACCAGCGTGTTGTTGGGCCGGTGCAACGCACCCTTGAGCTGCAGGTTATAGGGCGGGTCGGCGAAAATCAGGTCGACCGACGCCTCGGGCAGCGATTGCATCATCTCGATACAGTCACCTGCCAGGATCGTGTTGAGCGGCAGCGCGGGCGCGGCCGGGGGTTTCGTCTTCGTTGTCATGTCTCTGCCTCGTTGCGGCGCCTCTGGCGGGCGTTACCGTGTCTGGGGGCAGAGTCGCCGAAAACCGATTCGGCGTCAATTTATTTATTGGAATCAAGGTGTTATTTCATCTCCGACAGCAAGATGTTGTGCACCGGTCGGAACGTGCGTCTATGGTGGGGGGTCACCCCCAGATCTAGTAGGGCGGCCCGGTGCGCCGCCGTTGGGTAGCCTGCGTTGACCTCCCAGCCATAGCCGGGATGGATTTTTGCCAGCTCCGCCATCACCCGGTCGCGCGCCACCTTGGCGATGATCGAGGCCGCCGCGACCGACAGGCTCTTGGCATCGCCCTTGACCAGGGTGACGCTGCGGCAGGGCAGGCCCTCGGGGCAGGCATTGCCATCGATCAGCGCCGCGTCGGGCAGGCGCGCCAAACCCTCGATGGCGCGCCGCATCGCCAGAAGCGACGCTGCCCGGATGTTCAGCGCATCGATTTCTTCGACCGAGGCCCAGGCCAGCGACACCTCGGCCATGGCATGGATCTGCTCGAACAGCGCCTCGCGGCGCGCTGCGGTCAGCGCCTTGGAATCGTTCAGGCCGGGGGGAATGCGGGCCGGGTCCAGCACCACGGCGGCGGCGGACACCGGGCCGGCCAGCGGGCCGCGCCCGGCCTCGTCCACGCCTGCGACGCGGGCACCCAGGGCGGCTTCATGGGTGAAATCGGGCAGTGTCTTGACCATGCCCCGTCATTCCACGCGCAACGCCGCCGCGCAAGGATGCGCGCCCGCCCCGCCGCTCGGTCAATGACGGCGCGGGGTTTCGCGCACCCAGCCATTCTGCGCCATGCAGCGCCCACCGTAGAACACGCGGATACCCCGGTCGGTCCGGTATTCCCGCGCACAGGCCTGCGGCAGCGCATGGGTCACGCTGCGTTCCAGGCAGCGCCCGGCAAAGCCGCGAAAAAACCCGTCGCGGGTCTGAAACTCGCGGTAGCACAGATCGGGTGCCACGCGCGGCGCGGGGGCTGGCGCGGGGATGTGATGCGCCCGGGGCGGCGCGGGGGCGTGAGAATACTGTTGGACGGGGGGCCGCGACCGGTTGGAATTCAACTCGATCGCACGGCTCAACGCATAAAGCGCGATGATCCCGCCGATCACGCGGGCGGCATCGGCACCATCGGCGCGGGCGGGGCCAGTGCCTGCCCCCAGCGCGCCAAGAACAAGAACGCCGCCAAGCGACAGGGCAGACAGGGTGGAACGAAAGCGGGTGAACATGGGCCTCATCTCCGGGCAAGGGAACCAACGGCGCCCCGAACGGCGCGCTACCCCCATCGGCACCGCCACCGCCTTGCCGATCAATATCGCGGGACCGCTATTGAATAACGCGAGCATTCCGGGCCTGATCGGCGGGCAGGAGAGCGCCTGCGCCCAACCCGGACCAAGCCAGACCATGCCCCGTTTTCGCGCCGCCCTGTTCACCCTGATCGCCACCTGCCTGGCCAGCCCGGCCCTGGCCGACTGCTATGCCGATTACCGCGCCAAGATGGATGATCCGCTGCGCCTGCATTACGGCGTGATGGAAATTCCCGATGCCGCCTGTTCGGTCGCGGCCGCCGCCCCGGTGATCGCGGCCCGGCTTGCGGATGCTGGCTGGGATCTGCTGCAAGTGGTATCGGTCTTCGACCAATCGGGCCTCGCCCCAAGGAGAGCGGATGCCGGTGACCACTTCCTCCGTTTCTGACACCCGTGCGGCCTCGACCCGGGTGGTACAGCTTGGCGTGCTGGCCGTCGTCGCCGTTCTGGCGGTCTCGGCCACGGTGTTGTTCCTGAACCTGCCAGACGCCGATGCCTTCAATGCCGCCGTGGCAGAGGTCTTCGTTCTGAACGATGTGCGCGACCCCGATGCCACCCGCGTGCTGGAAGTCATGGCCCAGACCGGCACCGCCTTTTCGGCGGTATTGGCCAGCTACCGCACGGTTATCTTCGTGCTGATGGTCTTTGCCACGGCGCTGTTGGTGGCCTGCCTCGTGTTCCTGATCACCATCGTCACCCTGAACCGGCGCATGGGGGCCATCGAACGGCAGGGCATCCAGGTGTCCTCGCTCATCCTCAGCCGGGAAGAACGGGTGGTCCTGATCAACAACCTGGAATTCAAGCTGACCGATGCGGCGATGGAAACGCTCAGCGTGCTGGCCGAAGCGCGGCTGGATGACGAGGTGCTGTCAGGTGCCCAGATCGAGGCGATGGTCTCGGGCAAGCATGAAACCGATGCCGACGAGGCGGCGGGCGCCACGCGCATCAAGCGCCTGCGCGACACGCTCGGCAACCAGATCGTCAGCGAATTGCTGATCAAGAACATCGCGCGCAAGGGCTATGTCCTGGCGATCGACAAGGATGTGATCCGGATGATCTGACGCCGCCGCCTGCGGGGATGACCGCTGGGGGGCGCTGCCCCCCGGCGCGCAGGCGCGCCCCCCCCGGAGTTTTCCGGCCAAGATGAAGGCGCACCTTCATCTTGGCAGAAAAACTCCCGCCGGAGGCCCCGGACCGTGCAGGCACACCGACGGTGAACCGGGAAAAGGTGGCGTCATTCGTCGCGTGTTTCGCCGGGTGCGGGGGCCAGACCATAGCGCGCGGCCACCCGCCAGACATGGGCGGGCACCATGTTCTTGACCCGCGCGGGATAGGCGCGGCGCAGGTGCAGGATGGTTTCGATCGCCTTCATCTCGACCCGCGCGCGCGCGAATTCGAGCCCCCTTGGCCCGATCCTTGGTTGCAGGAAGGCCACGATGGGCCGCGCCCAATCGGGCATGGCGCGCAGCGGCAAGCCGCCCGCCGCGCGTTCGGTATTGGCCAGGAACCCCTTGACCGCGCCGCCGCGCTTGCCCCTGTCGGTCAGGGCCGCGACATCGAGCCGGGGGCGCAACCCCGCCAGCATCTCCGCGCCCCGCGCATTGCGCGCGATGACCCATTGATCGCCATCGCCGCCCATGTAGCCCACGGTGATATCGGCCAGCCGGTTGGTGTAATCGACGCAGGTCTTGCAGGTCATCGGAAAGAAATCCGCCCGCAGCTTTGAAATCGGCAGCTTCAGGAACGGCACCAGCCGGGTGGGCCTGCCATCGTCAAAGCGCAGCTCGACCCGGTAATCGGCGCGGAATTCGAGATAGGAAATCGTTTCGGGCCGCGTGTCCAGCAGGGCAAGGAATTCGTGGAACGCCTCGGTCGTGGTGTTGTCGGAACAGGGCGTGCCGATGACATAGAGCCGATCCAGCCCAAGCTCGGCCTCGATCTGGCGCAGCGCATAGACCTGGCAGGGAATGCCGATCACCGCGATGCGGCGATGCCCCGCCGCCACCGCCGGTTCCAGCGCCGCAAGCGTCGGCGCATAACCCATGCGCATCCCCCGGCATTCGGCCAGCGCGGCCGCATCGGTGACGATCACCGGTTCGGGCCGCCAACGGTCATCGGGGTGGGGGCGCACCGCCAGCACCGCATCGACCGCCCCCTGATCCAAGAGCATCGCGGCCAGCGCCGTGGTGATGCCCGACCATTGCGCACCGGGGGCGGACGGCGACAGGCGCGCGCGCAGCATGGTCCGGGTCACGCCGAAAAACGCCTCGTCCCCCTGCGCGGGATCGGCGATGCGCCCATGCACGCGCACCTCGAGCGTCTCGTAATCGGGTTGGATGAACTGGCAGGCCCGGCCGCAGGCGCGCCCGTCGCCCATCCGGCTGATGCCGCAATCGGTGCACAGGCCCGGCCGCGCCGCGCCGCCAAGCTGGGGCACGGTCATGCCGGGTGGGGGCAGATCTTTGGGCATGCGCGGGTCCGGTTCAGGGTCTGGCCGACTATCGACACCTGTCCAACACCTGTCAACTTGAGCTTACAGATCCCGGCAATCTTTCCCATTTGCCCCGGGGGGCATTGCATCCGGGTCAAGACACGGCCAATCCTTGCCCCTGGCACCAAACCCGCGGGGAGGGCGGATGGCGCATCGCGAACCAAAGCTGGACCTGTCGCCCAAGGTCTCGGATGAAATCCGAAAGACCACATGCTACATGTGCGCCTGCCGCTGCGGCATCGACGTGCATCTCAAGGCGGGCCAGGTCGCCTATATCGAAGGCAACCGCGACCATCCGGTGAACAAGGGTGTTTTGTGTGCCAAGGGCAGCGCGGGCATCATGCAGGTGACCGCGCCGTCGCGCCTGCGCGCGCCCTTGCGCCGGGTGGGGCCGCGCGGCTCGGGCCAGTTCGAGGAAATCACCTGGGACGAGGCGCTGGCGACCGCAACCGGCTGGATGGCGCCGCTGCGCGCGACCGCCCCCGAAAAGCTGGCGTTTTTCACCGGGCGCGATCAATCGCAATCGCTGACAAGCTGGTGGGCACAGCAATTCGGCACACCCAATTATGCCGCCCATGGCGGGTTTTGTTCCGTCAACATGGCCGCCGCCGGGATCTACACCATGGGCGGGGCCTTCTGGGAATTCGGCCAGCCCGATTGGGATCGCACGAAACTGTTGCTGCTGTTCGGGGTCGCCGAAGACCATGACAGCAACCCGATCAAGATGGGCCTGGGCCGGATCAAGGCGCGCGGCGCGCGGGTGATCGGCATCAACCCGATCCGCTCGGGCTACAACGCCGTCGCCGATGACTGGATCGGCATCACGCCGGGCACCGATGGCTTGTTGATCCTGTCGCTGATCCATTGCCTGCTGCGCGCGGGCAAGATCGATCTTGATTACCTTGCCCGGTTCACCAACGCGCCGGTGCTGGTGAACGAAGACGCGGCCTCGCCCGACCAGGGGCTGTTCCTGCGCGACGATCAGGGCAAGCCGCTGGTCATCGACCGCAAGACCGGGCAGCCCGTGGCCTTTGACACGCCGGGCATCACCCCCGACCTGGCACATGGCCATCGCCGCGCGGGCGTCACCCATCGCCCGGTGTTCCAGATCCTGGCAGACCGCTACCTGTCCGACGATTACGCCCCCGAAACGGTCGCGGCGCGCTGCGGCATCGCGCCTGCGCGCATCCATGCGCTGGCCGCCGAACTGGCGCGCGTGGCCTTTGAGGACGCGATCGAGATCGCCCAACCCTGGACCGATTTTCGCGGGTTTCGCCATGACAAGATGGTGGGCCGCCCGGTGGCGATGCATGCGATGCGCGGCATATCGGCCCATTCGAACGGGTTTCAGACGGCGCGCGCCCTCCACCTGTTGCAGATCCTGCTCGGCACCGTCGAAACCCCCGGCGGTTTCCGCTTCAAGCCGCCCTATCCCAAACCGCCCGAGGCGCACCCCAAACCCCATGCGGCCGCCACCCCCGGCCAGCCGCTCAAGGGGCCGCACCTGGGCTACCCGATGGGGCCCGAAGACCTGGCGCTGACGCCCGATGGCCGACCCGCGCGGATCGACAAGGCCTTTACCTGGGAAAACCCGATGTCGGCCCATGGGCTGATGCATATGGTGATTTCAAATGCCCATGCGGGGGATCCCTACAAGATCGACACGCTGTTCCTGTACATGGCCAACATGGCGTGGAATTCGTCGATGAGCACGGCGCGCGTGATCGAGATGCTCACCGACACCGATCCCGATACGGGCGAATACGTGATCCCGCGCATCATCTATTGCGATGCCTATAGTTCGGAAATGGTGGCCTATGCCGACCTGATCCTGCCCGATACGACCTATCTGGAACGCCATGATTGCATCAGCCTGCTGGACCGCCCAATATCAGAGGCGGATGCTGCCGCCGACGCGATCCGCTGGCCGGTGATCCCCCGACAGGCCCGGCCATGACGGCGTGCGCGGCTTTCAATCGGTGCTGATCGACCTGGGCGCGCGACTGGCCCTGCCCGGTTTCGTGAACCCGGACGGCACGCCCGCCTATGCCGATTACGCCGATTACATCACCCGCCACGAACGCCGCCCCGGCATCGGCCCCCTGATGGGCTTTCGCGGCGATGGCGCCCAAACCGGGCGCGGTGCGCCGAACCCCGACCAGATCGCGCGCTATATCGAGAATGGCGGCTTTTTCACCCATCACATCCCGCAAGCGGCGCAATTCTACAAACCCTGGAACACAGCCTACCAGGATTGGGCGGTGGATCTCGGGCTTTATGACAGCGCGCAACCCTACCTGTTCAACCTCTACCTTGAACCCTTGCGCAAGTTCCAACGCGCCGCCGAAGGCCATGGCCCGCACCAGCCCCCCGATCACCTGCGGGGCCGCATCCGCGCCACGATGGACCCGCTGCCGATCTGGTATGAACCGTTCGAGCAGGGCGAAACCGATGCGGCGGTCTATCCGATCCACGCCCTGACCCAACGCCCGATGGCGATGTATCACAGCTGGGGAAGCCAGAATGCCTGGCTGCGCCAAATCCATGGCCATAACCCGCTGTACCTGCCCACCAAGCTTTGGGCCCAAAACAGTTTTGCCGAGGGCGATTGGGCCCGCGTCACCTCGCCCCATGGGGCGATCACGGTGCCGGTGGCGCATATGGCGGCGCTCAACCCCGACACGGTCTGGACATGGAATGCCATCGGCAAGCGCAAGGGGGCCTGGGCGCTCGACCCGGCCGCGCCGGAAGCGACCAGGGGTTTCCTGCTCAATCACCTGATCCACGAACTCTTGCCGCCCAAGGGCGATGGCCACCGCTGGGCCAATTCCGACCCGATCACCGGGCAGGCGGCCTGGTTCGACCTTAAGGTCCGGATCGAGAAATGCGCCCCTCCCACACAGGCGCAACCGGCCCTGCCCGAAATCGCCTCGCCCGTCGGGCGCGGCCCCAAAGACCTTGCCTGGAAAATCGGCACATGACCGGGCGCGTCTTCATCTTGGCCAGAAAACTCTCGGGGGAGCGCGAGGGGGCAGACAGCCCCCTCGCCCCGGTCGCCCGCCCTGGCGGGCGAAACCCCGCACCCGCACCAAAGGCCCATCCATGACCCCGCTTTCGACACGGCACACCCAAGGCTCCGACGGCACCGCCATCGCCTATGCCACCGCGGGCGACCCCGCCCATCCGCCCATCATGCTGATCCATGGCTGGGCGCAACAATTCACCTGCTGGCAGGCCTTGGCGGACCGGCTGGCGGACCGGTTCCATCTCGTGGCGCTCGACTTGCGCGGCCATGGCGCGTCGGGCAAACCCGATGACCCGGCCGCCTATACCGACACACGCCTCTGGGGCGATGACATCGCCGCCGTGATCGCCGCCGAGGGCTTGCAGCGCCCCACGCTGGTCGGCTGGTCCTATGGCAGCCGCGTCATCGCCGCGCATCTGGCCACCCATGGCGCCGCGCATCTGGCCGGGGTTGTGCTGGCGGGCGGCATCCTGGCGATCGGGGCCGCGCGCGAGGATTGGATGGTCGGCGCGGCCTCGCCAGGGCTGGACCGTGACCTGTATACCGAGGATCTGCCGCGCCGGCTTGCGGCCACCGCCCGCTTTGTCGATGCCTGCACCGCCACCCCCTTGCCGCGCCAGACCTATGGCGCGCTGGTGGGGGCCAACATGCTGTGCCCGGCGCATGTGCGCCGCGCGCTCTTCGGGGCCGACATCGACCTGCGCCCGGTCTATGCCGCGATGACCTGTCCGGGCCTGGTGATCCATGGGCTTGCCGATGCCGTGGTCACGGCACAAACCGGACGGGCCGCCGCCGCCCTGATGCGCCGGGGCCAATTCCTGGGCTATGATGGCATCGGCCACGCGCCCTTCCTGGAAGACCCCGACCGCTTTGCCACCGACCTGGCCGATTTCGTTTCGACCCATCACCAAGGGACGCCATGACCCGCCTGCCCGACCAGACCAGCCGCAAGCTAGGGCTTGTGATCGATCTTGACACCTGCGTGGGCTGTCATGCCTGCGTGATCGCCTGCAAGGGCTGGAACACGGAAAACTACGGCGCGCCCCTGTCGGATCAGGACGCCTACGGCGCAGATCCCGTGGGCACCTTTCTGAACAGGGTGCATTCCTACGAAATCACCCCCGAGGCCGGACCGGCGCAGCTTGTGCATTTCCCCAAATCCTGCCTGCATTGCGAAGATGCGCCCTGCGTCACCGTCTGCCCCACCGGGGCCAGCTACAAGCGCGCCGAAGACGGGATCGTCCTGGTCAACGAGACCGATTGCATCGGCTGTGGCCTATGTGCCTGGGCCTGCCCTTACGGCGCGCGGGAAATGGACAAGACGGCGGGGGTGATGAAGAAATGCACCCTTTGCGTCGACCGGATCTACAATGAAAACCTGCCCGAGCAAGACCGCGAACCGGCCTGCGTGCGGACCTGCCCGGCCGGCGCGCGGCATTTCGGGGACCTGGGCGATGCCGATAGCGCCGTCAGCCAATTGGTCGCTGCGCGCGGCGGGGTCGACCTGATGCCGGACATGGGCACCAAGCCGGTGAACAAGTATCTGCCGCCCCGCCCGAAAGACACCTGGGACCAGACCGATGTGCTGGCCCCGTTCCTCACGCCCATAGCCGACAACCCGCAGGGGTTCCTGGGCTGGCTTGACCGCGCGCTGGATCGGCTCTGATGCATCCCGCACCATCCGTCATCATCTTCACCACGCTGTCGGGCCTTGGCTTTGGGCTGATGATCTTTCTGGGGCTCGGGGAACCGGCGGTCACCGGCTGGACGGCTTTCTGGTTCTTCCTGATCGCCTATGCGCTGTCGGTGGGCGGGCTCTTGGCGTCAACGCTGCACCTTGGCCATCCCGAACGGGCGATCAAGGCCTTCAGCCAATGGCACACAAGCTGGCTGAGCCGCGAGGCCTGGGCGGCGGTGGCGGGTTTGTTGGTCATGGGGGTCTATGCGGCGCTGGCGGTGTTTTTCGGCCTTCGGGTCGCGGTGCTGGGATACCTGGGCGCGGGCCTGTCGCTGGTCACGGTGATCGCCACGTCGATGATCTATACCCAGTTGAAGACCGTGCCACGCTGGAACCAGGTTCTGACGCCGCTGCATTTCGTCTCTGCTTCGCTGGCGGGGGGCGCCTTGTTGGGCGGCCAGATCACCGCCGCCTCGGTGCTGTTTCTGGTGGCGGGGATCATCCAGCTGGGGCATTGGCGCGTGGGCGACAGCCGCTTTGCGGACGCAGGCCACACGATCGCCAGCGCCACCGGGCTGGGTCAGCCGGGCCGCATCCGCGCCTTCGAGGCGCCGCACACGGGCACCAATTACCTGCTCAAGGAAATGGTGCATGTCGTGGCGCGCAAACACGCGGTCAAGCTGCGCGTGCTGGCCTTCGGGCTGGGCTATGCCCTGCCGCTCGTGTTGATCGTGATGCCGGGGGCCGGGCACATGCTGGGCGGGGTCGCGGTGATCAGCCACCTTTTGGGCCTCTTCGCGTCGCGCTGGCTGTTCTTTGCAGAGGCCGAACATGTCGTGGGCCTCTATTACGGGGCGCGCGGCTAGGCCCGCGCGCGCCCGCAGGTCACCGCCCGATCACTGGGCGTCTTTCCACGCCTTGTAGCGCGCCTTGGTCTCGTCGTTCATCGGGTAAAGCCCCGGCAGGGGCACGCCGCGATCGACCTCGGTCATGATCCAGCCTTCCATGCGTTCCTGTTCGGGGGCTTCGGCCAGAACCTCGTCCAACAGGGCCGCCGGGATCAGAACCGCGCCATCGTCATCGACCACGATCACGTCATCGGGAAAGACCGCGACACCGCCGCAGGCGATGGGTTCCTGCCAGCCCACAAAGGTCAGCCCGGCAACCGATGGCGGCGCGGCAACACCCCGGCACCAGACCGGCAGGTTGGTCGACAACACACCGGCCGCGTCGCGCACCACGCCATCGGTGATCAGGGCGGCCACCTTGCGCTGCACCATGCGGTTGCACAGGATGTCGCCAAAGATGCCCGCATCGGTCACGCCCATCGCATCGGCCACGGCGATACAGCCTGCGGGCATCGCCTCGATCGCGGCGCGGGTGGAAATCGGCGCGCCCCAGCTTGCAGGCGTGGCAAGGTCTTCGCGCGCCGGCACAAAGCGCAGGGTAAAGGCGCGGCCCACAAGGCGCGGCTGGCCGGGCCGGATCGGGATCGTGCCGCGCAGCCAGACATTGCGCAGACCCTTCTTGAGCAAGATCGTCGTCAGCGTTGCCGTGGATACGCCCTTGAGCGTGTCAACGATGGTTGGGTCCAGTGTCATGTCATCTCCTCCACAAAATGACGGCAGGGCGCAGGGACAGGCACCGCGCCCCAGCAAGCAGGGCGCATCCGCATCGCGCCTTTGGGCGCTGCGCTATCGGGGGTAATTGGTCGGAGCGAGAGGATTCGAACCTCCGACCCCCTGCTCCCGAAGCAGGTGCGCTACCAGGCTGCGCCACGCTCCGACCATGGGGGGCGGCATAGCCAAGGGGCGGGCGCTTGGCAAGGGGCCATGCGCGACTTCACTCCTGGCCGTCATGCCGATCTTGCGAAGATTGCGGCCCCCGCAGGCTGCGCGGCAAAAGCGACGCGACCCGTGGCACCGAGGGCGACCCGATCCGCGACCGCGTGCGCAACACCGGCGTGGTCGCCGAACGCCCGCCGCGATCTTCGCGGAACACGATATACAGGCCCGAAGCGACGATCACCGCCGTGCCGATCATGGTCGCGGTTTCCAGCCCTTCGCCGAAAAACAGCGCGCCATAAAACGTCGCCCAGATGATCTGGGAATATTGCATCGGCGCGACGATGGCGGCGGGCGCCAGCCTGTAGGCCCCGATCAAAAGCGATGTGGCGATCAGCGCAAAGCCCGCGATCACCGCCAGCGCCAGCATGTCCTTGCCCGGCATCGGTTCATAGACGAAGGGAAGCGCCGCGCCCATCACCACGACATTGGCCATCATCGGGTACAAGATCAGCACGACAGAGCGTTCTTCCTGCCCGATCTTGCGCATGATCACCGCGCCAAAGGCCCCGGTGATCGCGGCCACAAGCGCCGCAAGATGGCCCAATGTCAGGTCGGTGGCCCCCGGTTGCAGCACGATCATCACGCCCGCCAGCCCCACAATCACCGCGCCACCGCGATGAATGCCAACCCGTTCGCCCAGCATCGGAATGGCGATCAGCGTGATCAACAGGGGCGTCGCGAACAAGATCGCATAGGTCTGCGCCAAGGGAAGCACCGAAAAGGCATAAAACGCCGTGCCCGCCGTGATCACCACAGACGCCGTGCGCAGCGCCGTCCACATCGGGTAGACGGGGCGCAAATTCGCCTCCTTCGCGTCACGCATCATCAGGAAGGTAACCATCGGAAAGCCGAACAACACGCTGAAGAACACGATCTGAAACGGCGAATACAACCCACCCAGGTACTTGATCAGCACGTCATGCGTTGCAAAGACACCGAAAGACGCCAAGGCCAGGGCAACGCCGCGCAGATTGGTCGCTTGTTCCGGGGACATGGCCACACCTTGTCGTCAGGGGCTTTTGTTAGCGATACCAGCCTGACACAACGGCGCAAGACCTGCGGGCGTTATTGGCGCAGCGCGGGCAATCCGACGCCTGCAGCTTCGAACCCGCCATCGACGGCCAGAACCTGCCCGGTGATATAGCTGGCCCGGTCGGAACACAGGAACATGATCGCCTCGGCGATTTCGCGTTCCGATCCGTAGCGGTTCAACGGAATGGCGTCATGATAGGCATCGATGATCGCCTGGCTATGGACTGCCATGGCCAGTTTCGTGCGCACCGGTCCGGGGCAGACGCAATTCGCGCGAATGCCGTATTCACCCAGTTCCACCGCCTGTTGCCGGGTCAGCTGGATCACCGCCGCCTTGGACGTGCCATAGGCCACCCGCAGCGTCGAGGCGCGCAACCCCGAGATCGAGGCGATGTTGACGATCGCCCCCCGCGCCTGTTTCAGCGCCGGGGTCACGGCCTGCGTCACCCGGAACACGCCGTCGAGATTCGTATCCATCACCGCGCGCCAGCGGTCAAAGCCGGTGTCTTCGATCGGGCCGAAATCAGCCACACCGGCGTTGTTGACCAAGGCGGAAAGTCCCCCCGCCCCGGCCAGCATGTCGGCAAGACGCCCTACATCCTGCGCGACCGACACATCGGCCACGACGGGCACAGCGCCTGCCACGCCCGCGGCGGCGATGGCCAATTCATCGCCGTCGCGGTCCAGCATCACCACGCGCCAACCATCCGATGCAAAGAGCTGCGCGGTGGCAAGGCCGATCCCGCGCGCCGCCCCGGTGACCAGCGCGGTTTTCACGATCAGACGCTCGCGGCGAGCTTGGCGACGATGGCGTCACCCATCGTGGCGGTCGACACCGGCGCGCCACCTTCCGGGCCCATCAGGTCTGCGGTGCGCACCCCATCGGCCAGAACCGCGTTGACGGCATGTTCCAGCCGCTCGGCCTCGGCGCCAAGGTCAAAGGAATAGCGCAGCGCCATCGCGAAACTCAGGATGCAGGCGATGGGATTGGCGCGGCCCTGGCCGGCGATATCGGGGGCGGACCCGTGCACGGGTTCATAGAGCGCCTTGGGCCGTCCATTTTCCATCGGCGCGCCAAGGCTGGCCGAGGGCAACATGCCAAGCGACCCGGTCAACATCGCGGCCAGGTCCGACAACAGGTCGCCGAACAGGTTGTCGGTCACGATCACGTCGAACTGTTTCGGCCAGCGGGTCAGCTGCATCGCGCCCGCATCGGCATACATGTGCGACAGTTCCACATCGGGGTATTCGGCATCGTGGATTTCCTGCACCACGTCGCGCCACAGCACGCCCGATTCCATCACATTGGCCTTTTCCATCGAACAGACCTTGTTGCCGCGCTTGCGCGCCAACTCGAAGGCCGAGCGGGCAACACGGGCAATCTCGCTCTCCGTGTAACGCTGGGTGTTGATCCCCACGCGTTCATTGCCTTCCTTGAAGATGCCACGCGGCTCGCCGAAATAGACGCCGCTGGTCAATTCGCGGATGATCATGATGTCGAGGCCCGCGACCACGTCCTTTTTCAGCGACGAGAAATCGGCCAGCGCATCGAAACACTGCGCCGGGCGCAGGTTGGCATAAAGATCCATTTCCTTGCGCAGGCGCAGCAGCCCGCGCTCGGGCTTGACGCTGAAATCCAGCACATCGTATTTCGGGCCGCCCACGGCACCCAGCAACACGGCGTCGACCTCTTGCGCCTTGGCCATGGTGGCATCGGTCAAGGGCGTGCCATGCGCGTCATAGGCGCAACCGCCCACCAGATCCTCGGACACGTCAAAGGAAATGCCGCGCGTGCCGAACCAGTCGATGACCTTGCGCACCTCGGCCATGACTTCGGGGCCGATCCCGTCGCCGGGAAGGATCAGGAGTGAACGGTCGGTCATGGCGGAATGTCCCTTGGCTGGATTGGTCGCAACGGCGTAGCCAAGCCGCAGGGGGGCGTCAAGCAAGCCCGGCGCATTCATTCCCCGCCAAAGGCCAGATCGACCCAGACCAACCGGTGATCCGACGCGGTGGCGACGGTTGTCGCGCTCAACGGGCCGCTGTCATCCTCGGGCCAGATCACCCCGGCCCCGGTCACCGCCAGACCGGCGGCGGGCAATATGTTATCCACCCGCAGATCGCCCGGCACCGGGTCGGGCCAATCGACGGTTTGCGTGCCCCCACCGGGGCGGCGCGGTTCTGGGTCTTGCAGCCGCGGGTGATCGAGCAGCGCGCGCAGCGCATCCCGCCGCCCCTCGCCCCGGTCGGGGTCAAGGTTCAACGTGCCGATCACCGCATAGCGATCTGCCGCAAAAGGCGCGCCATCGGGGGCCCAACCCTCCAGATACAGCCGCCAGAACCGTAGCTCATCTGCATTGCGCCACCCGTTGCGATCCTCCGGCCCGTCAAAGACCGGGGTGTTCGCGTGCAACGTCAAAAGATGCAGCGCGCCATGCGGCGTTTCAACCGCCACATCCCAGGCGGCAACGGATGCCAGCCGCAGGATCGGCACAGCCGCAGGCGGCAAGACGCGCGGCGCGGCACTATCGGGCAGGTCGGCCCATAAAAAGCGGGAAAAATCGCGCACCGGCCCGAATGGATATCTTGATAGCACGGCCAGTCCGCCTTGGCCGTTGAACCAGCCAAAACCCTGCGCATCGCGGGCCCGCCAGCTTGCGCCATCGCCATCCAGGTCGACACCGCTGGGCAGGCCCGTGTTGGGCTGCAGCGCCATGGCATGCGGGTAATCGGCACCTGCCGCCGCCAACAGCGCGGACAACTGTGCCAGTGCCACGCCACCCGCATCGTAATCCATGCCCTGCACCACCAGGATGTCGGCCCGCGCCGCCGCGATGACCGCCACGCTGGCGGCGATCTGGGCATCGTCGCCGCGCAACATGTCCCGCAGCAACAGGCCCGGCCCCGCGCGTGTCAGATCGGTGTGAAACGTGGCGACCCGAAGCGGTTCGGCACAGGCCGGCCCCGCCGCCAACAAGGCCAGAACAAGGCCGGCGATCACGCGCCCAGCGGCACCTCGCCCCCGACCGCGGCGGTCAGACGCGCGCGCCGGTCGCGGATCATGTCTGCGATCCGTGCCATCGCGAGGCCCCGCATGACCATGCTGAGCGGCAGGAACATCCAAAGTGCCACCCCCCAAACCAGCGTATGCGGCGATGCCAGCACCGCGAGATCGACCTGGTTGGCCACCCTCAGGCCAACGGTCGGCAAAATGCATGCCGCGCCGATCCGTAAGATAAGGTTAACGCGCGCATCCCGTTTCAGGCGGGGAACGACATCGCCACCTGTGGTGGGGTCAAAGGTGGGCAGGTTGACCCAGACATTGAACGCCTGATCACGGTTGGGCCATTGCCCCAGCCGCAGCGCCACACCGAACACCGCAAGCGCGACAGCCGCGATCAAGACCGCCATGCCCGCCATGGCCTTGACCTGCGTCGCCGATAGCGGCGATGGCCCTGCCGGCAGGTGGGCAAGCAGCACCGCGATCGGGCTGACGGGAAAATCCAGGCCCTGCCCCACCATCAGGCCCAGCGCATTCAGCACCAGCACCAGGCTCGATCCCGACGCGTCGCCACCCGCCATTGCGCTCAGGCACATCAGCACGCTCAACAACGCGAGGATACGCACCCGGTTGAACGGGGGCGCATCGCGGAATTCGATCAGGGCGGGAAAGGTGGCCCCGTATTCAAAGGCGATGAACACGCCAAGCGTCAGCGCGACCAGCATCACCATCTGGGCGCCTTCCTCTGTCGTGCCGGGAATCATCAGGGACGGCACCGCCACCACGACGACCACAAGGGTCGCGCGCAACACAGCACCCAAAAGCCTTGCGAGCACTACCTTTACCTCGATCCAGGCAGGGCTGATCCCCGCCATTCTCGCCCGCAGCTGCACGCAACCGCGCAGCCGAAGCGTTCTTTTGAGAGCAAGTTGCCCAAAAGAGATCAAGATCGCAAGAATTTGGACGATGTTTTGCCACACTTCCGCCCCAATCCCGGGGCGGTGTCGCCGGATTGCATCACACCCGGCGACAAAAAGCCCGTGTCAGACCCAGGGGCGGCTTTGCGCGGCCCGCGTCTCGAAGGCCTCGATGGCAGAGGATTTTTCGAGGGTGAGGCCGATATCGTCCAACCCGTTCATCAGGCAATGCTTGCTGAAAGCATCAACCTCGAAGGCGATGCTGCCGCCATCGGGGCCGGTGATGGTCTGGTTTTCCAGATCGACGGTGACAACCGCATTGGCGCCGCGTTCCGCGTCATCCATCAGCTTGTCGACCTCTTCCTGCGGCAGGACGATCGGCAGAATGCCGTTCTTGAAGCAATTGTTGAAGAAGATGTCGGCAAAGGACGGTGCGATCACGCAGCGAATGCCGAAATCCAACAAGGCCCAAGGCGCGTGTTCGCGCGACGACCCGCAGCCAAAGTTTTCGCCCGCCACAAGGATCTGTGCGTTGCGATAGGCGGGTTTGTTCAACACGAAATCGGGGATTTCCGCCCCATCATCCCCGTAGCGCATTTCGTCAAAGAGGTTCTTGCCCAGCCCAGACCGCTGAATTGTCTTCAGGAACTGTTTGGGGATGATCATGTCGGTGTCGACGTTGATCAACGGCAGCGGCGCGGCGATCCCGCTGAGCTTGGTGAACTTCTCCATCTTTCGTCTCCTGCGTGGGGGCGATTGACCCTTTAACCGTAAGGGCCACGGGCGGCAAGGTGGCGCCGCCCGGGCACAGGGGAATCGCGCTTAAAATTTGACAGTAGATTGGAATTGGATTCTTGAGGTTTCATCGACTGATGGAGCCTCGAGATGCCGACATTGTTGAGCTATTTTAATGACGAAGACGATCCTCGTGCTGGGAACGCGCCACGCCACAAATTCAGCGACCTGATGACGATCAGCCTCTTGTGTGCGCTATGTGGCGGGGAGACTGCGGTCGACATGGAGGAATTCGGACGTATGAAGGAGGATTTTCTTCGCGAATTTCTGGACTTGCCCCACGGCATTCCCTGTCATGATGCGTATTCACGATTATTCCGTTTGATGAAGCCGCGCAGCCTTCAAGCCTTTTTTGACAAATTCCAAGCCGACTTTGCCGCTGCACATGCGGAGCATCCGGCAATCGCCATTGACGGAAAGGAGATGCGGCGCAGCTTTGACAAGGCCGCTGGACAGTCGAACCTGAACGTGGTCACCGCCTTTGCACATGGCGCCCGCCTGAGCCTCGGGATAACGCAAAGTGCAAAGGGCGGGGGTGAGATTTTGGCGCTCCGCGAGTTGATTGAGATGCTGGATATTCGTGGGATCACCATTACGGCCGATGCGCTGCACTGCCAGCGGGAAACGTGTGAACTAATCGCGCAAGCAGGCGGTGACTATTGCCTGCAGCTCAAAGGTAACCAAGGCGGCATAAAGGCGGATATCGAGGCCTTTGTGAGCGATCAGGGCACTGATTTCAGGGATGAATATGTCTGCATCAATGGTGATCACGGTCGGATTGAGGAGCGATCATACCGTGTCTACGATGTGCCGGACTATCTCACCGAAACCCATCAGTGGCCGCATCTCGCCGCCTTCGTCCACGTTGTTTCCAAGCGCATGATGGGCGACACGACCAGCCAGTCCGAACGGCTTTATCTCCTTTCAAAGTGCCACACGGCGAAGGTCGCCGCAGGGCTGATCCGCGGTCACTGGGAAATTGAAAACAGTTTGCATTGGTCGCTGGATGTCGTGATGAATGACGATCAGCACCGCGCACGCAAGGACAATGCCCCGGCAAACTTCGCCGCGTTGCGACGGATCGCCTTGAGTATCATCAAGGCAAATTCCTCAAAAGGTTCAAACCGCGTGAAGTTCAAGAGAGCAGGATGGAGCAACAAATTCCTCCGTACTCTCATAGATGGATTTTGAAGCGCGATTGCCCTGGCCCGGGCAAGATCATTCCGGCACGCTGAAGGTCATGTTGGCCCAGAGCGTGCGCCATTCCGGATCGGTGTCGAGGAACGGATCCACCGGTTCCAGCACCACGGCATCGATCATGTAGTCATGACCGGGGCGCACCGGCAGGCGCGCGACACCCTCGGCATCGGTGCGCGCGAAGGTGATGACAACGGCCCCGTCCGGCGTGCGTTCAAAGACTTCGACCTGTTCATCGGCGCGCAAGGCATCATCAAGCCAGAGCTGTACCGGAAAGCCCGCCGACAGATCATCGGTATAGGGATTGGCCAAGGCCACAAATTCCGTGCGCAGCCCCATGCGCAGGTCCGCGCCGGCCCCATCGCCGACCGCGATCAGCGATTTGGCATAGCGGAAATATTCCTCGCGTACGCCGTCACGATCCAAGCCGCGCGCCTCCTGCATGGCGGCGACATCGCCCAGGTCCTTGTGATCGGCAAAGGCCACGAACCGGTCCCAGGTTGGCCATGTCAGATCCAGGCCCGTGGTTTCATGCACCGCGATGGCCAAGCCATCGGGCATATCCGCCATGACCAGCGCCGGAATATCGCCCAGACGCCCCTCGACCGGGCGCGCCACCCCGCCCGACACAACATCGAACCGGGTGAAATTGCGCGGCAGATAGGCTTGCGTGCTGCCGCGATAGGCTTCGCCGACACGCAATTGCGCCTCGATCGTGCCACCCGATGCGATCGCAAAGACCGCAGGGTCGATCCAGAACTCGTGCGCAGCCCCCTTGCCCCCGGCGACAATCACCGCAAGTGTTACAGCCAGTTTCCAGATTTTCATCGAACGGTCCCTTCCTTCATGTTGCGCCATATCCTGTTCCGCTCGCTCGCACTGTCAATGGCATTGATCCTGATGATTTCGGGGAATGCCCGCGCGCATGAAATCCGCCCCACCATCGCCGATGTCGCCGTCGGGGCCGATCAGGTCACGATGACGCTGCGGATCACACTGGAAACCCTGCTGGCGGGCATCGACCTGGACAGCGTGGCCGACACCAACGATGCACCCGAGGCGGCGATCTACGACAGCTTTCGCGCCATGTCCCCCGACCAGCTGGAGGCGGCCCTGCGCGCCGACTGGCCCCGCATCGCGCGCGGCTTCCTGATCGAGACGGCGGGCCAGACGCTGACCCCCGCCATCGTCAGCGTCGACATTCCCGCCGCAATCGACCTCGACTTGCCGCGCGACAGCATCCTGACCATCGCCGCCGACCTGCCCCCCGGCGATGACGGCGTTCGGCTTGGGCTGGCGCCCGGATACGGCACCTTCGTGCCGCGCCAGGTGGGCGGCGGCGCGGATGCTTACGAAGGCTTTTTGAACGGCGGGGAAATGACCCCCGACCTGCCACGGGCCGAGGTGCTGACCGAAGGCGCGGGGGCGGTGTTCCTGCGCTATATCGGCGCCGGTTTCGAACATATCGTGCCGCTTGGGCTGGATCACATCCTGTTCGTTCTGGGCCTGTATTTCTTTGCCACGCGCGCAGGCCCCTTGTTGTGGCAGGTATCGGCCTTCACGCTGGCCCACACCATCACGCTGGCCCTGGCGGCGACCGGCACGGTGTCGGTGCCCGCCAGCGTGGTGGAACCATTGATCGCGGCCAGCATCGTCTATGTCGGGGTGGAAAACACCATAGGTCGGGGCAATGTGCGGGGCCGCACCGCGCTGGTCTTTGCCTTTGGCCTGTTGCATGGCCTGGGCTTTGCCAGCGTGCTGGGCGATTACGGCATCGCGTCGGACCGGTTCGCGGGGGCGCTGATCGGCTTCAACATCGGGGTGGAATTCGGGCAATTGGCGGTGATCGGCGTGGCCTTTGCGATGACAGGCTGGTTCATCGCGCGGCCCTGGTATCGGCGCGCCATCGCCATACCGGCGTCGCTGGCGATTGCGGCCGTGGGGGCGTATTGGGTGGTGGAACGCACCCTGCTGTGACCACACCATCATGCTGAGCTTTCTGGCCGAGAACAGGCGCTGGCTGGCAACGGGTATCTTGCTCGCGCTGGGGGCCTGCCTGGGGCACACATGGTTCATCGCCCTTTTCGCCGGCGAGATCCGGGCCGAATATGGCCTGACCGACGGGCAATGGGGGCTGCTTTATACCGCTGCGACGCTCAGCTCGGCGGCGCTGCTCTTTGGGCGCGGGTCATGGGCCGACACCGTGCCCCTGTCGCGGCTTGCCCCGATGGTGGCAATCGCCTTTGCCGGGGCGGCGGCGCTGATGGCCTTGGGCCAATCCGTCTGGACCCTTGGCATCGCGGTGTTCCTGTTGCGGTTCTGCGGGCAGGGCATGTTCAGCCATATCCAGCAGACCGCCATGGCGCGCTGGTTCATCACCACACGGGGCCGGGCCATGGCCATCGCCAATTTGGGCTACACGACCGGACAGATCCTTTTGCCGCTGCCTGCCGTGCTGTTGATGGGATGGATCGGTTGGCGCAGCAGCTGGCTGGTGGTGGCCGCCATCCTGCTGCTGGTGATCCTGCCGGTCCTGGCCTGGCTGCTCCGGCAAGATCGCGCGCCGCAGGGCAGCCGGGGCGGCATGGCGGGTGCGCCCGGTCTGGGCGGGCGGCATTGGCGCAGGCCCGAAGCCCTGCGCCACTGGCTGTTCTGGGCGCTTGTGCCGCTGATGCTGACGCCCGGTTACATCGGCACGGTCGTGTTCTTTCACCAGGTCCATATCGCCGAAATCAAGGGCTGGACACTGGTCGCCATGGCGCCGGCCTATCCGGCTTGGGCGCTGTCCGAGGTGGCGGCCGCCTTTGCGGCAGGCTGGGTCGCGGACCGTGTCGGCCCGGCGCGGCTCTTGCCCTTTGCCGTGCTTCCCATGGGGCTGGGAATCGCGCTGATCGGGATAAGCGAAACCCCGCTCGCCTGGATCCTCGGCATCGGCCTGATCGGGGTGACCCAAGGGGTGGCGAACACAGTCTGGGGCACGCTTTTGCCCGCAACATACGGCACGAACCACATCGGGTCGGTGCGTGCGGTGGCAAGTGCGGTGCTTGTCGTGTCCACGGCGCTGGGGCCAGGGGTGGGCGGGGTCATCATCGACGCGGGCATCCCGGTTCCACAACAGGCCGGGGTCCTGGCGCTTTGGTGCTTGGGGCTGTCGCTGGCCATGGTGCCCGTCATGCAAAAGCTTTTGCGGGCCTCCTAGGGGCGGCGGGCACCCGTTAGGGCGCCCGCCTGCACCGGGATCACATCAGGTCACGCACATCCGTCAGGCGGCCGGTCACCGCCGCAGCCGCCGCCATCGCGGGCGACATCAGGTGGGTGCGACCGCCCCGGCCCTGGCGGCCTTCGAAATTGCGGTTCGACGTGGCCGCGCAGCGTTCGCCCGGCGCAAGCTGATCGGGGTTCATCGCCAGGCACATGGAACAGCCCGCAAGCCGCCATTCGAAACCGGCGTCCTTGAAGATATCGGCCAGCCCTTCCTCTTCGGCCTGCGCGCGCACAAGGCCCGAGCCGGGCACGACCATGGCGCGCAGACCATCCTTGATCTTCTTGCCCTTGAGGATCGCGGCGGCGGCGCGCAGGTCTTCGATGCGGCCATTGGTGCAAGACCCGATGAAGACCGTGTCGATCTCGACATCCTGCATGCGCATGCCGGGCGTCAGGCCCATGTAATCCAGCGACCGCTTGGCGGCGGCCACCTTGCCGCCCTCGAAATCCTCGGCGGCGGGCACGCAGGCGGTGATCGGCAGAACATCCTCGGGCGAGGTGCCCCAGGTCACCACCGGCGCGATGTCTTCGCCCCGGATCGTCACGACCTTGTCCCACTGCGCGTCATCGTCGGAATAGAGCGTCTTCCACCAGGCCAGCGCCGCCTCGAACTGGGCACCCTTGGGGGCGTGCGGACGACCCTCGACATAGGCAAAGGTCTTTTCATCGGGCGCGATCAGGCCGGCGCGCGCGCCCCCCTCGATCGCCATGTTGCAGACCGTCATCCGGCCTTCCATCGAGAGCGACCGGATCGCTTCGCCGCAATATTCGATGACATAGCCGGTGCCGCCCGCCGTGCCGGTCAGGCCGATCACGGACAGGGTTATGTCCTTGGCGGTCACGCCGGGCGGCAATTGCCCGGTGATTTCCACCTTCATGTTCTTCGATTTCTTCTGGATCAGCGTCTGGGTGGCCAGCACATGTTCCACCTCGGAGGTGCCGATGCCATGCGCAAGCGCGCCAAAGGCGCCATGGGTCGCGGTATGGCTGTCGCCGCAGACAACCGTCATGCCCGGCAAGGTCCAGCCCTGTTCGGGGCCGACGATATGCACGATCCCCTGCCGCACGTCGGACACGGGATAGTAATGAATGCCGAATTCTTTGGCATTGGTGTCAAGCGCGGCCACCTGGATGCGGCTGTCTTCGGGCATCTGGTCGGGGTTGTCGCGGCCCGCCGTGGTCGGCACGTTGTGATCGGGCACCGCGATCGTCTTGTCGGGGGCATGCACCTTGCGGCCCGTCATGCGCAGCCCTTCAAAGGCCTGCGGGCTGGTGACTTCATGCACCAGGTGGCGGTCGATGTAGAGAAGGCTGGTGCCATCCTCTGCCTCGTGCACCAGGTGGGCATCCCAGATCTTGTCGTAAAGCGTCTTGCCGGTCATCGTGTCATGGTCCTTGGTCGCGGGAATGTCAGGGTCAAGCGGGTCGTCGGCGCGTCAAAGCCCGCCAAGCCGCGACCGGCGCGCGCCGTGAAAGCGCCAGGGCAGGCGCGCCCGATCCGTTATGTTGAACACTGCGGTCATGCTGTCGCAGATACATCGCCGCTCAGGGAATTCCAAGGGTCCGGGTTTGGGCAGGCACAGCGTGTCGCGCGCCTAGGGCGCGCCTTGGGGGCTCTGCCCCCAAACCCCCGGGATATTTTTGAAACGAAGAAGGGATCAAAGCGATCTTGTCGTGCTCAGCATCGTGGGGTCGAGCCGCAATTCGATCAGGTGCAGCCCACCCCCATCGGCGGCATCGAGCGCGGGGCCAAGATGGTCCATCGCGGTGACCAGGTGGCCGGTGCCGCCATAGGATTGCGCCAGCTGCACGTAGTCGGGGTTGAACAGCTCGGTCCCCGACACGCGGCCGGGATAGTGGTTTTCCTGATGCATCCGGATCGTGCCGTAGCGGCCGTTGTTGGCGATGATCACCGTGATGTCGGCACCGAATTGCCGCGCGGTCGACAATTCCTGAAGCGTCATCTGCAAACAGCCATCGCCCGCGAAGCAGATCACCGGGCGGTCGGGATGTTCCAGTTTCGCGGCAATCGCGGCCGGCAGACCATAGCCCATCGAGCCGGAGGTGGGCGCGACCTGGGTGCGGTAGCCATGATAGCGCGCGTAGCGATGGACAAAGGCTGCGTAATTGCCCGCCCCGTTGGTATAGAGCGCGCGGCCCGCGTAGCGATCCGACACATGGCGCACCACCTGTTCCATCTTGACCGCGCCGGGCGTGTCCTGCGGCACCTGCCAGGCTTCGTAATCGGCGCGGGCTTGGCGCGTCCAGCTTGCGTCCTTGATCTTGCCATTGGCGCCGCGCAGCGCGGCCAGCACGGCGGAGGCGGGCGCGGCAAGGCTGGCGGTGGGCTGGTAGACGGTGCCGATTTCATCGGGGTCGGGGTGGACATGCAGGATCGTCTTGCCCGGCGCTGCGGGATCGATCAGCGCATAGCCATTGGTGGCGCTTTCCCCCATCCGCGCGCCGAGGATCAACAGCGCATCGGCCTCACGCAGACGCGCCCCCAGCCGCGGGTTCATGCCGACGCCCAGGTCTCCGATGTAATTCGGATGGCCGTTGTCGATGTAATCCTGCCGCCGAAAAGTGACGGCGACAGGCAGGCCGGTGGCATGGGCCAACGCCTCCAGGTCGGCCTGCGCCTGCGCGGTCCAGCCGGGCCCACCGGCCACGATCATCGGGCGGTCATGGTCCAGCAGCCGATCGAGAAGGCCCTGCGCGGTGGCGGCATCGACCGCGGGCGCCGGCATCTGCACCGGGCCAAGGTCGGGCACATCGGCCTGCGCCGACAGGATGTCTTCGGGCAGGGCCAGCACCACGGGGCCGGGGCGGCCCGATTGCGCCAGGTGAAAGGCGCGGGCGATGTATTCGGGCAGGCGCGCGGTGGTTTCCACCTCGGCGGCCCATTTCACCAGCGGGCTGAAAAAACGGCGATAATCCACCTCCTGGAAAGCGCCGCGGTCGCGGTCGCGCAGCGCCACCTGCCCCACGAAGACCACCATCGGCGTGCTGTCCTGCATCGCGACATGCAGGCCCGAGGCGGCATTGGTGGCCCCGGGCCCGCGCGTCACGAACAAGACGCCGGGCTTGCCGGTCAGTTTGCCATGCGCCTCGGACATCATCGCGGCCCCACCTTCCTGGCGGCAGACGATGTTTTCGATGGCGTGATCATACAGCCCGTCGAGCGCCGCAAGGAAGCTTTCCCCCGGCACGGAAAACACCCGGCGCACCCCGTTGATGGCCAGTTGATCGGCGAGGATTTTTCCCCCGTGGCGCTTGGACATCGTGATTTCTCGCTTTAGGTCGGTCGGGAACAGGTTTGACCGAAGGGAATGGGAAATGTCCAGCTTGACGCTTTTGGGGATCTGCGGATCGTTGCGCGCCGCGTCATGGAACCGCATGCTGATGCTGGAGGCCGCGCGCCTGTTTGACCCGGCCGACTTCATCGACGCCAACCTGCGCCTGCCGCTGTATGACGGCGACCTGGAGGCCCTGGGCATCCCGCCCGAGGTGCAGATCCTGGCCGACCAGATCCGCGATGCCGATGCGGTGGTGATCGCGGGGCCGGAATACAACAAGGCGCTGTCGGGCGTGTTGAAGAACGCGCTCGACTGGGTCAGCCGCGTGCCGGGTGGTGCCTGGCGCGGCAAGCCCGTGGCGATCGTCTCGGCGGCGGCCGGCCGCGCGGGCGGCGAGCGGAGCCAGATGACGATGCGCCACGCGATGACGCCGTTCCGGGCACATGTGTTGCCGGGGCCGGAGGTGTTCATCGCCGCCCCCGAGCGTGAATTCGACGAAACCGGGCGGCTGGTGAACGAGGTGCCCGTGAAGCTCTTGACCGAACTGATGGGCGATCTGCGCGCGGTGGCGGCGCGCTAAAGGCTCGCCTCCGGGCGGAAATCTTCGGGGATGGCATCACGCCCATCGAGGATCAGGTCGACCATCAAGCGCGCCACCATCGGGGCCATGCCAAAGCCGATCTTGAAGCCGCCATTGGCGATGAAGGCGCCCGGCCGCGTGGGATGCGCCCCCAGCATCGGCGCGCGCGACCGGGCGCGGGGGCGGACCCCGGCCCAGCGCTGACTGACAGGCGCCATGCCAAGCGCAGGGCACAGATCGCGGGCGCGCGCGATCAGCGCGTCAAGCTGGGCGTCGGTGCTGGCCGGATCATCGTAATCGCGTTCCGAGGTGGACCCGATCGCCACCGTGCCATCGGCATGGGGCACGATGTGCAGCGCCTCGACAAACAGTTGCGGCGCCGTGCGAAGATCGGCTTGAAACAGCGCCGCCTGCCCCTTGACCCCGGTGCCCACGGTGCGGCCCATGGTGTGCGACAGGTCGACCAAACCGGCCGCCCCGGTGGCCCAGACCTCTACCGCCGGGGTTTGCGGGCTGTCGGCCAAAATCTGCCCGCCGCGCGCCCGGATCGCATCGGCCAGCGCGGCACAGGCCCGGCGCGGGTGAATGCGGGCCGAGAGCGTGTCATGGATCAGCTGGCCGGTCGGGCTATGGACCAGATGGGCGAAATCATCGGCGGGTATGACGCGCCAGTGATGGCGGCCCTGCCACAGATCGGCCGCCGTTTCGGCGCGCGCCTGCGCCAGTGCCAGCGCGGCCTGATCGGGGATGGGTTGCAAGCGGCCCGACCGCGCATAGCCTGGGTCGGTACCGCCCGTCGCCGCGACCCCGGCCCAGAAGGCTTCGGCCATCTCGAGACTTTCGAACTGGATCTGTTTCTTGGGGTTCCAGTGTTCGGGCACATGTGGGGCCAGCGCGCCGACCACGCCACCCGATGATCCCGCACCGATGCCGTAGGGATCGATCACCTCGACGCGCGCGCCGCGACAGGCCGCTTCCCATGCAATGGCCAGGCCGAATACACCCGCGCCGAACACCCGTATCTCGGCCATTGCCAATCCCCTGCCCTTGCCACAGTGTCGCGGCGCGTAGAGCCACAGGAATAGACGAGCCGCAGCGCATGGACCAGCCAGGACATCCCGTAGAATGGCGCGACGGCCGCGTGCCGGTGTCGCGCCACTTCGATGATCCGTTCTATTCGCTGGAAAACGGGCTGGAGGAAACGCGCCATGTGTTTCTGTCCGGCAATGACCTGCCCGCGCGGTTTCGCCCCGGGTTCCATATCGCGGAACTTGGCTTTGGCACCGGGTTGAACCTGATCGCCGCGGCGCTTGCCTGGGACGCATCGGGGCAGGATGGCGCATTGCGCTACACCAGTTTCGAAGCCTTTCCGTTGGCGGGCGCGGATTTGCGCCGGGCGCTGGCGGGCTTTGCGCAGGCAGCACCCTTTGTCGAGGCGATTGCGGCCGCGCTAAAAACCGATGGCCGGATCGAGACGCCACGGCTGTCCGTGCGGATCGTGTTTGGCGATGCCCGCCAGACCGTGCCGGTTTGGGACGGGCGGGCCGATGCGTGGTTTCTGGACGGGTTCGCGCCCGCGCGGAACCCGGAATTGTGGGAACCCGCCCTTTTGGCCGCGGTGGCGGGCCACACCGCGCCGGGGGGCACCTGCGCCACCTATTCGGCGGCGGGGGCGGTGCGCGCGGCGCTGGCCGATGCGGGCTTTACCGTCACCCGCATCCCCGGCTATGGGCGCAAGCGGCACATGACCCAAGGGGCGCTTTCATGACGGTTCAGAACACCAGGCTGGGCATCTGGCTGATGGTGGCCACGACCCTTGTCTTTGCCATGCAGGACGGGATCAGCCGGCACCTTGCGGGGGAATACAACGTGCTGATGGTGGTGATGATCCGCTATTGGTTCTTTGCCGCGTTTGTCATGGCCGTGGCGGCGCGCAAGGCAGGCGGGTTGCGGGCGGCGGCGGCCACGTCGCAGCCCGGTGTGCAAATCTTTCGCGGCGTTTTGCTGGCCACGGAAATCTGCGTGATGATCCTGGCCTTCGTGCTGTTGGGGCTGGTCGAAAGCCACGCGATTTTCACCAGCTACCCGCTGTTGATCGCGGCGCTGTCGGGGCCGATCCTTGGGGAAACGGTGGGCTGGCGGCGCTGGGCCGCGATTGGCGTCGGGTTCCTGGGCGTGCTGATCATCTTGCAACCCGGTTTCCGGGTGTTCCAGATCGAGGCGCTTGTGCCGCTGGCCTCGGCGCTGATGTTCGCACTCTACGGGTTGATGACGCGCTATGCCGCCCGACGCGACAGTGCGGCGACCAGTTTCTTTTACACCGGCACCGTGGGGGCGGTGGTGATGACCGCCGTGGGCATCTGGTTCTGGGAACCGATGACCGGGCCGAACTGGATCTGGATGGGCATTCTGTGCGTCACCGGCGCGCTGGGGCATTGGTTGCTGATCAAGGTCTATGACGTGGCCGAAGCAAGCGCGGTGCAGCCCTTTGCCTATCTGCAACTGGTCTTTGCCGCGACGCTGGGGATCACGGTCTTTGGCGAAAGCTTGGAGTGGAATGTCGCCTTGGGCACGGTGCTGGTGGTTAGCGCGGGTATCTTCACACTGATGCGGACACGGGCAAGGGAAAAAAGCAAGGTGTAGGGCGCGCCTTGAGGCGCACCCTGCACGCATTCAGGATTTCGGCTGATCGTCGTAGTCATCGCGCAGGATGCGGTTGGCATCGCCATCGGGATCGTCGAACTGGCCTTTCTTGAGCATCCACCAGAACGCCCCAAGGCCGACCGCGCCCAGAAACAAGCTGACGGGGATCAGGATACCGAGAACATCCATGCGAACCTACCTGAGCCGAAGGGCATTGAGGCCGACCGTGATCGACGAGGTGGACATTGCAAGGGCGGCGATCAGCGGCGAACACAGCCCCGCCACCGCCAGGGGCACCGCCAGAATATTGTAGACCGTGGCGATGGTGAAATTTTCACGGATGCGCGCGCGCGCCGACACGGCGGTGCGGATCGCATCGGCAATCGGCGCCAGGCTTTTGCCCATCAAGACCATGTCGGAGGCGCTGCGCGCCGCATCCAGCGCGGAGGCCGGCGAAATCGACACATGTGCGCCCGCCAGCGCCGCCGTGTCGTTCAACCCGTCGCCCACCATCAGAACCTTGGCCCCTTGCGCGGTCAGATCCGCGACAAGGGCGGCCTTTTCTTGCGGCAGCGCCTCTGCGACGACCTCGGCTATGCCGATGGTGCGGGCAAAGCGCGTGACCGCCGCGCGGCTATCGCCCGAGATCAGGATCACCCGCTTGCCTTGGGCCCCAAGCGCCGCGACCAGGTCGGCCGCGCCCTCGCGCAACGTGTCGGCAAAGGGGATGGCAATGGCAGGGGCATCGCCGAGGCCAAGAAAGCTGGCGGTGTCGGGGGTGGCGTCGGCCCCCAGCCAGGCGGCGCGACCAAGGCGCACGATCTGGCCCTGCCACAGCCCTTGCATGCCGTAACCCGGCACCTCGGTCAGCTCGGTGACATCGGCGGGCCGCGTGCCCCCCGCGGTCAGGGCGCGCGCAAGGCTGACCGACAGCGGATGCGCGGAGGCTTGCGCCAGGGCCAGCGCGACGCGGGCGGCCTCCCCCGGCAGCGCATCCAGCGCCAGCGGCGTCGGCGCGCCATTGGTCAGGGTGCCGGTCTTGTCGAAGACGACGGTATCGGCTTCGGCCAGACGTTCCAGCGCGGTGCCATCCTTGATCAGCATGCCCTTGCGGAACAGCCGGCCGGACGCGGCGGTGGTCACGGCGGGCACGGCAAGCCCCAGGGCGCAGGGGCAGGTGATGATCAGAACGGCGGCGGCGATGTTGAGCGCGATGCGCAGATCCTGGGTGTAGAGATACCAGCCCACGGCGGCCACGACTGACAGGATATGCACGCCCGGCGCATAAAGCTTGGCGGCCTGATCGGCCAGCGAGGTGTAATTGCCCCGCCCCGCTTCGGCCACGGCGACCAGGTCGGCGATGCGGTGCAACGCGGTATCCTGCCCGGCGGCGGTGACGATGATGGTCAGGGGGCCGGTCAGGTTCACCTCGCCCGCGCTGACGATGCTGCCCTCGCCCGCAAAGGCGGGCAGGCTTTCGCCGGTCATCAGGCTGCGGTCGATTTCCGATTGGCCTTGGGTCACGCGGCCATCGACGGGGATGCGCCCGCCCGGTTTCACCCGCACGATATCGCCCACACGCAGATCGGCCACCGACACGGTTTCTTCGCCCGCCTCGGTGATGCGGAGGGCACGCGGCACTTCCAGCGCGGCCAGTTCCTGCGCCGCCGACCGGGCCGAGGCGCGGGTGCGGTGATCAAGGTAGCGACCGGCCAACAGGAAGGTGCACAGTGCAATCGCCGCGTCGAAATAGGCGTGTTCGCCGGAATGGATGGTTTCATAAAGCGAGGTGCCGACAGCCAGCGCGATGGCCAGCGTGATCGGCACATCCATGTTCAGCCGCCGCACCCGCAGCGCGCCCCAGGCCGAGGCATAAAAGGGCCGCCCCGCGAAGATCACGGCGGGGATGGCGATGGCGGCGCTGATCCAATGCATCATGTCGCGCGTCACGCCTTCGGCCCCGGCCCAGACCGCGACCGACAAGAGCATGACATTCATCATGGCGAAAAACGCCACCGCCAGCCGCATCAACAGATCACGGCCCTGGCGGTCGGCGGTGGTGGTGGCCAGGACGCCGGGGTCAAGTTCATGCGCCTCATGGCCTGCGCGCGCCAAAGCCTCGCAGAGCATTTCGGCGGTGACATCCGGCCCGGCCTGAACGGCGGCGCGGCGCAGCGTCAGGTTGACCCGCGCGTCGCGCACGCCCGGCACGGCCGACAGCGCCTTTTCCACCTCGGAAATGCAGGCCGCGCAATGGATCGCGGGCAGCGACAGCATCAGTTTCGCATCCTTGGGCAGATCCGCCAGGTGTTCCGCCGCCGGGGCCGCGTTGCAGGCCGGGCAGGCAGAGGGGCGGATATGGTCAAAGGTTGCGGTCACGGCCCGTCACTCGAAATGGCGAAAGGTGATGTTGTGGCGGTAATCTGTGCCGTCGCGCGCGGTGCCGGTCAGGCGCAGCCGCCATTGCCCATCCGCCAGATCGGCGGGCGCGACAAAGGCACCGTTGCGCCGGGTCAGGTCAAGCAACTGGTCGTCTTGCCGGTTGGTGGGCCGCGTCAAGAGCGCGGTCAGTTCCGCCGGGGCGACCAGCGCGCCGCGGTCATCGACCAGGTGCAGGATCAGCGTGCCGTCGCCGGGGATTTCGACACTGGCCTGCCAGCCCAGCGCATCCTGGGCTGCGCGGCGATCATCGAAGGTCTGGCTGTCGGCATAGCTGGATGACACTTCCATGCCCGGAAAGGTCGACACCGCGCTATAGGCCATGAACAGGTTGACGCCGATGATCAGGCCGAAGCCGCCGACAAACATCGCCAGAACATGCCCGCCGGTCAGTTTGCGGCCCGTGTCCGGTTGGGGGGTGAGGGTCATTCTGCATCCCTTCCGAAGAATGTGGTGTCGCGCCAGGCGCGGGTTGTCGTGCTCAGGTCTTCGACCCAAAGGCGCAGGTCGGTGCGTTCGCTGTCGGCCGCATCGCTGCCCGGCGGCGCGATGACATAGACGCGTTGCAGATGGGTGGAATTCAGCGGCACCTCGACCGTGTTGCCGGTCTGGCCTTCCAGTTCCACCAGCAAGGGCTGATCCGCCACCAGCGTGATCGCGAAGGCGCTGGCGTCATGGGTCATGTTGCGGATGCGCACGTCATAGGTGTTGCGGATCGATCCATCCGACAAGACCACGAACTGCGGGTTGCGCACCGGGGCCACCGTCATGTCGATGTCGGAGCGCACGAACAACAGCACCGTCAGGCCCACGCCGATGGAGGACCACAGCAGGGTGTAGATGATCGTGCGCAGCCGGAAGATATGTTTCCAGAGCGATGTCTTCGGGTTGCCGGCGCGCTCGTTCGCCTCGTCCGTCAGGGCCATGTAATCGATCAACCCGCGCGGCTTGCCGACCTTGGCCATGATGTCGTCGCAGGCGTCGATGCACAGCGCGCAGGTGATGCATTCCAGTTGTTGGCCATCGCGGATGTCGATGCCCACGGGGCAGACGTTGACGCAGGCGTTGCAATCGATGCAGTCGCCCAACCCCTCGCGGTCCTTGCCGCGGCCGCGCGGTTCCCCCGCCAGTCGCGATAGGCCACCGTGATGGTGTCTTCGTCCATCATCGCGGCCTGGATCCGGGGCCAGGGGCACATGTAGATGCAGACCTGTTCGCGCATGAACCCGCCGAAGACGAAGGTCGTGGCGGTCAGGATGCCGATGGTGACGTAGGCAACAGAGGCCGCCTGCCCGGTGACAAGATCCACCAGCAAGCTCGGCGCATCCGCGAAATAGAACACCCAAGCGCCCCCGGTCGCCACCGCGATCAGCAGCCAGACCAGCCATTTGGTCAGGCGTAGGCGCCATTTGTGGATGTCCCACTTGGCGTTCCACAGGCGCAGGCGCGCGTTGCGGTCGCCCTCGATCCAGCGTTCGACGGTAAAGAACAGGTCGGTCCAGACGGTCTGGGGGCAGGAATAGCCGCACCAGACGCGGCCCAGCGCAGAGGTGAACAAGAACAGGCCCAGGCCCGCCATGATCAACAGGCCGGCCACGAAATAGAATTCATGCGGCCAGATCTCGATCCAGAAAAAGAAAAAGCGCCGGTTCGCAAGATCCAGCAACACCGCCTGGTCGGGCAGGGCCGGGCCACGATCCCAACGTAGCCAGGGGGTGATGTAGTAGATGCCCAAGGTGATCAGCAGGATCAGCCATTTCAGGTTCCGAAACCGGCCGCTGACGCGTTTGGGAAACACCGGCTCGCGCGCGGCATAGAGCTTTTGCGGCTCTTCGGTGGCACTCATGACGATAAAGCTCCCGCGGTAGATGGTTGTCCTGCGCAAGTGTCTTGTAGGCAGGGGGCGGGGGGCGATCCTTGACGTGGATCAAGTTGGCAGGGCTGACGCTGCGGCAAAAACGTCAACACCCCGCAAACCTGTGCGGGGTGCCGGTAGATCGTGATGTCGTGCCGGGCGCAGGCTTGGCCGGGTCAGACCGGCTGATCGGCGGGGATCAATCCACGGGTCACCGCCTCGTCGCGGGCGACCCAGAATTCATCATGATAGGTGTCGTAGGGATGGCCGGTTTGCGTACCATCGGCGTATTGCGCCTGATTGGTCATGTGGTCCAGAAGCTGTTGGTCCTCGAACCCGCCGATCCATGTTTCCAAGGCTTCGACGCCGCCGGTGCGCGCGGTCCATTGATTGCGTTCGAACGGGGCCACGGGTTCCCCGAAAGGGTTGGTGATGTCCGCAGAGGCAAGGCTGGTCGCCATATCGGTCGAGACATCTTCGACCCCGTTCGACACGACGGCCATGGCGGCCACGCCAAGACCGACAAGCGCCGCGGTCAGAACGACCCAATCAACGGTCACGGCGCCATCTTCGGATGACAGGTATCGAGCAATGGAAGAATTGGCATTTCGCATGAATGAGCTCCTGAAATTGATCCAGGGCCAAGCCTGCGCCACGATTGCGGGCACAATCGGACCGCACCGCATCCAATCTTGACTAAATCGAGGGCAAATTCAGGGCAGAGTGCGCCGGGGTTCGCGCATCTGCCGCCCCGTGACGGGCGGCAGAAAGAGAAAGCACCGGTCCCGTAGGAAACGCGCGAACAGGACCGGGACCGGTGCCATTCCGCCAACCGGGAGGGGTTGGCGGAACCTCGTGCCAGGGCGGCTTATTCGCCGCCGCCCAGGGAATGAACATAAACCGCGACAGACCGCACCTCGGCCTCGGACAGGCGGCCCGCGCTTGAGGCTTCGGCCGACCAGGGCGGCATGATGCCGAACCGGGCGTTGCGCACGGTGTATTCGATCGCTGCCTCGGACCCGCCGTAAAGCCAGATCGCATCGGTCAGGTTCGGCGCACCCATGAACCGGTCACCGGTGCCGTCATCCAGGTGACAGGCCGCGCAATTGTCGAGATAGACGGTTTCACCCGCCGCCGCCAAAACCGCATCTGCTTCCTGCCCGGAGATATTGCGGACATATTGCACGACAGAGGCGATTTCTTCGTCCGACAGGATGCCTTCGAAGGCGGTCATCTGGGAATATCGGGCATCCAGATCATCCTCGTTCCGGATGCCATGGCTGATCGTGTAGTGGATATCGTCGATCGTGCCACCCCAGAGCCAGTCATCGTCGAGCAGGTTGGGATAGCCCGAGGCCTGAACCCCGGCCGCGCCCGACCCGTGGCATTGCGAACAGAAGGTGGCGAATGTCGCCGCCCCGCCCTGAATGGCGTAATTATAGAGATCGGGGTTTCCGTCTGGCGTGATCGCGGCCAGCTCCACCTCGGTGATCCGGGTGCGGATATCGGCGTTCATATTCTCGAAGCGCTGGATGTCTTCGGCCACGTTGGCCCGGGTGGAAAAGCCGAGCAGGCCGGGTGTGGCCCCGTTGATCAACGGCCAGGCCGGATAAAGGATGGTGTAGATCACCGCCCAGACGATGCAGGCATAAAGGGTCCAGAGCCACCAGCGCGGAAGCGGGTTGTTGAATTCCTGGATCCCGTCCCAGGAATGGCCGGTGGTGTCGGGATCGCCCTCCAGCAAGGTCGGGGTGTCGACGTGTTCGGTTTTCTGGTCGCTCATTGCCGCGCCTCCTTGAAGGGCTGGGTCGGGGCCTGCGTCGCGTCATCGGCGGCGGCTGGCCTGTCGTCATGGCGGAAAGGGATATTGGCGATGTCGCGGTGCACCTTTCGGCTGCCCGGGCGCAGGGTGAACACGATCACCCCGATAAAGACCGCGAACATGAACATCGCGCCCCAACTGCGGGCGACGATCTGAAGGAACGTGTAGGTATCTTCCATCGATCCGCCCCCCTTACCGGCTTGCCAAGGCTTCTTCGGGCGCGAAGGTCGAGAAATCGACCAGCGTGCCCAACATCTGCATGTAGGCGATCAGGGCATCCATTTCGGTCACTTCGGGCTGCCCGTCGAAATCGCGCTGCTGCGCGCCGGGGTAGCGTTCGACCACGCCGCCATCGCCGAAATCGGTGGCTTGCTGGATGAAATCGAGCCGGGCGTTTTCGATCATCTCGTCGGTATAGGGCACGCCCACCATGCGGTGCGTTTCCATCAGATCGGTGATGTAGGTCGGTTGCAGCACGGTGTCGGCCAGGTAGGCATAGGCGGGCATCACCGATTCCGGCACCACCGATTGCGGCAGGGTGAAGTGATCGACATGCCAGCTGTCGGAATAGCGGCCACCCACGCGGGCCAGATCGGGCCCGGTCCGTTTGGACCCCCATTGGAACGGGTGGTCATACTGGCTTTCGGCTGCAAGGCTGTAATGGCCGTAGCGCTCCACCTCGTCGCGCATCGGGCGGATCATCTGGCTGTGACAGACGTAGCAGCCTTCGCGGACGTAGATTTCGCGCCCCGCCAGTTCCAGCGGCGAATAGGGGCGCATCCCGTCCACGTCCTCGATCGTGTTCTCGAGATAGAAGAGCGGCGCGATTTCCACGATACCCCCGACCGTGACGACCAGGAAACTGAGCGTCAGCAGAAGGGTGGCGTTGGTTTCGATCTTTGCGTGACCTTCAAGTGCCATCTCGCGGCCCTCCTTATTCTGCCGGGGTCGCAATGGGGGCGTCACGACGGACGACACCCTTGCGGACGGTCATGTACAGGTTCCACGCCATGATCAGCGCGCCGGTCAGGTACAAAACCCCGCCCAGACCACGGACCACATACATCGGGAATTTCGCGGCGACGGTGTCGGCAAAGGAATTCACCAGGAACCCTTGGGCATCGACTTCACGCCACATCAGGCCTTCCATGATACCGGTCACCCACATCGAAGCGGCGTAGAGAACGATACCGATGGTCGCGAGCCAGTAGTGCCAGGACACCGCCCGCAGGCTGTAGAGCCGCTGTTTCGACCAAAGCTTGGGGAACAGGTAATACAGCATCCCGAAGGTGATCATCCCGTTCCAGCCCAATGCGCCGGAATGGACATGGCCGATGGTCCAGTCGGTGTAATGCGACAGCGAATTCACCGCGCGGATCGACATCATCGGGCCTTCGAAGGTCGACATGCCGTAGAAGGCGACCGAGGTGACCATCATCCGCAGCACGGGATCGGTGCGCAGCTTGTCCCAGGCGCCCGACAGCGTCATCAGCCCGTTGATCATGCCGCCCCAGCTGGGCATCCACAGCACGATCGAGAACACCATGCCCAGCGTCGAGGCCCAGTCGGGCAGCGCCGTGTAGTGCAGGTGGTGCGGACCGGCCCAGATATAGAGGAAGATCAGCGCCCAGAAGTGGATGATCGACAGCTTGTAGGAATAGACCGGGCGTTCGGCCTGCTTGGGGATGAAGTAATACATCATCCCCAGGAAGCCGGCGGTCAGGAAGAAGCCCACGGCGTTGTGGCCATACCACCACTGCGTCATGGCGTTCTGCACGCCCGACATGACGGTGACAGACCGCGACCCGAAGATCGACACCGGGATCTGCAGGTTGTTGACCACATGCAGCATCGCCACGGTGACGATGAAGGACAACAAGAACCAGTTGGCGACGTAGATATGGGGTTCTTTCCGCTTCAACAGCGTGCCGACATACAGCGCCAGGAACGCGACCCAGACGATGGTCAGCCACAGATCGGTCAGCCATTCGGGTTCGGCGTATTCCTGGCCTTGGGTCGAGCCGAGCAGATAGCCGGTCGCGGCCATCAGGATGAACAGCTGGTAGCCCCAGAACACGAACCACGCGAGACCGCCGCCCCACATCCGCGCGGCGCTGGTGCGTTGCACGATGTAGAACGATGCCGCCAAAAGCGCGTTGCCGCCAAAGGCGAAAATCACCGCCGAGGTGTGCAGCGGGCGCAACCGGCCAAAATTCAGATAGCCGTCGGCCCATTGGAAATTCAGCACCGGAAAGGCAAGCTGAAAGGCGATGAACGTGCCCGCCAGAAAACCCACGACGCCCCAAAAGGCCGTGGCGATGGCGGCGGCGCGCACCGGGCCATCCATGTATTCGGTGGCGGGTGCGGGCACCTGCGGTTCACCCGTGCGGCGCAACACGTAGAAAAACGTGATCGCCGCGGCGCTCATGATCAGCAGGGCATGGACCAGGTAGGCCGCATCCCGTGCGTAATTGGCCGCGATCGCGGCACAAACCGCGACAAGGCCGAGGATCAGTAGCTTTACGTAATCAAGCATTGATCGTCCCTTCGTCTTGCCCCGGTTCCGGCGCAAAGGCCGTCCGGTGCTGTTCCATCTGCCCTCTCACATCGTCCAAGGGCGCGCGGCGGGCATTGATCCATGTCAAATGCAACGCTTGTCGGTGTTGACGCAGGTCAAGGTGCGGCGTCCTGCCTCGGGGTAAGACTGATGCCAGGCAAATGACGGAGGCCTTCATGTCCTACAAATCCATGCTGACAGTCTTGACCGACCCGGCCGAAGTTCAGGCGGTTTTGCGCGCGGCCATCCCGCTTGCGACAGAGGCGGGGGCACATCTGGATGTGCTGTGTCTTGGCATCGACCGCACCCAGACGGGGTATTACTTTGCGGGCGCGACCGCCTTGATGCATGACGAAACCATCATCCAGGCCCAGGCCGAAGCCGCCGAGATCGAAACCGCCGCACGGGCGGAACTTGGCCGGGGTGATCTGTCCTGGGGGTTGGAGTCGCTGGTGGCGCAATCGGCATCCGTGGCAGGGCTCGTGGCGCGGCGCGCACGCTTTGCCGATCTGGTGATCCTGCCCAAACCCTACGGCGAAGGCCGCTATTCCGACGCGCCCGTGGTGGTCGAGGCGGCGATGTTCCAGGGCCAGGCCCCGGTTCTGGTGCTGGCCGAAGGCGTGCCGCTGACATCCGCGCCACAGCGGGTGGTCGTGGCCTGGAACGAATCAAGCGAAGCGATGGCCGCGATCCGCCGCGCGCTGCCCATGCTGCACGCGGCCGGCGAGGTGAATGTCTGCATCATCGCGCCGGAACGCCACAGTTCCGAAAGCTCTGATCCGGGCGCGGAATTGTCGAAAATGCTCAGCCGCCACGGCGTCAAGGTCGAGGTGTCGATCCTGCCCCAGACCCTGCCCCGCGTGTCAGAGGTGATCGCCCGCCATGTCGCGGATATCGGCGCCGACATGTTGGTGATGGGGGCTTATGGCCATTCCCGCTTTCGCGAGGCGATCTTGGGCGGGGCCACGCGCAACATGCTGGAACACGCGACCGTCCCGGTGTTCATGGCGCACTAGCGTGGCGCGCGCGGTGGCGGTCGGGTGCGGGGCGGCTGTCGCCAAACAGTCATCCAAGCGGTTTATGACGATATAACTGGATTTTTAGTTGTGAAAGCCGCCGATGCCGCTTGCCCAAGTCACCGTCGAGATGACGGAAACCGCCCGCGACCATGATGCGGTGGCGCTGATCGTGCCGCTGGGGATAGAGACCGAATTCCAGCGCCTAGAACAGGTCGACCTGCCGCAGGGGTGGGGCACAAGCATTCTGAGCGAGGCGCGCAGCGGCCAGCTTGCCGCCGTGCTCACGCCGCCCCATCCCGATGCACGGGCACAGGTGCGCCACGTGCTGTCGGATGATCAGCCCGGCACCCTTCCCGATGCGGCCTGGCACCCGGAACCGAGCGCCCGCCGCCGCGCGGCGGAGGATCTGGCGCAGGACGCACGGCGGATCGCGCAGGACGCGGGCGGCGGTCGGCACGGGTTGGAGGCGATCGTCCTCGACACGGCCGCGCGCTTCACCTACGGCGCGGTCAAAGGGCCCGACCGGTGGTATACCGGACACGACGCCATCCCGGCCGTGGCCTGCGCCGTGGGGATTGCATCGACATCAACACCTATCTCGTGGCAGCCCTGCGCACGGCGGGATACGACACGGCCTACCTGACCTGCTATTTCTTTGACGACGATCCCAACGGCATCGCGGCGGGCATGCATTGCTGGGTACGCACGCGGCACGAGGGTCTGATCGAGGATTGGGATATCGCCCATTTCAAGAAGGCGGGGCGCGCGGATGTGCATGCAGCGCTGAACCCCGTGCCGGGCCTGCGGGTCACACTCGCCCATGGCCGGGATCATGTCTACCGCTGGAACGGTCTGGACATCCACCTCCCGATCCCGTCGCGCCCGAACTGGGTGTTGGCGGATGGCAGCACGATCTGGGGTGCGCCGCCCATCGTCACGCTGTCCCGCGACTGAGCAAGGACCATCCGGCGACACGGGTGCGCGCAGTCCGGCAGGTTAGTAGACGCCACCATCGGCATCATCGCCGGTCTCGTCCATCAGGGCCTCGAAATCGGGGATGACGATCCGGCGCTTGCCTTCCAGGCGGATCACCCCGTCCTTCTTCAAGCTCGACATCTGGCGACTGACGGTTTCCAGCGTCAGGCCCAGGTAATCAGCCATCGCTTCGCGGGTCAGGGGCAGTTCAAAGGTCAATTCCCCCTTGCGGACATTGCCCTGGGCCGTCGCATCGCGCCGCGCGATGATCGACAGGAAGCTGGCGATCTTTTCGCGCGCGGTCTTGCGACCCAGCAAAAGCATCCATTCCCGCGCCGCATCCAGTTCATCCAGCGTCATTTCCAGCAGGCGCTGGCCGACATGCGGCGTGGATGACAGCAAATCCTGGAACGGCACACGCCGGAAGCAGCACAGTTGCAGGTCGGTGGTCGCCGTCACGTCATAGGCGACATGTTCCCGGTTCGGCCGCCCCAGGAAATCAGAGGGCAACAGCAAGCCGACCATCTGGCGGCGGCCATCTTCCATCGTCTGGGTCAGCGCGGCCACCCCATGCACGACGGAGGCCACGAAATCCATCTTGTCGCCGGCCCAGATGATCGTCTGCCCCGCCTCGTAGTTTCGGTAGTATTTGATCGCTTCCAGCTGTTCCAGCTCGTCGGCTTCGCAGCGGGCACAAACCGCCCTGTGCCGGATCGGGCATTCCGCGCAGTCGGCCTGCGGGAATGCAACCTGTCGTTGAGCCATGACTATGCTCCCTTCTGCCTTGCGGCTTGGGGGCTCGCTTGATCCAGATCAAGGACAAGCGGCGCGTTTCCTCTTTTTTCTTACAACAATGGAACACGTCAATCAACTTCGCCGCCTTGGCCTTTTCGACGCGAAAGTGCCCCGGTACACCAGCTACCCACCCGCCACGAAGTTTTCGAACGACGTGGACGGCCCGGTTTTCCTTGATTGGTTGCGCGACATCCCGCATGGGGCGCGCATCTCGCTGTATCTTCATGTGCCCTTCTGCCGCAGGTTGTGCTGGTTTTGCGCCTGCCGCACCCAAGGCGTGCAATCCGACACCCCGGTTCAGGCCTATGTCGAGACCCTGAAACAGGAAATCGCCACGCTGGGGCGCCTGTTGCCCGAAGGCGTGCAGGTCGCGCGGCTGCATTGGGGCGGCGGCACGCCAACGCTCCTGTCGGCGGCGATGATCACCGATCTGACCCGCACGATCCGGTCGGCCGTCACCTTGACCAAGGACGTGGAATTTTCCGTCGAGATCGACCCGAACGAAATCGACGCCGCCCGCATCGACGCGCTGGCCGCAGCCGGCATGAACCGCGCCTCGATCGGCGTGCAGGATTTCGACCCCGACATCCAGCAGATCATCGGCCGCCTGCAAAGCTACGAGGTGACGCGCGACGCCGTCGACGCCTTGCGCGCGGCGGGTATTCATTCGCTGAATGCGGATATTCTTTTTGGCCTGCCAAACCAGAGCCAGGAACGCATCACCGATTCGGTGCAGATGTTGCTGTCGCTCGTGCCCGACCGGGTGGCGCTCTATGGCTATGCCCATGTGCCCTGGATGGCCAAGCGGCAGGCGATGATCCCGACCGAGGCCTTGCCGACACCCGAACAGCGGCTGCACCTGTTCGACACCGCGCGCCGGCTGTTCCTGTGGGACCAATACCAGGACATCGGCATCGACCATTTCGCCAAGCCCGAAGACAGCATGGCGATTGCCGCGCGCAACGGGCATCTGCGGCGCAATTTCCAGGGCTATACCGATGACACCTGCGATGTGTTGATCGGGCTTGGCGCATCGGCGATTTCGCGGTTTCCGCAAGGCTATGCGCAGAACGCCAGTTCCACCGCCGCCTATCAGAAATCGGTGCGGGCGGGCGAATTGGCCACCGGGCGCGGCCATGCCTTCAAGGGCGACGATCGGCTGCGCGCCCGCCTGATCGAGATGTTGATGTGCGACTTCCGCATCGACAACGCGGAAATCCTGGGTGATTTCGACATCACGCAACCCGCGCTATTGGCACTGGAAACACGGGTGGCCGACCAGTTTCCCGGCGTCACCCGTGCCCATGCCACGGGCTTTGACATCACCCCCGAAGGTCGCGCGCTGACCCGCATGATCGCCCGCGGATTTGACGAATACGAGATGCGCGCCGAAGGCCATTCCTCGGCGATCTGACCGGTCGGCGGGGATCGGGCCAATGGCTCAGGCGGCGTCGGTTTCCCCGAAGGCCGCTTTCAGCAGCGCGCGGGTATAGGGCTCTTGCGGCGCGGCAAAGAGCGCCTCGGCCTCGCCCGCTTCGACGACATCGCCGTTCTTCATCACCACGACCTTGTGGCTGAGCGCGCGCACCACTTTCAGGTCATGGCTGATGAACAGGTAGGCGATGGCGTATTTGCGTTGCAGGCTGCGCAAAAGATCGACGATCTGCACCTGAACCGTCATGTCCAGCGCGCTGGTCGGTTCATCCAGCACCACCAGTTTCGGCTTGAGAATCATCGCGCGCGCAATCGCGATGCGCTGGCGCTGGCCGCCGGAAAATTCATGCGGATAGCGATCCATCATGGCGGGGTCGAGCCCCACCTCGGACAGGATGGCGGCAACCTGCGCGCGCCGGTCGGCTCGCGCCACGCCATGCACCGCCAGCCCTTCGGCCACGATCTGTTCGATGGTCAGCCGGGGGCTGAGGCTTCCGTAGGGGTCCTGGAACACGATCTGCATATCCTTGCGGATCGGGCGAAGCTCGGCCGATTTCAGCCCGTGCAGATCACGGCCCAGAAACACCACCGGCCCCTGCGATGAAATCAACCGCATGATCGCAAGCGCCAGCGTGGTCTTGCCCGACCCGCTTTCGCCCACGATGCCAAGCGTTTCCCCCGCCCGCACCGATAGCGTGGCCGCATTCACCGCCTTCACATGCCCGACCGTGCGCCGCAGCAGCCCGCGCTGGATCGGGAACCAGACACGCAAGCCGTCGGTCGCCACGATTTCGGGGGCGTTTTCCGGCACGGGGTCGGGGCGGCCCTTGGCCTCGGCCGCCAAGAGCTTGCGGGTATAGGGGTGTTGGGGCTTGGCGAAGATATCGGCGGTCGGTCCCTGTTCGACGATCTCGCCGCCTTGCATGACACAGACGCGATCGGCGATGCGGCGCACGATGGTCAAGTCATGGGTGATGAACAACAGGCTCATGCCCATGTCGCGTTTCAGATCGGCCAACAGGTCCAGGATCTGCGCCTGGATGGTCACATCCAGCGCCGTGGTCGGTTCATCGGCCACCAACAGGTCTGGGCCATTGGCCAGCGCCATGGCGATCATCACGCGCTGGCGCTGGCCGCCCGACAATTGGTGCGGATAGGCGCCCAGCCGGCTTTCCGGGTCGCGGATGCCCACCTTGTGGAGCAGGTCGATCACCCGCGCCCGCGCCGCGGCCCCGCGCAGGTTCTGGTGCAAGATCAGGCTTTCGGTGATCTGCTTTTCCAGCGTGTGCAGCGGGTTCAGCGATGTCATCGGTTCCTGGAAGATGAAACTGATGTCATTGCCCCGGATCCGGCGCAGCGTCGGTTCATCGGCGCCGACCATTTCCTGCCCGTCATAGGTGACCGACCCGGTGGTGGCGGTGGCGCCGGGCACCAGCGCCACGGTCGACAGCGCCGTGACCGATTTGCCCGATCCGCTTTCGCCCACCAGCGCCACGGTTTCGCCCCGGTCGACATGAAACGACACGCCGCGCACCGCCTGCACGTCGCCAAAGCTGACCGACAGGTTGCTGACCTTGAGAACACTCATGGGGCCAAACCGGAGCTTTGCATCATCGCAGTCAAACCGGAGCTTTGCATCATCGAAACGTCTTTCGCGGGTCAAAGGCGTCGCGCACGCCCTCGAAGATGAACACCAAAAGCGACAGCATCACCGCAAAGGCAAAGAACGCGGTAAAGGCCAGCCAGGGCGCTTGCAGGTTGTTTTTCGCCTGAAGCGTCATTTCCCCAAGGCTGGGCGCCGATGACGGCAGGCCAAAGCCCAGGAAATCAAGGCTTGCCAGCGCGCCGATGGTGCCTGTGACGATAAAGGGCAGAAAGGTCAGCGTGGCGACCATGGCATTGGGCAGGACATGGCGGAAAATGATCACGCCATTGGACACGCCCAAGGCGCGCGCCGCCCGCACATATTCGAAATTGCGCGCCCGCAGGAATTCGGCCCGCACCACCCCCACCAGGTTGGTCCAGCCAAACAGCACCAGCAAGAAGACCAACAGCCAGAAATCCATCACGAAAATCGCGGAAATGATGATGATGATGTAAAGGCTCGGGGTGGAATTCCAGATCTCGATCACGCGCTGGAAAACCAGGTCGAGCCAGCCACCGTAATAGCCCTGTGCCGCGCCGGCCGCGATCCCCAGAACCGAGGTCAGCAGCGTCACGATCAAGGTGAAACTGACCGACAGGCGAAAGCCGTGGATGACGCGCGCCAGAACATCGCGCGCGGTGTCATCGGTGCCCAGCCAATGGCTGCCATCGGGGGGCGACGGCGCGGCGCGGCCCAGATCGTTGACGGTGTTGTAACTGTAGGGGATCGGCGGCCAGATCAGCCAGCCACGGTCTACCGTTTCGCCGTTGAAGGCGCCGGTGGCTTGCACCGTGTCGATCACTGCTTGCGGGTCATCCCAGCAATCGTCCAGCCCGCCCGACACGATCAGGCATTGCACCTCGATGTCGCGGTAGACCGCTTCGGTGCGGAAATCGCCGCCAAAGGCGGTTTCGGGGTAAAAGCTGGTGATGGGGGTGAAATAGTCGCCCCGGTATTGCACCAGGATCGGCTTGTCATTGGCGATGACATCGGCAAACAGGCTTAGCCCGTAAAGCAGCGCAAAGATCCACAAGGACCAATAGGCGCGGCGGTTCGACTTGAAATTTTCCCACCGCCGCCGGTTCAACGGCGACAGCCATCCGCGCCGCGATGGCGGCGGCGCGACGGGCGCGGGCATCTGGGGGCTATGGTCGGGCATGGCCATGGCGTCAGGTTTCCCGCGTTTCGAAATCGATGCGCGGATCGATCCAGACATACATCAGGTCTGACAGGATGTTCACGAACAGCCCGATCAGGCCAAAGACGAACAAGGTGCCGAAGATCACCGGGTAGTCGCGCCGGATCGCGGCCTCGAAGGCCAGCCGCCCAAGCCCATCGAGCGAAAAGATCGTCTCGATGATCAGCGACCCACCGAAAAACACCCCCACGAACACCGCCGGAAAGCCCGCGATCACGATCAGCATCGCGTTGCGAAAGATATGCCCATAAAGCACCGAGCTTTCGCGCAACCCCTTGGCGCGCGCGGTCAGGACATATTGTTTCTTGATCTCTTCCAGAAAGGAATTCTTGGTCAACAAGGTCAGCGTCGCAAAGGCCGATATGGTCGAGGCCAGCACCGGCAGGGTGATGTGCCACAGGTAGTCACCGATCTGCTGCCACAGCCCCATGTCTTCCCAGCCGTCCGATGTCAGGCCGCGCAGCGGGAAGATCTGGAAATACCGCCCCCCCGCGAACAGCACCAGCAACAGGATCGCGAACAGGAAGCCGGGGATCGCATAGGCCACGATGATCACCGCGCTGGTCCATGTGTCAAAGGACGTGCCATCGCGCGTCGCCTTGCGGATGCCAAGCGGGATCGACACGAGATAGGCAATCAACGTCGACCACAGGCCAAGCGTGATCGACACCGGCATTTTCTCGATCACCAGATCGATCACCGATGTCGACCGGAAATAGCTGTCACCGAAATCGAAGCGGACATAATCCCACATCATCAGCAAGAACCGTTCCACGCCGGGAATATCTTCGGCCACACACGCCTCGGCGCGCAGGTCGGGGGTGCCAGTAAAGCCCTCGGCACAGACGATGCGGGCGAAATTGAACTGGATGCGCAATTCATCTAGGAATTGCGGCGGCAAGCCGCGCGCACCCTGGTAATCGCTGCCTTCGATCTGGCCGCCCCCCGCCTCTGACCCGCCACCGGAAATACCGGCGAAGACATCGCCTTCGCCTTCCAGCTGGGCGATCACCTGTTCGATCGGCCCGCCGGGCACGAATTGCGTCAGGGCAAAGTTGATCACCATGATCCCCAAAAGCGTGGGGATCATCAGCAAGACGCGTCTGAGGATATAGGCGCCCATATGCGGTTACAGCACGCCCTGATCGCGCAGCGCCTGTTCGGCCGCGGGGTCGACCCACCAGAAATCGAGGAACCCGATGCCGTAGGGCGGCAATTCCTCGGGGTAGCGGTAGTGGTTGTAATAGGCGACCCAGGCGTTCTGGTTATACCATTGCGGCACCCGGATGCGGTAGGCGCGCAGCACCCGGTCCAGCGCGCGGGTGGCGGTTTCCATGTCGTCGCGGGTTTCGGCGCGGATCACGCTTTCCAGCAAGCGGTCCACCCCCGGATCGGCAAGCCCCGCCACGTTGAACAGCGATTCGTCCGCGCCGATGGTGCCGAAATACTGGCGCAGGCTGGTGCCGGGTTCATAGCTCATCGGGAAATGATCGGTCAGGATGTCGAAATCGGCATCGCGCTGGCGCTGGTTCATCTGCGCCCCGTCCACCCGGCTGAGCCGCGCATCGATGCCGATGGCGCGTAGGTTTTCGACATAGGGGTTGATGATCCGGTCAAACAACGGCCCGGCGTTCAGAAACTCCACCTCCAGCGTCTCGCCGGCGGCGTTGCGCAGCATCCCGTCATCACCGGGGGTCCAACCGGCCTCTTCCAGCAGGGCGCTGGCGCGGCGCGCCTGACGGCGGTCAAAGGTGCGGTCGGCGTCCGACGGCGGCGTGACAAAGGGCGGATCGGTGAACACCTCTTCGGGGATCTGCCCGCGCAGCGGTTCCAACAGCGCCAGTTCCGCACCCTGCGCCACACCCTCTGCTTCCAGGTGGGTGTTTTCCCAGAAACTGTCGATCGGCGCATAGAGCCCGTAGAACAGCGTCTGGTTGGTCCATTCGAAATTGAACATCAGCGCGATGGCTTCGCGCACGCGCGGATCCTGGAATTTTTCGCGCCGAAGGTTGAAGACGAAACTTTGCCCCGAGGCGATCACCCCTTGGGGGATTTCCTCGCGGATAATCACACCGCTGGACAGGCGCGGAAAATCATAGCTGTTGGCCCAGTTTTGCGACGAATTTTCTTGCCGGAACAGGTAGTTGCCCGCAGTAAACCCTTCGAAGGCGGCAATCGCATCGGCATAGTATTCAACCCGGATGCTGTCGAAATTATGCCGCCCCCGGTTGATCGGCAGGTCATTGCCCCAATAATCGGCATCGCGCAGGAACACTGTGGACCGGCCCGGTTCCACCTCGCCCACCACGTAGGGGCCCGACCCCACAAGCGGTTCCAGCCGGCTTTCGTTGAAATCGCGGCCCGATGCGATGTGGCTTGCCTCGCTGAATACGGGCAAGCCGCCCGCCGCCTCGATCCGGCCGCGCAGCTGGCTGTCGGGGTTGAAATTGAACCGGATGCGGCGATCATCCAGCACCTCGGCGCTGTCGATGGTCAGCGGGATATTGGCCCGGAAGCTGGGCAAGCCTTCGTCGCGCAGGATTTCATAGGAAAACAGCACATCGCGCGGGGTGATGGGCGTGCCATCGGAAAACTGCGCACCCTCGCGGAGGGTAAAGATCACATAGGATCGGTCCGCCGGATAGGCGATGGTTTCACACAGAAGGCAATAGCTTTCGCCGATGGTGTCCAGCGTGCTTTCCAGCATCGATTCGAAAAAGATATTGGCCAGAACCGCAGAATTCCCCTGATCGGTATAGGGGTGCAGGCTGTCGAAAGACCCGCCCGCGCTCGACCAGCTCAGCGACATTTCTCCGCCCTTGGGCGCATCGGGGTTCACATAGGCCAAATGCGGAAAATCGGCGGGATAGGTCAGATCCTCGATCCCGAAGGTGGCGACCGCATGGGTGACGATCAAATCATCCTGCGCCCGCGCGGGCATCGCGGCCAGCGCGAGCATCAGCGCGGCACCCGCCAACGGCAGCGTGGCATGGATCATGGGGCGGGTCTGTGCGACCGCGTGGGATGCGGCAGGGCGTTCAAACATGCGGATCTCCGGGCGCGACGAATTGGGGGTATCCCCCTTTAACTTGTATCGCACAAGGTTAAGGACCAGCCCCCCCAAGGTTCAAGTTGCGATTACGTGATTAAACCCTGTCACGACGGCCCGGCCCAAGAAAAAAGGCCGCCCCGGTCAGGGCGGCCAAAATCATGGGCGGATACCGTGCGGCGCTTACTGGAACGTGGCGAGATAGGCGATCAGGTTCGCCCGGTCTTCCACTTCGCGCATGCCGTTATAGGCCATCGCGGTGCCCGGCGCGTAGGCGCGCGGGTTTTCGATGAAGGACGACAGGTTTTCCGGCGTCCATTCCCCGGTTTGGGCCATCAATGCATCGGAATAATTGTAACCTTCGGCGGCATGCTTGGGCCGGTTCACGACGCCATGCAAATAGGGGCCAACGCCGTTTGCACCTGCGTTCAGCTGGTGACAGGCGGAACATTGACGCCACAGGCGTTCACCGGCACCGGCATCCGCGGTGGCGTAAACATCGGCAAAGGCGACCTCGATCACCTCTTCTTCCACCTCGGCGGCATCATCCTCTTCGATCAGGATGGCATAGCCGGGCACATGGTCGTCGCCATGGCTGTCGACGTTGTAAAGCCCTTCGGCGGCCCAGCCGCCAAGCAAAAGCACAAGCATCGCGCCGCAGACGGATGCGAACGCCTTGGTGATGGTCATCGTGTCGAACATGATCTTCCCACTCGGTGTCGCGGTTTTGCCGGGTATGTATGGGGTTTCCCCGACCCATGGCAAGGTTTAAGGAGCGCGACGAAACGCCCACATCCCGAGGAATGTCATGACACGCCGCATCGCCTTTCAGGGGGAACCCGGCGCATATTCGCATCAGGCCATCCATGATGCCCGCCCCGGCTATACCGCATTGCCCTGCGCAACCTTCGAGGATGCCATCGAAGCGGTGCAATCAGGGGCCGCCGATCAGGCCATGTTGCCCGTCGAAAACACCACCTACGGGCGGGTGGCCGATATTCATCGCCTGCTGCCCGCGTCGAACCTGCATATCGTCGACGAGGTTTTCGTGCGCGTGCACATCAACGTGCTTGCCGTGCCGGGTGCGCAATTGTCCGACATCCGCGAGGCGCACAGCCACCTGGTACTTTTGCCGCAATGCGCGGGCTTTTTGCGGGAACATGCGCATCAAGGGCTGCGTGTCGCCCGACAATGCCCGCGCCGCGCGCGACGTGGCAGCCTGGGGCGACAAGACCAAGGCGGCGTTGGCCTCGGAACTGGCGGGCGAGATTTACGGGCTGGATGTGCTGGCCCGCAACATCGAAGACCATGACACCAACACCACCCGCTTTCTGATCATGGCGCGTGACCCCGATATGGGCCGGCGCGCAGATCACATGATGACCACCTTCGTGTTCCGCGTGCGCAACATTCCCGCCGCGCTTTACAAGGCGATGGGCGGCTTTGCGACCAATGGCGTCAACATGACCAAGCTGGAAAGCTACATGGTCGACGGGTCGTTCACCGCCACGCAATTCTATGCCGATATCGAAGGCCACCCCGATGACGCCAACGTCAAGCTGGCGCTGGAGGAACTGGCCTATTTCACCAGTTTCCTGAAAATCCTTGGCACCTATCCGGCGGCCTCGGTCAGGGATTGAACCGCGTTTCCGGCGGCAGGCGCATCAAGGCGGGGTGCGGGAAATTGCGTCGCGCGGTGATGGCGTAGAAACTCTCGACGATCCCCAGGTCGCCCTTGACCTGCATCAACACCCCCGCCCTCACCTCGTCGGCCATGACCACCGGCGGGGCCAGCGCCACGCCGACATCTTGCCGCGCCAAAAGCCGGACCATGGCCATGTCATCCACCTCGGCGGCGATGGTCGGCACGATGCCCAGCCGCGCGCATAGCGCGTCGAACCCGGTGCGGATCGAACTTTCCGTGGGCAGGATCAACGGCTGATGCGTCAAAAGCCATGTCGCATCGCGCAGGCGCATCCGGTCGGGCGTGCCGATCAACGCAACCGGCTGCGCCGCGATCCGCGTGGCCGTCAGGTCGGGATAGGCGCTGGCATCATGGGGTTCGGTCGACAAGACCACGTCAAGCGCCAGCCCCGCGAGGCGCGGCAACAACGTCGGCCCCGACCCCGACACAAGCGCCAGCGGCACCTCGCCCAGAACCGGCATGAGAAACCGCATCTGGAAATTGCGCGACAAGGTCGACAAGGCCCCCACCCGCAAGGGCCGCGCCCGGCCCGCACCGTCGCCCAAGGCGGCCAGCAAATCTTCGCCGGTGCCAAAGATGCGTTCGGCGTGATCCAGCGCGATCCGCCCGGCTTCGGTCAGCACCAATTGCCGCCCGCGCCGGTCGAACAGCGCGTGGCCCAGCCGATCTTCCAGCTGCTTGATCTGGGTCGACAGCGCCGATTGCGACAGGTTCAACCGGTCCGCCGCGCGGGTCAGGTGGCCTTCGTGGGCCACCTCGCGGAAATAGCGCAGGTGATGATAATTCAGACGGTCCATGTTCTGATATATAGAACGAAACTGCCCTGTTTGCAGTAATTTCTAGAAGCCGATCGTGATCTCTGCCAGCGCGATCCACAGCGGGATCGACAAGATCGCAACCGGCGTGCCAAGCCCGGTCGAGGTGCCGACATAGGCGCTTGGGTTCGCCTCTGGCAGGGCCGCGCGCAGCGTTGGCGGGCCGGAAATATCGGAACTGGATGCGGCCATGACCGCCAAAAGCACCACGCCACCGCCCGAAAACCCGGTCAGGTGATGGGCGGCCAGCCCCGCACCAAAGCCCAGCAAACCATGCACCAACGGGGCCGCGATGCCGTAGATCACATAGGCATGGGCGACCTTGCGCATTTCGCCCAGGCGCTGCCAGGCCTCCATGCCCATGATCAGCATCAGGATCGACAACAGGCCCCGGAACAGCGGCTCATAGAAACTGGCGTACACCTGTTCGGGCCGCCCCAAAAGGCCGATGGCCAGCCCCAGAAGCAGCGCGGAAATCGCCGGGCTTTTCAACGTGTCGGTCAGGATGTCCTTGACCAGATCGCCATCGCCGCCGCCCATCGCAACGGTTGCCGTGCCATCGCCCAAAGGCCGCGCCACGACCGCGCGGGCCGCCGACATCCGCGCCAGCAAGATCGCCGTGACCAGCGCGGCGATATCCATGAACGGGTAGAGCGCGCCGATAAATCCTTCGTAGGCAATGCCTTCGGCATCCAGCATCACCATGCCCGCCGCCAGCGTAGAGGCCGATACCGCGCCGAACAGCCCGGCGGTCGCCATGCCATCCATCCGCGCCACACCGCGCGTTTGCGCCAAGGTGCGCGCACCCAAAAGCACGATCAAAACCCCGACCAGCGCCGCCGCGATCGCCGGCACGGCCAACGCCAGCAGATCGGCCTCGCGCACGGAAATGCCCGCGCCCAACCCGACCTTCAACAGCAAGACCAGCACGATGAACTTGTAGACCGGCGCGGGCACCTCCAGCTTGCTGCCCATCGCGGCCAGAACCATGCCACCGATCAAAAAGGCCAGCGTCGGTTTTTGCACCTGCGCGACCAGTGTCGTCGCGATGTCCAAGACCATGTCCATACCCAGCATCCCCGTCTTGCCTGTGAAACTGGCGCGGGTATGCCGGTGAGAACTCAGAAATAAAAATACAGGTTTTGCAGGTTTCGTTCTGTTTTATGGAACGATCAGGCCAAGCCCCCAAAGCCCGCCCATGCCGACGACGATGGCCCAGATCGCGTTGCGGGTCCAAAGCCCGACGCTAAGCGCAAGTGCCGCCGCCGTGATCCGCACCGGGTCAAGCGCGCCGCCCGTCACCTCTGGCCACAAGATCAGCGGCGTCACCATCGCGGGCAGGATGCCCACGGCGGTATAGCGCAGATGCCGCAGCAGCCGGGGCGCCAGCACGCGGTTGCCCAGAAAGCCCAGAAAGGAAAACCGGATCAGAAAGGTGCCCAGCCCCAGTGCCAGGATGATCAACCACAGATCGCCGTTGGAATAATTCATCCCCGCGCCCCCATCCGGCGTTCCACCTCGGCGCCGACGATCATCGCCGCCAGACCGGCCGCCAGAAGCCACAGGTTCCACGGCAGAAAGGACAGCGCCACCGCCATGACGACCGAGGTCAGCGCGGCGGCGACATGGGCCAGCGTCCGAAGCGCAGGCGCGATCAGCGCGATGAAGGTGATCGGCACCGCGAAATCCAGGCCCAGGGCGGGCGGCACCGCTTCGCCCACCACGATCCCGACCCAAGTGGCGATGACCCAGACCGGGATGATCGGCGTGGCGGTGCCAAAGAAGAACGCGACCTTGGCGGCGACGGTCTGATCGGGCGCGGCCTCATAATCGGCATGGGCCAGCGCGTAGGTCTGATCGACATTCATGTAGGCGATCAAGGCGCGCTGCCACACCGGCGCGGCCCCCAGATGCGGCGCAAGCGACGCGGAATACATCGCCATGCGCAAATTCACCGCCAGCGCCGAGGCGATGACGATCAGCGTGGGCGCATTGTCCGACATCAGTTGCAGCGCGGTGAATTGCGACGCGCCCGCGATGACCAGAACGGTAAAGCCCATGACCTGCGCGATGTTCAGCCCCGCCTCCGTGCCGACCACGCCGAACAACAGGCCGAAGGGGCCGACCACGATGACAAAGGGCAGCGCGGTGCGCAGACCGCGCAGATAGGCGGTGCGGGGGCTGGATGCGGGCATGGGGGCGGGCTAGCCTTGTGGGTGATCCTTGGGCGCAGCCATAGGCGACCCACGGGGCGGATGCAATTCAGCCCGCGTGACACGCGGCATCAGGGGGTGTGATGGGCGACGGGGGCAAACCCTTGGGCGTGATCCTTGCGGGCGGCGCCGGGCGGCGGATCGGCGGCGGCAAACCCTTGGTGATGCTGGCGGGCAGGCCGCTGATCGCGCATGCCATCGCGCGGCTTGGGCCGCAATGCGCCGCTCTTGCGATCAACGCCAATGACCCGGCGGGGCTTGCGGCGCTTGGGGTGCCGGTGATCGCGGATGGCGTGGATGGGGGCCAGGGGCCCTTGTCGGGGATCCTTGCGGCGATGGACTGGGCGGCCAGCCAAGGCGCGCCGCGCGTCCTGACAGCGCCGGTCGACACACCGTTTCTGCCCCGGGACCTATCCGCGCGGCTGGCCGAAGCGCACGCGCCCATCGCGCTGGCCGCGACCGATGACGGGGTGCAGGGAACCTGCGGGCTGTGGGATGTGGGTCTGCGGATGGCGCTGGCGCAGGCCTTGGCCGATGGGCGGCGCAAGGTCAGCGAATTTGCCATGGTCCAAGGCGCGGTGACGGTTCGGTTCGACGCGGCCGATGCCTTCTTGAACATCAACACCCCCGATGACCTGGCGGCGGCCAAGGCGATGCTTGGGCCGAGATGACAGGGTTTGACACCATCGTGATCGTCGATTGGTCGGCGCGGTCGGCCCCATCGCCCAGCCGCCCCAGCAAGGACGCGATCTTCATCGCGCAAGCCACGGCGGGGCAGGTCTGCGTCAGCTATCACCGCACCCGCACGGCGGCACAGCAGGCACTGGAAACAATCTGTGACGCCGCGCTGGCCGATGGGCGGCGGGTGATGGCGGGGTTTGATTTCCCCTTTGGCTACCCGCAGGGCTTTGCGCGGGCGGTGACGGGGGGCGATGACCCGCTGGCGATCTGGGATTGGTTGGCGAAACGCGTCGCAGATGATGACCGCAACGCGAACAACCGGTTCGACGTGGCCGAGACGCTGAACCGCCTGTTTCCGGGGATCGGGCCGTTCTGGGGCTGTCCCGCCGCGCGCGCGACCGAGGGTTTGCCGATGCGCGGCAGCCTGCGCCACGGGCATGGCATGGCGGAACGGCGCAGGGTGGAAACCCGCCTGCCCCGGGCGCAACCGGTATGGAAACTGTTCACCACCGGATCGGTGGGCAGCCAGGCGCTGTTGGGCCTGCCCCGCTTGCAGGCCCTGCGGCGGCGCTACGGCACGGCGCTGGCGGTGCGCCCCTTCGAAGACCGCGATGCGCCGATCGTGCTGGCCGAGGTCTACCCATCCCTGATCGATGCCGCGATCAAGGCGCGGCACCAGCCGGGCGAGGTGTTCGATGCAGCCCAGGTGCGGGTGCTGGCCCAAGCCTTTGCCGGGCTCCCCCCGGCGCAGCTGCAGGTGATGCTGCGCGAAGGCTGTCCGACCGAGGGTTGGATCCTGGGCCTTGGGCACGAGGCGGCGTTGAACGCGGCGTTGGGGTGATGGTCAGTCGAAGGTGCCCGCGACCCGACCGATCAACATGAAGGCGCGCGCGGTGCGGGTGTTGGCGAGCGCCACGATCTCTGCATCGCTGGCGTTGCGTTCGAATTCCATGAAGGTGCGGTCGAAATGGCGCAGGAAATGATGCGCCGCATCGCGGAACACCGGGTCTTTCTTCATCCGGCCGGCGGCCAGCACAAGGCTGGATCGGTCATGGATGCCCCCCAGGGCCGCCACCGCGCGGCCCCGTTCGCCCTGGGCAAAGCGACGCCACATTTCCGGGCGCGCGCGGTCTGGCCGCAGGTCATCCATGTAGATGCCATCTTGCGACAGCAGCGTCAGCACATCCTGGCTGGCGCGGATCAGGCGTTCGGTTGACCGGTCTTCCAGCGCGCGGCGCAGCGTGCGGAACCCTTCCTTGTCATGTTCGTTTTCGGGGAAATTCAGGGCCTGGATGAAATCCGTCACCGAAATCGGATCTTTCTCTGCCGGTGCGGACAGCGCAAAGCCGGGTTGCGGCAGGTCGGGTGCGGGCGGGGCATGCACGACCGCCGCGCGGTCTGCGGCCTGTGGCAGCGCGCGCAGCGGCGAAAACACGCCCCCGCCCCCGCCTGCGCGGCGCGGGTGGTTTCAACAAGTTCCTCGAGCTTTTCGACGACCGCCGGGCGCAGGTCCATGGTGGCGCGCTGTTGCTGGTCGATATAGGCGGCGCGCATCGCGTCGATCGAGGCCTGAAGCCGCGCCGCTTCTTCGCGCAGCCCCCGCGCGGTGCGCGCAGCCGTCGCCGCCACCCAGATCAGCGCGATGGGCATGAGAACGGCAAGCGTGGTCAACACGCCATCGGCAAGCGCGGAGCCTTCACCGCCCGGATCGCGCGTGTTGACGAAAATCACCGCGACCAGCCAGAGACAGGTCAGCACCCCGGCGCCGATTTCTATCCCGGTGATCCGCCGCGACGGGTTTTCCCGGGCGTAAAGGCCCAGTTCAAGGGTCGTTGGCTTTGGGGTCTCGGGCATACGGGCACTGGCACTTCGGAACGGAACTTTGGGTCGGACAGCCGGATCAGACGTAGGAAATGCGCAATATCTCGTAGTCTTTGTCACCGCCGGGTGTCTTGACCTCGACGCTATCGCCCTCTTCCTTGCCAATCAAGGCGCGGCCAAGCGGAGAGCTGATGTTGAGCATGCCCTTTTCGATATTCGCCTCGGCCTCGCCCACGATCTGGTAGGTTTTTTCCACGTCATCATCATCGACCAGAACAACGGTCGCGCCGAACTTGATCGGACCCGACAATGTTTTGGGGTCGATCACGTTGGCGCGCGAAATCACGCCTTCGAGTTCCTTGATCCGGCCCTCGATGAAGGACTGTTTTTCCTTGGCGGAATGGTATTCGGCATTCTCGGACAGATCGCCATGTTCGCGCGCCTCGGAAATGGCTTGAATGATCGCCGGACGTTCCACGCTTTTCAGCTGCTTCAGCTCGTCGTTCAGGGCTTTGTAGCCCGGCGGGGTCATCGGGATCTTTTCCATGAAAATGGCCTTGAATTTGTAGGGGTACACATCCGTTCAACGGCCAGACGTTAGGGCCGAACGGCACAGGGTTCAACGGGCGATCTTTGCGGCGCGGTCAGCGTGCCGGGGCCGTGGCGCTGGCGGGCACCTGGCGGGGTTCGGGGCGCTGGGGGTCGCCTTCGACACCGCAGGCGGCAAGGGTTGCCAGGGCAAGACAGGCGGCAAGGGTGCGAAACGGGGTCATGCAAGCGCTTCCTTCCAACGGGCGATCTGGGCGCGCACCTGTTGCGGCGCGGTGCCGCCATAGGACATGCGCGAGGCAACGGAATTATGCACGCCGAGAACATCGAAAATCTCGCCGGTGATGCCGGGATGGACGCCCTGCATCTGCGCAAGCGTCAGATCGGGCAGATCGACACCGCCCTGTTCGGCCAAGGCCACCAAGCGTGCCGGTGACGTGATGGGCGTCGCGAAACGGCAGGCCAAGCACCCGCACCAGCCAATCGGCGAGGTCCGTGGCGGTGGAAAAGCCCGATCCCGCGGCGCGTTCCAGCGCCTCGCGGTTGGCGGACATGTCGCGCACCATGCCATCCATCGCGGCCAAGGCCAGCATCAGGTTGTCGGCGGCATCGAAGACCTGTTCCTTGTCTTCCTGCATGTCCTTGGAATAGGCGAGCGGCAGGCCCTTCATCACCATCATCAGCGCCACGTTGGCCCCGAAGATGCGGCCGATCTTGGCGCGGATCAGTTCCGCGGCGTCGGGGTTTTTCTTTTGCGGCATGATCGAAGAACCGGTTGAAAACCGGTCCGACAGGCGCACGAAGCGGAACTGGGCCGAAGACCAGATCACCAGCTCCTCGGCAAAGCGTGACAGGTGCATCGCGCTGATCGAGGCGGCCGCAAGGAATTCGAGCGCGAAATCACGGTCGCTGACCGCGTCGAGCGAATTGGCCATGGGCCGGTCAAAGCCAAGCGCCGTGGCCGTCATGTGCCGGTCGATCGGAAAGGAGGTGCCGGCCAGTGCTGCGGCGCCCAGCGGGCTTTCGTTCATGCGCGCGCGCGCATCGGCAAAACGCGACCGGTCGCGCGCGAGCATTTCCACATAGGCCATCATGTGATGGCCCCATGTCACGGGTTGGGCGGTTTGCAGATGGGTAAAGCCGGGCATCACCCAATCGGCCCCCTGTTCGGCCTGGTCGACAAGCGCGCGCATCAACGCCTCGATGCCCGCGATGGCGGCGTCGCATTGGCCCCGGACCCAAAGCCGGAAATCGGTGGCGACCTGGTCGTTGCGCGACCGCGCGGTGTGAAGACGCCCGGCGGCATCGCCGATCAGCTCTTTCAGGCGCGCCTCGACATTCATGTGGATGTCTTCGAGCGCGGTGGAAAACTGGAAACTGCCGCCGTCGATCTCTGACAAGACCGTGAGCAGACCTTTCCGGATCGCATCGACATCGCTATCGTTCAGGATACCGGTGGCCGCCAACATCGCCGCATGGGCGCGGGAGCCTTCGATATCCTGCTGCGCCAGTCGCTTGTCGAACCCGATCGAGGCATTGATCGCCTCCATGATCGCGTCCGGCCCGGCGGCGAAGCGCCCGCCCCACATGGCATTGGCGGTTTTATCGGTCATGACGTTCGGCCCTTTGGAGGTTTCCTGATGATCCGCGGAATGCGTCTTGCCGTGCTCTACCTTGCTGCAAGCCTCGGTGCAAATGCTGCCATGGCGCAAGACCTGTCGGACTATCTGACCGGCGAGATGCGGGGGCTGGTGCTGCACGAGGCACCGGTTGCGGCGTCGACCCTGCCCTATCTGCACGAGGATGACACCGAGGGCGCGCTGGCCGATTATGCCGGGCGCCATGTGCTGTTGAATTTCTGGGCGACATGGTGCGCCCCCTGCCGCGAAGAGATGCCATCGCTGCAAAACCTGCAAACGCAGCTTGGGGGGGAGGATTTCGCCGTGGTCACGCTGGCCACCGGGCGCAACCCGCCCCAGGCGATTGCGCGGTTTTTCGAGGAGATCGGTGTGCAGGATCTGCCCCGCCACCGCGATATCAACCAGCAGATCGCGCGGGAAATGGGGGTGTTCGGCCTGCCCATCACGGTGATCCTGGATCCCGAGGGCCGCGAGATTGCCCGCCTGCGCGGCGATGCGCATTGGGACAGCCCCGAGGCCATCGCGCTGATCGAGGCGATTCTGGCGGGCGGCGCGGGCTGACGGGGGCGCTGCCCCCACCACGGCCCAAGGGCCGTGGCCCCCCGGAGTTTTCCGGCCAAGATGAAGGCGCGCGTTACCCTTGATGCGGGGTCAAGGCGGCATGGCGGTGGCAGGGCGTGATATGGTCGTTGACCAGCCCGGTGGCCTGCATCCAGGCATAGGTTATGGTCGGCCCGCAAAAGCGGAACCCCGCGCGCCTGAGGTCTTTTGACACCTGTTCACTGAGCGGCGTGAAGGCCGGAACCGCCGCCAGATCGGGCCAATCGTTTTGCAGGGGCGCGCCATCGACATAGCGCCACATCCTGGCGGAGAACGCCTCTGCGCCGCCAAGATCCAGGTAGGCACGGGCATTTGTGATGGTGGCCGCGATCTTGCCCCGGTGGCGCACGATGCCGGGATCGGCGAGGCAGCGGGTGATCTCGGCCTCGTCCCAGGTGGCGATGATCGCGGGATCAAACCCCTGAAAGGCCGCGCGAAAGGCATCACGTTTGCGCAAGATCGTGATCCAGGACAGCCCGGCCTGAAACCCGTCGAGGATCAGCTTTTCCCACAGCGCGCGACCGTCGTATTCGGGCACGCCCCATTCGGTGTCGTGATAGGCGACATAAAGCGGATCGGTGCCGCACCAGCCGCAGCGGATCGGGGAGGGCATGGGCGTTTCTCCGGAAAATTGGATGCAAATGCCGAGTTTCAGGCTTTGTTAAGGGGTGGGATGGCACCACGGCAAGCACGATGCAGGCAGAGGTGCGATGATGGGCCATATGCGGGGCAAATTGGTTGAGGCGGGCCTCGGCAGCCCGCTGGCAGGAGAATCGCTTTTGGACCTGGCTGGGTCTGTAAGCGGGTTGCGCCTGTTGGCGTGATGGATTCTGGATGGTGGTCTCATCATCTTGGAGCCTTCGATCATGCAGATTTTCCTCGACGCCTTCGGCAGCACCCCCGATCCGCGGGCCAGCAATGCCCGTCATGACCTCGGCGAGCTGCTTGTTATCGCGTTCGTTTCGGTGCTCTGTGGCTCGAGTTCCTGTGCGGAGATGGCAGAGTTCGGGCGCGTAAAAGAGAACGTTTTCAGAAACTTCCTTAAGCTCAAGCACGCCATACCCTCACATGACACGTTTTCCGATGTGTTCGCGATGATCGACCCCAAGGCGCTGGATGCGGCCTTCGGCAAAGTGTTGGCCGAGGTCGCGGCTCTGCTTCAAGACGGTGATGTGATCGCCATCGACGGTAAGGCGCTGCGCGGGGCTCGGGACAAGAGCGAGAGCGCAAAAACCCGGATGATGGTCTCAGCCTACGCCTCCCGGCTGCGCCTGACGCTGGCCACGGTTCCCGCGGATCGGGGCGCAGAGTTGGACGCGGCCATCGAAGCACTGGGGCTGATCGCGCTGAAGGGCAAGGTGGTGACGGGCGATGCGCTCCATTGCAACCGCCGCACAGTGGCCGCAATCAACGCCCAAGGTGGCGACTGGTGCCTGGCGCTCAAAGGTAATCAGGGGTCACTCTTGTCGGATGCGCGGGGCTGCTTTTCGACACGGCGCGACGAACACCCGGAAGCTGTCACGGACGAGATGAACCATGGTCGCCGGGAGATCCGAAAGGCCGTCGTGGTATCGGCCAAGTCCTTTGCAGAATACCACGAATTCCCTGGCCTCAAGGGCTTCGGTCGCATCGAGGCAACCCGCGAAGTCAATGGCAAGGTGACCTCACAGACGCGGTTCTTCGCCTTGTCCTGGCTACCCACGCCCGAGATCTTGCTCGCCACCGTCCGCGCCCATTGGGCCATCGAGAACGCCCTGCATTGGCAACTCGACGTGTCGTTTCGCGAAGACGCCGCGCGCAACCGCAAAGACAATGGACCTGGCAACATCGCCGTGCTCCGGCGCCGCGCTCTCGACGTGGTCCGCCGCGACACTTCCAAAACGTCGCTGTCCCTAAAACTCAAACGAGCCGGCTGGGACGATGCCTTCTTGCACAAACTTCTCACCAATATCTCAACAGCTTAGGCCAAAAGCGATTGCCCTGAGCCCGCTGGACGTGGCCATCACCCAACGTGATCGCGGAACCTTGGCGATGGTCCGCCTTGCGCTGGAACGGGGCGACGTGCGGCTCGCCTATCAGCCGGTGATGCGTGCCGATGGGGCCGGCATCGCGTTCTACGAGGGATTGATCCGGCTTCTGGATGACACCGGCCGGGTGATCCCGGCACGCGAGTTCATCGGGGTGATCGAGGACCAGGATTTGGGGCGGCAAATCGATTGCGTCGCGCTGCGCCTGGGGCTGGCGGCCTTGCGGGCCCAGCCGCATTTGCGCCTGGCGATCAACATGTCGGCCCGGTCGGTCGGCTATCCGGGCTGGATGCAGGTGTTGCGCCGCGCGATCCGGGCCAGGCCCGATATCGTGCATCGGCTGATCCTCGAGATCACCGAAACCTCGGCCATGCAGATGCCCGAGATCGTCAAGATCTTCATGGAGGATTTGCAGGACAAGGGCATTGTCTTTGCGTTGGACGATTTCGGCGCGGGCTACACGGCGTTTCGGCATCTGCGCAGTTTTTGCTTCGACATCCTCAAGATCGACGGGCAATTCGCCCGCAACGTCGACACCGACCCCGACAACCAGGTGCTCTGCGAGGCGCTGGTTTCGCTGGCACGCCATTTCGACATGCTGGTCGTGGCCGAAGCGGTGGAAACCGCGCAGGAAGCGGCCTGGCTGCGCGCGGCGGGGGTGGATTGTCTTCAGGGCTATCACCTGGGCGTGCCCACGATGACGCCGCCCTGGGCCGGCAGACAGGGCGCGCGACGGCTGAGACACACTGTCTATTGTGTCGCAGGGGCGGGCGGCGTTACCAACGGGGCAAGATACAACGGCCCCCCGCGTTTCGGTGAGGTTGGGCCTTTCTGGAAAGGGACTTCCATGACCAATGTTGTTATCGCCTCGGCCGCGCGCACGCCTGTTGGCAGTTTCCTGGGGGCTTTCGCCAATACGCCCGCGCATGACCTGGGCCGAATCGTGATCGAGGCCGTGGTGGAACGCGCCGGTATCGACAAGGCAGAGGTGAGCGAGACCATCCTGGGGCAGGTCCTGACCGCCGCCCAGGGCCAGAACCCGGCGCGCCAGGCGCATATCAACGCGGGCCTGCCGCAAGAAGCCGCCGCCTGGGGCATCAACCAGGTGTGTGGATCGGGGCTGCGGGCCGTGGCGCTTGGGGCACAGCACATCATGCTGGGCGATGCGTCGATCGTGGTCGCGGGCGGGCAGGAAAACATGTCGATGAGCGCCCATGCCGCCAACCTGCGGCAGGGTCAGAAAATGGGCGACATGTCCTATATCGACACCATGATCCGCGACGGGTTGTGGGATGCGTTCAACGGCTATCACATGGGCCAGACCGCCGAGAACGTCGCGCAGCAATGGCAGATCAGCCGCGAGATGCAGGATGAATTCGCCGTGGCCAGCCAGAACAAGGCAGAGGCCGCGCAAAAGGCCGGAAAATTCGCCGATGAAATCACCGCCGTGACGATCAAGACCCGCAAGGGCGACATCACCGTCGACAGCGATGAATACATCCGCCACGGCGCGACGATGGATGCGATGGCCAAGCTGCGCCCCGCCTTCACCAAGGATGGGTCGGTGACGGCGGGCAATGCCTCGGGGCTGAACGACGGGGCGGCGGCGACATTGTTGATGTCGGCCGATGAAGCCGCGCGGCGCGGGATCACGCCGCTGGCGCGCATCGCATCCTATGCCACCGCCGGGCTTGACCCGTCGATCATGGGCGTCGGGCCGATCTTTGCCAGCCGCAAGGCACTGGACAAGGCGGGCTGGTCGGTCGGTGACCTCGACCTGGTTGAAGCCAACGAGGCTTTTGCGGCACAGGCCTGTGCCGTCAACAAGGACATGGGCTGGGATCCGGCGATCGTGAACGTGAACGGCGGCGCCATTGCCATCGGCCACCCCATTGGCGCGTCGGGCTGCCGCGTGCTCAACACGCTGTTGTTCGAAATGCAGCGCCGCGATGCCAAGCGCGGCCTTGCAACGCTGTGCATCGGGGGCGGCATGGGTGTCGCGCTTTGTGTCGAACGGCCCTGAGCCCGTCAAAACACCGAAATACATCGAAAGGGCACCTGTTGGTGCCCTTTTTCCTCTGCACGACCCAAGATAGTCCGTGAAACAAAGTTGCGTCCAACGCACCATCCGCGTAACACCGTTACCAAGAACGACGCCAGATTGGAGGATATCATGGCAAGAGTAGCGCTGGTCACCGGCGGCAGCCGCGGCATCGGGGAGGCGATTTCCAAGGCTCTCAAGGCAGAGGGTTACGAGGTTGCCGCGACCTATGCCGGCAATGACGCGAAAGCCGCGGCCTTCACCGAGGCGACGGGCATCAAGACCTACAAATGGGACGTGGCGGATTACGAAAGCTCCAAGGCGGGCATCGCCCAGGTCGAGGCCGATCTGGGCCCGATCGATATCGTGGTGGCCAATGCGGGCATCACCCGCGACGCGCCCTTCCACAAGATGACGCCAGAGCAGTGGAAAGAGGTGGTCGATACCAACCTGACCGGCGTGTTCAACACGGTCCATCCGGTCTGGCCCGGCATGCGCGATCGCAAGTTTGGCCGCGTGATCGTGATTTCATCGATCAATGGGCAAAAGGGCCAGTTCGGCCAGGTGAATTATGCCGCGACCAAGGCGGGCGATCTGGGCATCGTGAAATCGCTGGCCCAGGAAGGCGCGCGCGCAGGTATCACCGCCAATGCGATCTGCCCCGGCTACATCGCCACCGAAATGGTCATGGCGATCCCCGAAGAGGTGCGCGCCAAGATCGTCGCCGGCATTCCCGCCGGACGCTTGGGCGAGCCAGAGGAAATCGCGCGCTGCGTGGTGTTCTTGGCCTCGGACCAGTCGGGCTTTATCAACGGGTCGACGATTTCGGCAAACGGCGCGCAGTTCTTCGTCTGATCACGCCGGTCCATCGTGGAAAGGCCGGGGCTGGACCCCGGCCTTTTCATGTCACGGTTGCGCGCGGCGCGCGAACAGCGATGCGATGCCGCGCCAGAAATAGGCCGCGCATTCCTGGCGGCCGGCCACGATTTGTGCGCGAACCTGCGCGGTATGTGCAAAATTTTCCATCGATGTGATCCTTTCGGTGACGGCGAATGCCCCCTTGTCCCGAAAGATAGGTCAGCCTGACTGACCCGAGTAGGGGTTAAAACGGCAAGGCCGGGTTTCACCAGACGCAGGGCTGTTGCGCAGATTGGCGGCGCCCCTGATAGCCACCGATGGGCAAGGCCGCGCCCGGCCAAGCCGGGGCGCGGCCAGGTCGGTCAGCTGTCCAACCGGGAAATTTCTTCCTTGAGGCGGAGTTTTTCCTTTTTCAGTTCTCGCACCTTGAGATCGTCAATTCCGGGGCTGCGTTGCGCCTGTTCGACCTTGACCGACAAATGCGCGTGTTTTTTCTTCAGTTCCTGCAGATGAGACCCAAGAGACATCCAAGTCCTCCTCTCATTGATGACCGTCGTGTGACAACTGCACCACGAAACGCGAGTCGTGTCACGCAAAACAACCAAGGCGATAGTTCAAATGCAACCGGTTGCGTCTTCAAAGGGCAGCGGCGCGGCATGACGCAGCACGGCTTCGGCTTTGGCGGTGAAATCGGGCGCATCGCCGGGATGTGCGACGGATTCATGTATAAGAAATGGTGGCAGCAGGCGGAACGGCGCACGGGCGGATTTCCGGGCGCGGATCACCACGCGTGTGACGGCGCGCCCGACACGCGGCTGCATCGGCAAGACCGTGATTGCACCAAACCCATCTTGCAGCGCGGCAAGACACTCGGGCAGGCGTTCGGTGGTCTGGATCAGGGTCAGCCAGCCCTTTGGCACCAATCGCGCGCGCGCGACGGTGATCCAATCGACCAGCGGTGTTTCGAGGCGGTTGGCGGCTTCGCGCCCCGCATCGCGCGCCGCCGTGCCATCATCGCTGGCGAAATAGGGCGGGTTGGCGATCACGTGATCAAAGGATTTCTGCCGCAGATCGGCGGGTAAGGCAGACAGATCGGCCTCGACGATCGTGAGATCGACCGCCACCGCGTTCCGTCGCGCCAGATCCGCGTATTCGGCTTGGCGTTCCACACCGGTGATCCGCAGGCCCGGCACCCGCGCCGCCAGGCACAGCGACGCCACCCCGACCCCACAGCCCAGTTCCAAAACGGATTGCCCCGGCCGCGCCGGACAGGCGGCCGCCAGGAATACGGGATCGGTGGCGGCGCGGTAGCCATCGCGCGGTTGCAGCACATGCAGCCGCCCGCCCAGGAAGGCATCGCGGGTCGTGGGCCTTTCGGTCACTCGGTCACCGGCAGGCCGTTGTCGCGCAGCGCCAGCCGTGCGGCAGCCGCATCGGCACGACGCACCAAAAGGCGGCGCGGCAAAATGCCGATGGACCCTTCCAGCATGCTCATATGGACGTCCAACTCGAAGACCTCTATACCCTCGCCGGACAAAAGCGCCGAGGCAAAGGCAATCTCGGTCTGGTCGGTGCTGCGCATGATTTCAAGCATGGGCACAAGGTAAGCAGCCCGCGACCGCTTGTCGAGACAGGGCCGGTTTACGGACAGAACAAGGGGAACAGGCGCATGAGCCTCGACGTTGCAGCGACCAAGCCGCATGAACGGATGCAAGCCGCCCTTGCCGATGATCTCGCGGCGGTGGGCGTGCTGATCCGCGACCGGATGGCGTCGAAACACGCGCCCCGCATCCCCGAGGTGACCGCCCACCTGGTCGAGGCCGGGGGCAAGCGCGTGCGCCCGATGCTGACGCTCGCCGCGGCGCGGCTCTGTGGCTATGTGGGTGACGCGCATCAGAAACTGGCCGCGACAGTCGAATTCATCCACACCGCGACCTTGCTGCACGACGATGTGGTGGACGAAAGCGAGAAGCGCCGGGGGCGACCCACCGCCAACCTGTTGTGGGACAATAAATCCAGCATCCTCGTGGGCGATTACCTGTTTGCACGCGCCTTTCAGCTGATGGTGGAAACCGGCAACCTGCAGGTGCTGAACATCTTGTCGAACGCATCTGCGGTGATCGCAGAAGGCGAGGTGTTGCAGCTGACCACCGCGATGAACCTTGCCACCACCGAAGACATCTATCTGCAAGTGATCCGGGGCAAGACCGCCGCCCTGTTCGAAGCCGCCTGCGAGGTTGGCGGCGTGATCGCGGGCAGGCCTGAAGATCAGGTGCGCGCGCTCGCCACCTATGGCGACGGGTTGGGAATTGCCTTCCAGATGGTCGACGACCTGTTGGATTGGGGCGGCAACACCGGGGCCATCGGCAAGAACACCGGCGATGATTTCCGCGAACGCAAGCTGACGCTGCCGGTCATCCGGGCGGTTGCCCGCGCCGATGCCGATGAACGCGCATTCTGGGTGCGGACGATCGAAAAGGGCGACCAGCGCGACGGCGATCTGGACCAGGCGCTGGCGCTGTTGACCGCGCATGGCACGCTGGAAGAAACCCGGATCGAGGCCTTGGGCTGGGCGGCCAGATCGCGCGCGGCGCTGGATATCCTGCCCGATCATCCGCTGCGCGACATGATGGGCGACCTGGCCGATTACGTCGTTGCGCGCCTGACCTGAGCGGCTGTTCTTGTAAAAGAAATCAGCGCAGTTTCGCCTGCGCCACCCACCAGCCCGGATTGCGCTGCACGGTCGCGGCGGCACCGGCGGCGGCATCGGCCCGGTCGAACAGGCCGAAACAGGTGCCGCCAGACCCCGACATGCGGGCCAACAGGCACCCTGGCTGCGCGTTCAGGTGATCGATCACGCGGCCAATTTCCGGCAGCTGCGCGCGGGCGGGCGGTTCCAGATCGTTGCGCGTCTGGCAGAGCCAGGCGACCAAATCCGCCGCATCCCGCCAGCCCCCGGCGGGGATGGGGGGCAAGGGCGGGTTGTCCGCGCGGGCCAGCGCCTTGAACACCGGGCCGGTCGGCACCTCGACACCCGGGTTGGCCAGCACGATCCAGAGCGGCGGCAGGGGCGGCAGGGGCGCCACCTCTTCCCCGATCCCCGACATGCGCGCGGGTCGCCCGAACAGGCAGACCGGCACATCGGCCCCCAGCGCCAAAACCGCCTCTGGGCTTGGCAGGGGCATCCCAAAGCGCCGACAATCCGCGCAGTGCAGCAGCCGCATCTGCGGACCCGCCGCCAAGACCACCCGCATGGGGCAGGTGTTTCTCAAGCGTGATCGCCGCGCCCTGCCCGGCATGACCGGGCGCAAAGGCTTCGGCGGCTTGCCAGATCAGGTTGCGCCTGTCGGCAGGCACCCCGGCCGCGCGCGGCCCGGTGACCGTCAGCGAAAGCGCCTGTGACGGTGCAAAGGACAGCCAATCCCCCAGATCAGCAAAGACCACGATGGAGTCCAGCAGGTGATAGCCATCGTCCCTGCGCCCGGTGACATGCAGCGCAAGATTGACCTTGGCGGGGGCCAGCAACCTCACCGGGTTTCGCCCACGCCACCTTCGTCCGCCAGGACACGGTCCAGCCCGATCTCGAGCTTGCGGCGAATACGGTCTGCCTCGGCATCTTCGGGTTCAAAGCTCAGCGCGCGTTCCCATTGAAACCGCGCCTCGCGTTGGCGGCCCACCATCCAGTAGACATCGCCAAGGTGGTCGTTGACGATCGGATCATTGGGCAAGAGGCTGACGGCGCGTTCCATCGGTGCGACCGCTTCTTCGAAACGACCCAGCCGGTACAGGACCCAGCCCAAGCTGTCGACGATATATCCGACTCCGGCTGGCCCTGCACCGCGCGTTCGATCATGCCCAGCGCCTCGTCGAGGTTGCGGCGCTGTTCGACCAGCGAATAGCCAAGGTTGTTCAACACCAGCGGTTGTTCGGGGTTCAACACCAGCGCCTGTCTGAAATCGGCCTCCGAGCCGTCGAAATCATCCAGGAATTCGCGACAGATGCCACGGGCATAGTACAAGAACCAATTGCGGCTTTGGGTGATGTCGACCAGGTCGAGCGCCGCCGTATAGGCCGTGACCGCCTCGGCACAGCGTTCGGTACGGCGCAGCGCATCGGCCAACGCGGCCTGAACCGTGGCAAGCTCCGGGCGCGCGATCGCCACTGCCTGCAACACCGCCACGGCCTCATCCTGGCGACCATCGTCGAAATACACGTCGCCGCGCCCAAGCTGCGCCTCGGTGTAGAGCGGGTCGCCCTGTGGCACCTGGGCATAGGCTTCGGCGGCAAGATCATACTGGTCGGCTTCGGCCAGCAACCGCCCCGTCAGGATCAGCGCATCCGTATGACCGGGGTCGATACCATAGGCCGCTCGGGCGTAAAGCAGCGGCAGGCTGGTCGACCCGGCATCGGCGGCCAGGGCCTCGGCCATGGTGTGGAACACCTCGGCCAGGCCCTGCTGTGCGGTGGTCAAAAAGCCGTAGGGTGGCACGCGCGTCTGCGCCTTGATCCGATCGCGCAACGCCAACAAGGCCGGATCGGGCAGGCCTTGGGTGAAGAATTCCAGAAGTTGCAACGCGGCCTCGGACCGGTCCAGTTGCACCAAGACCTCGGCCCGGGCGCGCACGGATCGTTCACTGACCGCCAGGGGGCCGAATTCATCGCCCGAAAAAATCGCGTCCGCCCCTTCGAAATCACCCACGGCGGCACGTGCCAAGGCCAGGTGGGTATAGGCGATATCGGACAGCCCATCCTCTTGGGCCACCGCAAGGAACGCATCGGTGGCCCGGCGCATGTCGCCTTCGCCCAGGAAAATCCAGGCCAGCGCCAACGGATCAACGAGTGGCCCGGCGCCGCGCCCCGCCTCGATCGCGGCGCGCGCGCCGATCAGATCGCCATCGGACAGCCCCCGCACCATGCGCACCAGGTTGACCAGTTCCTGCGCCTCGGCCTCTGGGCCAAGCATGTCGGCAATCGTTTCGGCCCGCGCCCATTGGCCCAGCGCGGCATTGGCAAAAAGCGCATTGCCCACCAGCATCGGGTTGCCCGGATCCGCTGCAAGCGCGTTTTCGAAATACACGGCAGCGGTACGGTGATTGCCATCGATCACGGCCGCACGCGCGGCAAGATAGGCCCCGGCCAAACCGGGGCCTCTGTCTTGGGCAGATCGCCGGAGCGGCCGCGACCAGCGCAGCCACAAGGGAAAGGATTAGCGTGGGGCGGCGCATCGGCGGTCTCCTTGGTGTGGGGCAAACACTAGGGCCCGCAGCGTCCCGGGGCAATGCACCCCACCCACCCCATTGCGCGACCACGATCACATGTTCGGGTAATTCGGCCCATCGCCGCCCTGTGGCACCGTCCAATGGATGTTCTGCGACGGATCCTTGATATCGCAGGTCTTGCAATGCACGCAGTTCTGGAAATTGATCACGAACCGCGCGTCGGCGCCTTCGCCCACCACCTCGTAGACGCCTGCCGGGCAATAGCGTTGCGCCGGTTCGGCATAGTCGGGCAGGTTCACCGCGATCGGCACGCTGGCATCTTTCAGGCGCAGATGCGGCGGCTGATGTTCTTCGTGGTTGGTCATCGAGTAGGACACGTTGGTCAGCCGGTCAAAGCTGAGAACGCCATCGGGTTTGAGATAGTCGATGGGCTTGTGATCGCGGGCCTTGCCGGTTGCCGCCGCATCGGATTTGCCATGCCGCAGCGTGCCAAAGACCGACGCGCCGAACAGGCTGTTGGTCCACATGTCCATACCGCCCAGCATCAACCCGCCCAGCAGCCCGTATTTCGACCAGAGCGGTTTGACATTGCGCACCGGTTTCAGGTCGCGCGCCACCGGGCCGTCCTTGTGCAGGAAATCATCATAGGCAGTCAGGTCATCGCCCGCGCGCCCTGCCGCGATTGCGGCCGCCGCCGCTTCGGCCGCCTCGATGCCCGACAGCATGGCGTTGTGATTGCCCTTGATGCGCGGCACGTTCACCAATCCCACGCCGCAGCCAAGGATCGCCACGCCCGGCGCCACCGCCTTGGGCATGGACTGCCAGCCGCCCTCGGAAATCGCGCGCGCACCGTAGGCGATGCGTTTGCCGCCCTTCAACAGCTCGGCCACCATCGGGTGATGCTTGAACCGCTGGAATTCCATGTAGGGATACAGATGCGGGTTTTCATAGTTCAAATGCACCACGAACCCGACATAGACCTGATTGTTATCAAGGTGATAGATAAAAGAGCCGCCGCCCGCATTCTTGCCCAGCGGCCAGCCCATGGTGTGAACCACGCTGCCCGGACGATGCTTTTCGGGGTCGATTTCCCAGATTTCCTTCATGCCAAGGCCGAATTTCTGCGGGCATTTCCCAGCCTGGAGATCGTATTTGGCCAAGACCTCCTTGGTCAGCGATCCGCGCACGCCTTCGCCCAGAAGGACGTATTTGCCGCGCAGCTCCATCCCCGGCTCATAGGCGTCGCCCGGTGTGCCATCGGGGTTGCGGCCAAATTCGCCCGCGACCACGCCCGCAACCTCGCCCTTGTCGCCGTAGACCAGCTCGGAACAGGACATGCCGGGAAAGATTTCCACGCCAAGCGCCTCGGCCTGTTCGGCCATCCAGCGACAGACATTGCCCATCGACACGATGTAATTGCCGTGGTTGTTCATCAGCCCCGGCATGATCGCGTTGGGGATGCGGATGCCGCCTCCCTCGCCCAGCATATAGAATTTATCGTCCCGCACCGGGACGGTGATCGGCGCGCCCTTGGCCTTCCAGTCGGGGATCAGCCGGTTGAGGCCAACCGGGTCCAGCACCGCGCCCGACAGGATATGCGCGCCCACCTCTGACCCTTTTTCAAGCACCACGACGGACAGGTCCGGATCGATCTGTTTCAGCCGGATCGCCGCCGATAGGCCCGCGGGGCCAGCCCCCACGATGACAACGTCATAGTCCATGGTTTCGCGTATCGTCTCGGACATAGGTTTTCCGGCTCCCGTCAGGGCCGCTTTGGGCGGCGCGTCACGCAATAATATTTCGTGAATGCGTATTGGAGCGCGCCGCGCGGGTCAATCATGACGCGACAGCACGGTGTCGCAGGGGGGTGTTGACGCGTTGGTCTTGGGGGGCGGTTGCGCTACCTTGCGCCACACCCCAACAGGAGCCACCGCCATGACACCGCTGCGCCTTGTCTACCTTGCCCTGGTCATCATCGGCGCGATCGTGCCCTGGATGTATTTCTACGCCTGGTTTTCCGAACAGGGCTGGGCGCTCGGCCCGATGATCGACGCGTGGTATGTGAACGATGCCACCAGCGCGCTGGTCTATGACCTGACCATTGCCGCCGTGGCGTTGACGATGTGGGCCCTGGTCGAAGCGGCGCGGGGCGACCGGTGGTTCCTGCTGGTGATCCCCGCCACCTTCGGCATCGGGGTCAGTTGCGGCTTGCCGCTTGCGCTGTTTCTCAAATCACGGGCGCCAGGGGCGTAGGGTGGGCAATCTGCCCACCCCGGGGGTCACACCAGCAACACGGTCTGCCCGGTGGTTTGCCGCGCCTCGAGCGCGCGATGCGCATCGGCCACCTCGTCCAGCGTGTAGCGCTGCTCGATGGTGATCTTGACCGCGCCCGACACGACCTTGTCGAACAGGTCGCGCGCCATCTGCTGACAGGTCGCCGGGTCGGAAATATGGGTGAACAGCGTGGGCCGGGTGATCTGCAAAGATCCCTTGCCCGCCAGCGTGGCCAGGTTGACCGGCGGCACCGGCCCCGACGCATTGCCAAAGGAAATCATCATCCCCAAGGGCCGCAGGCAATCGAGCGATCCTTCGAACGTGTCCTTGCCCACGGCATCCATGACCACGTCAACGCCGCGCCCGCCGGTCAGATCGCGCACCTTTGCCACCCAGTCGGGGTCACGGTAATTGATGCAGGCATCGGCCCCGTGATCCAGCGCAAGCCGGCATTTTTCATCGCTGCCCGCCGTGCCGATCAAGCGGATGCCTTCGCTTTTGGCCCATTGGCAGGCCAGCAAGCCCACCCCGCCCGCCGCGGCATGGAACAGGACCGTCGCGCCCTTGGGAATGGGCGTGGTGCGGGTGAACAGGTAGACGACCGTCATGCCCTTCAGCATCATCGCCGCGCCCTGTTCGAACGAAATCGCATCGGGCAAGGGGCAGACCTGGGCGGCGGGCATCACGCGCGCCTCGCAATAGGCGCCGGGCGGCATCGCGGCATAGGCGGCGCGGTCGCCAACGCTTGAGATGGGTCACACCCTCGCCCACGGCTTCCACCACGCCCGCACCTTCCATGCCCATCGCATGGGGCATGGCCAGCGGATACAGGCCGGTGCGCTGGTAGACATCGATGAAATTCAATCCGCAGGCGTGATGGCGGATGCGGATTTCGCCCGGTCCCGGCTCGCCCACCGCGCGGTCGACGACCTGGTAGGCCTCTGGCCCGCCCGGTGCCTCGATGATGACTGTTCTTGCCATGATGGCCTCCCCTGACTGTCGGGTCGAACAGTAGCGGGCCCGCACCCGGCGTCCAGCCCGATTAACGGGGCCCTTTGAACCGCGCGCGGCGCGTGCTACCTGCCGCCCAGACACCGGATGGGGCGCGCGCGATGGATCATTTTCTGTACAAAAACGGCATCCTTCATGCCGAAGACGTGCCCCTGACCCGGATCGCGGACGAGGTCGGCACGCCGTTCTACGTCTATTCCTGCGCCACGCTGACCCGCCATTACCGCCTGTTCGAAGAGGCGCTGGCGGGCATGGATCACCTTGTGTGCTTTGCGATGAAGGCCAATTCCAACCAGGCGGTCATCGCCCACCTGGCAGGCCTGGGCGCGGGCATGGATGTGGTATCGGGCGGCGAATACCTGCGCGCCCGCGCGGCGGGCGTTCCGGGCCACCGCATCGTGTTTTCCGGTGTCGGCAAGACGAAGGGTGAAATGCACATGGCCCTGACGGGCGGTATCCGCCAGTTCAACGTCGAAAGCGAACCGGAATTGATCGCCCTGTCAGAGGTGGCGCATGGCCTTGGCCTGCGTGCGCCGATCACCGTGCGGGTCAATCCCGATGTCGATGCCAAGACGCATGAAAAGATCGCCACCGGCAAATCCGAAAACAAGTTCGGCATCCCGATCGCCAAGGCCCCCGCCGTTTATGCCATGGCCGCCAGCCTGCCGGGGATCGAGGTGGTGGGCATCGACGTGCATATCGGCAGCCAGTTGACCGACCTGGAACCGTTCCGCCTTGCCTATGAAAAGGTCCGCGACCTGACGCTGCACTTGCGCGCCGAAGGCCATGACATCCGCCGCCTCGATCTGGGGGGGGGCTTGGGCATTCCCTATGAACGGTCCAACAGCGCGCCGCCCCTGCCCACCGATTACGGCGCCTTGATCCGCGACGTTGTCGGTGATCTCGGGGTCGAGGTGGAAATCGAACCGGGCCGCCTGATCGCGGGCAATGCCGGGCTTTTGGTGGCCTCGGTCCTGTATCTGAAGGAAGGCGAAGGGCGCGATTTCCTGATCCTTGACGCCGCGATGAACGATCTGGTGCGCCCGGCCATGTATGGCGCATGGCATGATATCGTGCCGGTCATGGAACCCGCGCCGGGCCTGGACCAACGGCCCTATGACATCGTCGGGCCGGTCTGCGAATCTGGCGATACCTTTGCCAAGCAACGCCAGATGCCCGCCACAGCCCCCGGCGATCTGGTCGCCTTTCGCAGCGCCGGCGCCTATGGCGCCGTGATGTCGAGCGAATACAACACGCGGCCCCTGATCCCCGAGGTTTTGGTGAAAGACGATCAAATGGCCGTCATCCGGGCGCGCCCGACATTTGACGAGATCATAAACCGAGATACAGTTCCCTCGTGGGTATGACCCCACGGGGTGCGCCTGCGCGCCCACGAAAGGGACCATGACCGAACGAGATACCCCCCATGCGGCGCTGACCCGTTTGATCTGGCCACTGCGCCTGACCCGCGCGGGCCTGTTTGCCGAACGCGCGGCTCGGGCATTCTGGCCGGTGTGGTCGATCATGTTCGCGACGGTTGCGGCCTTTGCCTTCGGTCTTGCGCCCCGGCTTGATCCCGTTTGGCTCTGGTCCGGTCTGGGGCTTGTCGCGGTGGCGCTGGCGGGCAGCATCGCGCGCGGTGTCTTGCGGTTCAGGATGCCCACCCATGCCGAGGCGCTGAACCGGCTGGATCGCACCCTGCCCGGCCGCCCGATCAGCGCCCTGCTGGATCATCCTGCCGTGGGCGCATCCGACCCGGCAACGCAATCGGTCTGGGCCGCCCATCTGCGCCGCATGGCCGCGCGCGCGCACTCCGCCCGCGCCCCCGAACCCGACCTGCGCCTGTCGCGCCATGACCCGTTCGCGCTGCGCTACATCGCGGCCACGGCGCTGGCCATGGCGGTGCTGTTCGGCAGCATGGGCCGCGTCGGCGACATGGGCGATGCGGTCAATTTCGGCACCGGCCCCGCCATCGCATCGGGCCCGTCCTGGGAAGGCTGGGTGGAACCGCCCGTCTATACCGGCCTGCCGTCGCTCTACCTCAACGAAATCCTGGCCGAGGGGTTTGAAACGCCCCAAGGGTCGCGCATCACCTTTCGCAGCTACGGCGAGCCCGGCGGCGTGACGATCACCACCGATGTCGGCACCGCCCCCTTGGCCGATGCCGATGCCTATGCGCAATCCGTGACGGTGGACCGGTCCGGCACCTTTACCGTCGATGGCCCGATGGGACGCAGCTGGGCGATTTCCGTTCTGCCCGATCAAGCCCCCGCCGTGGCCCTGGACGGCGAGGTCACCGGCGAGCCGCCGGGGCAGATGCAATTCGCCTTTACCGCCACCGATGATTACGGCGTCACATCCGGCACGGCGACGCTTCGCCTTGATGTCGATGCCGTCGACCGCCGCTTTGGCCTGGCCCTGCCGCCCGAACCGCGCGATGCGCTGGTGCTGGACCTGCCGATGCCGTTTCGCGGGTCGCGCGCCGCGTTCACCGAGGTGATGCTGGAAGACCTGTCAGAGCATCCTTTCGCCAACCTGCCGGTGTCGATGACCCTGAGCGTCACCGATGACGCGGGCCAGATCGGCAGCGTCACCCATGATCTGCCGCGCCTGCCGGGGCGGCGGTTCTTTGATCCGCTCGCCAATGCGCTGATCGAGATGCGCCGCGACATCCTGTGGAACCGCGAAAACGCCCCGCGCGCGGCGCAAATCTTGCGCGCGGTGACATGGGCGCCCGAAGAGGGGCTTGATGAAGGCGTCTACCTGCAGATCCGCAGCGCGATCCGCCGGTTGGAAAGCGCCGTTGACACGCTGTCGCCCGACATGCGCGACCAGGTGGCCGACATCCTCTGGAACGCGGCGATGATCCTGGAAGAGGGCGATCTCGATGATGCCCTCGAACGGCTGCGCCAGGCACAGGAACGCCTGTCAGAGGCGATGCGCCAAGGCGCCAGCGACGAAGAAATCGCCGAGCTGATGCAGGATTTGCGCGAGGCGATGGATGATTACATGCGCCAGCTTGCCGAAAACGCCCAACCCGGCGAAGACCGGCCCGACGACAGCGGCGAGCGTATGGACCTGTCGATGAACGACCTCGAAGAGATGATGCGCCAGATCGAGGAATTGATGCAGCAGGGCCGCATGGCCGAGGCGCAGGAAATGCTGAACGCGCTGCAACAGATGCTCGAAAACATGGAAATGACCCAAGGCGAAGGCGGCGATGGCCCCCAGACCCCCGGCCAACAGGCCATGGAGGGGCTGCAAGACACGCTGCGCGATCAACAGGACCTGTCCGATGACGCGTTCCGCGACTTGCAGGATCAGCTGAACCCCGGCCGCCCGCAACAGGGCCAACAGGGCCAGCAGGGCGAACAGGATGGCGACCCGACCGGTGGCGAGGGCGGCGAAAACGGCGAGGGTCAATCGCTGGCCGACCGCCAAGAGGCGCTGCGCCGGATGCTGGAAGACCAACAAAGCCGCCTGCCCGGCGCGGGCACCGATGCCGGACAGGAGGCCTTGCGGCGACTGGATGAGGCCGCCCGCGCGATGGAAGATGCCGAAGGCGCGCTGGAAGAGGGCGATTTGCCCGGCGCGCTCGATGCCCAATCCGACGCGCTGGAGGCGCTGCGCGAAGGCATGACCGAACTGGGCCGCGCGTTGGCGCAGGACCAGACCGGGCAAGACCCCGGCCAAGGGATGGCCGATGGCAACATGTCGCCCGATCGCCAGGTGCAAGACCCCTTGGGTCGACAGGCGGGCAATTCCGGCGCCTTCGGGTCTGACGACGCGATGGCCGACCGCGAAGAGGCCTTTCGGCGGTCACGCGAATTGCTGGATGAATTGCGCCGCCGGTCGTCCGAACAGGACCGACCAGAGGTGGAACGCGATTACCTGCGCCGCCTGCTGGATCAGTTCTAGATCACCCTTCGGTGACAGCGCCCACCAGCCCGCGCACCAGGTCGTCAAGCCAGACGCGACCCGCATCAACGGTTTCGACAAAGACCGCAACCGCGGGCGCCGCCGCGGGCATCGCCCCGGCAATCTGGTCTGAATTGGCATAAAGCGCCGCCGCGGTGGCGGCAATCGCGATCACCCCGAAAAACCCGATCCGCGTTCCACGACGCCGGCGCGGCACGGTGTCGAGCGTATCGATATCGCTCGCATCCGCCTCTTGGCCCGACCGGTCGCCGGTATCGCGCAGCGTGGAATTGATCTCGTCTATGTCGGGAAACAGGTCGCGGGCTGATGGCGCATCGGGGCGCGCGGCACCTGCCCTGGCCTGCGCTGACGCGGCAAAGGCATCGGGCGCGGCATCCAGATCGGCACGGGCGCGCGCGCGGCGCGCTTCGCCCAAGTCCTGGTCCTGGTCCAGCGGCATTTCGCCTTGGGTTTCAACCGGGTCGGCCTCGGCGCGGCGCAAGCGCGCCTCTCGTTCCGCTTCTTCCTGCAAGATGCTGCGCAGATCAGGGTCAAGCGTGCGACGGGTCGGGGCGATCTCCGGTTCGGGTTTCGCGTCCGGTTCGGGTTTCGGTTCGGGTTTCGGTTCGGGGGCTGGCACGGGCGCTTCGGGTGCGGGCTTGGGCGCCGGTGGGGCGCTGACGGGCGGCGGTGCCATGCTGGCCTTGGCCTGCTGGTCAATGCGGCGCCCCGGCTGGAACCAGGTGGTGGCGCAATTGGAACATTGCACATCGCGCCCTTCCGGGGGCACCATGCTGTCGGCCACCTCGTATCGGGCGCTGCAATTCGGACAGGTCAGCCGCATCTATGTCTCGTCTTGCCCCTGAAACCGGTGACCTGACCCAAGATAGGGCCAAGCCAACACGCTTTGATCACATATCTTGTAACAACGCGACCTCATCTTTCCAAGGCTTTCACATCTCGCCCGATTGCAACCGGGCCACATCCGTTGCAAGACAGGAACGGCTGCTTGCGGGAAAAGGGTGCCCTTCGTGATCGACATGCGGGATGCCGCCTTTGGCTACGGGTCCGAACCCATACTGTCGGCGCTCAGCTTGCGGCTGGCCCCGGGGTCTTTCCATTTCCTCACCGGTCCCTCCGGCGCGGGCAAGACGACCTTCCTGAAACTGTGCTACGCCGAACTGGTCGCCACCGCCGGGGGCGTGGCGATCTTTGGCGAGAACGCCGCGCGGCTTGACCGGGACGGTATCGCGCTGACCCGCCAACGTATCGGCGTGGTGCATCAGGATTGCGAATTTCTCGATCACCTGTCGATCCGCGACAACATCGCTTTGCCGCTGACCGTCACCGGCCGCGACACACCCGGACAGGACAGCAACCTTGACGAGCTGATCGCATGGGTCGGACTGACCGCGCGCGCCCATGCCCGCCCGCCCGAATTGTCCGGCGGCGAACGCCAGCGCGCCGCGCTGGCCCGCGCCATCATCATGGACCCAGACCTGATCCTGGCCGATGAGCCCACGGGCAATGTCGATTGGGACATGTCGCTGCGCCTGCTGCAATTGCTGTGCGAATTGAACCGGATGGGCAAGACCGTGCTGATCGCGACACATGACATGGCGCTGATCCGAAGCGCCAAGGCACAGGTGCAGGCGCGTGTCCTGCGGCTTGCGGGCGGGCGCATCAGCGCGGCGGGGGCCGACCTGTGAGCGCGCTGGCCGATGTCACATCCTTGCTGCGAGGCGAGACCCAGGCCGACCGCGTCGTGCCGCGCAGCGGTCAGGCCGCGAAACTGACCCTCGCCGTTTCGGGCGCGATGGCCTTTCTGGCGGTTTTTGCGCTGGCGTTGTCGCTGGCCGCCGGGCGCCTGGCCGATCGCTGGTCACAGGCGCTTGCCCAAAGCTCCACCATACGGCTGTCCGCGCCCGCGCAGGAACTCGACATACAGACATGGGCCGTGCTGATCCTGTTGCAGCAAACCCCCGGCGTCGAAAGCGCCCGCGCCCTGTCCGACGAAGAACAGCGCGCGCTGCTGGAACCCTGGTTCGGCCACGATCTTCCGGTCGATGACCTGCCGGTGCCGCGCCTGATCGAGGTGATCGAAACCCCCGAAGGCTATGACGCCACCGGCCTGCGCCAAAGGCTGGCCGCCGAAGCGCCGGGCGCCGTGCTCGATGATCATACCCGCTGGCGCGCGCCGCTTGTGGCGGCCGCCGACCGGTTGCGGCTCTTGGGGTGGCTGTCGCTGGGGCTTATCCTGGCCTCGACCGGCGCGATGATCACGCTGGCGGCACAGGCCGCGCTTGCGTCGAACGAACAGGTGATCCGGGTGATGCGGCTGGTGGGGGCGCAAGATGCCTATATCGCGCGTGCCTTCGTGCGGCGCTTTACCCGCCGGGCGTTGACCGGGGCGGCGGCGGGTGCGGCCTTGGGGATGCTGGCGGTGGCGCTCTTGCCGCGCGCCGCGGATGAGGGCGCGTTTCTGACCGGGCTTGGGTTCCAGGGCGCGGGCTGGCTCGTGCCGCTGGCCATCCCGGTGCTTGCCGCCATCGTGGCCTTTTGGGCCACCCGCATCGCGGCCTTCCGCACGCTGCGGGGGCTGCGATGATGCAATGGGCCCGTTCGCTTGCCTTCATCGGCCAGATGTACCTGGCCATGCCGGTCATTTCGCTGGCCTATTTCCCATGGGCCCTGCTTTCGGCCACGGGGGCGCATGCCGCCTGCCACGCCTATTGCCGCTGGGTGATCTGGACGCTTGGCTGGATGACCGGCCTGCGCTGCGAGGTGCGCGGCACCCCCCCTGTGGGCGAGGTGATGATCGCCGCCAAGCACCAGAGTTTCCTTGACATCCTGATGATCTACAACGCCGTGCCGCGCGGCAAGTTCATCATGAAGCGCGAATTGATGTTCACGCCATTCCTGGGCCAATACGCCCGGCGCATCGGCTGTGTGCCGGTCAACCGCGGCAAGCGGGGCGCCGCGATTGCCCAGATGCTGGCGGCGGTGAAAAGCGGTCGGCAACAGGGCGGGCAGCTGATCATCTACCCGCAAGGCACCCGTGTCGCCCCCGGCGTCGCGCGCCCCTACAAGATTGGCACGGGTGCGCTCTATGACCAGCTGGCGCAGCCTTGCGTGCCGGTGGCCACCAATGTCGGCGTCTTCTGGCCGCGCCACGGCATCCTGCGCAAACCGGGTCTGGCGGTGGTGCAATTCCTGCCCGAAATCGCCCCCGGCCTGGCGCGCGACGATTTCATGGCCCGCTTGGAACAGGTGGTCGAAACCGCATCCGACGCGCTGATGGCAGAGGCGGGGTTTCATGCGCATCGTTGAGGATATCGCGGCGCTGACCGCGCTCTATGACAAGCCCGTTGGCGCATCCCTGGCCAAGGTCGCCCGGCACCTGACGCCGCTCTATCGCCAATGGATCGACAGGTCGCGGTTTTGCGTGCTCTCCACCGTGGGCGAGGGCGGCACCGATGCCAGCCCGCGCGGCGATGACGGCCCGGTTGTCCGCATCATCGATGACCAGACCCTGTGGATGCCCGATTGGCGCGGCAACAACCGGCTCGATTGCCTGCGCAACATCGTGACAGACGGGCGCGTGTCGCTGATGTTCATGGTGCCCGGCGCGCTGAACGTGGTGCGCGTGAACGGCCACGCCCTGCTCAGCGATGATCCCGCCCTGACCGAAAGCTTCAGCCAACAGGGAAAACACCCGCGCAGCGTGATCGTCATCACCGTGGCCGAGGTGTATTTCCAATGCGCCAAGTCGCTGATGCGATCCGGGCTCTGGTCGCGCGACGATCACGCGGGCCTGCCCACGGCGGGCGATTTCCTCAGGGAACAAGACGCCGGGTTCGATGCCGAAACCTATGATCTGACCTATCCCACCGAAGCCCCGAAACGGATGTGGTAAGGCATGCTGTCCTATCAACATGCCTATCACGCCGGGAACCTCGCGGATGTCCACAAGCACGCGATCCTTGCCACGGCACTTGATTACCTGGCCCGCAAGGACAAACCGCTGTCCTATCTCGAAACCCACGCGGGGCGCGGGCTCTATCACCTGGATGCGCCCGAGGCGGTCAAGACCGGTGAAGCCGCCCAAGGCATCGCGCGGGTGGCCGGGTGGTTCGGCACCGATCACCCCTACACCCGCGCCCGCGCCACCGTCACCGCCGAACACGGGGCCACGGCCTATCCCGGCTCGCCGCTGATTGCGGCGGCCCTGCTGCGGTCCTTCGACACGATGACGCTGGCCGAATTGCACCCCGCCGAAAACGCGGCCCTGCGCGACACGCTGCCCCGCCACCGCGCACAGGTGGTGCAGGACGACGGCTTTGCCATGGCCCTGTCGCGCACCCCGCCCGACCCAAGGCGCGGCCTGGTGCTGATCGATCCGAGCTACGAGGTGAAAACCGACTACGACCGCATCCCAGATGTGCTGGCGCAAATCCACCGCAAATGGAACGTGGGCGTTATCATGCTCTGGTATCCGGTCCTCGCCTCCGGCTTGCAAACCGGCATGGTGCAGGCCCTGCGCGACACCTTTCCCGATGCCCTGCTGCACGAGGTGCGCTTCCCCGCCGCCCGTCCGGGCCATGGCATGATCGGATCGGGGATGGTCGTGGTGAACCCGCCATGGGACCTCGACAGCGAAACCCGCCGCCTCGGCGATCTTTTCGCAACGCTCTGACCCGTTCACCTTTCTCGAAATACGCCCGGGGTTCGGGGGCAGGCCCCCGAGAGGCGGGGGTCCGGGGGCAGCGCCCCCGGCGGGTCGAAGCCGAAGGCGGCGAAACCGGCCTCAGATCACGCCCAGCGCCGCGAGCCACAGATCGGCCTGGTGATCGCGCCCATAGGCCACCACCCCCACCGACCGGATATCGCCGGGCTGCAGCGTGCCGGCCATCATCCGCCCCGACGCGGCAAAGCCCGCCCAGGGCAAGTCCACCTCGGCCCACTCCGCCCCGGTCTCGAACCCCTGCTGGTAATACTGCCAGGGCAAAACCGTGCGGCGGGTGCGCAGATGCACGAAATACCGCTCGCCATTGCCGCGCACCCGCAGGCGCAGGCCGGTCGCCTCCTCGGCAAAGCCCGTGGGAACATCGCTGCGCGCCTGGATGAAGCCACCCCGGTTGGCGGTCGACACGCGGCCCGACAGGTGCAGCACGCCCTCCTCGATCCGCGCGCTGCCCTGCGACACGCCCCCCATCACCGTGTCGGCCAGGTAGGTCCAATCCAGATCGCGTGCCGGTGTCATCAAGGGCCCCTCCGCTTGCGCCAGGGCCGGGCGGGCAAACAGCGCCGCAGCCCCGATCAGGGCCGCGCGACGGCTGATCACGCGGCCAGGCCCTTGGCGCCGATATCCAGGTATTTGCGCCGCCGCCCCTTGATCAGCGCGGCGCGTTCCTTGCCGGCCAACTCGCCCAGCATGGCGGCAATGGCCCCGCCGACCGCGGCGATGCTGGCGGCGCGGTCGCGCTGTGCGCCGCCCATGGGTTCGGGAACGATCCGGTCGCAGACACCCAGCTTGTGCAGATCCTGCGCGGTCAGGCGCAAGGCCTCGGCCGCTTCGCGCATCTTGTCGCTGTCTTTCCACAGGATCGAGGCGCAGCCTTCGGGCGAGATCACCGAATAGACCGAATGTTCCAGCATCGCCAAGCGGTCGGCGGTGGCAAAGGCCACCGCGCCGCCCGATCCGCCTTCGCCGATGATCACCGACACCAACGGCACGCCGATGGTCAGGCATTTCTCGGTCGATCGCGCGATCGCCTCGGATTGGCCGCGTTCCTCGGCACCCTTGCCGGGATAGGCGCCGGGCGTGTCCACAAGGCTGACCACCGGCAGGCCGAACCGGTCGGCCATGTCCATCAGGCGCACGGCCTTGCGATAGCCCTCGGGCCGGGCCATGCCGAAATTCCGTTCGATCCGGGTCTTGGTGTCATGGCCCTTTTCATGGCCGATCACCATCACCGGCATATCGTTGAACCGCGCAAGCCCGCCCATCACCGCATGGTCATCGGCGAAATTCCGGTCCCCCGCCAGGGGCGTGTATTCGGTGAACAGCGCCGCGATATAGTCGCGGCAATGCGGCCGGTCGGGGTGGCGCGCCACCTGGCATTTGCGCCAGGGCGACAGCGATTTGTACAAATCGCGCAGCATGTCGGCGGCTTTCTTGTCCAGCGCCGCCGCCTCGGCCTCCACGTCCATGCCGTCGCTCTGGCGGGCCAGGGCCCGCAGTTCCTCGGCCTTGCCTTCGATTTCGGCAAGCGGCTTTTCGAAGTCGAGATAGGTGGTCATGCGCGTTGCACCCCGTCACTGCGATCTTGGCCGTATATGGCGGGGCGCGGGGCCGGATGCAACGCTGCACGCGCAGGGGCGATTACCCCGCCGCGATCATCTCGGCCTGTTTCACGATCACCTCGGCCTGTTTGATCGAGGCGATATCGACCAGACGCCCCTTGTAGACGGTCGCGCCCTGCCCCTCGGCCTTGGCCTGTTCCATCGCGGCCAGGATCTCGCGCGCCTCGGCCACGGCGGCACCCGACGGGGTGAACACCTCGTTGGCCAGCGCGATCTGCTTGGGGTGGATCGCCCATTTGCCCACCATGCCCAGCGTGGCCGACCGCCGCGCCTGCGCGCGGTAGCCTTCATCGTCGGAAAAATCCCCGAACGGGCCATCCACCGGCAAAACCCCATGCGTGCGGCAGGCCGCGACAATGGCGGTCTGCGCCCAATGCCAGGGGTCGGAATAATGCCGCGTGCCGCCCTCCAGCATGTAATAGTTTTCCTGCGTGCCGCCGATGCCGGTGGTCTGCATCCCCATGGAGGCCGCGAAATCGGCCGCGCCAAGGCTCATGGCCTGCAAGCGCGGGCTGGCGGCGGCGATCTCTTCGACATGGGCGATGCCCGCCGCCGATTCGATGATCACCTCGAAGGCGACGCGTTTGCTGCGCCCCATCGCGGCCTCGATCGCGCTGACCAGCGCGTCGACGGCATAGACATCGGCGGCGCAGCCCACCTTGGGGATCATGATCTGGTCCAGCCGGTCCGACGCCTGTTCCATCAGATCGACGACATCGCGGTACCAATAGGGCGTATCCAGCCCGTTGATGCGCACCGACACCGTCTTGCGGCCCCAATCCACGTCGCGGATCGCCTCGATGATATTGGCGCGCGCCTGGGCCTTGTCGCTGGGGGCGACGCTGTCTTCCAGATCGAGATTGACCACATCCGCATCCGAGGCCGCCATTTTCGCGAACAGCTTGGTGTTGGACCCCGGCCCGAACAGCTGGCAGCGGTTGGGGCGGGCAACGGGCGGCGGTTGCAGGCGAAAGCTCATGGTCTGATCCCTTGCGCAAGGATGTTTCGTTTAATTCGCGTCACCCGATAGGATATTACCCAGCCCTGCGCAACCACGTAGGGTGGGCAATCTGCCCACCCATCCCGCACGTCGGTCTATTGCAGATCCCCAAAGGCCGCCTGCATGCGCGCCACCGCATCCTCGATCACGGCGCGGGGGGCGGCGATGTTGAAGCGCAGGAAACTGTCGCCCCCCGTGCCAAAGGTCGGCCCGTGGTTGGCCGCGATCCGCGCGCCCCGTTCGACCCGCGCGGTGAATTCGTCGCGTGCCATCCCGGTGCCCGAAAAATCGACCCAAGCGAGGTAGGTCGATTGCAACCCCATCGACTGCAGCCCCGGAATGGTGTTGATCCCCGCATCGAAAATGCGCGCGTTTTCCGCCAGGTAGGCGCAGAGATCATCGACCCAGGCGGCCCCTTCCGGCGAATAGGCCGCCGTGACCATGTGCAGCCCAAAGGAATTGGGCGACATGCCAAGCGCCATCATCCGCGCCCCGAACCGCGCCCGCAAATCGGGGTCTGCGATGATCACGTTGCCCACATGCGCGCCCGCGATGTTGAAGGTCTTGGTCGCCGCCGTCATCATCACCAGCCGGTCGGCAATGCCCTCGATCAACGCCATGGGCACATGCGCCTGGCCCGGCATCACCAGGTCATGATGGATTTCATCGGACACGATGATCAGGTCATGACGCCGCGCGAAATCGGCCACGCCATCCAGTTCCGCCCGCGTCCAGACCCGCCCGCCGGGATTGTGCGGCGAACACAGGATCAACAGCTTTTCATGGCCGCGCATCTGCGCATCCCAGGCGTCGAAATCGAGCACATACTGGCCATCCACGATGGGCATCTCGCATTGCACCAGGTCGCGGTTCGATGCCCGGATCACCTTGGCAAAGGCGTGATAGACCGGCGTGAACACCACCACCCCGTCGCCTTCGCGGGTAAAGGCGTCAAGACACATGGCGGTGCCATTCACCAGACCATGGGTCGAAAAGATCCAGTCCGGGTCAACGCGCCACCCGTGCCGGTGATCCATCCACCAACAGATCGCGCCCTTGTAGGCGCTGTCATCGCCGAAATAGCCATAGATCCCGTGATCGGCCATCGCCTGCACCGCGCCCTGCACGCAGGCAGGGGGACGAAATTCCATGTCCGCCACCCACATCGCCAGACCCTCATCGGCGGAGACGCCATAGAGCGCCTCCATCCCGTCCCATTTCACGCAATGGGTGCCGCGGCGGTCGATGATTTCGTCAAAGGACATGGCTGTCTCCGTCATGGGTGCATCGGCGGCAGGCTAACCTAGCGGCCGCCAGGCGCAAGCCTTGGCCACGCTTATTGCGGCGGGGCCGCGCTTGACCTAAATGGACGCCCATGAAACGCCCGATCCTGATCCATCCCGATCCCCGTCTGAAAAAGACCGCGCCCGCCATCACCGATTTGTCGGATGACCTGCGCGCGCTGGCCGATGACATGCTGGAAACCATGTATGCCGCGCCGGGCATCGGCCTGGCCGCGCCGCAGGTCGGCGTCGACACGCGGCTGATCGTGATGGATTGCATCAAGGAAGACGGCGCCGCGCCCCGCCCGATGGCGATGTTCAACCCCGAAATCATCGCGCAGTCGGACGATCTGAACATTTATGACGAGGGCTGTCTGTCGATCCCCGACATCTACGCAGAGGTGGAACGCCCCGCCGAGGTGACCGTGCGCTGGATCGACCCGACCGGCACGGAACGGCAACAGGATTTCGACGGGCTGTGGGCGACCTGCGTGCAGCATGAAATCGACCACCTGAACGGCATCCTGTTCATCGACTACCTCAAGCCGCTCAAGCGCCAGCTGATCACCCGCAAGATGGTCAAGCTGAAGAAGGACCGCGCGCGGGAAAAGGCGTGACGGGAAGCCGGCGCGCGTTCGTCATCTGGCCCGACAAGCGGTTGAGGACGCCGGCGGCGGATGTGGACGCGATCACCGATGACATCCGCGCCATCTGGGACGACATGATCCAAACCATGGACGCCATGCCGGGCGTCGGCCTGGCCGCGCCGCAGATCGGCGTGATGCTGCGGCTGGCCGTGGTCGATGCCAGCGATGACCGGGGCCGCGCCATCCGCATGGCCAACCCCGAGGTCATCGCGGCCTCGGACGCGACCAACGACCATGAAGAGGCCAGCCCGAACCTGCCCGGTGTCTGGGCCAGGGTCACCCGCCCCGCCACGGTCACGGTCGGCTTTACCGACCATTTGGGCTTTCGCGTGCGGCAGGAGTTCACCGGGCTTTGGGCCACATCGGTGCAGCACCAGATCGACCACCTGGCGGGACGGATGTATTTCGACCGCCTGTCGAAAACCAGGCGCGACATGCTGATCAAGCGCGCCACGAAAGGGGGGCGCTGATGCGGATCGTGTTCATGGGAACGCCGGAATTCTCCGTCACCGTGCTGGAGGCGCTGGTGGCCGCGGGCCATGACATCGCCTGTGTCTATACCCAGCCGCCCCGCCCCGCCGGGCGCGGCAAGAAGGACCGCCCGACCCCGGTTCACGCCCGCGCCGAGGCGATGGGGCTGATGGTGCGCCACCCCAAGACGCTACGCGACGCGCAGGCCCAGGCCGGTTTCGCGGCGCTGAAGGCCGATATCGCCGTGGTCGTGGCCTATGGCCTGATCCTGCCGCAAGCGGTGCTGGATGCGCCCGCGCGCGGGTGCCTGAACATCCATGCCAGCTTGTTGCCGCGCTGGCGCGGCGCCGCGCCGATCCAGCGGGCGATCATGGCAGGTGACGCGGAAACCGGCGTCTGCATCATGCAGATGGAGGCAGGGCTGGACACCGGACCGGTTCTGATGACCCGAAAGATCGCGATTGGTGGCGACGATACGGCGGGCGATCTGCATGATCGGCTGGCCGATATGGGGGCGCGGGCGATCGTCGCGGCGCTGGGGCAATTGGACGATCTGACCGCCATGGCCCAACCCGACAGCGGCGTGACCTATGCCGAGAAGATCGACAAAGCAGAAGCGCGGGTGGATTGGTCACGCCCCGCCGGGGAAATCGACCGCGTGATCCGTGGCCTGTCGCCTTTTCCCGGCGCCTGGACCATGATCGGCCCTGCGCGGGTCAAGCTGTTGCGCAGCAAGCTGGCGGATGGCAGCGGCATGCCGGGCACGGTTCTGGACGGGCTCACGGTCGCCTGCGGCAGCGGCGCGGTCGAGATCACCGAGCTGCAGCCGGAAGGCAAGCCGAGGATGGCGACAGGGGCCTATCTGCGCGGCGCGCGCATCGCGCCGGGAACGGTTTTGGGTGGTGAGTGAAAGGGTGGGCGATGGTCTTGTTCTCGTTTTTTGGGTCCTTGATGATCGCGGGCATCGTTGCGGTCGTGTTCGAGAAATGGGGCTGGACGCATAATGGCATCGTGCCGTCGGTGTTGATCGCCTTTGGCGCGGTCCTGGCGCTGTTCTTTGCCCGCGCGCTGTTCGGCCTGTCCTTTGGATCGCCGGGGTTGGACGCGATCATCGGATCGGCGGCGGCGCTGATCCTGATCCCGACCGAATATGCCAACCGGCGCAGGCAGAACCGCAAGACGCGGCGCTGACCGGGGGCGGTTGGCAGGGGCCTGCAAGCGTATTTATGGGAAGATGAAGGCGCGGGGTCAGTTTCGCGGCGGGCGGGGTTTGTAGACCGGCATCTGCCAGCCATACATCAGCGAGCCCGCCCGCAGCGTGAAACAGGTGGCGATGCAGGCGATCAGCGCGATCGGCTCGGACGGCAGCACCGCGCTCGAGATCACGGCAGCCGCGCCGCCCGCCAATGCGGCGGTGACGTAAAGCTTGCCGGTGCGGATGAGCAGCGGCACCTCGTTGGCGACGATGTCGCGCAAGAGCCCGCCGAAGCACCCGGTGGTGATGCCCATGATCAGGATGATCGGCACGCTTTGTCCGGTTTCGGTGGCCGCCCGCACCCCGCCGCGACCGCGATTGGAAGCGCCAGCGCATCAAGCCATGTCAGAACCGTCTGGCGGCTTTCCAGCAGGTGGGCGGTGAAAAACACCAGCACGGCGGCGGTGCAGGCGATGGCCAGCGGGATGGGATCGGCGATCCAGAACACCGGGTTTCGATCCAGCAGCAGGTCGCGCACCGTGCCGCCGCCCAAGGCGGTCAGGCTGGCGAGAAAGGCGAACCCGATCAGATCGAGCTGCGCGCGCGAGGCGGCCAGCGCGCCGGTCAGGGCAAAGACCAGCACGGCGGCATAATCCAGCGCGGTCAGCACGGTCATTTGTAGGGTTTCATGCCGGCGCGCGCCAATTCGTCGGCGCGTTCGTTTTCGGGATGACCGGCGTGGCCCTTGACCCATTGCCATGTCACGCGGTGGCGCGCCTGCGCGGTATCGAGCCTGCGCCAGAGGTCTTCGTTCTTGACCGGTTGGCGGGTCGAGGTTTTCCAGCCGTTGCGCTTCCAGCCATGGATCCAGCTGGTGACGCCATTTTTCACATAGGCGCTGTCGGTGACGATGGTGATGTCCGACGGGCGTTCCAGCGCCTCGAGCGCGGCGATGGCGGCCAAAAGCTCCATCCGGTTGTTGGTGGTCTCGGCCGCGCCGCCGTTCAGTTCGCGTTGCTTGACGACCGTTGCGCCATCCTTGGCCTGCAACAGCGCGCCCCAGCCGCCAGGGCCGGGGTTTCCGGAACAGGCGCCATCGGTATAGGCGAAAAGATCAGGCATGGGGGGCTTTCATGTCAAAAGGCCCGTGGCGAGGCAGGCGACGACCACGGTGGTCAGCAAAAGCCGCAGCGGCATCCACCAATCGGGGGCCAGGCCCGCGCGGGCGGCGGTGGCATCGATCGCCAGAAGCGCGAGGAACCCACCGATCAGCATCACGAGGCTGGGGCGCGGATCGGCAAAGGCAGTGAGAAAGACGAAGATCGCGGGGATCACCGACAGGACGTAGAACAGCGCGGCCTGTCCCGGCGCGGCCTTGGCGGCAAAGCCCCAGATCACGCCCGCCATGAAGCACAGGATCACGATGCCGTAGATCTGCAACAGGGCGAGGCCGGTGTGATTGGGCGACCAGGCAAAGCCGAGGCTGGCGGTGGCGGGAAAGACCAGGCTGATGGCGCCATAGACAAAGGGGATCAGGCCCGCGAGGCCGAGGATCAGGGCTGGGGTCGGGATGCGCGTCATGGGGTTTATCTGCCCCGAGGCGCGCGGCGCGGCAAGGCCCGTTTTGGCGCGTGGCCCGAGGGATCGGCGGGCGTCTTGGCGTGGGGCAAACACGATGTCCCACGCGTGGGACATGCGGCGCGCACGGGAAATCAAGGGGTTACAGAGGGGGATTCAGGAGTTGGTAGGGATTGGGGGGAGGGGGGGCTTCCGACCCTTAGCGGACACTGAACCGTCGTCCCCTACATCTTCAAAGTGCCGGTTGTTGCGCGGCTAGCGAACGCGCGGTGACGGCCGCCATGCGCGAAGCCGGGACGGGGCTGAAAACGGCGTGGCGATTGCAGATCACCGGCGCGGGACTCGGCACACGGCTCGCCAATTCGATACAGAGCCAGAACTTCCCGAGGTCGGGCAAGAGCCTCGACGCCGCGGCGCTGGTCTGGTCAAAGGCGCCGGTCATCGTGGGCGCGCATGACACGGGGCCGCTGATCCGCTCGAAAAACGGGTTTTGGCTGGCGATCCCGCTGCCAGCGGCGGGCAAGTCCCTGCGCGGCGGCCGGATCACGCCCGGCGAATGGGAACGGCGACGCGGGTTGCGCCTGCGCTTCGTCTATCGCCGCACCGGCCCGAGCCTGCTGGTGGCGGAGGGCAGGCTGAACACGAAGGGCCAGGCGGTCGTGTCGCGCTCGAAGACCGGGCGCGGAAAGGGTTCGAGCGTCCGCAAACGCTCCGGGGGAGCGTTTGCAGCGAAGAACGCGCCGATCTTCCTGCTGGTGCCGCAGGTCAAGCTGCCGAAGCGGCTCGATCTGGCGCGGGATGCCGAGCGGACGTTGGACAGCGTGCCAGGGTTGATCGTGGCGAACTGGGTGGAGGGCAGGTTGTGAGCGTACGGTTTACTACCAAAGAATTAACCCTTTTGTGTGAAGATGGCGAAAACTCTGTCCAAGGGCTTCTGCATGCAAATCGACCCACATCTTTATCGCAAGGCGTTCCAAGTCTACCTGCGCAAAGGGACGCCCATCGAATGGTCGATCAAGCAAGAGCGGCCAACCACACACTACATCTGGCGAACGCGCGGAGATGACAAAGTCCGCCCAAGCCATGCTGCCAACAACGGTCAGGTCTTCGCATGGGATGACCCGCCCGAGACGGGCCACCCCGGCGAAGACTACGGCTGCAGCTGCGCGGCTGAGCCCTTCATGCCGTCAGTCGATGAGTTCATCGAAATCGAAGTGGCCGACGCAGGGGACACCGGAGCCACTTGGAGCAGCCGGGATTTTGTCCGCCACTACTATATCGGTCGTGGACGTGGTGTTACCGTTCGGGAAACCGGACATCTGAGTAGAATTGTGGCGCAGTACATGACCTCCACTGTGACAAAGAGCCTTCAGGACAACATTGCAGAGGTAGCCAGAGAACACCCAAACGGTGCTTTTTCGGATGTCTTCGAGAACACATACAATATGACCGGGATCGTATTCAGTATCGGTGACACCACAATAGGCGGTCGCTTCACGGGAAACTGTGTTGCGGAGTTCGGTATTCTGACACTCTCCGGGCAATTCGAATTCTACCTTGAGGATGAATTCGCCGATCCAGCCGATGTCGGTATGGAGGTCGTCGATTTCGGCGAGACCATCTATGAAAATATCCACAGGCCGCTGGAAGATTACCTTCGCGGACGCGTCGGGCTCCGTCCCACAGGGCCCCAGCGGCTGGGCATTCAAACTGGCGAACCGTATTCGATCACGGATCGATGGGCTGGCAGCTTCTCAGGTCAGATCTTTGCGGATCGAGTACACAGCAGGTTCGGGTGAAACATCGGGGTAGCGACAACGGTAATGACGGGGTGCTTGGTGCCCTCTTGGGCGTCGCACTGATCCCGATCGTTCTTGTGGCGCTCTGGGTCGTAATTGTCTTCAACAACAGCTATCGCACCTGCGTACGGCTCGAGAACGGCGCAAACCTCGGCTATGAAGCAGTTTTCGACCTTGGCAGGCCGTACCTGAAGCCAATTGCGGTTCCGCGATTGGAGGATGGGACGCCAATTGTCCGCGACCGTCTTTGGTCTATCAAAATTACGCCGACGACCATTTACGGACTTTCAATGGCACCGGCTATGGACGAGCGTGGTTATCGCTTTGCATGGCGCAATGACGTCGGGCTTGTCTTGGACTCCGATGATCCCGACGAATACGAGCGTCTTGTCGCCGAAGCGGGCCATGCGAACTGGGACATTGAGATCAACAATGTCGGCACCCAATGGTTGATGAATGAACTGGCCGGGCGACCGGATTTCGAAGTCCGCCGATGCCCGACGGCCTTGATCACATGGTAAACTATTGCCCACCCCCCGCGAAACCATCCTTGCCGCGCTGCACGCGCAACTCTCGGTGCTGCCCGAGCGCGTGCCGGCCGAGGGTCTTCTGATCCTTCGGGACGGGGAGCCGGGCGAACCAGATGTCACGCTGTCGCCGCTGGCTTACCACTCCCAGCACCGCGCCGAGATCGAGGCGGTGGTTCAGGGCGCTGCACGTGACACCGCCTTCGACATGCTGACCGCCAGCATCGGCGCGGCTATCGCCGGGGACCGCACGCTTGGCGGGCTCTGCGACTGGTTCGAGACAGAAGCGCCACGGCCCGTCGATCTTCCCAATGAGGGCGCGACGAGCCTGAGGGCCGCAGCTCGGCGGGACGACAGTCCACTTGACTGTCGTCTGATCCGCCTCACTCCCGGTGGTGCTGCACTATTCCACGGCCGACCCGCTGGCCTGACCCAACCGACCACAGGAGTTGAGACATGGCACGAGGCCAGGGCGCGCGGGCGCTGATGGCGCTTGCGTTCGAGACGACCTATGGAACGCCGCCCGCGGGCGGCTTCACCCGCATGCCCTTCGCCAGCACGTCGCTCGGGGCTGAGCAGCCACTCCTCAACTCCGAGCTTCTCGGCTATGCACGCGACCCGCTTGCGCCGATCAAGGACGCGGTGATGGCCGACGGCGATGTCGTGGTGCCGGTTCCCTTCGAGAGTTCTTGGCCAAGAGCTGAGTGCTGTCTCTTGCGAGAAACAGTATTCGGGACACCTCAAGAGCCGGCCTGCCACAACCTATGCATCTTGGTGCGACTGTCCGCTTCCCGCACAAACCACTCTGCGGTTCTGCCTTCCTAGCAGCCTCAGCCCCGACCCTCAGCCCTCGCTCACACCGCCTCGCGCAGCACCCTTGGCACCTTGAATTCCACGTGTTCCTCGGCGGTGACGACGGGGACGACGGTCACGTCGAAGCGGGCGCGGACGGCGTCGATGACTTCGGTCACCAGCACCTCGGGCGCGCTGGCGCCTGCGGTGATGCCGAGCGAGCGGATGCCGTCGAGCGCGCGCCAGTCGATGTCGGTGGCGCGTTGCACGAGCTGGGCATAGGCGCAGCCGGCCCGCGCGCCGACCTCGACCAGACGTTTGGAGTTTGACGAATTGGGCGCACCCACGACCAGCATGGCATCGGCCAGGGGGGCCATGGCCTTGACCGCCTCTTGGCGGTTGGTGGTGGCGTAGCAGATATCTTCCTTGTGGGGGCCGACGATGGCGGGAAAGCGCGCGTGCAAGGCCGCGACGATATCGGCGGTGTCATCGACCGACAGCGTGGTCTGGGTGACGAAGGCCAGCCGCGCGGGATCGCGGACGGTGACGGTCGCCACATCTTCGACGGTTTCGACCAGCACCACCTCGCCCGCGGGCAATTGGCCCATGGTGCCGATGGTTTCGGGGTGACCGGCATGACCGATCATGATCATTTGCAGGCCGTTTTCATGGTGCCGCGCCGCCTCGATATGCACCTTGCTGACCAGCGGGCAGGTCGCATCGACAAACAGCATCTCGCGCCGGGCGGCTTCCTGGGGCACGGATTTGGGCACGCCATGGGCGGAAAAGATCACCGGGCGGTCGGGCGGGCAATCCTCCAGCTCTTCGACGAACACGGCCCCCTTGGCGCGCAGATCGTCGACGACATATTTGTTGTGCACGATTTCATGCCGCACGAAAACCGGCGCGCCCCATTTTTCAAGCGCAAGCTCGACGATCTTGATCGCCCGGTCGACGCCTGCGCAAAAGCCACGCGGCGCGGCAAGGTGGATGGTCAGGGGCGGTTTGGTCATGTGGGCCTCGGGCGGCTGAAGGCGGTGACGTGCTACAGCCAGAGGTAGAATGTTCAGACGCGGGCGTCCAGTCTGGGGCTTGCCTTCCCGTTGGGGGAAGGTGCCAAAAGGGGAAAACAGGATCAGCAAGAGAGGGGGCAGAATGCGACTTAGGGCAATGGCAGGTATCGGTGCGGCAGGCTTCGGGGTGGCGGGGCTGATGATGGCACTGTTCCCGGCGGGCGCGACCGAGGCGCCGGGGCATATCCTGCGCTGGCAGGATGAACAGGTGGTGGCCACGGGCGCTACGATCTACGCCGCGCAATGCGCCGCTTGCCACGGGGCGGCGCTGGAAGGGCAACCCGATTGGCAGGTGCGCCGCGCCGATGGCCGCCTGCCCGCGCCCCCCCATGATCCCAGCGGGTACACCTGGCATCACCCGGATGCGGTGCTGATCGACATCACAACGCGCGGCACGGCCGCGGTGGTGGGGCGCGGCTATGAAAGCGACATGATGGGCTATGGCGACAGCCTGACAGAGGATGAGATCATCGCGGTGCTGAGCTACATCAAATCGACATGGCCACGCGAAGTGATCGACGTGCACAATGACATCAACACGCGCGCCGCGCTGGAGTGAGCATGCCCGCCGACAGGACACATTGGGATGAGGTCTATGGCGCGCGCACCGAGGCGGCACTGACATGGTTCGAGGCCGAACCGGGTCTGTCGCTGTCGCTGATCACGACCTATGCCGCGCCGAATGATCCGGTGATCGACATCGGCGGCGGTGCTTCACGGGTGATGGATGCGCTGATCGCCCTTGGATTTTCGCGGCTCAGCTGTCTGGACCTGTCGCAGGCCGCGCTGGAAGCCAGCGAGGCCAGGCTGGGTGATCGTGCGGGCGAGGTGAACTGGATCGCGGCGGATGTCACGCACTGGGCGCCCAGGCCCGCGGCCTATGCGCTTTGGCATGACCGGGCGGCTTTTCATTTCCTGACCGCCCCGGATCAGCGCGCCGCCTATGTGGCGCGGATGGCCATGGCGCTCAGATCGGGGGGGCATGCCGTGATCATGACCTTTGCCGAGGATGGGCCGGAAACATGTTCCGGCTTGCCCGTGCAGCGCTACAGCCCCGCAAGCCTGGCGGCCGAGCTGGACCGCCACGCCCCCGGTGGTTTCGTGCCGGTGACATCGGCACGGCACCTGCACCGCACCCCAAAGGGCGCGGAACAGGCGTTTCAGGTATCGGTTTTGCGCCGCACCTGAGCCGATGGTCAGTCTTGCGTTTCTTCCTCGGGCAGGCGGGCGCGATCGTCGCGGGGTTCACGCGGCGGGCGGCCGATGACTTCGCGCAGTTCATCCAGTTCGATGAAATTGTCGGCCTGGCGGCGCAGATCATCCGAAATCATCGGCGGCTGGCTGCGGATGGTGGACACCACCGACACGCGACAGCCCTTGCGCTGGATCGCCTCGACCAACGGGCGGAAATCGCCATCGCCGGAAAACAGCACGATGTGATCGACATGTTCGGCGGTTTCCATGGCATCGACCGCAAGCTCGATGTCCATGTTGCCCTTGATCTTGCGGCGACCCTGGCTGTCGGTGAATTCCTTGGCAGGTTTCGTCACCATGGTGAAACCGTTGTAGTTCAGCCAGTCCACCAGCGGCCGGATCGGGGAATAATCGTCATTCTCCAACAAGGCGGTGTAGTAGTAGGCGCGCAAAAGCTTGCCACGCTGCATGAATTCGCTGCGCAGAAGCTTGTAGTCGATATCGAAAGCCAGGGCCTTTGCCGCAGCGTAGAGGTTGGACCCATCAATAAACAGGGCCAACCTTTCATCCCGATAAAACATTCCGGAGTGTCCTATACTGAAAGTGGCGCTGACCGCTCAATGAAACTAGTTTAGGGAGTGAACCTAAGATGACCGGTTGGCGCGAAGCCGCCCCAAAATAGGGCTATGTTACAGAGGTGCAACTATTTGCCAAAACAGCCCCTTCGTCACGCGCGTTTTTAGCGCTCGGCGCAAATCTTTCGATACTTGGGTATGACCCGAAAGATACAGTGCCGCGTGCGATCGACATGTTGACAGAGCGCACCGGCGCGCGGGTGCAGGCCAGTCGGTTGTACCGGACACCGGCGTTTCCGCCCGGTTCCGGGCCGGATTTCGTGAACGCCGCCGCAGCCCTCGACTGGACGGGATCGCCCGAGGATCTCTTGGCGATCCTGCATGGGATAGAGACGGATTTCGGCCGCACCCGCAGCACCCGCTGGGAGGCGCGCAAGATGGATCTGGACCTGATCGCCCTTGGCGACCGGGTTTTGCCCGATGCCGCCACGCAACAGGCCTGGGCGGACCTGACCCCTGAACGCGCGGCGGTCGAAACGCCCACGCAGTTGATCTTGCCACATCCCAGGATGGCCGAACGCAGCTTCGTGCTGGTGCCCTTGGCCGAGATCGCGCCGGATTGGCGGCATCCGCTGACCGGCGACAGCGTGGCCGAGATGCTGGCCGCACGGCCCGGGGCGGAACGCGCCGAGATTTGGCCGATATCCTGAGGCGCGCGGCTTCGGGCTTGTCATTCCGGGCATCCGGGGATAATGGAGGCCTTTGAATTTCTCCCGACCAGCATCTGGAGGTGCCACCGCATGGCCCGCGTCACCGTTGAAGATTGCGTCGACAAGGTTCCGAACCGGTTCGAACTTGTCATGCTCGCCGCCCACCGGGCCCGCGAAATCGCCGCTGGCGGACAGCTGACCATCGACCGCGACAATGACAAGAATCCTGTCGTTGCCCTGCGTGAAATCGCCGAGGAAACGCAAGGTGCCGACGATCTGCGCGAACGCCTGATCGAAAGCTTGCAGACCCAGATCGAGGTCGACGAGCCCGAAGAAGACGCGATGGCGCTGTTGCAGGGTGTCGAGGCAGATCGCCCGGCGCGCGACGACATGAACGAAGAGCAGATGCTGCGCGCGTTGATGGAAGCACAAGGCCAACGGTAACACCGCCGTGGACACAGGCAGGCTAAGACCCGAATGATCGACGCCGACGACCTGCTGTCCCTTGTTCGCAACTACAATCCGAAAACCAACGAGGCGCTCCTGCGGGGCGCCTATGCCTATGCGCAACGCATGCACCAGGGGCAGACCCGCCATTCCGGCGAGCCGTATTTCACGCATCCCGTCGCGGTCGCCGCGATCCTGACCGAACAGCGGCTGGACGACGCCACCATCGCAACCGCGCTGCTGCATGACACGATCGAAGACACCAAGGGCACCTATACCGAGATCGCGAGCCTGTTCGGCGCCGATGTCGCGGAATTGGTCGATGGGGTCACCAAGCTGACCAACCTAGAACTGTCCAGCCGCGAGGCGAAACAGGCGGAAAATTTCCGCAAGCTGCTGATGGCCATGTCCAAGGATCTTCGGGTGATCTTGGTGAAACTGGCCGACCGGCTGCACAACATGCGCACCATCCGCCACATGGTGCCGGAAAAGCAGGCCAAGAAAGCCCATGAAACCATGGATATCTTTGCGCCGCTCGCCGGTCGCATGGGGATGCAATGGATGCGCGAGGAACTCGAGGACCTGAGTTTCCGGGTGCTCAACCCCGAGGCGCGCACCTCGATCATGCGCCGCTTCGTGACCCTGCAAAAGGAAACCGGCGATGTCATCCCGCGCATCACCGAGGATATCGAGGCGGTGCTCGACAAGCACGGGCTGAAGGCCGATGTGTTCGGTCGCGCCAAGAAACCGTTTTCGATCTGGCGCAAGATGCAGGAAAAGGACCTGGCCTTTTCGCGCCTGTCCGACATCTACGGCTTTCGGGTTCTGACCGGCACGGAAGATGACTGTTACCGCATCCTGGGCGCGATCCACCAACGCTGGCGCGCGGTGCCGGGGCGGTTCAAGGATTACATCAGCCAACCGAAATCGAACGGCTACCGGTCGATCCACACCACCGTGTCGGGCCGCGACGGCAAACGCGTCGAGGTGCAGATCCGCACCCGCCAGATGCATGACGTGGCCGAAAGCGGCGTGGCGGCGCATTGGTCCTACCGCGACGGGGTGCGGGTGCAGAACCCCTTTGCGGTCGATCCGGCGAAATGGCTGGAAAGCCTGACGGAACGGTTCGAAAACGCCGAAGATCACGACGAATTTCTCGAACACGTCAAGCTCGAGATGTATTCGGACCAGGTGTTCTGCTTCACCCCAAAGGGCGATGTGATCCAGTTGCCCAAGGGTGCGACGCCGATCGATTTCGCCTATTCGATCCATACCCGCATCGGCCATTCCTGTGTCGGCGCCAAGGTGGACGGCTTGCGCGTACCGCTGTGGACGCGGCTCAAGAACGGCCAATCCATCGAGATCATCACCGCCGAAGGCCAGACGCCGCAAGCGACCTGGATCGACATCGTCGTGACCGGTCGCGCCAAGGCGGCGATCCGGCGGATGCTGCGCGAAGAAGACCGCGAACGCTACATAAAGCTGGGCCGCGAACTGGCCCGCGTCGCCTTTGAACAGGTCGGCAAGAAAGCCACCGACAAGGCGTTGAACACCGCGGCGCGTGCCATCGGCCTGAAAGACGGCGATGACATGCTGGCCCGGATCGGATCGGCCGAGATTTCGGCGCGCTCCATCGTGGCCCGGATCTATCCCGAACTGGCCAGCAAGACCGCCGACAGCGAGGTCGAGGCGGTGCGCGCGGTCATCGGCCTGCCGCCGGGGGCCGAGATTCGCCGGGCACAATGCTGCCAACCGGTGCCGGGCGAACGGATCGTGGGCATCACCTATGCCGGGCGCGGCCCCATCGTGCATGCCATCGATTGCGGCGCGCTGGCCGCCTTCGATGCGACCCCCGAACGCTGGATCGACCTGCACTGGACCGATGGCCGCCACGCCCCGGTGCATAACGTGACCATCGATGTCACGCTATCGAACCAGAACGGCGCCCTTGGGCGGATATGCACATTGATCGGCGAACAGAACGCCAATATCTCGGACCTGCATTTCATTGATCGGAAACCGGATTTTTTCCGGCTCCTGATCGATGTGGATGTGCGCAACGCGGAACATCTGCACGCGGTGATGATGGCGGTCGAACTTGACAGCGATGTCGCCAGCCTGCACCGGTTTCGTGATCTCGACCGCCGTCCCTGACGGGGGGCCGGGGGCGCAAATGATGCCGTGGCTTGACCCTTGGGGGGCCAAGCCGACAGGACGGAAAAGGCCAGACAGGTGTTCAAGCGCCGCGACGCCAGATCGACCCTTCGCATCGTTGCCGAAGTCTTTTGGCCGCGGGGCGGATGGCTGCGCGCCGCCCATTACGTCAAGCACCGCATGCGCCGGCTGCCCGGCACCCCCGAACAGATCGCGCGCGGGGTGTTCGCGGGGGTGTTCGCCTCCTTCACGCCGTTTTTCGGGATGCATTTCATCGTGGCCGCGATCCTGGCCAAGGTGATGCGGGGATCGATCCTTGCCGCGCTGCTGGGCACCTTCTTCGGCAACCCGCTGACCTATGTGCCCATCGCCTATATCGCGCTGCAAACCGGGCATTGGATGCTGGGCACCAGCATGCGCGGCACGCTCGATGATTCGATGTTTTCGAAATTCGGGGCGGCGGCGGGCGATCTGTGGCACAATGTGCTGGCCATCTTCACGCCCGAACGCGCCCATTGGACGGAATTGGCGCGATTCTACGAAGATGTGTTTTTCCCCTGGATGATCGGGGCCATCGTGCCCGGCATCATCTTTGGCGGCATCTGCTATTACCTGAGCGTGCCGGTGATCCACGCCTATCAGAAACGGCGATCGGCCAGATTGCGAAAGAAGATGGAAAAGCTGCGCGCACAGGCTGGCGCAGCGGCGGCAAAACGCTAGGCTCTGACCAGCACAGGCAGGGGGACAACCGCCATGACACCCATGACAGACCGCTTGCGCCTCGGCGTGAACATCGACCACGTGGCCACGTTGCGCAATGCGCGCGGCGGGGCGCTGCCCGACCCGGTGCGCGCGGCCGCCATGGCCGAAGCGGCGGGTGCCGATGGCATCACCGCCCATCTGCGCGAAGACCGCCGCCATATCCGCGACGCCGATGTCGGCGCGATCCTGGCCGCGATCACCGTGCCGCTGAACTTCGAGATGGCCGCGACCGACGAAATGGCGGCGATCGCCCTGGCACACAGGCCGCATGCCGCCTGCATCGTGCCCGAACGCCGCGAGGAACGCACCACCGAAGGCGGGTTGGAGGTGGCGGGCGACCAGAACCGGCTGGCCCATTACATCGCCCCCCTGCGCGACGCCGGCATCCGCGTGTCGCTCTTCATCGCCGCCGACCCGGCCCAGATCGACGCCGCCCACCGCATCGGCGCGCCGGTGATCGAATTGCACACGGGCGCCTATTGCGACCACCACGCCGAGGGAAATTTCGCCGCCCGCGATGCGGAACTGGCCCGCCTGGTCGCCGGCGCCAAACGCGCCGCCGACCTCGGCCTCGAGGTGCATATGGGCCACGGCCTGTGCTATGACACGGTCGGCCCTGTCGCGGCCCTGCCCGAAGTCGCGGAACTCAACATCGGGCATTTCCTGATCGGCGAGGCGGTCTTCGTCGGTTTGCCCGCCGCCATCGCACGGATGCGCGCGGCCATGGATGCCGCACGCACGGCATGATCGCGGCGGGGCGGCACCCATGATCCTCGGCATCGGCACGGACCTGGCGAATATCGAGCGTATCAAGGCGGCGCTCGATCAGGTTCGGTGACCGGTTCCGCCGGCGCGTCTTTACCGAAACCGAACAGCGCCGCGCCGAACGGATGAACGACCCGGCGGCGGTCTATGCCAAGCGCTGGGCCGCGAAAGAGGCCTGTTCGAAGGCGCTCGGCACCGGGCTGCGGATGGGAATCGCCTGGAAGGACATGGCCGTGTCGAACCTGCCATCCGGGCAACCGGTGATGCAGGTGACGGGCTGGGCCAAGGAACGGCTCGACCAGATGACCCCCAAAGGCTACACGGCGGTGATCCATGTCAGCCTGACAGACGACCACCCCTGGGCACAGGCCCATGTGGTGATCGAGGCCCTGCCAAGCGCCGAAGAGGCGCTGCGCCCCGGCACGGCAAGCCCGCCACCCCGAACCCTGAGCTGATGGCCCGGTTAACCCCGCATCAAGGTTAACGCGCGCCCCTTCATCTTCCCGTAAATACGCCTGCGAACCGCGGTCACAGGCCCGGACGGTGGGGCGAGGGCCTGCCGCAAGGCGCCTGTGCTTTCTTGACTTGGGCGCGGGGCTGGCCCACACCCGCGCCTGACGCGAACCACGCAAGAAGGCAGGGCAAACCATGGCGGCAGCGGCCAAATCCGACGGCATCTGGGAAACGGTAAAGACCGTCGCCTATGCCCTGTTGATCGCGGGCGTGTTCCGCACGCTGTTCTTTCAACCGTTCTGGATCCCGTCCGGATCGATGAAGGACACGTTGCTGATCGGGGATTTCCTCTTCGTCAACAAGATGGCCTATGGCTATTCGCAACATTCCTGCCCCTTCTCGATGTGTCCTTTCGAGGGCCGGATTTTCGGCAGCGAACCCGAACTGGGCGATGTCGTGGTGTTTCGCCACCCGACCGAAGGCACCGATTTCATCAAGCGGGTGATCGGCCTGCCCGGTGACCGGGTACAGGTGATCGAGGGCGTGCTGCACCTGAACGGCGCACCGGTGGGCATGACGCCGCAACCCGCCTTCGAAGAGCTGTATGAACCGCAAGGCCCGCAACGCCAGCCGCCGCGCTGTTCCAATGCGCCTGTGGGCGCGGGTGGCATCTGCGAAAAGGAACGGTTCACCGAAACTTTGCCCAATGGCGTCAGCCATTCGATCCTGAACATCGCCGACGGCGGCCGCGCCGACAACACGCCCGAATTCACCGTGCCCGACGGCCATATCTTCGTGATGGGCGACAACCGCGACAATTCGGTTGATTCGCGCTTTCCCCAATCGGTGGGCGGTGTCGGCTTCGTGCCGATGGAAAACATCATCGGACGCGCCGACCGCATCATGTTTTCATCCGCCGGTGCGCGGATGGTCTATTTCTGGACCTGGCGGGCGGATCGGTTTTTCCGGGCGGTCGAGTGAAGCTGTCGCGTGAAATCACCGAGTTCTGCACGAGGCTGGGCCATGACTTTGCCGAGCCGGAGCTGATCACCCGCGCCCTGACCCATTCGTCGCTGTCCTCAAGCACCCGGCCCGACAACCAGCGGCTGGAATTCCTGGGCGACCGTGTCCTGGGCCTGGTAATGGCCGAGGCGGTGCTGCGGCAGGACGGCGAGGCCCGGGAAGGCCAGCTTGCGCCCCGATTCAACGCGCTGGTGCGCAAGGAAACCTGTGCCGATGTGGCACGCGCGATCGATCTTGGATCGGTGCTGCGGCTTGGCAAATCGGAAATGTCGACCGGCGGGCGGCGCAAGACCGCGCTCCTGGGCGACGCGATGGAAGCGGTGATCGCGGCGGTCTACATGGATGGCGGCTTTGACGCGGCGCGCGCGGTGATCCTGCGGCTTTGGGGCGACCGGGTGGCCGGTGTGGCCGATGACGCCCGCGACGCCAAGACGGCGCTGCAGGAATGGGCGCAAGGGCGCGGAATGGCCCCGCCGATCTACACCGAGATCGGCCGCAGCGGCCCCGATCACGCGCCGGTGTTCCGGGTGGAGGCGCGGCTGGCCGATGGCACGGCCGTGGAGGCCGAGGGGCGCGTCAAGCGCCAGGCCGAACAGGCCGCCGCCCGCGCCTTGCTGGACCAGGTCGCCAAACCCTGAGAGCTGGGTTTCGCCGCCGCTGGCGGCGACCCGCGAGGGACGCTGTCCCCCCGCACCCCCCTGGCGTATTTATGGAAAGGTGAAGGGGGTGGTGCGGGTCAGAGGCCGGTCGCCTCGTCCAGCCCAAGCAGGATGTTGAGCGATTGCACCGCCGCCCCCGACGCGCCCTTGCCGAGGTTGTCGAGCACCGCGACCAGGACCGTCGCACCGGTACCCGGGTCGCCATCGACGGTCAGTTCCATCTTGTTGGTGTTGTTCAGGCGCTGCGGATCGATCCGGTCGCCCAGCTCGGCGCGGTCCAGGACCTGCACGAACCGCTGACCGGCGTAATGGGCGCGCAGCGCGTCAAGCGCCATGCCCGGCCCACCCGGGGGCAGGTGCAGCGGGATCTGCACGATCATGCCCTGGGCGAAATGGCCCACCTGCGGCACGAAGATCGGTTTGCGGGCCAGGCCGCCGCGCATGACGATTTCGGGCAGATGCTTGTGATGCTGGCCTGTCGCATAGACGAAACCGCCCGTAATCGCACCGGTTTCGAACTCGGCGATCATCGCCTTGCCGCCCCCGGAATAGCCCGAGACCGCGTTGATCGTGACCGGGTGATCGGGCGCGATGACACCCGCATCGACCAGTGGCTTGATCAGCGCGATGGCACCGCTGGAATAGCAGCCGGGGTTGGACACGTATTTCGCAGCAGCGATCCGTGCCCGGGCTCCGGCATCGAGTTCGGGAAAGCCGAATTCCCAATTGGGGTCGGTCCGATGCGCGGTCGAGGCGTCGATGACGCGGCAGGGCAGATGCGCCAGATCCGGCGCGATGTCATGCACCGCCGCATCGGGCAGGCACAGGATCGCGACATCGGACTCGGCAAAGGCGCCAAGCCGGGCCAGGCGGGATTTGCGGTGTTCCTCGGGCAGGGAAATCAGCGTGATGTCGGCACGCGCGTCAAGGCGGGCGCGGATTTGCAGCCCGGTCGTGCCGATTTCGCCGTCGATGAACACCTTTGCCGTCATGGCCGTTTCTCCTGTCTTCGTGGGGCCACATACTGCCGATGGGGCATCGCGCGCAACTCCGCTCTGCAGGGCGGGGGAGCTGTTGCTGTGGCAATGGGGGCCGGGATCGGCTATGCCCCCGGATCAAACATGCCCCAAGGATAGACCAGATGACCACCCGCGCCGGTTTCACAGCCCTGATCGGAGAGCCCAATGCGGGCAAATCCACGCTTTTGAACCGGATGGTGGGGGCAAAAGTGTCGATCGTCACCCACAAGGTGCAGACCACCCGCGCGCGCATTCGCGGGGTCACCATGGCGGGCGACAGCCAGATCATTTTCGTCGACACGCCCGGCCTGTTCAAACCCAAGCGCCGCCTCGACCGCGCGATGGTGGCCGCCGCCTGGGGCGGGGCCGCCGATGCCGATGTGATCGTGTTGTTGATCGAGGCGCATCGCGGCAAGACCGACGGGGTGACGGCGATTCTCGAGGCCTTGGCGGACAAGACCGTGGGGCGGCGCGTGGTGCTGGCGATCAACAAGATCGACCGGGTCGAGGCGCAGACGCTGTTGAAGCTGACCGAGGACATGAACGCGGCCTTTGGCTTTGAAAAGACCTTCATGATCTCGGCCGAAAAGGGCTATGGCGTCGAGGATCTGCGTGATTGGCTGGCGGGGGCCATGCCCGAGGGGCCATGGCTTTACCCCGAGGACCAGATCGCCGATCTGCCGATGCGGATGATCGCTGCGGAAATGACGCGCGAAAAGCTGACACTGCGGCTGCACGAGGAATTGCCCTACCAGCTGACGGTGGAAACCGAACGCTGGGAAGAGCGCAAGGATGGGTCGGCCCGGATCGACCAGATCGTCTATGTCGCGCGCGATGGCCACAAGGGCATCTTGCTGGGCAAGGGCGGCGAGACGATCAAGGCCGTGGGCAAGGCCGCCCGCGAAGAGCTGGAAGAATTCCTCGGCCGCCGCGTGCACCTGTTCCTGCAGGTCAAGGTGCGGCCCAACTGGCTGGACGAAGCGGAACGCTATTCGGAAATGGGGCTGGATTTCCGCGATGGGAATTGACCGGCCATGGTGCGGCTGACCGCCGAATTCTGGGTGCAGGCCTATCTGGCGCGGCTCCGGCTGGCCGATATTCCGGCCTTTGTCGTCGCCCGCGGCGATGCAACGGCGGGGGCGGTCCTGATCAAGTGCAACACGCTCGACGGGCAGGCGGTGGCGATGCAACGGCGCAGCGACCTGGTGACCGGCGCACGGGTCTGGATGGAGCTTGCCGCCGGACCTGAGGCCGAGGTGGACGCGGCGATTGCGCGGCAACGCGGTTTCGACCCGGATCTGTGGGTGATCGAGGTGGAAGACCGCGCGGGGCGGCATTTGCTGGATGAGCCCGGGCTGGCCTGACGGGCCTAGCGGTTGGCGTAGTGGCCGATGGAAACCATCATCACGCCGCCAAGCAGGAACAGCAGCAACATGCCCGCCACGCTGAGCGCGACCGTGCCGCTGCCGGTCACGACCGGATCAAGATAGGTGTGGGGATAGGCGCCATCCTGGGCGCCACGGGCAAAGACATAGGCCGTATAGATCGATGGCCAGAGCGCGAACATCGGCAGATCGGCGAAATCGAGCCGCCGTTTCGGGGCATGCACCAGCCACCAGATCGTCAACAGCACGGGCGCAAGGCTGTTCAGGGCATGATCGGCCCAAAAGCCCAGGCCCACCAGTGGCACGGGGTCGCCTGGGGCCAGGTGATGCGCCGTCGCGGCCAGGATCATGGCCAAGGTCAGGGCGGCGAGCCATGGTTCAGACACCCCAGCCCGCAGGGGGCGCGACACGATCGCAAGGCTGATCACCACAAGGACCTGGGTCAGAACGGTGAATGACCGCGCGGCGTCCCACAGGGTGGCCGCAAACGGTTCACCGCCGATCGCGTCGAGATGGGCGAGCTGCATGGCAAGCCCGGTCGCGAACAAGATCGCGATCAACAGGGCGGTGCGGCGCGCGGAACGGGTCAGGTTCGGGAACATGGGCAAAGCCTGCCATGTGGCCTGCCAATGGACAAGCAGGGGTTGGGCCGCATATCCCAATGGGATGGAATGGCGCGCAGACGGGATCTTGCTTGGGGTGCGGCGGCATGGCGAACATGCGGCCATCCTTGACCTGTTCACCGCCGATCTGGGCCGGCACATGGGCGTGGTCCGGGGTGGGGCGTCGCGCAAGATGGCGCCACTGTTGCAGCCGGGCGCGCAGCTTGATGCGACCTGGCGGGCGCGGCTGGATGCACATCTGGGCGCCTATAGCGTGGAACTGATCCGGGGCCGCGCGGCCGATGCCATGGGCGACCGGCTGGCGCTGGCGGGCCTGTCTGCGGTTTGTGCGATGCTGTCCTTTGCCTTGCCCGAACGCCACGCCTATCCGGCGCTCTATGCCCGCAGCCTGGCCGTGCTCGACGGGTTGGGCGCCGATCGCTGGGCCGAGGCCTATCTGACCTGGGAATTGGCGGTGTTGGAGGAAACCGGGTTCGGCCTTGATCTGAGTGCCTGCGCGGTAACGGGGGTGACACAGGACCTGATGTTCGTGTCGCCCCGCAGCGGCCGGGCCGTTTCACAGGTGGGGGCAGGCGCCTGGGCGGATCGCCTGTTGCCACTGCCCGGCGCGTTGCGGGGCGTGCCAAGCGGCGATCTGGCCGAGGTGGTGGCGGGGTTGCGCACAACGGGGCATTTCCTGGCCGATCACCTGGCCCCGTCGCTGGGCAACAAACCCCTGCCCCCGGCACGGCAACGGCTGGTCGACCTGATCGCGGCGCGGGCCGATCAAGGCAGCAGCGGATAACTGGCCAGCGGATCATGCACCGCACCGCGCGATGACAGGGTCGATTCATACAGCGTGATCGCGCTGGCCGTGAACCCGGGCAGATCCGGGCGGGGACCAAGCGCGCCGGCCAGCCTGTCGCGCGCGGGGCCATCGGGGCGGCGATTGGCGCGCATCAAGGTGACATGGGGCCGAAACCGGCGGCGCGGCAGATCAAGCCCCGCTTGCCGACAGACCGACGCCACGCGGTCATGCAGGGCCTGCAACGGCGCGGTCCGGTCTACGGCGGCAAAGATCAGCCCGCGCTCGGCCTCGGTGAAACTGTCCAGCCCGGTAAACCGAACCGCAACCGGGGCGGCGCGGAACGCGGTCATCCGGTCGTGCAGATCCTGCAGCGCAGGGTCGGGGGCATCGTCGAGAAAAGCGAGCGTCAGATGCAGGTTTTCCTGTGGCACGGGGCGGCCAAAGGGGATGGCGGGCTGCATCGAAACCAGCGCAGCGGCGACATCATCGGGGATCGTCAGGGCAAGAAAGGCGCGCATCAGATCTCGGCCTCGGGTCGGTCAAGCACCCAGGCTTCGAACAGCGGATCGGTCAGGCGCCAATCGCGATCCCATTGATCGGCCAGGCCGCGACGGGCCAGCGTGCGCACATGGCTCTGGCGGGTCTGCGGGATCGGCGCAGGCTGGCCTGTCAGCGCCGCGTAACGGGTGGCACCGGTCGCGCCAAAGGGATCATGGCTGCGTTCGGCAAGAATGCGGGCCATGGCGCGGTGATGGGGTTGCAGGCCCAGCCATGTCCGATCGAAATCGAGATCATGGGCCAGCGCGGCGGCGGTCTGGTCGGCGGCCTTGTCCTCGGGCAGATCGCGGTCTTGGCCTAGCGTCATCAGCCAGCGTTGAAAGACCATGGGATTTGCCCCGAAGCGGTCGAAAAAGCGCTGTGCGGTTGCGGGGTCAAGGCGGCGCTGGAACACGCCGTGAAACACCGCCAGCTGATGCGTCACGAAATCGGGGCCAAGCGGCGGCAGGGTCAGCGGCGCGGCAAACCGGTATAGCGGCGCGGCGCGGGTGGAAAAGATGCGGTTCAGCCCGATCTGGGACGACCCGGTGAAGATCGTCTTCAGCCCGTCGCGCCGCCGGTCCAGCGCGGTGCGCAGCCCGGCCATGATCTCGGCACCGCCGGGGGCGGTGGCCAGTTCCTGCACCTCGTCCAGCAGCAGGATCGCGGGCTTGCCGGGGTTGGCCATTTGCCCCAGCAGGTCGTCAAGCAACAACAGGTCTGGCCCCAGCTGCGCCTCGCGCCGGTCGGACAGGTCAAGCTCGACCGCGCCCGGCCCCTTGTCCGACCCGATCCGGACCTTGAGCGGTGGATGGCGCAGCCAGTCGACAACCCGATCGGCATAGCTTTGCTGTCGCAGGGCCTCGGATACCGCGTAGATCAAAAGGCTGAGCGGCGCGACCGAGGTCTGCCAAAAGCTCGCGTAGAGCACGCGGTGCCCATATTGGGCGGCGGCGTGGTGGCCAAGATCATGCAACAGGAATTCGGTCTTGCCGGTGCGGCGCGGGCCGAACAGGGACATGGCGGGCACCGGGCCACGGGTCAGGGCCACGAAGGTGTCGTGGGTGAAGGGCGTGCGCGGGTAATGCCAGGCAGGGCGGGTCATGCGCCAAGATTAGCTGGCGATAGCTTATTAGTCAAACTTGGCTAATCATGGCTTGCGGCGCGCCCGAAGGCGCACCGCGTTGCGCGATGGGTCATCCCAGCAAGCGGCGGGCGATGACCTGGGCCTGGATTTCCGCCGCACCTTCGAAAATGTTGAGGATGCGGGCATCGCACAGGATGCGGCTGATCTTGTATTCCAGCGCAAAGCCGTTGCCGCCGTGGATTTGCAGCGCATTGTCGGCGCAGGCCCAGGCGACGCGCGCCCCAAGCAACTTGGCCATTCCCGCCTCCAGGTCGCAGCGGCGATCATGGTCTTTCTGCCAGGCGCTGAAATAGGTCAGTTGCCGGGCGACCATGATTTCCACCGCCATCATCGCCAGCTTGCTGGCCACGCGGGGAAATTCGACCAGCGACTTGCCGAATTGCTTGCGGTCCTCGGCGTATTTCATGCCCTCGTCCAGCGCGCCTTGCGCCACGCCGATGGCGCGTGCAGCGGTCTGGATGCGGGCGGACTCAAACGTCTGCATCAATTGCTTGAAACCCTGCCCTTCTTCACCGCCCAGCAGGTTTTCGCCCTTGACCGCGAAATCGTCGAAATTGACGGTGTATTCCTTCATGCCGCGATAGCCCAACACCTCGATCTCGCCGCCGGAAATGCCCGCGTCGGGAAAGGGGTTGGCATCATCGCCGGGGGTCTTTTCGGCCAGGAACATCGACAGGCCCTTGTAATCGGTCGTGCCCGGAATGGTGCGGGCCAGAACCGTCATCACATGGGTGCGCGCGGCATGGGTGATCCAGGTCTTGTTGCCCTTGAGGATCCAGTCGCCCTTGTCGTCCTTGACCGCGCGGGTGCGCAAGCTGCCAAGATCGGACCCGGTGTTGGGTTCGGTGAACACGGCAGTGGGCAGGATTTCACCGCTGGCAAGACCGGGCAGCCATTTCGCCTTTTGCGCGTCTGTGCCGCCCGCAAGGATCAGTTCGGCAGCGATTTCGGACCGGGTGCCAAGGCTGCCCACACCGATATAGCCCCGCGACAATTCTTCGGACACGACGCACATGGACGCCTTGGACAGGCCGAAACCGCCATGCTCTTCGGGAATGGTCAGGCCGAAAACACCCATTTCGGCCAGGTCCTCGATCACCTCCATCGGGATGAGTTCATCCTTGAGGTGCCATTCATGGGCATGGGGCTCGATCCGGTCCACGGCATAACGGCGGAACTGTTCGCGGATCATGTCCAGTTCATCGTCCAGGCCGGTGTTGCCGACGGTGATTTCAGCGCTGCGTTCGCGCATCAAGGCCACCAGGCGCATCCGCGCGGCCTGGGTGTTGCCCGATTGGGTCAGCACCATCACCTCGGGCGTCGACAGTACGCGCAGATCCTCGGGGGCAAGGCCCAGATCCTGCGGGCGGAGGATTTCCGCCTGGTTCATCTGGATACCGCCGGACAACTGGCAGAGATATTCCCCAAAGGCGATCTGCAAGATCAACTGTTCGACATCGCCGAACTTGCCCTGGTCTTGCAGCCGGGTCGCCCAGGCCTGCATCTGGCGCAGCGCCTCGACATAGGTGGCCAGCCACGCCAACCCATGCGCGGCGGTCTGATGATCATCGAGCGCGGGGGCCGACACGCGGCCCTCGACGGTGACCATCGCCGCGACACGGGCCTTTGCGGCATCGAACAGCGCCTGCGCAGGCGCCACGGCGGCGGCCGTCAGCTGGAGCAGATCCGGCAAGATCACGGTGATGTCGGCATCAGGCTGTCCGTCACGGGGCATTGTCGGTCTCCTTCCATGGGCATGGGCAAGCGGGTCGTTGTGAGGACTTAGGGTGTTTGCAGGTGCAGCGCAACAAAAATACCAAGTAATGCACGACAACGCAGTAAAATGTCGCGGTGATTTTGCCGATGCAGCATCCGCCCCGCTGATCTAGATAGAGGCAGAACGGGGGACGACCATGTTGCAAGACACGTTTGACTTGATGCCCTTGTGGGCGTTCGGCGCGGCCTTCGGGGTCACGCTCGTGGCGGGCTTCGTCAAGGGCGCGGTCGGCTTTGCCATGCCCTTGGTGATGATTTCGGGCCTGTCGCTGTTCCTGGACCCATTGGTGGCAGTGGCAGGGATCGTGTTGCCGATCGTGATGTCGAACCTGTTACAGGTGATGCGCTTTTCCTGGTCGCAAGCCGGCGAGGCGCTCCGGGAATTCTGGCGCTACATCCTGATCGTCTGCGTGATGATCGTGATCGTGGCACAATTCGTGACGCTGATCCCGACGCGGACCTTTTACCTTGTTCTGGGCGTGCCCGTGGTGATCTTGACGGCCATCCAACTGGCGGGTGTGCGGTTTCATATCGCGGCAGAATGGCGGCGGGCTTCGGAATGGATCATCGGCTTCGTGTCCGGGTCCATCGGCGGGCTGACCGGCACCTGGGGGCCGCCCACGGTGTTGTACCTGATCGCGCTGGACACCCCGAAATCAAAACAGATGCTGGTGCAAGGGGTGGTCTACGGGCTGGGGTCTGTCAGCCTGTTCATCGGCCATCTGCAATCGGGGGTGTTGAACACCGTCACAGCGCCCTGGTCGGCGGCCTTGCTGGTGCCGGCCTTCTGGGAATGCAGGTTGGGTTCTGGATGTCGGACAGGTTGAACCCCGACATGTTCCGCCGCGTGACGCTGGTGGTGTTGATGATCGCGGGCGCAAACCTGGTGCGGCGCGGCCTGATCGGCTGACGCGCCGGGGCAAGCGCCGGACCCCCTGTTGGGCGATCCGGCGGCTGCGTCTTACGAGATGGCGGCGGCTTTCACGTCGTCATCGATGTAGGGCACGTATTGCGCGAAGTTGTTGGCGAACATCTGTACCAGCTTTTGCGCCTGGGTGTCATAGGCGGCCGGATCGGCCCAGGTGGCGCGCGGATCGAGCAGCGCGTTATCGACGCCGGGGCAAGTGACCGGCACGTCAAAGCCGAAATACCCGTCACGGCGGAAGTCGCCGGTGGTCAGTGACCCGTCAAGCGCGGCGGTCAACAGCGCGCGGGTGGCGCGGATCGGCATGCGCGACCCGGTGCCATAGGCCCCGCCTGTCCAGCCGGTGTTCACCAGCCAGCAGGTCGCGCCATGTTCATGGATCTTGTCCTGCAGCAGCTTGCCATAGACCTCGGGGCGGCGCGGCATGAAGGGCGCGCCGAAACAGGTGGAGAATGTGGGCTCGGGCTCGGTCACGCCGCGCTCGGTGCCCGCCACCTTGGAGGTGAAGCCGGACAGGAAGTGATACATCGCCTGCGCCGGTGTCAGCCGCGCGATCGGGGGCAGCACGCCAAAGGCGTCGCAGGTCAGCATCACGATGTTTTTCGGATGACCCGCAAGCCCAGTGGTCGAGGCATTGGCGATCTGGTCCAGCGGATAGGCGCAACGGGTGTTGGCCGTCAGGCTGTCATCGTCGAAATCAAGCACCAGCGTGTCGGGATCGTAGACCATGTTCTCGATCACGGTGCCGAAGGTGCGGGTGGTGGCATAGATCTGCGGCTCGGCCTCTTCGCGCAGGTTGATCGTCTTGGCGTAGCAACCACCTTCGAAGTTGAAGATGCCGCTGTCGGACCAGCCATGTTCGTCATCCCCGATCAGCGTGCGGCCCGGATCGGCCGACAGCGTCGTCTTGCCGGTGCCCGACAGGCCAAAGAACACGGCCGCGTCATCGGGGTTGCCGGTGGCATGGTTGGCGGAACAATGCATCGCCATCACGCCCTTGCCGGGCAGGATGTAATTCAGCAGGGTAAAGACCGATTTCTTGTTTTCGCCCGCGTATTCGGTGTTGGCGATCAAGATCAGCTTGCGGTCGAAATTCAGCGCGATCACCGTATCGGTGCGGCAGCCGTGGCGCGCCGGATCGGCCTTGAAGCTGGGGCAATTGATGATGGTGTATTCAGGCACGAATGTCGCCAGTTCCTCGGCCGCCGGGCGGCGCAGCAGGTGACGGATGAACAGGTTGTGCCAGGCCAGTTCCGACACCACGCGCACGTCGAGGCGATGCGCCGGGTCGGCACCGCCATACAGATCCTGCACGAAATAATCGCGGCCCTTCATATGATCGAGCATGTCGGCATGCAGCACGTCGAAGGCTGTCGGGCGTCATGGCGGCATTGTTGTCCCACCAGATGGCATCTTCGACGGCCGGGGTGCGGACGATGAATTTATCCTTGGGCGAACGCCCCGTGAACTTGCCGGTCGAGGCCAGCAGCGTGCCGCCAAGACCAAGCCGGCCTTCGCCCCGCGCAACCGCGGCCTCGATCAGGGCGGGTTCAAGCAGGTTGTAGTGCACGGCCCCAAGCCCGGTCATGCCCTGGGCTTCCAGCGTCTGCGACGGGTTCACGCGTTGGGTGGTCATGTGTCGATGCTCCCGGATCGATCGTGGCTGTCATACGGCTGTTACCGCCGCGCCATGGCCGCCTATAACATGACGGTTTCCAAACTGAACAGGACGGTTTCGCACAGTTAGCGCAACCATCTGGCAATTTTCTTTCGCGGGTGGGGATCACCATCAGCGATGAAAGGCTATTACGCTGTGGCAGTTTCACCACTGATTAACCCCTCGGGCCGTATTCATCGGCGGTGCACCGGGATGATTCGGTGATTTACGATTGATTCGCGCCCCTAAAAACAGGAGAGTGGTGGAAAAGTAACCAGTTGAGCAGTAACGAGGATCACGAGAATGCCACGCATCGCGTTAGTCGATGACGACAGGAATATTCTGACGTCCGTATCCATGACACTCGAAGCCGAAGGCTTTGACGTCGAAACCTACAACGATGGACAGACCGCGCTTGACGCCTTCAACCGGCGCCTGCCCGATCTTGGTGTCTTCGACATCAAGATGCCGCGCATGGATGGCATGGACCTGTTGCAGCGCCTGCGCCTCAAAAGCCGGATGCCGGTGATCTTTCTGACGTCCAAGGACGACGAGATCGACGAATTGATGGGCCTGCGCATGGGCGCGGATGATTACGTCAAGAAACCGTTTTCACAGCGGCTTTTGGTGGAACGCATCCGGTCGATCCTGCGACGCCAGGATGCCATCGCCTCTGACGTGGCGGGCACCCCCGAGGAAAGCGCCGTGATGGTGCGCGGCGAATTGTCGATGGACCCGCTGCGTCATGCCGTGGTGTGGAAAGGTCGCGACGTGTCGCTGACCGTGACGGAATTCCTGTTGTTGCAGGCGCTGGCACAACGCCCCGGCTTCGTCAAAAGCCGCGATCAGTTGATGGATGTGGCCTATGACGAACAGGTCTATGTCGACGATCGCACCATCGACAGCCATATCAAGCGGTTGCGCAAGAAAATGCGCTCGGTCGACGATGATTTTTCAGCGATCGAGACGCTGTATGGCATCGGCTACCGCTACAACGAAGAATAAGGCGACACCCCTGTGCCTGCCGATCTGTCCATGACCAACCGCCGCGCCACGGCCCGTGCCGACATCGTCCTGGGCGAAGACTGGGACCGCCCCCACACCTCGGTCGAGACCGAGTTGAAGGCCGCGCGCGCGCGGCGCAGCCTTGTGTCGCTCAACCGCTCGCCCCTGGCGCGCAAGATCATCCTGTTCAACCTGCTGGCCATGGTCGTGCTGGTGGCGGGGGTCATGTATCTCAACCCGTTCCGCGACAGCCTCGTGGTGCAACGCGAAAGCGCCCTCGCCATGGAGGCGCAGCTGGTCGCCGAAGTGCTGGAGGCGGCTTTGCCCGCAGAAGGCCCCGGCGACCTGGCCGCCGATGGTGGCCGTGCCACGGCCGAGGTTCTTGCCGGCCTCGGTCTTCCGGATGGCGTCGATGTGTTCATCCACGCCATGTCGGGCGGGTTGATCGCCTCGACCGAAACTGTCGCCCGCAGCCCGGCGCGGCCCGTGCAAGGGCTTGCGGTGCGGGATCAAGACACGCTGTTGATCACCGATTTCCTGAACATGGCCTGGTCGAGCCTGTCAGGCATCCTGGCCAACGGATCAGCGCCGGCGCCCCAGGCCACCGCCGCAGACCTGGCACAATCGTTGATCGCCCCGGCCAGCGCGGGGGCGACGGTGATCAGCCAGGGCGGCAATCTCGCCGGCACGCTTTATGCGGCGGCGACCCCGGTGATCGGGCCCGATGGGCCGATCGGCGTCGTGGTCGTGACCACCGCAGCGGGTGAAATCGACCACCTTGTGCGGGTCGAGCGCGAAGAGATGTTGCAGATGTTCGTCGTCGCCCTGCTGGTGTCGATGGTGCTGAGCCTTGTACTGGCCTCGACCATCGCGCATCCCTTGGCCGATCTGGCCGCCGCCGCCGAACTGGGCCGCGACAAGAATGCCCGCAAGATGAGCCCGACACGCGTGCGCATCCCCGATCTGACGGGGCGGCCCGATGAAATCGGGCGGCTGTCTGGCGCGCTTCGGGGGATGGTGGGCGCGCTCTATGACCGGATCGACGCGAATGAACAGTTCGCCGCCGATGTCAGCCATGAAATCAAGAACCCCCTCGCAAGCCTGCGATCCGCCGTGGGCACCATGCGGGTGGCCCGCACCGATGATCAGCGCAACCGCTTGCTCGAGGTCATCGAACATGACGTGCAGCGCCTCGATCGGTTGGTGTCGGATATTTCCAACGCCTCGCGGCTCGACAGTGAACTGGTCAAAGAGGAAGAGGAGGATTTCAACCTCGTCCGCACGCTTGAAAACCTGGCACAGTATCACGGGCAAGAAGCTGCGCAGAAAGGTGTCGATTTCGTCACCGACCTGCCGCCGGACCCGATCGTGATCTCGGGCCTGGAAGGGCGGCTGGCGCAGGTGTTCGTGAACCTGTTGGCCAATGCGATTTCCTTTTGCGAAGACGGTGACGCGGTGCGGCTCTGGGCGCGCAGGCGCGACAACCGGGTCTTGATCGTGGTCGAAGACACCGGCCCCGGCATCCCCGAGGAAGCCCTGACCAAGGTGTTCAACCGCTTTTATTCGGAACGCCCCGTGCAACAGTTCGGCAACCATTCCGGCCTTGGCCTTGCGATTTCCAAGCAGATCGTCGAAGCCCATGGGGGCGTGATCTGGGCGGAAAACATTCGCCCCACCGCCGCCGATGCCACGTCGGACCCGCTCGGGGCGCGGTTTGTCGTGGGCCTGCCGATCTGAGCTCTGCCAACCCGAGGGATGATGATGCCGGATACCCCGCCCCCGCCCGAACCGATCACGCGCTGGGGGCACGGGGCCGCACGGCTTTGGCTGACCGCCACCGGCGTTGCGGTAGATGGGCAGGGTATCGCGATTGTCGGTGCGCCCGGGTCCGGCAAATCGAGCCTCGCACTGCAGATGATGGCCTTGGGCGCGGTGCTGATTGCGGATGACGGTCTGTGGTTGGACACGGGTAGCGCGCCGCCGATGCTGCACCGCCCCGACCAATCCCCCGACCTGGTCGAAGCGCGCGGTGTGGGGCTGATCCGCGCCGGGGCGGTCTGTGCCAGGGCGCCGCTGGCCCTGATCGTGGATCTGGATCGCCGGGAACCGGACCGCCTGCCGCCGCGACGCTTGGTCGCTGTCGGGGATGGCCTGTGCCCGTTGATCCTTGGGGCAGGACATCCGACGCTTGCGGCCGCCGTGATCTTGCTGGCGCGCAACGGTCGCGCCGAGGTCTGACCCGTTCAAAGGCTGCGCCACCCGATGCCACCCGACCCCGCCCCGATATCGGCCGAGACCAAACCGGCCCGCGTGATCTTTGTCACCGGCCCGTCGGGGGCCGGGCGCAGCACCGCGATCAACGCGCTGGAAGACCTGGGGTTCGAGGCGATCGACAACATGCCGCTCGGCCTGTTGCCCCGCCTGTTGGAAGGGCCGCCGCTGGACCGGCCCATGGCGCTTGGCACCGATGCCCGCAACCGCGACTATTCCGCGGTCGGGCTGGTCGCGGCCTTTGACCGCTTGGCGCAAACGCCCGGCTATGCGCCCGACCTCTTGTACCTGGATTGCGCGGCCGATGTGTTGCAGCGGCGCTATTCCGAAACCCGACGCCGCCACCCGCTCGCCCCCGAGGCCGACCCGGCACAGGGCATCGCGCAGGAATTGGCGCTGCTGGGGCCGGTTCGGTCGCATGCAACCGTGCTGATCGATACATCGGCGCTGACGCCGCATGATCTGCGGGCGGAAATCACCCGGCTCTTCGCCCCCGAAGGCGCCGGGCGCCTGGCGATCACGGTCACATCCTTTTCCTATCGCCGGGGTCTGCCCACCGGCGCCGACCTGGTGTTCGACTGCCGCTTTCTGCGCAACCCGCATTGGGACAGCGCCCTGCGCCCCGAGGATGGGCGCGCGCAAAAGGTGCAGGACTACATCGCCACCGATCCGCGCTTTGCCGCGTTCCGCGACCAGGTGATCGACATGGCCAACCTGCTTTTGCCCGCCTTCGAGGCCGAGGGCAAAAGCCATCTGACCATTGCCTTTGGCTGCACCGGTGGGCAACACCGGTCGGTCGCAATGACCGAAATCCTGTCGGCCCATCTTGCGGAAGCCGGGTGGCACGTGTCTAAACGGCACAGGGAAGTGGAACAGCGCCGCGCAGAGGGGACGAGCACGGCGCCCAAAGGGCCAGAGGCAACACGGACGTGATCGGCATCGTGATCGTTGCCCATGGGGGGCTTGCCCCCGAGCTGAAACGGGCAGCGGAACATGTGGTCGGACAGCAAACGGCGATGATCGCCATTTCTGTTGGCCCTGAAGACGACCGCGCCGCGCGGACGCGCGAGATTTGCGAGGCTGCGGATGCAGTGGATGATGGATCGGGCGTGGTGGTGGTCACCGACATGTTCGGCGGATCGCCCTCGAACCTGTCGCTGACGGCGTGCCGGCCGCAAAATCGCAAGATCCTGACCGGGGTGAACCTGCCCATGCTGATCAAGCTGGCCAAATCCCGCGACTTGACCGTGGAAGAGGCCGTTGCCCGCGCCGCCGAAGCCGGACGCCGGTATATCAACAGTTTCGACGGAGCACCCTGAGCGCCATGTCCGATGCAAGCGTGATCCGCCATCTCGATATCGTCAACGTGAAGGGCCTGCATGCCCGCGCCTCGGCCCGGTTCGTCGAGGTGGTCGAAGCCCATGACGCGACCGCAACCGTGCGCCGCGATGGGCTAAGCGCCGCCGGCGACTCGATCATGGGGCTTTTGATGTTGGCAGCTTCCCTGGGAACCTCTATTGAGGTCGAAACCACCGGGCCGGAGGCTGAACAGCTGGCCGACGCGCTTGCAACGCTCGTGGCCGATCGTTTTGGCGAAGGCAACTGACCGGATTGACGACGGCAACGACCGGATGGAACGAGGGCGCGTGACCGACACAAGTTCCCGCAATATTTCTGCGCCGCGCGCGGCGCTGCGACCGGGGCCCGAGCGGGTCTATGACCGGCGTAGCCTGACCTATGCCAACAGCTTCGACAGCGCCTGGACCCGCACCACGATCAAGGCGATCGAATGGGCGACCGGCAAGCTGACCATCCTGCGCCGGGTGCGACAGTTCGAAAAGCTGGGCGAATTCAAGGGCCAAGCCTTTTGGCCCGCGACGATGAAGGTGATGGGCATCGATTTGCGCACACCCGCACATCAGCTGGCGCGCATCCCCGCCGAAGGGCCTGTGGTGTTCGTGGCGAACCATCCGCACGGGTTGGTCGATGGCATGATCCTGGCCGATCTGATCGGGCGGCGGCGGCTGGATTACCGCATTCTGACACGTGCGCTGTTGACCGGGCTTGATGAAAGCGCGTCAAGCTACATGATCCCGGTGCCGTTTCCCCATGAACCCGATGCACAGGAAAAGATGCTGCAGATGCGGGCGACCGCGATGGGGCACCTGGACCAGAAGGGGCTGATCGCGCTGTTCCCGTCGGGCGCGGTGGCCGCGGCCGATTCCATGTTCGGCCCCGCGATCGAGGGTGAATGGAACGTGTTCACCGCCAAGATGATCCGCAAATCCGGCGCGACCATCGTGCCCTGTTTCTTCACCGGGTCGAATTCGCGCTGGTACCAGATGGCCAATCGCATTTCCCCGACCTTGCGGCAGGGGCTGCTGATCCACGAGGTGGTGCACAGTTTCGACAAGCCGCAGGCGCCGATCATCGGCAACCCGATCACGCCCGACCAATGGCAAGGCCGGATCGAACGGCCCCGCGATTTCATGGCCTGGTTGCGGGCCAAGACCCTCTCGCTCAAGGACGATCCCGACCAGTGACGCGTCGCTGAACGGGCTGCGCTGGCCGACGGGCGGGCGCCTTGCCTTTCGGCGGCAAGGCCGCCTGTCGGGCAGCGGGCGGGCGTTTTCCGGCCAAGGTGACGCGGTGGCCCTACCGCGTGGGCACCGGCACCTCGCCCCGGTAATCGTAGAAGCCCCGCTGGGTCTTGCGGCCAAGCCAACCGGCCTCGACATATTTCGTGAGCAAGGGGCAGGGGCGATACTTGGTATCTGCCAGGCCGTCATGCAGCACGTTCATGATCGCAAGACAGGTGTCGAGCCCGATGAAATCGGCCAGTTCCAGCGGGCCCATCGGGTGATTGGTGCCCAGTTTCATCGCCATGTCGATCGAGGTGACGTTTCCCACACCTTCATAGAGCGTGTAGACCGCCTCGTTGATCATCGGCATCAGGATGCGATTGACGATGAAGGCCGGGAAATCTTCGGCGGTGGCCGCCGTCTTGCCCAGCCGGTCGACCACGGATTTGCAGGCCGCAAAGGTGGTTTCATCGGTGGCGATGCCCCGGATCAGTTCCACCAGCTGCATCACCGGCACCGGGTTCATGAAGTGGAACCCCATGAATTTCTCGGGCCGGTCCGTGCGCGACGCCAACCGGGTGATCGAGATCGACGAGGTGTTCGAGGTCAGGATCGTGGTCGGTTTGAGATGCGGCAGCAAATCCTCGAAAATCGCCTGTTTCACCGTCTCGCGTTCGGTCGCGGCCTCGATCACCAGGTCGGTCTGGCCAAGATCCGCCAGCGTCGTGGTGGTGCGGATCCGTGCCATGGCGGCGGCCATCTCGGCCTCTGACACCTTGCCGCGCCCGACCTGCCGGGCGATGTTGCGATCGATCAGGGCCACGGCGGCGGTGAGGGCCTCGGCGCTGATATCGGTCATCACCACATCATAGCCCGCCAGTGCGCAGACATGGGCGATACCATTGCCCATCTGCCCCGCCCCCACGACACCGATCGATGAAATTTCCATGTTTGTCCCTGCCGTTCCACCTGTTGCGCACAGCATAGGCGCGGGCAGAGGCATGAGACAAGCCTGCGCGGACGCGGCCCAATCGCACGGGGCCTCGGCAGAAATGGAAAATCCCAATCAAATTATCGCTTTAGGTTCTTGGTCATACCTCTGCGCCAAGGTGACCTTTGGGTGAGTCTTTCAATCTGCGGGAGCGCGGGGAATGAGTTTCGAACACAGGGGCCTGTCCCTTGATTATCATCCTGTTGTCTATCCCGGTTCGGTGCTGCGGTTTCGCGGACCGCGGCATGAGCTCGGGGCGGCCTACCTGTTGTGCCTTGGCGGGTCGGAAACCTTCGGGCGCTTCATCCATGCGCCCTTTCCGGCGCAGCTGCGCGGCAGCTTGCCCTGCGAGGTGGTCAACATGGGGGTGATGAATGCCGGGATGGATGTGATCACGCAGGACCATGCCATTCGCGCCGCCCTGCAGGGGGCGCGGGCCGTGGTGTTGCAGATCACCGGGGCCGCGAACCTGAACAACCGGTTCTATTCGGTTCATCCGCGCCGCAATGACCGGTTCGTCAAGGCAAGCACCCTGTTGCGCACCCTCTACCGCGACGTGGATTTCACCGAGTTTCATTTCACGCGGCACCTGTTGACCCATCTCAGGTCGCTGTCGCGCGACCGGTTCGGCGTGGTTGAAACGGAATTGCGCGCCGCATGGATGGCCCGCATGGCAGGTTTTCTTGACCAGGCGCCGGTGCCGGTGCACCTTTTGTGGCTGGCGCGCCAGCCCCCCGGCGATCGCGATACCGGTGCACGGCTGGGGCAAGACCCGCTCTTTGTCACCCTGGATATGGTGCGGCGCGTGGCATCGGGGGCAGCGTCGTTGACCATTGCCACGACCCAGGCGCACGGGATGCGCAGCATGTTCTTTGCCCCGAGAGAAGAGGCCGCGGCGCGCGCCCTGCCCGGGCCAGAGGCACATGTGCTTGCCACCCGGTTGCTGGCCCCCGTGCTGATCCGGGCGTTGACATGAAAAAACCGCCGCGGGCGGGTTGGCCTGCGGCGGTTTTGCTGGATCCGGGTGGCGCAGCCGGATCAGAGTTTCGAGATCAATTCCGGCACGGCCTCGAACAGGTCGGCCACAAGCCCGTAATCGGCCACCTGGAAAATCGGCGCTTCCTCGTCCTTGTTGATCGCGACGATCACCTTGCTGTCCTTCATCCCGGCAAGGTGCTGGATCGCGCCGGAAATGCCCACGGCGATATAGAGATCGGGGGCCACGACCTTGCCGGTCTGGCCGACCTGCCAATCGTTCGGGGCATAGCCACTGTCGACCGCCGCCCGCGAGGCACCAACCGCCGCGCCCAGCTTGTCGGCCAGGCCTTCGATCAGGGCGAATTGTTCGCCGGACCCGACGCCGCGTCCGCCCGACACGACAATGCCCGCGCTGGTCAGTTCCGGCCGATCAGAGGCCGCGACCTTGTCTTCGATCCATTCCGACAGGCCAGTGCCGGCGGCCGTGCCCAAGGCCTCGACCGGGGCGGCATTGCCGGTGCCGGCCGCCTCAAAGCCCGCCGTGCGGATCGTCATCACCTTGACCGCATCGGTCGATGTCACGGTCTGGATCGCGTTGCCGGCATAGATCGGACGCTCGAAGGTGGTGGCATCGATCACCGCCGTCACCTCGGAAATGATCATCACATCCAGAAGGGCCGCGACACGCGGCAGCAGGTTCTTGGCATCCGATGTGGCGGGGGCGGCGATATGGCTATAGCCACCGGCCAACGATACGATCAGGTCGGCCACCGGTTCGGCCAGCATGTGGCAAAACCCGTGGTCGCCCGCAAAGATCACCTTTGCGACACCGGCAAGCGTGGCTGCCTCGGCGGCGGCGGCATCACCACCCTGGCCGGCCACCAGGACATGCACATCGCCCAGACCGGAAACAGCCGTCAGCGCCTTGGCCACCGCATCGGTGGCAAGCTGGCCATTCGTGACATCCGCAACAAGAAGAACCGCCATCAGATCACCCCCGCTTCATCCTTGAGTTTCGCAATCAGTTCATCCACCGATCCAACCTTGACCCCCGCCTTGCGCGTGCCCGGTTCTGCGGTTTTCACCACGCTCAGGCGCGGGGTGACGTCGACGCCATACTCGGCGGCGGTTTTTCATCGAGCGGCTTTTTCTTCGCCTTCATGATGTTGGGCAGCGACGCATAGCGCGGTTCGTTCAGCCGCAGATCGACGGTCACGATGGCGGGCATCTTGACCTTGATCGTCTGCAAGCCGCCATCGACCTCGCGGGTGACGGTGGCGTGATCGCCCTCGACCGTCAGGTCCGAGGCAAAGGTCGCCTGACCCCAACCCAACAGCGCCGCAAGCATCTGGCCGGTGGCGTTCATGTCATTGTCGATGGCCTGTTTGCCACAAAGCACAAGGCCCGGCTGTTCCTGGTCGATCACGGCCTTCAGGATCTTGGCCACCGCCAGCGGTTCGATATCGTGCTGCACATCGTCGGATGCCACCACCAGGATCGCGCGGTCGGCCCCCATGGCCAGCGCGGTGCGCAAGGTTTCCTGCGCCTGCTTGACGCCGATCGACACGGCGATGACCTCTTCGGCCTTGCCGGCCTCTTTCAGACGGATCGCTTCTTCGATGGCGATTTCGTCGAAGGGATTCATCGACATTTTCACATTGGCGAGATCGACACCGGACCCATCCGCCTTGACGCGGACCTTCACGTTGTAATCGATCACGCGTTTGACCGGCACCAGAACCTTCATCGCGTTTCTCCTTTTGTCGGCGCGGGCACGCCGCCGTTCTTGTCCCGATGAGAATTAGAGCGTTCGACCGGTCAAAGACAGGTCAAAATCGACGCGGCAATGGCAAGGAACGCCGCGTTCTTGTCGCGCCAAGGGCCGCTACAGCGCCTTGCGCGCCCGCAAGGCCGCCGAAATCGTGCCATCATCGAGATAATCGAGCTCGCCCCCGATGGGCACACCCTGCGCCAGAGAGGTGACAGACACGCCCGACCCGGTGAACATGTCCGCGATGTAATGGGCGGTTGTCTGGCCATCGACGGTGGCGTTCAGCGCCAGGATCACCTCGGTCACGGTTTCGGTGGTGACCCGGTCCATCAGGCGCGGCAGGCGCAGATCCTCGGGGCCGATATCATCCAGCGCGGACAGGGTGCCGCCCAGAACATGGTAGCGCCCGGCGAAAACCTGCCCGCGTTCCATCGCCCAGAGATCGGCCACGTCCTCGACAATGCAGATCTGGCCATTGGCACGCCGGTCATCGGCGCAGATCGGGCATAGATCGCCGGTGCCGATATTGCCGCAGTTCAGGCATTCGCGCGCGGTTTCCGCCACGCGCATCATCGTTTCGGCCAGGGGGCGCATCAGTTGCCCGCGTTTCTTGATCATCTGCAACACCGCACGGCGCGCCGACCGGGGGCCAAGCCCCGGCAGGCGGGCCATGATGTCGATCAGGGCCTCTATGTCTTTGGGCGCGTCGGTCACGGGATCAGAACGGCAGTTTCATACCGGGCGGAAGCCCCATGCCTTCGGTCAGTTTCGCCAGTTCTTCCTGGCTTTTTTCCTGTGCCTTGGATTGGGCATCCTTGATCGCGGCCAGGATCAGGTCTTCGACCACTTCCTTGTCATCCTGGTTGAAGATCGACGGGTCGATATCAAGACCGATCAATTCGCCCTTGGCTGTGGCGGTCGCCGTGACCAACCCGGCGCCAGACACGCCTTGAACCGTCATGGCGGCAAGGTTGTCCTGCATCTCGCCCATCTTGGTCTGCATGTCCTGCGCCTGTTTCATCAGCTTGGCCATATCGCCAAGGCCGCCAAGCCCGCCCAAACCTTTCAGCATCCTGTCGCTCTCCATCTGTCATTCATCATCGAAGGGGTCCCAATCCTCGGGCATGTCGTCGGGGTCGGGCAATTCGGGCAAGGCTTCAGCCTTGGCCTGCGCGGCCAATTCGGCGCGGGTGCGGATGCGCGCGATGCGCGCCTGGGGAAAGGCCACCTTGACCGCTTGCAACAGCGGGTGCTGTTCCAGTTCCACCTCGAGCGCGCTGCGGTCGGCCTGTTCGGCCTCGGCGATCGTGGGGCCGCCCCCCGCATTGGCCAGCGAAATGATCCAGCGCGCGCCGGTTGCCAGTTGCAGCGCCCGGCCAAGCCGTTGCGACAGATCAGGCGGCGCGCTGTCGGTCGGTTGAAATTCGATCCGTCCGGGCGCGTAGCTGACAAGACGCAGGCAGGTCTTGATCTCGACCAGCAGCTTGATGTCGCGCAGGCCTTCGATCAGGGCGACGACACCGGGAAAGGTCTGGTAAAGCGACAGGTCGGGGCCGGTTTCCGGCTGAAGCGCGGCCTGTGTCGCGCCACCACCGCCACCGCGCGGCGCAGGCGCCTGTGCGCGCGGCGGCGCTTGCGTGGGCGCAGGCCCCCCCATGGTGCGGGCCGGGCCACCGCCCGTGGGTGCGGGCATGGATTGCAGTTTCTTTACAAGGTCACCGGGCGTGGGCAATTCGGCCACATGGGTCAGCCGGATCACGGCCATTTCGGCGGCCATCATCGCATTGGGCGACAAGGCGACTTCTTCCAATGCCTTGAGCAGCATCTGCCACATCCGCGTCAGCGCACGCATCGGCAGGCGGTCGGCCAAGCGACCGGCCGCGCGTGCGTTCTTCGGGGGCGATGGTGGGGTCGTCGGCGGCATCGGGCGTGATCTTGATCACGCTCAACCAATGGGTGATTTCCGCCAGATCGCGCAGCACCGGCCACCGGATCGGCCCCATCGGCATATTGCCCGCCCAGTTCGGCCAAGGCGCCCGCCGCATCGCCGCCCATGATCGCCTCGAACAGGTCCAGCACCCGGCCCCGGTCGGCCAGCCCCAGCATCGCGCGCACCTGGGTTGCGGTGGTTTCGCCTGCACCATGGGCAATGGCCTGATCCAAAAGGCTCATCGCGTCGCGCACCGACCCTTCGGCGGCGCGCGTGATCAGCGCCAGCGCATCCTCGGCGATCTGCGCGTTTTCCTGCGCCGCGACCTTTTGCAGATGGGCAATCATCACCTCGGGCTCGATCCGGCGCAGATCGAACCGCTGACAGCGCGACAGGACGGTCACCGGCACCTTGCGGATCTCGGTGGTGGCAAACAGGAATTTGACGTGGGCGGGCGGTTCTTCCAGCGTTTTCAACAGCGCGTTGAAGGCGCTGGTCGACAGCATGTGCACTTCGTCGATGATGAAGATCTTGTAGCGCGCCTGGGCCGCGCGGTAGCTGACGGTTTCGATGATCGCGTCGCGGATGTTTTGCACACCCGTGTTCGATGCGGCATCCATTTCCATCACGTCGACATGGCGGCCTTCGGTGATCGCCACGCAGTTCTGGCACAGACCGCAAGGGTCGGTGGTGGGCCCGCCCGTGCCATCGACACCGATGCAGTTCAGCCCCTTTGCGATGATCCGCGCCGTGGTGGTCTTGCCCGTGCCGCGAATGCCGGTCAGCATGAAAGCCTGCGCGATGCGGTCGGCCTCGAAGGCGTTTTTCAGCGTGCGCACCATCGCATCCTGACCGATCAGGTCGGCGAATGTCGCCGGGCGGTATTTGCGCGCCAGAACCTGGTAACCGGTATGGGAGGTGTCGGACATTGCGCCTCGCGACGGGGGTTGGCCTTGGGATCGCATCAGACCCTAGTGAAGCGGCGCGACAAGGTCCATGGTGAAGCGAGGGCCGGGCGCGCAAGCTTTGCCACATCACCCGGAGGCACTGATGGCTGAACACACCCCCAACCCGATCCTGGTCAAGCTGATGGCAGGATTTTTCTGGGCCATGTCCGGCGCGGCCCTGTTGTTCTGGCTGGGCGGCGCGGCCTGGCCCAGCGGGTTGCGCGGTCTGATGGCGGCACTTGGGCCGGGCACGGTGGCGCTGTTTGGCGCGTTCCATATTCCCGCGGCGATCTGTGGCGTGCTGCTCTGGCAATGGCAGCGCCACGGCTTGCCACCCCGCCAACGGGTCATGCTGGAAGGTGCCGCGCTCTATTTCGGGCTGGCGGTGGTGATCGGAATTTTCCTGAACGTTTTGCTGGTCTCGGCCATGGGGTCGGTCATGGCGCCCGCGATGCCGGACCGGATGTAGAGATCGATCCATCCGCCAACGGGCCGCGGCCTGCCCAACTTGGGACAGGCGGTTTTGCCCTGTCGGGCGCATGTCCGAGGACTCACCCGTTCGGGGCTACGCGCGCCACGCCTGGCATGGCACGCTTGGGTGAGAGGCTGGACATCGACCCAAGCGGGGCTCGTTGTGGCTGCTTCCTTCCGGACCTGACCAGGTTGGCGAGGCGCTTGCCCGCGCCAACCTCTCGATGCACCACATAGGAAATACGGGGCCGCCACGCAAGGGCAGGGATCAGCCGGGGCTGCGTTCGGCCCAACCGGCGAAAATCCGTTCCAGGAACACCACGACATAGAACAAGACGATGCCCAGCGCGGCGAGCGCGAACAAGACCGCGAACATCAGCGGGTAATCGGCATTGATCCGCCCCGAATCGAACAGGTCGCCAAGCCCGCGCCCATGGGGCGACACGATTTCCATCAGGTTGGTGCCGATAAAGGCCAGCGTCACCGCCACCTTCAGCGCGCCGAAGAATTCCGGCAGGGTTTTCGGCAACGCGATTTTCCAGAAAATCGTCACGTTCGATGCCCCCAGCGACCGCAGGATGTCGCGGTATTCCGGTTCCAGCGTCGACAGGCCGATGGAAACCGACACGGCAATCGGAAAGAACGAGATGATGAAGGCGATCAGCACGGTGTTGAAATCATGCTGCCCCACGAACATCAGCGCCACGATCGGCACCACGGTCGCCTTGGGAATGGCGTTGAACCCGACAAGGATCGGGTAAAGCCCTTCGCGCGCAAAGCGTGAAAAGCCCATGATCATGCCCACCAGCGTGCCGAACACCACCGCAAGGCCAAGCCCCGCCACGGTGCGCCACAGCGTTTCCCAGGACTTGATCAGGAACAGATCCCAGAACCGGATGTACCGCGGGATAAGGTCAGACGGGCTTGCCATGCGGTAATCGGGCAGTTGGTTGTACCACACCGCCCATTCCCACAGCGCCAAGATACCGACGATGAACAGGGTCGGGGCAAGGATCTTGCGCAGCGTGTCGTTCATGCCGTGACCTCCGCGGGTTTGGCGTGGCCATCAAGGGGGGCATCGGCATCGGTCGCGCGGCCCTGCGCCACCTGGATCTGGTGGCGCAACGTGGCCAGCATCGCGACCGCCGCCGGCGAATACAGATCATCCAGCGTGCGCGGACCGGGCAGATCGACATCCAGCACGTATTGCGCCCGCGCGGGCCGCCCTGACATCACCACCACCTGATCGGCAAGGAACACGCTTTCGCGCAGGTCATGGGTGATCAGCAGGCAGGTGAAAGGTTCTTCGCGGCGCAGGTCATGCATGGTGCACCAGAGGTCTTCGCGGGTGAAGGCATCGAGCGCGCCGAACGGTTCATCCAGGATCAGCACATCGGGCTTGTGAATGATCGACCGGCACAGGCTGGCGCGCTGGCGCATGCCTCCGGACAGTTCCGAAGGGCGTTTCTCGGCAAACCCGGTCAGGCCGACCAGGTCCAGCAAATGATGCGCGCGTTCGATCGCCTCGGCCTTGGACATGGGCGATTTGACGATTTCCAGCGGCAACAGGATATTCTGCAAGATCGTGCGCCATTCCAGCAGCACCGGGTTCTGAAACGCCATGCCGACGGTCGGGCGCGGCGATGTCACCAGCTTGGAATGCAGCCACACCTGCCCGTGATCGGGGCGCATCAACCCCGACACAAGCCGCGTCAGCGTGGACTTGCCACAGCCAGACGGGCCGACCACGGCACAAAAGCTGTTTTCGGGCACCTGCATCGACAGGCCATCCAGAACCGGCAACGGGCCAGCCTTGGTTCTGTAGGCATGCGACACCTCGCGCAGCTCGATCATGTGGGCGGAACTGGTCATGGCAGCCTTTCGCGTAACAAAGGCCCGGCGCCGCAAACGGCACCGGGCATGGGTATTGTCGTGGCCTCAGCCTGCGATCACTGCGGCGCGATCATCAACACCTCTGCCTCGGGCAGGTAGGCGTCGGTGAAATACAGGGCCGCATCGGGTTCATTCTGGAACTCGTAGGTCAGGCGCAGCTGTTCGATCGCCGTTGCCATCCGCGCGGGGTCGATGTTGCCCATGCCGTTCTCGATCACCCAGGGGGTTACGATATTGGCGTCCAGCGCCAGTTGCAGACGGCGGGTTTCAAGCTCGACATCACCGGCGGGGTTGCGGTCGATCACGGCGGCGGCGCCTGCGGCCGGGTCGGCCACGGCATCGGCCACACCGCGCGCAATCGCACGCAGCGCACCGGTCACCACCTCGGGATTGGCGGCGGCGAAATCGGTGTTGATGATCACCGCGTTGCCGTAAAGCGCCACGCCATGATCCGAGAAGAGGATCGTGGTGATGTCATCCTCAGGCACGCCAAGACGCGCCAGCGACAGGAAGGACGAGAAGTTGAAGCCGGTCACGGCATCGACATTGCCTTCCGCGAGCATCGGTTCACGGGTGGGGAACCCCACGGGTTCCACGGTGATGGTGGACACGTCGATGTCATTGACCGCCGCAAGGATCGGGAACTGCGCCCATGCACCATCGGGCGGCGGCGCGCCCAGGATCGATCCTTCGAGATCTGCGATGCCGCTGATGCCCTGGCTGACGCGGCCCACGATGGAAAAGGGCGGGCTGTCATAGACCATCATCGCCGCGATCACCGGCGCGCCGGGGTTCTGGTCGAGGAAACGGACCAACGAATTGATATCTGCAAACCCGAGCGGGAAGGCGCCCGAGGCAACCTTGGGGATCGCATCCAGCGATCCTTCGCCGGCCGCGACCGACACGTTCAACCCCTCGGCGGCGAAATGGCCATTGTCGATGGCAAGGAAATAGGGCGCGGCAGGCCCCTCAAAGCGCCAATCGAGGGCAAAGTTGATATCCATGTCCTGGGCGGCGAGCGGGGTCGCCACGATCAGGGCAGCGGCAAGGGCGGGAATGGCACGGGTGAACAAGCGGTTTCTCCTTGAGCTTGGCGGCACGGTCGGCACGATCCGCCCTACATCACCGGCAGTTTCGACGCCCGTCAACGGCCCGGATGCCCGTGAATAAGGCGTTTGCGCGCAAAATACGCAAATGATGCCGGATTAGCTCGATTTTTAGGCAGATGAGCCCAGTGCGCCTAAAGCTTCAGCAGGTAACGGGCGAATCCGCTCGCTTCGATCCCGTCAGGGGTCAGGCCAAGGGCGCGCGCGCGGTCGGCATGGGCGGCGGCCCCCGGCCCGGTGTGCACGACAACCGGCACACCACCCAAAGGGGTGAAGGCAAAACTTGGCTCGATCACCGGGGCAAGGGGCGTCTGCGCGGCGGTGAAGTGATGGATCAGCAGGCTGCGCACCGGGTTGGGCGAGGTGAAGACCACTTCGCATTCGGCCGCATCGGGGAAATGCCCCCCGCCCGCCGCGCGATAGGCGCTGGTGATCACAAGGTATTTGTTCTCGGCCAGAACCGGCGGACCAGAGGACAGCCGCAAGTTGCGGATCCGCCCCGGCCCGGTGCGGATGTCATCGCCATTTGCGTTGGTGCGCGCCTCTTGCGCGAGGTCGATGTCATAGCGCAGGCCATCCATGCGGTCGAAATTGTAGCTGGCAAAATCCATGTCGATCAGCGCTTGTGGGCCGCTGCGATCCGGATCGATCCGGCAAAACGCAGAAGCCGACCGTTCCAGCCAGGCGCGGATCTGTGCGCCGGTGGCGCATAGCACCGCCAAGCCGTTGGAATAGCCATAGAGATCGGCGGCATGCCGCAACAAGACGGCCCCCGCCGGAACATCGGAATAATGCCCGGGCCCGCCCCGACCACCGGATTTGAACGGGGTCGTCACCGAAATCAGCGGCAGCGCCGCCAGATCCGCCCGATCCGCAACCATGCACGCCACGGCGGCACGCTGGGCATCGGCGATCACCTGCGTCGCGGCACAGGGTGCGACCAAGCTGAAATAAGTTTCCAGCGGCACGGCGCTTTGCCCCAGGGGGCGGGCGGAATACGCGCGGGTCAGACGATGCCCCCGCAGCATCTGACGCCGGAACACGGGCAAGGCCCGGACCCGCTGGCGCAGCGCGACATGATCTTGCGCGCGCGCGTCGGCCAGCGCCCGCAAGCACACCCTGGCATCGCGCACCCGCCACGCCAGCCCGCCAGGCAAGGACCGGTCCGGATCCCGCTGCAAGGTCAGATCGATCTGCCCCAGGTGCGACCCCCAGAATCCGGGCTGCACCAGGGGCACCCCCCCGATCAAGCCGGTCGGCTCGTCGGGGCCCGGAAACAGCCGGTGGGTATGCCCGGCGATGACCGCATCGACACCCGTGAGTCCGTGCAATCAGGCGACCGACGTTTTCCCCATCGGTCGTGTCGACATCGGCCCCGGGTCCGGAATGGGCCAGCACGATCACAAGATCGGCACCCTTGGCCCGCAACTGCGCCACTTCGCGCTGGATCGCGGGCAAGATGGCGCCCACCTCCAGCTGGCCTTCAAGCTGCGGCCTCGCCCACCGCGTCACCTGCGGCGGGGTCGCGCCGGTCACGCCGATCCGAAGCGGGCATACCGCGCCGCTGTCATCCACAAGATTTCGGTCCAGAATGGCATGGCGCGCGACCAGGTCGCCGCCATCGGCCAGCCGCCGCGCATTGGCCAGAACCACCGGGTAACGCGCCGGGGCAAGCAGCTGGTCCAACACCTCGAGGCCGAAATCGAAGTCATGGTTGCCAAGCGTCGCGGCATCGTAGCGCAAGGCATTCATCGCTGCGATCATCGGGTGCATATCGCCATGCGCAACCAGTTCCGACAGGGCGGCATCGGCCAGCGGCGCGCCCTGGAACGTGTCGCCATTGTCGAACAAGACGGTATTGGGGCATTCCGACCGCGCCTGTTCGATCACCGCCGCAAGCGCCGCAAGCCCGACCCCATCATCGCGACAATCCGCGAAATAATTGAACGGAAACAGGTGCGCATGCAAATCTGATGTCGCCAGCACGCGGAGGCGAAGCAGGCCCTGGCCGGATTGGGCGTCATTCCCCTGGGCCGCCCTTATCCCCGTCACCGTCATGATTGTTCCAGTTCTGTCCCCAGGACCAGCGTGGTGCGCCTTGCCGCCGGGGTGAACAACGGCCGCGCAAGATTTTTCGTTTTACAGGCTGCATTGCGCCGGATGTGTCTAACGGGCCATACCATTGTTCACGTGCGCATCGGAAAGGATTAAAAATGCAGCTTGGCGACAGTGTGACATTCGGTGGCTCTGATCTCGACCGGGCTGCGGCCGAACGGAAAGACCCCGAAACGCTTGCCCTGGCACTGGCACAAGATGGCCGCGTGATCCCGCTTTGGCGGGGCAAACCGCTGGTGGCGGGCGACCCGGCCCAGGGGTTTTGCACGCTTGTTCAGCTGGCCCCGGGCGACACGATCCTGGCATCCGCGACCGAGGCGCCGATCTTTCTGGGCCGCATCGAGGGCAAGCCGATCTTTGCGCAAGACATCTCGGCATGGACCCCGCAGGAACCCGTCGACGAAGCCCAGATCGGCGCGTTTCTTGACCCCACGGTCCAGGTGCACCCCAACGCCCCGGCAAACAGCGCGTTCCGGGAATTGCGCGCGATCATGACAACGCTGTCGGCGCGCGATGCCGAATTGGCCGCAACGGCCCGGGCGCTTGGCAACTGGCACTTGTCGCACGGGTTCTGCGCGGGCTGCGGCGTGGCCTCGAAGATGGCAGAGGCAGGCTGGCAACGTGTTTGCCCCGGCTGTGGCGCGCATCATTTCCCCCGCACCGACCCGGTGGTGATCATGTTGATCACCCGGGGCGAGCGTGTGCTGCTTGGCCGGTCGCCCGGTTGGCCCGAGGGAATGTTTTCGCTTTTGGCCGGGTTCGTCGAACCGGGTGAAACCATCGAGGCCGCCGTGCGCCGCGAAGTGTTCGAAGAAACCGCCGTGCAGGTGGGGCGTGTCGATTACCTTGCCTCGCAGCCCTGGCCGTTTCCCGCCTCTCTCATGATCGGCTGTCATGGCGAAGCGATCAGCGACGACATCACCATCGACCCGACCGAGATCGAGGCGGCGCGCTGGGTCACGCGCAGCGAATTGCTGACCGTCTTCGCGGGCCTGCACCCCGAAATTCGACCGGCGCGACGCGGTGCGATCGCGCATTTCCTGTTGGAACGCTGGCTGGCAGACCGCATCGACTAGCAAAAGGCCCGCAAAAAACCCGGCCGATCGCGCCCCGGCGGTTGTCGCAGGGGGGCGACCTCTGCTAACTTAAGGGAAAGACAAAGAACAAAAGATCGAGCCGAGGTCAAAATATGCCATACATCATGCCCGCACAGCGGATGGCGTTCTTTTTCTCACCCAAGGCCGGGGGCACATCGCTGCGCGCCTTCTTGTTCCATGCGGAAAACGGGTTTCCGTTTCGGGATTATTCGGTGCAGGGCGCGCGGGTGGATGCGAACATGCTGGCGGCGAATTATCGCTTCAACCGCACCGATCATGACGCATTGCGGGGCTATCGCCGCTTTGCGCTGCTGCGCGATCCGGTCAAGCGGTTCCTGTCGGGCTATTCGAACCGGGTTCTGCATTACCGCGAACTGAGCATCGAGGCGGCGGGGCCACAGCTTTTGTCCGAGGGCTTGCCGCCCGATCCCGACCTGGCCACCTTCGTGGACAATTACATCGGCTACCTGCGCTGTTCCCGGCCCTTGGCCCGGCATTTCCTCAAGCAACAGAAATTCATCGGCAGCAATCCGGACTATTTCGAACGTATCTTCCGGTTGGAAAACATGGATGACCTGGTTCGGTTCGTGAACGACACCTGCGGCACCGACGCGAGGATGCCGCGGCTGCAAACCGGCGGCCCAAAACTCAATTTCTTTGCGCTGGACGACGACCTGCAAGCCAACCTGTTGGAAATCTGCCGTCATGACATCGCGTTTCAGATCATGCCGGATTACTGGGCCCCCTATGCCCATCTCGTCAGTGCCGCTGAAGCACCGGTTGCGCTGGCCAGAACCGGCAGCACGGGGTAAACCCGGCCGCGTGACCGGCAGTGTAACAGGACGAGTGCGATGAAATTCAAGGTCTCCGAGGATGTGGATGCGCCGCAGGCCATGGTCTGGGCAAAATTCGTGGATTTCACCGCGCTGGAAGATGACGCGCGCGGCCGCGGCGCGACGGTAACCCGCGTGGGCAACTGGACCGACACCGCCGAAGGCGTGGCATGGCGCGGCGATGTGACGGCGCGGGGGAAATCCCGCCCGCTTGCCGCCAAGGTGACCCGCTTTGCCCCCGAAGATCTTTGCCTGATCGAAAGCCGCATCGGCGGCATGAATTGCAGCTACGAAATGACCTTTGTGCCCTTGGCAACCGAGGTGACGCGGGTCGCGCTGGTGCTGGAACTCTCGGCCGACACGCTGACCGCGCGGCTGTTGCTGCAAACGCTGAAACTGGCGCGGGGGCGCGTGTTGCAGCGGATGCAGGCCGTGATCGCCCGCCAGGGCAACGCGGTGGAGGCCGCGCATCGTCGCCAAAAGGCAAGCCTGACCAAGCGGTGATCAGGGCTGGGTCGGGCCGGTCTTGCGTTGGCGGGCACGTTCGATGCCCAATTGCCGTTCACGCAGGATGATCAGGATGCCCGCGATGACGATCATGGCCCCCCCGGCCAGCGTCGCCGCCCCCGGAACTTCACCAAAGACGGTATAGCCCACGACGATCGCCAAAAGCATCGAGGCGTATTCGAAAGGCGCGATCAGCGATGCATCGGCATGGCGATAGCTGGTGGTCAGCAGGATCTGGCCCACACCGCCCAAAAGACCCGCAAGAATCAACAGGGCCAGCACGTCGGGGGCGGGCACCACCCACCCCCAGGGCAGGGTCAGCAAAGACAACAGCGTTGCCGTGACCGAGAAATAGAACACGATGGCCGATACCGTTTCGGTCTGCACCAGCTTGCGCACGAAGACCTGCGCCAAGGCCGCGCAGACGGCAGACAGCAACACGACCACCGCCCCCAGCGTTTCCGCCGTGTCGACCGCACCGGGCGCCACCTGCAACCTTGGGCTGAGAACGACCAAAACCCCCACAAGGCCAAGCGCGACCATCGACAGGCGGAACAGCCGCACCTCTTCGCCCAGGAACATCGCCGCGAAAATCACCACGAGGATCGGCGAGGCATAGCCGATCGCCGTCACTTCGGGCAGCGGCAACAACCCAAGACCGGCAAATCCAAGCCCCATGGCAGAGGTGCCGACCAGCCCGCGCCAGACATGGCCCATGGGGTTGGCAGTGCGCAGGCCGGTGTGCAGATCGCCCCGCATTGCCAACCAGACACCGATGACGGGGATCGCGAAGAGCGAGCGGAAAAACACCGCCTGCCCCGGCGGCACGGTGTCGGATGTCGCCTTGATGATCGAGGCCATCGCCACGAAAACGCAAACGGACAGGATCTTGAACGTGATACCGCGAAGCGGGGACATGGGCCACCAAGGCTGGGTTCACGATCAGCCTACGCCCGACCAGCGGGGCGTTCAATCGCTTGTGATCGGCGCGGCCAGGCCCGACAGGATCGGGCAATCGGGCCTGTCATCCCCGGCGCAGGCATGGACCAGATCCGCCAGGATGCGCCGCATTTCGGCCAGTTCGGCCATCTTGGCATCGATTTCATCCAGATGCGTCCTGGCCAGATCCTTGACATCGGCACTGGCCCGGCCCCGGTCCTCGTAAAGCGCCAAAAGCGTCCGGCATTGATCGATGGAAAATCCAAGGCCACGGGCCCGCGCGATGAAGGCCAGCTTGTGCAGATGCGCCTGCGTGAACTGGCGATAGCCATTGGCGCCGCGCAAGGGCGTGATCAACCCGATATCCTCGTAGTAGCGGATCGTCTTGGCGGGCAGGCCCGCGGCCTGTGACACCTCGCCGATATTCATACCGCCACCATCCGGCGCAGGCGCAGCGCATTCAGAACCACCAGCACGGAACTGGCTGCCATCGCCCCCGCCGCCAGCATCGGGTTCAGGAACGGGCCGCCGAACAGCGCCAAGAGCCCGGCGGCCACCGGGATCAACGCCACGTTGTAGCCAAAGGCCCAGACAAGGTTCTGCACGATATTGGCCAGCGTCCTGCGCGACACCTCGATCGCGGTGCCAACGCCCGTGGGCGCACCAGAAACCAGCACCACGTCGCCCGCCTCGATCGCGACATCGGTGCCGGTGCCCAGCGCGATACCCACATCGGCCTCGGCCAGCACGGCGGCATCGTTCAACCCGTCCCCCACGAAGGCGACGCGCCGCCCCTCGGCCCGCCAGGCGGCAACCTGTTCGCGTTTGTCAGCGGGCGAAAGGCGGGCAAGCGCCGTGCCGATGCCAAGCTTTGCCGCGATGGCCTGCACCGGCCCCTCGGCATCGCCGGACAAAGCGCCACTTCGATCCCGCGCGCCTTCAGATCGGCGACCGCGCGCAGCGCATCGGGCTTTAACGGGTCGGACAGCGACAGGTAGCCCAGGTACAGCGCACCGCGCGCCACATGCACCTGGGTCGCGGGCGACGGCGCGGTGGCGGGCACGGCCACGCCCTCGGCCGCGAGGAAGGCATGGCTGCCAAGACGCAGCGTTTCCCCATCGATCATGGCCACGACACCGGCCCCGGTGCGCGCCTCGAAGCCGGTGACCTTGGCGGGGGTAATGCCGCGCGCCTCGGCCTCTGCCAGAACGGCGCGTGCCAGCGGATGTTCAGAGGCCGCCTCGGCCCCGGCGGCAAGCGCCAGGATCGTCGCCTCGTCACAATCGCGGGTGACATCGATGGCCGTGACGCGCGGCTTGCCCTCGGTCAGGGTGCCGGTCTTGTCAAAGGCCACCAGATCGACCTTGGACAGGTTTTGCAGCGCGTCACCCTTGCGAAACAGGATGCCCAGCTCCGCCGCGCGCCCCGTGCCCGCAAGGATCGACACAGGCGTGGCCAGCCCCATCGCGCAGGGGCAGGCGATGATCAAGACCGACACGCCGATCACCAACGCCTTGGCCGGATCAGGCCCCCAGATCAACCAGGCCCCGGATGCGAGCAGCGCGATCACCAGAACGACCGGCACGAAAATCGCCGTGACGCGGTTGATCAGCGATTGAACCGGCAATCGGGTGGCTTGGGCATCTTCAACCATGGCGACGATCCGGGCCAGCACCGTATCGGACCCGACGGCGGTGGCCCGGTAGACCAAGGTGCCGGTGCCGTTCACCGTGCCCGCGGTCACAAGATCACCCGGGCGCTTGGCCACCGGGACCGGTTCACCGGTCAGCATCGCCTCGTCGATATAGGTTTCGCCCTCGGTCACCTCGCCATCCACGGCGATACGCCCACCGGGTTTGAGCCGGATCAGGTCGCCACGGCGCAGATCGGCCAGCGGTACCTCGCGGTCTGCACCCCCTTCGATCCGCAGGGCGGTATCGGGGCGCAAGGCCATCAGGCTGCGGATCGCGGCACCGGCCTGGCCGCGCGCACGCCCTTCCAGCCAGCGACCCATCAAGATCAGGGTCACGATCACCGCTGCCGCTTCGAAATAGACGAACCGGCCGGTGTCGGGCACCGCGCCGGGCGCAAAGGTGACAAGCGTCGACCAGGCCCAGGCGGCGCTGGTGCCCAGCACCACGAGGCTGTTCATTTCCGGCGCGCCCTTCAACAGGGCCGGAACCCCAAGGCGAAAGAACACCCGGCCCGGACCGGCCAGAACGGCGGTGGTCAACAGGAACTGGGCAAGGTGCAGCGGAAAGGTACCGAATGTCGCCATCTGCCAATGATGAAAGGCGGGGATCAGATGACCGCCCATTTCCAGCACCACCACCGGCAGGGTCAGGATCGCGGCCAGGATCAGGGCGCGCCACAGCGGCGCCGCGTCTTCGTCCGGCGTGGGGCCGTCGGACGTTTCGGGCGCATCGATCAGCGCGACGGGATAGCCCGCCGTATCCATCGCCGCCGTGACCCGCGCCCAATCGGCCCCATCGGCCAGACGCAGATCGGCGCGTTTCAACGCGAGGTTCACCTGCGCCTCCAGCACCTCGGGCAGGGCATTCAACGCCTTTTCCGCGCGGGATGAACAGCCGCCACAGGTCATGTTGGCGACGCTGACGCGCAGGGCTTTGCCATCGATGGGGTGAACCGGATACCCGGCCTTGTCCATCGCGCCGGCAAGGGCCGTTGCATCAAAGCCTTCGCCCGTCACCAGATCGGCGCGGCGCGTGGCCAGGTTGACCTGTGCGGATATAACGCCGGGAACGGCGGCAAGCGCGGTTTCGGCGCGGGCAACACAGCTGCCGCAGGTCAGGTTTTCAACGCTGAACCGGCGCGGGGTATCCTTGATCGATGTATCTTTGGGCATGTGCCCTCCTTCCAGACCCTCCAGATAGGGCTTCCCGTTGCTGGAAGGTCAAGGGCGGGTTTCACATGGGCCGAACCGGCCCGATCATTCCGCTGCATCCTGACGGGCAAGATCGGCCTCGATGTCATAGCCAAAGCGCCGGGCCCACGCGGCACAGCGGTTGCGCACCACCCCGGCCTCGGCCCGGCCAAGGCCCGACCGCCACAGGTTGCGCTCCGGATGGGCATCGCCGGGCTTGAACAACCCCGGCGGGGCGGCAACGCCCGCATGATCCAGAATGCGCGCCATTGCACCGGGCACATCGGCCACCAGGTCTTCGTAGCGGATCGTCAGCACACGGTCGGGAAAGGCCGTTTCCAGCGTTGCCATGATCTGCACCGCCTCGAGCCAGTAATTGCTTGCCCCGAAAATATCGGGGATCTTGACCTGTCTGCCCAATTGCAAACTGGCCACCACGTTCAGCGGATGGCGCACGAGGTTCAGAAACCGGGCCCTTGGCAATTCCTGCGCAATCAGTGCCGCGCCATAGACATTTTGCGGCGTCTTGTCGAACCAGCGATAGGGTGCCGTGATGCCCTTGGCGCGCGCAACGGCGGTGATGTAATTGCGCTGCAGCTCTGCCTTGGTGCGGCTGTGGGTCAGCAGTTTTTCGAAGTCTTCCGCACCGACACCATCCATATCGCGATGTTTCTTGAGCAATTGATTGTTGCGATAGGGGTGGTAGCTGTGAGGCGTCCGAAAGGGTTCGGCCCAGCGAAAGAAATGGGTTTCTTCCGGGCAGATGAAATTGGGCACACGGCGCAACAGATCGCGCGTCAGGGTCGTGCCGGACCGCACCGCCCCGACGATGAACAACGGGCGATCATCGGCCAAGGGCGTCTGGGCGGCAGCCTCGTGTCCGGGATGGGTCATTGCGCGGCCTGTTCCGTGATGCTGGCGATATCGGGCACGCGCCCCCCGCGCCGCTGGGTCAAGGCGGCGAAAATCACCGCCGCATGATCGGCATCCGGATCAAAGGGCAGCGCGATGCCATTGGGCGCGCGCCGCAAGGCTTCGCCCTGCGCCCCGATGTCGAACCCGTAGACCGGCAGGCCCGTCGCCAGCATTTCATGGGTGACAAAGGAAAATGTCTCGGGCCAGATCGAAGGCACAAGCCATGCCGACACGCCGTAATCCCCGGCAAGCCGCCCGATGTCTTCCCGGCGATAGCTGCCATGCAGCCGAAGCGAGGGCGGGCGGGAAAAGGCCGTATCCATGTTCCCGATCAACACCACGCGCGGTGCGCCGGGCTGCGCCGCAAGCCGTTGCGCAAGCGCGCACAGAACACCCGCGCCCTTCTGACGATTCAGGTTGCCGAGAACCGCAAGCGTCCCGCCGCGCGGGGCGACAAGGCCGGGCCCCGCCAAGCGCCCGATGCGCGTGACCGCCGTATGCGGACGATACACGACGCGGTCGGCAACATCGGGATAGCTGGCCAGGACATGGTCGCGGCTGGATTGCGAAAACACCGTGATCTCGGTGCACCCGGCCAGGAACGCGCCCCAGGCCCTGTGCCAGTCGGACAGCGGAACCTCGGCCCCATCGGGGCGGCGGGCACAATGGGCGAGGTCGGGATCGCCGGGCATGACGGGGCCGCGATAGGCACCATCGGAGTCGAGCAGGCAATAGGACGGGCTGATCATGAAGTAATCATGCACCCGCGCCTCGAGCTGGTCGGGGTGGCCGGCACGGCGCAGCGACAGCATCAGATCGGGCAAGGCGACAGGATCCCGGTCACCCACCCCGCAGGAATAGATGATCCGCAACGCCGGCAAGGGTGCCAGCATGCGGCGGATCAGCGCCAGATCGCCCGTGACGCCGGCCAGAACGCCGCCGGGGCCATGCACCTCCAGCTGCCAACGGTGTAGCCCGCCAACCCGCAGGATCAGGGCATATTGACCCTGCGCGGTGCGGGCCGCCACTTCGTCATCCAAGGCGTGATCGGCGCCGCCGCCCATGGAATGCGCAAGGTAAAGCGGCAAGGCATCGAGGCTTAGCCCGCCCGCCAATGCCACCGCCAGCGCAAGGCGCGGCGTGCGCAAGGGATCACGCCCGATGAACGCCTGCACCTCCAGATCATAGACCGGGTAGCGCCGCGCGATCATGGCGTTGGCCCGCAGCACCAAGGCCTGCTTTGCCTCGCCGCCGAAACTTTGCCCCCCGGCATGTTCGACGAACAGGTTGGGCAGACAGACATGCCGGGCACCGGCCTTGCGGGTTTTCTGGCACCAATCGACCTCTTCGCCGTAGCCACGGCCGAATTCCGCGTCAAAGCGCGGTAGCTTGCCGAACCAGCGCGCGTTGATCGCCATGCAAAACCCCACGCCCGTCGGGGCCGATGGCAGATGGCCGGGCACCGACAGGCCCTGCGCCACGGCATCAAGACCATCGACCATGCCGGGCGGCAAGCGCACCGCGTCGCAAGTCATCGGCACCGAAAAGATTTCGGCATCGTTCGACAGGGGTGTCACAGACGCGATCCTGGGGTCGCGATCAAAGGGCGCGATCGAGCCGCGATGCCCAACCATCGGGAACATGCGCATCGGAATTGAGCAAGACCACATGCCCGGCATGCTGTTCGGCCCGCTCAAGGCCTTGGTTCACCGCGCCCACGAACCCAAGGTTGCGATCCAGTTCGATCAAGCTCACCTGCCCGCGATGATCCTCGGCCCAAGCCCGCAGGAACGGCCTGACCCGCGGATCGGTCGAGGCATCATCGATCAGGATCAGCTGCCAGGGCACATCTGTATGCGCCCCCACCCGTCGAAGCGTTTCGGCCAAAAGGTCAAAGGCGTTATGAACCGGCAGGATGATGCTGATCGGTCGCCGCGACCGGGGCGGCGGCGCATCGGTGAAATAGCGCGGATCGATCGGCAAACCTTCGGTCACCGCCTCCAGCCCGAGGGCATGCTTGATCCGGATGCGCGCGACCGGATCGCGGGTCACCGCCCATCGCAACAAGGCCGGCGACGCGCGCAACAGATCCGCAAGAAAGGCACGGCGCAACCTGCGGCGGGCAGCCGGGCTTGGCGGATCGGAGGGATGTGGCACCGGCAAGGCAAGATCGCCACCCGAGGCACGCGGCACATGCAGCATCAGGGGCGCAGCCCTTCGGGCGCTTCAGCCTCGAAGCCTGTGCCAAGATCAAAGCCAAAGCGGCGCGCCACATCGGGGCGTTGCACGGTCGGAACGATCATGGCCTCGCCCCCCGGCCATGTCAGGCACAGCGAGGGCGCACTGGTCCAGCCGATGATGCGGGTCATGCCGCCCACACGCTTGATCTGTTCGATGTGGCCAAGTCTGCGCCGCCGGTCACGCGGCAAGGAAAACCCACCCAAACGGTCAGTATGATGCGTAATATAGCGAAGATACAAAGCGTGAAGGCGAAACAACACCGGACGCCGGCTCCTCCAGGGCACACAAGAACTTTACGGGGGAGCAAAGACGATCAGAGGTTACAAAAGTGACAACAAATATCGCCCATAGGCATTTTTTTCGAACAAACCGGCGCGTTCGCCAAGCTCTTGCGCCGTGATCCAACCCTGGCCATAGGCGATTTCATCGGGGCTGCCGGTTTGCATGCCTTGGCGTTCTTCCAGCGTGCGCACGAAATTCCCGGCATCGAGCAGGCTGGCATGGGTGCCGGTATCAAGCCAGGCGAAACCGCGCCCCATCTTGGCGACGTGCAGCGTGCCGTCGCGCAGGTAGCTTTCCAGAAGGGTCGTGATTTCCAGCTCGCCGCGCGCCGAAGGCTGCACCTGCGCCGCGCGGTCGGGGGCGGTGCCGTCGAGGAAATAGAGCCCCGTCACCGCGAAATGCGACGGCGGCACGGCGGGTTTCTCGATGATCGCTCTGCACCGATCCATCGGCGGCGAAATCGACCACGCCGTAGCGTTCCGGGTCGGCGACGCGGTAGCCGAAAACGGTGCCGCCCGTGGTCTGCGCATCCGCCTCGGCCAGGATCTCGGGCAGGCCATGGCCGAAAAAGATATTGTCGCCCAGAACCATCGCCGAGGGCGCGCCGTTCAGGAAATCGCGCGCCAGGATATAGGCCTGCGCCAGCCCATCGGGGCTTGGCTGCGCGATATAGCTCAGCGACAGGCCCCATTGGCGGCCATCGCCCAGGGTGCGCTGGAACTGGTCCTGGTCTTGCGGGGTGGTGATGATGGCGATGTCGCGGATGCCCGCCAGCATCAGCACGCTGAGCGGGTAATAGATCATCGGCTTGTCGTAGATCGGCAAAAGCTGTTTCGACAGCCCCAGCGTGATCGGATAGAGCCGCGTTCCCGACCCGCCCGCCAGGATGATCCCCTTGCGCTGGGTCATGATGTTGCCCTTTCCCTGGCAAGATCCGGGATGATGTCCTGCACCGCCGCCCGCCAATCGGGGCGATCAAGGCCAAACACCTCTTGCGTCATGCGGCAATCGAGCCGCGAATTCAACGGGCGGCGCGCGGGCGTGGGATAGGCGGTGGTGGGGATATCCTCGACCGTGCAGGCAAGGCCGGCCTCGGCCATGATCGCGCGGGCGAACTCGGCCCAGCTCGTGTCGGGCGCACCCGCGAAATGATAGGTGCCGGTCTTGCCCGGGTCGGCGGCCAGCTGATCTGCGATGGTCAGGCAGGCGGCGGCGATGGCGCGCGCGGGCGTGGGGCCGCCGACCTGGTCGGCCACGACGCTCAGCGCCTCGCGCTCGGCCCCCAGCCGCAGCATGGTTCTCAGGAAATTGGTGCCATGGGCGGAAAACACCCAAGATGTCCGCAAGATCGCATGGGCGCCGCCCGCCGCGCGCACGGCGGCCTCCCCTGCCAGCTTGGACCGGCCATAGGCCCCAAGCGGCGCGGTCGCATCCTCGGGGCGCCACGGGCGGTCGCCGCCGCCGGCAAAGACGTAATCGGTCGAGATATGGACAAGGGGAATGCCCAGATCCGCGCAGGCCACCGCCATCGCGCCGGGGGCATCCCCGTTGACGGCGGTGGCGAGATCCTCTTCGCCCTCGGCGCGATCCACGGCGGTATAGGCCGCCGCATTGATCACCGCGCGGGGGCGGTGCGCCCGGATCGCGGCGGCGCAGGCGGCGGGATCGGTCAGATCGGCCCTGTCACGGCCCAGGGCGGTGACGGGCGCGCGCGCGCGCAGCTCGGTGGCGACTTGGCCGGTGGTGCCGAAGACAAGAAGGGTCATGCGCCACCCTCCAAAACGTCCAGGATCAGATCGGCATAGTCTGCCCGGTTCTGGGCAAGATAGTCGGGAAAACTTTCATCGAGGGGCCGAACAGTCAACTTGGGTTCGTTCTTGCGCCCAAACAAATCTTCATGCGCGGACACGCGGGCCTTGATCTTGGCCAAGTCTGTGAACTGTGGTGTGTTGAATTCCTGATGCGAGAAAGCGCGGATCTTGGCTGCCATCGCTTCGGGGGTCATCAGATAGCTGAAATGCCACCCACCACGTTCAATGACAGGTCGATGATACAAGGTGCGCGCCTCTTGCGGCGTGACCGTCATGTTGCGCGCATAGGCGGCGCTGCCACGCGCCCAGGTTCCACGATGCAGGTTCAGATAGTAGTAGTAAAAATCCTGTCCGACGGCGGCGATGTCATCTTCTGGCAAACGTTCCAGAACCGCCCCGACGCGCGGAACCTCATCAAGATCAAAGAACATCAGGATGTCGTCGTCTTTCACATCCTGCAAACCGCGCATCGCCGCGTTGCGCTGGTGGGCCTCTGCGATCCACGGGTTCGGATTGACCGGAAAATCAGCCACCTCGATCACCGTGATACGCTGCGCCAGATCGGGGACATGTTCCATGATCCAATCGCGAAGCCGCAGGGGCTTGGGTTCCCCGGAAAACGTGCGGTTGCCTTCCACGATGACAAAATGATCGACGGTGTCGCGCAGGATGCCAAGCCTCAACGCAAGCAGGCGGAATTCGTTGAAAAACATCGTGCAGTCGATCACGCGGCCCATGATCACCCCGCCCTGCCCAACCGCTGGCCCACCCTATCGCGCGCCAAAAGCGCGCGCCACCAGGTCTCGTTGGCGAGGTACCAATCGACGGTGCGCGCCAGCCCCTCCTCGATCGTCACGGATGGCTGCCAGCCCAGTTCCTCGCGGATGCGGCTGGCGTCGATCGCATAGCGCAGGTCATGGCCGGGGCGGTCGGCGACAAAGCTGATCAGCCGGTCATGCGGCGCACCCTCGGGGCGGCGGTCATCGAGCAGCGCGCAGATCATGCGGACAAGATCGATGTTGCGGCATTCGCTGTTGCCGCCGATGTTGTAGCTGCGCCCCACGGCCCCGGTCTCGCACACCAGCAAAAGCGCCTCGGCGTGATCTTCGACGTAAAGCCAGTCGCGCACGTTCACCCCCTGCCCGTAGACCGGGATGGGTTGCCCGGCCAGCGCGTTCAGGATCACGACCGGGATCAGTTTCTCGGGAAAGTGGTAGGGGCCGTAATTGTTGGAACAATTGGTCATCACGACCGGCAGGCCATAGGTTTCATGCCAGGCCCGCACCAGGTGGTCGCTGGCCGCCTTGGACGCCGAATAGGGGCTGTTCGGGGCATAGGGGCTGTCTTCGGTAAAAAGGCCCGTATCGCCCAAGGTGCCGTAAACCTCGTCGGTCGAGATGTGGTGAAAGCGGAAGCTCTCGGGCTTGCCCAGACGGGTCCAATGGCTGCGCGCGGCCTCCAGCAGCGTGTAGGTGCCGGTGATGTTCGTGTCGATGAAGCTGCCCGGCCCGTCGATGGACCGATCCACATGGCTCTCGGCCGCCAGATGCATGATCGCATCGGGGCGATGATCCACGAGGATCCGGTCCATCGCCGCGCGGTCGCAGATATCGGCCTGTTCGAAGCTGTAGAGGTTGGAGGCGGCGACGGGGGCGACATTGTCGAGACAGGCCGCATAGGTCAGCTTGTCGACATTCACCACCGCATGCCCGCGCGCCACCGCAAGCCGCACCACGGCCGACCCGATGAAGCCTGCGCCGCCTGTCACCATCAGCTTCATGATGCCGCTCCGTCATAGGTGAAGGGGCTGTCAAACCCGGCGAAAGCCCCCGCCACCGCATCCTTGGCCGACAGGATCGGCGCGGTGTCGCCCAGGCCCCAGTCGATGCCGATGATCGGGGTCATTCCAGGCCAGCGCCCCTCCGTCTCGGGCGCGTAACTGTCTGAACATTTGTAGATGATTTCCGTATCTGGCGCGCGGGTGACAAAGCCATGGGCAAAGCCCGCGGGGATGAGCAATTGCTTGCCGTTCTCGAAGCTCAGCTCGACCCCGAACCAGCGGCCATAGGTCGGAGAGCCGCGCCGGATATCGACGGCCACGTCGAACAGCACCCCCCGCCCGCAGCGCACCAGCTTGGCCTGCGCGCGGGGCGGGCATTGGAAATGCAGGCCCCGAACCGTGCCCACCTGCGCAGACAGGGAATGGTTGTCCTGCACGAAATCGGTGGTAACGCCATGGGCGGCAAGCCTGTCACGGCTCCAGGTCTCGGCAAAGAACCCCCGCGCATCGCCGAAACGCTTGGGCGTCATGACCATCAGACCGGGCAGGCTGGTGTGTTCAATCTGCATGTCACATGGCCCAAGACTCTTTAACCAGGGTCGGCGCACCACGCCGAACCATCTCACCGTCACAAAATCACGGCCCGCCTGCCACCGCAACCGCGACAGTGGCACCCGGGGGGGATTTGCGCAGGCCGTTGCGCGCGCTCACCAGCGGATCAGGCGGCGATCCAGTCGAAAAATCCTTCGCCCGCCCGGGCACGCAGGTCACGCGCCATCGCCGCGCCAAGCGCCGCGCCATCCTCGATCGGCGCGCTGCGATCATCGGTCAGCACCTCGGACCCGTCCGGGCGCAGGATTTCCCCACGCAGGCGCAAGGTGCCGCCCTCCAGTTCGGCCAAGCCCGCGATGGGCGTTTCACAAGACCCGTCCAACCCTGCGAGAAACGCGCGTTCGGCGGCAAGGCGCTGCCCGGTCGGGCCGTGGTGAATGGCCTCCAGCATGGCGGCGGCGCGCAGATCATCTTGCCGCCGCTCGATCCCGATGGCGCCTTGCGCCACGGCAGGCAGCATATCGGCCACCTCTATGGCGGATTTCACCACCTCGGTCATCCCGAGCCGGCGCAGCCCGGCCATGGCCAGAAAGGTCGCATCGGCCACGCCATCGCCCAGCTTTTTCATCCGGGTCTGCACATTGCCGCGAAATTCCACCACCTGCAGATCGGGCCGCCGCGCCATCAACTGCGCCCGCCGGCGCAACGAAGACGAGCCCACCCGCGCGCCCCGCGGCAAGGCGGCCAGGCTGTCATGCTGCACCGACACGAAGGCATCGCGCACGTCTTCGCGCGGCAGATAGCAGTCAAGGATCAGGCCCACCGGCTGCAAGACCGGCATGTCCTTCATCGAATGCACGGCGATGTCGATCTTGCCCGACAGCATGTCATCTTCGATTTCGCGGGTGAAAAGCCCCTTGCCGCCGAGCGTCTTCAACGCGATGTCCGCGTCGATCAGGCTCCGGTCGTCGCCGGTGGTCTTGATCACCACGATTTCGAACGCGTCTTCGGGCAGATCGAAACCCGCCATGAGGCGGGATCGCGTTTCACGCGCCTGCGCCAGCGCAAGGGGCGACCCACGGGTTCCGATACGAAGGGGTTGGGCGGGGCTTGGAAGATCGATCGACATGGCGGTCCTTCTATACCTGTCAACTTTGCTTGACAATCACCCTCGGGTTGACAGACTGACGGGCGCGGACAATTCCTGTCCAAAGACAGACCAAAGGACAATGCCCATGTTTGACGCGCCGCCGACCGGCCAGAAGAAACTCCTGCGTTCCCTGGCGGGCGAAGCGATGGATGTGCCCCCCGTCTGGCTGATGCGGCAGGCCGGGCGCTATCTTCCGGAATATCGCGCGACACGGGCACAGGCGGGCGATTTCCTGTCGCTGTGCTACAATTCCGACCTGGCCGCCGAGGTGACGCTGCAACCGATCCGGCGCTACGGCTTTGACGCGGCCATCATGTTTGCCGATATCCTGCTGATCCCGCAGGCGCTTGGGGCCGATCTGTGGTTCGAAACCGGCGAAGGCCCGCGCCTGTCCACGATCACCGGTCCCGAAGGGTTGAAACCCCTCAAGGGCCGCGACGACATCCATGATCACCTTGCACCGGTCTATGAAACGCTGCGCATCCTTGCGCGCGAATTGCCGCAGGAAACGACCCTTATCGGGTTCGCCGGAGCGCCCTGGACGGTGGCAACCTACATGATCGCGGGCCGCGGCACACCCGACCAGGCACCGGCGCATGCGCTGCGCGAGGAAGATCCCGCGACCTTTGGCGCGCTGATCGACCTGCTGACCGAGGCCACGATCGAGTACCTCGACATGCAGGTGAAGGCCGGGGCCGAAGTGATCAAGATCTTCGACAGCTGGGCCGGGTCGCTCAAGGGCGAGGCCTTCACCAAGTTCGCGCTGGACCCCGCCAAGCGGATCACCGGCGAACTCAAGCGCCGCAACCCCGGCCTGCCGGTCATCGCCTTCCCGCGTGAAGCCGGGGAAAACTACATCGGTTTTGCCAAGGCCACCGGCGCCGATGGTCTGGCCATCGACACCAAGATCGATCCGGTCTGGGCCGCGCAACATCTGCAACCCGATGGCTGCGTTCAGGGCAACCTGGACCCGAAACACATGGTCACCGGCGGCCAGGCATTGGTCGATGAAACCCGCCGTATCGTCGACGCCCTGAAGGGCGGGCCGCATATCTTCAACCTCGGCCATGGCATCACGCCCGATGCCGACCCGGACAATGTGCACCTGCTTTTGGAAACGATCCGGGGCTGACCGACCGCCGGTCCAACCCCGAGATCGCGCCTGCGTATTTGAAGGAAGATGAAAAGGCGGGACAATTTTAATCAAATTGTCCTTCATCTTCCCGAAAATACGCAAACACCGTGCCGACCATGGATCGTGACGGCCGGTTGGCGCAGGATACCCCCGGGCGACGCATCGCCGCCAGGGGGCACTGGGTGAGGTCAGAACCGGAAATTGACCGACAAGGCCGCCGTGGTCGCTTCTGCTTCCAGGCCGCCAAGGGCGAAATCATCGAATTCGTGATACAGAACTTCGGCGCCGAGGGTCACGTTATTGGCCACGAACACCTCGTAGCCAATGCCCGCGAACCAGCCATCGCTGTCCCCCACGGCGGCATTGGATGTCTGGGCACGGGCCCAACCGGCGGTGCCATAGGCCCAGTTGGTGCCGAGATCGACACCGGCCCGCAGGCCGACCCGCGTGATGGCATCCACCGTGGTGCCGCCCCCCAGGTCGATATCGGCATTGTCATACTGCAAACCGCCGCCGAGGATGACATCGCCAAAGTCGTAGTCATAATAGGCCCGCAGACCGAGCAGCACGTCATCGCCCCCCAGCGTCGCCGCGCCAGAGGTCGACACATCGCCATAGCCAAGCTGCGCACCGACCGACGCGCCGGTCCAGTCCGTGCCCAACATGACAGGGACGGGGGCAATGGTGACAGGGCCGGGGGCCGGTTGCGTCACACCGCCCGCAAAAGCAGGGGCGGCGATCAGGGTGGTCAGGCCGGCGGCGAGAATTGTGAAACGTTTCATCCTGTGAAAACCCATTGGTCAGGGTGTTCTTTTGGGCACGGCCAAGGCAAGGCCGTCGCGCAAGAGGTGAGGGGTGCGCCGCTTGGGTTCAACGCGGCCGCCGCACACGATGCCGCGAGGTCCGGGCATGGCGGCCAGTTTCCGCCGAGCGCCATCCGTCCAACCGGCAGGGCCTTGCCTGTTGGCTTGCCGCTTGTCCCCTTGCCGCCTGCAAGCTAGGCGTTGTGCCCATGAAGCCCGTGACCCCATCCGCCATCGATGTGCTGGCGCCCAATTTCAAGACCCGCCTGTCGGGCGTGACGGCAACCGTGGTGCGCCTCGTGCCCTTGCAGGCGCGCGACATCGCCATTGCCGCCGTGGCCCCGGCCCTGCCCGACCATGTGCCCCAGGTTCGCATGCGCGATCTGTTGACCATGTCGCGCCGGGGGCCGTCGGGGGCGCGGGTCTGGCATGCGCGGCGCAATTCGGAAATGCTGGCGGGCATCGTGCTCAAGCGGGTGTTGGGCAAGCGGCTGAAACTTTTGTTCACCTCTGCCTCGCAGCGGCAGCACACGCGCTATTCCAAGTGGCTGATCGGCCAGATGGATCACGTGATTGCCACCTCGCAAAAAACCGCCGGCTACCTCGAACGACCCGCGACGGTGATCTTGCATGGCATCGATGTGCAGGCGTTTTCCCCTGCCGGGGACCGCGCAGCGATCAAGGCGCGGCTCGGGCTGCCCGCGGGGCCGGTGATCGGCTGTTTCGGGCGCATCCGGGCGCAAAAGGGCACCGGCGATTTCATCGAGGCGATGATCGCCACCTTGCCCGATTTTCCGGGCGCCACGGCGATCGTGATGGGCCGCGCCACCGAACAGCACCAGGCCTATGACCGGTCCTTGCGCGACCGCATCCTCGCTGCCGGGCTGGAGGATCGCATCCTGTTCAAGCCCGAAGTGCCGGTGCACCAGATGGCCGATTGGTACCGGGCGCTGGATCTGTTCATCGCGCCACAACGCTGGGAAGGCTTTGGCCTGACCCCGCTGGAGGCGATGGCCTGTGGCGTGCCGGTCATCGCGACCCGCGTCGGGGCCTTCGAGGAACTGGTGGTCGATGGCGTCACCGGCGCGCTGATCCCGCCCAAGGACGTGGGGGCGATGGCGACGGCAGCCCGCAACGGCCTTGAAAACCCCGCCGAGCGGATGTTTCAGGGTGATGCCGCCCGCGCGCATGTCGTCGCGCATTTCGACATCACCCGAGAGGCCGCGGCGATCACCGCGGTCTACCGTCAGCTTTTGGCGGGATGATCCATCAGGTCCATTTCGCGATGGGCGGCAGGCTCATCAAGACGGCATTGGCGTCATGGCCGGTTTCCAGCCCGAACTTGGTGCCCCGGTCGTAGACAAGGTTGTATTCCGCATAAAGCCCGCGATGGATCAACTGCGCCTCGCGGTCGGCCTCGGACCACGGGCTATGGCACCGGCGCTCGACGCAGGGCACAAAGGCCGGCAGGAACGCGCGGCCAACATCCTGCGTAAAGGCGAAATCCGCCTCCCAATCGCCGGTGTTCAGATCATCGTAGAAAATGCCGCCGACACCCCGCGCCCGGTGGCGATGGGGCACGTAGAAATACTCATCCGCCCAGGCCTTGAAGCGGGGATAGGCATCGGCGCTGTGGCGCTCGCAATGATCCTTGAGAACGCCGTGGAAATGATCCGTGTCCTCGGCATATTCGATGGCCGGGTTCAAATCGGACCCACCCCCAAACCAGGACGCGACCGGCGTCCAGAACATGCGCGTGTTCATGTGCACCGCGGGCGCATGCGGGTTTTGCATGTGCGCCACCAGCGAAATCCCCGAGGCCCAGAATGTCGGGTCATCCTTCAGCCCCGACATGTCCTTGCGCGCCGACATCGCGGCCACGGCCCGGTCGCCCAACTGGCCGTAAACGGTCGACACGTTGACACCGACCTTTTCGAACACGCGCCCGCCGCGCATCACGCTCATCAACCCGCCGCCCGCGTCCGATCCGTCATCGGACTGGCGCTTGGTTTGCGTCACCTCGAAGCGGCCAGCGGGCAGGTCGCCGCCTTGCGCATCTTCCAGCCCCTCGAAGGCGGCCACGATGTCATCTCGCAAGCTGCGGAACCAGCTGGAGGCACAGGCTTTGCGGTCGTCGAAATTATCCTTCACGGGGTGCGGTCCTTATGTCGTCTCTGGGTTGTATTAGCAGACAGATTTCGGGGATGCTACGCGCCGTTTGATCCCGCCGGCAATGATGCCCACGGCCGCCGCCTGGCCCTGCGGCACGACAGCCGGTGATTTTCCACAGGAAGCCATGGATTTCTTGAATGAAATGTCCTAGGCTTGGTGAAACGGCCGCGTCAGACGGCCCCCCCGAGGCAGAGCGAGCAGCTCATTGCGACAAAGATCGATCTTCAGGGCCCTGATCGGGCTTGTTCTGGTGTCTTGCGCCACCATGGCCGCGTTGCCCCTGCGGGCAGCGCCCTATGCCGCCATGGTGATGGATGCCCGCAGCGGCGAAGTGCTGCATTCCCGCAATGCGGACACACGCCTGCACCCGGCCTCCCTGACCAAGATGATGACGCTCTATGTCGCCTTCGAAGCGATCCGCCTGGGGGAAATCACCCTTGATACGCAGGTCCGTGTGTCCGCGAATGCCGCGAACGAGCCGCCGTCGCGGCTGGGCTTGCGCGCAGGCTCGACCATTCGGTTGCGCTACCTGATCCGCGCGGCGGCGATCCGGTCGGGAAATGACGCCGCCACCGCCATCGGCGAAGCGATCTCCGGCTCCGAGGCTGCCTTTGCCCGGCGCATGAACCGCACGGCGCGCGCGCTTGGCATGGCGCGGAGCACCTTTCGCAACGCCCATGGCCTGACCGAGGACGGCCACCTGTCCACCGCCCATGACATGACCATCATGGGGCGGCGGCTGTTCTACGATTACCCGCAATATTACAACCTGTTCTCGCGCCGCGAAGAAGACGCGGGCATCGCGCGGGTGCGCAACACCAACCGCGCCGTTCTTGACGCCTATCGCGGCGCCGACGGGATCAAGACCGGCTACACCCGCGCGGCGGGCTTCAACCTTGTCGCCTCGGCGGAACGCGGCAATGTGCGCATCCTTGCCACCGTCTTTGGCGGGCAATCGGCGGCCTGGCGCAACCAGCGGATCATGGAATTGCTCGACATGGGCTTTGCCCGCGCTCCCGCCCGCGCCACGGTTCGGCAACCGGCCCTGCCCCAGTACCAAAACGATGATGATGATGCGCCCGCCGGGCAGGTGACGCGCCCCAACGGCCTGGTCAGCCGATCCTTGCGACCCCTGCCGAGGCCAGGCCCCGCACCCGTATTGGTGGCCCGCGCGCCCGAACCGGCGCTCTTGGCCGCCATCGAACAGGCCGTCGGCGAGGCGCTGGCGCCGACAGACACAGCCGCCGCCCTGGCCGAGGGTGCTGTGCCCGCGCCCGAACCACGGCCGGAGATCGACCCAAACCCGGTTCTCGCCACCCGTGACATGCCCGGCACATCGCCCGTGCCCCGGCCCGATACCGCGCAGGCGACAGCGCCCGACGCCGCACCGCAAGCAGCCCTGGCCATGCCCCCGCGCAAGGCCGATGCCCCCGCCGCATCCCCGGCAGAACCCGAGGTGATCACCCGCGCATCATCCACCGGAAGCCGCCTGTTCGGCGTTTCCCTTGGCGCGCAACCGTCGCATCACGCGGCGGAACGCCTGTTGCTGCGCACCGCCCTGGCCGATATCGGCACCTTCGAACAGACGCTGCGCCGGGTCGTGCAGCGCGGCGGTGGCTACGAGGCGCTGTTCCAGGGCATGACCGAAGACCAGGCCGCGCGCGCCTGTGCCCGGCTTGCCGCACGCTCCATCCCCTGCGAGCCTTTCGGCCCGGCCTCTGATCTGTGACCGCTCGGGGGCTGCCCCTTAGCCTTGCGCGACGCCGTCAAGCACGCGGGTAAAATCGCGCACGGCCGCCGACGGGATGTCATCGGCCAGGCTCATGATGCCCACCGCACCAAGGGTGGGCGCGGTGTCGATGGCAAGCCGCACCAGCCGCCCGGCGGCGATGTCTTGCACCACCACACCCCGGCTGATGATCCAGACCGTGTTCGGGCAGGCCAGCGTCAGGGCCCGGCCAAAGGCGGCCGAGGCGGTTTCGATCCGGTTGCCGAACAGGGGCACGCCGCGCGCGATCAGCATCCGCGCAACAAGGGGCCGGATGGCGGATGCGCCTGGCGGGTACAGCACGCGAAACGGTTCCAGATCCTCGAACCGCCCCACCCCCACGGCGGCGCTGGCGGGGGCCGCGACCACCACCACCTCTTCGGAATACAATTGCCGAAACACCAGCCCCTGCATCGTTTGCGGCCGCCCCAACCGCCCCACCACCAGGTCAAGCCCCCCGGACCGAAGCCGCCCGGTCAGGTCATCATGCGTGCCTTCATGCACTTCGATCAGCGTGTCGGGGTTGTCTTGCGCAAAAGCCAGCACCGCGCGCGGCAACAGGTCGGACGCCACGCTCGGCAAGCCCCCGATCCGCAACCGGGTGCCCGCCATGCTGCCCGCCTGAACACTGCGCAAGCCATGGCGCAGCGCGGCGGTGCTTTGTTCCGCAAACTGCAGGAACACGGTTCCATGCCGGGTCAGCGCCACCCCGGCGCGCCCCCGCTGCATCAAGGTTACACCCAGGATCTCCTCCAGCTCTTTCAATGTTTTGGAAATGGCGGGCTGGGTCAGGTGCAGCTGATCCGCGGCCTGCTTCAAGCTGCCCGCCCGCGCGATGGCGCTAAAGGCGTCCAGATGGCGAAACTTGATCCGACGATCCATTGCTTGCCTATATTGATAAGTAAAACACACAATTCTTCATTTTTCATACCCAAGTCAACATGCGACAACAGATGTTGTTGCAGGGGGGAACCGCATGAAAACGCAGGTCGCAATCATTGGCGGCGGTCCCGCCGGGCTGTTGCTGGCGCAGCTTTTGCACACACGCGGCATCGAAAGCATCATCCTCGAACGCAAGACACGCGATTACGTGCTGGCCCGCATCCGCGCCGGGGTGCTGGAACAGGGCCTTGTCCGCCTGCTGCAAGAGGCGGGCTGCGCCGACCGGCTGCATGCGGAAGGCCATGTGCATGACGGCACGCTGATTTCCTACGGCGACGAGATGTTTCGCATCGATTTCACCGACCTGACCGGAACCCCCGTCATCGTCTATGGCCAGACCGAGGTGACCCGCGATCTTTACGCCGCGCGCGACGCGGCGGGCGGTTTGATCGAATTCAACGCCGAAAACGTCGTGATCCATGACGCCGACAGCGACAGGCCGCATGTCACCTATAGCGTGGATGGCATGGCGCGGCGGATCGATTGCGATTTCGTCGCCGGATGCGACGGGTTCCATGGCGTCAGCCGCAAGACCATCCCGCAAGATGTGCGGCGCGACTATGAAAAGGTGTATCCTTTCGGCTGGCTTGGCATCCTGAGCGAAACGCCCCCGGTGAACCCGGAACTGATCTATGCCAACAGCCCGCGGGGTTTCGCGCTATGTTCCATGCGCAATGAAAACCTGAGCCGCTACTACATCCAATGCCCTACCACCGACCGGCCCGAAGATTGGACCGATGACGCCTTTTGGGCCGAGCTGAAGCGTCGCATTCCCGCTGATCAGGCCGAAACCCTGGTCACCGGCCCCTCGATCGAAAAATCCATCGCCCCCCTGCGGTCCTTCGTGACCGAACCGATGCGTTGGGGCCGGCTGTTTTTGTGCGGGGACGCGGCCCATATCGTGCCGCCCACCGGGGCCAAGGGGCTGAACACCGCCGCATCCGATGTGCATTACCTCTACCACGCCCTGCGCAGCTATTACGAAACCGGGTCGCAAGACGGGATCGATGGCTATTCCGCCAAGGCGTTGGCCCGCGTCTGGAAGGCCGAACGCTTCAGCTGGTGGTTTTCGAACTTGATGCACCGCTTCCCGGATCACTCTGAATTCGATCAGAAAATGCAGCTGGCCGATCTGGCCTTCCTGCGGTCCAACCGCGCCGCGCAACAGGCGATGGCGGAAAACTATGTCGGGCTGCCCTATTGAGCCGCCGGAAAGGATGACGCCGATGACCGACCGCCATGCCCGGGGCATGACCACCCGCCGCGCCGTTCTGGGCGATGCCCATGTCGACCGTGCCGAGGCCGCGAAAACCGATTTCGACAGGCCGTTTCAAACCCTGATCACCGAAGCCGCCTGGGGCACCGTCTGGTCCGATGACACGATCACGCGGCGCGAACGGTCGATGCTGACCCTGGCGCTCTTGGCTGCGACCGGCAATTTCGAAGAAATCCCCATGCATATCCGCGCCACCGCCAATACCGGCGCCAGCCGCGATGACATTCTGCAAGCGTTTTTGCATGTTGCGATCTATGCTGGCGTTCCAGCGGCCAATCACGCGATCAAGCTGGCGAAACAAACCTTCGCCGAGATGGAGGACAAGGGATGACCCCCGCCGCCGAATATTATCAGCGCGACCCGAACCGCCATGCCCCGGCACTCACGCCCGGCTACAAGACATCGGTGGCGCGCAGCCCGCGCTATGCGCCGATCAGCCTTGAACAGACCGTCAGCGAAATCACCGGCCCCACCTTTGGCCATGCCGATCTTGGCCCGCTCGATCATGACCTGATCAAGAATTACGCCACCACCGGCGACCCGATCGGGGAACGCATCATCCTGCATGGCCGGGTGCTGGATGAAAACGCGCGGCCTGTTCCGGGCACGCTGGTCGAGATCTGGCAGGCCAACGCGGGCGGGCGCTATCGCCACAAGAAAGACAGCTACCTTGCGCCCATCGATCCGAATTTCGGCGGGTGCGGCCGCACCATGACCGACGATCAGGGGTATTATTTCTTTCGCACCGTGAAACCGGGCGCCTACCCGTGGCGCAACATGGTCAACAACTGGCGGCCTGCGCATATCCATGTCAGCGTCTTTGGCGCGTCGTTTTCGCAGCGCCTGATCACGCAGCTGTATTTCGAAGGCGATCCGCTGATCCCGCTTTGCCCCATCGTGCAGACCATCCCCGACCCCGACGCCATTCAGGCGCTGATCGCGCGGCTGGACATGAACGCCTCCATCCCGCTCGACAGCATCGCCTACCGCTTCGACATCGTGTTGCGCGGGCGGCGGTCGACGCTGTTCGAAAACCGTTTGGAAGGGTGAGAAGCGCCCGGAAAACGCGCCAGTGGCGCGTTTTCAGTGACGAACGGGCGTAGCCCCGGACAGGAGATAACAGATGACCCAGCTTCCCTATCTCAAGGAAACCCCATCGCAAACCGCCGGGCCTTATGTGCACATCGGGCTTGCGCCCGGTGCCGCGGGCTTCGACATCTATGACCGCGAACTGGGCCATGACATCGCGGGGCCGAACGCCAAGGGCGAACGCATCCGGGTGGAAGGTCTGGTGATCGACGGCACCGGCAGCCCGATCAAGGACGTGATGCTGGAAGCCTGGCAAGCCAATGCCACGGGTCATTACGCCCATCCCGAAGGCGGCGGCCCGGTCGAGGACGGGTTTCGCGGCTGGGGCCGCGTGATCACCGATTTCGCCACCGGCGAATGGGCCTTTGACACCGTGAAACCCGGCCCGGTTCCGGGGCGCAACGGCACGGTGCAGGCCCCGCACATCACGCTTTGGATCGTTGCACGCGGCATCAACATCGGCCTGACCACCCGGCTTTACTTTGACGACGAAGCCGCTGCCAATGCCGCCGACCCGGTGTTGAACCTGATCGAATGGGAACGCCGTAGGCCTAGCCTGATCGCCTGTCGGCGTGACGTGAATGGAAAACCGGTCTATCGCTTCGACATCCGAATTCAGGGGGAAGACGAAACCGTCTTTTTCGATATCTGACATGACCAAGCCGTGCATCATCTGCGTCGCCATCACCGGCTCGCTTCCGACAAAAGCGAACAACCCGGCGGTTCCGATCACTGTTTCAGAACAGATCGAATCCACCCAACAGGCCTTCGAGGCCGGGGCCAGCATCGTGCATGCCCATGTGCGCAACGACGATCAAACCCCGTCGACAGACCCGGAAAAATTCGCGCGGCTGAAAGAGGGGCTGGAAAAGCACTGCCCCGGCATGATCCTCCAGTTTTCCACCGGCGGACGGTCCGGGGCGGGGCAGGCGCGCGGCGCGATGCTGTCGCTCCGGCCCGACATGGCGTCGCTGTCGGTCGGATCGAACAATTTCCCGACCCGCGTCTATGAAAACCCGCCCGATCTTGTGGATTGGCTGGCGTCCGAAATGCTGACGCATGGGGTCAAGCCGGAAATCGAAGCCTTTGATCTCAGCCATATCCTCAAGGCGCGCGACATGGCCGACAAGGGCCAGCTTGCGGGCACGCCCTATGTGCAATTCGTGATGGGTGTGAAGAACGCGATGCCGGTCGACCGCGATGTCTTCGATTATTACATCCGCACCGTCCACCGCCTGTTCGGCCCCGATGCGCCCTGGTGCGCGGCGGGGATCGGGGCGCAGCAGATCACGCTGAACGAATGGGCGATTGCCGCCGGCGGCCACGCGCGCACCGGGCTGGAAGACAACGTGCGGCTGGATCGTGATACGCTTGCCCCCTCCAACGCCGCACTGGTTCAGCGGGCCGTCGATATCTGTGAAAAGAACGAACGCCCCGTCGCCACCTGGCAAGAGGCGCGCACGATCCTGGGCCTACCGGTGCCAGCTCTGGCTTAAGCGATCAGCGGCGACACCAGCGCATACAGAAACCGCGCTGCCACAAGCGCAAGGAAGCCACCAAAGGCGATTTCCAAGGACCGGCGCGACATGCGATGCGCCAGGGCCACGCCGAACCGCGTGGTCAACATCGAGGTCGGCAAGGTCAGCGCAAAGGCGGCAAGCGACACGAAGCCGATGGCATCCGGGGGCAACCCGTCGCGGCTCCATCCCGCCAAGACATACCCAATGGTGCCCGGCACGGCGATCAACACGCCGACGCCTGCGGATGTTGAAATCGCCCGATGGATAGGCACCCCGTGCAACGTCAGATAGAGATTTGAAATCGCGCCCCCGCCGATACCCATGATCGCCGACAAAAGCCCGATCACCGCGCCCGCGCCCCGCATGGGCCAGACACCCGGCACCGTGTCGCCAAGCCGCCAGCCCTTGCCGCCAGTCAAAAGCTTGGTCGCATTGGTCGTGGCGACCATCACGAACACGATCTGAAACACGGCAGGCGGTGCAAACCGCGCGATCGCGGCACCAAGGATCACCCCCAACAGGATCGGCGCGGCCCAGACCCGCAACGTATCCATATCGAGCGATCCGCGCCGGTTGTGCCCAAGCGCGGAATTGACCGAAATCGGGATGATCACCGCAAGCGACGTTCCCACCGCAAGGGGCATGGCGATATCGGGCGGATACCCCAGAACCCGGAAAATCTCGAAGAACACCGGCACGGAAATCGCGCCGCCGCCCACCCCGAACAGGCCCGCCAGAAAGCCGATGGCCGCGCCTGCGATGGCAAGCGCGGCCAAAAGCGTCAGCGCCGTCGCAGGGTCGGCCAGGATCTCCACGTCAGCCCAGGTCGCGCAGGTGGCGCGTCAGGGTCGAACCGTCGAAATGCGCCAACCCGGCATCCATTGCAGAGGTGTAGCCACGCATGGCGTCGGCCGCCAAGGGCAGGCTTTGGCCGGTGTCCTGCGCCTGCTGCAAGGCCAGCGCCAGATCCTTGGCAAGACCCGCTATGTCGAATGTGCCCGGTTGATCGGTCCCGTTCAGCGTATCGATCACCACTTGCGCCCGGTTCTTGAGAACATTTGGCCCGCCCGAACTGTCGGCCATCAGCGAAATCGCCGTTTCCGTGGCGATGCCGCTCCCCTTGAGCACCAAAAGCGCCTCGGCCAGGGTGGACCAATAAACCGCCAGCGGCAGGTTGACCGCCAGCTTCATCGCGGCCCCCGCGCCTGCCGGGCCAAGGTGTTCCACCCGCTTGCACAGCTGATCGAGAACCGGGCGTGCACGGGCAAAGGCAGCGTCTGTTCCGCCCGCCATACCCAGCAATTGCCCCTTGAGCGCGGGGGCGACCGTGCCGCCGACGGGGCAATCGACGAAATCTGCCCCGGCGGCCACAACACGCGCCGCGATGGCCCGGGTTTCCGCAGGCAACAGAGTCGACAGGTCAACCACGAGCTTGCCAGCAATTCCGGCACCGATCAGATCATCGATCACGGCATGCACGGCGCGCGCATCGGTCAGCGAGACAAGGATCACATCGGCCGGGGTCAACCCCGCCATATCCGCGACCACCCGCGCCCCGGCAGCAGCCGCAGCGGCGGTTTTGGTGGCAGTCCGGTTCCAGACCAGGACATCATGCCCGGTTTCGATCAGCCGACGGGCATAGGCGGTGCCCATGCGGCCCGTTCCCGCGATTGCGATGCCTGTCATGTCCGTTCCCTTTCCTGTTTGGGGTGCCGATCAGGCGGCAGGGCCACCGATCCGCACCTGCATCGGCGCAAGACCATCCACCGAACAGTCCAGCACATCGCCGGTGACCACGGCCCCGACCCCGGCCGGGGTGCCCGTCATGATGATATCACCGGCCTTCAGTTCATGTTGTTCGGACAGCTTGGCGATGATTTCATCGACCTTCCAGATCAGGAGCGACATATCCGCGTCCTGCTTGGTCACCCCGTTCACGGCCAGCCGGACATGGCCATTGGACATCACGCCGATATCTTCGACGCGGGTGATCGGGCCAACCGGCGCGGAATGATCGAAGGATTTGGTGATTTCCCACGGCAGACCCTTTTCGAGTGCCGCCGCCTGATGGTCGCGCCGTGTCATGTCGAGCCCCACGGCGTAGCCAAAAATGTGGCCCGAGGCTTCGGCGGCGGGGATGTTGTAGCCGCCCGATTTCAACGCGACGACCAATTCGCATTCGTAATGAAAATTGTTGGTGAACACCGGGTAAGGGATGTCGCCGCCGTTTTTCACGAGGGCATCGGCAGGCTTCATGAAGATCACCGGCGGGTCGCGTTCATCGGCGTTCATTTCGATGATGTGCGCGACGTAGTTCTTGCCGATGCAATAAATGCGGCGCACCGGAAATTTCTCGTCAGACCCGGTGATATCCAGATGCGCCTGAGGCGGCGGGGTGACTGCGTAAGCGACCATTTTCAATGTCCTCGAATGGGCAAAGGTTTCGTTTCGCCAGGCTGGAACGGGGCCGGATCGGGCCGGGCGCGTCTGGCAACGAGTCAGGATGGGTTAGCATTCCGTGCTTCGCATCGCAGATCAAGATATGAAACGATCTTTTTCTTCGTTTCATATATTATTTTGCCAAAGCACAAGAATCGTATAGGCTGTCGGAAGTCTCTTCGGTGCGGAGGCGCCGCAGGGCCAACAAGGACAAATGGGAGGACACATCATGACGATACGGACCATGTCCCGCCGGACATTCGGCCAGCTTGCTTTGGGTGGCGTTGCCACCGCCGCCATCGGCACGCCGGCCATTCTGCGTGCTCAGACCGCCATTACCTTTGCCGTGCCGAACCCCTCGGCGCTGACCTGGTTGCCCTACTGGGTGGCCTATGGCGAAGGCTATTTCGCCGAAGAAGGGCTTGATCTGCGCCTGGAAGCGATCGACGGATCGTCGGCCGTGTTGCAGGCAATGACCGCCGGGCAGGCCCAGATCGGCGCACCAGGGCCGGGGCCGACGCTGGGCGCACGGGCACGCGGCGTTGATGTGAAATTCATCTACAACCTCTATCCGAAATCGGTGTTCGGCCTGTTGGTCAAGGACGAAAGCCCCTATCAAACCCCGACCGACCTGGCTGGAACCGTGATCGGCGTCGGCACGGCGGATGGCGCAGAGGTGTCTTTCACCAGCGCGATCATGTCCGACCTTGGCCTGACGGCGGGTACGGATTTCACCTACCTTCCGATCGGCGATGGTGGCACGGCAGCGGTCGCCTTCCTGCGCGATGATGTCAGCGCCTATGCCGGGGCCGTTTCGGATGCGGCGATCCTTGCGTCGCGCGGGATGACCCTGCGCGAAATCACGCCCGAGGCCTACCTCGGCTTTTTCGGCAATGGCATCGCCATGCTGGAAAGCCAGATGGCCGCAATGCCCGATCTTGCGCCGAAATTCGGCCGGGCCCTGGTGCGCGGCACGCGGTTCGCGCAGGATCCGGCGAACAAGGACACCTGTCTTGCGCATTGCGCGGCCGGCAATCCGCAAGAGGGCGAACAGGATTATGCCGCCTCGCTGTTCGATGGCGTGCTGAACCGGATGACGCCGACCGATGCCTTCATGGGGCAGGGATTCGGCTATCAGCCGCCCGAACATTGGCAGGCGATCCATGATTCCGCGGTGGCATCGGGTGCCTTGTCGGAACCGCTTGCGGATCTGGCGGCGACCTACACCAACGACTTCGTCGCGGGCTGGAACGCCTGAGGATGCAGGTGGAAACCAACCCTACGAATGCCGTTCCGGCCGCGTCTTTGACGCGGCCGGTCTATCAGATCGAACGGCTGTCCAAGACATATGCCCGCAACAAGCTGGTGGCCCTGTCCGATGTGAACCTGTCGATCAACAAAGGGGAATTCGTATCGGTCATCGGCTCTTCGGGCTGTGGGAAATCGACGCTTCTCAAGATCATGGCGGGGCTCTTGCCGCCAACCAAGGGGCGCGTGGTACTTGAAGGCAAGCCGGTTATGGGGCCCAGGCCCGACATTGGCATGATGTTTCAGCAAGCGACGCTGTTGCCGTGGAAAACCACGATCGAAAACATCCTGTTGCCCATCGAAATGCGCGAAGGCCGCGCCGCCGCCCGCGACGCCCGTGGCCGCGCGATGGATCTGCTGACCCTCGTTGGACTGGGTGATTTCGCCAATGTCTTTCCAGGCGAATTGTCTGGCGGCATGGCGCAACGCGCGTCTATTTGCCGGATGCTGGTCAGCGACCCTGCGATGTTGCTGTTGGACGAGCCGTTTTCGGCGCTGGATGAACTGACCCGCGACTTCATGAACATGGAACTTCAAAGGATCTGTTTCGAACGCAACGCGACCGCGTTTCTGGTGACCCACTCGCTGGCCGAAGCGGTGTTCCTGTCAGACCGCATCCTGGTGATGAAGGCCCGACCGGGGCGGATCGTCGAAGATATTCGGATCGACCTGCCGCGGCCGCGCACGCTTGAAATGATCAACACGCCCCAATTCGGCGAAATCGTCGCCCATATCCGCGACCTGCTTGGACGGGAGGCTTACGTATGACCGACACCACACCCGAAACCGGCCCGAACACCGGCCCCGACACGATCTGGATCGAACACGAAGCCCTGATCGACCGCATACCACGCTGGGTGGCCATGACACTGTTGTTCGTCGTCGTCGTCGGCATCTGGGATCTCGTCACCCGAATGGGGTGGGTGTCGCGCATCATTCTGCCAACACCGGGCGAAACGCTGGATGACCTGATTTTCGTGGGTCAGAACCTGATGTCGGGCGGCTACATGCTCGAGGCGCTGTGGACCACGACATTGACCGTTTTCTACGGGTTCGTGATCGCCATCGGCATCGGCTTTTCGCTGGGCGTTCTGGTGGGCGAAACCAAATTCGGCGAACGCGCCGTGATGCCGTATCTTGTGGCAATCGATACGATGCCCAAGGTCGCCTTTGCGCCGCTGTTCATCGCTTGGCTTGGCTTTGACATCGCGTCAAAGGTCGCGCTGGCCGCCTTCATCGCCACCTTCCCCATCGTGGTGGCCACCGCCGCCGGGTTATATGCCGCGTCGGAAAATGAACGCATGCTCTTCAAATCCATCGGTGCGACCCGGATGCAGACATTGTTGCGGTTGAAGCTGCCCAATGGTTTGCCCTATATCTTCACGGGCTTGAAAATCGCCGCTGTCGGGGTGATGGCGGGCGCGATCACAGGCGAATTCCTGGGCGGCGGGCGCGGCTTTGGTGCGCTGATCCGGCAATCGGCCAGTCAACTTGATACGCCGCGCGTGTTCGCGCTGATCCTGTACCTCAGCCTGTTGGGGCTGGCGCTTTATTTTTCGGTGGTGTGGATGCAACGTCGCTTCGTGTTCTGGAACAAATCCGAGCGTCCCGGTGGGGTTGGCTGACGTGGCGGGGGCTTCGGCATCTATCACGGGCGTTCGCAACCTGTCGGAACAGGCCTATGACCAAATTCGGCGCGACATCCTGCAAGGCGATTTGTTCCCCGGTGACAAGCTCAACATAGAGGCGATTTCGGATCGGTATGGCATCGGGGCCGTGCCGGTCCGCGAGGCGCTGAACCGTCTGTCATCCGAGGGGCTGGTCGAACGGCGCAGCCATCGCGGGTTCAACGTGACGCCGATTTCCATCGCGGAACTGGAAGAGCTGGTGAAAACCCGGATCTGGCTGGAAACCCTGGCCCTGACGGAATCGATGAAGAACCGCGACGATGCCTGGGAAGAACAACTTGTCGTCAGCTTCCATCGGCTGGCGCGCACCCAGCGGCAGTTGCCCGATGACAGCAGCCGTGAAACATCCGAGGAATGGGAAGCGCGGCACAAGGATTTCCACATGCTGTTGCTGAACCGCTGCGGGTCTTCCTGGCTGCTCGATTTCTGTTCGACGCTGATGGATCAGGCGGTGCGCTATCGCAACCTGTCGATGAACACCAACCCCAACAAGCAACGCCGCGAAGGGGCCGCCGCCGAACACAGCGCCATTCTGGACGCGGTGCTGGATCACGACACGCCGCGCGCCTGTGCCCTGTTGGTGGAACATTACCGTGTCACGCTGGAAAGCCTGCGGACCGTGCTTGTGCCGGATGATCAGCCCCAAGCGCCGTCGGCCTGATCCGCAAGGCCCGAAGCGCGTTCAAGATCACGGCAATATCGATCACCTCTTGCAACAGCGCGCCCTGAACCGGAGTCAGATGGCCGAGCGCTGCGGCGATCATGCCCAGGACCGATAGGCCGATCCCGGCCATGACGCTTTGCAGCGCGATGCGGCGCGTCGCCCGCGCGATCTCGATCCCTGGCCCGATGCGGTCGACCCGGTCAACCAGCAACACGACATCGGCGGCTTCGGCCGATGCCGCAGCGCCACGCGCGCCCATGGCCACGCCCACATCGGCCGCCGCCAAGGCCGGGGCATCATTGACCCCATCCCCCACCATCATCACCGGGCCGTTCTTGCGTTCGCTCAGAACCAGCAGAACCTTTTGATCCGGGGTCAGCCCGGCCCGCACCCCGTCAAGGCCAAGGCCCTTGGTCACCTGTTGGGCCACCTCTGCGCGGTCGCCCGTGGCCAGCAATATCCGCCCGATGCCGTTGCGGCGCAGACCGGCCAGCATGTCGGCGGCCCCGTCGCGCAACGGGTCCGACATCACCAGGTGCCCCGTCATGCGGCCATCGACCGCCACCGCCACAAGGACCGATCCGGCGGCAATCCCCGACAGATCGCCGCCCGGATCATCGCCACGCCGTCCGACGCGGGCGGCCACGAACCCGTCGCCGCCGACGATGACGTCATGGCCTTCAACCTGCCCGACCACGCCTTCGCCCGGAAACTCGGCCACGTCGGTGGGCACGGGCAAGACAAGGCCCTGTGCCTTGGCCGCCGCGACGATGGCCTGGGCCACGGGGTGTTTCGACGCCTGATCCAACGCCGCGGCAAAGCGCAGGATATCGACCTTGGCCAGATCGCCGGCATGTTCGATGGACACGATCCGCGGGCGGCCATCGGTCAGCGTGCCGGTCTTGTCGAGGATCAGGGTGCGGATACGCGCCATCGCCTCCAACGGCCCCGCCCCCTTGATCAAGACCCCGAACTGCGCCGCCCGCGACAGGCCGGCCACCAGGGCGACCGGCACCGCAAGGATCAACGGGCAGGGTGTGGCGACCACAAGAACCGCAACGCGCGCGGATCGGGTCGCCGCTGAACCACCAGGCGGCAAGCGCGATGGCAACCGTGATCACCAGAAATCCGAGCGACCAACGATCCGCCAGCCGCGACATCGGTGCCTTGGATCGTTGCGCGGCCTCGACCAGCCGGACGATGCCGGCATAGGTGCTATCGCTTGCGCGATGGGTGGCCGTGATGTCAAAGGCTTCGCCCGCGTTGGTTGATCCGCTCATCACTTCGGCGCCCTGGGACAGGCGCCGTGGCATCGGCTCTCCGGTCAGGGCGGATGTGTCGACAAAGGCGGTACCCGACACCAATGCACCATCGACTGGCACCACGTCGCCCTGCCGGATCAAGAGCCGATCACCGGGCATGATCTGATCCAGCGACACATCTTGCAGCCCGCCATTGCGATGGCGGCTGGCGGTGCGGGGCACGCGCGACAGCAGATCGTGCATGTCGCGCCGCGCGCGGCCTTCGGCAAAGCTTTCCAGAAACGTGCCGCCGGAATACATGACCGCCACGACGCAAGCGGCCAGCATCTCCCCAAAGATCAACGCCGCCGTCATCGATAGCGCGGCCACGATATCCAGCCCCACCTCGCCCTGCCCGATGCTGCGCCGGATTTCGGCCAAAAGGGCGATCAGCGCGGGCAAGACGCCCAAGGCCCATGCGATCCCGGCCCAATCGGGCCTGCCGATGCCATACAGGCCCAACCCCAGGCCAAGCCCGGCTGTCGCCACGATCAGGATGGCCGTCTTGACCCGATCCTGGCTGGCAGGTTCCATCTGGCCCGACCTTTCCGGTTGCAGCCTGCGGCCCGGACGACGAACCGCCACCTTGGCACGATCATCGCGCGATCCTGCCCCCGCGTCGAGACCCGGTTGCCATCCTGACCGACCGGTCAGAACCGAACGACGAAGGACAGCCGCGCCGATGTGGTGATCAGGGAAAAATTACCACGTTCGACAATCTGGGCCGTCGACGTCGTGGACCCTGTCGTGGTCTGCGTGAAAATGAACACCCGCGCAGAGGATGCGACCCGCAGCCGGTCGTGGACAACGTCGAACCGGATGGCGGCGCGATCGGTCAGCCGGTGTTCCACGCCCAACATCAAGCTCAGCCCATGGGCCATGTCTTCGACCACAAAGGGGGACCGGGCGGTCGTGATGACGCCCGATCCGCCTTGCGCTGTCGCTGCGACGGCATAAGCGTGGCTGGCAGTCACCAAGGCAAGCCCAAGCCCCGCCCCGCCGATCAAAAGCGTATCGGGGGCAACCGGGTATCCCGCCACAAGGCGCAGCCGATAAAGCGGTCCGTAGTCACCGATCAGCCCGGCATCGGCACAAACGCGCCGCAGCACGCAGCCAATATTCGGGCCCAAGGCATGGCCTTGCTGGATTTCGGCCTCTGCGCCCAGCACAAGGGCACCAACGTCTTGGCGATACCCGGCATAGGCAAAGGCACCGATCAGATGGTCAGGCCCCAGATCGACGGGGCGCCCCCCGGCGCTGGCCGACAGCGTGTCGAGATCAAGGCGCATCCCGTCCACCGCAAGACCCGCGCCAACATAAGGGCCGGCCCAGGATGACTGGGCCGAAACCGGGCCGGCAACCGCCAGCAGCGCCAAGGCGACCAGGCCGGCCCGGGCGCGCGGCCATAAGGCCATGCCGCGCCCGATATGATGCAGGATCAAGATCACCCCAGTGCCCCCGTTTCGCCCGCCCCGGCCCCATGTCGCGTTCCAGGCCGTGTGTCGGTTTCGCGCAAGCTTCCGCCGACAGGCCGGTCCACTCGATGGGGTCAGCTTGCGTTGCGAGGCGATCAGGCTCATTGATGGCGGTCAACGGGGCCGCGTGCATGGCCGAAAATCGCGAAACCCATCCCGGCATCCGGTATGATCATACCGGACACTGGCGCGTTGAACCGACCGCAAGGCCCATCTGCCCCACGAGGTTCCGCTATCTGAACCCGGCGCGGGCGACATGGCCGCACGGGCGGATGACATGACCCGTGACCGCCGCCATCCGGCCCGCACACCATGCCCCTGCGCCAGGCGGATGGTACGATCCAGACCGAAAAATAATCGCCGCCCTGGGACAGGATCAGCCCATGCCGGTCGATATGCGGTCGGCATCCACATCCAAAGAAGGACACCGATCATGAAACTTTCACTTCTGCCGCTTATCGCCGCCGCCGCAACCTTGGCCGCAGGATCTGCTTTCGCGCAAAGCAACTGGTCGCTCGTGGAACAGCTTGGGCTGGGCAACATGGCGGGCACGATGCAGGATGGCGAAGAAAATTCCAGCTACACCGGCCAGACCGGCATCGCGAACGGCTCGATGACGTTCCAGGAAGGCTTTGGCAACCGGTCGGCCACGGGGCAGCTGGGCCTTGGCAACCTGTCGATCTCTGACCAGTTCGGCGCGTTCAACGACTCGATCACCGCGCAAAGCGGCGTCGCGCACGAATCCGAAACGGTCCAAACCGGCATCGGCAACAGCTCGGTGACAGTGCAGACCGATTGATTTCGGGGGTTTCGGGGGCCACCGATCGATGCGTTTCGGCGGCCCCCGGACCAAATCAGAATGCTTGAGCGAAGGGAACAGATCATGTCTTGCACGCTAACACGACGCGGGTTTGGGCGGCATCTTTGGCGGTCCGCGTTGATCTTGGGTCTTGTCGGAATGGCCAGCGGCGCAACGGCGCAGAATTGGGCGCAGACATTCCAGATGGGCCGCAACAACAGCGCCGAAACACACCAATCCGGACAAAATTCCGCGATGACCGTCCAACGCGGCCAAGACAACGAAGCAACAGTGATGCAATCGGGCGACCGCAATATTTCCGCTGTCATGCAATCGGGAAGCGATCACGTGGCAGAGGTGACACAAGACGGTGACCGCAACATCGACGCCGTCACGCAAGTGACCACGCGCCTTGGATCGTTTTCCGAAACGCGCAGCAGAACGGCGGCCGGGATCACCGGCACCTTCACCTTCGAAGCAGACTAGGAACGGCCACGCAAAGGCACCAGAACATGGCATATCCCCATGACAGACCCGCACGACGACCCGCCCACGGGCTTGCACGCCTTGCCTTGGTGGCGTGTCTCTTGGCGTTGACCCAAGGCATGGGCACGGGCGGTTTGTCTGCCGATACGCCGGAATGCCGGATCGATCGACAATCGTCCGGCGCCAATATCACCGTGATTGGTGCGATCCAGACAAACGCCCCCTTGTCCGGTCGCTACCGGCTTGAGGTCACAACCAATAGCGCCGGCGGCACATCACGGGTGGTGCAGCAAGGAGAATTTCAGGCGCATCCGGATCGCCCCGAACCCTTGGGCCGGGTCATGACCCGGATCGGGGCCGGGGGGGGATCAGCGTCGAACTTTCGGTGACGGCTGCGGACGAGACCATCTGCGTCGCGATGCTCTAAGCCCCTGGAGCCACCGCACCCCGTACCGAACGGAGCCGGACCTGTGCCCCTGGTCCGGCTCCACATATTGCATCGATCAGCAGCCCGCACCTGCGAGTTTTGCCAGAATTGCCACAAATGCGCGTCAAGCTTGATGGCAGTCAATGATCCCGCAGGCGGTTTCGCGTGATCGTGACCCCGTGGTTCAAAAGACGGTTTCAACGATCGGCAAGCCCCGGGTCAGCTTGTGCGACACCGGGCCGTCATGGGAAAGGGCACCGCTGCCGCGTACCCTTTTGACCAGACAGGGCCCCTGCATCGCTGCCAAGCTATTGCCGGAACGTGTCCATCTAGGGGGGGATTTGGTTTGGATGGATCGGCCGCAGAAACCGAAACGGTCTCGCCCCTGGAAATCGGTGCCATCTACGAAGCGGCGCTGGACGGGCGCCTTGAACCCGCCCTGCTCGATCTTGTTGCAGCAACCATGCCCCAAGCTGCCATCCTGTTGTATCGACAGGCCAGGACCGGCGTCCTGGGCACGGACGTTCTGCACCGTGGGCTTGGGGCGCTGGCGCTGCCGCCCTTTCCACAGCGGCTGGCCCTGGACGCGCCCTTGTTTCGGGAACATTGGCATCAACCTGTCGGGGCGGTGTTTCGGGTTGCCGACCTGATGCCAAGCGACGCGTTCCGCACCAGCGCAATCAACCGCGACTGGCTGGCCAACGCGGGCCTGTTCGATGGGGGCGTTGGTGTCGTGATCCTGCGCAAAGGTCTTACGCAAACGGTTCTGGAACTGCGCTATCCTGGTCATCAGGCCGCCCGCCGAGATCGCGGCGCCTTGGCGTTGCTGCACCAGATCGCCCCGCATCTTGCCCGCGCCGCGCGTATCGCTGACCTCGCCAAGGGGGCCGACCAGGCACAGACCCAAGCCCGGAGCTTTCTGGAACTCAGTTCCTTTCCGACCTTCATCGTTGGGCATGATTGCCGGATCCAGGTGCTCAACAGCCGCGCCGAGGGTTTGTTGCGGCGCAACACGGGGCTCTATCCGGGCATGGATGGTGCGCTGCACGCGTTGGATTGTGACGATGACACGCATCTGCAACAGGCGGTGGCCGAAACGGGGCTGGCACCGTCGGCCCATGGGATCGTGATGGGGCTAAAGGCGGCGCGGCGGTGTGAACCCAGGGTTCTGACCCTGACAGCCCTGTCATCGAAGGCGCGCGGGCCATTGCCCTTTGGTCTTGGGCATGGGCAACCGGGACAGGTGGCGATCATGGTGATCGACGGGGTTGATCGGCTCAAGATCGGGCGCGATGCGCTTTGGGGCCTGTTCGGCTTGACCGAACGCGAGGCGGAATTGGCGCTTGCGCTGCTCGAGGGGCGAACCCTGCCGGAATACGCCCGTGCCAATGGCATGTCGAAACAGACCCTGCGCAACCAATTGTCGTCGATCCTGCGGAAAACCGGCACCTCGCGGCAAAGCGAATTGGTGGCGCTTTTGCTTCAGATGGCCCGCGCCCTGCCCCCTTAACGCATTGATCGGTGACAATGCGCCATCCCGTGGACCAGGGCAGGGTCACTTGGCAAACCCCACCCCGACGGCAAAGGGCAGACGATGCAAGACCGCATTCTGGTAGCAGCCGATGGCACCGCACGGCGAGAGTTTGACGACCTTGGGCCGTGGCCCGACCAAACCGTTGCGATGTTCGTGGACCTTGGACTGACCGATGCGGAAATCGCCCGCTATTTCCATCTCGATGATGGTGCGGTTCGCAAGATCGCGGCGGGCGGCGCAAGCTGGGCTGTGGCCATGCCGACACGGCGCAGGTGGTGGCCTCCGACCGGCGCGGACCTTTGCGGGGTGATTGCCTGCCTTGGCCGTGCCGCAACGCGACTGTTGCGGGGGTGATCGGGCCTGTCAGGTCAGCGGATGCCGTCGGCAATCCGCACCGCCATCGCCAAAACACATCGGAGCTTGGGCAAACCCAATGCCCAAGCAGGCTCGGTGGCATCGGCAAGGGGGGCCACGGCCAGCCGCGCCTGCGTCAGGCAGTGCAGCACCGCGTGCAGGCCCAACACCCCTCGGCAGGGGGGCAAAGCGCCCCCCTGCACCCGTTGATCGAACAAGGCAGGGTCGATCCAATCCGCGCCCGATTGCGCAGCCTCCAGGCCAAGCTCGGTCACTTCGTGGTCGGGATCAACAAGATGCCTAGACGGCGCGACCGCAACCCGGTGAAAGGCCAATGGCGGGTCAGAAATACCAGCGAGCAGGGCGTTTCGCCGGCGCCGGTCACGGTCAGCTAGGACGCGGCGGGGGGTGCCACATCAGTGCCAAACCGTGCTGGCGGGCGGTTCGCAGCCCCCATCGGTTGGATCAACGGCCTCGCCCGACACATGGCGACGCAACAAGCCAAACACCGCAGCAATGGCGCGATCGGGATCTTCAAGGGGGTCCCGCGCGAAACACGCCTCGATCCGGTGGCGCAGATCGGCCTTGTCGCGCGCCGTGACCGGCGCACTCGACGGGGACCATCCTTCGAAATAGATGCCCCTGATCAACACCGGAAGCTGTGCCGCAAGATCGGTCGCCTCGGTCACGCTCAGGGCATCGCGGATCGCGTGCAGGGTTTCATGCAACAACAGGTAGGCGCGCGGCTTTTCCCGCCATTGCAGATCGTGGCACAGTTCTTCCAGCCATTCGTCCACGACCTGCGGGGCGTAATCGAGCCTGGAAATCCCCGTCATCGACATGATCTGTCCTTTCGCAGCATCAGGGTTTCGCAGCAGATCATCCTCTCGCAGATCCCACGGCGCATTGATGCGTGTCAATTTCCATGATCACGGCGCTGCCGCGTCGGGATCATAGCCAGAATCTGGGGGCGGGCCGGTCCCCATGATGTTCGGACATCCGATCCAGACCATAAAGCTCACCCGATTCTTCGGCCAAGGCATCGGGATCGCGGAGGGTGATCAGATCGGGCTGATGGATCTGCAACAACCCGTCATCGGCCAGGGCATGAAACGCGCGGCTGATCGATTCGGGACGGGTGCCCAGAAGATGGGCCAGGATCGGCCCGCCCTATGGGAATATGCACGGTGATCTGGCCTCGTGATTCCGTCACCAGATGATCGATGCTGCGCATCTGCTTGGCAAAAACCAGAAGCATTCCGGCCAGCCGCGCCCGGATCTTGTGATTGGCAAGGATCATCATCCAGTCGCGCGCGCGATCCAGCTCGTTCATGAACTGCAACAGGATTGCCCGTTCCAAATCCGGCGACCGTGCAACGATGTCGTCAAAGGCTGCACGGCGAAACAGGCACAGCTTTGCAGGCGTCGCCGCCTCTATCGCGAAATGTGCCGCGGTGTCGAACACACGCCCATACATGTCGCCCTGACCCAACAGACCCACGATATGCTGACGCCCATCCGAAAGGGTTTTTTGCATCCGCAGGAACCCGTCTTGAACAAAGCCGACATCGTCAGGGTTTTCGCCGGCATGAACGATGGTCTGTCCCGGCGAAAAGCGTCTTTGGCGACAGAGCTGCCGAAGTTCTTCACGCACATCGGAAGACAGCGCGGCAAAAGCTGTCAGGCCGCTGAAAACACAATCTTTATCAGGCAACGACATGTCATCCTCCGGGTTCATGTCCGACCACGGGCGACACACGGGGCAGGGCGCCCCCGACTGGCCCGACGGTTTGGGTAACATCCATGGCACCGCCGTTGGCCGGCCGGCGCCATGGGTCAAAGACGAGGGAACCAATAACTGTCTTCGGTGCCTTATGCGCTCAATAGACTTTGTCAGATCATAAAGTGCCCGAATTGATACCTATCAATGCGCTTACTGTCCCCAAAGTATGTTCATATGTCAAAGATAAACATTATTCATTATTGGAGTTGCAACGGTGGCGTCGCGGATTTGGGCATTGGTCATAGACGCAAGGCGCGCCCGCATCCTGCGTGGCTTTGAAACCCCCGACGGCGCGCCCCCCAGGAGATGGCCAGCGCGGCCGCATCGCATCATCTGCGCCGGTTCCTGGACACGGACAGCACGACACTTGGCACGTCTGATGCCGCCGTGGACCCGATTGGGCGCGACATGGTGAATTTCGCCCAGAAGATCCTGGAGTTTCTGGACATGCATCACCGCGCTGGCGATTTCGACCAGCTTGCGATCATCGCCGCACCGCCGATGCTGGACGTGGTTCGCCAAGACCTGTCGGCCAACCTGAAACGGGCCGTGGTCATGGAACATTCCGTCAATCTTACCGCTCTGCCGGAGCCGGAGCTTTTCGAAAATGTGGGCAATTTGATCAGGGAGGCACGCAACCGCCCACGGCCTGAATGAAGATCATTGAAAGGGATTGAGGATGAGAACGATGCTTGCACGCGATCCATTTGCCGATACCTGTGCCGGTTGCCCTTTTCGGTCGGAAGGACTTTGCCGAAGCCTGTGGCGCGACCGTCCCAGGATCAAACATTTGAAACAGGACACGATCCTTTGGCATGAAGGCGAAAGCCCGAAACTGACCGGGGTGCTGCGGCGCGGTGTGCTGCGCGCGGAACGCAGCCTGAGCGATGGGCGGCGCAGTATCATCGGCCTGTTCCTGCCCGGCGACGCGGTGGGCAAATGGCCCAACGCGGACATAGTCTTGCGCGGTGGCCGCCGCCACCGATGTGGAAATTTGCGCCATCGACACCGCCAATGTTCGGGTTCTGACCGAACGAGAACCGGGCTTGCGGGCGGAAATCCTGCGTCAAATCACGGTGCGGCATCTGCGCCAGCTTGAATTGATCTGGCGGCGCGGGGCCTTGAACAGCCAAGGAACGCATCATGGCCTTTCTGGTCATGGCGACCGACATCATGCCCTCTGAACCGATGCCGGATGGCAGCCTGGTGCTGAAGCTGGGGTTTTCCCGGCGCGATTGGGCCGATCTGACCAATACGACCGTCGAAACGATCTGCCGCACCCTCGCTGATCTGGCCAAGACCGGGCTGGTCAGGTCGGTGTCGCCGGGGCGCTACCTTATTCGCGACCTGGCGGAATTGTCGGCCCTTGCGGGCACCGACCCCGACCTGGATCGCTGGATCATCAACCATGGCCGAATACCCCTGCCCGACAGGGGCGCGTCGATGTTGGACAACGGGGGCGACACGGCGGGGCGGGGCGAGCAGATCATGATCACGACGCCCGCGCCTGCATCGCGGGGCCCCCTGGCCCCGCCAAACCCGCAAGGGCCGGGATCATGGGCGCAGGCACCGCAAGACCCGCCGCCTGTTGATGGCCATCAATGAACGAGCGGCGCGGCTTTGGCAGACTGCACCCCATGCAAAGGAGCAATGACCATGACCAAGGACAAGACCGCCATCGACATCCAGCGGGATATGCCGGCCGCAACCGACCAGCCCCCGAGGCATGGGGGCCGCTCGCGGCGCTGCGCGATGAAATCGACCGGCTGTTCGACGGGTTCGGCGCCGGGTTCTGGCACCGCCCAGCGGAACCGAAGCTTGCCTTTTGGCCCGAGGTGCCGAGCGAATGGCGGCTACAGCCCCTGGCTGAATTCATAGATTGCGGTGACGAATACCGGATCAGCGCCGAAGTGCCGGGGCTTGCCGCCGATGATGTCGACATCCGCATCACGGATGGCGTGCTGACGCTTCGTGGTGAAAAACTGGAAGAAAAGCGCGACGAAAAGGCCGGCTATCTTCTACGGGAACGACGGTACGGATCGTTTCACCGCAGCCTGCCCTTGCCGCGCAGTGCCGACCCCGCCGGGGCGGCGGCCAGCCTGTCCAATGGCGTGCTGACCGTGACCATTCCCAAGACGCAAGACACGTCGGCCAAGAACCGAAAGATCGAGGTCAAGGCGGCCTGAACCCCAAGGCTGATCTTGTCGGCGTCGGCCCCACGGCGCCAAATGAACCCGGCGGCCTGTCCCCAGCCTTGTGCCGTCGGGTTTTTCCATGCCCGGCGGCATGCGCATCGGGTCACTCTTCCTGGATGGTCTCAAGATAGCGGGCCAGCGACAGAACCCTGCCGCGCACGATGACCTCGGCCCCGAAATGCCCGGCATCATCCAGCGCGCTGGCCATGAACCTTTCGCCCCAGATCGGCATCAAGGTGCCATGCGGCCCGATGCCTGTGCGCCCGTCGATCACCTGGATGACGTGCAGCAACGGGAACACCCCGTCATTCTCGGCCGCAAGACGCGTCAAGCCGGGGGTGTCGACGTTCAGGTATCGGGCGATAGGGCCATCCCCAAGCCCCGTTTCACCGTGGCAGGCCGAACAATTGTAAAGATATTCCAACTGTCCGGCGGGTTCGGGGGCGTCCTGGGCCATGGCGGGCAGCCCAAGGCCGACAACCAGCAAGACAAGATGCGGGGCAGGCAAGAATGATGGCATGGAAACCTCCTGTCATTGGATAGATGCGGATGGTTTCAGTCTCTGCCTTGGCCCGGACAGGCGCATTGATGGCCCGCAACAGCGGCCGTGCCCAGGGTCACCGCGCGGAGTCAGGTCTGGACGTATCGGGGGATGCACCGCACCATCCGACGCGAAGATGGGACCGTGGGCCTGCAGATGAACGGCGGTCAGTTGGCCCACGATCCCGCCTCCGCATCGGATGCCGACGGCGGGTCAAATCCGCCGCGCCCTGCCGGTTGCTTCAGGGTCACCCCCAAAGCGTTCGAACAGGCACGCGACGGATCAGCCCGATGGTTCTCCACGCCAGTCCGGTGCGTTGGTCATCCGAACCACTTCGAAAAGTGTCTGTTCGGTTTTCCGTCTCCGGTCTTGCTCCTTCCATCGAGGATTTCAGATTGCCGCGAATCGTGGCGGGCCGCATTGATGGCGCGCAACGCGATTGACTTGCGCGCACGGCTCGGCCCGACTATCTGCCATGGGCAACGCAACCAGGGACTGATGCCGATGACCTCGATTTTCCAGATCCTCATGCTTTTGATCGACGTGGCGTTCTTTATCATCATCGCCCATATCATCATGAGCTGGCTGATCAATTTCGGCGTCCTGAACCTGCGCCAACCGATCGTGGCGCAGATGTGGGATGGTCTGAACCGGATGCTGGAACCGGTCTATGGCCCGATCCGCAACCGCTTGCCGGTGATGGGCGGGCTGGATCTTGCGCCGCTGATCGTGATCCTCGGGCTTTACGTGATCGAGATCGTGCTGCGCAACAACGTGGCCATGTTCCTCTGACAGGCAGGCTCGACTCTCGTCACGGGGCGGGCTAGGGTTGGAACATATCATGAACATGTCAAGCTGCCCGCGATCATGTCCACCGCTGCCCTTCGCCCTGCCCGGCCTGTCAACCGGCGCATCCTGTCGCTGTGGTTTCCACGGCTGGCCGCCGAACGCCTGTTGCGCGGCGCACCCTCGCTTGCCGATGCGCCGCTTGCCGTCGTGGGCGACATCGGGAACCTGCGCCAGATCACGTCGCTGACCCTTGCCGCCAGCGCGCGGGGCCTGAAACGCGGCCAGGCGCTGACCGAGGCGGTGACGCTCTGCCCCGATCTGATCACCCGCGCCGCCGACCCGCTGCGCGAGGCGCAGACCCTGGCCGCGCTGCGCCGGTGGGCCGGCAAGTTCAGCCCATGGGTGGCCGAGGAAGGCGCCGAGGCCCTGGTGATCGACCTGACCGGTTGCGCGCATCTGTTCGGCGGCGAGGCGGCGCTGTTTGCGCAGGTCCATGACGATTGCGCCGATCTGGGGCTGAGCGTTGCGGCGGGCATCGCCGATACCGCGGGCGCGGCCTGGGCCTTGGCGCGCCATGCGGGCGGCGGGGGGATCGCGCAACACCGCAGCGGCGATGCCATCGACCAAGAGGCGCGCGCCACCCGGTCACGGGCGCAACGGCGGCATTGGGTCAAGGGCGGCGCCGCCCCCGAACCGCAAGGGTCTGCCGGGCGGGGTGGGGCGCATTTCACCGCCCGGCGGGGTGCGGCAATCGCTGGGGCCGCTGCCCATCGCGGCGCTGCGGCTGGACCAGGGCACCGTTGCCGGGCTGGCGCGGCTGGGTCTGCGCCGGATCAGCGACCTGTGGGGCGTGCCGCGCGCCGGGCTGGCGCGGCGCTTTGGGCAGGATCTGGTGCGACGGCTGGACCAGGCGCTTGGGGTGGAACCCGAACCGATTTCACCGGCAGGCGCGCCGCTGCATTTCGCCGTCCGGCTCAGCCTGCCCGAGCCCATCGGGCTGGAGGCGGATATCCTGGCAGGGCTTGACCGGCTGTTGCCGCCGCTCTGTGCCAAGCTGCGCGCGCGCGGGCGGGGCGCACGCCGGATCAGGCTCGACATGATCCGCGCCGAAGGCGGCACCGACCGGATCGAGATCGGCCTGGCCCGCCCCGCCGACCGGCCGGAAAACCTGCGCCCCCTGTTCGAATTGAAGCTGGGCCAGGTAGAGGCCGGGTTCGGCTTTGACGTGCTGCGCCTTGTGGCGACCGTGACCGAACCGCTGCACGGCGTCGAACACAAGGGCGGTTGGGCCGTCGCGGCCGAGGCGCGGGCGGATCGCCCCGCCGGTCAGGCGCTGGAGGATCTGATCGCGCGGATCGGCGCGCGCGTGGGCCTTGACAGGATCACCCGCGAACATCCCGCCGACAGCCATATCCCCGAAAAGACATCCACCACCCAGGCCGCCGCCTATTCCACCGCCGCCCCCGATTGGCCCGCCCCGACACGGCCCCGCCCCCTGGTCTTGTTCCGCCCGGAACCTGTCACCGCGCCTGCCACGCCGGATGTGCCCCTGCAGTTCAGATGGCGGGGCCGGGTGCATGAAACCCGCATGGCACTTGGCCCGGAACGCATCGCACCGGAATGGTGGCTGGATGATCCGAACTGGCGATCGGGGGTGCGCGATTACTGGCGTGTGGCCACGCAAGATGGCCATCGAGTGTGGCTGTTCTATGCCCATGGCGGGGCAATCTCGGGGGGGTGGTTCGCCCAGGGCGATTTCGGATAGGCCGAACATCGCCGCGATTGTTCCCCGTTCAGGGTCAAAGCCGAACAGGCCCAGGCATTGATCACGGACCGTGCAAGAACCAAAGATTTATTCATTTCCAAATAGATATGAATCTTGTTAACTTTTGATGAGATTCGTTTTGCCCTTGGGGGGATGGCGATCCAAGACCCGAACACCGCCCGGCCCAGGTCGCGGCGGCCGCAATTCTGGCGCGGCGAACACTCCCCTCTCCCGGTGGCGCATTGGTTATGTGTTTGGAGTACCGCGTATGTTGTTTGGCCTTTTGCCCCTTCTTCTTGCCAGCCTCGGTCTCACCTTTCTGCTGGGCGGTGACAGCGACGATGATGAACCGGCCCGCGCCGGAACCGACGCAAACGGCACCGCCGGCGATGACACGATCACCGTCAACGACAGCTCGCAGACCGATATCCTGACCTTTGCCGGAAACGACGCCCTGACCGTGAACGCCAATGGCGATTTCCGGATCGACATGGGCTTTGGCAGCGACACCGTCACAGTGAACGGCACGGGCAACAGCCTTGTGTTCGGCGGCGGCGGTGCGGATGTCGTGACCACCGGGCCGGGCACCGCCAGCGTCTTTCTGGACAATGGCAATGACCAGTTCACCGGCGGCACCGGGGCGGCCTTCGTGCGGGGCGGTGCGGATGACGACACCCTGATCGGCGGCAGCGGCAATGACACGCTGTTGGGTGAAACCGGCGATGATACGCTCAACGGCAATGCCGGTGCGGATAGTCTGAACGGCGGGTTCGGCAACGACGTGATCCTGGGCGGCCTTGGCGATGACGCGCTCGACGGCGGCGCGGGGGCTGACAGCCTGTCTGGCGACGCGGGCAACGACACCTTGAACGGCGACGATGGCCGTGACCTGCTGAACGGTGGCGACGGCGACGATCTCCTCGACGGTGCACTGGGCGCGGATCGGCTGAACGGCGGCAATGGCGATGACACGTTGCGCGGCGGGGCAGGCAATGACGAGCTGTTCGGTCAGGCTGGCGCTGACCAGCTGCGCGGCGAAGACGGCGACGATCTGCTGGATGGCGGCGTCGGCACCGATTTCCTCGATGGTGGGTTGGGCGATGACACCCTGTTGGGCGGCGAGCAGGGTGACCGCCTGCAGGGCGGCAACGGCAACGACAGCCTCGAGGGCGGTGACGGCGACGACACGCTCGTCGGCGGTTTCGGCAATGACACCTTGCTGGGCGACGACGGCGTCGATGTCCTGACCGATTTCAATGGCATCGACCTGTTGGTGGGCGGCGCAGGTGGCGACACCCTGACCAGCGATGGCATCGGCGACACGCTGTTCGGCTTTGCCGGCGATGATGTGATCACCGCGATCACGACCGCAACCGGCGCAACCACGGGGTCGATCCTTGATGGCGGCTTTGGCAATGACACCATCATCGGCGATCTGAACGCCACGATCACTGGCGGCGACGGGGCCGATGACATCACCATCGCCACCAGTTTCGGCACCACCGCCAGCCCGGCCGTGATCACCGATTTCGACCCGGCAACGGATCGGTTGACGCTTGACATTGCACCCGACGGCACCGCGCCCCCAACGCTGACGCTGCGCGCCGCGACCGGTGGATCAGGGGTAGAGGTTTTGCTGGATGGCCAGGTCTATGTCGTGCTGAACGGCGCGACCGTGTCCCCCGAATTGCAGGCCGCGATCCGCGTCATCTGACGCGGCGACATGCGGCACGGCCCAAAAGGGCGGCGGGTTACACCGCCGCCTTTCGCATTTCATCCAGGTAGATCTCGCGCAGGCGCGCGGTGACCTTGCCCGGTGCACCCGACCCGATGGGCGCGCCATCCATTTCTACCACCGGCATCACGAAAGCCGAGGCAGAGGTGATGAAAGCCTCATCCGCCGCCTGCACCTCGTCCAGGCTGAAGGGCCGTTCCTCGACCACCATCTGCGCCTCGCGGGCAAAGCGCAGCACGGCGGCCCGCGTGATCCCGTGCAGGATTTCCGTGCCAAGGTTGCGGGTGACGATGGTGTTGCCCTTGACGATATAGGCGTTGTTCGACGTGCCCTCGGTCACATGGCCATCTTCGACCATCCAGGCATCATCCGCGCCCGCCGCCTTGGCCATCATCTTGCCCATGGACGGATACAGCAATTGCACCGTCTTGATGTCGCGCCGACCCCAGCGCAGATCCTCGATGGAAATCACCTTGAGCCCGGTTTTCGCCGTCGGGTTTTCCGCCAGCCCCGGCTTGGACTGGGTGAACAAGACGATGGTCGGCACCGGATCCTTGGGGAAGACAAAATCCCGGTCCGCCGCCCCGCGCGTGATCTGCAGATAGATCAGGCCCTCGTCGATGTCGTTGAGCCGGACCAATTCACGATGGATCGCAAGCAGCTCTTCCTCGGTCACCGGGTTGGCCATCTGCAATTCATCCAGCGAACGTTGCAACCGCTTGGCGTGACCCGCGAAATCGATCAGCTTGCCGTCAAGCACGCTGGTCACCTCGTAGACGCCATCGGCGAACAGGAAACCACGGTCAAAGATCGACACCTTGGCCTGATCTTCAGGCAGGTAATCGCCGTTGACATAAACGGTGCGGGTCATGGACGTTTCTCCTGTGCGGCTGGACCTTGTGCTGTTTCCGCCCGTTCCCGCCCAAGGTCAAGCGGGCAGGATCACGGCGTTGGTCTCGGGCATGGTGGCCTCCGGGTCTGGCATGCCGACAGGCCTGGCTACGGCTGACCCCGGGAACCCTGCGCAAACGCCCCTACCCCCAGAGCGCGGCAGACGGCGGTTGCAGCACCGACCCTTCGAAGACCAGCGGCACCGCGCGATCCTCGGCCAGCAACAACGGCCCGTCCAGGTCGACAATCGCCACGCCCTGCGCCACCAACACCGCGGGCGCCATGGCCAGAGACGAGCCCACCATGCATCCAACCATCACCGCGTAGCCCTCTGCCTGCGCCGCCGCTTTCAACGCCAGCGCCTCGGTCAGGCCACCGGTCTTGTCCAGCTTGATGTTGACCATGTCGTACTTGCCCCGCAACCCCGGCAGGCTGGTGCGATCGTGACAGGCTTCATCGGCGCACACGGGCAGCGGGCGCGCGATTTCGCCCAGCATGTCATCGGCCCCGGCAGGCAGGGGCTGTTCCACCATCTCGACCCCAAGGCGCAACAGGTGCGGCGCCAGATCGGCGTAGACCTCGGCGCTCCAGCCTTCGTTGGCATCGACGATGATCCGCGACTTTGGCGCGCCGGCGCGCACCGCTTCCAGCCGGGGCATGTCGTCGGGGGTGCCCAGCTTGATCTTCAACAGCGGGCGGGCGGCGTTTCTCGCCGCTGCCGCGCGCATGTCATCGGGCGTGCCAAGCGACAGGGTAAAGGCGGTGATCACCGGCAAAGGCGCGGGCAGGCCCGCCAGATCCCAGACCCGGCACCCCGCCTGTTTCGCCGCATGGTCCCACAGGGCGCAATCGACCGCGTTGCGCGCCGCCCCCGCGGGCAGCGCATCTTGCAGATCGGCCCGCGTGATGCCGGGCGGCACGCCCTCGATCTGCGCCGTGACGCTGTCCAGCGTTTCGCCGTAGCGGGCATAGGGCACGCATTCGCCCCGGCCGGTCACGCCATCCCGCGTCACCTGCACGGTCAGCACCTTGGCCTCGGTCCGCGATCCGCGCGAGATGGTGAACACCTCGGCCAGTCGGAAGCTGTCTCCTGTCACGACCAGCATCATGGTCTCCCCTTCATCTTGGCAAGAAAACTCCCGCCGGAGGCCCCGGTAGCACGGGCTGTTCCGAACATCTCCGTCAGATCGCCGCCAGCGCATCGGCCAAGCGCCCGCCCCCCTGCCGGAACGGATCGACCGTGGGCAGGCCCATCCGCTTTTCGGTGGCCTCCAGGTAGCTCAACGCCTCATCCTCGCCCATGGCGGCGGTGTTGATGGAAATACCGACCACCTGACAGGCCGGGTTGGCGATCCGCGCCAGTGGCAAGGCCATGTCGCGCAGCGCTTCGAGGCTTGGAAGATCGTAGCCGGGCAGACCGCGCATATGCGCCCGCGTGGGTTCATGGCTCAGGATCAACGCGTCGGGCTGACCGCCATGGATCAAGGCCATCGTCACCCCCGAATAGGACACGTGGAACAGGCTGCCCTGCCCCTCGATATGATCCCAGTGGTCGGCATCATTGTCGGGCGTCAACCATTCCACGGCGCCAGCCATGAAATCGGCGATCACCGCGTCCAGCGGCACGCCGTCGCCGGTGATCAGGATGCCGGTCTGCCCGGTGGCCCGGAAACTGGATTTCAGCCCGCGCGCCTTCATTTCGGCATCGACCGCAAGCGCGGTGTACATCTTGCCCACCGAACAATCCGTGCCCACCGCAAGACAGCGCTTGCCGCTGCGCTTGACGCCATTGGCGATGGGATAGGGCACCGACGGCACCCGCACGTCATGGAGTTGCCGCCCCGTCGCGCGGGCCACGGCGGCAAGATCTTCTTCGTCGCGCAACAGGTTGTGCAAACCCGATGCAAGGTCAAAGCCATCTTCCAGCGCCTGCACCAGCACCTTTTTCCAATCCTTGGAAATCACCCCGCCCCGGTTAGCCACGCCGATCACCAGCGTCTTGGCGCCCGCCGCCTTGGCAGCGGCCAAATCCATGTCGGGCAGGCGCACGTCGGCGCGGCATCCCTCAAGCCTGAACTGGCCCAGAGCATTGTCGGGGCGCCAATCGCGGATGCCTTGCGCGACCTTGGCGGCCAGGTGATCCGGCGCATCGCCGAGGAAGAGGAGATAGGGCGTTTCGATCATGGCAATGCCTCCGGGCTGGAATGTCCTGCCGCAAGGATAGCGCGACCGACATTCACAGGGGTTGCGTTTCCCACAGCCATACGGGCGTTTTGTCGAAGATTCTTGCGCCGATTGCCTGGTTCTCGGGACAATTCATCACCAATCACGGCGATGGCAGGAACCCGACAGGCTGGTCATTGGCTGTTTCGAAATCCACCGGCGCGCGCAGGGCAGCCGCGGTGTTGCGCTTGAATTCGTAGCGCATCACGTCGCCCACCTGTTCCGAGGCCACGATCAACGCCTGGTACAGATGGCGCGGCCCATCATAGATATCGACCAGCCCGCGCAGGCGGGGTGCATCATCGAGGTCGACACAAAACCCGCGATCCGTCATCTCGAGGATCGCAAAGGCTTCATCCCCGATATGAACAACCCGTGTCGCACGGCGGCGACGGGCCGTTTTCTGTGCCGCGGCCAGTTCATCGCGCACCGACTGGGGCAGAAAGCTCGACATGATATATCCTTTTGGAACCTTGCGTCGAAGATGGCGCAATCGCGGATTCAGTCAATGTTTTGAATATGCTGCATCTGCATCCGTCACGCATCGGCCACAGCAGGGCCTGGTCTTGCCTCTGGACGGGGGCACCGGAAAAGCCCATGTTAACGGTTCAAGACCGCGTTGAACCCAGGCGCAAACAGGAAAATTTCATGATCACCCCCGGCGACCCCGGCCACCCGGCTCTCAGGTTCATCAACACGGTCGTCGATGACGGCAAGACACGGGCCCGGGACAGCTTTGGGTCGAGAGATGACTTTCTGTCGACGCTGGTCGAGGCCGGGGTGATACCGCCCGGCCTGTCCGCACCGGGTACAGGGCAGACAGCGGCGCTCATCACCCTGCGCGAAGCGGGCTATGGTGTGTTGTCGGCCATCGCAGCGGGCCGCACACCCGGCCGGGAAGAGGCGCTGACGCTGGAAACGGCGATGAAATCCACCCTGCAGGACGCAGGCTTTGGCTATTCGTCAAGGGGTCTGGCGATTGCGCCGGGTCCGCTGGGCGGGGTCTATGACCATGTCGTTCTGTCCCTGCTCGACCTGATGACGCGGGATGATCTTGACCGGTTGCGCGAATGCAAACGTTGCACGCATCTGTTCCTCGATCACGGGCGCGGCCGTGGGCGGCGCTGGTGTTCCATGGCGCGCTGCGGCAACCGTGCCAAGGCGGAAACATTTCGCACCCGCCAGCGCGCCATCACCGGCTAGGCTGTGCGCCCATGCGGGGGCGCCCCTGAGCCTATCCCGGTTATGCCCATGGGCCATGCGCTATACCTGTGCCCCGTGAACAAAGGGGATAGGCGATGGGCTTGTTGATCGATGGCGAATGGCGCGACCAGTGGTATGACACCAAATCCACAGGGGGCGCATTTCAAAGACAAGACAGCCAGTTCCGCAACTGGGTGACCGCCGATGGCAGCGCCGGGCCGACCGGCACCGGTGGGTTCAAGGCCGAAAGCGGGCGCTATCACCTCTATGTCAGCCATGCCTGCCCCTGGGCCAACCGGGCGATGATCTTTCGCACGCTGAAAGGGTTGCAGGATCACATCGCGGTATCGGTGGTGCATCCCGACATGCTGTCGGATGGCTGGACCTTTGCCGACGATGGTGCAGGCATCACCGGCGACCGGGTGTTCGGGTCATCCTTCCTGCGTGACATCTACCTGCGCGCCGATCCCAAGGCCACGACACGGGTGACCGTGCCGGTCTTGTGGGACACGGCAACCGGCATGATCGTGTCCAACGAATCGTCGGACATCATCCGCATGTTCAATTCGGGTTTCGATGGCCTGACCGGCAACACCCAAGATCTTTATCCTGCCCCCCTGCGCGACCGGATCGATGCGATCAACGCCCGCGTCTATGACGAGATCAACAATGGCGTCTACAAATCCGGCTTTGCAACGACGCAATCGGCCTATGACCGCGCCGTTCACACGCTGTTCGATGCGCTGGAGTGGGCCGAGGGGATCCTGTCGGAAAACCGCTACCTGACGGGCGACAGCGTGACCGAGGCCGATTGGCGCCTGTTCACCACGCTGGTCCGGTTCGACGCGGTCTATCATCTGCATTTCAAATGCAACCGAAAGCGGCTGATCGATTACCCCAACCTCTGGGCCTATACCCGCGAGCTGTATCAATGGCCGGGCGTGGCGGACACGATCCATTTCGATCACATCGTGCGCCACTATCACTATAGCCATGACACGATTAACCCGCACCGGATCATCCCGATCAATCCGGTGATCGACTGGTGGGCACCGCACGGGCGCGGATAGCCGGCTTGCCCTGACCCTTGCGAGACAGCGCAACCTTGTTAGGGTAGCATCAGGTGCATAACCGACAGGGTCTTTAAAGATGAAGCATGTTCTTGCGACCGGGTGCCTGGCACTTGGTCTTTTGACCGGGGCGGCCAACGCCCAGCAATGCGGCGGCGATTTTGGCCAGTTCCTGCAAGGGCTGCGGGCCGAGGCGACATCGCGCGGCCATGACCAGGCCACGGTGGATGCGTTTTTCCGCAGCGCCCGATTTGATCAGCGCACCCTGGATTCGGACCGGCGGCAGGGGTTCTTTCAACGACCCTTTACCGATTTCGCCGGGCGGTTGATCAGCCAGAACCGGCTTGACCTGGGCCGCCGTAACGCCGACCGATTTGACGCCGTGTTCGACGAGGCAGAACGCCGGTTCGGCGTCAGCCGTGGCATTCTTTTGGCCTTTTGGGCGTTCGAGACCGATTACGGCGCGTTTCAGGGCGATTTCAACACGCTCAATTCCCTTGTGACCTTGGCCCATGATTGCCGCCGCCCGCATATCTTCCGGCCCCAGATTTTCGCCGCGCTGGAACTGTTCGAAAACGGCGATTTCGACCCGGTGAACACGCAGGGCGCATGGGCAGGCGAAATCGGCATGGTCCAGATGCTGCCCGAAGATATCGTGGAAAACGGCATCGATGGCGATGGCGATGGCCATGTCTATCTGCAAACCTCTGCCCCCGATGCGCTCATGTCGGGGGCGAATGTGCTGTCATCGCTGGGATGGCGGCCCAACGAACCCTGGCTGGTGGAAATCACCGTGCCCGGTGACCTGGATTGGCGGCAAACCGGCGTTCACACCACGCGCGCTGTGTCGGACTGGGAAGCGGCGGGCGTGCGCGCCCGTGCGGGTGGCACCTTGCCAATGCCGAATGCGCAGGCCTCGGTCGTGCTGCCGCAAGGGCGCAACGGCCCGGCCTTTCTGGCCTACCCGAATTTCAGCGTGCTGTTCGAATGGAACCAAAGCTTTACCTATGTTCTGACCGCCGCCTATTTCGCCACCAGGCTGGAAGGCGCAGCGGTGTTCGATGCCCGCAATCCCGACCCCAGCCTGTCCGGCGATCAGATGCGGGCGTTGCAACAACGGCTGCAAGCGCGCGGGCATGATGTGGGCGCGATCGACGGGATCCTTGGCGCGGGCACACGGGCGGCGGTACGCGCCGAACAGCAACGGCTTGGCCTGCCCGCCGATGCCTGGCCCACGGCGCAATTGCTGAACGCGCTTTAGGGGGAAATCTTTACTTTTGGGAAAGGTTGGGGCAATATCCTGATCACGGAACGTCGAGTCACATCGATCATCTAAAATGGCCGCACGAAGCTGCTACTTCGTGCGGCCTCTTCTTTTCAGGTCATGCCCGTTTCAGGTCACTCAGGTCACTTCCCGATCAGAAGCCGGATGATGCCAAGGATCAGCGTCGAACACTGCCACGGCGACCATCCATTTGCGGAACGTCTTTTCCGTCACACCCATCACCCCCTTTCACCGCGAGGGTTCGCGGCACGGGGGACGCTAGTGGGCCATGCTTAACGACGGGTTGATGCGGGCCGTCAGGCGACCATCTGTTCGGCTTTCTTCAGATCGACCGACACCAGTTGCGACACGCCCTGTTCGCCCATCGTGACGCCGAAAAGCCGGTCCATCCGCGCCATCGTCACCGCATGGTGCGTGATCACCAGGAAGCGCGTCGCGGTCTGGCGCGTCATTTCATCGAGCAGGTCGCAGAACCGGGTGACATTCGCGTCATCCAGCGGGGCGTCCACCTCGTCCAGCACACAGATCGGCGCGGGGTTGGCCAGGAACACCGCGAAAATCAGCGCCAGCGCGGTCAGGGTCTGTTCCCCCCCCGACAAGAGCGACAGCGTCGACAATTTCTTGCCCGGCGGCTGACACAGGATTTCCAGCCCCGCCTCCAGCGGATCATCGGATTCGACCAGAACCAACCGCGCCTCGCCACCGCCGAACAGATGAGTGAACAGCTTGGCGAAACTGGTGTTCACCTCGTCAAAGGCTTTCAGCAACCTTTCGCGGCCTTCGCGGTTCAGCGATGAAATGCCCGTGCGCAGCTTGGCGATGGCCTGTTCCAGATCGGCCTTTTCCGCCGCCAGCGTGTCATGTTCGGTCTGCACCTCGCGCGCGTCTTCTTCGGCACGCAGGTTCACGGCCCCCAAGGCTTCGCGTTGACGGCGAAGGCGATGCACATCGGCCTCGATCTGGTCCGAGGGCGGAACGGGTTCGGGCAAATCCCCCAGGCTTTCGCGCAGCGCGACGGGGCTGGTTTCCAGTTCCTCGCCAATGCGCTGAGCGGCGGCATCCACGGCATCGCGCGCGGCATCGCGGCGGGCCTCAAGGGCGGCGCGGGCCTCGCGGGCCTCTGATGCGGCGCGTTCGGCGTCGCGTTCCGCGACCACGGCGGCGCGCAGGGCGCTTTCAGCCCCCGAAAGCGCATCGGCGGCGGCGGCCTTGCGCGCCTCGGCGGTGGTGATCTTTTCGGCCAGGCTGCCGCGTTTTGCCGCCAGTTCACCCGGCTTTACCCGCGCCTCGGCCAGGGTGCTTTCGGTCTCGGACCGGCGGCTGTGCAGTTCCGCCAGACGTGTCGCGGCGCTATCAAGCCGTTTTTGCCAACCGGCGATGTCATCCCCGATCTTGGCGATCCGCGCGGTGCGGCGTTCACCGTCGCGCTTGCGTTCGTCATGCGCGCTGCGGCGCGCCATCATCGTGATGCGCGCTGCCTCGACGGTGGTGCGGATGTCATCGAGCCGCGCGCGCGCCGCACCCAGATCTTCCAGCTCGGCCTGCGCGCCTTCGGCACGGGCCAATTCGGTCGCGGCGGCGCGGGCCTCGTCGGCGTGACGCGTGGCGGCGGCTTGCAACGTTTCCAGCTTGCCTTGCACGACGCTGCGTTCCGCCTCGGCGCGGCTCAACATGCGCGACGCATCGGCCAGCCGCGTGTCGGCATCGCGGCGCGCGGTGCGGGCGGCACGGTCGGCCTCGGTCAGATCGGCAAGGCGGTGGGCAAGCGTGTCATGCGCGGCGCGCGCGGTGGCGGCGACACTGGCGGCCTCCTGCGCCTCGGCGCGCAATTCGGTCAGGCGGTTGACCTGTTCCAGACGCCGCGCGGCGGTCGACACCGCATCGGCGGCGGCAACCGAAAACCCGTCCCAGCGCCACAGATCGCCCTCTCGGCTGACAAGGCGCTGGCCGGGCTGCAACAGCGGTTGCACCCGCGCGCCATCGGCACGGTCCACGATCCCGATCTGCGACAGGCGGCGTGTCAGGGCCTCGGGGCCTTTGGCGACTTCGGTGATCGAACGCGCCCCGTCGGGCAAGGGGGTGGCGGCATCATAAGGTGCCAAACCGGTCCAGCCGGTCGCACCGGGGGTTTGCGCCGCCCCGGCCTTCAGATCATCGGACAGCGCCGCGCCCAGCGCCGCCTCGAACCCCTTGGCGACCGTCACCTGATCCAGGACCTGGTCGCCCTGCCCGCGTTCGCGGTCGAGCAGCCGGGTCAGGGCCGTCACCTCTGCCTCCAGCGTTCCGGCGCGGCCTTCGGCATCGGCGCGGGTGGCGCGCGCCTCTGATTCCGCCGCCTGAACGCTGGCGCGGGCGGTTTCGGTTTCGGTCAGGGTGTCTTCGGCGCGCGCCGCCAGATCGCGTGCGGCGGTCAGCGCATCCTGGGCCGTGGCCACATCGCGGGTGATCGCGGCAAGCCGCGTTGCGGCATCCTCGGCGTTGCGGGTGGCGGTTTCCGCCTCGGCGGCGTGGCGGGCGCGGGCCTTTGCGGCCTCGGTCACGCGACGTTCGGCCGATTGGTGCCGGGCCGACAGTCGCGCAGCGTCTTCCGTGGCATCGGCCAGATCCTGTTCGCGGGCGCGCAACACGCTTGCCGCGTCCTCGGATGCGGCCAAGGCCTCGGCCAGCAGGTCCTCGTGGCCCAGCCCCTCGGCCATGAGCGTCTGACGCTCTTCGTCCAGGCGGGCGATGCTGTCACCGGCATCGGCGTTCAACGCGCCTTCGCGGTCGATGTCGCGGGTCAGCTGATCAAGCCGCCCCTCAAGGGTGTTCACCGCATCCTGTGCGCGGGCGATATCGCCGTCCAGACTGTCGCGTTCCAACGTCAGCCGCTGCAGGATCGCGCCCGCGATCGCTTCTTCCTCGCGCAGCGGCGGCAGTTTGGTCTCGGCGGTTTCACGGGCGGTCGTCGCAGCCCGCGCCCCGGTTTCCGACCGGGCGGCGGCGGCCAGCGCCTCGCGCAACACGGCCTCGGCGCGGTCGACACCGTCTTGCACATCGCGCCAGCGCAGCCACAGCAAAAGCCCCTCGGCCTGTCGCAGCTCGGCACCGATTTCGCGATACCGCTGTGCCTGTTTTGCCTGACGGGCCAGCGTCGCCAACTGGTTGGCCAGTTGTTCCAGCACGTCATCGACCCGCGACAGGTTGGTTTCGGCACCTTTCAGCTTCAACTCGGCCTCATGGCGGCGCTGATACAGGCCGGAAATCCCGGCAGCCTCTTCCAGAATGCGCCGCCGCGCCTTTGGGCGGGCGTTGATCAGCTCTGAAATCTGGCCCTGCCGCACCAATGCGGGGGAATGTGCGCCGGTCGAGGCATCGGCAAACAGCATCTGCACATCGCGCGCGCGCACATCCTTGCCGTTCAGCTTGTAGGCCGATCCGGCATCGCGGGTGATGCGGCGGGTGATGTCCAGCGTGTCGCTGTCGTTGAACCCGGCGGGGGCCAGCCGATCGCTATTGTCGAGTTGCAGCACCACCTCGGCGAAATTGCGCGCGCCGCGCGTGGCGGCCCCGTTGAAGATCACGTCTTCCATCCCGTCGCCGCGCATGGCCGACGGGCGGTTTTCGCCCATCACCCAGCGCAAGGCTTCCAACAGGTTGGATTTGCCACAGCCATTGGGGCCGACCACACCGGTCAGCCCGTCGCGGATCACCAGATCGGTGGGGTCCACAAAGCTTTTGAAGCCGTTCAACCGTAGCCGGGTAAAGCGCATGCGCCTGATCCTTACCGTGATCCATCGCCTTGGGCCGGCATCCTACCCCTGCCCCCGCAGCCCGAGTCAACGCCGCAACACTGAATCTGGGGCAAAACTAACCCTTATCCCCAAGATATGTGATTTTTTCCCACAGATAGGGGCGCAGTCGGCGATTTTTCGCACATATCGGGGCTGGACCCGGCGCGCGTCACGGGGCAAGCGGGGCGCTGGCCCAGGCAATGCGCAACACGCAGTCCGAAGATTGAGATTTCGGTCAGCAGATGCTAGGCTACCCCTATCCGGCGCCGGGATCTTTCAGGCGCACATACCAGGAGGATACAGTCCTGACCGGACAAACCCATGCGGTGGCCCCGACCACTGCCCAAGGGCTCGCCCACGCGGCCCAGACCGATGCGCCGACCAGCGATACGCTGCTTGAGCGGATCCTTGCTTCGCTTGATGACGACAAGGCCGAAGAGGTCGTGCAGATCAGCCTGCGCGGCAAATCTTCCATTGCCGATTACATGGTGATCGCCTCTGGCCGGTCATCGCGCCAGGTGGCGTCGATTTCGGATAACCTCGCCGAGCGTCTGAAAGAAGAATTCCGGCTGCCGTGCAAGATCGAAGGCAAGGACACCGGCGATTGGGTGCTGATCGACGCGGGCGATGTGATCGTGCATGTCTTCCGTCCCGAAGTGCGGGAATTCTATCAGCTCGAAAAGATGTGGATGCCCACAGGCGGCCCCGCCGAACAGTAACGGCGGCGGCTTATGCGGGTTCACATCTGTGCTGTCGGGCGCCTGCGCGGCGGCCCCGAACAGGATTTGATCGACGATTACCTGATGCGGTTCGACCGAACCGGGCGCACGCTTGGCCTGACCCATGGCGGCGTGACCGAGGTGGAAGACCGCAAGGGCGGCGGCATGATGGCCGAGGCCGACCTGCTGCGCCGGGCCATGCCCAAGGGGGCGGCCCTTTGGGTTCTGGATGAACGCGGCCAGATGCTGACATCGCCGGACTTTGCCGACAAACTCGCAGGTTTGCGCGACGGCGGGCAGGGCGACCTGGCGATCTGCATCGGGGGCGCCGACGGCCTGGCCCGCGACCTGGTGGGCGATGCCGGGCTTGCCATTTCCTTTGGGCGCATGGTCTGGCCGCATATGCTGGCGCGGGCGATGCTGGCCGAACAACTTTACCGCGCGGCGTCGATCCTTGCGGGTGGGCCCTATCACCGGGTCTAGCGGTTCAGGATATCCTGGTGATACCGCCGCAACAAAACCAGCCCCAGCGCCAATGGCACCATGATCCAGACCATCACCAGCGGGATCGAGATGTAATCAGGCGCATAGGTCGAATAGACGCCGGTGCGAAACAGGCCGGTGATGTGGATCCACGGCGTGTACCACAATATGTCCTGAACGAATGCCGGCATGGTCTCGTAGATGAAGATCACCCCGGCGACCAGAAACAGCGGCCGCGTGACGATACCCCACAATTGCCCCCAGACCGGGAACAAACCCACCAACAGGCAATTCAACGTGCCGATCCCCAACCCGAGGCTGGCAGACAAGATCACCGCCAGGATCATCGGCCCGAATGTCAGCTTGGCCGAGGCATCGGTAAACTCGAGAACCCCGAAGAACACGATCACCATGATCGCGACATTGGTCAGCAAGTTCAGCACGAAACGTGCCAGGATGGCGTCGATCCAGGACACCGCCGGATACATCAACAGCGGCTTGGAAAACCCGATCGCCGCCTGCACCTGGCCGGCGACATTGGCATAAAGCGTGTAGGCCAGGTAGCCCGAGGCATAGAACAGCACGAAGGAATTTCCCAAGGGTGGCGATCGCAACAGGATCGAGAACACCACCGACATCACCGCAAGCGCGCCAAGCGGTTCGAGGATTGCCCAGGCATAGCCCCCCGGCGTCCGGCCATAGCGCGTCGACATCTCGCGCAGCATCAGCGCAAAGATCGCGCGCAGGCTGGCGAAAGACCGCGGCGCGTGCCGGGCCCGACCCACGGGCGGGCGCACCGCCTCGTCGCTGAAAGGGGGATCGGTGGTGGTCAGCCCCGGCTCCTATTGGCTGGTCATGCTGGGGCCAACACTGTATGATTGGCGTATCAAGTTCAAATAGTAAGAGTGGGGCCGCGTATTTGGCCGAGCCAGCAGGATCGCAGAAGATACGCGCGCAGGGTGCCGCCCCGCAGTCCGTTCAGCCGACTGAACCAACCCCACAGCCCCAGACCCCAAGACCCGCGTTCAAGCCGGTTGCGAAACCAGCCCGCATGCGCCGCCGCCATTTCGGGTTGATGCTGTCGTTTCTGGTATTGGTCATCGCGCCGCTGTTCGTGATCGCCGCCTATCTGTACACGCTGGCGCAGGATCAATACGCCGCCAACACCGGCTTTACGATCCGCACCGACGAAAGCGGTTCGGCAACCGATCTGTTGGGCGGGCTGGCCAATTTCACCGGCGGCAATGCCACCGCCGATGGCGACATCCTGTATGAATTCATCACCAGCCGGGACATGGTGCAGCGGCTGAACGCCCGGATTTGACCTCTGTGGCCCATTACGCGGCCCCGCATGGCATCGACCCGGTGTTTTCCCTGCATCCAGACGCCACGATGGAAGACCTTGTCGGCCATTGGCAAAACGTGGTCCGGGTGTCCTACACCCAAAGCAGCGGCCTGATCGATGTCGAGGTTCTGGCCTTTGACCCGGCGACCGCATTGACCATCGCAACCGCCATCGTCGAGGAAAGCCAGATCCTGATCAATGAATTGAACGAACAGGTCCGGGCCGATTCGATGCGCTATGCCGAGGTGGATCTATCGGCCGCGATCAGCCGGCTGCGCCAGGCCCGCGAAGCCCTGACGGAATTCCGCACCCGCACCCAGATCGTCGATCCCGCCAACGACATCCAGGGCCGCACCGGGGTGCTGAACACCCTGCAGCAACAATTGGCCGAGGCCTTGATCGACTATGATCTTCTGTTGGAAAATACCGCCAATCCCAATGATCCGCGACTGGTACAAGCCCAACGCCGGATCGAGGTGATCCGCGGCCGCATTCGCCAGGAACGGCTGAATTTCGTCACCGATGACATCGGCATCGATGGCGAGGATTACCCCACCTTGATGGCCCAGTTCGAGGGTCTGACGGTGGACCGCGAATTTGCCGAACAAAGCTATCGCGCCGCCCTGACGGCGCTGGATGTCGCGCGGACCAATTCCGCCCGCCAAAGCCGCTATCTTGCCGTGTTCATCCGGCCAAGCCTTGCGGAAAGCGCGGGCTTTCCCCGGCGCGACGCGATCGTCGGGCTGGCGTTCCTGTTCCTGACACTTGGATGGGCAATCCTTGCGCTGGTCTACTATAGCATCCGCGACCGGCAATAAGGCATCCGGCCGATGATCCGTTTCGTCAATTTGTCCAAGGGCTTCGATGTCAACGGCCAGCGCAAGCTGGTGATCGACAACCTCAACCTCACCCTTGCGACCGGGAAATCGCTGGCGCTGTTGGGCCGCAACGGTGCGGGCAAATCCACCCTGATGCAGATCATCGCGGGCAACATGCGCGCCGACACGGGCCGGGTGGTGACAGATGGCACGATTTCATGGCCCATCGGTCTGGCCGGTGCGGTCCACCCGAACCTGAGCGGCGCACAAAACGCCCGGTTCATCGCCCGGGTCTACGGTGTCGACACCGAGGAGCTGGTGGATTTCGTGCAGGATTTCGCCCAGCTTGGGGCGCATTTCTTCATGGAGGTGCGCACCTATTCCGCCGGGATGCGGGCGCGGCTGAATTTCGGCCTGTCGATGGGCATAAAATTCGACACCTACCTGATCGACGAAGTGACCGGCGCGGGCGATGCCGCCTTTCGGTCGCGCAGCGTGACGCTGTTTCACGACCGCATGGCCACGTCTGACGCCATCATGGTCAACCATAACCTGGCCGAGTTGAAAGAATACTGCGATGCGGCCTTGCTGCTCGAACATGGGAAACTGACGTATTTCGAAGACCTTGACCAAGCGATCGAGGCCCACAAGCGGAACATGGGCTGACCGATCCTGGGCGCAGGCGCGGATCTTGGTAAACGCGATCGGGACAATCGTTCCGGACTTCCGCAAGACCACCATATTCCGACCCCAGACAGATCACAGGCCCATCCCAGTGTCCGTCGCGCACAGCCGCCGCGACGGAACACCGGATGCCCCAGATTGTCATCGAGGGAACAACCCGAACCAACCAGGCCCTGCTGGATCATGGCATCACCGACCTTGTCGTGCATCACACCCCGGCGGGGGCGGTGCTCTATGCCAGTTCCGGGCAGAATGGCGGCCTGACCTCTTATGCCATCGGCCCGGACGGGGCACTGTCGCTGTTGGATTATGCCCATTTCCACCACAGTTATTCCCTTGGCGTGATGGACCGCGTCGCGATCATCGCCACGGCGACCGGCGCACAGATGGTGGTGGCCCAAACCCTCACCGGCCAGCTGGTCACCTTTCGGCTGGCGGCGGATGGCCAGATCCTGGGCACCACCACGATCAGCGGCATAGCCCGGTTGGGCGCTGGCCCGCAGGATCTGGGTCAATGGAACGGCGACACGCTGTTCGTGGCCAATGGTGGCACCGGGCCGATCGAAGGCTATGCCTTCTCAGATCCCGCGCGGCTGGACCGCGCATTTGCCGTCACCGGCGCACCGGCCAGCTATTCCACCTCGGTCTTTCGGCTGGAAACTCTGTCGCAGGGCGGCAGCGACTACCTGCTTGGCGCAAGCCGGGCCGACAGGGGTGTTGTCGCCTACCGGATCCAGCCCGGCGGCCTGGTGGCAACCGGCCATCTTGGGGTGGAGGAAGGACTTGGCATCATGGCCCCCACAGCCATGGCCACTGTGCAGATGGGGGCACGGCATTTCATCCTGCTCGCCTCTGCCCCCGATGACGGGGTCGGACACTCCGGCGCGATCAGCGTCATGGAACTGCGCCTGGACGGTAGCCTTTGGCCCACCGACCATGTCACCGACACGCTGCACACCCGGTTTGGCGGGGTGCAGGGCCTGGAGGTGATCACCGCCAACGGCATGACCTATGTCATCGCGGCGGGCGGCGACGACGGTGTCAGCGTCTTCGTGCTCTTGCCCAACGGGCGGCTGCAGATCCTCGACACCATCACGGATCAATTCGACATCGGGTTGGAAAACGTCACGGCCATCGCCGCCACCCATGGCACGGGCAAGCTGCACCTGTTCGTCGCCTCGCAAGCCAGTGCGGGCGTCACCGAGTTGTCGCTCGACACCGCGGGGAACGGGGCCGTGCTGATGGCCCCGAATACACCCGCCAACATCACCGGCACCGCGCTGAACGATGTTTCTGGTCGGGGGGCTTGGCGATGACCGCTTGGCGGGCGGCGCGGGCGACGACATCCTAGAGGACGGGGCTGGGCGCGACACGCTCTCGGGCGGGGCCGGGCGCGACATCTTCGTGCTGCGATCGGATGGCGCCCCTGACAGGATCACCGATTTCGAGCCCGGGCGCGACCGGCTCGACCTGTCGGATTGGCCCTTTCTGTATGATCCAAGCGCACTGTCGATCTTGCCCACGGCGACCGGGGCAACCGTGACATGGCGGGGCGAAACACTTGTGATCGACACCGCAGACGGCACCCCCCTGTCCGCCCCCGCACTCCTCGGCGCGATCCTCGCCACGCCGCACCGGACCCCGTTTTTCTCCGAGATCTGGGCGCCACCAGACCGGTTCTTGATGGGCACGTCCAACCCGGATTCAATCAGCGGAGGGTCCGGCGACGACACGCTAGATGGTCAGGACGGCAATGATACACTTCAGGGGAACAGCGGAAACGACACTCTATTCGGTTCGAACGGGTTCGACCTTTTGACCGGTGGTGACGGCAACGACCTGTTGGATGGTGGCGAACAAGCTGACAATCTCTACGGCGGTGACGGCGCCGATACCCTCAGCGGCGGCTTGGGGCGCGACCGATTGTTTGGCGGCATCGGCGACGACAGCCTCGCGGGTGGCGAGGGGGATGACGTGCTATGGGGCGAGGATGGCAACGACGTGTTGTCCGGCGCCGATGGACAAGATCGTCTCTTCGGCGGCAGCGGCCAAGACGACCTGGATGGCAGCGACGGCAACGACTCGCTGTGGGGCGATGCAGGCTTTGATCGCCTGTACGGCGGACAGGGTGATGACAGCCTGGATGGTGGTCCACAGGCTGACCAGCTCTACGGAGGTGACGGAAATGATGTCCTGCGCGGCAGCACGGGTCTCGACCACCTTTTCGGCGGCTTTGGCGATGACGTTTTGGATGGGGGCTCTGATAATGATCTTTTGGTCGGTGGCGATGGCCAAGATGAATTGAACGGCGCAGCACATGATGACCGGCTGTTGGGTGAGGCGGGCAATGATCGCCTGTTCGGCGGCGCTGGCTTCGACATGCTCTACGGTGGCGATGGTGACGATCACCTGGACGGAGGTGAACAAGCCGATAATCTTTTCGGCGGTGCTGGGGGCGACACTCTATTGGGCGGTAGCGGCTTTGATCGCCTGTTTGGGGATCGGGGAAATGACAGTTTGGCCGCAGGCATGGCGGATGACGCCCTTTTCGGTGGATCTGAGAACGATACCCTCGACGGAGATACGGGACATGATCGACTGTATGGCGGTTCAGGCAACGACCTTTGCCTTGGAGGAGATGGGAATGACCTGATCAATGGCGGATCTGGATTTGACCGGCTTGACGGCGGGGCCGGAAACGATGCGCTTTGGGGGGCATTCAATGCAGATACGTTCATCTTCGCCGATGGCCACGGGATCGACACCATTCATGATTTCAATGCCAAGAATTCGCTGGAAAAAATAGACCTTTCGAGCCTGTCGTCCCTCGGGTCGCTGGCGGCGGTTCTCGGGCCGGGGGGCGCTGCCTCGCAGGTGGGGGGTGACGTGCTCATCGACACCGGCGGCGGCAACCTGATCTGGGTGCTGAACACCGAGCTTGGCGATCTGGACGCTTCAAACTTCGTGTTCTGATCCGCGCCGCAGAACCCGCTGATAGACCTGGTGCAGCGCCTGCGCCTGGGCCTGTGCGGGCCGCAGATCGGGCCGGGTGGCCGGCGGGGCGCGGAACCGGTCAGGATCGGCGTCGATCCGGGCCAGGCAGGCTACCAGCGCGTCGGCGTTCGACACATCCACCACGAAGCCGTTTTCGCCCTCGACCACATCCCGCCCGATGGCCCCGCGGTCAGATGCCACGACCCAAAGACCCAGCGCCAATGCCTCGCGGGTGACAAGACCATGGCTTTCCGGCCAGATCGAGGGCGCAAGCAACACGTCGATCTGGCCGTAAATCACCCCGACCTGATCCAGCGGCAAACGCGGCAGCATCAAGACCGGTGTGCCGTTCCAAGTGTCGCGCCGGGTCTGGCCGCGCGGCAGGGCGTGATCGACGATCACCAGGTCCAGGTTTTCGAACCGCCGGGCATGGATCGCCGCGCGCAACAGCGCATGGCCCTTGTGCCGCGACGCGCCCCCGATCAGCCCAAGGCGCACGCGCCCCTCTGGCCCCGGTGTGAACCGCCGGTCGGGCAAGCTGGACACCCCGTTTTCCACGGTTTCGACCCGTTCGATCCCGGCTTTGCGGTGCAGATCGGCAAAACTGTCAGACACCGCCAGCACCGCCGCTGCACAGGCCAGCCCACGGCCGGTGATGGTTGCACGCTCTGGCAAAGGGGCTGCCCCAGCCTGAAAATCGTAAATCTCTGCGACGCCTTCGGGCGACACCACGAACTGATTGGGCGACACCCACCACCCATCATGCAGCGTGACCACGTAGGGCAGGCCGCGATGGCGCAGCCTGTCGACCACCGAGGCCGTCAACCGCTGGATGCAATGCAGATGCACCAGATCGGGGCGGATGCGGTCCAGCAGGCGGTCGAACACATCGCCCATCCGGTGATCGCGCACCTCCATGTTGGGCACCCCGTTGCGCGCCGTGATGGTCCAGACCCGCGCCCCGTCGCGGGCATGGCATCTGACCTGATGGGGTGTTTCCCCCCCTTCCAGCGTGGCGATCACGTCAATTTCGTAGCTGTCGCCATAAAGCCGCAAAAGATCGCGGACATTGTCCTGCACCACCCGCGTGGCCCCGCCGATATCCTGCGGCGGATAGAACACGTTGACGATCAACAACCGGGTCTTGGGCGCGGGCAAGCGCGGGCGCACCGCATCGAACATCGCCACGAACCGCGCCCCCATCGCGGGCAGCGCATAGTCGCGCAGCACCACGTCGCGCGCCGCCCCCCCGATGCGCGCGCGCAGATCGGCATCATCGACCAATCGCAGGATCGCATCGACGAACCCGGCCCGATCCCGCGCCAAGATCCCGGTCACGCCATCCTCGATCACGTCGCAATGGGTCGCGGTCGGGCTGACGACCGACGGCAGGCCGAACATCGCCGCCTCCATCCACTTGATCTCGCTTTTGGCATCGGTGATGACGGACGGGTAGAGCACCGACAGGTTGATATCGGCCTGCGCCACTTCGGCGCAAAAGGCTTCGAAATCCCAGGTCGGCGGCAAGATCCGCACGGCAGGATCATCGGCATCCAGATGCGTCAGCGCCGGGAAATCGCCGATGATGCGGATCTCGACCTTGCCGGGGCGCTTGGCCAGAACCTCGGCCAGCGCGGGGTCCAGCAGCTGCGCAAACTCTGCCTTGTGCGCCTTGGTGCCCGATCCGTAAAAGATCACCACCTTGCCGGGCGCGGGGCGGGGATGCCGCGCGGCGGCGGCCATCGCGGCCAGATGGGCCGCACCCAGCGCGTTGCGATGCAAGACCACCTGGCCGCTGCGCACCACCCCCGCCATCGCATCACGGATCGTGGGGGTTGACGCGATCCCGTACTCGCAGATCGCCATCGCATGGCGAAACAAGGGCACGCCGCAGGCGATGGCGGCATGGTCGGTGGCGGTGATCTGGCCCGCGTAACTCGCCAAGGGGGGCGGAAACAGGGCGCTGTCGAAAATCAGGTCGTCGCAATCATAGAACGTCGCCAGCCCCTGCTGCGCCGCATCCACCATCAGGTCGATGATCGGCAAGAACGCGGGCAGCCGCATGAAGATCACGGCATCGAAATCGGCCAAGCGGGCGCGCAACAGATCCAGATCGAGGCTTTGCAAGAACAGCTCTGCCGCGAACCCCCCCGCGCGCAGTTGATCGATCTTTTGATCGGCGCGGTACAGCTTGCACTGGTAGAGATCGTCATTGGCCAGCACCGCGACCCGGCGGATCGGCGCGCTGCGCCGGGGGGTGTCGAAGGGCGGCGTATACAGCGCCAGCGCGCGCGCCAACAGGTCTTGCAGCGACGCCACCGGCATCGTCCCGATCCGCGCGCCCAGATCGGCCCACAGCATGTTGAACACCGCCGCCCCCAGGTCGCGCCGCCGCCGCCGCAAGGCGACATCGCCAAACATCGTGGCGGGCAGGTCATCACAGGCATCCAGCGCCTCGGTCAGGCGCCCCTGCACCACCAGCCGTTCGGCCAGCGTGATCCGGTTCGCCCCGATGTCGAAATCGGGCGGCACCGCCTGGCGCAGCTGAATTTCCGTGCCGATGCGGTTTTGTGGAAACAACAGATCGGCCAGATCAAGGCTGGCGCGCGGATGGCCGGGGTGGCGGTCGATCACCCGCATCAACAGCCATTCGGCGGCGGCCGGATCGCCGCTGTGGCGCTTGTGGTGCGCCAGGTCGATCAGAAAGGTGGCGATCTCGGGCCAGGTGGCATCGAACACCGCCGCGCCGGGGATGGGCACCCGGTCCAGATGGGCCAGCGTGGCGGGCAGGCCCGCATCCGGCGCCAGATCGGCTGATGCCGCCCGGAAGGCGGGCAGCGCCGCCAGAACCACCGGCGGCAGATCGACACCGGTGCGCATCGCGAACCAGGCCCGCGCATTGGAATGTGCCCCCGCGCGCAGACCGATCCGCGCCCAATGCCGCCGCAAGGCGGGGCCATCGGCCTGTGGCAGATCGTCGATCGCGGCATACGCGCAGGCGGCGCGGTAAAAGGCCGGATCAAACACATGGCCGGGGTGGGGCGGCACGCCGGCCTCCAACCCCGTATCGCAGAAATGCGCGATGGCGCTGGCCCGGTCGAAGCGCGGCACGGGGTGCCCCGCGGCGGCAGCGGCGACCGCGTAGAATTCGGGATCGAAGATCTGCGCCATCACCGGCCCATGCAGGCCCCGCGCCAGCCACAGATGCGCCTCGGTCAACCATGCGGCGGAGGGGGCGACACCGGCGCGCACCAGCCGGGAAAGGGCACCCCCAGCCTCAAGATCATCCGGCAAATCCAGCCCGTGATGCACCCGAACAAACCCGGCATCCCAACGGTCGGGCCGGGCATCGCGGCCCTCGGCATGGCCGAATTCAAGATAATGAAACGCCGCCTCGCCGGGGCTGGCTACGGCATCGGCCACGTCCGGGTTCTTGTCCAGGTAGGCCCCAAGGCTGAATCCCTGCCGCAGAATGGCGGCGTTTTCATGGGCCGCCAGAACCGCCTCGGCCCCTTTGCGACGTACCGCGCGGCGATATCCGGCCTGCCAGTCAAAGGGCGCATCCTCGCCCTGCAACCGGGCCACGCGCCCCCCCAGCTTGCGCCACGCCTTGGCTGCACCCTGCCCGATCATGATAGATCCCATACCAACACACTCGTCACACCGATCAGCCATGGCCTGCCACCGGCCCCCTGTCATCCGCCTGCCGCCTTGCAAGCGGCGGGGCCGGTCCCTAGAACCATCCCGAAGGAGACAGCGCATGGCCACCCGCACCGCCCCCAAACCCGTCATCCTGTGCATCCTTGACGGATGGGGCATCGGGCCAACGCTGGCCGACAATGCGCCGCACCTCGCCCGCACGCCCAATTTCGACCGGCTGATGGCCACTTGCCCCAATGCCACGCTGATCACCCATGGCCGCGCCGCGGGCCTGCCCGACGGGCAGATGGGCAATTCCGAGGTGGGGCATACCAACATCGGCGCGGGCCGTGTCGTGGCGATGGATCTGGGGATGATCGACCTGGCGATCGAGGATGGATCGTTTTTCGACAACCCGGCCCTGACCGGCTTTGCCAAAACGCTGAAGGCCAGCGGCGGTCGCGCCCATATCGCGGGCCTCGTGTCACCGGGCGGCGTGCATTCGCATCAGGATCACATCATCGCCGCCGCCCGCGCCCTGACCGATGCCGGGCTGGAGGTGGTGATCCATGCCATCACCGATGGCCGCGATGTGGCGCCCAAATCCGCCGAGGGCCAGTTGGCCGCGCTGACCGCCGCGCTGCCACCGGGCGCGCGCATTGGCACCGTCTGTGGCCGCTATTTCGCGATGGACCGCGACACCCGCTGGGACCGTGTCGAAAAGGCCTATCGCCTGATCGTCGCGGGCAAAGGCACGGCCTTTCCCGATGCTGCCAGCGCGATCCGTGCCGCCCATCAGGCAGGCATCACCGACGAATTCATCGAACCCGCCATACTGCCCGGCTATGACGGTCTGCGCGATGGCGACGGGCTGTTTTGCGTGAATTTCCGCGCCGACCGCGCGCGCGAAATCCTCGCGGCACTGGGTGACCCGGATTTCACCGGTTTCGACCGGGGCACGCGCCCGGCGCTGGCGGCGATGCTGGGCATGGTCGATTACTCGAAATCCCATAACCGCTACATGACCGCGATCTTTCCCAAGCAGGAAATCGTCAACACCCTGGCCGAATGGGTCGGCAAACAGGGGTTGCGGCAATTCCACATCGCGGAAACCGAGAAATACCCCCATGTCACGTTCTTCCTGAACGGCGGCAAGGAACCCCCGGTTCCGGGCGAAACCCGCTACATGGCGCAATCGCCCAAGGTGGCGACCTATGACCTGCAACCCGAAATGTCGGCGGGCGAGGTGACAGATCACCTGGTTGCCGCGATTGGCGAAGGCTACGACCTGATCGTGGTGAATTACGCCAACCCCGACATGGTGGGCCATACCGGCGACCTGGCCGCCGCCATCGCCGCCTGCGAGGCGGTGGATGCCGGACTTGGCCGCGTTCTGGCCGCGCTGGACAAGGCCGGCGGCGCGATGATCGTCACCGCCGACCACGGCAATTGCGAAACCATGATCGACCCCGTCACCGGCGGGCCGCACACCGCCCATACCACCAACCCGGTGCCGGTCATCCTGGTGGGGGGCCCGGATGGCGCGCGCCTGCGCGACGGCATCTTGGCCGATCTTGCGCCCAGCCTGTTGCAGCTGATGGGCCTGCCGCAGCCGCCCGACATGACCGGCCGGTCCCTGATCGCATGATGCTGCGCATAGCCCTTGTCGCCGCCCTGTTGCTGACTGGCCCGGCGCGCGCCGAGCTGGACGCCGCAGCCACCGCCGCACAGGCCGCCGAATTGCTCGAACAGGCGGGCTTTGCCCTGATCGAGGCCGATGGCGCGCGTGACCGTGTCGAGGCGCTGACCCAGACCGTGCGCGCCTACGAGGAAGGGCTGCTGGCCCTGCGCGAAGGGATCCGGCAGGCGACCTTGCGCGAACAGACCATCCTGGCCGTGTTCGAGGCGGAACGCGATCGGCTCTCCCGGCTGTTGGGGGTGTTGCACAGCATCGATTCCGCCCCCGCGCCCCTGTTGCTGATGCACCCCGAAGGGCCGATGGGCACCGCGAGATCGGGCATGATCCTGGCCGAAGTCACCCCCGCCGTGGCGTCACAGGCGCGCGCCCTGCGCCAGCAGCTTGAAGATCTGGCCGCCTTGCGCGCGATCCAGGACAGCGCGCTGACCCAGCTTGGCCAAGCCCTGAACCGCGCCCAGGATGCCCGCACCCTGCTCAGCCAGGCGATTGCGGATCGCCGGATGTTGCCCGAGAACTTCATCCGTGATGACGCGGCCATGACCGAATTGATCGACAGCGTCGCCTCGCTTGACGGCCTGGCCGAGGTCTTGGGCACGATGCCGGCACAAGATGCGGTGGACCTGCCGGATTTCACCGCCGCGCGCGGCGCGCTGCCGCTTCCGGTTCTGGGCGCACGCCTGCGCAGCTTTGGCGAAGCCGATGCCGCGGGTGTCGCCCGACCGGGCCTTGTCTACGCCACGCGCCCCGGCGCCCTTGTCACGGCACCCTGGCCCGCGTCGGTGCGCTATGCCGGCCCGCTGCTGGATTACGGAAATGTCATTATCCTTGAGCCCGAAGGCGGCTATCTGGTGGTCTTGGCGGGCTTGGGCACCCTTTACGTTTCCCCCGGCATGCTCGTAGCATCGGGGAACGCGCTGGGGTTGATGCCCGATGACACCGGGGCAGACAGCGAAGAATTGATCGTCACGGCGTCGCAAGGTGGTGGCGCCGGGCTGACGGAAACGCTTTATATCGAATTGCGGGAAAATGGCGCGCCTGTCGATCCGGCAACATGGTTCATCGAAACCGGGCGCGACTGAGACGAAGGATAGGACATCATGAACAAGCTGATCATCGCCGCCATCGGGGGCATCGCAGGCGGGGTCGTGCTCTCCACCCAGGTTGCGGGCCCCCTGATCGCACAGGAAGCCCGCGACAATGCCTCGGTCTACGAACAGCTTGACCTGTTCGGCGACATCTTCGAACGCATCCGCGCCAATTACGTCGAAGACGTGGACGAGGCCGCGCTGATCGAAGCCGCGATCAACGGAATGCTCACCTCGCTCGACCCGCATTCCAGCTACCTGCCCCCCAATGATTTCGACGACATGCAGGTGCAGACGCGCGGCGAATTCGGCGGTCTCGGCATCGAGGTCACGCAGGAAGACGGGTTTGTCCGCGTCATCGCCCCCATGGATGACACCCCCGCGATGGAGGCCGGCGTCGAAGCCGGCGATTTCATCACCCATGTCGATGGCGAGGCGCTGTTGGGCCTGACGCTGGAACAGGCGGTCGACATGATGCGCGGCCCGGTCGGGTCGGAAATCGTGATCACCGTTGTGCGCGAAGGCGCCGATCAACCCTTTGACATCACCATCGTGCGCGACCGGATCCGCCTGACCGCGGTGCGCGCCCGGCTGGAAGGCAACACCGCCATCCTGCGGATTTCTACCTTCAACGATCAGACCTACCCGAACCTGCAGGACGGGCTGACCGAGATGATCGAAGAGGTCGGCGGCCTTGCCAACCTGAACGGCGTGGTCATCGACCTGCGCAACAACCCCGGCGGCCTGCTCAGCCAGGCGATCCGGGTATCGGATGCGTTTTTGAACCAGGGTGAAATCGTGTCGACCCGTGGCCGCAACCCCGAGGACGGCGAACGCTACAATTCCACCCCCGGCGACCTGATCGAGGGGCTCCCGCTGGTGGTGCTGGTCAATGGCGGCTCGGCCTCGGCCTCGGAAATCGTGGCGGGCGCGTTGCAAGATCACCGCCGCGCCGTGGTCGTGGGCACCAACACCTTCGGCAAGGGATCGGTGCAATCGATCATGCCGCTGGCCGGTGATGGCGCGATGCGGCTGACGACATCGCTCTATTACACGCCGTCGGGGCGGTCGATCCAGGCGTTGGGCATCGCGCCCGACATCCTGGTCGAACAGCGCCCCGCGGTCGAGGTGGACGAAGACGAACAGGCCGCCACGACCCGCCGCAACGAAGCCAGCCTGCGCGGGTCGATCGAGAATTCGACCTTGACCGAAGATCAACGCCGCCTTCTGGAAGAAGAACAGGCGATCGCCGAGGCCACGGCACAGCTGCGCAACGAGGACTACCAACTGGCCTATGCCATCGACATCCTGACCGGGCTGAACGCGCTTGGGCCACAGGGCAATTGATCCCGTGACCCCCGAAGACATCGCACGCCTGCCCTATCGCCCCTGCGTCGGCGTGGTTCTGACCCATGCCGACGGACGTGTCTTTGCCGGGCAACGCGCCGATCTGGAAACCCCTGCTTGGCAGATGCCGCAGGGCGGTATCGACGAGGGCGAAACCCCGCTTGTGGCCGCCTATCGCGAATTGCGGGAAGAAACCGGTGTCGCGGCAGGCGATGTGCGGCTGGTGGCGGAAACAGCCGATTGGCATCGCTACGACCTGCCGCTGGAGGTGGTGGCGACCCGCTGGAAGGGCAAATATCGCGGACAGGCGCAGAAATGGGTGCGCTTCGACCTGGCCGCGCCCGACAGCGTCATCGACCTGACGCATCAGGACGTGGAATTTTCCGATTGGCGCTGGATGACCGGGGCGGAATTGCTGACCCTGATCGTGCCGTTCAAGCGCCCGATCTATCAGGCGGTGCTGGCGGAATTCGGGTTGGTGTGACGGGGTAGGGGTCAGGCGAAAAAAGCAAAGCCCAAAAGCAAAGAGCGAACCGTTTCCGGTTCGCCCCCGCTATCTCGTCCCAGAGGGGTTTGTCTTGGTAGACAGTGACCGTTGCTCTAAGCTCACACTTGGACATATGCGTTACGGCGGTCACGAGTGCAAGATTTTTCAACCCAATCGCCCGAACTTGTGAAGAGTATGAAGGGATCGTTAAGCGCAGCGCGCTTTAATCGCTACCTCATCTCTTGCGCTGGGGATGAATTACAAGCCCTGCGGCTTTATCAATGGAACTCGCTGATTTCGCAGTCATTTTACGTCTATATTCAAAGCTGGGAAATCTGTCTGCGAAACAAGCTGAACAATTTTCTGACTTGGAAATTTGGCCCGTCTTGGCCCTATGATGAACGCCGCGCCGTGCGCAATCTGAAGGCTGATGATCAACGGCGCATCCGCGATTGCCGTCAACGCCAAGAGGCAAGTCGCAAACTTGCGCCCGCACCAACCAATGCGATCGTCGCAGACCTTTCAGCAGGGTTCTGGGTATCTCTTCTGTCTTCGAAATACGATGTTCCCTATGCGTGGCGGCACAATCTGCAAAGGGTATTTCCAAACGACCCTGCGCTTGACCGGGTCGCTGCATGGGAAATTTGCGCCAATGCCCTGACCTTGCGAAATCGCATAGCGCACCATGAACCGATCTATGATCTGCCTCTGCAACTGCGCCACGGGGATCTACAACGGACGGTGTCAGCCATGTGTCTGGGAACCCATGCTTTTGCGGACGCGAACTGTTCATTTCAGGCGGTATTCTCGCAACGTCCGATCTGAGTGTTCGCATCACCCCTCTTTTGCCACATTCCCCCAATCCCTAACCAATCGTAAAAATGCCTCTGGAACCCATTGATTTCATTGGGCCACCCCATGTCCCACGCGTGGGACACCCTTTTTGGCCGGGTTGCAGCCACCCCTCCCCGAGAGAACAAAACAGGAATATACTCCCACCCCATGGGATTCGCAGAACTGTCCATCACCTCCAATTTCACCTTTCTCACCGGCGGGTCCCACCCCGAGGACTACGCCCGGCGTGCCGCGCTTCTGGGCCTGTCTGCCATTGCCATTGCCGATGTGAATTCCGTTTCCGGGATCGTGCGGGCGTGGTCGGAACTCCGGAAAATCGGGCAAGAGATCGAAGATGCCAAAGCCGCGCGCGCCGACCCCATCGGGCCGCCGAAGCCCGCGCATCTGCCGCCGCCGCCGCGCGCGCCCATCGATCATCTGCCGCGCCTTGTGCCCGCCGCCTGCCTGGTGCTGGTCAGCGGCATGGCCCTGACAGCCCTGCCGCGCGACCGCACCGGTTGGGGCAACCTGTGCCGCATCCTGTCGGCGGGGCGGTTGCGGGCGAAAAAGGGCGACTGCCACCTGGTGCTTGGTGATTTGCTGGAATTTCCCGACGGGTTGGATTTTCTGCTGCACGCCCCCGATCACCCCACGCCCGATTGGCGGGCCGATGCCGACCGGCTGATCGCGGCGATCAAGCCACAGCTTCACCTGCTGATGGCCCCTGCCTATGACGGGTTGGATGCCCCGCGCCTTGACCGCGCGGCGGCGCTGGCCCGCGCGCTGGGCCTGCCGCCCGTCGCCTCGGCCCGGCCGATCATGCACCACGGGTCGCGGCGGCGTCTGACCGATATCCTGACCTGCATCCGCCAAGGCGTGCGAATCGAGGACCTGGGCACCGCGGCCCAGGCCAATGCCGAACAACGCCTGAGGTCCGAGGCAGATATGCGGCGTATCTTTCGCGGGCATGACGCCGCCGTGGACAACGCTTGTGCCCTCGCCGCGCGGCTGAGTTTCGATATCCGGTCCCTGCGCTACGAATACCCATCGGAAATCGCCCAAGGTGAAACCGCCGCCGACCGCTTGAAGCGCCTGGCGCAGGCCGGGCTGGCATGGCGCTATCCCCAAGGCATCCCCGACCGGGCGCAAACGCAACTTGCCCATGAACTGCGCCTGATCGCCAAGCTGGGCTACGAGCCCTATTTCCTGACCGTGAACGACATCGTGGCCTTCGCCCGGTCGCGCGGCATCTTGTGCCAGGGGCGCGGATCGGCGGCCAATTCCATCACCTGCTACGCCTTGGGCGTGACCAGCGTGTCGCCCGAAATCGGCACGATGGTGTTCGAGCGTTTCGTCTCCGAGGCGCGTGGCGAACCGCCCGACATCGACGTGGATTTCGAACATGAACGCCGAGAGGAAGTGATCCAGCACATCTATGACCGCTATGGCCGCCATCGCGCCGGGCTTTGCGCCACGGTCATCCATTATCGTGGCAAACGTGCCGTGCGCGAAGTGGGCCGCGCGATGGGCCTGTCCGAGGATGTTTTATCAGCCCTGTCATCGCAAATCTGGGGATCATGGTCGAAAACCGGGCCCGAGGTGGCGCGGATGCGCGAAATCGGGCTCGACCCTGATAGCCCCCGGCTGAAGCAGACGATGCAGCTGATCGAGGACATCATCGGTTTTCCCCGCCACCTGTCGCAGCATGTCGGCGGCTTTGTCATCACCGAAGGGCGGTTGGATGAACTGGTGCCGATCGAAAACGCCAGCATGCAAGATCGCACCGTCATCAGTTGGGACAAGGATGATATCGACGCATTGGGCATTCTCAAGGTCGATGTCCTGGCGCTCGGGATGCTGTCTTGCATCCGCAAGGCCTTTGGCCTGTTGAAGCAGCACCACGGCGCCGATTACACGCTGGCCACCCTGCCGCCCGAAGACCCGGCCGTTTACGACATGCTGTGCAAATCCGACACGCTGGGGGTGTTCCAGGTCGAAAGCCGCGCGCAGATGAATTTCCTGCCGCGCATGCGCCCGCGCTGTTTCTACGACCTGGTGATCCAGGTCGCCATCATCCGCCCGGGCCCGATCCAGGGCGACATGGTTCACCCCTTCATCCGGCGCAGGAATGGCGAAGAAGCGGTCAGTTTTCCCTCCGACGATCTGGGTCGGGTGCTGGCCAAGACGCTGGGTGTGCCTCTGTTCCAGGAACAGGCGATGCAGATCGCAATCACCGGCGCGGGATTTACCCCCGAAGAGGCCGACGGGCTGCGCCGCGCGCTGGCCACCTTCAAGAAACACGGGTCGGTGACGGAATTCCGCACAAGGTTCCTGCGCGGCATGCGCGCCAATGGCTATGACGATGATTTCGCCGAACGTTGTTTCAGCCAGATCGAAGGCTTTGGCAGCTACGGCTTTCCCGAAAGCCACGCGGCCAGTTTCGCGCTTTTGGTCTATGCCTCGAGCTGGATCAAACGCCACCATCCCGGCATCTTCGCCTGTGCGCTGCTCAATTCCCAACCCATGGGATTTTACGCGCCCGCCCAGATCGTGCGCGACGCCCGCGACCACGGGGTCGAGGTGCGGCCGGTCTGCATCAACCGGTCGCGCTGGGACAACGTGATGGAACGGACTGAGCGCGGCGATCTGGCACTGCGGCTCGGGTTTCGACAGATCAAGGCGCTGCGCGAGGAAGACGCCGATTGGCTGACCGCCGCGCGCGGCAATGGCTATACAGCGGTCGATGACGTGTGGCGGCGCGCCGGGCTGGCGGCGAAAACCCTGACCATCCTGGCCGAAGCCGATGCCTTTGCCAGCCTCGGCATCAGCCGCCGCGATGCGCTTTGGGCCGCGCGCGCGCTTGTCCCGAAAAAGGAATTGCCGCTGTTTTCGGGCGACCTCGACGGCGAGGGCCTCGTCGAGGCTCCGGTTCACCTGCCACAGATGACCGAGGGCGAAGCGGTGGTCGAAGATTACGTGGCGATGCGCCTGACGTTGCGATCACACCCGGTGGCCCTGATCCGCGACAGGCTTAGCCCCGGCATCGATCCGCGGCTTCTTGCAAAGGGCTTTGGGCCTATGCCCATTTCTGGGGCTTCACGATCTTCAATCCACCCCGGCCAATCACCACATCCGGAAACTGACTGCGGCGCAAGATCGACGGATTGGCGTGCTTGATGAAATTCGACACCATGCGGTGCCTCTTTCCGGGCGATGACGATTCCAGCCAGATGACACCAAGGGTTTTGCCCAATTCGCGGTTTACGATCCGCATCGGTTCACACAGGTCCGTATCCTGAGAGATCACCAAAGCCGTATCGAAAACATCCAGATGTGCGTCATGCACCAGATGCGCGGCAAGGTTCACGTCAGACCCTTTTTCTTCAGTGTCGTGAATGGCCACGAAATGATCAGGGTCATCAACCAAAGGTCGCATCTTGGTCTTGGGCAGAAAACGACCCTTGTGGATTGACAGGCACGGGATCGTCCGCAGGGCGCGCAAATAAGTCTCCTGGCGGGCCGGTGCATCCGGATCCCCGATCTCGGGCTGACATCCGCCGTAAAATACTTGATCATCACAAGGTTTTCGTCGGGTCGTAAAAAGTGCTGGGCCAGCTTCGCCAGATCAAGCCATTTGAAGGGCGTCCCCTTCAGACCACGATAGTAAAGATTGAAACCGTCTACATACACAGCGACACGCATGGTCCGCCCTGACACGACCCGAATAACAACAGCAAGGGCCGCCCGATTTTCATCGGCGCGGCCCTTGAACTGGCAGACCTGCTGCCAGCCGGTATATTTCAAATATCAGCGATACACAGGCAAAAATCAAGCACGCTATAGCCCGTATTTCCCCCGCATCTCGCCAACCTGTTTCATGATCCTAATCAGTTCCTGGCTGATACCCGGTTCAGACAGGGCGTGGCCCGCCGCCTTGATCATGTGAAGCCGCCCTGCCGGCCAACCGGCCAGCAATTTATGGGCTGATAGGGGTGGGCAGATCATGTCGTAGCGGCCCTGCACGATGGTGCCGGGGATCTGGGCGATGCGGTGCATATCGCGCAGGATCTGGCCGTCTTCCTCCAGAAAACCTTTATTCACGAAATAGTGGTTTTCAAGCCGCGCAAAGGCGCGGGCATATTCCGCCGGGCTTTCGCCGCCACCACCATCGCTTTCCATCGAAGCAAGGGCGTTTTCCCACGCCGCCCAGGACCGCGCATAGCGGGTTTCGACCATCAGGTCGCCGGAAAACAACCGGCGGTTATAGGCGGCGATCAGGTCGCCCCGTTCATCCTCGGGGATAAGCGCGCAGAACCGCGCCCATTGATCGGGCCAGAACTGGCCCGCACCGCCGCCATAAAACCAATCCAATTCCCGCTGCATCGACAGGAAAACGCCGCGAAGCGCCAGGTAGGCGACCCGATCGGGGTGGGTCTGCGCATAGACCAGGCCCAGGGTCGCCCCCCAACTGCCGCCGAAAACGGCCCAGCGATCTACCCCAAGGGTGGTGCGAATGCGTTCGATATCGGCCACCAGGTGCCATGTGCTGTTGGACCTGACGCTGGCATGGGGCCGCGACCGGCCACAGCCGCGCTGATCGAACAGGATGATCCGCCACTGTTGCGGATCAAAGTAGCGCCGCATCGCGGGGCTACAGCCGCCGCCGGGGCCACCGTGAAACACCACCACGGGGGCACCTGTCGGATTGCCGCATTGCTCGACATAGATGTGGTGGCCATCGCCCACGTCGAGCATCCGCTGATCAAACGGATCGATCGGCGGGAACAGATGCGCCGCTGCGCGCTTTTGGCCGGAGAACTTATCCATGCCGCTCCTATATAGCTCAGGTGACGCGGTCCGCTGGGGCCAAACTGACAGAATGTGAGGGGATATTCCATGGCAGAGGTCAACCAAACCGTCGATGCCGGTGAAATTGCCAAGTTCGAGGCAATGGCCGCCGAATGGTGGGATCCAAACGGCAAGTTCAAGCCGCTGCACATGCTCAACCCCACGCGGCTCGATTACATCACCCGGCAGATCGCCGCCGAATTTGGCCGCGACCTCAAGGCGCCGCGCCCGTTCGAGGGGTTGCGCCTGCTCGATATCGGCTGTGGTGGCGGATTGCTGAGCGAACCGATGGCCCGGCTTGGGGCGGATGTGGTGGGGGCCGATGCCGCCCCGCGCAACATCCCCGTGGCGCAGGTGCATGCCGAGAAATCGGGGCTATCGATCGATTACCGCCACACCACAGCCGAAGCGCTGGCCGCCGCCGGCGAAGAGTTCGACGTGGTGTTGAACATGGAGGTGGTCGAACACGTGTCTGACCCGCTGGCCTATCTGACCGCCTGCCAGCAGCTTTTGAAGCCCGGCGGGCTGATGGTGTGTTCGACGATCAACCGCAATCCCAAGAGCTTTGTCATGGCGATCATCGGCGCGGAATACGTCATGCGCTGGCTGCCCAAGGGCACGCATGAATGGGCCAAGTTCATCACGCCCGATGAATTGTTCGACCTGATCCGCAAGGCCGGGCTGGACCCGGTCGATCGCAAGGGATTCGCCTTCAACAAGCTGACCTGGGGCTGGTCGATTTCCGACAGGGATCTGTCGGTGAATTACGTCACCGCATCGGTGAAACCGGCCTAAACGTCGTTTTCCAGCCGAAGCCGCATTTCCCGGATCACCGGCAGGGCCTGGCGCACCCTGTCGGCGCCGATTTCGCGCACCGTGTCCGACAGGATCGGCGCGATGGCCGACAGCGCCGCTTCGCGGGCGCGGCGGCCCGCCGGGCTGATCGACACCATCTTGCGGCGGGCATCATCCCAATCGGGGCGGATGTGGATATAGCCCGCCCATTCCAGCCGGTTGAGCGTGTTGGTCATCGCCCCGCGCGTGACATGGAACACCCGCGCCAATTGCGCCGGGGATTTTTCCTCGCTTGACGCGACAAGGTGGTTCAGCACCGAAAAATGGCTAAGTTCCATGCCCTTGGGCAAGGCACGGCTCAGCCGGTTGCGGGCCAGCTGATCGGCCATGAACATTTCGCTGAACAACGCGACTGAAAGGGGATCGTCCGGGGATGCCATGGCTACACTAGGCCACCGTCGCGGCCCGTCTGGCAAGGGACGTAGGGTCGCAAGTGGTTCAGGACGCGGCCAAAAGCGGGTCGAGCTTGCCGTTGCGATCCAGTGCCGCCATGTCGTCATACCCGCCCACATGGGTTTGCCCGATAAAGATCTGCGGCACGGTATGGCGACCATTGGCACGGCCCAGCATTTCTTGCCGCTTGGACGGGTCGCGTGCCACGTCATATTCGACGTAGGTCATGCCCTTGTCGGCCAAAAGCCGCTTGGCGGCATGGCAATAACCGCAAAGGGGCGAGGTATAGATCTCGATGGTGGGCATGGTGACACGTCCTGTTGTCTGACACTTGTCGCCGAGATCTAAGCATCGCGCGCCACGCGCGCCAGTGCGATCACGCAAACCTGTTCTGCACCAACCGCAAGACAGGCCTGCGTCGCCGCCGAAAACGTCGCGCCCGATGTCATCACGTCATCAACCAGAATCACCCGCCGCCCGGTGATCTGCGCGGCGCGGCGAGGATGCACCCGGATCGCACCATCCAGGTTGGCAAAGCGCCCGTCGCGGTCACGCCCATCCTGCGTCGCGGTATGGCGCGGGCGGATCAAGCCATCGGCCAGCCAATCCCGCCCGCTGGTCCGCGCCAAGGCCTGCGCCAAAAGCGCCGCCTGGTTGAAGCGCCGTTCAGCCAGCCGCCGCCGGTGCAGCGGAATGGGCAAGATCAGCGGGTCATCCTGCAAGATATCCGCCCCGGCCCGCGCCAACCAGGGGCCTGCCGCACGCGCCACCTCGGCCCTGTCGCCGTGTTTCAGGCCCAACACCAGTTTGCGGCCATGATCGGCATAGTGCAGCACCGCGCGCCCCTTGGCCCAGGGGCGCGCGATGACATGGCAATCTTCGCAGACAAGGCGCCCGCCACCCGCGCTTTGGCCCGGCAAACCAACGCCGCACAGGTCGCAAGCGGCGCCAAAGACAAAGGGCGTATCGCCCCAACCTGGCCCGCAAATCGCGAAATCGGTTTCGACCCGCGCCCCACAGCACAGGCATTCGGGCGGAAACACCGCGTGAAGCAAGGTTTGCAATCTCATCCCAGCCCCCTAGATACCGCCAGACGAGAAGTCTGGACTGATGCTGCCGTGCCCGCGAATACCCCCCATCCCCGTCTTGTGGACCCGGCCCGCCTTGGCCGGGCGCGCGCGCGTGCACGGTTGGACCTGGCCGGGTTCCTGCATGACGAGGCCATGGCAGAGCTTCAGGAAAGACTCATCGACGTTAACAGAACGTTTACGGCCCCCGCCGTCGTGACGGCTTTCCCATCGGCTTGGGCAAATCTGCTGCCGGGCGCCAAGATCGTGCCGCCCGATGATGTGCTCGATCTTGAACCGGGCGCGCATGACGTGGTGGTGCACGCAATGGCGCTGCATTGGGCCGATGACCCGGTGGGCCAGATCGTGCAATGCCGCCGCGCGCTGCGGCCCGACGGGTTATTCCTGTCGGTGGCTTTTGGCGGTGAAACCCTGACCGAACTGCGGCAGGCGATGGCACAGGCCGAAACCGAGGTTCTGGGCGGGCTGAGCCCCCGCGTGGCCCCTATGGCCGAAATTCGCGACATGGGCGCGCTCTTGCAGCGCGCGGGCCTGGCCCTGCCGGTGGCCGACAGGTTGCCCAAGACCGTGACCTACACGGATGCCTTTGCCCTGATGGCCGATCTGCGCGCGATGGGTGAAACCAACGCGCTGGCCGCACGCCACCGCGCGCCGGTGCCACGGGGGCTGTTTTTCCGGATGGCGGCCATCTATGCTGCGCGTTTTCCGGCCCGGGACGATCCTACCCGCATTCGCGCCACCTTCGAAATGATCTTTCTGTCGGCATGGTCCCCGCATGACAGCCAACCCAAACCGCTCCGCCCCGGTGCAGCCAAGGCGCGTCTTGCCGACGCGCTTGGGACATCGGAGTTTGACGAAACCGCCCAACCGGTCCTACACCCGTCCGATGATTGAGGTCGCCAAAGAATGAACATGATGTCCGAGCCGCAAGCCGCCCAGCCAGCAACCGACCTGCCCCATGCGCCCGCCGATCACCCAAAGGTGAAATTCGGCAAGGTCGGCGTGTTGTTGGCCAATCTCGGGACGCCGGACCATTACAGCTATTGGCCGATGCGGCGCTACCTGAACGAATTCCTGTCGGACAAGCGTGTCATCGACTACAGCCCCTGGATCTGGCAGCCGCTGTTGCAGCTTGTGATCCTGACCAAGCGGCCGTTTTCCTCGGGCGCGAATTACAAGTCGATCTGGAACGAAGAGCTCAACGAAAGCCCGCTTGCGACCATCACCAAGGCGCAAACCGCCGAGATGGCAAAGCGCATGGCGGCACGCTATGGCGACAACGTGGTGGTCGATTACTGCATGCGGTACGGCAACCCCTCGACCAAGTCCAAGGTCGATGCGCTGGTTGCCCAGGGCTGCACCAAGATCCTGTTTTTCCCGCTGTATCCGCAATACGCGGGCGCGACATCGGCCACGGCCTGCGATCAGTTTTTCCGCAGCCTCGAAAACATCAAGTGGCAACCGATCGTGCGCACGGTCGAACCCTATTACGAAGATCCGCTTTATATCGACGCCTTGGCGCAATCGGTGGAACGCGCCTATGCGGGCCTTGAAAACCGGCCCGATGTGCTGGTGTGCAGCTACCACGGGGTGCCCAAGCGCTACCTGATGGAAGGCGATCCCTACCATTGCCAGTGCCAGAAAACCACGCGCCTGCTGCGCGAACGGCTTGGCTGGGACAAGACAGAGGTCGTGACCACCTTCCAAAGCCGCTTTGGGCCCGAGGAATGGCTGCAACCCTATACCGTGGAAGAGGTGGCGCGGCTTGCCGAACAGGGCAAGAAACGTATCGCCGTGATCGCCCCCGCCTTCAGCGCCGATTGCATCGAAACGCTGGAAGAGATCAACGAAGAGATCAAGGAAAGCTTCGAGCACGCCGGCGGCGAGGAATTCACCTATATTCCCTGCCTCAACGACGACGCCGCCCATCTGGACGCGTTGGCCGCCGTGGTGGAACAGAACCTGAAAGGGTGGCTCGACTGACCGTCAGGCAGCGACCGTTTGCACCGGGCGACCGGTGTAGACGGTGTTGTCAACACGGACGCAGACCATGCCATTGGCAAGGCGTTTCACGAACAGGCCCTGGATCGAAACGCAGGTGCCAAGATAAATCGTGGTAATCACTGAACATACCCCAAGATTCCGATGCGCAGATACTAGGTCAGCACCTCCGGACCGCCTATCGGGGGAAATGACGCCCGCGCCTATCTTTCGATAAGCATCCCTGCCGATTGACTATAGCCAGTCGCGCAAGATCGGGATCAGCGGGATATCGGCCGGCGGCATCGGGTAGGTGCGCAACGCCGATTTATCGACCCAGGCCAAGGTTTGGCCTTCGCGCGCTTGCGGAATACCTTGCCATTTGCGGCAGGCGAACAGCGGCATCAGCAGATGGAAATCATCATAGCTGTGGCTGGCAAAGGTCAGCGGCGCAAGACACGACGCCCAGGTGTCGATGCCAAGTTCTTCCTGCAATTCCCGGATCAGCGCATGTTCGGGCGTTTCGCCCGGTTCGACCTTGCCGCCCGGAAATTCCCACAAGCCCGCAAGCGATTTTCCGGGCGGGCGCTGTGCCAGCAAGACCCGACCGTCGCGGTCGATCAGCGCGACGGCCGAAACAAGAACGGTCTTCATCGACGGCCCCCCCGGACGTTCGTCACGACCGGTAATCGGCGTTGATGTCGATATAGGCATGGGTCAAATCGCAGGTCCACACCGTCGCGGAGCCTTTGCCAAGACCAAGGTCAACGGCGATGATCAGTTCCTGACCGGTCATGTAACCGGCCACCGTTTCCTCGACATAGCTTTCGGCACGCCAGCCCTTTTCGGCCACCAGATGTTCGCCAAAGCGGATGGTTAACAGGTCACGGTCGGCGGTTGCGCCCGATTTGCCGACGGCCATCACGATCCGGCCCCAGTTCGGATCCTGGCCCGCGATGGCGGTTTTCACCAAGGGCGAATTGGCGATGGACCGCGCCACCTTGTCGGCGTCACGCGCCGATTTCGCCCCGGTGACCCGCACTTCGACCAGCTTGGTGGCGCCTTCGCCATCGCGCACGATCTGCAGTGCCAGATCGCGCATCACCGCATCCAGCGCCGCCGCAAAGACGCGCCCGTCGGCAGTCCGGGCCGAGGTGATGGGCAAATTGCCCGCCCGCCCCGTCGCCGCCACCAGCACGCTGTCAGAGGTCGAGGTGTCGCTGTCGACCGTCACCGCGTTGAAGCTGCGCTTGGTGGCCGCCGACAGCATTGCCTGCAAACCATCCTGCGTCACGGCGGCATCGGTAAAGATATAGCCCAGCATGGTCGCCATATCGGGCGCGATCATGCCCGAGCCTTTGGCAAAGCCCGCGATCCTGACCGGTTTTCCACCGATCTCGACCTCTGCCATGGCGCCCTTTGGAAAGGTGTCGGTGGTCATGATCGCGCGCGCGGCGACATCGGCCTTGGCCGCATCCAACCCGTCGACCAGCACCGGCAGAATGGCGGTGATCTTGTCGGCGGGCAGCGGTTCCCCGATCACCCCGGTGGAAGAGGTGAACACATGCCCCGCCGGGATCTTGAGCGCCGCTGCCGCTGCCTCTGCGATCAACATCACGTCGGATGCCCCGCGCGCGCCGGTAAAGGTGTTCGCGTTGCCGGAATTCACGACAATGGCAAAGCCGTTCCTGGGCGCATCAGACAATGCCTTGAGCTTGTCCTGGCAATCCAGCACCGCCGCCGATCGGGTGGCGGACCGGGTGAACACCCCGGCAATCGTCGACCCGGCGGCGATATCCACCAGCATCACGTCTGTGCGGTTCTGGTATCGCACCCCCGCCTCGCCCGCCGCATAGCGGACGCCGTCAATCGCTGGCAGGTCGGGGAAAGACGCGGGCGCCAAGGGCGACACCTTCAACGCCGCCTTGCCCGCGGGCTTGGCGATCTTGTCTTTCTTGGAAACCTTGTCTTTCGACTTGGTCTTTTTCTTCTTGTCGTCCTTTGCCATCGCCCTGTTCCCCCGACGCGCTGTCAGTCAGCCAAAAGATCCAAATCCCGGATCACGGCGGGGTCAATGGTAATTTCCGGGCGCACCACGTCGGCGGCAGCCGACAGTTCGGTGATCGCGGCATCGACGCGGGCGCGGCGCAGCCCGTCTTCCAGTTCGGCACGGACATCTTCCAGTGCCGGCGCCTCTTGGTCGCGCATGTCGTTCAACACCACGACGTGCCAGCCGAACTGGGTTTGCACGGGGGCCGACACTTCGCCCACCGCAAGCGCGAACACGGCGTTTTCAAAGTCGGGCACCATCATGCCCGCGGTGAACCAGCCCAACTGGCCACCGTTCGGGCCGGACGGGCCGGTGGACCGTTCCTGCGCCAGTTCCGCGAAATCCGCGCCTTCCGCCAAGGCTTCGATCACCGCGATGGCATCGGCTTCGGTTTCCAGCAGGATATGCGACGCGTTGTATTCGGTCACCGCGCCCGCGCTGCCATATTGCGCGTCATATTCGGCCTGCACCTCTTCTTCGGGCAGGTCGGCCAGGCCGATATCATCCAACAGCATCGCGGCCAGAAACGCGCGGCGTTCATTGGCAAGGCCCAACTCCATCCGCCGGGTCACATCTTGTGCTGCCACCGAGGCGAGGATTTCCTGCTGCACCAACTGTTCCAAAAGCCCGTCGAACAAGACGTTGTCCGGCAGTTCCTGGTATTGCGGCGGCAACATCTGCTGCATGGCGATGACATGGCCAAGGGTGATGTCGGTGCCGTTGACGGTGGCCAGGACCGTATCGGCGGTGGGGGCATCCTGGGCCGTGACGGGCAGGGCCAAAAGCGCCGTGATGGCGGCCGAGGCGAGGAACTTCTTCATGGAACGCGTCCTTTTGCTTGGTCGCGGGCCGGTCCGCCCGCGTTGACACCTATGATACGGCCCCTTATGTCGCTTGACGATCACATCGGGGCCATAACCTGTTGCGGCCGTAGATAGACTGCCGCGATTGGGCGAACAACCCGGATGCCCCACACGATCATTTGAGTTTTCCCGGCCCGCGCGACATTCCGCGACCCGGCCACGACAAAAGGCGCGTTACATGCTTGGCTTCGGTTCGCTGGCGAAAAAGGTTTTCGGGTCTTCCAATGATCGCAAGGTCAAGGCCGTTCGGCCCCTGGTGGCGCAGATCACGGCGCTGGAACCGGAGTATCAGGCAAAATCAGATGCCGACATCATCGCCAAGACCGCCGAATTGCGCGAACGCGCGCAGGCGGGCGAGGCGCTGAACGATCTTTTGCCCGAAGCCTTCGCCAATTGCCGCGAAGCCGCGCGCCGCGCACTTGGCCTGCGCGCGCATGACGTGCAGCTGATCGGTGGCATCTTCCTGCACCAGGGCAATATCGCCGAAATGAAGACCGGCGAAGGCAAGACGCTGGTCGCGACATTTCCCGCCTATCTGAACGCGCTGACCGGCAAGGGCGTGCATATCGTCACCGTCAACGATTACCTTGCGAAACGCGATGCCGACTGGATGGGCAAGGTCTATGCCGCGCTTGGCCTGACCACCGGCGTGGTCTACCCGCGCCAGCCCGACGCCGAAAAGCGCGCCGCCTATGCCGCCGACATCACCTATGCGACCAACAACGAACTCGGGTTCGACTACCTGCGCGACAACATGCGCGCCAGCCTGGAAGAAATGGCCCAGCGCGGGCATAATTTCGCCGTGGTGGACGAGGTCGACAGCATCCTGATCGACGAGGCGCGCACGCCGCTGATCATTTCCGGCCCGTCGCAGGACCGGTCCGATCTGTATGTGTCGATCGACAAGATCATCCCCGAGGTGCAGGAAGATCATTACACATTGGATGAAAAGGCCCGCAACGCGACCTTTACCGATGAAGGCAACGATTTTCTCGAAGACCGCCTGCACCAGGTCGGCCTGCTGCCCGAAGGCCAAAGCCTGTATGACCCCGAAAGCACGACCATCGTGCATCACGTCACCAACGCGCTGCGCGCCCACAAGCTGTTTCACAAGGATCAGCAATACATGGTGCGGTCCGGCGAAGTGGTGCTGGTCGATGAATTCACCGGCCGCATGATGCCGGGCCGCCGCCTGTCTGACGGGCTGCACCAGGCGATCGAGGCCAAGGAAGGCTGCCAGATTCAGCCTGAGAACGTCACCCTCGCCTCTGTGACCTTCCAGAATTATTTCCGGCTCTATGACAAGCTGGCGGGCATGACCGGAACGGCCCTGACCGAGGCCGAGGAATTCATGTCGATCTACGGGCTTGGCGTGGTGGAAATTCCGACCAACGTGCCGGTCGCGCGCATCGATGATGATGATGCCGTTTATCGCACCGCCCGCGAAAAATACGAGGCCATCGTGGAAACCATCCGCGAAGCCCATGCCAAGGGCCAGCCGGTTCTGGTGGGCACCACTTCGATCGAGAAATCCGAAATGCTGGGCCGGATGCTGGAGACGGCGGGCCTGCCCCACAACATCCTGAACGCGCGCCAGCATGAACAAGAAGCCCAGATCGTGGCCGATGCCGGCAAGCTGGGCGGCATCACCATCGCCACCAACATGGCCGGGCGCGGCACCGACATCAAGCTTGGCGGCAATGTCGAATTCAAGATCATGCAAGCCATCGAAGCCAACCCCGAGGGCGACCATGCCGCGATCCGCACCCGGATCGAGGCGGACCACAAGGATGATGAGCAAAAGGTAAAAGACGCCGGCGGCCTTTACGTTCTGGCCACTGAACGCCACGAATCGCGTCGCATCGACAACCAGCTGCGCGGCCGGTCCGGCCGCCAGGGTGACCCGGGCCGGTCGTCGTTCTTCCTGTCGCTCGAAGATGACCTGATGCGGATCTTCGGGTCTGAAAAGCTCGACAAGATGCTGTCGACGCTCGGCATGAAAGAGGGCGAGGCGATCATTCACCCCTGGGTCAACAAATCGCTGGAACGCGCGCAGGCCAAGGTGGAAGGCCGCAACTTCGACATCCGCAAGCAATTGCTGAAGTTTGACGACGTGATGAACGATCAGCGCAAGGTCATCTTTGGCCAGCGCCGCGAAGTCATGGCCGCCGAAGACATCGCCGAGGTCGCGCGCGACATGCGCCACCAGGTGATCGAGGACCTGGTGGCCACCCATATGCCGCCGAAAACCTACGCCGATCAGTGGGAGATCGACGAAATGGCCCAAGCCCTGCGCGACACGCTGGGCATCAATGTGCCGCTGGCCGATTGGGCCGCCGAAGATGGCGTCGACCAGGAAACCATCGAAGACCGCCTGGCCAAGGCCGCCGATGCATACATGGCATCCAAGGCGGCGCAATTCGGCCCGGACCAGATGCGCAACATCGAAAAGCAGGTGCTGCTGCAAACCATCGATCAGAAATGGCGCGACCATTTGCTGACGCTGGAACATCTGCGGTCTGTCGTGGGCTTTCGCGGCTATGCACAGCGTGACCCGCTGAACGAATACAAGACCGAAGGCTTCCAGCTGTTCGAGGCGATGCTCGATGGGCTGCGCACCGATGTGACGGCAAAACTGGCCCGTATCCAGCCGCTGTCGCCCGAACAGCAGGAACAGTTGATCCGCCAGCTTCAGGCCCAGCAAGAGGCCGCGCAGCGCGCCCTTGAACCGGCCACGGTTGATGCCGAACAGGCCGCGAATGCGCGCCCCGGCTTTGACGAAACCAACCCCGAAACCTGGGGCAATCCGGGGCGCAACGATGCCTGCCCTTGCGGGTCCGGCAACAAGTTCAAGCACTGCCATGGCAGACTATAAGTTATTGATTTTAAACGATTAACTAAAAAATTTGCGCAACATCTGACGGTGTGTATGATATGCAAAACCGCCGTTTCAGATGGATTTATGGTTAGGTGTTAGGCAACACGAATACTGAGTTTCAAGAAAAGCTGGAAGACGGGCAGGTGCTGCTCTTCGCTCGTAATGGCATCTACCAAGTGCGTTTGTACAAAGGGAAGCGCCACTACATCTTCAAATCATTGAAGACACGTGACCTTGCTCAAGCTCGCAAACTGGCCGTGAAGGCGTTTTACGAGCTCGAGTTCCGCAAGGAAAATAACCTCCCCCTACAAGATAAGCGCTTTGCGGATGTGATCGACGAGTACGTTAAACACCGTGAGGCCCAGTACAAGCGTGGCACCTATGGTCACAAGAACAAAGCCAAGCAAGAACAGACCAGCGTCTTCATGCTGCGCCAGATCAAGCGTGTTAGCAAATTCTGGCTGGAGTACAGCGGCAACATCGCTGTGGCAGCGATCGACAACGCTTGGCTGCGCAAATACGTGGCCTGGCGTGTTGATTACTACACCCGCATGCCAGCGCATGAGCGGCCACGAAATCACAAGCTGATCCCAGCGGACAAAACACTGGAGTGGGAAACCACCTTTGCGATCACGCTGCTCAAGTATGCAACTGAGCAAGGATATCGAGGCACACAGCCTGTACCTACGTACCGCTTCAAAGCCGGCAAGTTTACTGTGCGTCCAGCGTTTACTGTGGATGAGTATCGCAAGCTCTACCTCGAGCTGCGTCGCTGGATCCGAGAAACCAAGAACCCCAAGTTCCGCTACACCCGTGAGATGCTGCGTGACTACGTGCTGCTGCTGTCAAACAGCGGCATACGTGTGGGCGAGGCCAATAGCCTGCTGGAGAGCAATGTTGAGGTCTTCACGGACAAGAAGGGGCGCACAAACTACTATCTGCGTGTCACGGGCAAGACAGGCGAGCGCTTGGTGGTCATGCGGGCGGCGGGCATACGCTGCATTGAGCGCACACTGGAGCGCAACAAGGCGTGGCGCTCTACATGGCAGCAGACGGCCAAAGCAGGGCAAAAGCAGCACAACCGAAAGACCACTGAATACCGTGACTGGCTGTTTCCCATGGTGGACGGCAACAAGATCATCACGCTGGCCGATCAGTTCCGAGTTATTTTAAGACGGGCGGGCATTGAGACCAGCAGCAATGGCCAGTCGTATTCGCTGTACTGCTTGCGGCATTTTTATGCTGTGCAGACGTTGAACCGTGGCCAAGCAAACGTGTTCCACATTGCTCGCAACATGGGCACCAGCATTGAAATCCTCAACGATTACTACGGCAGTCACTCGACCACGATGGATGTGGCGACTGAGTTGGGTGGATGATTACTAATTTGCAGCAATCCAAGCCAGACGAGGAACAGTGAGAAAACAGCGTCTAACAACATTGACACAGAAAATTTCGCCAAGTCTTATAAAGACTGACTGAGGAGACCTAGATGAAAACGCCAAATATTGCAGCAGGACTAGCGATACTTGCCCTGACAGGATGTGTGTCTTCGGAACCCAGCAGTACGTCATGGACGGGTGTGAACGATGCAGCCATCCGGATGGCGTTAAACGACCGAGAGGTAGTGTACATCAACGAAGGCAACCAACAGATCGGCGGACGTCAGTCATGGTCGGTTGATGGAACCACCCAAACAGCGGCCGGTAATGTTGGTGTTTGGACAGCACGTGGTGGTCAGTATTGTTCAAGAAGGGCTGCTGAAAATGAACCCCTGCCTACAGAATGGGACTGTTTTGCCTTCGCCATTACCACGGACGGGACAAAGATGCGCTTTGGTGAAGGTGCGTACACGTGGGTTGGACATTTTGTTGAATAAAATATCTTCAGCACGCCACGAGAATTAGAAAAAGCGTTGCCGAAGGAACGTTTAATTCTTAACTTAGATCAAAGTATTAAATTGCCAGATCGTCGAGGCTCTTGCCTGCTGCAAGCGCTGCCTCAACCCACTTGGGCTTACGGCCACGACCAGACCAAGTCATGCTGGGGTTTTCAGGGTGAGCGTACTTGGGCGCCACGCTGGAAGTAGCTTTGCGGCCCTTTGGGGCACCGCCACCAACAAGAGCCGACAGTGAAAAGCCAAGTTCTTTTGCTTTTGCTTCAAGCACGGCACGAGCTTCAGCAATTTTACGATCTTCATAGCTCGCAATCAGACTTTGTACTTCAGATTCGAGTTTTTTGAGTTCTTTCAACCCAAGCGAAGTAAGGTTCATGGTATCCTCCGTTGATGCGACATATGTAAAATGGAAAAATTACAAAATCAATTGAGCAGTTCAATCGCTGCTCGCAATTTATTGTCATTGATATCGATATAGCGCTGTGTAGTGCTGAGATGCTTGTGACGAGCAAGTGCCTGCACAATGCGAGCATTAATACCCTTGTCCGCCAACTCGGTCACAAACTGCCTGCGTCCGCTGTGGCTGCTTGCGCCGTTGATCGCTGCAAAGCGGTAGAGACGCTGGAACAGGTTGACCACAGTCTGTGCGCTAAAGCCGCCGCCCTTTGCGCTGAACAGAAGTGGAGCAGCGGGCTTGAGCACATGCTTGGGATACTGCGCTGCATAACGGGCAAGCTGCTGTCGCAAGCGCTTGTTGACCAGCACAGTGCAACTCTCACTGCCCTTGGTCTGTGCCGCACTCAAATAGAACGTATCTTTGGGCTGGCCCTGCGCATCAAACACATCGCCAATGCGCAGCGCAGCAATCTCACATGCCCGTAGCCCAGCATAGAAGCTCAGCGCCACAGCGGTGTGGTTGCGTGTGCTGTGGCGCAAGCTGTCGACAACAGCGGCGAGGCGCTTGTACTCTGCGGGGGTGAGGAGTTTGGCTTGTTTCATCGTCTTCGGGCCTCATGTGTGGTTCAGCTGTACAACAGCATAAAGTCACACATTTTCTGTTCCCACCGGAAAGACAGTCTGCCCTAACCAATTGAAATTAAATATAAAATTCGAAAATGTTAGGTTTTCTGTTTAATATAACATTGCGGTGTTGAACTGTTGGCGCCGAGTATGCACAGACACCTTGGCGTCATTTGCCACTTAAGTCCTGCAGTCTTCGATACCGCCTTTCCTAACGAAGAACTCGAACGAATCACCGTACAGGGCCGTACACCAATGCTGTTACGGATCGCCTAAAAAAAGAATGCATACACTTGTGTCAAAATTTTAGTTAACTTATTGATTTAAAGTAACAAAAAATAATTTAGCTTACCACATTAGAAAAATATGGTAAACATTCTAAATCTGTGCAACCAAGGAGCTCAAACATGCTAGGTGCCAGATGGAAACCAAACACGAAAAATTCATACGGTTAGCTGAAGGTAGGGCCAACCGAGCGATCGACTCTATAAGATCGTTGGCAAAACTTGCGAACAAAAATCATTATGAGTTCACTGAAGCGGAAGTTCGAACGATATTTTCAACTCTCAAACAAGAGCTTGAAGACGCAAGAACAATATATCAAACAATTCTAATCAAAGAAGACAAAAATCGCTTTAAACTCACAGCAAAAAAGGGAAATTAAAATGCAGAAAGGAATTTGGGAGTTCAACCTTATTGACGGGAAGAATCCGACACATACCGGCGGCTTTCTAACAGGATATGATCAAAGAGCTTTCTCGCAAGAAGAGGTAGTTGCACGGGAAACCGGGCAAAATGCTATGGATGCAGGGCGCAATACTCCTGGTATAACACAAATCGTTTTTCAAAAACTGCAAGCCAGTGGAGAACAAAAACATAAAATCCTAGATCTACTTGAGCTCAATACTATCCTCGGATCTAGAATATCTGTTTTCAATAAGGAAGAGCGCCATAAACTTTTTGCCAAAAGCGCAGAAGAATTTCTTCAATCAGACACACTTAATGCATTATTAATTAGAGATTATAATACCTGTGGACTTGCAGGAAAATGGGATCGGTATGAACGACATGATCACTTTGCACGGTTGGTTTGCGCCCTTAACTTAGATGACAAAGCAGACGGCGACGCTTCGTCAGGCGGCTCGTTTGGATTGGGAAAAACCGCCTATGCCAAAAGCTCGAAAATAAACACTGTAGTCTACCATTCTGTCTTTAACCCAAGCATTGATACTGGCTCAAAACACCGAAGGCTTATGGTGGCAGGAGTCTACCCGAAACACGAGCTTAACGGAGTATCGTATGGTGGCTTTGCGTACTACGGTCAGCCAACCGAAGAAAATTCTAAAGTAGCAGCGCCTTTTCAGGACGAACATGCTGACGCAGTTTGGAGCCAAATCAGTGAAGCATTCGGTGCAGACCTAAGTAGACCCAGAACTAGAACCGGAACCGATATATTGATCCTAATGGACAGCCTTGACCTTAAGGATCTAAAGAAGGCAGTCGAAGATTATTACTTTCCTGCACTTATTTCAAGCGATCTATCCGTCACATTTATCGACGAAACCGGTGCGAGAGACCAACCGTCAGTACTATCTCGAGACGACTTGGATCAGTTTGTAAAGCTATACAAAAAGGCCAAGGGGTCAGAAGTAGTGAAGGAAGAACAGTTACAAGTTGATAGTTTTAATAAGAGAGCAAACCTGGAACTTGGTCGATACGCATTTCAAGCAGCAGAACCTGACGAGGCCAAATCTTCTCGCAATAATTGTGTTGCAATTATGCGTGGAACGGGCATGGTAATTAACTATGAAAAAGTTGGCGGTGATCAGTATGAGCCAGCCGTTGGCGTCTTCATAGCGCATCAAGATATCTACGAGTATCTACAGACTGCTGAGAATGCCGCTCATTCAGAATGGAGTGAGCATTCGCCTAGATTACACCAAAAGTTTCCAGATAATGGTCGGCTTATTGTTTCTAACGTTAACAGCGTCATAAAGAGACGATTCATTGACTTCCAAAAGAACCTTCAGCCAGACGTTTCAATCTCACGAAGTGAGAGTGGGTTGCTAGCGAGACTTCTTACTGGTGCCCTTTCGGGGACGAAAGGTGACAAGGGCGTCGAGAAGCCCTTCCACAATCCTGTATCCCTATCGTTAATTAAGAAAGATCGAGGCACTAGTGTATCGACCTGGAGTTTAAAAATTCGAGAAAATGAGCATACGCCAGCTGAGCCCTTCAGCCTGACAATAATGCCAATGATTTCACTATCAGGTGAGAAACAGATCGCCATCAAACATATGGACTTCATTATCAAAGACGTCGCCGGAGAAATACTTAGCAACACGTCCGATCCAAAACTAGTTTATAGCTTTTCTCGTGATATGAGATTGGATTTCACAGTTGAGATCCCAAATCCAGGAAATAAGAATTACATTGTTCAATGTAAATGCCTTGCAGAGAACGGAGATTTCAATGTCGTCTGATAGAAAAATTTCTTTTTCAATTAAGAGGCCAGATCTCATTTATGACTTCGCATCATCCTTGGATGATATCTTTCGCTTCCGTCATGATGATGGGGAACCCTTCTCTGCTGAAACTAGCGTGCGGCTGCAGGAAGCTTTTGGTTTCGACTTTAAGGGTGAAACAAACCCTATTGTGCAGATCGCACCCCCGGCTCAGGTCCTTGAAACGCTGCCGGATTTAATCGGAAAAGACTTCAGCGTGTTCATCTCAATTGAAGACACTGCGCTCGGCATGCGTGAGGTAGTATACCAAAAGCAAGTGGCTCATATTCTAGAACTAGAAACTGTGCGCATAAATCTAAGTGACTTTAAGCATATGGGTTTTGTACGAGGTTATGTTGTTCGTTGTTTTATGACACGCACTGCGTCTGACGACCCGCATAGCTCACTCGCTTGGTCGAAATCTAATATCATTTGTTTATCAGAATTTATTTGTAAGGCCAGCGTTGAGGACGCACTTTTTGAGATTGCATGGACTACTTTCAACGATCCGGACATGAGAAAGAATGTTCTTATCTATGTCGATTGGAAGTCAAACGATGTTTCTTATTCCCCGCACTCAGAGTGCTTTCAGGTAAAGGCCAACAATGATCTGAAGCCTCAGTTTAAACGACTTGAGAATAACTCGCACTTTGGCGAGCTCTCAATTAGGTTGATCGCCGATCGAATTATTGCAGAACTTGGAGAAGCAGCATTACGTTGCGCTGATTTAGAAGGTAGCGCAAGTGAGGGAAGCTTGCATGAAAAAATTGAAATTCTATTTGAAGCGGTTGGATTAGAGTTTTCGTCACTCGCCCAACGCTATCAATCTGGCGATACTATGGATCAATTATCAATATTATCGGAAGTGAACCGTAGCATTCAACGAAGCCATAAAATTGCGGCTACCTTAAGTGGAATCAAATTTGGAGGTTATAGATTAAAATGAAAGTTGCATCAATATCAAATGATCAAGCGTCTATGGTTTGGAATTCACTAAATGACCACGGTAGCTATGAAGGCATTGGTGAGTTAGTGTTTGATTATATTGGTGATGACGCTGAAGTCAGCTTCTCAGATCTAGATCTTTTTGACCTCGCCGACGAACTATCCGCTATCCGATTAAGCTATCTCACTGATAGCCGAAAATCGAGTGGTGGTGCAATTGATTCAGAAATTGTGGAGCCGATTCACAAATATTTAACCGCTGCGGGATTAACCCCAATGCAATTAAGCCATCTCGGTTTCTGGCGTTGGTTTAGCAACATAGCGTGCAATCATGTTTTTTGGCATTTTATCAAGTGGCGGTACGGTAGTGATATTCAACAAAACTGGGGCATTACCTCGCAGGGGTCAATCATTGAAGTGTACTTCTACCGTGCGTGGCTCCGGGGTCATAAGATGTTTGATAAAGGTCTGAGCGACCCTTACCACTACGCAAAACTGGGGTCTAGTGATGTTTGGCGTTCTCACGTCTTGCGCCAAGAGTTCGGGAGAGATAAGGAGTTTGTGAGAGCGTTTCTTGACACGATATACGACAAGAACGGCAAAACCGTGATCGGTACAGACGAACTTAGAAAAAAGTTGATCCCAGCACTCCGGGCCTGGAGTTCCAACTCGACTTTCTCCCACCTCTCGTATAATGAGAACTTAGAGTTGATACAAATCTTAAGGAAAGATGGTGCTTAATACGCAAGCTGATCTGTTTGATGACGTCGGACCCTCCTCCTTCGCTCCTAACGTTAAATTCTACAAAGACGGAGATTTGGTTTACAGACACATGACGTTAGGCGAGACAACATATAGTGAATGTGTGTCGTCATATTATAAATTCGCTTCAGAAAGAGATGACTTTTTTCTATCCTATCTCAATGGTTCATTAACCGCTAAAACTACACCAACAAAAAAACTTAATTATATTGATCTTTTCTGTGGCGGCGGCGGACTTTCACTGGGCGTGCAAAATGCAGCCCGGTTTCTGGGGTATAGTCCTAAGCTGAGTCTGGCAGCGGACATTGATAAACACGCTTTGGGCCTTACGTCCGCCCATTTTAAACCTGTATTTGCACGCAACAAGTCTGTTGAGGAACTTGTTAGGTATGAAGTTGACCTCACAGGTGAAAACTCCAATTTTTTAAACGCTCCGTTGGTTACAGATCATCAGATTAAGGAGCTGAAGGGTCGAGTTGACCTACTTGTGGGTGGGCCTCCATGTCAGGGTCACTCCAACCTCAATAATAAGACCCGCCGGTTTGATCCAAGAAACCTGTTGTACTTTGTGATGCCAGCTTTTGCTGTTGCGCTTGATATACCTAATATCATTATTGAGAATGTTCGAACAATCAATAAAGCATCGGAGAATGTTGTTGAAATCACAAAAAACATCCTTGAGTACCACGGATACTCTGTAAGTGAATTCATTCTGACTGCATCTGATTTTGGAGTTGCGCAATCAAGGACCCGACACTTCCTTATAGCAAGTAAGCGTCGCTCCACCGATCAATCAATCATTATTAATTCTTTTAAAGGTTCACCTATCTCTTTTAATTCAGCTTGCGTGAATATGCCCGTTATTCCTGATGGTCTTTCGTTTATTGAAGAGGCAAGCGTTCTTTCAAATGAGAACCAAAGGAGAATCAATTTTCTTCATGACAATGATTTTTACGATTTGCCAAATTTTGCAAGGCCAGACTGCCATCAAGATGGTACCACTTATCAATCAGTTTATGGGCGGATTAAGGGAGATCTGCCGATGACAACAATCACTACGGGCTTTGGTAGCCCGGGCCGTGGTCGTTATATCCATCCCTTTGAAAGGCGACCAATTTCCATACGGGAAGCGGGGCGTATACAAGCCTTCCCGGATTGGTATTGGGAGAGAGCCATTGATCTCGGTCTTAGTCGTTCAAATTTCCAGAAGATTGTTGGCGATGCTGTACCATCTTTAATTGTTTATCCCTTAATGGCTGCGCTTTTCGCTTAAATCTCGTTTTCTTATGACTTTAAATGTATATAGATGCACGAGTGTTTTTTTGGTTCCAAAAGCAGTGGTTTTGAAAATCGGCGCTAGAAGCCAGCTGCGCTTGATAGAAAGATACTTTACAGTGCCATTGCCAACCTTCCATGCGATCCATCCTTAGGGTGATGAGCGTCATTGCATCGGCGAATAACCGAGTCTCGGTTATTCGCCCGTGGTGACAGGTTAGACTATGGTAGTGCGGAGCGATGATGGCCCATTGAGCGTCGGTCAATGTCATGCGGATCAAGGCTAACTTTGATTTGGCAACAGGGCCTAGTCATCTATTGATGCGACTTGGAAACAAGCCCTTGGCGACACTGTCGATGTATTGTTCCGCAATGCGTATGTGGCGGCGCACGAGGTTTGCCTTGCGCTGTCGAACTACCCGCAGAACGTCTCTATAGGGTAACTCGAGCTTTCGCAGTTGGGCGACCGTTTCACCTTCTACTGTTTCGCTGACATACATGCCTGCTTCTTGGTGAACCAAGTCATAGATTTCGTTGAGTTTGAGTTTGGGATTTGCACGATGAGCGTCATACACCACCAAGTGTTGGTGTAGGCTCATGAGCACGGGCTTAGTTGCAACGGGATAGCGGGCACGACTGATACGCTTTGCAGCCTTTGCTTTTGCCCCATGTTGCTTGAGGGCAGTGCGAATGGCAGCAATCAGGTAAGCCGTTCGAACTTCCAAAGGCATTTCGAGGATCAGCGTGTCATTGGAAAGGGTAGGTTCAAACCCACTGTTTTCGTCCAAAACCCTTATTTGACGTGCTGTTGGTTCGCAAAACAGTTCGCTGTGTGCCTCTTTGCTCCACCACTGCCAAAAGTCGTCGTGTGCGTGGACGTTGCCAAAGTCACTGTACAGCTTGGCGTACTTGCCCTTGCCCCCACGTTCGCAGCACTGACGATAGCCTTCGTGTCGTCGCAAGTATTCCCACCAATAGTAGTAGACTGAGCACTTCCAGCTTGGCGCATCCTTGTAGGGTGGGTTTGGCGGCTTTCGTTTACTGGGGCGCACGCCCTTCAGTGGTGGTGCGTAGATGAAGAAGCGTCTGCCCGCTTTGTAGCGCTTCGTATCTTCCGCTGCGTTTGGCTCTTTCATGTTACACCAGTATATTGTGACGATAGCTGCAAATAATTTGGCGTATAAACATGTGCTAAAAATTAGATGTTGGCAATAGAGCCAACGAACAATTCTCAAATGGAGAGACACATGACTAAGATTTCAAAAGCAGCAATCAAATCGACCGCCAATGCACTGACTGCCCAGCAGTGCTATGAAGCCATGCTCAAAATCGCTGACAAAGCAGCGACTTGGCACAGCACCAGCTACAAGAAAGCAACTGACGAACTCTATGCCTTGCTCAGCGACTGCTATGCCTCCGTGGCTGACATTCGTTCGCAAGGGACTGCAACTGTGCGTGAGTTGAACAAAGTTCTCAAGCAGAACGGCATTACCTTTAACGACGGCACGGGGTTGGAAACAAAGGTTGTGCGTGTTGTGTTTGGCAACATTGGCAAGCGTGCACACATTTACGCCCGTGTGCTTGGCAATGCCGCCAAACAGGCGGTTAAACCTACTGTTTTTGCGGAATGGCTTGCAGAACAAGGGGGTGTTGAGGCTGTTCGCAAGCAAGTGAACGGTTTGACGCCTTCCCAAGTTAAAGCTGAGCGTGTGGCAAAGGCTGAAAAAGCCCTGCCACTTGTCAAAGAAAAGCGACTGGCAAATGCGCCCAAAATGGATGGCAGTGACTACGTGATTGCTATCGTGCAGCACACAAACGGCAAGCAGCGCATCGTTGGCTTCTGCGAAAATCTTACGCTGGTCAAGCAAGTCCTCGCAAAAGCCGCTGAAGAGGCTGAAAAGCAGGCTGTTGAAGTTGCTCGTGCTGATCTGGATCGTAAACAGCGTGAATTTCGCCAGAAAATCGCAACTGCCACAACCCTTGATGCAGTCGCTGCCTAAGCCAACAATCAATGGCACAGCATACGCTGTGCCATTGATTGCTCCCGCAATTCAAACTCAAAGGTAATAAAATGAATGACGAACAAAACCCCAGTGCTTGGGCAGTAAGCACACCGCAACGCTTTACAGACATTGAATTCGCTGACGACTACACGAGACAAGATTTGCATGAATACGTCCTGTATCCGCAGATGTGTGGCAACATCATATTGGAAGGTGGATTTGGCAGTGGAAAATCAACCATTGCTGCCATCATCGCCAAAGAACGCTTGGGCACGACTGTTTCAGTGTATGAGATCAATGGTGATGCTTGGGGAGACGATACGCTGATCAAGCTGCGTGGCATCTTCAACTTGGCGAGGGTATGCCACGAAATTCCCATCGTGATCATAAACGAAGTGGATAGGTTGAAGGACAAGCAATTCAAGCTGCGAGACTTTTTGGACGAGCATCATCAGCGTCTGCTTGTGATTATGACAACAAATCACTTGGCAAACATCGACGGCAGCATTGTAGACAGAAGTGACGTGTATCGTGTGCGTGGCTTTGAGCCCCAAAGGGCTGTGCGTGTAGCTCAACGTGTGCTGCAACGCAATGGCGTGGCAGTCGCTGACAATGACTTGCTACAGCTGTTTGAACGCAACCTGATTGGTGATGAAACTGAGCTGAGCTTGCGGCAGATTGGACGTGCAATGGACAAATTGGTGCTGCAAGTGGGCAAAAGGCAGCCATCAAGACCTGAGAAGCCAATGCTAACCGTCATTTGACTTAGTGGGTTAAACCTACACTATTTGCGTCAACGCTTCGTGCGTTGGCGCTTTTCCTATTTCTGGGGTTTGCACAATCTACCACCTAAACTTTGTTTAACTCAATGCCTATGCTGCTGGCGTGTTCTCTGGCAAGCACTAAATACTGCTGTAGTAGAAAGTGTTTGATTGCATATGGGTAGCCACAACGAGAACAAGAGAAAGCTGGTGAGGTCAGAAGTTGCCGACCTCGCACATGAACTCAAACAAGCGAATAATGATGTGCTGACCGCATGGGACCGAGCTGCACTAAACAAGGTCAGTGAGATCGAACTTCAAATTGAAATTGACGAGTTCAGAGACCAACTGAAACGAGTATTTGAACTTGCTGGGTTGAACTACGAACTGGAAAAGCAGAACTTCTGGTCACGCCATAACAGCATCAAACAGCAGAACAACTTAAACAATTAATATCGGCATGTGCGTGTCATGCTCCATGAGCTGTTGTAGTTCCCGATAAATGAGACGTGGTATTTTCGGATTTGCAGTTTTCTGCAGTTGACTGCGTCCCGCCAGTTCTTTTGCCACTTGCGATGCCAAAGCGCCATATTTCCCAGCTACTGCTTGTAGCAATTTATGTGGTTTTGATTTCATGACAGCTTGTTGTTCAAGTAACTTGTTGATCAAGTGAATGAGGCACGCATTACTTGCTTCGATATTTCTTGATTTGATACTGGTATAGTAGCTTCGGCATTGACCAAGCCATTCCGTGCTATATGCATCTGTACTTACTGGTCTGGTCTTATTGATTTCAATGTATATCTTCTCAACGAATGTCATATGACAACTCCTTATGTGAAGATATTTATTTTGAATTGATATGCTTGCTTTGCAGCAAGCAGCAAGTTTCACATTGCTTCGCAATCTTCACTTGCATTTTTCTTTTATTTAAATCTTTAATCCAAGCAACCAGTTGATGTATGTTAGCGTGTTTTAGGATGTGTAGTGTTTGTAGTGTTTGATGTTTTGATTATATGAATTTAAATTTTCCAGAGCAAAGCAATGTGCCCATTTTCATGTGCACATTTATAGCGCAAAAGCGCAACGCCTTGTCACATAGTGTCTAAGCCGTTTGGTCAGCCAGTACTCGAGGCTGGATAAAGCTCTCATCCACGAGCCAGCTTGCGTCGGCTCCCAGTTTGCGAACTTCTTTGCTGCGTAGAACAGCACATTTTTTATATCGTCGTATGTCGGGCCCACCACATCGAAACGGCTGTGGTTCACATCAATCCAGCCGTGCTTGTCCAGCGAAGCCCACATAAGGGCAGCTTGCGCTGCAAACGCCTTCGCAGAGACAGGTGGGCGGACAACTATGTGGAAATGCACGTTGTCGCCAGCACTGCCCATGTGCAGGAACGCAAAGCGTGTAATGCCCACAAGACCTTTGCGTACGCCCCGTTCACTGAAGTAGGCACAGTCGAGCTTGCGCAGAAAGATGCGCAGCAAGCGCTGAGCATGAACAGGTGAAATGTCTTCCTTGTGTTTGAGCTCGTTAAACTTGTGGCGAAACTTGAGGGTCATGAAGACCGCTGGTTTGCCGTGATCTGTGTGTTCAAGGAGCCAAGCGTTTACTGCTTCCTGTTGGTCGTGCTTGGAAAGGCCATGGTCAAAAGTTTTAATCATCATAATACCCTGGAATTACTACATATTTAGCATTTTGCCAATAAAACCAGTACTTTAAGGTTATTTTGACGGTTTTTGAGTTTGGTCACCAACAAACCCAGATATCTGCCAAGTGTCTGATTTATAATGAAATCTGGTTGCTCTTCGAATGCGCTGACAACACACAAGTGGCAGCAACAAGGAGATGCAAATGAGCTTTCTATCCAATGTCAAACTGTCCGAGTACAACGGCAAAGAGCTGCGCAACCCTGCTGCCCTGCGCCGCCACAAACTGTCTGAGAAGATCGAGCAGCAACTCAAGCTAGTCGCTGATCCCAACTATCGCCCAATCAAAACAATCTGGAACATCGGCGAAGATGGCACTGAGCGTTTGTTCGATAAGCCCATGCGCATCAAGCGTTGGTGGGTGGAGAAGGTCGACGGCACTGTGCTTTTGACTGTGCGCTACGGCAGCAGGCCTTTAGAGCTGGCGAAGGGCAAAAATGCCATCGAGCTTGCCAGCATGGAAGCGCTTGAACTGACACTAAGAAATCTCAAGCTAGCTGTGCTTTCGGGAGAGTTGGATCAGGTGCTTTTGAGTCAAGTTAGTTACGGAGGCCGAAAAAGTAAGCAAAATCAATAGCTTATGATTAAGGCACTGTTAGGCACTGGCGAATTTTTGGTATAATAATGTTTAAAAACAATGACTTAATGATTGCCATAGTAATTTAAACATTGTCACGGACGGCTTGCCTGACCCGACCATCGGCGCGGCAGCCCCTGGCGATTGCCCCGCCGCCAAGATTGGCGGGGCGGCGTTTGCCTGTTGCATAATCCGGGCGGGCCCGCGAACCTTGTCATGACCTCAGCGCCCGTGTTTTGTACCAGTCATGCCCCTGTTTCGGTTCGCCGCGCTGATTGCCGGCCTCATCTGCACAAGCCTGATCAGCCCGCGCGCCGCCGTCGCGCAGGACGTCGAGTTGCGGTCGCTGGATGGCAGCGTCACGCTCGAGGGCGACCTGGTCGCCTTTGACGGCGCCTATTACCGGTTGACCACCATTTATGGCCCCCTGACCGTCGCCGCCGAAGGCGTAAGCTGCGCCGGGCCGGGCTGTCCGGATCTGGCCAGTTTCGTAGCCGAGGCGCGGATCGCCGGCGCGGCCACCGTGGCCGAGGGGCTACTGCCGGCGCTGCTTGCAGGCTTTGGCGAAAGCCGCGGCATGACCCTGTCAGGGCCGACCACCAGCGGCGCAGATATCCTCTATACCCTGACCCGCCGTGATGGTGGCACGGCGGCACGCTTCATCGTTACACCCGGCACAAGCGACACCGGGCTTTTGGCCCTGTTGAACGGTGACACCGACCTTGCGCTAAGCCTGCGCCCCGCATCAGAGGCAGAACGCCGCGCCGACAGGGCCACCGCCCCCGATGATCCGGCACTGATCCGCCGGGTGCGGGTGATCGGGCTTGATGCGCTGGTGCCGATCGTGGCGCCGCGAAACCCTGTGCACGCGCTGTCCTTGCCGCAATTGGCGCAGATCATGGTGGGCGATATCGACAATTGGCGCGATCTTGGCGGGCCCGACGCCCCCGTTGCGCTGCATCTGCTGGATGCGGGCCTTGGGCTTGCCCAGTCCTTCGAGACGCGGATGGTGCCCGATGGCGACATCACCGCGCCCCATATCACCCGGCACAGCCGCGCCGCAGATTTGGCGCGTGCGGTCGCGCGCGATGCCTATGCGCTTGGGATCACGGCACAATCTGCGCGCGGGATGGCCCGCGCCCTGCCGCTGGCGGGCGCATGCGGGTTTTCCCAAGCCGCCGATGCGACCGCGATCAAGGCCGAAGATTACCCCCTGACGGCACCGGTCTATGTCTATCTCGCCCCCCGCCGCCTGCCGCAATTGGTGCGGGATTTCCTGACCTGGACCGAAACAGAAGCCGCCGAAGCCGTGGTGCAGGCCGCAGGTTTCGTGAACCAGAGCCTGACGCGCACCCCAATGGGCCAGCAAGGCACGCGGTTGGCAAATGCCGTGGCCGCCGCGGGCAACGAGATTGCGCTGGACGATCTACAGCGGCTTGTCGCCACGCTTGGCGGGGCCGAACGCCTGTCGACAACCTTTCGGTTCGACGATGGATCGGTTGATCTGGATGCGCCGTCGCGCGCTTCGGTGGCGCGGTTGGCGGCGGCCATCGAACGCGGGGCCTTTGACGGACGACGGCTGATCTTCGTCGGGTTTTCCGATGGCGCGGGCCCGGCAGCGGTCAACTTGCGCCTGTCCCTGCGCCGTGCGGAAACGGTGCGCGATGCCATTCTTGCCGCCGCAGAAGCGGCTGATCCGGGCCGCATCACCTTTGCCACAGATGCCTTTGGCGAAGTCATGCCAATGGCCTGTGATGACAACGATTGGGGCCGCGCGGTGAACCGCAGGGTCGAGGTCTGGCTGGATTGACGGGCCGCCATCCGTCACAAATACCCCTCTGCCCGAAAGCTGACCTCGCGCGCCTTGCCGATAACCAGGTGGTCATGCACGACAAGGCCCAACACCTCGGCCGCATCGCGAATCGCATAGGTCATGTCGATATCGGCCTGGCTTGGCTGCGGGTCGCCCGACGGGTGATTGTGCACCAGGATCAACGCAGAGGCATTCAGTTCCAGCGCGCGTTTCACCACCTCTCGGGGGTAGATGGGCACATGGTCGACGGTGCCGTTGCCCTGCGCCTCATCGGCGATCAGCACGTTCTTTCGGTCGAGATAAAGCACCCGAACCTGTTCCAGGTCACGATGCGCCATCGCGGTCTGACAATATTGCAAAAGCGCATCCCAGGATGACAGGATCGGCTTTTTCAACACCCGGGCCCGCGCCATGCGGTGCCCCACGGCTTCTGTCAGTTTCAATTCGAACACCACCCGGTCGCCCACACCGTCCACCTCTTTCAGGCGGGGCGGCGGAGCAGCCAGAACATGGTTCAGATCACCGAACCGTTTCAACAAGGCCTTGGCCAGGGGCTTGGTGTCGCCGCGCGGCAGGGCACGAAACAAGATCATTTCCAGCAATTCGTAATCGGGCACGGCCCCCGCGCCGCCATCGGTGAACCGTTGCCGCAACCGGTCACGATGCGCGTGGCGATGCCCGTCCGCCCCGGTCGAGCGCCCGGCCGCCTTGCCCGGCACGGGGCAGGGCACACCGGCCTTTCCCGGCATAAAGCGCGGCGAGATTTCTTCGAAGGCAAAGGCAGGCTGATCGGTCATGCCGCCAGCCTGCGCAAGAAATCCTAAGGAAAGGTTATCATCCCCAGGTCGGGTGAAATTTTCCACCCGGCGACAGGGTGAAAATCTCTGCCCCGGTCGCGGTGACACCGATGGAATGTTCGAACTGCGCCGACAGCGATTTGTCGCGGGTCACCGCCGTCCAGTCATCGGCCAGAACCTTGGTTTCGGGACGCCCAAGGTTCACCATCGGCTCAATTGTGAAAAACATGCCTTCTTCCAGCCGGGGGCCGGCGCCTGCGCGGCCATAATGCAACACGTTGGGCGGGGCATGAAACACCTGCCCCAGCCCATGGCCACAGAAATCGCGCACCACCGACATGCGCTGCGCTTCCACGAAACTCTGGATCGCGTGGCCGATATCGCCAAAGGTATTGCCGGGCTTGACCGCCTCGATCCCCTTGAACAGCGCCTCATGCGTGACCTCGATCAGCCGCTCTGCCTTGCGGCCCAGCTTTCCGGCGACATACATCCGGCTGGTATCGCCGAACCAGCCATCGACGATCACGGTCACGTCGATGTTCAGAATATCGCCGTCTTTCAACACCTTGGCGCTGGGAATGCCGTGGCAGACGACATGGTTCACGCTGATGCAGGACGCATGTTTATAGCCGCGATACCCGATGGTGGCCGAGGTGGCACCGACATCCTTGACCATCTGTTCGATGGCCGCGTCGATCACCTCGGTGGTCTGGCCGGGAAACACGAGCGGCGCCACGTCATCGAGGATGCGCGCGGCCAACTGGCCCGCGCGGTGCATCCCCGCAAAAGACGCCGTGTCATGAATGCGAATACCGTCTTTGGTCAGACGGCCTTTGAAATCGTCCAAACCCTGGACCTCCGAAAACCTTGTGGCCCATAACTTAGGCCTGTCGTGTGACAAATTCCAGTCAGGCGCGCCTGCACGCCCCCCGTGCCGCCGCCCGGTGCAACCGGCCAGCCCAATCTGCGGCCTTGCCCCGATGACAGGGCTTGGAAACCGCATGGGCAGGGGCCTATACCGATCCGGCAGTCAAGAACAAGCGAGGCCATGATGCAGACCCCCACCGCCGCGATGCTGGTGATCGGCGACGAGATCCTGTCGGGTCGCACACGCGACACGAACACCCATCACCTGGCCTGCGCCCTGACAAATCACGGGATCCGCCTGACCGAGGCGCGGGTGGTCGCCGATGACCATGACACGATCAAATCGGCGGTTCAGGCGCTTTCGGCCGCCTATGACCACGTCTTTACCTCGGGCGGCATCGGGCCGACGCATGACGACATCACCGCCGATGCGGTCGCCGATGCAATGGGCGCGCCCATCGACATCCGCGATGATGCCCGCGCGATCCTGCAAGCGCATTACGATGCGCGCGGGCAAGAGCTGAACGCTGCACGCCTGCGCATGGCGCGTATTCCCGATGGCGCAACGCTGATCGACAACCCGATTTCGGCCGCCCCCGGCTTCACCATCGGCAATGTGCATGTGATGGCGGGGGTTCCCACGATCTTCGAAGCCATGGTCGCCAGCGTCATGCCAACCCTGACCGGCGGTGCCCCGATGCTGTCGCAATCGCTGCGCGTGGTGCGGGGCGAGGGTGATATCGCAGAGGCGCTTGGCCAACTGGCGGCGGATCACCCCGAGGTGTCGATCGGGTCCTACCCGTTTCAACGCGACGGGGTGCATGGCTCGAACATCGTGGTCCGAAGCCAGGATGGCGCCGCCGTGGATGCCGTGATGGGGGCACTGGTGCGGCTTTTCCCCGAGGCAGGCTGACAGCCATGCGGATCGCCGATCTTGCCCCGGTCATCGCGGCCACATGGCCCGCAGTCGCGGTGCAAACTGTCGGTCCGTTTTCCGTGCCGGATGGCGCGGATGGTGGCCAAAGGGTCAGCGCCGCGCGCCTGGCCGATCACGCTGCACAAGATGCGGATGACACCCAGATCGACCGCGCGATTGCCGCGTTGGCCGATCTGGGCCAGCCGCCGCTGTTCATGGTGCTGGATCACCAGGCAAGGCTGGATGCGCGGCTTGCCGCCCGTGGCCTTGGCATCCGCGACACCACGCTGGCGATGATCGCACCCTGCGCCGATCTTGCCCGCCCACCGCCGCCGGTGACCTGTTTCGCCACCTGGCCGCCGCTTGCGATCCAGGCAGAGATCTGGGCCGCGGGCGGTGTCGGCCCGGCCCGCCTGGCGGTGATGGATCGCGCCCCGGGGCCGAAAATGTCGTTCTTCGGCCGGATCAACGACAAACCTGCGGGCACCGCCTTTGCGGCGATCCATGACGGGGTTGCCATGCTGCACGCGCTGGAAATCGCGCCCGCGCATCGCCGCAAGGGGCTGGCCAGCATCATGATGCGCGCCGCCGCGACCTGGGCACAAGACGCTGGTGCCCCGACTTTCGCCATCCTTGTCACCGGCGAAAACCAGCCGGGTCTGGGGTTATACGCTTCCTTGGGGTTCATTGCCGTGGGACAGTATCATTATCGCTCCTTGCACGCTTGACCGACCCATGACGTTTCCTGGCGACAGACCGCGCCTCTTGCTGATCTTGCTGTCGCTTTGCGTCGCATGGCCCGCCCTGGCGGTTGATCTGGCCTGGCCCGATGGGGCCGAGCGCGTGATGGCAGAGGCAGGTGCCAGCACCGGCTTTGACATTGCGACCGGCCCACATGATGGCGCGACACTGGCCATCGTGACGGTGCAAGGCGAGCTGTCCGAAGAAGTTTGGCAGGTCCCCGGCGATGCAGGCGATCCGGTGCGGATGGTGGCGCTGATCCGGGATCAATTGATCGCACAGGGCTATGACATCGGGTTCACGTGCGCCGATCGCAGCTGTGGCGGGTTCGATTTCCGCTATGCGCTGCCGATTGCCGAGGAACCGATCATGCATGTCGATCTTGGCCAGTTCCAGTACCTGACCGCCACAAGGGGTGGTGCCACCACCATGGAACACCTGGTCCTGACCCTGTCGCAGGGCGGCGGCCTTGGTTATGCGCATCTGGCCCGCATCACCCCGCCGGGCCGCCCCGTGGCACGGCCGGTCACGCCCGCCCCCCAGCCGGCAGGCGCCGACCAAGGGGTGATCGCCCAGATGATCGCAACCGGTTCGGCGGTGTTGACAGATGTCACCTTTGGCACGGGTGCTTCTTCGCTGTCGGATGACCGTGTCGAAAGCCTCGCGGCACTGGCCGCCTACCTGGCTGACAACCCGGCGCAGCGGGTGGTCCTGGTGGGTCATACCGATACCGAAGGCACGTTGGAGGCGAACATCACCCTCAGCCGCGCCCGTGCCGCCGCCGTGCGCCGGCATCTGATCGATATTCATGGCACCAACCCGGACCAGGTCGCAGCCGACGGTATCGGGTATCTGTCGCCACGCGCCAGCAATGCCGATCCCCAAGGCCGCGAAACCAATCGCCGCGTCGAAGCCGTGTTGATCACGAACTGATCCCCGCATGGCAAAAGGCCCGGACAGGTCAAAACCGGTCCGGGCAAGGTGTGCTGGCCCCGTCGACAGATGCGGGGGCGCTGGCACGGCATTCAAGACATCGGGAAGACCAGCGGTGTCACCAATCCATCGGGCCTTTGTCGCGAAAGGCATCGACCAGGAAATCGATGAAGGACCGCACCTTGGGCTGCGTGTAGCGCCCCGGCGGGTAGATGGCATAGACCCCTTGGATATCCACCGGCAAATCCGGGATCACGTCCTGGACCAGACCGGCGCGCATCGGGTCGGCGTAAAGGAAACTGGGCAGATAGGCGATGCCCAGACCACCGATGGCGGCATTCAACAGCGATTGGCCATCGTTCACCGTCAACCAACCGCCGGTGCGCACCTGCCGGTGTTCGCCCGATGGCGCGGTGATTTTCCAGACATTCCCATTGGCGCTGTTGGTGTAATGCAACAGCTTGTGTTCGTTCAGATCGTCGATCTTTTCAGGCCGTCCGTAGCGGTCGAAGTAAGACGGCGCGGCGATCATGCGGCGTTGCGTTTCGCAGATCTTGCGCGCCCGCAGGCTGCTGTCTTCCAGTTCACCGACACGGATCGCCATGTCGAACCCTTCGGAAATCAGTTCGACATAGCGGTTGTTCAGGACCATGTTCACCGTCACGTCGGGGAATTGGTGCAGGAATGTTCCCAGGATGGGCGAGATGTGATTGACGCCGAAATCGGTGGCGATCGACACCCGAAGCGTGCCCGATGGCGCCGATTGCATCGAGGTGACCAGCGCATCTGCTTCGCCGGCATCGTTCAACACGCGGCGGGCGCGGTCATAATAGGCAAGCCCGATTTCCGTCGGGCTGACGCGGCGGGTGGTGCGGTTCAACAGGCGCGCGCCCAGCCGTGTTTCCAGGCTCGAGACATGTTTCGAGACCGCGGATTTCGAAATTCCCATCTTCTTCGCGGCATCGGTGAACCCACCCTGGTCCACCACCATGGCGAAGGCTTCCATTTCTGTCAGTCGGTCCATCTTTTTACCTGCTCGGGCTTTTGCGATGGTTTGATATGGCGGCCAAATGCGGCGTGATTGCGGAACCATGCGGGCCAAAGCCGGGTAATTCAGCGGATCGTTCGTGACCGGGCACCAATTTTTCACCTCCGGTTAACCGCCCATGCCCGGCCTTGGGCCCTTGGTTTCACCCCCCGACCAAGGATAGTCTGCGCCAGAGCAGTTGATCCAAGAGGCAGTCGTGGCCCGCAAGACACCCGAACCGGACACCACGGCGAAACCCGTGGGGCGCAAACGCGCTGCCCCGCCATCGCGGTTGCGGCGGCTGGCGCACCGCCTGCGCCGGTGGCTGTGGCGGGGGGTATGGGGCTTTGCCCTGCTGATGCTGGTCTGGGTTCTGGCCTATGCCGTTCTTCCCGTGCCCACGACCGCCTACATGATCGGGGAAAGTCGCCGGCTGGGCGGGATCGACCGCGATTGGGTGCCGCGCCAAGACATCTCGATCCACTTGCAGCGCGCAGTGGTCGCTGCAGAGGATGCGAATTTTTGCCGCCACTGGGGGTTTGACATGGCCGCGATCCGCGATGCGATTGCTGATGGCGCGGCGCGGGGCGGATCCACGATCAGCCAGCAAACCGTCAAGAACACCTTTTTGTGGCATGGCCGAAGCTGGCTGCGCAAAGCGCTGGAGGCGGCGATAACCCCGGTGATGGAATTGATCTGGCCCAAGGCCCGCATCCTCGAGGTCTACCTGAACGTGGCCGAATTCGGCCCGGGCGTGTTCGGCGCCGAAGCGGCGGCACGGCATCATTTCGGCGTGTCGGCCGCCGATCTTTCGTTGCGGCAGGCGTCGCTTTTGGCGGCTGTCTTGCCCGCCCCGCAGGATCGTGACGCGGGCGCGCCTTCGGGTTTCATCGATCGCCGCGCGCGCGCGATCGCCGACGGCGCGGCCACCATTGCTGCCGATGGTCGCGACGGATGCTTTGCGAATTGAAGTCAGGCGTGATTTTGCGCCATAGAAGACCAGCCCAACCAGATCGAGCAGACCATGGCGCGCCTCTATCACTTTGCCCTTTCCCCGTTTTGCCGCAAGGTTCGGCTTGTGCTGGCCGAAAAGCGCATCGATGTAGAGCTGATCGACGAAAGATACTGGGAACCCAGCACGGAATTCCTGCGCCGCAACCCGGCAGGCAAGGTGCCGGTTCTCAAGATCGACGGGATGCACCTGACCGAATCCGGTGCGATCTGCGAATATCTGGAAGAAACCCGGCCCGAGCCGCCGCTTTTGCCATCCGACCCCAAGGGCCGGGCAGAGGTGCGGCGCCTGATGCATTGGTTCGATGACAAGTTTCACCACGAGGTGACCGCGAACCTTGTCTATGAACGGGTGAACAAGAAAATCATGCGCGGCGGCTATCCCGATGGCAAGGCGGTCAAGACCGGCGCGCAACAGATCAAGTATCACCTCGATTACATGGCTTGGCTGTTGGATCACCGCAGTTGGCTGGCGGGTGACAAGATGACCTTGGCCGATTTCACCGCGGCAGCCCACCTGTCCTGTCTCGATTACATCTCGGACGTGGATTGGAACCGGTCCGCCGTGGTCAAGGATTGGTATGCCAAGGTGAAATCCCGCCCGGCGTTCCGATCCATTCTTGCCGATCAGATCCCCGGCTTCATCCAACCGCCCCATTACGCGAACCTGGACTTTTGAGCGATCTCAAACATGCCCTTTTGACAGAGGCCCGCGCGGCGGGCTTTGGCAAGATGGGTGTCTGTCGGCCCGACGCGATCCCCGATGCAGCGGCACGGTTGGCGGAATTCGTCGATGCCGGACGGCATGGCCAGATGGGATGGATGGCGGATCGCATGGCGTGGCGGGGCGACCCGGGCGCGCTCTGGCCCGAGGCGAAATCGGTGATCATGCTGGCCGAAATCTACACCCCCGGCACCGACCCGCTGGCGGCATTGGACCGGCGTGATCGCGCCACGATCAGTGTCTATGCGCAGAACAGGGACTATCACGACCTTGTCAAAAAGCGCCTGAAACGGGTTGGTCGCTGGCTTTTGGATGCCGCGCCGGGGCATGCGATCAAGGTCTTTGTCGACACCGCCCCGGTGTTGGAAAAGCCGCTGGCGCAGGCCGCCGGGCTTGGCTGGCAGGGCAAGCATACCAATCTCTTGGCGCGCGACCTGGGCAGCTGGTTCTTTCTTGGGGCGATCTTCACCACCGTCGACCTGCCGCCCGACGCGCCGGAAATCGACCATTGCGGCAGCTGCACCGCCTGTCTCGACATTTGCCCGACGCGGGCCTTTCCGGCGCCGTTTCAACTCGATGCGCGGCGGTGCATTTCCTACCTGACCATCGAACACAAGGGCCCGGTCGATCCGGAGTTGCGCGCATTGATGGGCAACCGGATCTATGGCTGCGACGATTGCCTTGCGGTTTGCCCCTGGAACAAGTTTGCCCAAGCCGCGACAGACCTGCGCTATGCCGCGCGACCCGAGCTGATATCACCCCCGCTGGAAGATCTTGCACGGTTGGACGACGCCGGGTTTCGCGCGCTGTTTTCGGGTTCCCCGATCAAGCGGATCGGGCGGGATCGGTTCGTGCGAAACGTGCTATACGCAATTGGCAATTCCGGTGAAAAGCGGCTCGAACCTGCCGCGCAGAGCCTTGTGAACGATCCAGATCCAGCCGTGGCCGATGCCGCGCGTTGGGCGGTAGAAAGGTTGCGATGACCCTGTTGATTTTCGGCCATGGCTACACGGCGCAGCAGCTGGTGGCGCAATTATCCCCCGCGCCGGATGATGTGCGCGTCACCACGCGCAGCGCGGAAAAGGCGGCGCAACTTGCACGGCAGGGGCTGAAGGCGCGGGTTTTTCCCGGCACCGACATGGCCGAAGATCTGGCCTGGGCCAGCCATGTGTTGATGTCCGCCGGACCGGATGGCGGCCAAGACCCGGTGCTGGCCGATGCGCGCGCGGCCATCGTGGCCAACGCAGCGCGCCTGACCTGGGTTGGCTACCTGTCCACGACAGGGGTCTACGGCGACCACCAGGGCGGCTGGGTGGACGAAGCAACGCCGCTGACACCCAGCACCGCACGCGGGCGCGCGCGCGTCGCCGCAGAGACCGAATGGCAGGATCTTTTGCGCGACCATGGCCTGCCGCTGCATATCTTCAGGTTGGCAGGCATCTATGGCCCCGGTCGCGGTCCATTCGAAAAGGTCCGCGACGGCACCGCACGCAGGATCATCAAGCCGGGCCAGGTATTTTCCCGCACCCATGTCGAAGATATCGCGCAGGTGTTGATCGCCTCGATGGCGCGGCCCGATCCCGGCGCAATCTACAATGTCTGCGACGATGACCCGGCCCCGCCCCAGGACGTGATCGCACATGCGGCGATGATGTTGGGCCTGCCCTTGCCGCCGGAAATTCCCTTTGAAACCGCCGATCTGTCGCCCATGGCCGCAAGCTTTTATGCCGAAAGCAAGCGTGTCGATAACCGCCGGATCAAATACGATCTCGGCGTTCGGCTGCGCTACCCGGATTACCGCGCGGGTTTGGCGGCGATCCTTGCGGCCGAGACCGCAAAATAGCCCCTTCGCTGAGATCTGTTTTTGCTGTATCTGCGCGAAAAACGGCCAGAGCAGTTCCATGTCCCCTTTCCTGAACCGGCGTTCCACGCTGTCGCTTTTGCTTGCATCGGTCGCCGTTGCGGGGTGCGAACCGTCGCGGTTCATCCAGTATTCCGGCCCAGAGGTAACGCGGATCGAGGTGCATAAATCCGCACGCCGGATGTATCTGTTGCACCACGACACGGTCCTGCAATCGCATGACATCAACCTCGGCTTTGCCCCTGACGGCCACAAGACCACCGAAGGTGATGGCCGCACGCCGGAAGGTCGATATTTCATCGATCGCCGCAATCCCAACAGCGCTTTTTACCTGTCCATCGGTATCAGCTATCCCAATGACCAAGACCGTGCCCAGGCGCGGGAACGGGGCGTCAGCCCGGGCGGCGATATCTTCATTCACGGCACGCCCCGCCCGTTTCGCAGGCAAAAGGATTGGACCGTGGGCTGCATCGCCGTACCCGACCGCGAGATGCGCCAGATCTATGCCATGGTCCGCGAAGGCACGCCGATCGATATCTTTGCCTGACGGCAGTCAGCCGGGGCGGGCAAAACTGGCATCTTGGGACCCCACCAAAAGGGTCCACCAGATCTTGCCGGTTTCATCCTGGACATAGGCAAGCCCAAGATCACGCCCTTGATCATCCAGGATGACCGCACGGGTATCGGGCTGCTGCATCCAGGCCGCCAGCGTCGCAAGATCCGGCGCATAGGTTTCGGCAAGGATTTCCCCAAGAACCGCACCGCGATACCCGGTGGCCCGCGCACGATCGGCGGGGGATGACCCATCTTGCCCGATATGCACCGCCTGACCCCGCTGCCCCATGTCGCGCGATTGCACCAGGGCGGCGGCGTTCAGGGCGGCATCGAGCCGCAAGGCAGCCGCCCCGATTGCCCGGCGTTCGTCATTCACGCGGTCCAGCACCCGCGCCTTAATCATCGGCAAGGTTGCCGGATCAATCCGAAAGAGAACCGGCAAAGGCTGGCCATCCCGGTCCAATGCCACGGGCGGCTGCGGCATGGCGCACGCCGTCAGGACCAGAAAACAAGCCATAGCGAAAAGAAAAAATCTGCAATTGTCCATGACGACACTCAATTATACCGAGGTCACCCCAAGACCCGAAATTTGTCGTGATTGACGACCCTGAAATTATCGGACACCTGATCGCGGAAGGTTTGCCATTCGTTGGGTAGGGTTTCTCGAAAGAACCGCAGGACCGCATCCGCGAACTGCTTTTGCGTTGGGTAGTAGTGATTATGAGTGACGTATTGGTGCATGACCGCCCATAATCGTTCAATCGGGTTCAGGTGGGGGCAATAGGGCGGCAGCTGGATAAGTCGTATGCGGCACTCTGGTCGTTTGAGGAATTCGCGAACGTCTGGGCCCTTATGGTAAGCCGCATTATCCCAGATGACATAGATGATCCGCGAGAGAGGATTGCGAGCCTCAATCTTGGCGAGAAGCTGCGCTGCACTCACCCCGTCTACGGTGGTCGGCTCGACAAAGGGCGCGTCAAAATTCTCAAGATTGAGCGCACCATGGATGTTCACGCGCCCGCGCCCTGCGGTGGTTGTCACGGCGGGGTTTGATCCTGCCTTGACCCAGCCGTAGCTGGGTTTTGTCTGGTATTCAGGATGCACCGCGTCGGCGAAATAGACGGCTTCATCTGCGCCCAATTCGTTCAGCAGCCGCTCGTACAGGGCAATGAATTCGGCTTGCTTCTCTTCAGGTGCAACGCGTGGCAGCCCTTTCGGCTTTCTGTACTCATAGCCCAGCCGAGACAAAAGCTTGATGCAGCCCGAGTGGGAGTAGTCCACGCCGTACTGTCCCGCGATATGCGCCCTGATCTCGACAGTCGATCGACAGAAGCGTTCGTCCAGCCAAGCGCAAAGCTCCGTCTCTTGAGCCGTCGTCATGCGGGACTGACCACCCTTCCAACCGTCGGTCGAAAGCGCGTCCCAGCCACCCTCTCGGTACGTCTTGTACCAACCCCGAATGGTATCATCGTCCAGATAGAGAAACTTCGCGATCTGTACGCAGCTTTCGCCATCGTCCAGCAACAAAATCGCATTCGCACGGCGCGCAATACCGTGATCTTCGCGCTGGCTACGCACGCAAACCTCAAGTTCACGTCGCTCTGCAGAGGAAAGAAAACCGGGACGGATCATGCGCTTACTTGAGTCGATCGCTAGAGACGCGTCAATCCCAGAAAGTTCGGGTGTTCCGTGACTCCGAGTATAACGAAAAACTCTTGCGATTTGGTGAACGGGCCACACCGGAGGCCGGGTCGCCATGACGCCGGCGGGCGGTCAGATATGGGCGCCAAAACATGGCGCACCCCGACCCCCACGCGGCCAATCCAGGCGCAACACAGGGCATGAAACCTCAACCTCGCATGGGATTTGCGCCAAGATACGGGTCGGGGTGATGCGCGCCACGCACCGGGCGCCACCGGTCCCGGGATGGGGCGGGCGCGGTTGCCTGTGCCGGTCAAATCGCCAAACCCTACCCAGAGCGGCCGTTGCGGCACAGAGGTGTTGCTTATTTGACGACAACAGGGCAATCCTGTCCGCAGGGCGATTTTGGACGCATTGCATTTGAAAGACATTGCTGCTTAAAGAAATCGCACGAGGTACAATCTTGGGTGCCCTTACCTTGCGCATAGTGCGTGAAATGGGCGTATCTTGGAGGATACAATGAAGAAACTCGCTCTTGCTGCTGCTCTGACGGTCGTTGCCACTGGCGCGTTCGCAGGCGGCTATGTCCAGCCGGTCATCGATCCCGTTGTCGTCGTGGAAGATACGTCTTCCTCGGCTGGCGGCATCCTGGTTCCGGTCCTGGCGCTCGTTCTGATCGCTGCCGCTGTTGCAGCGAACAACTGATCCGACGCAAGTCGACCAGTTAAGGAAAAGGCGGTCCTAACGGGCCGCCTTTTTCTGTTCAGCCATCCAGCCCGGCCTCTGCCGCGATATCCGCGCGGGATTTGCGCGCGCGTTCGGTGGCAGATTTCAACTGCCCACAGGCCGCCATGATGTCTTCGCCGCGCGGTGTGCGGATCGGCGACGCGTACCCAGCCTTGTAGACGATATCGGCAAAGCGTTCGATGCGGGCCCAGTCCGAACGTTCATAGGGCGCGCCCGGCCATTCGTTGAACGGGATCAGGTTGATCTTGGCCGGAATCCCCGCGATCAGCTTGACCAGCCGCCGGGCATCTTCATCCGAATCATTCACACCCTTCAGCATCACGTATTCAAAGGTGATGCGTTCCGAATTGCTTGCCTTCGGATAGGTCCGCAGCGCATCCAGCAAGGTGGCGATGTTCCACCGCTTGTTGATCGGCACCAACCGGTCGCGCACCCCGTCCGTGGTGGCGTGGAAACTGATCGCCAACATGCAGCCGATTTCATCGGCCGCGCGCGCGATTTCGGGCACCACGCCCGATGTCGACAGCGTGATCCGCCGACGGCTGAGCGCGATGCCCTCGCCATCCATGGCAATCTTCATCGCATCGCGGACATTCTCGAAATTGTACAGCGGCTCGCCCATGCCCATCAGCACGATGTTGGAAATCAGCCGCGGCCGCAGGCCCATGCCTTCGCCGGATTCGGGCCATTCGCCCAGGTCATCACGCGCCATCATCACCTGGCCCACGATTTCACCTGCCGTCAGGTTGCGCACCAGTTTCTGCGTGCCCGTGTGGCAAAAGGAACAGGTCAGCGTGCAGCCGACCTGGCTGGAAATGCACAATGTGCCGCGATCCACCTCGGGGATATAGACCACCTCCACCTCGTGGCCGCCGGCGATGCGCACCAGGTATTTCCGCGTGCCATCCGCCGATACGTCGCGGCGCACCACATCAGGCACCTCGATCACGAATCGTTCGGCCAAAAGGGCCCGATAGGGTTTCCCCAGGTTGGTCATGGCGTCGAAGTCGCGCACGCCCCAATGATAAATCCACTGCCAGATCTGGCCGACCCGCATTTTCGCCTGTTTTTCAGGGGTGCCTGCCACGATCAGCGCATCGCGCATCGCCTCTCGCGTCAGGCCGATCAGGTTGATCGGCCCCTCGGGAAGCTTGCGCGGAATGGTCAGAACATCCTGCGTGATGGGCGCAGAGGCGGTCATGGGCACGATCCTTTGTGAATTGGGCGCAGATATAGGCATCCGCGCCCCCAAGCAAAGGGTTTTCCCGATCGGTCAGTTGCCGCAGCGGGTTTCGGCATCCTCGACGGCGGCGGTAAAGCCCATCAACGAAAACGTATCCTGCGTCTGGGTGCCGCGCGCCGAACGCGCCGTCATCACGGCATCGGCGCCCCGCTTCATCGCGGTGATGATGCGCTGATCATCCTGCGGCGATGCAGCCCAGGCCATTTCGCGGCTTTCAGGGGTGTCGCCAATGAACAATTCGAAGGTCGAATCGCCCACTTGCATCGACACGGTCGACCCTTCGGCAAAGGGATACCCGCCGGTAAACGAGACCTCGCCCAGCCGTTCCTGGCCGGGCCAGAAACTGACAAACATCAGGATCTCGCCACGGTTCACCGAAACGACGCGCCCGTCGCGGGTATTGACCGTTTCGCGCGGCGTCGAAACGACCCAGCATTGCGTTGGATCATCTTCGACGAAAACGGACCAATCCGTTGCCGCATTGACGCGATTGGTGGATTCTTCCTGCGCCACGGCCACGCTGGCGCCTACCGCCAGCACAGTTCCCGCCAGCGCACCGACAAGCCAGTGTTTCATGTCCTCAGAGCCTCCGCCCTTGTCTGCCTCTGGTCTACGCCCGGTTCTTGGTTCAAGTAAAGGCAGGGCGGCAGACCTTATCATTCTGGAGATTAGAGGAAAGTGCCGTGCAGCAAAAGCCCCGGTGGCGGAAAATCGCCGGGATGTGAAAGGGATGGAACAATGGGCGGAACGGCGGAACGGCTGGTCGAGGTCTGGCGCGGTGATTTCTGCGAAAGCGTGCATCACGGACATGTCGCGATCTGGCACGCAGACCAGGGGTTGATCTGGGGTCTTGGCGATGTCGATGGCGTGATCTTGCCCCGCTCATCATCCAAGATGATCCAGGCCCTGCCCTTGATCGAAAGCGGTGCCGCCGATGCCCATGGCCTGACACAGGCGCAACTGGCGATTTCCTGCGCCTCGCACCAAGGGGCCGCCGTCCATACCGATCTGGTGACGCGCTGGCTGGCCGATCTGGGCCTGTCCGAAGCCGATCTGCGCTGCGGCGTGCAATGGCCAAGCGACGTGCCGGCGCGCGACGATCTGATCTGTTCCCATTGCGGGCCGGATCAACGGCACAACAATTGTTCGGGCAAGCATTCCGGCTTTCTGACCCTGACCAAGCACCTGAAGGCAGGGCCTGAATACATCGACCCCGATCACCCGGTGCAACGCGCCATCCGCGCCGCATGGGAAGACGTGACCGACGAAACCACCCCAGGTTACGGGATCGATGGCTGTTCCGCGCCGAATTTCGCCAGCAGTCTCAAGGGGTTTGCCCGCGCCATGGCGATGTTCGCCGCCGCCACCGACGGGGCCGATGCCCGCCAGACCGCGATGGTGCGCCTGCGTGACGCGATGATGGCGCACCCGCACCTGGTTGCGGGCGAAGGCCGGGCCTGCACCAAGCTGATGCGGGTGATGGGCAACCGGGCCGCGATCAAGACGGGCGCAGAGGCGGTGTTTGCCGCCATCATTCCCGAACACCGGATCGGCGTGGCCCTGAAAATCGCCGATGGAACCACCCGCGCGTCCGAGGCGGCGATCACCCGGATCCTGTGCGCGCTTGGCATTCTCGACCCGGCCGACCCGGTGGCCCAGACCTACTTGGCCGGGCCGATCCGCAATTGGCGCGGGATCGAGACAGGGCATTACCGCGTCACCCCGGCGTTGGCGGATTGGCGGCCATAAGGCCGCCGACCGTGCCCAGCGCGGCGGGCGCATGCGCCCGGATCATGCCGTGCAATTCCGCCTTTTTCAGCGGCTTGATCATGTAGCCATCGATCCCGGCGGCCAGGATCCTTTCCCGGTCGCCGGCCATCGCATGTGCGGTCATGGCGATGATCGGCACATGCGGCAGGCCCTGGTCCGCCTCGAACTGGCGAATCAGCAACGCCGCCTCTGTGCCATCCATTTCGGGCATGGAAATGTCGGTAAAGATCAGGTCCGGCGGCGCGCGGCGATACGCCTCGACGCAGAGCGCACCGTTTTCAACCAGGTCGAGATGCAGGTCGACCCCTTTCAACATGGCACGAAACACCAGTTGATTGGTCTTGTTATCCTCGGCCGCCAGAACCCTGAGCGGTCGGATCGGTGCCGGTGGCGGCACGGGGTGGCGTTCGGGCGGGGGATCGGGCAGCGCCACGGCCTCTGTCAACAAGGCCGCCCGGAAATCCGCCAGCGGTATCCCCGCAGGGATCGGCACGACACCGGGCGGCAGATTTGCGCGCTGCATCGAGGGACACAAGCACAGGATCGGCCCGGCAAAGCCGCGATCGCGCAAGCTGGCGATCACCGCGTCGCCCGCCGCAAGAACCAGCACCGCCGAAGGACCATCCGGGCCGCCCGTACCCTCTGCGGTTTCGGTCAACCTGGCCCGCAAGCGCATCAGATGCGCCAAGATCGCATCGGGCAGCATCTTGCCCCCGGTGATCGCCCAAACCTCGGCTCGGTGTGGCGGCAGGGGGGTTATCGGTTGCGCCTGTGCCTCGGGATCGGCCCCAAGATCCAAGACGACACCGAACCGCGACCCGAGGCCCAGTTCCGACTCCAGCCAGATTTCGCCGCCCATCATCGCGACCAGCCGCGCCGTGATCGCAAGGCCAAGCCCGGTGCCGTCGAACCGGCGGGTGGTATCGGCGTCGACCTGGTTGAATTCGCCAAAGACATGCGCCTGCATGTCGGGCGCGATGCCGATGCCAGTATCTTCGACAACCACCTGGATCGGAACCGTGCCGGGGGCACCGCGGCGCGGCGCACTGGCAACCCGAACCAACACATGCCCGGCCTGGGTGAACTTGACGGCATTGCCGATCAGGTTGGTCAAGATCTGGCGAATACGCCCCCGATCCCCGATCATCCGGTCAGGCAGGAACAGGTCATAATCCAGCCGCAGATCCAGCGTTCTCCCCTCCAGCCCGGGGCGCACCAGGTGAAAAATCTCGGTAATCACCTGTTGCAGATCAAAGCTTTCGGGATGCAGCGCCAGTTTTCCGGCGTCGATCTTGGAATAGTCCAGAATGTCGTTGATGATGACAAGCAATGCCTCGCCGGACGTGCGAATGGTTTCGGCATATTGGCGCTGTTCTTCGGTCAGCAGGGTTTCGCGCAGCAATTCCGCCATCGACACGACGCCATTCATCGGCGTCCGGATCTCGTGGCTCATGTTGGCAAGGAATGCCGATTTGGCGCGCGCCGCCGCCTCTGCCGTGTCGCGGGCCTGTTCCAGGTCACGTTCACGGCGGATCGTGTCGGTGATATCGACCGCAAGGCTGACCACGTCACCCTCGGGGGTGCGCTTGTCGATCAGGCGCACGTAGACGCCGTTGAACAGGCGGATATCGACCTGCGGGATGTGCGGCGCAGACCAACGCGCGATCATGCGCGCGACCCAGGCATCGGGCGCTTCGCCTTGCAGATCGACAAGCCCCTCTTCGGCGGCGATGCGCAAGATCGTCTCAAGGCTGGCGCCGGGCGCGACATCGGCGGCACCGTCGAAACCGGACATCCAGGCCGGGTTTGCCACGACCAGCCGCCAATCGCGGTCAAACATCGCAAAGCCGTCTTCGATGGCGGTCAGCGCATCCCATAGCCGACGCTCGGCAAGAACGGCCTTTTCGGTGGCCAGCTCCAGCGCGGCCCGCGTCTGAGTGGATTGACCGATCAGCACGGCATTGGCGGCGCGCTGTTCGATCACCGTATGCGACAGGGCATGGGCATGTTCGGCCAGTTTGCGATGGGCGGCATATAATTCATCCGACCGCTGCGCGAGCAGGCGTTCCGCCTGCAGGCGCGCGCGGCGTTCCCGCGCCAAACGGTCATCCCAAACCTGTATGCTCATGGCAAACCTTGCCGCCCTGCACCCTATCCGGGGCAGATTGGCAGCGCAGGCTTACCATGGGGTTAACCCCAATGAGGCTACAGCCGTTCGATCGCCAACGCGATGCCCTGCCCGCCGCCGATGCACATGGTGATCAGCGCACGTTTGCCCCCGATCCGCTCCAGTTCATACAGCGCCTTGACCGTGATCAGGGCGCCCGTGGCCCCCACGGGATGGCCAAGCGCGATTGCGCCGCCGTTGGGGTTCACCCGCGCCGGGTCCAGCCCAAGCGCCTTGTTCACCGCCAAGGCCTGCGCGGCAAAGGCTTCGTTCGATTCGATCACGTCGAAATCGGTGATCGCCAACCCCGTGCGCGCCAACAGGGTTTCCACCGCAGGCACCGGGCCGATCCCCATCACCTCGGGCCGCACGCCGGCATGGGCATAGCCGATCACCCGCGCGCGCGGTTTCAACCCGGCGGCCTGCGCCGCATCGGCACGCGCCAGCACCAGCGCAGCCGCACCATCGTTGATGCCGCTGGCATTGCCCGCCGTGACGCTGCCATCTTTCTGGAACGCCGGGCGCAGACCGCCGAGCGCCTCGAGGCTGGTGGCCTTGGGGTGTTCATCGGTATCAAAGGGAACCATGTCACGCTTTACGCGCACCTCGACCGGCACGATCTGATCGCGGAACCGCCCCTCGGCGATGGCGCGGGCCGCGCGCGTCTGGCTTTCCAGTGCAAAGGCATCTTGATCGGCGCGGGTGATCCCATGTTCGGCAGCCACGTTTTCCGCGGTGACACCCATATGGCCCGTGCCAAAGGGGCAGTGCAGCGCGCCGATCATCATGTCGAGCGCGCGCACATCGCCCATCTTTTGCCCGAACCGCGCCGCAGGCAGGATATGCGGCCCGTTCGACATGCTTTCCGCGCCACCTGCCAGGGCGAATTGCGCATCGCCCATCGCCAGGGATTGGATCACCGACACGATGGCCTGCGCCCCCGACCCGCAGAGCCGGTTGACGTTCATCGCGGGAACACTGTCGGGAATGCCCGCCTCCATTGCGGCGGCGCGCGACAGGTACATGTCGCGCGGTTCGGTGTTGATCACATGGCCAAAAACCACATGCCCGATCTGTGCGCCGTCAACGCCCGCACGATCCAACGCGGCCTTGGCCGCCACGGTGCCCAGCGTGATCGGCGGCACCGCCGAAAGCGACCCGCCAAAAGTGCCGATCGCGGTGCGTGCGCCCGAAAGAATGACGATTTCGTCCATCTGTAACTTCCCCCCGATGTATCGGCTTATTGATCCCGGCCAAATTCCGTTTGGCCAGCGTGACGCTGCGTCTTGGGTGGATGTGCCAAGGCATCCAGCCCGCTCAAGAGCCCCTGCGCCTCCGGCCCCAGTCGGACCATCACCTCTGCCTGGAACGCCTGCGCGGCGGTGGCAAGCTCGGCCATCATCGCCATGCCCGTGTCGGTCAGGGCCAGAACCACCAGCCGCCTGTCACGGTCGCTGATTTTCTTGGTCACGATCCCGGCGTCTTCCAGCCGGGTCGCCGCGCGCGATACCTTGGATTTATCCATGTCGACACGGGCATGAATGTCACGCACCGACACCTCGGCCTCTTGGCTCAGATGCGCCATCACCCGCCATTCGGCGCGCGAAAGCCCGAACCGATCCTGGTAGATGCTGGAAAATTCGCGGCTCAGCCGACCGGCCGCCACCGCCAGACGGTAGGGCAGAAAACCATCCAGAATGAAGGCATTGGGCATCGGCATCCCGTCAGGTCGTCGCATGTGCCCGCAAGCATGCGCAAAACAAGGGCCCGCCGCAAGCATTGCGCGGCGGGCCCGTCATAGGGGGTGCGATCAGGCGGCGTCGAATTGCAGCGGGCGCACCTGTTCGAACAGGCCGGTGGCCTTGAGCTTGGCCAGCACATCGGCGGGCGGTTGTTCATCCAGGTACAGCATGGCGATGGCTTCCCCGTCGCGCGCCGACCGGCCAAGGGTGAAATTGGCGATGTTCACGCCGTTTTCACCAAGCGTCTGGCCCAAGGTGCCGATGATGCCGGGAACGTCCTTGTTCGTGGTGTACAGCATATGCGCCCCGATCTCGGCGTCGATGTTGATGCCCTTGATCTGGATAAAGCGCGGCTTGCCATCGGAAAACACGGTTCCGGCAATCGACCGGGTCCGGGTAGGCGTGGTGACGACAAGGCGAATGTAGCCATCGAAGACACCGGTCTTGTCCTGCGTCGTGGTCGAAAGCTCGATCCCGCGTTCGCGCGCGATGATGGGGGCCGACACCATGTTCACCGCCGGGTTCGTGGCCTTCATCACACCCGCGATCGCCGCACAATTCAGCGCCTTGAGGTTCATGTCCTTGGCGATGCCGTTGTAGACCACTTCGATCGACTGGATCGGCTCGTCGGTGAGCTGGCCGACAAAGGCGCCCAGGTGTTCGGCAAGCTTGAGCCAGGGGCCCATGATCGCGGCCTCTTGCGCGGTGACCGACGGCATGTTGAGCGCGTTCGACACCGCGCCGGTCAACAGGTAATCGGCCATCTGTTCGGCAACCTGAAGCGCGACGTTTTCCTGCGCCTCGCTGGTGGCTGCGCCCAGGTGCGGGGTGACCACGACATTTTCCAACCCGAACAGCGGGTTCTCGGTGGCCGGTTCCTCTGCGAACACGTCGAAGGCCGCGCCCGCCACATGGCCCGATGTGACCAATTCCGCCAATGCCGCTTCATCCACCAGGCCGCCGCGCGCACAGTTGATGATGCGCACGCCCTTCTTGGTCTTGGCCAGGGCCTCGGCCGACAGGATATTCGCGGTCTTTTCGGTATAAGGCACGTGCAGCGTGATGAAATCGGCATGGGCCAACAGCACGTCCAGATCCACCTTGGTCACGCCCATCTGCTTGGCACGCTCTTCGCCAAGGAAGGGGTCATAGGCCATGACCTTCATCTTGAGACCACGGGCGCGGTCGCACACGATGGACCCGATGTTGCCCGCGCCGATCACGCCAAGGGTCTTGGCGGTCAGTTCCACACCCATGAAGCGCGATTTTTCCCATTTCCCGGCATGGGTCGATGCGTTGGCTTCGGGAATTTGCCGCGCCACGGCGAACATCATCGCAATCGCATGTTCGGCGGTGGTGATCGAATTGCCAAAGGGCGTGTTCATCACGATGATGCCCTTTTTCGACGCTTCGGGGATGTCGACATTGTCGACACCGATGCCCGCGCGCCCGATCACCTTGAGGTTGGTGGCGGCGGCGATGATCTTTTCGGTGACCTTCGACGCCGACCGGATCGCCAGGCCGTCATAGGCGCCGATCGCGGCCAAAAGCTTTTCCTTGTCCTTGCCGATGGACGGGTCGAACGTCACGTCAATGCCACGATCCTTGAAGATCTGAACGGCGGCATCCGACAGGCTGTCAGAGATGAGAACTTTGGGGGCCATGGGTGTGGTCCTTGAAATGGGGATATGTCGGGAAAGGTGGGCAAATTGCCCACCCTACGAATGTGTGGGACGTAGGGTGGGCAATCTGCCCACCGCACCATCAGGCTGCTTGAACCAGCGCCTCGATCTCGACGGCAAAGGCCCAGTCAAGCCAGGGCAGCATCGCCTTGATATCGCTGGTTTCCACCGTGGCGCCGCACCAGATCCGCAGGCCGGGGGGGGCATCGCGATAGGCGCCGATATCCAACGCCACGCCTTCTGCTTCCAACCGCTTGGCCACCGCCTTGGCAAACGCCGCGCCATCGGTGATGCGCGCATCGGTGAATTTCAGGCAGACGCTGGTGTTCGACCGTGTCGCCGGATCCTGGGCCAGGTTGTTGATCCAGTCGCGCGCATCGCAGAAATCAAAGATCGCCTGCGCATTGGCATCGGCGCGCGCCATCAGCGCGGGCAAGCCACCGATGGATTTGCCCCAATCCAGCGCAACCAGGTAATCCTCGACCGCCAGCATCGACGGTGTGTTGATCGTTTCACCGACAAAGATGCCTTCGATCAGCTTGCCACCCTTGGTCAGACGGAAAATCTTGGGCAAGGGCCATGCGGGTGTGTAGCTTTCCAGCCGCTCCACCGCGCGAGGGCTCAGGATCAGCATCCCATGCGCCGCCTCGCCGCCCATCACCTTTTGCCAGCTGAAGGTCGTGACATCGAGCTTGTCCCAGGGCAGATCCTGGGCAAAGGCCGCGCTGGTCGCATCACAGATCGTCAGGCCCGCGCGCGTGGCGGGGATCGCATCGCCACCCGGCAGACGCACACCGCTGGTCGTGCCGTTCCAGGTGAACACCACGTCGGTGTCGAAATCGACCGTGGCAAGATCAACGATCTGGCCATAATCGGCCTTGAGAACCGTGGCATCCAGTTTCAGCTGCTTGACAACATCGCTGACCCATTCGGCGCCAAAGCTTTCCCAGGCGATCATCGTGCAGGGTCGCGCGCCCAGCATCGACCACATCGCCATTTCAACCGCGCCGGTGTCGGAGGCGGGCACAATGCCGATGCGGTACTCGGCGGGGACGCCAAGAATGTCGCGGGTGTGTTCAATCGCCGCCTTCAACTTGGCCTTGCCAACAGCCGCGCGATGCGACCGGCCCAACGCGGCATCGGCCAGCTTGTCGAGCGTGAAAACGGGGGGTTTGGCGCAGGGGCCAGACGAAAAGCGTGCATTCGCAGGACGCGTTTCGGGTTTGCGCAGGTCAACCTGCGCTGTCGCTGTGGTCAGTGCCATTATCTGATATCCTCTCAGATATTCGCCCTTCGTTGGGGAAGGGTGTCCCACCGCCGCCTATACGGGGGCGCCATTCGCGCCACAAGACGGAAAATCAACCTCGAAGGTCGCTTTTCGTCTTTGTGCGAGATCGGCGGTTCACGATCGGAAACCTGGGGCAGGTTCGGGGGAAAGGCCCGGCTGCTGGCCCTTTGGCGGCAAATCGCCACCAAGGACAAGCAGCTTATAATTCTGATATCAAATCAGAAATCCACATTGTATCAAAGATTAGGCACATAAACTGTCCACCCAAGTTGACATTTTGCTTGCCCGCACGAGCCTGACTGTTTTAAACTCAGGGATGAATTGAAACCCTGTGACACAATCGGTGGGTACGTGAAAGATCAAGCGCAGACCCTTCCTTTCGACCTGACCGATTTCCTGCCGTTCCAGATGGCGGTCATCGCCGGGCGTGCGTTTCAACGCATCATGCAGGCGGCAGGCATGCAGGTGCCGGAATGGCGGATCCTGATGGCGCTGCCGGCGCATCAACCCTGTTCCAGCCATGATCTGTGCAACCTGACATCGATGGATGCCGCCCGGGTCAGCCGCGCCCAGCGGCGGCTTGAAGATCTCGACATGATCCGCGTCGTGCGCGACAGCGGCGACCGTCGGCGGCTGGTGGTGCAGCTGACCGACAAGGGCACGCAAGAGGTGGGGCGCCTGCGCTACGCCGCGCGCGAGGTCGAATCATCCCTGCTCGATGATCTTGGCCCCGAAGACCGCGCGAACCTGAAAACCGCCATCGGCGATCTTTACGCGCGACTCTGATCCAGCAAGATCCGCGTCAACGCGCCTTCCGGCGCGGTCAACCCATCGATCACGTCGAAATGATGCAGGCCCGGCATATGCACCGCGCGTGTATCTGCGCCCAAGCCCCGCCAGACATTCGCCAGCAGATCGGTTTGCCGAATGAATTCCGGCCGCTCGTCACCGCCCACCGCACAGGTGATCGCCAGCCCGTCGCGCGGCACCGCCAAGGCGGGGCTTTCGGCCACCGCCTCGTCCATATCAAGACGCAGCGTCTGGTTCATCTGCGTGCGCAACAGCGGCCGCAGATCATGCACCCCCGACACCGACAGGATATGGGCGATTCGCCCCGCAACCGCATCGGGCAGAACCCCGACACAGCCCATGCGCGACACCAGATGCCCGCCCGCGGAATGGCCGGCCAGGTGGATCGGCCCCGGCACGGCCTGCGCCAACAGCGTGATCGCCGCCGCGATCTCTGTCGTGATCGTGGCGATCCGGGCCTCTGGCGCAAGCGTGTAGCGCAGCATCGCCACCGCCTGCCCGCGCGCCAGGGGACCGCTGGCCATGAACCCGAACTCCTCCGGCGAAAACCGTAGCCAATAGCCGCCATGCACGATGACGGTCAGACCCTGTGCCGCCTGTTCGGGTCGATACAGGTCGATCAGCTGCCGCGCCCCCGGCCCGTAGCGCATCACCTCTGGCGCGACCCGCGCGCGCAACGCCGCCGTGCGCTTGGGCCAATCGACCAGAAAGCCATCCGCCCCCGGAATATGGACGGCATTGGCATAGGCATCATCCCAGTCGGTGATCGGCATCGCAGGCTCCCTTTGCTGAGCACAGCAAGGCGCAAGGTGGCGGCGGATGCAACCATCCTGCGGCAATTTCGGTTTCAGCCCGCAACCTGTCGCCTCTGGCCTTGCGGAAATGGCCCGCGTCAGTCTACCCTGACAATGCTTCGGTCCGGGCGTTACAACCGTCCGGTGAAAAGGGAACGCGGTGTAAATCCGTGACTGCCCCCGCAACTGTAAGCGGCGAGCGATGCCGGCATATGCCACTGGGGCCCAATTGCCCCGGGAAGGCCCGGTTATCGCAACGACCCGCGAGTCAGGAGACCTGCCGAAGTGATCACCCTGTCCGGGCGCGGTGGGCGTCATGGGCAACGGACCCTTCCGTTGTGGTGACGCTTCACCGTTTGCGGGAGGGGTGTGTGCCCCCCTCAAGAACATCGTTTGATCTATAGGGCCGATTTGGCCCGTATCGGGGGACCGATCATGAAATACCTATCGGCCGCGCTGGCACCAGCGCTGCTCTTCCCAGCCGTTGCACCCGCGCAATCCGTGTTCGATCTGGATGAGATCGTGTTTTCGGCCAATCTCTCTGAAACCCAAGCTGACCGAAGCGGCGTTAGCGTTGAGGTTATCACGCGTGAAGATCTTGCCTCGTCAGGCGACGTCCAAATTTCCGACTATCTTGCTCGGTTGCCAGGGCTCAATGTCACCCGCGACGGGCCGTTGGGCCAGAACTCGTTTCCCCGGATACGCGGACTTGACGGGCGCTACATTACTGTTCGAATCGACGGAATAGACGTGAATGATCCGTCACTTATCCAGAACCAGACCAATTTTGGCGGCCTGACGACCGCCAATATCAGCAGGATCGAAGTTCTGTACGGCTCTCAATCGGCTCTTTACGGATCGGAAGCCGTTGCAGGTGTCATCAACATTCGGACAACAGAAATTCCCGAAAATGTTGGAAACGAACTAAGCTGGTCGATCGAAGGAGGTAGCTATGGAACCGGACAGGCTGCAATTTCATACGCAACCCGTGGTCAACGTGGCGGCCTCGCGTTTTCCGCAACTCGGCTGGTGACAGAGGGGTTTTCTGCCGCAGAAGAAAACGATGGGAACACCGAGGCAGACGGCCATAACTCGACAAGGTACAGCCTATCGGGCGAATACGACATTACCGATACAATATCTTTGGGCTTCAATGCGTTCTACCAAGACAGTTTCACGGAGTTCGACTCTGGGGCCGGTGCTGGACAGGACGGGGCGCAAACACAAGACGTGACACAGCAAGGCGCCCGTGTTTTCGCAAATATAGATGGCGAGGCGATTGATCACGAAATCAGCGTGTCAGGCTACGAGACAGAGCGCTTCTTTCCATTGGGGAGCACCCGACTTTTTACGGGTGAACGAACAGAGTGGCGTTATCTTGGTACTTGGGGTTTCGCGCCGGGAAGCAACCTCTCCTTCGGGCTAGAGCACTCAGAAGAAACTTTTGAGTCTGTTACCTCTGCAGGTGCTGTTTCATCCGCTGAAATCGACGTGGTGTCAGGCTTTGCAGATATCACTTGGGCAGCATCTTCCACACTAGATCTGAATGTTTCCGGAAGAATTGACGAACATTCTCGTTTTGGATCCCAGCATACCTTGCGGGCAGCCTTGGCGTGGCGGCCAGATGCAAGCACCGTCATTCGGGCAAGCGTTGGACAGGGTAGTCGCGCACCGTCCCTCTTCGAATTGTTCAGCGATAACGGCAACCCAGCCCTGTCGCCCGAAACAAGCCTAAGCTTGGAACTGGGCATTGAGCGGCAAATGGGTGACTGGACACTTGGAGCCACTGCTTTCAGGGTCCAAGTCGACGACCTGATCGGCTTCGTCAGCTCGTCCAGAATTTGCGCGTCGACGTTCGGATGCTATGAACAGGTCAGCGGCACAACCAAGACACAAGGGATGGAACTGTCAGCACAGTATGACGTGACAAATAACATTTCCGCCTTTGGCAATTACACTTACACGCACACCGAAACAGCGACCGGTGCCCGCTTGCCCCGCGTGCCACGCCATCAAATGAGCCTTGGGGTCTCTGGAAACATCGCAGAAGATTGGCGTTTTTCCATAGCGGGTACGGGCGCTGCGGACACAGCAGTCTCTAGCTTTGCGCCCAACCCACTTGAAAACTACTTCGTAGCAAATGCGTCTATTGGGTACGAGGTATCGGACGACGTGGAGGCTTATCTGAGGGTCGATAACCTTTTCGACAGGCAATACCAAACGTCCCCTGGTTTCGGCACCTCTGACCGGGCCGTCTACGTTGGCCTGAGGTCGCGCTTCTGATGCGCCCTTTGCGCGCCCTGATCCTTGGCCTCGCCCTTGTGGCGGGGCCTTTGGGCGCGCAGACCCTTGATGTGCCGGGTGCGCCTGCGCGCGTCGTGTCGATGAACCTGTGCACCGATCAATTCGCGCTGATGCTGGCCGCGCCGGGGCAGCTGATCTCGGTCAGCCATATCAGCGCCAATCCCGTGTCTTCGCCCATGGCCGATGTCGCGGCGCGGTTTCCGCTGAATTACGGCAGCGCCGAGGAAATCTACCTGCTCGCCCCCGACCTGGTGCTGGCCGATCCCTGGACAGACCCGGCCGCCCTCGCGATGCTGCGACGCTTGGATATACCCGTTGTGCAGGTGCAGGGCGTGCGGCACCTGTCCGACATTCCCGACCGTCTTGCGCAATTCGGCGCGCTCTTGGGTCGTGACGCGGCGGCACAGACCCTGATCCGCCAATTCGAGACGGATTTGGCCGCCCTGACGGCCCCGGATGGCGGCGGCACCGGACCGCGCGCGGTGATCTACTACCCCAATGGCTACAGCATGGGCGATGGAACGCTGGCGCACGAGGTCTTGACGCGCGCCGGGTTTCGCAACATCGCCACCGAGATCACGCCCAGCGCGACCGGCCAGATCGCGCTGGAACTTCTGGTGATGGCCGCGCCCGACCTGATCATCCGCGACCGCCCCTTTCCCGGGGCCTCGCGCGCCGAGGAAATCTTGCACCACCCCGCCCTGCAAGCCCTGGTCGCCGCCGGTGCGGGCCATGAAAGCGGCCCCGATTGGGCCTGTGGCACGCCGCGCGTTGTGGCCGCCCTGCGCGCGCTGGTCGAGACCCGCCAAAGGATCGAGGCCGCGCCATGACCCGTGCCCTGTTCCCGGTTTTGGTGCTGGTGACGCTCGCGCTGTTCGCGCTGTCGCTCTTGACCGGCCCGGCGGGGTTTGGGCTGCGCGAAAGCCTGTCGGCGCTTGTCACCGGTCAGGGCGAGGCAGTCACGCTGGTGATGCGCGAAATCCGCTTGCCCCGCGCGATCCTTGCCGTGCTGGTCGGGGCCAGCCTTGGGCTGTCGGGGGCGGCGCTTCAGGGCTATCTGCGCAATCCGCTGGCCGAACCGGGCCTGATCGGCGTGTCAGGCTCTGCCGCGCTTGGGGCGGTGATCGCGATGCAAACCGGGTTTGCCGCCAGTTTCGCGCTTGCCCTGCCGCTGTCGGCGCTGACCGGTGCCCTTGTCGCGGTTCTGCTGATCCTGGTCCTGGCTGGTCCGCGCGGCGGGTCGCTGACGCTCATCCTTGCCGGCATCGCGATTTCGGCGCTGGCGGGGGCGTTGACATCGCTGGCGCTCAACCTCTCGCCCAACCCGTTCGCCACGGCGGAAACCGTGTTCTGGATGATGGGGTCGCTGGCCGACCGGAGCTTTGCGCATGTCTGGCTGGCGGCCCCCTTCATGATCCTGGGTTGGGCTGTGGTGTTGCCCCTCGGCCGGGGGCTTGATGCGCTGACCCTTGGCGAAGACGCCGCCGCCGCGATGGGCATCGGGCTGTCGCGCCTGCGGCTGCAACTGGTGGTGGGGGTTGCGGCCTGTGTCGGCGCGGCCACGGCGGTTGCGGGGGCCATCGGCTTTGTCGGGCTGGTCGTGCCGCACCTGTTGCGGCCGCTGGTGGGGGCGCGTCCCTCGGTGCTTTTGCCCGCCTCGGCGCTGGGAGGGGCGGCGATGGTGTTGCTGGCCGATATCGCGGTGCGGCTGGTGCTGCCCGAACGCGATCTGAAGCTTGGCGTCTTGATGGCCATCATCGGCGCGCCCTTGTTCCTGCACCTGATCTACAAGACCCGGAGGGCGGGCGCATGACATTGCTGTCGCTGGACCGCCTGACCGTGAAGCGCGGCGATTGCCCGGTTGTCGATGCCGCGACGCTGACGGTCGGGGCCGGTGAATTGGTCGGCCTGATCGGCCCCAATGGCGCGGGCAAGACCAGCTTGATGCGGGGCGCCTTGGGGATGTTGCCGCATTCCGGGATGTCTTCGCTGACCCAGATGCCCGCCCTGGCCCGCGCCCGCCATGCGGCCTGGTTGCCACAGGCCCGCGATATCGCCTGGCCCATTGCCGTCGAAACGCTGGTGATGTTGGGCCGCACGCCGCACCTGGCCGCCGGTCAACGGCCCAGCGCCCGCGACCGTGCCGCCGTGGCGCAGGCGCTGGCCACCATGGACCTGACCGGGTTCGAAACCCGACCCGCAACAGAGCTGTCAGGCGGGGAACAGGCGCGCGTGCTGATCGCGCGGGCCTTGGCGCAGGATACGCCCCTGATCCTGGCCGATGAACCGATCGCGGGCCTCGACCCCGGCCACCAGATCGCCACGATGGCGGCCTTTGCCGGGCTTGCCCGCGGCGGCAAGGCCGTGATGGTGTCGCTGCACGACCTGGGGCTTGCGGCGCGGCACTGCACCCGGCTTGTCCTGATGCACAAGGGCCGCATCCATGCCGATGGCGTGCCGGAAACGGTGCTGACGCAAGCCAACCTTGCGCAGGTGTTCGGTATTTCCGCCCATTTGGCGCAAGGCCCACAGGGCATCATCTTTCAACCGCTCGAGGTGTTGCGATGACCGATCTGGCTGATCTCTTGGTCCGGGGCGGTCCGGTGATCTGGGCCATCGGCGCGCTGTCGGTCCTGACGCTGGCCCTGATCTTGTGGAAGGTGTTTCGTCTGTCGGCCCTGGGGGCCTGGACCGGCGGGCGCGTCACCGGCGAGGCGATCGCGCTATGGCAATCCGGTGACGGCGCCACCGCCCTGGCCCGGCTTGGCCCGCGCCGATCCATCCGGGCGCGCCTGGCCCATGCCGCGATGGTGGCGCGCGGTGACCCCACCCTGACCCCGGATGGCGCACGCGAAGAAACGACACGCATCGCCCGCACCCTTTTGGCAGAGCTGCGCAGCGGCCTGCGCCCGCTTGACCTGATCGTGACGATTGCACCGCTCTTGGGCCTGTTGGGCACCGTTCTGGGCATGATCGCCGCGTTCCAGGCGCTGCAACAGGCGGGGGGGCAGACCGATCCGGCAACCCTTGCCGGCGGCATATGGGAAGCGCTGTTGACCACCGCCGCAGGCATGGCGGTGGCCATTCCGCCGCCGCCGCCCTGACATGGTTCGACAGCATCGCGGACCGTTTGCAGGCCGAGATGGAAGATGACGCCACCCGCATCTTCACCCGTGGGGGCGGGCGGTCATGAGCTTTCGCTTTGCCATGCCCCGGTCGCGGCGGCGGCCCAGCCTGACGCCGATGATCGACGTGGTGTTCCTGCTGTTGGTATTTTTCATGCTGGCCGCGCGCTTTGGCGTCGAAGGCGGGCTTGATCTGCGCATCGCGGGCGGGGGGGCCACCGCCTGGGTCGGCCCCCCGCGCCTGGTGCAGATCGATGCGGACATGGTTCGCCTGAATGGCCAACCGACCGATGTGGCTGGTCTGGTTTCGACCCTGGACCGTATGACAGACACTGAAAATGATCTGATCTTGCTGCAGGCCACCGAGGGAACCGACCTGCAGCGGCTGCTGGATGTCATGGCGGCGCTGAACGCGGCCGATCTGACCAATCTTGCCCTGGTGGCGCCATGAATTTCGCCACGCCACGCCGTGCCCGCGCAGCGCAAGACCGCGCCATCGTGCCAATGATCAACGTGGTGTTCTTGCTGCTGATCTTTTTCCTGATGACCGCCAGCCTGGCGCCGCCACCACCGCTCGACATCACGCCGCCCAGGGCAGAGGCCCCGCAAACCGATGCCCGGCCCGGAACCCTGTTCATCGCGGCGGACGGCACGATGATCTTTGGCGGCGCCGTGGACGAGGCCGCGATCATGGCATTGGCCGCCACACCACCAGACGGCCCCTTGCCGATCCACGCCGACGCGGCGTTTCCGGCAACGGATTTGGCCCGGCTGTTGCCACGACTGGCCAGCGCGGGCATCACCGATATTCGCCTGACAACGGTGCAGCCATGAGACGGCTGGCAGAAATCACCGCCTTTCTTGGCCTGTCCGCCGCCGTCCATGCCGGTGTGATGGCCGGATTGGGCAACAGCCTTGGCGGACCAGAGGGGCAGGGCAACGGTGGCGCTGACCGGGTAACGCTGCAAGCCGCCCCCGAAGGCCTGCAGGCGCTGGCGGATCGTTGGACAACCGCGCCCAGCCTGATGGAAGCCACCGTGCCGGTCATGCCCCCGGACATCCCCGAAGCACCGCAAGAAATTAGAGCCGATACAGCCAGTTCGAGCCGGTTCTTGCCCCCGACACCCCTTGCACCGGCCATGGATATGACCCCGCCGCCGATCCAGGCTACGCCCGCACCCGCGCCGACACGGCCCGAGTCCATGGCGCAGCCAAGCGTGCTTGCCGCGCCGCAGATCGCCCTGCCAGGCGCGCCGGGCAGCCTGCCCGACATCAGCCCGACCGCACGCCTGGCCAGCCCACTGACCGCGCCCGATCCGCTGCGCCCACCGCGCCCCGATACGGCAAGCCCGACGCCACCGGTCAACCCCGACCATGCCGTCGCCGCATCGCCCCGGCCAATCGCGCGCCCTGCATCACCGCCGCCATCCGCCGCACCAGCGGCGCCGCAACCGGCCCGCATCGCCCAAGGCGCGGGCGGCGGCGCGACACAGGGCGCGGCACAGGCATCGGCAGCAGCGGCATCGATCAGCAACGCCCAGCGCCAAAGCCTGATGTCCGGGTGGGGGGCACAGATCATGGCGCGGATCGAACGCGCCCGCCCCCGTGTCCGGGGATCGGGGCAGGTGACGCTGACCCTGCAGATCGCGCGAAGCGGGCAATTGGCGGCCCTGTCCGTCAGCCAATCCTCCGGCGATGCGGCATTGGACGAAGCGGCGATATCGGCGGTGCGCCGCGCAGGCCGGTTTCCAGCCGCCCCGGACGGCCTGACCGACGCAAGCTATGGCTTTTCGCTGCCGATCCGGTTCCGCTGACCCTTTCACTGGGGCCCGCGCCTGCTAGGTAGGGCGGTATGGCGATGCTTTTGCAGATCGACGGGCTAACCAAGGCCTATGGACCGGTTGCGGTGCTGCAGGGGGTTTCCCTGTCGCTTGATCGTGGCCAAACCCTCGCCCTGACAGGGGAAAGCGGGTCGGGCAAAAGCACGCTGATGCATCTGGCCGCAGCGCTCGATGCGCCCGATGCCGGGTCGATCCGGATCGACGGCATGGAAACCGGCGGCTTGGATGATGCGGGCCGCGCCCGGCTGCGCCGCGACCAGATCGGTTTGGTCTTTCAACAGTTCAACCTGATCCCGTCACTGACCGTGGCGCAGAACATCGCGTTTCAGGCCCGTCTGACCGGGCGGCACGATGCCGGGCAGTGTGCCATGTTGGCCGAACGCCTTGGCATCGCGGCGCTGGTCCGCCGCTACCCCGAGGAATTGTCGGGCGGCCAACAGCAACGCGTCGCCATCGCCCGCGCCTTGGCGAACCGGCCTGCGCTTATCCTTGCCGATGAACCCACCGGCAACCTTGACGAAGCGACCGGTGATGCCGTTCTGGACCTGTTGCTGGACCTTGTGCGCGACACCGGCGCAGCCCTCATGATGGTCACCCATTCCACCCGGCTGGCGGCGCGGCTGGATCGGCGCCTTCACCTGTCGCGGGGGCTGTTGTCGCCCGTGCCACAGGGCGCTTGATATGGTCTATACGGCCTTTTTGACCCTGTTTTCACATTGGCGGCGTCATCCCGGCCAATTGCTGGCCCTGGTGGCGGGGCTGGCCCTTGCCACCGCGCTTTGGTCCGGCGTGCAAGCCATCAACACCGAGGCACGCACATCCTACGCCGAGGCGGCGGCGCGTTTGGGCCAGGACCAGCTCGATCGTCTGTCCCGTGCCGATGGCCGCCCGGTGCCGCTGGCCGACTATGTCGCGCTGCGCCGCGCCGGGTATCTTGTTTCGCCCGTGATCACCGGCGAAATCCGCCAGGGCGATGCCCGGTTGCGGATCCTGGGCATCGACCCGCTGACCGCCCCACCAGAGGCGGGCGCCCCCGCGCTGGACGGCGGTGATATCGATCTTGCATCTTTTTTCGCCCCTCCCGGCGTCGTGCTGATGACCGAAGACACCGCCCGGTCGCTGCCGAGCGGTTTGCCCCCGATCCTGTTTCGCGACGGCGTTCCGCCCAATGCGGCGATCACCGATATCGGCACCGCCGCGCGGCTGCTCGACCAGCCAGACCCAAGCTATCTCTTGGTCGCCAGACACCAGCCAAGCGGCCTGCCACCGTTGGCCGAGGCCACGGATCTGCGTCTGGTCAGCCCGGGAACGGACAACGATGTCAGCCGCCTGACCGACAGTTTCCACCTCAACCTGACGGCTTTTGGCCTTTTGGCCTTTGCCGTGGGGTTGTTCATTGTCCATGCCGCCATCGGGCTGGCCTTCGAACAGCGCCGCGCGACGGTGCGTACCCTGCGCGCGTTGGGCATGCCGCTGCGGGGCGTTCTGATCGCGTTCGGTGTCGAACTGGCAGGTTTGGCCCTGTTTTCCGGCGCGCTTGGCCTGATCCTTGGCTATGCGATCGCCGCGGCCCTGATGCCCGGCGTGGCGGGCACCTTGCGCGGGCTTTATGGCGCAGAGATCCCCGGCACGCTGTCCTTCGATCCGGTTTGGGCACTGGCCGCCCTTGGCATGACCATGGCCGGGGCAACGCTGGCCGGGGCACAGGCGCTGCGGCGCACCGCCCGGATGCCGATCCTGGCGCCGGCCAATCCGCGCGCCTGGGCCCAGGCCTCGGCGCGCGGCATGCGGGTGCAGGCGCTGGCCGCGGCCATTCTGCTGATCACCGGCGCGGGTTTGGCGCTCTTTGGCGGGTCATTGCTGACCGGTTTTGCCACCTTGGCGGCGCTGTTGCTGGGCGCAGCCCTGATCTTGCCCGCGGCGCTTGGCCTGATCCTGCGGCTTGCCAGCGGGGTCGCGCGCGGGGCCATGGCGGAATGGATCTTTGCCGACACCCGCCAGCAATTGCCGGGCCTGTCGCTTGCCTTGATGGCGCTGTTGCTGGCGCTGGCGGCCAATATCGGGGTATCCACCATGGTCGGGTCGTTTCGCGGCACCTTCATCGGCTGGCTGGACCAGCGGCTTGCCCCCGAACTTTACGTCACCACGACCGACAGCGAACAGGCCGCGCGGCTCTTGACCTATCTTGCGCCGCGCACCGACGTGATCTTGCCCATCGTCAGTGTCGAAACGACCTTGGCCGGTCGCCCCGGCGAGGTGTTTGGCCAGCGTGACCATGCCACCTATCGCGACAGCTGGCCCTTGCTGCAGGCGCTGCCCGATGCCTGGGATGTGCTGGCAACGGGCAATGCCGTGCTGATCAACGAACAACTGGCCCGGTTCGCGGACCTGTCGTTGGGCGATCCCTTGCAGATCGCCGATGGCGTGACCCTGCCCATCGCCGGTGTTTATTCCGATTACGGAAACCCGGCGGCACAGGCTATTGTGACCCTGGACCGCTTTGCAGTGACATTTCCCGATATCGGTGCCACGCGCTTTGCCCTGCGCCTGCCCGCGGCGGACGCGCCCGACCTGGCCAGGGCGCTGCGCGAGGAGTTCGGCCTGTCCGAGGATGCGGTGATCAACCAGGCGCAGATCAAGCGCTTTTCGCTGGACGTGTTCGAACAAACCTTCCGGGTCACCGGCGCACTCAACATCCTGACCTTAGGGGTGGCCGGCTTCGCCCTGCTCACCAGCCTGTTGACACTGGCCAATCTGCGCCTGCCACAACTGGCCCCCGTTTGGGCGCTTGGCCTGACACGGGCGCGGCTGGCACGGTTGGAACTGATGCGAAGCCTGATCCTTGCCGCCCTGACCTTTGCGCTGGCCTTGCCCTTTGGCCTTGCCTTGGCCTGGGTGCTGTTGGCCATCGTGAATGTGGAGGCCTTTGGCTGGCGCTTGCCGATGACGATCTTCCCGCTGGATTGGCTGCGCCTCTTCGCGCTGGCGCTTGTGGCGGCGGCCCTGGCGGCGCTTTCCCCCGCGCTACGCCTTGCGCGCGTTCCGGCCACGACCCTGCTCAAGGTATTTGCCCATGAACGTTAAGATCTGGACGGTTTGCATCAGTCTTTTGGCAACGCCACTTTGCGCGCAGGGGTTTGCAGGCTTGGGAACAGAGGCCCAAGGGTTTGCCATGCCCGAGCGGCCCGCACTATTTTCCTTCCCCACCGATCACGGCCCCCACCCCGATTACCGGATCGAATGGTGGTACCTGACCGCGACGCTGACCGGCGCGGATGGCACGGACTATGGCGTGCAATGGACGCTGTTTCGATCCGCCATTGCGCCCGGTGACAGCCAGGGCTGGGACACATCGCAGCTCTGGATGGGGCACGCGGGCCTGACCACGCCCGATGCGCATTTCAGCGCCGAACGCCTTGCGCGCGGCGGGATCGGGCAGGCCGGGGCCAGGCCAGATCCCTTTGCCGCCTGGATCGACGATTGGGCGATGACCAGCACGGCAGCTGCGGGCGCGGATGCGTTGGACGCATTGACCGTCACCGCGCGCGGGCCGGATTTCGCCTATGATCTGGCGCTGGCCGCGACCGGCCCGCTGATCTTTCACGGCGATGGCGGCTATTCTGTGAAATCGGATCAAGGGCAGGCAAGCTATTACTATTCTCAACCCTTCTACAACGTCACGGGCACGCTTGATCTGCCCGATGGTGCGATTGCCGTCACGGGCCAGGCCTGGCTGGATCGCGAATGGTCGTCGCAACCGCTGTCGGATCAACAAGACGGCTGGGATTGGGTATCGCTCCACTTCGACAATGGCGCGCGGTTGATGGGGTTCACCCTGCGCGGATCGGGTGGCGGGGCCTATAGCTCTGCCACGTGGATCTCGCCGGATGGCACGGTGCAATCCTACCCCGATGGGGCCCTGACGATGACACCACTGGCCCAGACCGAGGTGGCGGGCCGAACGGTGCCAACCGAATGGCGAATCGAATTGCCGGATCGTGGGCTGGATGTCACCACGACACCCCTGAACCCGCAGAGCTGGATGGATGTTTCCGTGTCCTACTGGGAAGGGCCAATCCGCATGCAAGGCACCCACCCCGGCCGCGGCTACCTGGAGATGACGGGATATGACTGAACAGACCCTGACTGGTATTTTAGACACTGTTTGGCAGCATATCCTGCGCGGCACTGCCGACCGGCATCACCCGGCGCGCCACCCAACGCTGGCCACGATCGGCCCCGACGGGCCAGAGGCGCGGACCCTTGTCCTGCGCGCCGCAAGCCGCAGCGACGGGGCCCTTGACCTGTTCACCGACGCCGCCAGCCCCAAGGCGGCACAGATCATCGCGGACCCGCGCGTTGCCCTGCACATCTGGCTGCCCAAGGCGCAGCTCCAGATCCGGGCGCGGGCCATCGCGACGCTTGCCCCCGGCGACCCGGCCCTGTTCGCCCGCCTGCCGCCCGGGGCACAGGCCAATTACAGCGGCGCAATCCCCGGTGCGCCGATCACCGGCACATCGGACCGGCAGGTGGGCGATGCTTCGCGGTTTTCGCTGATCCGGTGTCACCTGAGCCTGATCGATGCGCTATTGCTGGCCGATCCGCATCAGCGCGCGATCTACCGGGCCAGTGATGACTGGCAGGGCGGATGGGTCGCGCCCTGATCCCCCGCTAAAGGCCGGGATCGAACATCGGGAATGTGACGCCCAAGGCCCAGCCAAGGATGACCCCCAAACCAACCCCCATCGCCACAATCGATCCGCTGCGCCGGCCGATGAACCGGCCCATCATCCCGTAACTCAGGTAAAACAACCCGATCACGGGCAGGATGATGATCAGGAAAAACAGCCGCTCGAAATCCAGCGCCACGGCAATGCCCAGCGAAATCAGGAACATGCCCCGCGCCACGACACGCCGCCACAGGTGCGCGCGCGCGGCCTCTGACAAGACGGCATCGGCCAGCATCGCCAGAACCGCCCCCGGCAAAATGGCCAGCATCACGCCCACCCGACCCGGATGGGGAAAGAAGCTGCCGACATGGCGATCCATGATGCCACCAAAGACGACGATGCCATAAGCGGCAAGCGCAAGACCCCAGACCACCCCGCGCCGCGCGGGCAGGCCCCCGGCCCAAGCCGCCCCCGCCAGCACCAGCGCACCGTAGAGCGCGAGGTGCAGCGCAAGGTAATCGGCCACCAGAACCGGCAGAAAACGCGTGTCGAACAGGCCAAGCAGGATCGGTGTGGCGATGGCGGGCCCCACCGCCAAGCCCCAGAACAAGGCCCTGTGCGGATGCCAGGGCGCATCGCCTTGCGGCAGGGCGCGCGACAGCGGCCAGACCAGCAAGACAACCCCGAACAGCGTCAACAAGATCCAGGGGCCAAGTGTGACAGGCCCCGATTGCGGCACCACACCAAGGCTTTGCCCCAGCCAATCGATGCCCGCGGCAATGCCGGATGGCGCGTAGAGCACGCCGACATGTTCCACCATCGGCACCGGCAGGGCCATCCGGGCAAAACCCGCCCCGGGGGTGCCCACAAGATCGCCTTCCTCCGCGCCCAGATCGGCCATCACGCGGCGCGCCTCGGATCGCAGGGCACCTTCCCAGGCGCCGTTGAGCAGCAAGAGGTTTTCCGGCGCGGTTTCCGTCACCGCCTGGCTGAAGATGGAAATGCCGATGATCGCGGCCACCCGGTCATCGGCCAGCCCTTGCCGCACCACCACGTCAGAGGCCATCGAATGCCCGATCAGCGCCACGCGCGGCATCGCACCGGGCAGGGTGACGGCAAAATCGATCACGCGCCCGGTTTCTTCCATCAACAAGCGCGTCGTGCCATCGATGCTTGTCACGTCACCCGACATCGGCACGGGGTTGCGGCCATGCCCTTCGAAATCGAAGCTGACGGTGATGAACCCGGCGCGCGCAAGGCTTAGCTGCCAGGCCGACATCAATTGCCGCGATCCGGCAAAGCCATGCGCGATGACGACAACCGGCCCTTCGGCGGCGGGCCTGCGCATCACGGTCACGGGTGTGTCGCCGACATGGGTCTGCGACACCGCCAACCCGGCGCGCGGCGCCTCCAGCCCCAAAAGCCCAAGCAGGATGCAAAGACCCGCAACACCCGCCGCAACGCTGATCTTGATCATCGCACCCATTCCGACCGCTTTCGCCCAGACATAGCCGACCACGCGCGCCTGCCAACCGCCAAAGGCACTGGCCCCATTGCGCGCTTCGTGGTCTATGGCGCGAAAATTCGGGATCTCGGCCATGTTCACACTCACGCTTGTCACCAACCCCGCGATGATTTTGGCACCGGCGCTGGTGCGCGCGCTGCGCGATGCACTGGGGGGCGGCGATGCGATCTGGCTTGATCCCAATTGCGCCGCAGAATTCGCGCTGGCCAAAGTGCCGAAGAACCTTGCCGAGATTCGGGCCAGCCTGTCGATCGAGGGCGTCGATCTGCTGTGCCAACCCAGCGCGGGGCGGCGCAAGAAACTGCTCTTGGCCGATATGGATTCGACGATGATCCAACAGGAATGCATCGATGAATTGGCCGCCGCCGCCGGGATCGGGGAAAAGGTCGCCGCCATCACCGCCCGCGCCATGAACGGCGAGCTGGATTTCGAGGCGGCCTTGCGCGAACGCGTGGCCCTGTTGAAGGGTCTGCCGGAACCCACGATCGGCGAGGTGCTGGCCCGCCGCATCACGATGATGCCGGGGGGTGCGACGCTTGTGGCGACGATGAAGGCGCATGGCGCCTATGCCGCCTTGGTATCGGGTGGGTTCACCGCCTTCACCGGGGCCGTTGCCGCCAAGCTTGGCTTTGACGAACACCGCGCCAACACGCTGCATGTCGAAAACGCGGCCCTGACCGGCACGGTGGCCGAACCGATCCTGGGCCGCGAAGCCAAGGTTGCCGCGCTGGAGGATCTGACCGCGAAACTTGCCATCACCCCGGCCGATGTTCTGGCCATCGGCGACGGGGCCAATGACCTTGGCATGTTGACGCGCGCGGGGCTTGGCGTTGCGGTGCACGCCAAACCCGTGGTGCAGGCACAAGCCAACCACGCGATCAACCACGGCGATCTGACCGCGCTGTTGTATGTGCAGGGCTATGCGCGGGCGGATTTCGTGACCGTGTGATCTGACCGCCTTGTCAGGATCGCAACGAAAAGGGCCACCGCAACGCGCGGTGGCCCTTGGATCTTGCCGAGGCTGACGCCCGATTATTCCGCCGGAACGGCGCGCGCTTCCACGCTGATCGGGTGCGCCAGTTTATCCAGCATCTCTTTCGGGCAGACTTGCAGGAAATTGCCCCGCTCGCTGTCCCAGTTTTGCAGGATATGCGCGGCGCGGCGCGACCCGGTTTCGCGCAGATGCGCCTCGATCAGGCCCTTCAACTGCTGTTCCCAATGCGGCACGGTCACGGGGCAGGTCACCAGCGTTTCAAGGTTCATGTTCACGCAGGCAACGCCTTCGGGATCATACAGATAGGCCATGCCACCGGTCATGCCCGCACCGAAATTGGCCCCGATCCGGCCAAGGATCACGGCGACACCGCCGGTCATGTATTCACACCCGTTGGACCCGCAGCCTTCGACCACGACCTTTGCACCGGAATTGCGCACCGCGAAGCGTTCGCCAGCCCGACCAGAGGCGAACAGATGCCCATCGGTGGCACCATAGAGCACCGTGTTGCCGATGATCACGTTGTCATGGGCCACCAGCGGGCTGTCCTGCATCGGCTTGACCACAACGATCCCGCCCGACAGGCCCTTGCCGACATAGTCATTGGCATCGCCCGTGACCTCCAGCTTGAGACCCGGCGCGGCAAAGGCACCCAGAGATTGACCCGCCGAGCCTTGAAGCTTGACGGTCAGGTGGTCGGGTTGCAGCGCGTTGCGCATCCCGAATTTCTGCACGATATGGCTGGAGGTGCGGGTGCCGATGCTGCGCAACGTATTCTGCACCGCGTAATCCAGCTGCATCTTTTCGCCATCCTGCAAGAACCGGCTGGCATCCGCCACGATCTGCGCATCAAGCGTATCGGGCACGGCATTGCGGGGCTTGTTGCGGTCATAGACGATCCGGTCGGCGCCATCGACGGTGATGAGCATCGGGTTGAGATCCAGATCATCCAGATGTGCGGCGCCCCGGCTGACCTGGGTCAACAGGTCGGCACGGCCGATCACGTCATCCATCGACCGCGCGCCGATCGAGGCAAGGATTTCCCGCACTTCCTGCGCGTAGAAGGTGATCAGGTTCACCACCTTGTCGGCGTTGCCAGTGAACTTGGCGCGCAGCGCTTCGTCCTGGGTGCAGACGCCCACGGGGCAGGTGTTGGACTGGCACTGGCGCACCATGATGCAGCCCATGGCGATCAGCGCGGCGGTGCCGATGCCATATTCCTCGGCGCCCATCATCGCGGCCATGACGATATCGCGCCCGGTGCGCAAACCGCCATCAGTGCGCAACGTGATCCGGTCGCGCAGGTTGTTCATCGCCAGAACCTGATGCGCCTCGGTCAGACCCATTTCCCAGGGCAGACCCGCGTATTTGATCGAGGTTGCAGGCGATGCGCCGGTGCCGCCATTATGGCCGGAAATCAGGATCACGTCGGCCTTGGCCTTGGCGACACCGGCCGCAATCGTGCCGACGCCCGAGGATGCCACCAGCTTGACCGTCACCTTGGCGCGCGGGTTGATCTGCTTGAGATCATAGATCAGCTGCGCCAGATCCTCGATCGAATAGATGTCGTGGTGCGGCGGCGGCGAGATCAGCGTAACGCCCTTGGTCGAATGGCGCAGGCGCGCGATCAGCTCGGTCACTTTCATGCCGGGCAATTGCCCGCCTTCACCGGGTTTGGCCCCTTGGGCGACCTTGATTTCAAGCTCTTCGCAATGGTTCAGGTATTCGGCGGTGACGCCGAACCGGCCCGATGCGACCTGCTTGATCTTGGCACTGGGGTTGTCGCCATTGGGTTCCGGCACGAAATGCGCCGGGTCTTCACCACCCTCGCCCGAATCCGACTTTGCGCCGATCCGGTTCATCGCCACGTTCAGCGTCTTGTGCGCCTCGGGCGACAGCGCGCCGAGGCTCATGCCCGGCGTCACGAACCGCTTGCGGATCGAGGTGATGCTTTCCACCTCGTCGATCGGCACGGGGCCACCCAGGGGCTTGATGTCGAGCAGATCGCGCAGATGGATCGGCGGATTGCTCCGCATCTTTTCGGAATACTGCTTCCACAGGGAATAAGATGCGCGGTTGCACGCCTCTTGCAGCATGTGCATCGAGGTTGCTTCCCAGGCGTGCTTTTCGCCCGACCGACGCGCCTTGTAGAAGCCGCCGATGGGCAGCACGCTTTCGCCACGCAAGAAGCCCTTGGCGTGCACTTCCTCGGCCTTTTTCTGCAAACCACTGACACCGATGCCGGAAATCCGGCTGAGCATGCCGGGGAAATATTCCGCCACCATCGCACGGCTTAGCCCCACGGCCTCGAAGTTGAGACCGCCCCGGTAGGACGAGATCACCGAAATCCCCATCTTCGACATGATCTTGAGCAGACCTGCGTCGACAGCCGCACGATAGCGGGCCATCGCCTGGGTCAAGGTGCCATCGATCAAGCCGCGATTGATGCGATCGGAAATCGAATCCTGCGCAAGGTAGGCATTGACCGTCGTTGCCCCACAGCCGACCAGAACCGCGAAATAATGCGGGTCGATGCATTCGGCCGACCGCACGTTCAGCGAACAGAAGGTGCGCAACCCCTGCCGCGTCAGCCAGGAATGCACGGCACTGGTGGCAAGGATCATCGGCATCGCGACACGGGTGTCGCTTTGGCCCTGATCGGTCAGGATGATGTGGCCCGCGCCCGACCGCACGGCATCTTCGGCCTCGTGGCGGATGCGTTCCAGCCCTTCGCGCAGCGCGTCGGCCTTGCCGCCCGCCGGGAAGGTGCAATCGATGATGACATGTTCGGCGTTGAAATGGGTGACCATTTCCTCGAACTGCCCATTGGCCACGAAGGGGCTTTCCAGAACGAGGATCTCGGTCTGGCTGCTGTCTTCATCCAGCACGTTCTTGAGGTTGCCGAACCGCGTCTTGAGGCTCATGACCCGGTATTCGCGCAAGCTGTCGATGGGCGGGTTGGTGACCTGGCTGAAGTTCTGGCGGAAATAATGCGACAAGGGGCGATAGATGCTCGACAGCACGGCGGCGGGCGTGTCGTCGCCCATGGAGGCAAGCGTTTCCTTGCCATCCTCGGCCATGGGCGCAAGGATCTGTTCCAGTTCTTCGATGGAATAGCCGGCCGCGACCTGGCGGCGGCGCAACTCGGCACCGTCGAACAGGGTCTTTTCGGCCTTGCCCTCGGTTTCCGCGGCCAGATCGACGATCTTGCCCACCCATTCGCCAAAGGGGCGCGATGCGGCCAGCGCGTCCTTGATCTGGGTATCGCGGAACAGTTTGCCCTCGGCCATGTCGACGGCGATCATCTGGCCGGGGCCAAGCGCGCCTTTTTCGACCACGGTCGCCTCGTTGATCGGCACCATACCGGCCTCGGACCCGGCGATCAGCATGCCTTCGCCGGTCACGACATAGCGCAAAGGACGCAGACCGTTGCGGTCAAGCCCGCCACAGACCCAGCGACCATCCGTCATGGCAAGGGCGGCGGGGCCGTCCCAAGGTTCCATCACGGAATTGCAGTAGGAATACATGTCCTGCCATGCCTTGGGCAATTCGGTCGCGGTGTTCGACCAGGCCTCGGGGACCAGCATGGTTTTCGCCATCGGCGCAGACCGTCCGGCACGCACCAGGACCTCGAACACCGCATCAAGCGCGCCGCTGTCGGATGCGCCTTGCGGGATGATCGGTTTGATATCCTCGGCCATGTCCCCGAAATAGGTCGAGGCCATGCGGATTTCGTGGCTTTTCATCCAGTTGACGTTGCCCTTGAGCGTGTTGATCTCGCCGTTATGGGCCAACATGCGGAAGGGCTGGGCCAACCACCACTGCGGGAAGGTGTTGGTGGAATACCGCTGGTGGTAGATCGCAAAGGCGCTCTCGAACCGGTCATCCATCAGGTCGGGGTAGAAATTGGCCACATCCTGCGCCAGCATCATGCCCTTGTAGATGATCGACCGGCACGACAGCGAACACAGGTACAGTTCACGGATGCCGGCGGCGGTGGCGGCCTTTTCGATCCGGCGGCGGATCACGTACAATTCACGTTCAAAGGTTTCGACATCGACACCCTTGGAATTGGAAATGATGATCTGTTCGATCTCTGGCCGTGTGGCATTGGCCTTGTCGCCCAGAACCGACACATCCACCGGCACATGGCGCCAGCCGTAGATGTAATAGCCCATCCGCAGCACTTCGGATTCCACGATGGTCCGGCAGGTTTCCTGCGCCCCGAAATTGGTGCGGGGCAGAAACACCTGGCCCACGGCCATCAGTTCGTTCATCCGGGGTTCATGGCCGGTGCGGCGGACCTGATCGTAAAAGAACGGGACGGGGATCTGCAGATGGATACCCGCGCCATCGCCGGTCTTGCCATCGGCATCGACAGCGCCACGGTGCCAGATCGCTTTCAGCGCATTGATGCCCTTGTCGACTACCTTGCGCGACGGTTTGCCATCGAGCGACACCACAAGCCCGACACCGCAAGACGAATGTTCATCCTCTTCGCGGAACAGGCTGTTTTCGTTCATCCACTCGCGCTTGGCTTCCTCGGCTGCGGCCCAGGTGGCGTCATAGGTCGTCATGGTCTGTCCCTCCGTTCGGGCCGGGTGCTGTGCTGTGCGAAAGCACCCGGAAAATCTGGTCAGAAATGGCGTGTTGCGCGCGGGGCAGGCCGCTCATCATCTCGCCGCAGTCATAGATCGGTTGCAGGGTCAAAAACCCGCGTTCGCCGGGTTCGGCGAATTCCATCGGGCTGTTGTCATATTCAAAACTGTCACCGGTGGCGTCGGTGACGGTTTCGATACCGCCAAAGAACAACCGCCACCCTTCATGCACGAACTGGTTGCCCTGCACCCGGCGCATTCCGCCATCGACAGGGTATTGATAGGAAAATTCCGTCACCGCGAGCGTGCGGCCATCCACCGTGACCTCGTCACCGGTGAGACGGTCAAACCCGGTATAATCGCGCTGAAACGCCCCGAGGTTGGACTCTGTCCGGACGCTGAACACCATCGTGTCGCTGCCTTCGGTCAACAGGTCCGTCAGGCTTGCGGGGTCTTCCTCGGGCTGGATCAGGGTCGAGGAGGCGCCGCTCCCCAGGTCCCAGCTTTGGAGCCACCGAAACTCCGCGTCGGTATAGCTCAGGGAAAACGGCCCATCCTGATCCAGGGACACGCGCCAATGTGTGCCCGCCGGGTCCGCCTCGCAGGTCCAGTGATGCGCGACGGTGCAGCCGCGTGATTGAACCGTCAAGAAGGCGCTGCACCCTGCCGGAACCTCGAACAGCGAAGGCCCGGTCTGTGCTTGGGCGGCCAGGCCGGGCGCAAGCGTCATCGCCGCGAAAATCGCGGTCGATGCAGCGCCCGATCTGGCCAGGTCCCATGTCACTCTGCCGCCACCGCGCCGGACACTGCCAGCTTTTCAAGGATCGCCTCTGCGGCCTCGCGGCCGTCGCGGATCGCCCAAACCACAAGGCTTGCGCCGCGCACGATATCGCCCACGGCGTATACATTGGGGATCTGCGTTTCATGGGTGCGGAAATTGGCCTTGATCGTGCCCCAACGGGTCACTTCCAATTCAGGGGCACCCCAGAGCGTCGGCAGGTCTTCGGGTTCAAAGCCCAGCGCCTTGATCACAAGGTCGGCGCCTTCGACATAATCGGCGCCTTCGATGATTTCAGGGCTTTGACGGCCGGTCGCGTCGGGCTGGCCCAGGCGCATTTTCTGCACCATCACGCCCTCGACCGCGTCACCGGCAAAGCCTTTGGGCGTCGAGAGCCAGACGAATTCGACGCCTTCTTCTTCGGCATTGGCGACTTCGCGTTGCGATCCGGGCATGTTGGCACGGTCACGGCGATACAGGCATTTGACGCTTTCGGCACCCTGCCGGATCGCGGTGCGCACACAATCCATCGCCGTGTCACCGCCGCCGATCACGACCACGCGCTTGCCCTTGGCGTTCAATTCGCCGCTGTCGAATTCGGGCACGTCATCGCCAAAGCTTTTGCGGTTGCTGGCGGTCAGGTAGTCGATCGCGCGCACGATGCCATCGGCCCCCACGCCGGGCGCGTTCAGATCGCGCGATTTGTAGACGCCCGTGGCGATGACCACGAAATCATGCTTGCCGCGAATCGCGTCGAAGCTGATGTCGTCGCCGACATTGCAGTTCATCACGAATTCCACGCCGCCCTGTTCCAGCAACGCGTTGCGCCGCATCACCACGTCTTTTTCAAGCTTGAAGCCGGGGATGCCATAAACCATCAGCCCACCGGCGCGGTCGTAGCGGTCATAGATCGTGACCTGCAAACCGGCGCGGCGCAGCATGTCGGCCGCGGCCAGGCCGCCGGGGCCAGCCCCGATGATGCCGACCGATTCGGGCCGTTCGACCGATGGCGTGATCGGCTTGACCCAGCCCTGATCCCAGGCGGTGTCGGTGATGTATTTTTCCACCGACCCGATCGTGACCGTGCCATGGCCGGATTGTTCGATCACGCAATTGCCTTCGCACAGACGGTCCTGCGGACAAATACGGCCACAAATCTCGGGAAAGGTGTTGGTAGCCTGGCTCAGCTCATAGGCTTCCTGCAAACGGCCTTCGGCGGTCAGCTTGAGCCAATCGGGAATGTTGTTGTGCAACGGACAATGCGACTGGCAATAAGGCACGCCGCACTGACTGCACCGGCCGGCTTGTTCAGCCGCCTTTTCCCGGGCGTATTCCCCGTAGATCTCATCGAAATCTTCCCGCCGCAGGTCAGGGGGCCGCTTTTCCGGCATCTGCTTGCTGACGGTGACGAACTTCAACATGGGTTGCTTGGCCACGAAACATCTCCCATTCTTTCGCGGTCCCTATACCCACCTCTCGCAGGGATAAAAAGACAGCAATACTTACCTAAATACCGTTTTTCACCACCGGCAAATGCCAAATACGCACTGATCCGGGGTAAATTAGGTAACAAACACACCCTATCGAGCTTTTAATGACACAAAAACAAGATCTTGAATCACAGTCCCATGTTGGAAGAAAATCCTGATGGCGCTGTGGAACCTTGTGCTTCTGGCGCTGATCCAGGGGATAACCGAGTTTTTGCCGGTCTCAAGCTCTGGCCATCTGGTGCTATTGCCGAATCTGACCGGGTTGGCGGACCAAGGGCAGGTGATCGATGTGGCGGTTCACATGGGCACGCTTGGCGCGGTCATCGCCTATTTCTGGGCCGATGTGCGGCTGGCGCTGATCGGCACGCCGCGCCTGCTGACCGGGCGGATCGACACCGCCGGCGCGAAACTGGCGTTCTTGTTGCTGATCGCGACGATCCCCGTGGTCATCGCCGGGCTGGTCCTGCACCTGACCGGGCTGGATGACGCGATGCGGTCGATCGCGGTGATCGGATGGGCGATGCTGCTGTTCGGGATCGTGCTCTATTGGGCCGACCAGCGCGGGCCGCAGGTGAAACCCGCAAGCGAGTGGTCATTGCGCGATGCGGTGATCCTGGGGCTGTGGCAGGCGGTGGCGTTGATCCCCGGCACGTCACGGTCCGGCATCACGATCACCGGCGCGCGCCTGTTGGGCTATGACCGCGAAAGCGCCGCGCGCGTGGCGATGCTGATGTCGATCCCCACCATCGCCGCCTCTGGCATCCTGTTAGGCGGCGAAGTGATCTTGACCGCCAACGCACAGGCCGCCCGCGACGGCGCCATCGCCGCCGCCCTGGCCTTCGTGTCTGCGATCTTGGCGCTGACTCTGATGATGCGGCTTTTGAAAACCGTCAGCTTCACACCCTATGTCATCTACCGGGTGGGCCTTGGCGTCGTGCTTTTATGGGTCGCTTATTCCTGATCGCGCAGATGCTGCGCGGTCACCTTGATGTCGGAATATTGCCCGCCGGGACGGAAGGGCCATAGGTAGTCTTCCAACACCGGATCCATTGCCACGGGCTCGATCCCCAGGTCGGCAAATCCCATGCGGCCCGCGGCCACCACGTTGTCGCGGCGCAGGTTGCGCACCTGGTCGCGGGTCAACAGGCCGTTGTGGAACAACCCCAAACTGGCCACCTGCAACAGGTCGAAGGCCCCGCCCATCACCATCGCGACGGGAAAGGGCACGTTGATCACAAGACGGCGGCGGCGAATGATTCGCAGCATCCGCGCCATCAGGTCACGGAAGGTTTCCACATCCGGCCCGCCCAATTCATAGATGCCCGGCTTGGCCTGACCCAGGATGCCCAAGACCGCAGCCTTGGCCACGTCATCGACATAGACCGGTTGAAACCGTGTCGCGGCCCCCACAACGGGCAGGATCGGGCCCATGCGCGTCATCGCGGCGAACCGGTTGAAAAACTGGTCTTCGGCCCCGAAGACGATGGAGGGGCGCAAGATCATCGCGGTCGGAAAGGCCGCCAGGACCGCCGCTTCGCCATCGCCTTTCGAATCGGCGTACAGACTATCGCTGTTGGGATCGGCCCCGATGGCGGACAGGTGCACAAGACGCGAAACGCCTTCTTCGGCGGCGATCCGCGCCACCCGGGCCGCACCGTGATTTTGCACGAGATTGAACTTGTTCTTGCCCCGTTCCGACAGGATGCCGACGCAATTCACCACCACATCCGCGCCATGGATCGCAGCGCGCACGCTGTCATCGTCGCGGATATTGGCAAGGACCGGTTCCACCTGCCCGACGACGCCATAGGGGCGGACGAACAAGGCCTCGTTCGGGCGGCGCACGGCGACGCGCACGCGCCAGCCTTGCTTGGCCATGCGGCGGGCGATGTAGCGGCCGACAAAGCCCGATCCGCCGAAAATGGTGACGAGGTTCGACATGGCTGATGTCCTCCGGTCGCGGTTGTGTGGGTGATAGAAGCGCCGTGACGACACGACAAGGCGCAAATCGTCCCATTATTCACCTGTATCGTCACGTCGCCGCGATGCGGCTGGCACAGCGGCCTTTGCGGGGCTAGGTTTGTGTCATGCTTGCGCGGCCCAAACCCTTGTCTGCCCCGCTTCGCGCGACCGTTCTGGCCGTGGGGCTAATCTGTGCCGTGATGCCCGGCCATGCGCAGGACGTGGCCCTGTCCGCCCCCGGCGCATCCGAGGCATTGATCGACCGGTTGCGGGCCAACGCGCTTTTGTTGCGCCCGCCCGAACCGGGCGCGACCCGGACCGGTGAGGATATCACCGCCGCCGCACGCAGCGATTACGGCCGCCTGATCGGCATCCTGTACGAAGAAGGTTTTTTTGCGCCCGTCATCGCCATTCGCCTCGATGGCCGCGATGCGGCAGAGATTTCGCCGTTTTCCGCCCCCGCCCAGGTGTCGCGCGTGGACATCGTGATCGACACTGGCCCCGACTTTCGCCTTGGCCGGGCCGAGATCGGGCCACTGACCGGAAACACCGTTTTGCCGCAGGGTTTCCGCAGCGGGGCCCCCGCAACTACGCCGCTGTTGCGCGCGACGACACGCGCGGCCCTGGAGGGCTGGCGCGCACAGGGCCATGCCACTGCCGATATCGCCAGCCAGACCATCACCGCGCAGAACCGGCAGGCCATCCTTGATGTGGCGATCCGGGTCGAGCCGGGGCCGATCATCAGGTTCGGCGATCTGGTCCCCCAGGGCCAGTCCCGGATGCGGGTTGAGCGCATCCTCGACATCGCCGGGCTGCCGGTGGGCGAGGTGTATTCCCCCCAAGCCTTGGACCGCGCCGAGGAACGGCTGCGCGATACGGGCGTGTTTTCGGCCGTGGCGCTGCAATTGCGCGATCCACGCGCCGGCGACATCGCTGATGTCGACGCGACCGTGGCCGAGGCACCGTTGCGCCGCCTTGGCTTTGGCGCGGAAGTCGCCAGCGACGAAGGCCTGCGGCTTAGCGCCTATTGGCTGCACCGCAATCTTTTGGGCGGGGCGGAACGGCTGCGCTTCGATGCCGAGATATCCGGCATCCGCGACGTCGATTCCGGTGACGGGCTGGATGGGGAATTGCGCGGTCGGTTCGAGCGGCCCGCCACCTTTGGGCCCGATACGAGCCTCGCGGTCGAGGGGGCGTTCGTTTACCTGCAAGAGCCGACCTTTACCATTCGTGGCGTCGGCGCGGAAACAACCCTGACCCATCGGCTGTCCCGCACGGTGACGGTCACGGGCGGCCTTGGGCTGGGGTTTGCACGGATCGAGGATGGGTTTGGAAACCGCGACCTCACCCGGTTGACCCTGCCGCTGGGCGCGACATTCGAAAACCGCGACGATCCCATCGATGCCCGCGCGGGGGCCTACGCGGATCTGACCCTGACCCCGTTTCAGGTGCTGGACGGAAGCGGCGGCGCGCGCGCCACGCTGGATGGGCGGGCCTATTGGGGCCTTGGCCAAGATGATGCGACACGGCTGGCCGCGCGGGTTCAGATCGGCGGTCTGTTTGGCGGCGAGTTGATCGATATCGCCCCCGATGACCTGTTCTATTCCGGCGGCGCGGGCACCGTGCGCGGGCAAGCCTACCAATCGCTCGGCGCGGTGCAGGCAGGGCGCGCCAGCGGCGGCCGTGGTTTTGCCGGGCTGTCGGCAGAAGTTCGGCACGATATCGGCGATACGAATTTCGGCATCGTGGGCTTTGCCGATGCCGGATTGATCAGCAGCGACGCCTTGGGCGGCGGCACCTCCGATTGGCACGCGGGCATCGGTCTTGGCCTGCGCTACGCCACGCCCTTTGGCCCGATCCGCATCGATCTGGCCACGCCGGCCCAGGGCGATACCGCCGGGCAAGAGGCCTATCTTTACATCGGTATAGGACAGGCTTTTTGATGCGCGGTCTTGTCCTTGTCTTTACGTTCATCGCGCTGACCCTGCCCGGCCTTGCCACGGCACAGGATGATGACCAGGGCCGGATCGTAAGGTTCCTGGAAAGCCAGCTGTCCGATGGCGCGCGCACGGTCACGATCCGGGGCTTTCGCGGCGCGCTCAGTTCCACGGCACAGATGGACCTGTTGACCATCGCGGATGGGCAAGGCGTCTGGCTGACACTGGAAAACGCGCGATTGACCTGGTCGCGCTTGGCCTTGTTGCGGGGTGCCTTGCAGATCGACGCCTTGACCGCCGACAGGTTGAGCATCGCGCGCGCGCCCGATACATCCGCTGGCCCCGACCTTCCCGATGCCGAGGCGCGGCCCTTTGCCCTGCCCGAGCTGCCCGTGTCGATTTCGATCGATCAAGCCAGCATCGGCAGGGTGTCCCTGGGCGCCGAGCTGGTCGGGACGGCGGTTGACCTTTCGGTGGATGGCAGCGCGCAGCTGTCACGCGGTGACGGCACCGCCAATCTTGATATCCGCCGCCTTGACGGGCCACGCGGGGTGTTCGAGCTTGGCGCATCTTTTGGAAATACCAGCCGCCAACTGACCCTGGCGCTGTTGGTCGAAGAAGATGCCGGTGGGCTTGTGACCACGCTTTTGGGCCTGCCCGGCGCCCCCGCGCTGCGCTTGTCCGTTGCGGGCGACGGGCCGATCGATGATTTCACCGCCGATATCGCCCTGGCCAGCGATGGCCAGCCGCGCCTGACGGGGCAGGTGCAAACCACGCGGGCCACCGACACCGGTCAGCGCCGCGTCAGCGCCGATCTTGGCGGCGATATCACGCCGCTGTTCTTGCCCGATTACCGGGACTTCTTTGGCCCTGATATAGGCCTGACGACAGAGCTTCGGGTGATGGAGGATGGCGCGGTCGAACTGGATCGCCTGTCGATCAACGCCGCCGCCATGACGCTGGACGGCACGCTGTCGCTTGCCCCCGGCGGTGCACCCCGCGCCTTTGACCTGACCGGGCGAATCAGCGATCCGGACGGTGACGGCCCCGTGCGCCTGCCCGTTTCGGGGCAAGAGATCACCGTGGGCGCGATGGACCTTGTCCTTGGCTATGACGCGGCCACCGGCGACGGCTATACCGCGCGGGTCGGGATCACCGCCTTGGATACGGGCCCTGCCCGCATGGACCGGCTTGCCCTGGAGGCAAGCGGCCAGATCGTGACCGGCGAACAGGGCCTGTCGGTCAATGCGCCGCTGGAGGTGCGGATCGATGGGCTTGCCCATGACGATCCGGCGCTCGCCCAGGCCCTTGGCACATCGGCACGGATGACGGCGCAGCTGTCATGGATGGACGGCGCGCCGCTGATCCTTGGCGATCTGATGACGCGGGCCGGTGACCTGTCCTTGTCAGGGATGGCCGCCCTGCGCCTGGCGGACAATAGCCTGACCCTGACCACCGAGCTGATGGCGGATGCGGGTGATCTGTCGCGCTTTGCCCCGCTGTCGGGCCAACCGCTTGCCGGGTCGCTGACCTGCACCTTGGTGGGGGAAGCTGACCTTTTGTCAGGCGCGTTCGACATGATCCTGTCGGGCACGGGCAGCGATCTTTCGATTGCCTCGGGGTTGCCGCCACAGCTTTTGACCGGCGACACGACCTTGACCCTCTCTGCCCTGCGCGACGAAAGCGGCACCATCTTGCGCAACCTGGCCTTGACGGGCCGCGCCCTGACCATGACCGCAGAGGGTCGTGTCAGCCGCGCGGGCGCGATCCTGTCGGCACGGCAGGCGCGGCTGGCCGATGTGGGCCTGTTCTCCGACCAACTGACCGGGTCGGTGACGACCACGCTCGACGTCACCCGCGGCCCAGAGGCGGACGCGCCCTATCGCATCATGTCCGACATCAGCAGCGCGGCGGGCATCACCGCAACGGTATCGGGCAGCGCGCAACCGATCCGGGGCACGGTCGACCTGGCAGCCACCGGGCAGCTGCCGTTGGCATTGGCCAACCGCGCGCTGGCCCCCCAAAGCCTGTCCGGCACGCTTGGCTTTGACCTGGCGTTGCGCGGGGCCCCCACCCTCGCCAACCTCTCAGGCCAGGTGCAGACCAGCGGCGCGCGCGTCACGCTGCCGGTCTTGCAAACCGCGTTGGAAGGGGTGTTTGCCGCCGGCCGGATTGCGGCGGGGCGCATCCGCTTTGACGCGGGTGGCGCGCTTGGCACCGGCGGGACGCTTGGGGCCAATGGCACGGTCACGTTGACCGCGCCAAGACTACCGGCAGAGATCACGGTCACCGGCGATGCCCTACGCCTGGTTGACCCGACACTTTACGCCGCCCTGATCCAACGCGCCGATGTGACCATCACCGGTGCATTGGCGGGGGCGATGCAGGTCGCGGGCACCATCGCGCTTGGCGACACCGAATTGCGCGTGCCCGAAACCGGGCTGGGCGGTGCGGCCCCGATTCCCCCGATCACCACCTGGCGAGGCCCCAGCCGAACAGCGCACCGCATCGCAGCGGGGCCCGGTGATCGGCGCAAACCGATGGCGACGAGGTCTAGCATCGGGCTGATCGACCATCACCGCGCCCGGTCGCATTTTCCTGCGCGGACGGGGCCTTGATGCGGAACTGGGCGGCAGGCTGCGCATTGGCGGCACCACGGCGAACATGATCCCGGCGGGTCGATTCGACCTGATCCGGGGCCGGTTGTCCATTCTTGGCACGCGGCTTGACCTGTCGGACGGGTCCGCGACCCTGCAAGGCAGTTTCGACCCGTTCATCCGGCTGATCGCCACCGCCCGCAGCGGCGGCTACACCATCGGCGTCAACATGATCGGCCCGGTCAGCGCGCCGCAGATCAGTTTCACCTCCAGCCCGGCGCTGCCCGAAGACGAGGTTCTGGCACAGCTCTTGTTCGGGCGATCGGTGTCCGCGCTATCGCCCGTGCAACTTTTGCAGATGGCCGATGCAGCCGCGGCGCTGGCGGGCGGATCAAGCCAATCGGGCCTGTTTGCCAGCCTGCGCGAAAACCTGGGCCTCGATGATCTGGATTTCCAGACCGATGCCGACGGCAACGCCGCCCTGCGCGCCGGGCGCTACCTGTCGGACAATGTCTATACCGATCTCGTCATCGACCAGACCGGCAATACGGGCGCCTCGCTCAACATCGACCTGACGCCGAATGTCACGGCGCGCGGAACGTTTTCCACGGATGGAAGCTCGCGCCTCGGCGTGTTTTTCGAACGCGACTACTGAACACCGATTTTCCGCATCCTCGCCCGTTGACAGCCCCGCGGCGCGGATATATCAGCCGCCATCACGACACCTGCCCAGGTGGCGGAATGGTAGACGCGCTGGCTTCAGGTGCCAGTGGCCGCAAGGCCGTGGAGGTTCGAGTCCTCTCCTGGGCACCAAATCCCTTGATGTTCTGTTGCCCTGTTGCCGTTTGCGGCATATGTCGGCGCAACTGACCTTCAAAAGGGACCGGCGCGTGACCATCCACCTTTACCAGAACGACCTGCCCGATGGCCTGACCCTTGGGCCGATCGTTGCCATCGATTGCGAAACCATGGGTCTGAACCCGCACCGCGATCGGCTGTGCGTGGTGCAGCTGTCCTCGGGGGATGGGGATGCGCATCTGGTGCAGGTGGCGATGGGCCAGACAGAGGCGCCGAACCTCGCGCGGCTGTTGACCGACCCGGATCTGCTCAAGCTGTTCCACTTTGGCCGTTTTGACATCGCGGTGATGTACCATGCCTTCGGGGCGCTGGCCGCACCGGTCTATTGCACCAAGATCGCGTCGAAACTGGTGCGCACCTACACCGATCGGCATGGGTTGAAATATCTTTTACAGGAATTGCTGGAAACGGATATTTCCAAGCAACAACAAAGCTCTGACTGGGGTTCCGTAACCCTGACAGAGGCCCAGAAAACCTATGCCGCGTCGGATGTTCTGTATCTGCACCGGCTGAAATCCAAGCTTGATGTCATGCTGGCGCGCGAAGACCGTACCGATATCGCGCGCGCCTGTTTCGATTTTCTGCCGGCGCGTGCAAAGCTTGACCTGATCGGCTGGCCGGAACTCGATATTTTCGCGCATTGACAGACGCATGGCAGGCAGCAACCGATATTCGACCACGGTCGCCTGGGTCAAGGTCACACTGCCCCTGATCGCATTGGCCTTGCTGTCGACGCTGTTCCTGTTTTCGCGCACCCCGGACCCAGAGGCGGCGCTGCCCTTTGTGGATGTCGATGTTGAACAATTGGTGCGCGAACAACGCCTGTCGCGGCCCAGGTTTGCCGGCACATTGGATGACGGGCGCGAGGTGACGCTGGTGGCCGATACCGCCGCCGCTGCAACCGATGACCCCAACACCATCCTGATGACCACGATCGACAGCACGGTCATCTTGTCCGATGTCGATGACATGACCCTGACGGCGCAGGCCGGTGATCTCAACCTTGCCACCCAGGTGGTCGATCTGATCGGATCGGTCGTGGCGGTGACAACCATGGGCTACCGCCTGTCGACGGAGCGGTTGTTGGTCACCATGGGCACCCTGCGCCTGACATCGCCCGGTGCCATCCACCTGACGGGCGACGGCATCGACCTGCGGGCGGGGGCGATGGACATGACCGGGCCGGAAGGCGCCACTTTCCTCAGTTTCACTGGCGGCGTACGGCTGCTATACCAGCCGGAGAATTGAGTATACGTCATGAACATGCGCCACTTTTTCCAACTGACCGCGCTTGCCCTCGGGCTGACCATGGCAACACCGGGTTTTGCCCAGGTTGCCGTCGGATTTGGCGGTGTCGCCCATGACGCGTCGCAGCCCGTCGAAGTCACCTCCGACAGCCTGGCCATCGATCAAACCAGCGGCAATGCCGTGTTCGAGGGCGATGTGATCGTCGTGCAAGGTGAAATGCGCATGGCCGCCGCCCGGATCGAAGTGATCTATTCCGAAACCGACGGGGCCCGGACGGTGCAGGACGTTGTCGCAACCGGCGGTGTTCTGGTCACGCGCGGCCCCGATGCCGCCGAAGGCGAAGAAGCGCATTACGAAGTGCTGGCATCGATCTTGACGATGACCGGCGATGTGCTGGTCACACAGGGCGCCACGGTGATTTCCGGCGACGAGATGGTGGTCGACATGACAACCGGCATGGGCACGGTCGATGGGCGCGTCCGCACGATCCTGACACCGGACAGCGGGCAATGACGCAACGCCCGGCCCTGAACGTCACCGATGGCGGCCAAGGGCTGATGGTAGACCGGTTGCGCAAAAGCTATCGCAAGCGCCCGGTGATCCGGGACGTGTCGCTGCGCCTGGCGCGCGGCGAGGTTGTCGCGCTTTTGGGGCCGAACGGATCGGGCAAGACCACGTCATTTTACTGCATCGCAGGCCTGATCACCCCCGATGGCGGCACCGTGACCATAGACGGGCAGGATGTGACGCTGTTGCCGATGTATCGGCGCGCCCGTGCCGGTATCGGCTACCTGCCGCAGGAAATGTCGATCTTTCGGGGCCTGTCGGTCGAAGACAACATCCTCGCGATTCTCGAAATCGTGGAACGTGACCGCGCGCGCCGCCTGGAACGCCTGGAGGAATTGCTGGCGGAGTTTTCCATCGGCCACCTGCGCCGGGCGCCCGCGTTGTCGCTGTCGGGGGGCGAGCGTCGGCGGGTGGAAATCGCGCGCTGCCTTGCGTCCAAACCCAGGTATGTCTTGCTGGATGAACCCTTTGCCGGCGTCGATCCGATTGCCGTCGGCGATATCCGCCACCTTGTGCAAGATCTGAAAACCCGGGGCATCGGCGTGTTGATCACCGACCACAACGTGCGTGAAACGCTCGAAATCGTGGACCGCGCCTATATCCTGCACGATGGCACGATCATCAAATCCGGCACACCCGATGATGTCGTGGGCGATGAAACCGTGCGCCGCGTCTATCTGGGCCAAAGCTTTCGCATCACCTAGGCCCTACCGCGCCGCTTTGCGTTGACACAAGGCCTGCACCAACGCCTAATGTGGGGGATGTTCGCGTTCGCTTCATCCCAGATCCCGCCGTCCGCACACCGGACGAAAGGCCGCCAAAACGGCCCGGGATACCCCTTAATGAAAAGACCGAACACGCTACCACACGGGGCACGCAGCCCATCCGGGGTGCGCCCCCCGTGCATCCGAAGTGCGGAGGACCAATGCGCTATCAAATCAGTGGTAAACAGATCGACATCGGCGAAGCGCTGCAAACCCATGTGAAGGACCGTCTTGGCGCGGCAGTGGGTAAATATTCCGACCGCCCGACCGACGCGACGGTGATCTTTTCGAAATCCGGGTCGGAATTCGTGTGCGAAGCCACCGTTCACCTGTCCACCGGCCTGACGGCTTCGGCCAAGGGCCATGCGCATGAAATCTACGCGGCCTTCGATGCCTCCAGCGAGAAAATGGAAAAACAGCTGCGCCGCTACAAGCGCCGGCTCAAGGACCATCACCGCGACCGGCAGGAGCCCGTTGAATCCCTGGACGCGCCGATGTATGTGCTGGCCGGATACGCATCGGGTGATGACGACCAAGAGCCAGAGGGGCTTCAACCGATCATCATCGCAGAGATGGAAACCAAGATCCCGTCCCTGTCCGTGGGCGAGGCGGTGATGCAGATGGAACTGTCAGGGGCACCCATGCTGGTGTTCCGGAACGAAAAACACAGTGGGGTCAACGTGGTCTACCGGCGTGAAGACGGCAACGTCGGCTGGGTCGATCCCCAAATGACCTAAGCCTATCGCACGCTGCGGGCCGCAAAGGCCCGGAGCGCAAAATACCGGCGCGATGCGGGCCCTTGCGGCCCGCCGCGCACAACCGATCCGACATCAGGGTCACGAGGGGGATGGGATGAACCTGTCGTCACTGTTGAAGCCGCGCGGCGTCAAGGCGCTTGCCGATGTGACCAGCAAGAAACGCCTGATGCAGGCGATTGCAGATGTCGCGCATGACCTGATCGGTCTGCCGGAAAGCCAGATTTTCGACGCTTTGCAGGAACGCGAAAGCCTTGGGCCGACCGGTGTTGGCCATGGTGTCGCCTTGCCCCATGCCCGCCTGTCAGACCTGACAGAGGTGCATGGTGCGTTCTTGAGGCTTGAACGCCCGATCGATTTCGATGCCGCCGACCGGCAACCCGTTGATCTGGTCTTTGCGCTTTTCGCGCCCGCCGATAGCGGGGTTGATCATCTCAAGGCATTGGCGCTTGTGTCACGCACGCTGCGTGATCCGGCGCTTTGTGCGAAGCTGCGGGCCAATTCGGACCCGGCCACGCTGCACACGCTGTTGACCGACCACGAAACAAGCCAGGCGGCCTGACCGCTTAGCGCGTGGTCCAATGCGGAAATCCCAGCGTGAGGTAATCGCGCCGATAGGCGTCGATCGCGGCCTTTTCGATCTTGCCGTCATGGATCGCCGCCAAGGGTAACGGCCCGGCAACGGCATCAGCGCGCAGGTCAGGCACATCGGTTATGCCGACCTTGCGCGCCAGATCGGGCAGGGTTTCGGCCATTTCGTGTTCATGAACCAGGTGATGCGGTGTCATCACCTGTGAAAATCCTTGCAAGATCGCGGATTGCGTGGCCCAGGCCGCATCGACGCGCACGCTGGTCTGACCATCCAGGTTGGGTTTGAGAAATTCAAGAAACGCCAAGAACGCGGCTTTCACCTGCGCCTCGGGCCAGTCGGGGCCGGGCGTCTTGGCCGGGATCGGCAGCTTGTAGCGTTGGCGCATCACCTTGCGCGCCTCTTCATAGGCGGGGCGATCATCGGGCAAGATGAACCGCGAAAACACGTGATAGGCGCGGTCCAGCGGGTGGCGTAGAACGCTGAAGCTGCGATAGCCGGGGTTGGCCTTCATCCAGGTTCGCAGATCTTTCTGGGTCATCTTGCGCAGCAGCGCGTCACGCCCCACACCGCCGATCGACGCCATCCAATCCAGCACCGCCTGTTCCGGCGCGCCTTTCACCGGCAAGAACAACAGCCCGGCTTGTGGATGCGCGACAAACCCCGGCACGGCGGCCCCCCGCGCCGCTTCGGCATCGGCGCTGGCGGTCAGGCCGAACCGGTCCACATCGCGCAGCGCCGCCAACATGGCGTCGTAGTTTTCGACCTTGTCGGCCAGGTCACCGGGATTTTGCCGCTTGAGCTTTTTCGACGCGGTATCGACGCGGCCAACGGACCCAAGAAAGGCGGCAAGCCCGTTCAACACATCAGGGTCGTTGATGTCGTCATAGCGGATCACGAAAGCGGCCTGGCCCGTCACCTGCAACCCGCGCCGCAAACGATCCTGGAACGCCGCCAAGCGATCCATCAGGTCGGCAAACTCATCGGCCTCAAAGACGATCTTTGCGCCTTTGCGGGTGCGCGCATCGGTCAGGCGCCATTGACCTGTCGCGGTGGCGATCTTGCGGCTGACATAACTGTCCAAGGGATTGCGCGTCAGGATCACCTTGGCAATGCGCGGATCGGGCAAGACACGATCTACCACCCGGTCGTCATGATCGTGAAACAGGCGAAACCCCGGCAAGCCTTCGGTCTGGGCGATCATCGCCTGCAACAGGCCCAAGGGATTCGCTTCGCGCCGGTCCATATCGTAGCCGAACAGCTCGAACCGGTTGTGATGACCAAGGAAGGTGGGGTTATACACCTCGCCGTGACAGGTGATATCGGGCAGCGCGTTCAGACTATCCTCAAGATAGTTTGACCCGGTGCGCATTTCCGCAAAAAGCACAAAGGCGTCGTATCGACTGTCTGCCATGGGTCAGGTCACCAGGTAAGGGCGGTTGCGGTCAGACGGTGGGCGATGCACCAGGCCTTCTTGCGGGAAATCGCCGACAGTCAGCGGGTTCATCCCCTGGTTCTTCAAGGCTTGCAGAAAGGCGGCAAAGCCCGTCAGGTCGGCCATGCGCGGTGCCTCGGTCAGGCGCAGGGCATTGGCCCCTTCCATCGCGTCAAGAATGCCTTGCAGATGTTCCATCGGTTCTTCGACGAATTCCGCAAGCGTCCAGATGCGGATGTCGGCGCGGGCCTGAACATGGCGCAAGGTATTGACGAAATCGACCTCGCGGCGTTGCATCACCGCCGCCTCTTGCCGGATATCGGCAAAGTCGCGGTTCGATCGAAACAGCCGCACCGCCCAGGCCCCCGTCACCACGGAAATCTGTGCATTCGCATCCCCCGCCATGAAGGCACCGACGCGTTGATGGTCGCGCGGGCCGAACATGAACACCTGGCGGTCACCGCGGGTGTTCCAGATCAGGTTGGTCAGGAACCGTTCGGGGTTATAGTCGCGCAACATCGGGCTGGATGACAGGCAACCGACGAAGATAGCGCTGTCGCCCGCGAACCGAACCTTGTTTGGGTCGAAGATATTGCCATGCACCGTTGTTCCCAGCCGCCGCGCCAACCAGCTTTCGAAATCATCGAACAGGTCGTTGAAGCCGTGAAACACGGAATAGGGCGCAGCGGTCTTGCCGTTTTCCCAATCGCGATTGGGATAGCGGCTGTGCATGTACAGGCCGGGCCGCCCCCGTGTCCGGCGTTCCAGCGCCTTGGAAAACACCCGGTCGATCTTGCCCGGCGCCGGTTCGGCCATGCGCGTGGCCGACCCGTCATCGGTCAGAAAGGTTTTGTAAAGCCGGTTGGCCTTGGGCCAGATCTTGCGCGCGACAAAACAATCCGACCGGCGCAACAGATGCAGGTGATCATCGTAGAACACATGCGGTTTGCCCTGGAAATCGAACTTTGACAGGGTCAACGACCGGCTTTCGATCGACCGCGAATAGTTCCGCACCAGGGTCTGGTAATAGCTTTCATCCGGAATCCAGACGAGCTTGAAATACCGTTCTATTTGCGCGCGACGCGGGTCTTGCAGGATCGCGGTCAGGGTTTGGCGAGTCAGGCACCACCATTGGCTGCCAAGATGCGGCACGATGCCATCGGGCACGCGCCGCTTGAACCCCACGGCGCGCTGCAGTTCCACGTAGCGGTCAAACAGGAACCGGTGCCGCTTCCACGAAAACGGAAACCGAAGCTTGAACCGTTCGTCGTTCAAGCCGCCCACGGTCCAATCGACATCGCGGATGGTGACGCTTTCGATGAAATCGGTCATCGGCCGGGCCGCAAGATAGGCGCGCAATTCATCCACCGGCCGCAGCGGCAGGCATGACCCCGACGCCAGGTAGACGTGCCGCACACCGGGGAAGTCGCGCAGCAACATCTCTGACGCGGTTTGCGAGGCAGCCACCAAAGACCATGTGCCCCATTCACAGCGGGTGCGACGCGAAAACCGCACATTGGGCAGATCCACCAATTCCTTGCGAAAGGCCTCGAACCGGCTGCGGATGACCCGGCGATCGACATGGATCACGATGGGGCAATCGCGTTCGGCCCAATGGCGCGCGACCTGTGCGGCGCGGTCCAACGCGGTGTGGCACAAAAGGACAAAGCCCAGGGTGCTCATGCCCAATTGCCTTTCGACATCAGGCCCAGGATTTCAAGCTGCCGCCAGTTGATGTAGCGTTCCGACCACTTGGTCCAGAAATCGGGGTTCTTGTTCAACCCGGCATGATAGGCCTTGTATTCCGCCGATGCGGCGTAATGTTGCAGACGATCCAGTTCCTCGGCGGCTTTTTCGGTGAACGTGTCCAGGAACTTGGCATGCAGCAAAACCCCCGAGGTTTTTTCACCCCCCCATTCGTCATACACAAGGTTCAAGCCGCGCGGCAAAAGCATGTGGGTGGAACTGGCATAGGCATAGCTGCGATGCCATTTCACCAGCGGCACCTTGTTCAGCGCCGGGGCCTTGGCGGGCTGATCGGTGAAGAACGCGCGCGCCCGCGGGCCGCCCTGGATCCACAGGTTGCCGTAATCCCAGTTGCGCTCGATGACGTAGTTGCCGGTATCGAACCAACAGGCGATTTCGAACGGATCCTGCCCCTCGGCATAGGGCTGTGCGGTGATCGGCCCCTTGGGATACATGTCGAGGATCATCGCCCCAAAGCTCTTGATCGATGACGCCTCCAACCAATCGGTCAAGGCGGGGATGGGCCGCGTATCGCTGAAGGGATAAACGAGGAATTCATCGGGATCGACCACGAGACACCAATGCTTGTGCCCATACAGCCGCAAAAGGCGGTTGATCCAATCCATCCCGAACCGCGACCGCTTGTAGCTGGCATCGGTGGTCCAGACCGAACAATCGGCTTGCGCAGCCAGGAATTCGCGGGTGCCATCGGTGCTGTCATTATCGACGAACAGGAAATGCGAAATGCCTCTGTCGCGGTAATAGGACAGGAAATATTTCAACCGGATCTTTTCGTTCCGCAGGGTGCAGAAACACAACACATCCTGTGGGCCGATCTGGCCGGTGCGGTTCGCAACCACCTGCAAAGACCGGCTTTTTCGCCAGGCGCGAACAAGGTATTTCTTGCGCTCAAGGCGCAATGCATACCGTTTCAGCGCCTTCATGTCCGACCCTTCCGCTAACTCTCGGCCAAAGCCTGGCCCACTCGTTCAAAATGCTCTGGCCAGCCCGGACAATCCGGGGGGGGCAGCACTGGCAGCGCATCGATACCCAAAACGTGTTTCTTGATCGTTTCCGCCCAAGAATAGGCGTCGTCTGCGCCAAGGTAAACGGCGCTGTTGCCCAAGGTGTTACGGAACACCGGCAAATCGCTGCAAATCGGCAGCGTTCCCATCAGCGCCGCCTCAAGCGGCGGATAGCCATAGCCTTCGGCCAGAGAGGGAAACAGCAGCGCGACAGCCCGCGACAGATGCGCCTGAACCGCCGCATCGGGCAGCGGCCCATGCAGGTGGATGGACCGCCCCAACAAGGGATGCGCCGCGATCCGCGCCATCAGGGCATCGATCCGCCATCCAACGGGCCCGATGATATGCAGATCGGGCATCAGGTCGGGGGGCAGGTCAGCGGCCAGAAGATCCCAGGCATCGAGCATCAGCGCGTGGTTCTTGCGCGGCTCGATCGTGCCCAGCATCACGAAATGGCGCGGGTCGCGCGGACCGGTCGGCGCACGGGCAGGGCATCGCACGCCCAAGCGGCGCCACCACGTCACGTGGTCGCGACGTGCAGGCCTGCCAATGGCGATCAAGATCAGCCTTGGTCACATCGGAATTGCAGATCACCAGATCGGCGTGGCGCCGCACCCGGTCGATGATCCGGGCAAACCGCGCCGGCATCCCATCCGCCACAAGATCGGGATGGGTGATCGGGATCAGGTCATGGATCAGCACCGCGAACCCGCGCATCTGAGGGCTCGTGGCAAACGCTGTCAGCGTGGCATGCGACAGGTTGGAATGGCCAAGGTTGAGGTAGGTGAACCGCCCTCCGCCGCGCGCATCGGTCCAGAGGCGCGAAAGACCGAAGGGTAGGGCGCGGTCGACCGCGACGGCGCGCAAGGCGGCCTCGACCCGGTGGCGCGGGTGCAGCGCCCCTTCCCAAGGCCGTCGAACAGCCGATCACCCCGGTCGGGCGATTTTCGATCCGCCAGGATCTCGGCCAGACCACGGCGCCCCGCGATGATCCAGCAAAAGATACCCGCGCGTGGTGCGCACGAGGTAGCGGGTTTGCGGCTCATCCAGATCCAGAAGATGATGCAACCAGGCCGCTTCGACCCGGTCGACGCCGGTCAGAGATACCGCGACCCGCCCGGCTGACCAATCGCGCGACGATCGAGCCAGTAAGGACCTGTCATCGGCCCGAGTCCGTGCCGCGCGAACCGCTTACTCTGGGCCGCGCTGCGGGCGCCATCAGGTCGGTCGAGATAAGCGCTGAATTCCCCGCGCAGATCATCGCGCGCCATGCCAAAGGCCACCGTGGCCTGCAAGAACCCCGCCTTGGACCCGCAATCGAAGCGCTGGCCGCGAAAACGGAACCCATAGACATTGTCGGAGGTGGTGATTTCCTGGGCGATGGCATCGGTCAATTGCACTTCACCGCCGGCACCGGTCTTGATCTTGTTGAGATTGTTCATGATCTCAGGCGTCAGGATATAGCGACCGATCACCGCCAGGTTCGACGGCGCGGTTCCCGGCGCGGGCTTTTCAACCATGCCCTTGACCGAAACGACCGATCCCATGTCTTCTTTTATGTCCAGAACGCCATAGGCCGAGGTCTTGTTGGCGGGCACTTCCATCGCGGCGACCATGTTGCCGCCGGTTTCGGCATGCGCCTCGACCATCTGTTGCAAGCAGGGTGTTTCGGCCGCGATCACGTCATCGGGCAAGATCACGGCAAAGGGTTCATTCGACAACAGCCGCCGCGCGCACCAGACCGCATGGCCAAGACCCAACGGTTTTTGCTGACGGATATAGGCGATGGCGCCGCTATCCATCGTCGTCGTCTTCAACGCTTCCAACAGGTCGGTCTTGCCCTTCTTGCGCAGGGCATTTTCCAGTTCCGGCGCATGGTCGAAATAATCTTCAAGCGCGGATTTCCCACGGCTGGTGACAAAGATGAAATCCTTGATGCCCGCCGCGCGCGCCTCGTCGATCGCGTATTGGATCAAGGGGCGATCGACCAGCGTCATGATTTCCTTGGGGATCGATTTCGTTGCAGGCAGGAACCGCGTTCCCAGACCCGCCACGGGAAAGATCGCCTTTGTCACTCGCTTTTTCATCACTCTACCTTGCCGTCTTGTCCCCGCGGTCAACACGTGACCGCGCGCCCTTATCGCAGTATTGGACAAGCATTACCGGATTGCGACAGAAGATGCACGGGGCACCGATCGGTTTCCCCGCTCATGCTGCAAAAAAACCGCCCATTCGGCTGCAACCCGGGACCGGTAGCGCCAGAACTGAACCCGCCTGCCCGCACGGTCGGAGGGCCCGAACAGCCCACCACGCTGCTCCCACCAACCGCCTTCGGTGAATTGCACCCAGTGCTTGCGCGGCGTCGGCTCCAAGAGCATCAAGGCTGCAGGTCGCCCCGTCGCCACATCCGTGGCGGCCTGATCGCGCAGGGTCCTTGCGTGGTGCAGCCAGCCGTCGCGGCGGATCATCTCAGGCGGCAGCTCGGTATTGAGCTGTACGAAGGCCTGAGGCCCGGCGGGAGGACAGTTTGGCACATCGCTGCGCCGATCCCGGCCCTCGGCAATGCCCGCGGCGAGGCTTTCCATCAAACTGCGCATTTCGGCCGGGCCGATGCGCCGTGCCCGCGCCAGCCGCAACAACCGCGCGCGCTGATCTGCGACCAGCAGGTCCAGCGCGGAGTCCAGTGCGTCAGGGGCGTGTTTGCGCAGAAATAGCGCGCTGGACGCACCGATGTCATGCAGGCTCAACGGCACCCGGTCGGCCCGGCGGCGGGCGCTGGCCGCAAACCCGTGGTGAACACGCGCCAACGGCAGATACTCCGTTTCTGCGCGCACCACACTGCTAGGCGCAGCGCCAGATCAGTTTCGTCGAGGTAGAACCTGAAACCTGTGTCGAACCCGCCAGTTTGGGTCAGATATTCGCGCCGGACAGCCATGTTGGTGCCATGCAGCTTCAGGACTTCGGCGCGGTCGGGCGAAGCCTGCCCCTCAAGCCATCTGTCCCGGCCCTGACGGTCCACAGCCATCCGGCCCCATTGCAGCGATATCCCGTTGCGCCCAAGAACCGGGCCGGTCACGGCGCCGACCTCAGGCCTGTCGAAACCCCGCAGCAGCGCCTCGGCCCAGTCCGGTTCGGGCACCGCATCATCATCGATGAAGGCCACCACATCCCCCGATGCGACGGCAAGACCTGCGTTGCGCGCGACCGAGATGTTCTCAACATCCTGCGGCAGCAAGGTCAGCCTGTCAGCGATAGGCAGCCTGCGCGCAACGGCCAAACCGTCAGCGTCAGCCACCACGATCACCTCGAAGCGGATCGAGCGCAGTTGCGACAGCGCAGTCAGGCACCGGACCAGGGCACGGGGCCGCCCGGCGCTGACCACCACGACACTGAGCCGTGGGGCATCCATCAGGCCTGGCCCATATCCGCCAACATCGCCTCGATCCGGGGCACGTCTTCGGGGTTGTTCAGTTCCCAGAATTTGCGACCGCGCGCCTGCACCTCGACACAGCGCACGGCTTGGCCCGCCTCCAGGAAGCGAAGCTGTTCCAACCCTTCCAGCGTTTCCAACATGCCCACCGGCCATGTCGGATAGGCCCGCAACGCATCGGGGCGATAGGCATAGACCCCCACATGGTGAAATACCGGTGTCGGCGCATCATCGGCATAGGCTTCGGTCGTGTAGGGGATCACCTCTTTCGAGAAATACAGACCCCGCATCGCATGATCGACCACCGCCGTCGTGCCCCCGACCCGGCCCGCCGCGCGGTCCGCCTTGAACGCGGCCAGCGTTTCCCCGTCGCAGCGCAGGATCGGCGTGGCAATCGCCGCCTCGGGGTCGGCGCGCAGCCCGGCAATCAGCGCCGACAGGAACCAGGGCGGCGTCAGCGGCGCATCGCCCTGCAGGTTCACCACCATCTCCACGTCATCGCCCAGTTGCGCCAAGGCGTCGGCGCAGCGTTCGGTGCCGTTGCGCGCCTCGGGCGAGGTCATCAAGACCTTGGCCCCGAAACCCTGCGCGGCATCCGCGATCCGGTCATCATCGGTGGCCACGTGAATCGCGTCGAATTCCGCCACCTCGCAGGCCGCGCGCCAGCTGCGTTCGATCAGGCTTTGCGCCACGCCGGTCGCGCCGCGCAGCATGGCCAGCGGTTTGCCCGGATAGCGGGTCGACGCATAGCGCGCGGGAATGATGCAGACGACGCTCATGGCTGTTTCACCTCTACGCCCGGGGCATGGGCGATGAAAAACCCGTTGGCAAACCCGGGTTTGCCATAGTCGAAGGGGTGATGATCCTCGAACCGCACCATCACGCCGCCGGCGCCGCGCAACACCGCATCGCCCGCGGCGGTATCCCATTCCATCGTGCGCCCCAGTCGCGGGTAAAGATCGGCCTCGCCGGTGGCGACAAGACAGAATTTCAACGACGATCCGGCACTTTTGAGATCGGCCACGGCATACTTGCCGATATAGGCATCCGTCGCCGCATCGCGGTGCGATTTCGACGCCACCACGAACAGGGCCGCATTGTCGGGTTGTTTGACCCTGATCGGCGTCACAGACCCGATATCTTCAAGATCGAACGGCCCTTGTTCCTCGACGCTTTGACCGCTGGCATCGGTGTAGAACAGCCGCCCCTTGGCGGGGGCATAGACCACGCCGCGCACCGGCACGCCCTGTTCCACCCAAGCGATGTTCACCGTGAAATCGCCCCGGCGCTGGATGAATTCCTTGGTGCCATCCAGCGGATCGACGATCAGGAAATCACGCACCGCCTGGCCGTGGCTGTCGGCCTGTTCTTCGGTGACAAGGGCCAAATCGGGAAAGGCCGCGCGCAGATGGGCGGAAATCAACGCATCCGCAGCCTCGTCGGCCTCGGTCACCGGGCTGGCATCGGATTTGGATTTCACCTCGAAATCATCGGCCTCATAGATCGCCATGATCTTTTCACCGGCCTCCAGCGCGGCCATGCGGAACACCCGCATCATCTGCTCGTAATCCAAGATCGCCTCCATTTGGCCTTGATTGCCTGCTACGGCTTGTCGCGTTATCATGGCCCGCGCCCATTTGGGCAAGTGGCGTGGCTTTTGTTCGTAACCAGTAGGCGTTTTCGCATGTTCCAGGCCCGGCGTTCCCGATCGACCTTCAGCCTTGCCATGACCATGCTGGAGGTGGCGTTTCACGCCTCGGCGCGAAAGGTGCGTCAAAGCCATCGCAACGCGGTTCTCGCGATCTTGCTGAGCGTTGTTCAATCGCTGATGTTCATCGCCGCCTTTTACGTGATGTTCACCGTGATGGGCCAGCGGGGCGCGGCGGTGCGCGGGGATTTCATGCTCTACCTGCTGACGGGCATCTATGCCTATCTCACGCATATCCAGGCGCTGCAAAAGGTGATGGGTGCGGAAAGCTCCACCTCGTCACTGATGCAGCACGCGCCGATGAACACGTTGGTGGCGATCCTGTCTTCGGCGCTCAGTTCGCTGTATACCCAAACCATGGGCCTGATGGTGCTTCTCTTGATCTTGCACACCATGTTCACGCCGATCACGATCCATTACTGGCCCGGCGCCCTGATGATGTTCCTGTTGTCCTGGGCGTCTGGCTGTGTGCTCGGGGTGATCTTTCTGGCGCTGCGGCCCTGGATGCCGGACATGGTCGGGATCATCCAGATGGTCTATGTGCGCGCCAGCATGATCGCATCGGGCAAGATGTTCGTGGCCAACATGATGCCCACGGCCATCATCGCGTTTTTCGATTGGAACCCGCTGTTTCACATCATCGACCAGGCGCGCGGCTTTACCTTCGTGAATTATTTTCCGCATCACTCGAACTGGGAATACCCGTTGTATGCCACGCTGGTCTTGCTGGTGATCGGCTTCATGGGCGAGGCCTATACTCGCAAACACGCCTCTGTCAGCTGGGACATGGGGCGGTGACCTAGTCGACGACCCGAAGCGTCAGGTTGATCCGCCCACCCTTGGGCAACAGGGTCGAACTGCCCGGCCGCAGACGATCGATGCCGTGATGGGCCAACCGCGCGGCACCGCCCAGAACCGCCACATCGCCCGACCGAAGCCAGATCGACCGCGTCGGCCCGCCCCGATCGATACCACCCACGCGAAACAGCGCATCATCGCCCAACGAGATGGACACCACGGGCAGGGACAGATCCGCCTCGTCGCGATCTTGGTGCAGACCCATCCGGGCATGGTCGTCATACCAGTTCACAAGGCAGCATTGCGGCGCACGGTCCACGCCGGCAACGGCCTTCCACACGGCCAGAACAGACGCCGGAATGGGCGGCCATACCCCGCCATCGGGGTGGCGGGGCGCATAGCGATACCCGCGCCTGTCGGATATCCAACCATAGTCACCGGCCGCGGTCATCCGCACCGACATCTTGTGGCCATGGGTCGTTTCCGGCGTGAAGAGCGGCGCTGCGGCGACCACCGCGCGGATATCGGCGACCATGCGCCGCCTGCACATCGGCCGACAACCAACCGGGCCACACCGTCACGCCACCCACATCCACCGCTGCCATCATGGCAATTCCCCCTGATTTCTCGCCCCGTCCAGCGCTTGCAGGGGCAAATCCACCTCCCTATATACCGTCCGAACCGGTCGGGCGTGCAGCCCCGGCCAAGTCAAACACCATCACGAAGGCGGCACCGGGGGCCTGAACGGACCCGCCACCGCCTGTTCGCTTGAAGCAAAAGGGACCTGACCAATATGGCCAAAGTGATTGGTATCGACCTCGGCACCACCAACTCCTGCGTTGCCATCATGGATGGCAGCCAGCCGCGCGTCATCGAAAACTCCGAAGGGGCGCGCACCACGCCCTCGATCGTCGGCTATACCGATGATGAACGTCTGGTGGGCCAGGCGGCAAAACGCCAGGCCGTGACCAACCCGGAAAACACCATTTTCGCGGTCAAGCGCCTGATCGGCCGCCGTTTGGGCGATGCCGAAGTGGAAAAGGACAAGAACCTTGTCCCCTACAAGATCGTCAATGGCGGCAACGGCGACGCCTGGGTCGAAGTGCGCGGCGAGAAATATTCGCCCAGCCAGGTTTCGGCCCAGATCCTGACCAAGATGAAGGAAACCGCCGAAAGCTATCTTGGCGAAGAGGTGACGCAGGCCGTCATCACCGTGCCCGCCTATTTCAACGACGCCCAGCGCCAGGCCACCAAGGACGCCGGCAAGATCGCCGGGCTTGAAGTGCTGCGCATCATCAACGAGCCGACGGCGGCAGCGCTTGCCTATGGTCTCGACAAGAAGGACACGCGCACCATCGCGGTCTATGACCTTGGCGGCGGCACCTTCGACATCACCATTCTTGAAATCGACGATGGCCTGTTCGAGGTGAAATCGACCAATGGCGACACCTTCCTGGGTGGTGAAGATTTCGACATGCGGATCGTCAACTACCTGGCGGACGAGTTCAAAAAGAACACGGCGTCGACCTGACCAAGGACAAGATGGCGCTTCAGCGGCTCAAGGAAGCGGCCGAAAAGGCCAAGATCGAACTGTCCTCGTCCAGCCAGACCGAAATCAACCAGCCCTTCATCTCGATGGGCTCGAACGGTCAGCCGCTGCACATGGTGATGAAGCTGACCCGCGCCAAGCTGGAAAGCCTGGTGGGCGACCTGATCACCAAGTCGATGAAGCCCTGCGCGGCCGCGCTCAAGGATGCGGGCCTGTCCAAGGGCGATATCGACGAGGTCGTTCTGGTCGGCGGCATGACCCGCATGCCCAAGCGTCGATCGAGGAAGTGACCAAGTTCTTCGGCAAGGAACCGCACAAGGGCGTCAACCCCGATGAGGTCGTGGCCATGGGCGCGGCCATCCAGGCCGGCGTGCTGCAGGGCGACGTCAAGGACGTGGTCCTGCTGGACGTGACGCCGCTGTCGCTGGGGATCGAGACGCTGGGTGGCGTGTTCACCCGCCTGATCGACCGCAACACCACGATCCCGACGAAAAAGGCCCAGATCTTCTCGACCGCCGATGACAACCAGAACGCCGTGACGATCCGGGTGTTCCAGGGCGAACGCGAAATGGCCGCCGACAACAAGATGCTGGGCCAGTTCAACCTTGAAAACATCCCGCCCGCACCGCGCGGCGTGCCGCAGATCGAGGTGACATTCGACATCGACGCCAACGGCATCGTGTCGGTCGGCGCCAAGGACAAGGGCACCGGCAAGGAACAGAAGATCACCATCCAGGCGTCCGGCGGTCTGACCGACGATGACATCGAACGGATGGTGCGCGAGGCCGAGGAAAACGCCGAGGGCGACAAGAAACGCCGCGATCTGGTCGAAACCCGGAACCAGGCCGAAAGCCTGATCCATTCGACGGAAAAATCGCTGGCCGAACATGGCGACAAGGTCGACCCCTCGACCGTCGAGGCGATCGAACTTGCGGTCAAGGCGCTCAAGGACCAGCTGGACACCGAAGATGCCGGCAAGATCAAGGGCGGCATCCAGAACGTGACCGAAGCCGCGATGCGCCTGGGCGAAGCGATCTACAAAGCGCAAGCCGAAGACAGCGATGGCGACGATGACCGCGACGGCGCGCGCCCGGTGGATGACGATATCGTCGATGCCGATTTCGAAGATCTCGACGACGACCGCAAGCGCGGTTGATCGGGTGACGTGACCCCAATGCGACCGGCCAAGGGGTGACCCTGGCCGGTCCATGCGTTCAGGGAAGGAACGACATGGCCAAGCGCGACTACTACGAGGTTCTCGGGGTCTCGAAAGGCGCATCCGCCGATGAGATCAAGAAGGGCTATCGCACCAAGGCGAAAGAACTTCACCCCGATCGCAATGCAGACAACCCCAACGCCGAGGCGCAGTTCAAGGAAGCGAACGAAGCCTATGACGTTCTGAAAGACCCCGACAAGAAAGCGGCCTATGACCGCTTTGGCCACGCGGCCTTTGATGGCGGCATGGCGGGCGGTGCGCGTGCCGGCGGCTATGGCGGGCGACCCGGCCAAGGCGATTTCGCCTCGGCCTTTTCGGATGTGTTCGAAGACCTGTTCGGCGATTTCATGGGCGGCCAACGCGGCGGTGGCGGACGCAGCCGCGCAAGCCGCGGGTCAGACCTGCGCTACAACCTGAAAATCAGCCTCGAAGAGGCCTTTGCAGGGATGACGAAACAGATCACCGTGCCCACCTCGGTGGCCTGTTCCGGCTGTTCCGGCACCGGGTCCGAAGGCGGCGCGGAACCCACCACCTGCCCCACCTGTTCGGGCATGGGCAAGGTGCGCGCGCAACAGGGTTTTTTCACCGTGGAACGCACCTGTCCGACCTGTTCGGGCATGGGCCAGATCGTGCAGAACCCCTGCCGCAGCTGTGGCGGTGCCGGGCGTCAGCAAAAAGATCGCGCGCTCAGCGTGAACATCCCCGCAGGTGTCGAAACCGGCACCCGCATCCGTCTTTCAGGCGAGGGCGAAGCGGGGCTGCGCGGTGGGCCGACCGGCGATCTGTATATCTTCATCGAGGTGGGCGAACATGCCCTGTTCCAGCGCGACGGGATCGATCTGTTCTGCCGGGTGCCGGTGTCGATGACCAAGGCAGCGCTTGGCGGCGAAATCGAGGTGCCGACGATCGACGGGGGCCGGAGCCGCGTCAAGGTGCCCGAAGGGTCGCAATCGGGCCGCCAGATGCGCCTGCGCGCCAAGGGCATGCCGCAACTGCGCGGGCCCGGTCTGGGCGACATGTATATCGAGCTCGCGGTGGAAACGCCGGTCAAACTGACCGCCGAACAAAAAGACCTTTTGCGCAAGTTCGAAGACCTGAGCGCCAAGGCAAACAACCCCAACGCCAGCGGGTTCTTCGACAAGGTCAAGAATTTCTGGGACGGCCTGGCAAACTGACCGTTCCGCAAAGACCCCGAAAGGCCCCGCATCGCCGGGGCCTTTTTCCTTGGCCGAACCCTGATCTTTGCGGCTTCAATCCGCGCCCCGGCTTGCGTAGGGTCGGGGCGGTCGCAGGGGGATCACAATGACAACCCAAGTCACGCCGATGATGGCGCAATATCTGGAGATCAAGGCGCAACATGCCGATGCGCTATTGTTTTACCGGATGGGCGATTTCTACGAAATGTTCTTTGACGATGCCGTCGCCGCCGCCGCCGCGCTGGATATCGCGCTGACCAAACGCGGCCAGCATCAGGGCGAAGACATCCCGATGTGCGGCGTGCCGGCCCATAGCGCCGAAAGCTATCTGTTGACCCTCATCCGCAAGGGGTTTCGTGTCGCGATCTGCGAACAGATGGAAGACCCCGCCGAAGCCAAGAAACGCGGGTCCAAATCCGTGGTGCGCCGCGCCGTGGTGCGCCTTGTCACTCCCGGCACCCTGACCGAAGACACCCTGCTCGAGGCGCGGCGCCACAACTACCTTGCCGCCTATGCCGAGATACGTGGCGAAGGTGCGCTGGCGTGGTGTGATATTTCCACCGGCGATTTCCAAGTGATGACCTGCCCGCCGGTGCGGCTTGGCCCTGAACTGGCGCGGCTGATGCCGAAAGAGGTGTTGGTATCCGACGCCATGACGCCAGACCGCATCGCCGCCATCGAGGATATCGGTGCCGCGGTCACGCCACGCGCCCCCACCAGCTTTGACAGCCGCGCGTCAGAGGCGCGGATTGTCGATGTCTTTGCCACCGCCTCGCTCGAGGCTTTTGGCGCCTTCACCCGGCCCGAGATCGGGGCGATGGGCGCGTTGATCGACTATCTGACCCTGACACAAAAAGGTGCCCTGCCCCTACTGCGCCCGCCAAGACGGCAACTGGCCGGGCAGCTGTTGCAGCTTGATGCCGCGACACGGCGCAACCTGGAACTGACCCATGCGCTATCGGGTGGGCGCGCCCATACCGTGCTGTCGGTGCTGGATCGCACGCTGACGGCGGGCGGGGCGCGGTTGCTGGAACGACGGCTTGCCGGGGCCTCCACCGACCTTGCCGTGATCCGCGACCGGCATGATGCGGTCGCGTTTTTCGTGTCTGACAGGCTTGTCAGGGACGATATCGACCATCACCTGCGCCGCATTCCCGACCTTGACCGCGCCCTGTCGCGCCTTGCGCTGGATCGCGGCGGCCCGCGTGACCTGGCAGCAATTCGCGATGGCCTGACCGGCGCGCGGGCCTTGGGACAAATGCTGCGCGATCTGGATCTGCCCCCGGTGCTGGCAGAGGCGCGCGATGGTTTGGCGGGCGACGACGCGGTGCGCGATCTGCTGGATCGCGCCTTGGTGGCGGAACCGCCAGTGCAATTGCGCGACGGAAGTTCGATTGCCCCCGGCTATGACAACGACATGGATCAGGCGCGCCACCTGCGCGACCAGGGGCGTGGGGTCATCGGCCCGATGCAGGCCGAATACATCGACGCAACCGGTGTGTCCTCGCTCAAGATCAAGCACAACAATGTCTTGGGCTATTTCATCGAAACGACGGCGACCCACGCGCAGAAAATGCTGTCACCGCCCTTGTCCGACCGGTTTATCCACCGGCAGACCACCGCCAATGCGGTGCGGTTCACCACGCTGGAGCTGTCGGAACTTGAAACCAAGATCCTGAATGCGGGCAACCGGGTGCAGGAACTGGAACGCGCACTGTTCCAATCCTTGCGCGACGCGGTTCTGGCGCTGCATGACGCCATCGGCACCGCCGCACGCGCCCTGGCAGAGCTCGACCTGACCGCAGCCTTGGCCCGCCGCGCCATGGAAGGAAACTGGACGCGGCCCGACATGCGCGATGATCGCGCCTTTCGGATCACCGGCGGCCGCCACCCGGTCGTCGAGGCGGCGCTGGCACAAGCGGGCACGCCCTTCGTGGCCAATGATTGCGCGCTCAACCCAACCGGCGATGGCGCGGCAATTACCCTGTTGACCGGGCCGAACATGGCGGGGAAATCCACCTTTCTGCGTCAGAACGCGTTGATCGCGATCCTGGCCCAGATGGGCAGCTTCGTGCCGGCAGACAGTGCCGAAATCGGGTTGATCAGCCAGGTGTTCAGCCGGGTGGGGGCCGCCGATGACCTGGCGCGGGGGCGGTCGACCTTCATGGTGGAAATGGTCGAAACCGCCACCATCCTGAACCAGGCCGATGATCGCGCGCTGGTCATCCTGGATGAAATCGGGCGCGGCACCGCAACATATGACGGGCTGTCGATCGCTTGGGCGACGCTGGAACATCTGCACGAGGTGAACCGCTGTCGCGCGCTCTTTGCGACGCATTACCACGAAATGACCGGGCTCGCCGCACGGCTTGACGGGCTGACCAACGCGACCGTGGCCGTCAAGGAATGGCAGGGCGACGTCATTTTCCTGCACGAGGTGCGCGAAGGCGCGGCCGACCGATCCTATGGTGTTCAGGTCGCCAAACTCGCCGGTTTGCCCGAACGGGTCATCACCCGGGCGCAGGCCGTGCTTGAGGCACTTGAAAAAGGCGAGCGCGAAGGCGGTGACCGCAAGGCGGTGATCGACGATCTACCGCTCTTTGCCGCAATCCAACCCGCGCCCGCGAAACCCACCGGCCCACCCCCGGTCGTGCAACGCCTTGACGCCATCCACCCCGACGAGATGACGGCGCGCGAGGCGTTGCAGCTTTTGTATGAACTCAAGGACTTGGCCACGCGCGGCTAAGGTGTCTTTATTGCGTGTTGGAGGACACGCCCACCTGCGCCGGGCGCACCAGCCGATCATGCAACATGAACCCTTCGGTCATGACCTGCAAGATTTCGCCGACCTTGGTGCCGGGAACCGGCGCTTCGAACATGGCTTCGTGGTTTTGCGGGTCGAATTGATCCCCGATCTGGGGGGTGATCACGGTCACACCATGCTTGGCCAAGACCTTGAGCAATTCACGAAGGGTCAATTCAACCCCTTCCAACAACGCGGTATCGGCATCGCCCGCCGCATCGGCGGCACTGTTCAAGGCGCGGCGCAGGTTGTCATAGACCGGCAAGAGATCACGCACGATGCGCGTGCCGCCAAACCGTTCGGCTTCGCGCCGGTCACGATCCGCGCGTTTGCGCACATTTTCCGATTCGGCCAGCGTGCGCAGCAACCGATCCTTGAGCTCATCACGCTCGGCCAAAAGCGCACCCAGATCATCCAACGGGGTGTCTGCGGTCAGATCGACCTCGGCGGTCATCGCCTCCTCCGGGTGTTCATGATCTGCGATATGGTCGTTTTTCGCGTCAGACATACGTGCCTCTTCACCTTGTTGTCAGCGCATCAGCCACGATCGGCAATCAACTTGCCCACCAGCTGCGCCGTGTAATCCACGATCGGGACAATGCGCCCGTAATTCAGACGGGTCGGGCCGATGACCCCCACCGCGCCCACGATCTTTCGGTCAGCGTTCATATAGGGAGACACCACCAGAGCGGAACCCGAAAGTGAAAACAACTTGTTCTCTGACCCGATGAAAATGCGCACCCCGTCACCGGTTTCGGCCAATTCCAGAAATTCCGCGATGTCACGCTTGCGCTCCAGATCATCGAACAACAGCCGGATCCGTTCCAGTTCCTCCGCCTCGGCGGCATCCGACAACAGGTTGGACCGCCCGCGCACGATCAACCGGCCCTGGTCATTGCCATCTGCATCCCAAACCGCCAGCCCGGCTTCGATCAGGTGATTGGCGATTTCATCGATCTGCGCGCGGCGGGTTTCAACCTCGCGCTGCATTTCCCCGCGAAGCGCGCCCAGCGTGCGGTCGGCAAGATGCGCGTTCAGGTAATTCGCCGCCTCGCGCATCGCACTGGGCGTATGCCCCGGCGGCGGTTGGAACAGCCGGTTTTCCACGTGACCATCGGAAAACACCAAGACGACAAGCGCACGATCCGGCGCAAGCGACACGAAATCGATATGCTTGATCGGCGCCTCGCGCTTTGGGGTCAGAACCACGCTGGCCCCATGGGTGGCATGGGACAGGGCCGCGCCGATCCGGTCGAGCGCGGCACCGACATCGCCCATGTTCGCACCCAGGGTTTCATCAAGGCTTTGCTTGTCGGTGGCGGCCAATTCGCCCACTTCCAGGAAACCGTCGACAAACATCCGCAGGCCAAGCTGTGTGGGCACGCGCCCGGCCGAAATATGCGGGCTGTTCAACAGGCCCAGGTATTCGAGGTCTTGCATCACGTTGCGGATCGTCGCCGCCGATACCTGTTCCGACAAGCTGCGCGTCAGGGTCCGCGACCCGACCGGCGCGCCGGTTTCCAGGTATCCTTCGACCACGCGGCGGAAAACCTCGCGAGATCTGTCGTTCAGATCGGTCATCACGCTTTGGGCGCCAGTCTTAGGATCGGTCGTCGGCATGGTCTTGCGGTCCATTCGGGCTTGCGTCCGAGGGCACCAGCGGACTATCCCGCGTGGTGTAGATCATGGAGATATTTATGCGTCCTTCCGGCCGAAACCTAGACGAAATGCGCGAAATTTCCATCGAGACCGGGGTCACGCGCCACGCCGAGGGGTCTTGCATGATCCGCTGCGGCGGAACGCATGTGCTGTGCACCGCCACGCTCGAGGAACGCGTACCCCCTTTCTTGAAGAACACCGGCCTTGGCTGGGTCACCGCGGAATACGGGATGTTGCCGCGCGCGACACATACCCGTATGCGCCGCGAAGCTGCCAACGGCAAGCAATCGGGCCGCACGCAGGAAATCCAGCGCCTGATCGGTCGCGCGCTGCGCGCCGGCATCGACCGCTCTGCGCTTGGTGAACGCCAGATCACCATCGACTGCGACGTGATCCAGGCCGATGGCGGCACGCGCTGCGCATCGATCACTGGCGGTTGGGTCGCGCTGCGCCTTGCGGTGAACAAGCTGATCAAGGCCGGTGATCTGGTCAGCGATCCGATCATCGACCATATCGCCGCCGTGTCTTGCGGCATCTACGCCGGGCAATCTGTGCTGGATCTCGACTATCTTGAAGACAGCGAAGCCGGGACCGATTCCAACTTTGTCATGACCGGCGCGGGTGCCTTGGTCGAGGTGCAGGCCAGCGCCGAGGGATCGGCGTTTTCGCGGGCGCAATTCGACGACATGTATGGCCTTGCGGAAACCGGCATCGCGGCCCTGGTTGCGGCGCAAAAGGCGGCAACATCCTGATGCGGCGCTTTGACGGTGATCACCTGCTGATTGCGACCCATAACAAGGGCAAGCTTGAAGAAATGGCCGCCTTGCTGGCACCATTTGGCATCACCGTCAGCTCTGCCAAGGATCATGGCCTGCCAGAGCCGGAAGAAACCGGAACAACCTTCGTCGAAAATGCCCGGATCAAGGCCCATGCGGCGGCACAGGCCACTGGCCTGCCCGCGCTGTCCGACGACAGCGGTATCGAGATCGACGCGCTGGATGGCGCGCCCGGTGTCTATACTGCCGATTGGGCCGAAACGCCCAATGGTCGCGATTTCATCATGGCGATGCAGAAAACCCACGACCTTCTGCAAGCCAAGGCCGCGCCCTACCCCCGCAGCGCGCGGTTTTGCTGCACGCTGGTGTTGGCCTGGCCCGATGGCCATGACGAGGTTTTTCCCGGCGTGATGGAGGGCGAGATCGTCTGGCCCATGCGTGGCGATGAAGGCCATGGCTATGACCCGATTTTCCAACCCAAGGGCCACAGCCAAACCTTTGGCGAAATGGACCGCTGGGAAAAGAACCGCATCAGCCACCGCGCCCGCGCGGTCGAACAGCTGAAACAGGTCCTCGGTGGCTGAAGATTGGCAAACCGGGGGCTTTGGCCTGTATATCCACTGGCCCTTTTGCCAGGCAAAATGCCCCTATTGCGATTTCAACAGCCATGTCGCCACCGAGATCGACCAAGCCCGGTGGCTTTCCACCTATCTATCTGAAATAAAAAGAGTTTCAGTCGAATTGCCAGGCCGAAGCCTGACCAGCATCTATTTCGGCGGCGGCACACCATCGCTGATGGCGCCCGACACGGTTGCCGCAATCCTGTCGGCTGTGACATCTGCATGGCCCGCCGCCAATGACCTGGAAATCACCCTGGAGGCAAACCCCACCTCGGTCGAGGCGGGGCGGTTTCGCGCCTTTCGCGACGCAGGCGTCAACCGCGTTTCCATGGGCCTGCAAGCCTTGAACGACACTGACCTGAAGCGTCTTGGCAGGCTCCATTCCGCCGCAGAGGGTCGCAAAGCCTATGATATCGCCCGCGATACATTTGCCCGCGTCAGCTTCGACCTGATTTATGCACGGCAATACCAATCGCCCGATCATTGGCGCGCGGAATTGACAGAGGCGCTGGGGTTTGCCGCCGATCACCTGTCTCTTTACCAGTTGACGATCGAACAGGGCACCGCCTTTGGCGATCGGCACGCCATCGGCCGCCTTGGCGGTCTGGTTGAAGATGACACTGCCGCAGGCATGTATGACATGACCCAAGACCTATGCGCCGCCGCCGGTCTACCCGCCTACGAGGTGTCGAACCACGCCGCCGATATGGCGCAATCGCGCCACAACCTGATCTATTGGCGCGGGGGCGATTACGCCGGCATCGGGCCCGGTGCACATGGGCGCATCACGCTCGGTGGTCAACGCTATGCGACCGAAACGGAACTTGCCCCCTTGGCATGGTTGAACAGGGTCGAACAAAAGGGAAGTGGCGAAACCCTGCGCGATCCCGTGACAGCCCGCGAACAGGCCGAAGAATACGCGATGATGTCACTGCGCCTGTCAGAGGGGCTTGATAGACCCCGTTTTGCGCGGTTGAACGGATCGGATTTCGACCCTGATACGCTTGATAGGCTCGAAAACCTTGGCATGCTTGAGGTGTCGGACAACCGGCTGCGCACCACGCTGGATGGTCGCCGGGTATTGAACGCCGTCTTGCGAGAGCTTTTGGCCGATTAACCCTTGCTCAGACGCTGAATCAAGTCGTCCAGCGCTTCAAGATCGCGGTACCGGATCGAAACCTGGCCCTCTCCTGATGCCGCGTCATGGTCGATACTGACCGGCATGCCAAGATTGGCCGACAAATCACCCTCTAGCGCCAAGGTGTCGGCGTCTTTGTCCGAGGACCGGCTGCTGACCTTTGCGCGCGACGCCGTGGGGGCGGCAGATTTCGCACGCTGTTCAACATCGCGCACTGACCAACCGTTCGCGACGGCCTTTTGCGCCAAGCCAACCGGATCATCCGCAGTCAAAAGGGCGCGGGCATGCCCCGCGCTAAGCTGTCCGGCGCGCAACATGTCCTGGATGCTGTCAGGCAAGGCCAAAAGCCGCATCAGGTTTGCGATATGGCTACGGCTTTTGCCCATGGCCTGCGCCAATTGATCCTGCGTATGCCCAAAGCGATCGATCAACTGGCGATAGCCTTGCGCCTCTTCCAAGGCATTCAGATCCGCGCGCTGAATGTTCTCGATGATGGCGACTTCCAGCACTTCGGTATCGTCGAAGTCCCGAACGATCACGGGCAGTTCATGCAGTTGCGCCAATTGCGCCGCGCGCCACCGGCGTTCCCCCGCAACGATCTGGTAGAAATTGCTGTTGTGCGGATCGGGCCGCACGATCAAGGGCTGAATAACGCCCTTTTCCCGGATCGAGGCCGCCAGTTCCTCCAATGCCGTGTCCGAGAAACTGCGCCGGGGCTGATCAGGATTTGGCCTAATCAGATCGACCGGCAACCGGCGCGGCGTGCGCTGTTCTGATGTGGCCGCTTCAGGTTCAGGACCGTCATTGGGTGTTTCGATATCGGCCATCAAGGCAGACAGGCCACGCCCAAGCCCCGTTCTTTCACGTCTTTTGACCATTACGCTGGTTCCTTGCGTTTCGCATGCCGCGCGAGGATTTCCTGCGCCAGATCCATGTAGGCAATGCTGCCCTTGGACAGCGGATCATAGGCCAGCGCGGGCAGCGCATAAGACGGCGCCTCGCTTAGCCGGACATTGCGCGGAATGCGGGTTTGAAGCACGAGATCGCCCAAGGTTGCACGGGCATCCGCCTCTACCTGTTGGCTGAGGTTGTTGCGCTGATCGAACATGGTCAGCACCACACCTTCGATCCGCAAGGCGGGGTTGGCCGTTTCCCGCACATCGCGGACGGTCAACATCAGTTGTGACAGACCTTCCAAGGCGAAAAATTCCGCCTGCAGCGGCACCAACACCGCATGGCAAGCGACCAAGGCGTTCACCGTCAAAAGGCTGAGCGATGGCGGGCAATCGATCAAGATGTAATCATAGGCGCGCGCCGCATCCGTTGATAGCGCGTCTTTCAACAGGAAAACGCGGTTTTCCTGCTTGCCCAATTCCACATCCGTTGAACTGAGGTCGGTCGTTGCGGGCGCGATATCCAACCGTTCCACCGTGCTGCGGCGCACAACGCTGGCCAGCGGCGCATCTTCGTGCAGCAATTCATAGGTGGTGCTGGTCCGGTCGCGTGCCGCAACGCCAAGCCCGGTTGATGCATTCCCCTGTGGATCAAGGTCGATGATCAACACCCGTTCGCCCAGTTCTGCCAGGGCCGCACCAAGGTTGATGGCCGTGGTCGTCTTGCCGACCCCACCCTTTTGGTTGGTGATGGCAAGGATACGGGGGGTCACTGGGTCACGCATGGGACAATCGCTCGATCCGGAAAAGAACAGCCTCGGCATCGGTGATGCTGGGGATCACGGTCACATCCATCTGCCAGCCCTGTCGCGCGGTTTCAAGCTCCTCCGCGTGGCGGGCGCCCTTTTGAAACAGCGCGATGCCGGTATCAGGCATGTGGCGATGGGCATATCCACACAACACCGTCAATGCCGCCAGGGCACGGGCCGAAACGATATCGGCGCTTTGGGGCGGCAGATCCTCGATCCTGCGGCTGAAAACACCAACCGAAAGGCCCATCTGCCGCGCCGTTTCGCGCAAGAACGCGGCCTTGCGCAAATCGGCCTCGACCAGGTTCACGCGCAGATCCGGGTGGGTTTCTGCTGCGATCGCCGCACAAACAAGGCCGGGGAAACCCCCACCACTTCCCAGGTCTAGCCAGGCCTTGGCACCAACGGGCACCTGGTCCATCACCTGGGCCGAATCAAGCATGTGACGCGTCCAGATCTGCGGAATCGTCGATGGCGAAACAAGGTTGATCGATTTCTGCCACTTGATCAGAAGACCGGCGTAAATTTCCAACCGGTCGAATGTTTCACGTGAAACACGCGCCAAGAGCGCCGCTTTGGCATCATCCTCTGTCATGCGCGCAGGCGTTCGTCATGGCGAATCCGCGTGAGAATGAGGGCAAGCGCCGCGGGCGTCATACCATCTATCCGTCCGGCCTGCCCCAGTGTCCGCGGCCGGATACGGGCAAGCTTGCCGCGCAACTCGTTGGAAAGGCCGCCGATTTCGTGATAGGCAAGCGTATCGGGGATCATGAGATCTTCGTCGCGGCGCAGTGCATCGGCATCTTTCTGCTGGCGATCGACATAGGTTTTGTACAGCGCCTCGATCTCGAGCTGGGTGCGGATATGCGGCGCAATTTCGGCCAACCCGGGAATAAGCCCGACAAGATCCTGTGCCCCGACATCGGGAAACGCCAAAATCTCCATCCCGGTGCGGCGCTGACCATCCTGGTTAATGGCAATCCCAAGGGTGGCGACCTGTTTGGGTGTAAACTGCGCCTGCGTCAGCAACGCGCGGCCCTGTTCCAACGCGTCCCGCTTGGCGCTGAAAAGATCGGCGCGTGCGGGATCGATCAACCCAAGCCGATCCGCCAAGGGCGTCAACCGTTGATCGGCGTTATCGGCCCGCAAGGTCAGCCGATATTCGGCGCGCGATGTGAACATGCGATAGGGTTCCGTCACGCCGCGTGTCACAAGATCATCGACCAAAACACCGATGTAAGCATCAGATCGACCAAGGATCACCGGATCATGGCCAGCGACCTGTCGTGCAGCGTTCAGCCCGGCCATAAGGCCCTGCGCCGCCGCCTCTTCATAGCCGGTGGTTCCGTTGATCTGACCCGCAAGGAACAGACCCGGCAGATCTGGAAGCTCCAGGCTCGCCGTCAGGCGCTGCGGATCGATGAAATCATACTCGATCGCATAGCCCGGTTGCAGGATTTCCGCGTTTTCCAGCCCGATGATGGAATGCACGTAAGCGTCCTGAACATCCTGGGGCAAGGATGTCGAAATGCCGTTCGGGTAGACGACATCGCTATCAAGCCCCTCTGGCTCAAGGAAAATCTGATGCGATGTCTTGTCGGCGAACCGCACCACCTTATCCTCGATCGATGGGCAATACCGGGGGCCGACACCTTCGATATGGCCGCCATACATCGCTGAACGTGCAAGGTTTGCCGTGATGATGTCATGCGTCTTTTCATTGGTATGGGTGATCCCGCAAGAGATCTGCCGCACAACCGGACCGTTGGACAGGAACGAGAACAGCACCGGATCGTCATCGCCCGGCTGAAGCTCCAGCTGATGCCATGCGATGGAGGACGACCGAAGCCGTGGGGGCGTTCCGGTCTTGAGCCGGCCAAGCGGCAGCGCCATGTCATGAAGCCGCTGCGCAAGACGGTTCGACGGTTGGTCGCCCATCCGGCCGCCTTCGAATTTCTGATCGCCGATATGGATGACGCCGCGCAGGAACGTGCCGGTCGTCAAGACCACGGCCCGCGCGCAAAGATCAACATCATCGGCCAATCGCACACCTGCCGCGCGGCCCTGATCGACGATCAAGTCGGCTACTTCGCCCTCGATGATCTGCAAATTGGGCTGTTCGGCCAGAAGATCCTGGATGGCTGCCTTGTACAACGAGCGGTCAGATTGCGTGCGCGGCCCCTGCACCGCTGGCCCCTTGCGACGGTTCAACAGCCGGAACTGAATGCCCGACCTGTCGGCGGCCAACCCCATGATGCCGCCCATCGCATCGATTTCGCGCACAAGATGGCCCTTGCCCAAACCGCCTATGGCCGGGTTGCAGGACATGACACCAATCGTTTCCGCTCGCATCGTAACCAAGGCAGTGCGCGCGCCAGCGCGGGCGGCAGCATGGGCAGCCTCCGCGCCGGCGTGGCCGCCGCCGATCACGATCACGTCGAATTCAGGATGTTTCACGTGAAACACGGCTCACTTTCCAATACAGAACTGGGCAAAGATCTCGCCCAGGATGGCTTCTACATCCATGCGCCCGATCAATGAGTCAAGCGCACGCGCACCATCGCGCAGATGGAGGGCGATGATCTCGGCACCGGTGGCGCCGTCCTCGAAGGTGGCTTTCGCCTCCGACAGGCAGGCCCGCGCCGCGACCAGCGCCTGACGGTGCCGTTCATGCGATGCCACGGGCAAATCCGTGACACGATCGGCCAGTGCCGCCGACACATCCGCCAGAACCTGATCAACCCCTTGGCCAGTCAAGCCGGACACGCCATCGCCCGTCAAATCCGCCTTGGTCTTGTAACGCAAATCGATGGGCACGCCGGGATCGAACCCGTGATCGGGCTGCAGACCATCCAGTAACACCACGCGCAGATCCGCCGCCAAGGCACGGTCACGGGCGCGGGCGATACCGATTTTTTCCACGGCATCATCGCTGTCACGCAGACCCGCGGTGTCCAGAAATGTCACCGGCAAACCGTTCAGATCAACCCGCACCTCGAGCACATCGCGCGTTGTTCCCGCGATGTCAGAGGTAATGGCGATTTCCCGCCCGGCGATCCTGTTCAGCAAGGTGGATTTCCCCACGTTCGGTTCCCCGATGATCGCCACCTCGAACCCGTGGCGCAGCCGCGCCGCCCCTGAAAACCCGTTCAATTGCTGATCGATGGATACCAGGACGCGGCCGATCAACATCCCCACCTCGGGGGACACATCCACCGGCACCTCTTCGTCGGCGAAATCGATTGTCGCCTCGATCAGCGCGGCAGCGCGCACAAGGTCAGCGCGGCACATATCGGCAAATTCGCGCATTTTCCCCGTAAACAACCCCTGCGCTTGTCGCAGCTGGGCCTCGGTTTCGGCCGCGATGAGATCTGACAACCCTTCGACCTGCGCGAGATCCAGATTGCCGTTCATCAAGGCCCGGCGGGTAAATTCGCCCGGTTCCGCCATGCGGGCAAGGCCGGTCGCGGCAAGCGCCGCCTCTACGACGCGGATGGCGGCAAGGCTTCCATGGATTTGGAGCTCAAACGTATTTTCACCGGTAAAGCTGTGCGGCGCATCAAACCGAAGCACCAGCGCCTCGTCCAAAAGCGCGCCGCCCGCATCGCGCAGCTTGCGCAGGGCAAACCGCCCCGGCCCCGGCAAATCGCCAGCCAACCGCCCGGCGACCTCATGGGCATCGGGCCCTGATATCCGAATAACCGCGACGCCCGATTTTCCCCGGGCGGTCGCCAGGGCAAAAATCGTCTGCATCCCCAGCCGTCCTTACGTGTTCATCGAATCGAAGAAATCTGAATTGCTCTTGGTCTGTTTCAATTTCGAGATCAGGAATTCGATCGCATCTGTTGTACCCATCGGGTTCAGGATACGCCGCAGAACATAGGTTTTCTGCAGATCGCCCTTGTCGACCAGCAATTCCTCTTTCCGGGTGCCGGATTTGAGGATGTCCATCGCCGGGAAAACGCGCTTGTCGGCAACCTTGCGATCCAGAACCAGTTCGCTGTTGCCGGTGCCCTTGAATTCTTCGAAAATCACCTCGTCCATCCGGCTGCCGGTGTCGATCAGCGCGGTGGCGATGATGGTCAGCGACCCGCCTTCCTCGATATTGCGCGCCGCGCCAAAGAACCGCTTGGGCCGCTGAAGCGCATTGGCATCCACACCCCCGGTCAGAACCTTGCCCGATGACGGAACGACCGTGTTGAAGGCACGGCCCAGACGGGTGATCGAATCGAGCAAGATCACCACATCGCGCTTGTGTTCAACCAGGCGCTTGGCCTTTTCGATCACCATTTCCGCAACGGCCACGTGACGCGTTGCCGGTTCGTCGAAGGTCGAGGAAATCACCTCGCCCTTCACGCTGCGCTGCATGTCGGTCACTTCTTCGGGGCGTTCATCGATCAACAGAACGATCAGGTAGCATTCCGGATGGTTCGTTTCGATGGAATTGGCGATATTCTGCAGCAGCACCGTCTTGCCGGTCCGCGGCGGCGCCACGATCAGGGCGCGCTGGCCTTTGCCGATAGGTGCGACAAGATCGATGATCCGCGCAGACCGATCCTTGATCGTCGGATCTTCGATTTCCATTTTCAGCCGCTCATCGGGGTAAAGCGGCGTCAGGTTGTCAAAGGCGACCTTGTGGCGGGCGCGTTCGGGATCTTCGAAATTGATCTGCTGCACCTTGACCAGGGCGAAATACCGTTCGCTATCCTTGGGCGCCGTCATCACGCCATCAACACTATCGCCGGTCCGCAGCGAGTGCTGGCGGATCATCTCGGGCGATACATAGATATCATCGGGGCCGGGCAGGTAGTTTGCTTCTGGCGACCGCAAGAAACCGAACCCGTCTTGCAAGACCTCCAACACACCGTCGCCGATGATGTCCCAGCCTTCATCCGCGCGTTCGCGGAGAATTTCAAACATCATCTCGCCTTTGCGCATGGTCGAGGCGTTCTCGATCTCAAGCTCTTCGGCCATCGCCAACAGGTCTTTGGGCGATTTGGCTTTCAGTTCGGCAAGCGTCAGCGTGGTCTCTGTCATGGAAACATCCCGGCCAAGGCGACACCGATGGTGGCCCTGATCATCTATATATAAATGGAAGATCTACCTTCGGACGAAGGCTTGATGATGGCTACGCTGCAGGCCTTCGTCTGTCAAGCCGCAGGGACCGGGGGTCTGTTCCTCTTAAAAAAGAAAGAATTTATAAAAAGGATGATGAATTAGTAGGATCTTGGATAAGCGGGGTTTCACCGGATCTGACCATAATGTCCCCGGTGCTATCCACAGGGATCATGTGTTCACAGTTTGTCCACAGAACCGTGGAGAATCCTATTAAACATATTATTATCATATATTTACCACGATGATCATGCGGGATATCCTGGATGAAAGATCATTGAAACCCGCGCTGATCATCACAGTCTGGCCGTTGAACGTGTAAAATTCATCCCCGTGGATAGATCACCCTGATCGCCCGTGGCACGGCCCCTACGCTGGTGGTGATTTCGACAGGTCAAAGCGCCAACAGGATTGTCGGGGCCTTTCCCCCTCCGTTATGCACAGATCCATGGACAGCAAAACACCCACACCCGACGCCCTTACGCTTGCCTCGGCGTCTGAAATCCGCCGCCATATGCTCGACCAGGTGGGGATCAGGTGCCATTTGCGCCCTGTTCGCCTTGATGAAGAAGCGATTCGCGCCGCGATGGTGGCTGATGGCGCCCTGCCGCGGGACATCGCGGATGCCCTGGCCGAAGCCAAGGCCCGCAAGGCCGCCGCGCCGGGCTTGACGCTTGGTTGTGACCAGATCCTCGCTCTCAGGTCCGAGATCTTTGCAAAACCGGGCGATCGCGCCGCCGCCGCTGACCAGATCGCGCGGCTGTCTGGGCAGACCCATCAGCTCTACTCGGCGGCAGTCATCTATGATGATGGCAGGCCTGTCTGGCGCCATATCGGTATCGCGCGCATGACGATGCACAGCCTGACGGGCGCGGAAATCGATACCTACCTGGATAAGGCCTGGCCCGCTGTCGCATCATCCGTTGGCGGCTACCAGGCCGAGGCCCTTGGCGCGCGATTGTTCTCGCGTATTGATGGCGATTGGTTCAGTGTTCTCGGTATGCCGCTTCTCGATATCTGTTCCTATCTCCGCTTGCGCGGTTGGAGCTTTGCATGACCCGTCCCACGATCCCCTTGGCTGGCGTCATCGGTGACCCGATCGCGCATTCCCTGTCGCCCCGGCTGCATGGCCATTGGTTGCAGCGCTACGGGTTAAAGGGCCATTACGTGCCCCTGCATATCACCCATGCCCATTTGGAAGACGCGTTGCGCATCTTGCCCGATATGGGGTTCGTGGGTGTGAATGTGACCATCCCGCACAAGGAATACGTCTTGTCCCTCGCCGGTACGGTCACCGACCGAGCCGCGTTGATCGGGGCGGCGAACACGCTGACCTTCATGGGCGATGGGCGGATCCAGGCCGATAATACCGACGGCCAGGGCTTCATCGCCAATATTCGCCAGGCTCTACCGGGTTGGACGGCAGCCGCTGGTCCCGCGCTTGTATTGGGGTCGGGTGGGGCGGCCAAGGCGATTGTGTCTGCGCTGCTCTCTGATAGGGCGCCGCAGGTGCATGTCGCCAACCGGACGCGCGCCCGTGCCGAAGGGCTCAAGGATCAATTCGGCGCCCGGGTCGAGCCCGTGGACTGGACCCATGTTTCCGACCTGGTGGCCGACGCGGCCTTGATCGTGAACACCACGTCGCTTGGCATGACCGGTCAACCGCCGCTGCCGCTAGACCTGTCCCGGCTCAGCCCACCGACCGTAGTCACCGATATCGTCTACGCACCTTTGGAAACCGACCTGTTGCGCCAGGCGCGCGCCATGGGCTGTGAAGCCATCGACGGATTGGGAATGCTGTTGCACCAGGCAGTGCCGGGGTTTGAACGCTGGTTCGGCCATACACCCCTTGTCGATGATGACCTGCGCCAGGCGGTATTGGGCACATGACGGTTCGGCTTGGCCTGACCGGGTCCATCGGTATGGGCAAATCAACCACCGCCCAGATGTTTCGCGATCTTGGCGTGCCTGTCTGGGATGCGGATGCCACCGTTCACCGCCTTTACGCGGCAGGCGGGGCTGCGATTGGCCCGGTATCTTCCCTTGTTCCGGATGCGATCAGGGATGGTGCGATTGACCGCGACCGGCTCAAATCCGCGCTGAAAACCGACCCTGATCTGCTGAACAGGCTCGAATCCGTCGTGCATCCGCTTGTCGCCGCCGATCGCGCGCGGTTCATCGCGGAGCATGCGAATGCGCCCTTGATCGTTCTGGATATTCCCTTGCTGTTTGAAACCGGCGGTGCGGCGGCGGTGGACGCGGTGGCCGTTGTCACCACCGATGCGGATACGCAGAAATCCCGCGTGATGGCGCGGCCCGGCATGACGCAAACGCTTTTCGATCAGATCATGTCACGGCAGACCCCCGATGCCGAGAAACGCGCCCGTGCCGATCACCTGATAGAAACGAACACGCTGGAAAACACCCGTGCCCGCGTGGCAGAGCTGGTGCAGCAACTGACCAAGACCGGGGGTAAAGATGCGTGAAATCGTGCTCGATACCGAAACCACGGGGCTTGATCCCTTCGACACGCCCGCGCACCGGATCGTCGAAATCGGGGCGGTGGAACTGTGGAACCAGGTGCCGACCGGCAACACCTATCACCAATACATCAACCCCGACCGCGACATGCCCGCCGAAGCCTTTGCCGTGCATGGGATCGGACAGGATTTCCTGGCCGATAAGCCCCGCTTTGCCGATATCGCGAAGGCTTTCGTGGATTTCATCGGGGATGCGCAACTGGTGATCCACAACGCCAGTTTCGACATGCGGTTCCTGAATGCCGAATTGCAATGGGTCGGGCTTGCGCAACTGCCATCCAGCCGCTGCCATCGACACGCTGATGATCGCGCGGCGACGTTTTCCCGGATCGCCCGCATCGCTGGATGCGCTCTGCCGCCGCTTTGGCATCGACAATTCGAACCGCACCCTGCATGGCGCCCTGCTCGATTCCGAAATCCTGGCAGAGGTTTATCTGGAACTGACCGGCGGGCGTCAGCCCGATTTCGCTATCCGGCCACACAGGGTCAGAATGGCCACGCGGCGAGAGCGTTGTCAGGCCAAACCGAATGGCGACGCGCGACCCCGGAAAACGCCCCTGGCCCCGCGCATCACCGAAGAAGAACGCGCCGCCCATTCTGCCTTTGTGGCCGAGCTTGGGGACGGCGCGATCTGGTCTCGGTTCGACTGACCGATAGGGCCTCAGGCGTCGGCCTTGCGCGGTGCCGCACGCTGGGCCAGTTGCTGGCGATACAGCGCCAGGAAATCGATCGTATCGAGGTTGAGCGGCGGGTAACCGCCATCGCGCGTCACATCCGACACGATGCGCCGCACGAAGGGGAACAACATGCGGGGGCATTCGATCAACAGGAACGGGTGCAGCTGTTCGTTGGCGATGTTCTCGACCTTGAAGATCCCGCCATATTCCAGCTCCATCAAGAAGATCGCTTGCGGCGTGTCTTCCTTGGTCTTGCTCTCGATCTTGAGCTTCATGATGATGTCGTATTGATCTTCGGCTTCACGCTTGCGGGCGTCCAGCGCGACCTGAACCTGGATATCGGGCTGAACGGCTGCGTTCACCGATTTCTGGGCAGCGATGTTTTCGAACGACATATCGCGCACGAACTGGCCAAGGATCTGCATCTTGGGCAAAACCGGCTGGGCCGGGGTTTCGGGTTGCGCGGGGGTTGCACCGCCATTCACATCAGACATCGGTATCTCCAAACCGTCAGGAAAATTGTTACCGCGCGGTCTAGCAGCCCCGGCGCGCTGTCTCAATGGCATGCGTTCCCGGTTGTCACCGTTGTGTCCATCCCGATGGCCCGCGTGATGGTCGCGCATCATCTTGCACGGTATAGCTCGCGTCGATCACATCATCGGCGGGGCGCGGTGCACCATGCGGGTGATCTGTGACTGAAAGCTCTGCGACTTTCAACCCGTTTCTTGACCTCTCGGAAAACGAAATTCCGCACGCCGCGGCACCAAGAGCGCAAATCCCACCGCGTCGGTGAAAAACCCCGGCGTCAACAACAGCGCCCCGGAAAACAGGATCATGGCGCCGTGGGCCAGCGGCTATGGTCGGATCGTGCAACGTTTCAAAGCTGCGGCGCAACTGCGCCAATGCCTGTGCGCCCTGCGACCGCACGAGCATCGTGCCCGCCATCGCAGTCAGAACCACGATGGCCAGGGTCGGCCAAAGCCCGATCCAGCCGCCGACCTGAATGAACAGTGCGATTTCGATCAGCGGCACCAGAAGGAACGCCAGAAACAACCACATTGCGACAGGCTCCTTTTCAAAGTGGATGGATTGGTGCGGCCTCGGTCATGGACTTGACCGCACCCCTGCCTTACATATGTGCCCTGCGACCACGATTAGAACCCCGTCCGCGCGTGCGAGGAACTCCGATGAATTCGTCTCTTCTGTCCCTGCTGGTGCTGGCTGGCATCGCGATCTTCTTGATCTTGCGCCTGCGCAGCGTTCTGGGAACCCGGGAGGGGTTCGAGAAGCCGCCAGTGGTGCGCGCCGCGTCCCGCCCTGATCCTCGTCGAGATTTCGAGGTGATCGAGGGCGGTCCCGACCGCGACATCACCGATCATGTCGATGACGGAACCGAAAGCGCCAAGGCATTGTTGGCGATGAAGATGGCCGAGCCGGGCTTCACCGTCACCGAATTCCTGCAAGGGGCGCGCGGCGCCTACGAGATGATCCTCATGGCCTTCGAGAATGGCGATGTCGATGATCTGCGGCCTTTCTTGTCGGCCGATGTGCTCGAGACGTTTGAAACGGTGATCCGCCAGCGTGAGGAACAAGGGCTGACCATCATGGCCTCGTTCATCGGCATCCGCGAACTGGTTCTGGAAAGCGCCCGCTTCGACCGCGCCACCGGCGTGGGTGAGGTGACCGTGCGTTTCGTTGGCGAACTGACTTCGGTGGTCAAGAATGCCGCCGGCGACGTGGTCGAGGGTGATCCCAACGAGATCAAGCGCCAGCGGGATGTCTGGACCTTCGCCCGCAACATGGGCGCCGACAACCCGAACTGGGAATTGGTGGCCACCGACGGATGAGCCATGGCAGGGCGGGGCGCGATCCTTGGCCTGTGTCTGGCCGCCGTGACTTGGGCCGGGCCTGCCGTGTCTGACGAAAGCGTCACCCTTCTTTCCTTTGCCGATCTCGATGGCTGGCCCGATGATGACCATGCCGCGGCCCTTGCGGTCTTTCGCAACACCTGTGCCGACATGAACGGTGATGATTGGCAAGCGCTTTGTGCCATCGCCGACACTGCGCCCGAGGCACGGACGTTTTCGAACTCTTCTTTCGCCCGGTCCTGATCGGGGCGATGCCCGGCTCTCTTCACGGGCTATTACGAGCCAGAACTGAACGGGTCGCTGCGCCAGACAGGCGCGTTTCGCTATCCGATCTACCGGACCCCGCCCGAGGCGCAATCGGGCGTCTGGCGCAGCCGCCGCGAGATCGAGGAGGGCCGCCTGCTGGAAGGGCGGGGTCTTGAAATCGTCTGGGTCGATGACCCGGTCGAGTTGTTCTTTTTGCAAATCCAAGGCTCTGGCAGGGTCAGGTTGCCTGACGGATCGGTCATCCGCGTGGGATATGGCGGGCGCAATGGCCACCTTACCGCTCGATCGGACAGGAACTGGTGCGGCGCGGCGTTTACCAGTCGCATCAGGTTTCGGCACAGGTCATCCGGAACTGGGTGCGCCGCAATCCCTCCGAAGGGCGGGAGCTTCTGTATCACAACCCGTCCTACATCTTTTTCCGCGAAGTGCAGATTTCCGACCCTTCCATCGGACCCTTGGGCGCGATGAACCGCTCCATCACGCCTTTGCGCTCCATCGCCGTCGATCCGGCCTTCACGCCTTTGGGTGCGCCGGTCTGGATCGAGAAGGGCGGTGCAGGCCCGATGCACCGGCTGATGATTGCCCAAGATACTGGCGGTGTGATCCTTGGCCCGCAGCGGGCCGACATCTTCTTCGGGTTCGGCGATGCGGCGGGGATGCTGCAGGCACCATCCGCGATCCCGGCCGGATGGTCGTGCTTTTGCCGATCGAACTGGCCCATCAGCGCGCGCCGGACGCTTGAGCGATGTCGCGGCGTGGCAAACGCGGCCTGAGCGCCGAGGACAAGGCGTTGTGGGACCGGGTCACGCAGACCGCCACGCCGCTTGATCCCCCGTCGCGCAGCCTTGTCATGCCGCCCGATCCCCCGTCGCAGACGCGCATCCCCGATCCGGTCAGCCCGCGCGACCGTTTGCCCGCCTTTCGCATCGGGGAACGCGCAGGGCATAAGCCCCATCCACCGCACCCGGCGCAGGATCTGTCGACGCGTATCGCCCATGCCCCGGTTCGGATGGACCACGGTGCCTTTCGCAAGATGCAGCGCGGCAAGATGAAGCCCGAGGGCCGGATCGACCTGCATGGCATGACGCTGGCGCAGGCGCATCCGGTGCTGATCCGGTTCATCCTCGACGCGCATGACGATGGCAAACGTTTGGTTCTGGTCATCACAGGCAAGGGTAAGGATCGTGAAACGCCTGACCCCATCCCGATCCGGCGCGGCATCTTGCGTCATCAGGTGCCGGGCTGGCTGCACGCGCCGCCGCTTGGCTCTGTCGTGCTGGACATCCGGGAGGCGCACCAGCGCCACGGCGGCGGCGGGGCCTATTACGTTTATCTCAGAAAATCGCGCTAGGGCGCCAAGGATAGCGGTTGCAAGATCACCTGCGTCGCGTTCCGCACTGTCAGCACCGTTCCCGGCAAAAGCCCGAGGTTTCGCGCAGCTTCGCCCTGCAGCGACAGATCGACGGCGGCGACTTGTTGCAGCAACTGGATCATCGCGGGCGATGTGGCTGCGGCGAAATGGTTCAAACCGTCGCTCGTCCCGCCGCGGAACTCGGAAATATCGATCAAGGTGACATTCAGGTCGGCCACATCCTCGACCGTGCCCAGATTGCCCAGACGCGACCGTTGACCGGTGATCGCGGCGGAGATGCGCAAGGCCCGATCGCGCTGCGAGGTGAAGATGACGAAGGGTTGCGGCAGAGGGTCGACCCTTTGCGCCTGACTGCGAAACAGGTCGACGTCCAGATCGGGTGACATCAAGATCACACCGGAAATCCGGTTCAGCACGTCATCCCGCCCGCCGATGCGCAACTGCCGCAGCGCCTCCATGGTGACCGACGATCCCAGCGAATGGGCGACCAACACGATGCGATTGGATCCTGCGGCTGCAATTTCGCGCAACAGCGCCTCCAGCCCATCGCGGGCGAAAAGGGCGCTGTCGCGATCATAGGCATAGCCCAGCGCGTTCCCCGCGCTGGGCCAGGCATAGTGGACCGCGACGCCAGGTATCTCGAAATCGTGCCGGATCTGGGCGGTGCGATACAGGCCATCGGCAAAGGTGTTGTTGAACCCATGGACAAAGACCATCACCTCGCGCTGATCGGTGGAGCGCTGGTTCAGTTCACGCTGCAGCTCCGCCCGAAAGGCCGATGGTCCGCCCAGCGCCTCGGCCCTCGTGACAAGGAATTCCGTCGTCGGATCAGGGGCGGCCCGGGCGCGGTCGCGCACGGGTTCCACCGCGCCCAGTTCGCGGTCTGGCGGAATATTCACATCAAAGCTTGCGAAGCTGAGGCCTTCCAGCCGCTCGTTGCCCCAATCCCCATCGATGAATTCCCGTGTGCTGGCCACCAGCACCAGGCTCGGTCACACCCACACCCAGCGCTCCGGGCACCAGCGCGATCATCGCCCTGCCCGCACAGCCGGTCAGCACCAGCACAAAGGCAAGGCTTGCAACCAGACGAAGGGAGGGGCGCAAGATCATGCCCACCTCATACCTTGTCTGTCTAAAGAACGTAACGGCTCAGATCGGTGCTGCGCGTCAACTCGCCGAGGTTGGTTTCCACGAATGCGGCATCGACCACGACTGCCTCGCCGCCCCGATCCGGCGCGGTGAAACTCAGCTCCTCGAACACCCGTTCCATCACGGTATAAAGCCTGCGCGCGCCGATACTCTCGACCGACTGGTTCACATCCGCTGCGATCTTGGCCAAGGCGGCGATCCCGTCATCGGTGAAGCTGACCGTCACCTCCTCGGTGGCCATCAACGCCGTATATTGCCGGGTCAGCGCATTTTCCGTCTCGGTCAGGATGCGGACGAAATCCGCTTCGGTCAGCGGGCGCAGGTTCACCCGTATCGGCAGGCGGCCCTGCAATTCGGGCAACAGGTCGGATGGCTTGGCGATGTGAAACGCGCCCGAGGCGATGAACAGGATATGGTCGGTCTTGACCGGCCCGTACTTGGTCGAAACGGTCGTGCCCTCGATCAGCGGCAGCAGGTCGCGCTGAACGCCTTCGCGGCTGACATCGCCGCCGCGCACATCCTGCCGCGTCGCCACCTTGTCGATCTCGTCGATGAAGACGATGCCATTCTGTTCCACCGCCTCCAGCGCTGCTTTCTTGATCGCATCGTCATCGAGAAGGTTGTCGGCCTCTTCCGCGATCAGAAGGTCATAGCTGGCCGCGACCGTCAGTCGTTTGCGCACCATCCGCTGCCCGAAAGCTTTGCCGAAGATATCGCCAAGGTTCATCATTCCCCGCCCATGCCGGGTGGCTGGCCGGGGATCTCGAACCTCTGCATCGGGTTCGACGGTGTCGGCGATTTCAAGTTCGATCATGGTGTCGTCGAGTTCTCCCGCGCGCAGTTTGCGTGCGGAACATCTCGCGGGTCTGGTCGCGCGCATCCTTGCCAGCCAGCGCCTCGATCACACGGTTTTCAGCCGCCTCATGCGCCTTGGCCTTCACATCGTCGCGCATGGCGTCGCGCACCATGACCTGGGCGGCATCCACCAGATCGCGGATGATCTGTTCCACGTCGCGACCGACATAGCCCACCTCGGTGTATTTCGTCGCTTCGACCTTGATGAAGGGCGCGCGCGCCAGCTTGGCCAAGCGGCGGCTGATCTCGGTCTTGCCCACGCCCGTCGGCCCGATCATCAGGATGTTCTTGGGATAGACCTCTTCGCGCAGGTCATCGCCCAGCTGCTTGCGCCGCCAGCGGTTGCGCAACGCCACGGCGACGGCGCGCTTGGCGTCCTTCTGCCCGATAATGAACCGGTCAAGCTCTGAGACGATCTCGCGCGGGGTCAGGTCGGTCACGCTGCGGACTCCTGTGATTGAATGTCATAAGGCGGCAAGCGGTCCTTGCCGGGAAACCGGGGCAGGGCGCGCATGACGCGGCGGCGTAACGCCTCCCATTGCGCACCCAGCAAGACGAGGCCCGCGCCCAGCATCAGGATGACAAAAACGCCTGCCCTTCGGCCACCGTGACGGCAAGTGCAACGACATAGCCGACGCCCGCCACAAGGAAGGACCTGCGGTCGATCACCACCGCGAACAGCGCCATCAAACCCAGAAACCCGGCGAGCATCAATTGCGCCGCAACCGTGCCGCCGTCGAACAGCGTCAGCGCCACGGTGTTCACAATGGCGGGCGCGGCAATCACATGCAGCCAGAACCCCGAGGCCGCCCGCCGCGTCACCCGGTGCGGGTCCGAGATGTCGAAGCCCAGCGCGATGATCAGCCCGATCAAGCCCAAAGCAATGGTCAGAAGGGCGAAAGGGCCGTCCGCCGACAAAGGAAAACGTCGCGCAGGCTGTCGGGGAAGGACCCGCCCAGCGTCGCAAGGCCAAAACTGGTGGCAAAGACCGACAGCGCGATCAGCGCCACGGTAAAGGGCACACGGAACATCAAGTAATAGCCCGACAGCAACAGGGCCACGATGGCTGCCCCCGTCGTCAGGGCACCGGGCGTGTTCATGTCGAGCATTGCGGCGAAGGCAAAGCCGAACTGGCCGCCGAGCAGGCCGAACATGACCGACAGCGCAATCGAAGGGGCCACCATGCGCCGCGTCAGCGTGAAATACCGCGCCAGCAGCGCCACGGCCCCCATCCCGAACACGGCATAGATCATGCCAAGGATGTAGCCTTGCGTTGTCCCCAATAGCGTCATCCCCGTCACGCCGGCATAGCCGAGGTAAAGGATGCTCAGGCCGACGACGATGAAGATCTCGTTGAAGCCTTTGAACAACTCAAAGGGCTCGTCCAGCCCGTCGACATGCTTGCGCACCCCGGACCGTTGTTCGGACAGCACGACCAGCGAGGCCGCCTGCGCCTCGGTCATCACACCTGCCGTGACGGCAGCACGGATATCGTCGCGGGTAATGCCGGTCATCCGCCGATCCGCTCCACCGTCAGCCTGCCGTTCGTGTAGACACAGATGTCGGCGGCAATGGCCATGGCGTCGCGTGCGATGGTTTCGGCGTCCTTGTCTGTGTCCATCATCGCCCGTGCAGCGGCCAGCGCATAGTTGCCGCCCGACCCGATGGCCGCTACGTCATGTTCAGGCTCCAGCACGTCGCCCGCGCCGGTGATGATATACAGATCGCGGCCATCGGTGACGATCAGCATCGCCTCCAGCTTTTGCAGATATTTGTCGGTGCGCCAGTCCTTGGCCAGTTCGACCGAGGCGCGTTGCAATTGCCCCGGCGTTGCTTCCAGCTTCTTCTCCAGCCGTTCCAGCAAGGTGAAAGCATCCGCCGTCGACCCGGCAAATCCCGCGACCACGTCATAGCCGCCGGGTGACAGCCTGCGCACCTTGCGCGCGCTGCCCTTGATGACGGTCTGGCCAAGGCTGACCTGCCCGTCACCCGCGACAACCACCTGCCCGCCCTTGCGGACGCCGATGATCGTGGTGCCGTGCCAGCCGGGAAATCGCTGTCTGCCATGGGGCCTCCGCTTCAAGTCCCGGTGTATATGGAGGGCTGGGGCCTGCCCCGCAACCGTGGCGGCGTCACAGCCAACCCGGCCAGCCCGTCTTCGGGGCACGCGCACGGCCAGCATCGGCATCAGCCACGGGCCGCGAAAGCGGTCGAGGTCCAGAGCTTCGAAAACGCCCACTGTTTCCTCGCCGTTGATTTGGGTCTGCACGGCGGCACGGTTGTAAAACGGCGCATCGAGCATCGCCTTGACCTGCCGGGGCGCATAGCCCGCGTCAGCCCGTGTCTCGCGCCGGACCATCCAGCCGGGGCGCTTGAGCTTTGCCTTCGGCGGCATAGCGATGGCGCGGGGCGTTCCATCCTCGGCAAAGCCTATGGCGGCGGCCAGCTCCGTCCCATCCCGGCGCTGGGCGTCGTAGAAGCAGGCCGCACCGTCTTTCAGCGGAAACCGCCCCAGGTCCAATAGCTGAAATCGGCCTCCAGCGCCCGCGTCCCGAAATTCGCGTCGAAATAGCCATGCCCGGTCCAGGACCAGCCCGGCCGGTTCAGCCGCACCTCGATATCGGCCTTGGGCGCGAAGGGGCGCCAGACATGGGCGCCATCGGGCGTAAGGGCCATTTCCACCTGCGTCAGCGCGCTGGGTCGCACGATGACCTCGCCCGTGATGCGCTGCGCGTGGGGGGTCGAAACCTCCTCGATCTCGATCCGCAGGTGATCGCCCGCCCAGACCATGGCGGATGGCCCGATCTGGAGCCGGTCGCGCGACAGCCCAAGCGCGTCCTGCCCCCGGTCCGTCATCGTCCAGCGCCCGCCGCGCCCGTAGGTTACCACGTTCAGGCAGCAGTGGTTGGCGGGGTTCTTGCGCCCCGACCAGCGATACCAAGGCGAGAAAACCGAGCCTATGAAGCCGATGATCGAGATGGCCCGCGCGCCATCGTCACTGATCCCGTCGACATACCACCAGGCGTAGCCGTCGGCCGGGACGTCGAGGTCGAAGCAAGGTCGCTCAAGATCGCCGCGGCCGCGTGGCTCCCTGAGAGGCAGGCCATCGGAATTCCCGCCCCCGGATGCGCCCCGCCCCCTGCCAGATAGAGGCCCTTGAGCCGCGTCCGCGCCGTGGGCCGCTGGAACGTTGCCATCATCCCATGTGGGGAAAGCCCGTAAAGGGAACCGTCCGACCCCGGAAAGGCCCGGTCGAAATCCCCCGGCATGGTCAGCGCCGTGACGTCCGGCGTCGGCGAAAACCTCAGCCCCATCCGGGCCAGCGCGTCGAATGTATGTGTCTTGCATGTGTAGGCGTCCTCCGGGCGTCGAGGGTGCCCGGGCGGGCCGTTCAGGATGATCTCGAACCGCTCAAGGCCGGTGGGCGCAGCGCCGCCCCGGTCCTGAGCGCAAACGTAAAGCGTGCCGTCTGCGGGCATGCGCCCGGCGGCCAGATCGTCGAACTCGCGCTTGGGATCAGCGCAGAAAAACACGTTGTGATGCGCCAGTTCAACGCCTGCGGGTTCTGCGGCAAACCCCCAGACAAAGGCCGACAGGCTGCGGTCGGGCCACGCCCTTGTGCGGCACGGCCGCGGCTGGCGGCCTGGCCCAGATGCCCGTCGACCAGCGCCTTGGGGTCGCCGTTGAACACGATCAGATCGGCGGGCAGGCGGCTGCCATCCTCCAGATGCACGGCGGTCACCCGGTCGCCCTGTTGTTCGATCCGGGCGGCTTTGGCCCGGAACCGGACCTGCGCGCCCTTGTCCTGAGCCAGTCGACACATCGCCTGCGCCAGCCGGTTCATGCCGCCTTCGACGCGCCAGACGCCGCCCGCCTCCGGATTGCCAGATCAGCGACAGCACGGCGGGGCTACTGTAGGGTGAGCCGCCGACATAGGTGGCATAGCGCCCAAAAAGTTGCCGCAGGCGCGGATCGCTGAACTGCGCCGCAAGGCTCGGCGCACAGCGTCCGGCCCGGTGCCATGGCCGGGATCAGGCCGGGGTTCTTCAGCACATGCGCGGTCAGATGCGGGCAGGCTAGGGCGCGCGGCCTGCATCACCGGACCCTCGAAGGCATCATAGAGACGCTTGGCCCGGTCGGAGAATCGCCGGAACTGCCGTTCCCCTTCGGGACCGGCAAAGGCGCGCACGGCGTCGGCGCTTTGTTCGGCGATCGTGAAACAGGTCGAGGCTGGATCCATCAGGCCAGTGATGTCGTGCCAGAGACTTCATCGGGGATCAGAGTCACGAAATCTGACAGCCGCGCGCCGACATCGGCAAACAGCGTCTCGAACACGCCTTTCAGGGTCATCACAGTTGGCCCGATATCGATCGGCCCGCGGCGCTTCCGCGCGTGCGCATCTTGCCGCCCGGCCCGTCACCCATGTCGATGATTGTCACCGCCAGCCCCGCATGGGCCAGCCGCAGCGCCGCCGACAATCCGCCGACGCCAGCGCCGATCACGACGGCTCGGACCGGGGCATCTGTCACGGCAATCTCTCCGACAAGTGTCAGTTTATATTGACAGTCAAGAGCCATTTGTCCACTCTAGTTTACAACAGAGCTGTCAACATTGACGGATTCTTTTCCCAATGAAGGGCGCGCGCATGTCTTTGAAACCCCGGATCGAAGCGGCCATCGCCAGTGCAATCCGCCTGGCTCAGGCACGATCTGCCCCGCCCCGTCTTGCCTCGGCGCTCGATTACGCGGTCAGCCCCGGCGGCGCGCGCATCCGTCCGACCATCTGCCTGTCGGTCGCGATGGCCTGCGGCGATGGCAAACCCGCCGTGGCAGATGCCGCGGCAACCGCGATCGAGCTGATCCATTGCGCCAGCCTTGTGCATGACGACATGCCCTGTTTCGACAATGCCGACACCCGGCGCGGCAAGCCCTCCGTCCATCGCGCCTATGGTGAACCGCTTGCGCTGTTGGCGGGGGATTCGCTGATCATCATGGCCTTCGAGGTTTTGGCCCGTGCCGCCGCGCAGGATGCCACCCGCGCCATCGACCTGATCCGCATCCTTGGCGAATCGAGCGGAATGCCTGGCGGCATCTGCGCCGGACAGGGTTGGGAAAGTGAAAGCAAGATTGACCTTTCAGCCTACCACCGCGCCAAGACCGGCGCGCTCTTCACCGCCGCGACCCGTATGGGCGCCGCTGCCGCCGGTCAGGAACCGGATGCTTGGACCGAACTGGGCGCGCGCATCGGCGAAGCCTTTCAGGTCGCCGACGATCTGCGCGACGCGCTTTATGACGAGGCGACGCTGGGCAAGCCCGCCCATCAAGATGAGATCAACGGCCGTCCCAACGCGGTGTCTGAACTGGGCGTGCGCGGCGCGATCCGGCGGCTCGAAGATATCCTCTCGGGTGCGATTTCCTCGATCCCGTCCTGCCCGGGCGAGGCGATGCTTTGCGAGATGGTGCGCAAGACCGCCGAGCGCCTGACCCCAGTTCTTCCCGCGCATCATCAGCGCGTGATCCATGGCTGTGGCCGACCAGACCGACCCTGACCGCCCGCGCCTTGCGGGACCGGCTGTATGCATGGAAAACGGGTCTGCTGCGGTCGCGCCGGTTCCAATCTTGGGCCGCGCGCACACCCGTTGCCGCCCGGCTTGCGCGCAAGGATGGCGAGGCGCTGTTCGACCTGGTTGCCGGGTTCTTGCACAGCCAGGTTCTCATGGCTTTCGTGCAGCTTGATCTGGCCGATCACCTGTCGGCGCAGCCAGCCGCGCAGTCGAAGGGCTGGCGCTGCGCACCGGCGTCAACCCCGACCGGATGCGCGTTCTGTGCCAGGCGGCCGCTGCCTTGGGCCTGATGCAGCGGCAGCGCGACGGGCGTTATGCGCTGGGCCGCCTGGGCGCGGCGCTGCCCGGTATTCCGGGGTTGGCGCAGATGATCCGTCACCATGACGTGCTTTACCGCGACATGGCCGATCCGGTCGCGTTCTTCCGGGATGCGCCCGCGACCGAGCTGGCGGCGTTCTGGCCCTATGTCTTTGGCGCTGGTCGGCCATATCGACGCCGGACACAGCCGCCACCTATTCCGAGCTTGATGGCGCAAAGCCAAACCCTCGTGGCCGAGGAAGCGCTGGCGGTTCTGGATCTGAAGGGTATCGACACGCTTCTGGATATCGGGGGCGGAACCGGCGCATTTCTGTCGGCGGTCGGCGCGGACTATCCCGATGCTGAACCTCCACCTGTTCGACCTGCCGCGTGGTCATCGACCCCGCAACCCGCGCGGTTCGCACAGGCGGGGCTAAGCGACCGCAGCAGCATCACGGGCGGCAGTTTCCGCACCGATGCCTTGCCGCAAGGGCCCGATGCGATCAGCCTGATCCGGGTTCTGTATGACCATTCCGATGACACCGTGACCGCGCTTTTGGCCAAGGCCTATGCTGCCTTGCCCAGTGGCGGGCGCATCATTGTCAGCGAACCCATGTCGGGCGGTGCCCGCCCCGATCGCGCCGGCGATGCCTATTTCGGCCTGTATTGCATGGCGATGGGCACCGGTCGCGCCCGCAGCGCGCAAGAGATTTCACAGCATCTGGCCATTGCCGGTTTCGCCGGGATCAAGGCCAGGCCCACCGCCCGCCCGTTTCATCACATCCGTGGTCGAAGCGCGGAAGGTGTAAAGAAAGTCGGACAGGTATGTCTATTGAGATTGACATATTATAGTGTCAGGTTAAACTGACAGTCAGAATGCCGCAGTCGTGGGATTCTTCCACAAACCACCCTTTGTGCCATCGGGATAGCTGACCTTGAGAACCGCCGCCGTCATTCTGCAAGGCCCCAGAACCCTCGAATTGGGGGATGTGGCGCTGAATGATCCGGGGGCGGGCGATCTGGTGGTCGAGGTTCGGCATTCGGGCATTTCCACCGGCACCGAGAAATTGTTCTGGTCCGGCGAGATGCCGCCGTTTCCGGGCATGGGTTACCCGTTGATCCCCGGATACGAAGCCGCGGGCGAAGTGGTGGACGCAGGCATCGGCACCGGGTTCAAGCCCGGTGATATCGTTTTTGTCCCTGGCGCGAATTGCTACGGCGAGGTCAAGGGCCTGTTCGGGGGCGCCGCGCGCCGCCTGGTGACGGGCGCAGATCGCGTGGTCAAGATCGATGCCGGATTGGGGGCCGAGGGTGCGCTTCTGGCGCTGGCCGCGACCGCGCGCCATGCGCTGGCCGGCATGAACACCAAGCTGCCCGAGCTGATCATCGGCCACGGGGTTTTCGGCCGCCTTCTCGCGCGGCTGACCATTGCCGCTGGCGGCAAGCCCCCGACCGTTTGGGAAATCGACCCAGACCGCCAATCCGGCGGGGCGGGCTATGATGTCATCCACCCCGATGATGATGCACGCCGCGATTATGGCTGCATCTACGATGCCTCGGGCGTGTCATCCTTGCTGGACACGATGGTTGGCCGCCTTGCCAAGGGCGGTGAAATCGTGCTGGCCGGGTTCTACCCCGAGCCTTTGCAATTCTCCTTCCCGCCCGCCTTTCTGCGCGAAGCCCGGTTCCGGATCGCCGCAGAATGGACGCGCGAAGACCTGATCGCCACTCGTGACCTGATCGACCATGGGGCGTTGAGCCTTGGTGGGTTGATCACGCACACCCTGTCTTCTGACCAGGCCAAGACCGCGTATCAGACCGCGTTCGAAGACCCGGCTTGCCTGAAGATGATCTTGAACTGGGAGAATGCCGCATGAGCCTCGATATTCCGAATCTGCGTGATTACGACGCCAAGCTCCGCGAAGAGGCCAACGAGCCCACGCTGGAAGTGCCCCAGGGCGAGCCGACCAAGAAAACCCAGATCATCGCGATTTACGGCAAGGGTGGCATCGGCAAATCCTTCACGCTGGCCAATCTCAGCCACATGATGGCCGAACAGGGCAAGCGCGTGCTCTTGATCGGGTGCGATCCGAAATCCGACACCACCAGCCTTTTGTTCGGCGGCAAGGCTTGCCCCACGATCATCGAAACCTCGACCCAGAAGAAACTTGCGGGCGAAGAAGTGAAGATCGGGGATGTCTGCTTCAAGCGTGGCGGTGTGTTCGCCATGGAACTGGGCGGGCCCGAGGTTGGGCGCGGCTGTGGCGGACGCGGCATCATCCACGGGTTTGAGCTGCTCGAAAAGCTGGGCTTCCACGATTGGGATTTCGACTATGTCCTGCTCGATTTCCTGGGCGACGTGGTTTGCGGCGGGTTCGGTCTGCCGATCGCGCGCGACATGGCGCAAAAGGTGATCCTGGTTGCCTCGAACGACCTTCAGTCGCTTTACGTGGCCAATAACGTCTGTTCCGCGGTCGAATATTTCCGCAAGCTGGGCGGCAATGTCGGTGTTGCGGGTCTGGTCATCAACAAGGATGACGGATCGGGCGAGGCGCAAGCCTTCGCCGAAGCGGTCGGTATCCCGATCCTTGCCGCGATCCCGCAGAATGACGATTTGCGCAAGAAATCCGCGAACTACCAGATCGTCGGCACGGCTGAAAGCGAATGGGGTTCGCTGTTCGCGGCGCTTGGTGACAATGTGGCCGTCGCGCCGCCGATGAAGCCTGTCGCGCTGTCGCAAGACCAGCTGCTCGAATTGTTCGACGGATCGGAAACCGGGGCCGGCATCACGCTGGAGCCCGCCACCGATGTGGATATGCGCGGCAAGAACGCGGAAATTCGCCCGTCCCTCGAAGTCATCTACGACGAGGCATGAGCGGATGACCGAGGAAATCAGATACGACGACAGCGCCGAGGTGGAGGTGATCCGCGGCGAAGCGCGTGTCGATCCTGTTGGACAGGCATCGGCCACCCCGCCGCAAGGCGGTGACGGCATGGGCTGTCACGCCGGCGCGTCGGAAATGGAAAAGGCGGCCCGCATGGCGGGCAAGTCCGACATCCTTGATCAATATGCCAAGGATTACCCGCAAGGTCCGCATGACAAGCCGCAATCGCATGTGCCCCGCCTTTGGCTCGCTGCGCGTGGGCCTGCGGATGCGCCGCACGGCGACGGTGTTGTCGGGATCGGCCTGTTGCGTCTACGGCCTGACCTTCGTGTCGCATTTCTACGGTGCGCGCCGGTCGGTCGGCTATGTGCCGTTCAATTCCGAAACGCTGGTCACCGGCAAGCTGTTCGAAGATATCCGCGAAGCGGTCCACGACATGGCCGACCCGGATCGGTACGACGCGATCGTCGTCACCAACCTGTGCGTGCCCACCGCGTCCGGCGTGCCGCTGCGCCTGTTGCCGGATGAAATCAACGGGGTGCGGATCGTCGGCATCGATGTGCCGGGTTTCGGCATTCCCACCCACGCCGAAGCCAAGGATGTGCTGGCTGGTGCGATGCTCAATTACGCCCGCAAGGAAGTGGAGGCTGGCCCCGTCCAGGCCCCCGTTTCGGGCAAATCCGACCGTCCGACAGTGACCCTGTTGGGCGAAATGTTCCCTGCGGACCCTCTGGGTATCGGAGGGATGCTCGCGCCACTCGGTCTGGCGGCAGGTCCGGTCGTTCCCTGCCGTGAGTGGCGCGAGCTCTATTCCGCGCTCGACAGCAAAGTCGTTGCTGCAATCCACCCGTTCTACACCGCTGCGATCCGCGAGTTCGAGGCGGCCGGGCCGTACCATCGTGGGCTCTGCCCCGGTGGGTCTGGATGGCACCGCCGCCTGGCTGGACGCCATCGCCGATGCCTATGGCGTGGCCGAGGACAAGCTGGCGGCGGCAAAGAACGCCTTCCTGCCCGCGATCAAGGCCGGGCTGGCGGCAAACCCGATCAAGGGCACGATCACCTTGTCGGGCTATGAAGGGTCGGAATTGCTGGTCGCGCGCCTGTTGATCGAAAGCGGCGCCGAGGTTCCTTACGTCGGCACGGCCTGCCCGAAAACCAAGTGGTCCGCGCCCGATGTTGCCTGGCTTGAGGCCAAGGGCGTCAAGATCAAGTTCCGCGCCAGCCTTGAAGATGACTGTGCCGCGATGGAAGCGATCCGTCCCGACCTGGCCATCGGCACCACGCCCGTGGTGCAAAAGGGCAAGGAAATGGGCATTCCGTCGCTCTACTTCACCAACCTGATTTCGGCGCGCCCCTTGATGGGCCCGGCCGGTGCCGGATCGCTTGGCCAGGTGGTGAATGCCGCCATGGCCAACAAGGACCGCATGGATCACATGCGCGATTTCTTTGCCGGTGTCGGCGAAGGCGATACCGCCGGCATCTGGGAAGGGTCGCCCAACCTGCGCCCCGATTTCCGCGCCGCGCATCAGAAGAAGCTCGACAAGTTGGCCCGCGCGGCCAAGGCCGAGGAGATGATCTGATGCTGATCCAGGATCATGATCGCGCCGGTGGGTACTGGGGGTCGGTCTATGCCTTTACGGCGGTGAAGGGGCTTCAGGTCATCATCGACGGGCCGGTGGGCTGTGAAAACCTGCCGGTGACGTCGGTGTTGCATTACACCGACGGTTTGCCGCCGCATGAATTGCCGATTGTCGTGACCGGCCTTGGCGAAGAAGAGCTGGGCCGCGATGGCACCGAAGGCGCGATGAAGCGCGCCTGGGAAGCGCTTGATCCCGCGCTTCCCTCGGTGGTTGTCACCGGGTCCATTTCCGAGATGATCGGCGGCGGCGTGACGCCGCAAGGCACCAATATCCAACGGTTTTTGCCGCGCACCATCGACGAGGATCAATGGGAAAGCGCCGATCGCGCGATGACCTGGATCTTTACCGAGTTCGGGATGACCAAGGGGCGCATGCCGCCCGAGAAAAAGCGCGAAGAGGGTGCGGCGCCGCGCGTCAACATCCTTGGGCCGATGTATGGCACCTTCAACATGCCGTCGGACCTGCATGAAATCCGCCGCCTTGTCCAAGGTATCGGGGCCGAGGTGAACATGGTCATGCCGCTGGGCAGCCATGTGGCCGAAATGCGCAACCTGGTGAATGCGGATGTGAACATCTGCATGTACCGCGAATTTGGCCGCGGCCTGTGCGAGGTTCTGGGCAAGCCCTACCTGCAAGCGCCGATCGGCGTGGACAGCACCACGAAATTCCTGCGCAAGCTGGGCGAATTGACCGGGCTTGACCCCGAGCCGTTCATCGAGCGTGAAAAGCATTCGACGATCAAACCTGTCTGGGATCTGTGGCGGTCGGTCACGCAGGATTTCTTTGCCACCGCCAGTTTCGGCATCGTGGCGAATGAAACCTATGCGCGCGGCGTGCGGCAGTTCCTGGAAACCGACATGGGCCTGCCTTGCGCCTTTGCGGTGGCGCGGATTGCCGGTCGCAAGACCAACAATGACGAAGTCCGCGCGATGATCCACCAAAAGCGGCCCCTGGTCCTGATGGGGTCGATCAACGAAAAGATGTACCTGGCCGAAATGGCCGGTGGGCATGGGCCAAAGCCCGTGTTCATGCCGGCCAGTTTCCCGGGCGCCGCGATCCGGCGCGCCACCGGCACGCCCTTCATGGGCTATGCCGGCGCCACCTACATGATCCAGGAAGTGTGCAACGGCCTGTTCGATGCGCTGTTCCACATCCTGCCGCTTGGCAGCGAGATGGACGCCACCGATGCCACCCCCACCACGCTGCGCCGCGATTTCCCCTGGGATGCGGATGCGCAGGCGTTGCTGGACCGGATCGTTGCGGAACACCCGATATTGACCCGTATTTCCGCCGCCAAATCGCTGAGGGACGCCGCCGAAAAGGCCGCGCTCGCCGGTGGGGCGGAACGGGTTGTGAAAGATACCGTGCGGGCCCTCGCCCCCACGGGATTTGATTTCAACGAGGGAGAGGAAAGATGACGGACTTCACCTCCGACCACCCGGTCGCGCGGCACAAACAGCCCAAGACCGAGTTCATGATCTATTTCGGCATCATCTTCCTGGCGACCTTGCCGCTGGCGACCATCACATGGGCGCTGGCCGCAATCCGCCAGGGTGGGATGACGGAAAAAGGACCGATCAAGCGCGCCTGGAGCCAGGCGCGGATCATCACACCGATGATCTTTTCGGCCTGACACACCGGACCCGATCGCCCGTCCAAACCTGTCGTCAGACCACAGGTGGGCATCGGACCGACGCAAGACACTCGGCGTGACGACCGGAGCCGATACTACATTTGCCGCAGTCCGAGCGATCGGGGTGGGGTGAATTGCCGACAGGGCAATGAGGCCTTGTCGGGGCCCGGCCGCGGGGTTCGCGGCATCGGTCTAACGTTCCGGAGGAAAGTTAAATGGCTGATAATTCCGACCTGTCTTTCACAGGTCTTACTGACGAGCAGGCTCAAGAGCTGCACGCGGTATACATGAGCGGGCTCTGGCTGTTTTCGGCCGTCGCCCTTGTTGCTCACCTTGCCACGTACATCTGGGCACCCTGGTTCTGAGAAGGAGCTAAATCATGGCTAAATTCTACAAGATCTGGCTCATTTTCGACCCCCGCCGCGTGTTCGTGGCACAGGGTGTGTTCCTGTTCCTTCTCGCGGCGATGATCCACCTGGTGGTTCTGTCGTCGGGCCTGAACTGGTTCGAGTCCGCAGCAGCAACCGCCGGCTTCGGCGGCTGACCTGCACCCGCGCCCGACCGGCGCGGAACAGTCTTGCTGCGGGCGGTGCACAGAGCTGTCGCCCGCAGCGATCCGATTTAATTGACTGACGGCTGACCGGCACTGCCCGTTGACGCCGCCGAACGCGGAGACAGACGCATGGCTTTGCTAAGCTTCGAAAAAAAATATCGCGTCCGCGGAGGGACGCTGATTGGCGGCGATCTGTTCGATTTCTGGGTGGGGCCCTTCTACGTGGGCTTCTTCGGGGTGACGACAGCGTTTTTCGCTATGTTGGGCACGATCATGATCTTCTGGGGAGCTGCCATGGATGGCAACTTCAACCCCTGGACGATCAACATCGCGCCCCCTGACCTGAGCTATGGGCTTGGGTTTGCGCCGCTTATGGAAGGCGGCCTGTGGCAGATCATCACCTTCTGCGCGATCGGGGCCTTCGTGTCCTGGGCGCTGCGCGAGGTCGAAATCAGCCGCAAGCTGGGCATGGGCTATCATGTGCCCTTTGCCTTTGCCTTTGCCATTTTCGCCTATGTGACGCTGGTGGTGTTCCGCCCGCTGTTGATGGGCGCCTGGGGTCACGCCTTTCCCTATGGCATCTTCAGCCACCTCGACTGGGTGTCGAACGTCGGCTACGCCTACCTGCATTTCCATTACAACCCTGCACATATGATCGCGGTCTCGTTCTTCTTTGCGACGACCTTTGCGCTGGCGCTGCATGGTGGCCTTATCCTGTCGGCGGCCAACCCCGAAAAGGGCGAAGAGGCCAAGACACCCGATCACGAAGACACCTTCTTTCGTGATTTCATCGGCTATTCGATCGGCACCTTGGGCATCCACCGTGTCGGCCTGTTGCTGGCGCTGAACGCCGGGTTCTGGAGTGCGGTCTGCATCATCATTTCCGGCCCGGTCTGGACATCCGGCTGGCCCGAATGGTGGAACTGGTGGCTTGAACTGCCGATCTGGCCCGATCCCGGCCCCGTGCATTCCTCCACCTATCTAGAGACATACGGCGCGAACGCACCGGCAGTCGTCGGGGGGACCAATTGATGGCCTACTTCGAATATCAAAACATCTTCACTCAGGTGCAGGTGCGTGGCGAACCCGAAATGGGCATGGCCATGGAAGACAACATCCAGGGCGGCGAGCGGACGAAGACGGCGACGTTTTCCAACCTTGCCGGCTGGCTGGGCAATGCGCAGATCGGCCCGATCTACCTTGGCTGGGCCGGCCTGATCAGCCTTGCGACCGGGACGCTCTGGTTCAACATCGTCGGCCTGAACATGCTGTCACAGGTCGGGTGGTCGATCCCCGAATTCGTGCGGCAATTGTTCTGGCTGGCGCTGGAACCGCCGGGGCCGGAACATGGGCTGTCGATGCCGCCGCTCAACGATGGCGGCTGGTACATCATTTCCAGCTTCTTCCTGCTGATCTCGGTGATGATGTGGTGGGTTCGCACCTACCTGTTGGCGGCACAGCACAAGATGGGCAAGCATATCGCCTGGGCCTTTCTGGCGGCGATCTGGCTGTTCCTGGTGCTGGGCCTGTTCCGCCCCATCCTGATGGGATCCTGGAGCGAGGCAGTGCCTTACGGCATCTTCCCGCACCTTGATTGGACCACGGCGTTTTCGATCCGCTACGGGAACCTGTACTACAACCCGTTCCACGCGCTTTCGATCGTGTTCCTTTACGGGTCCGTCCTGTTGTTCGCGATGCATGGTGCGACCATCCTGGCCGTGTCGCGCTATGGCGGCGACCGGGAACTGGAACAGATCTACGACCGTGGCACGGCATCCGAACGGGCTGGTCTGTTCTGGCGCTGGACCATGGGTTTCAACGCCACGATGGAAGGCATTCACCGCTGGGCCTGGTGGTTCGCGGTTCTGACCCCAATCACCGGCGGGATCGGTATCTTGCTGACCGGCACTGTCGTGGACAATTGGTTCATCTGGGCCATCGAACACAACTTCGCCCCTGAATACCTTGGCGCATACGGCTATGAGGCCTACGGCACCTACGGTGATTTCGGCGGCATCGCGTCGGGAGGTAACTGAGCCATGTTTCCCAAGTGGTTTGACAATTGGAACAAGGACAACCCGACCAATATCTTTGGCCCGGCCATCGCGGTCGGGACGGTGGGATCGGCGATCTTTGTTGCAGCGATGATCGTGGCCTGGGGGCAACCCTTCCCCACGGACCAGATGCAAACGGGGCCGCGCGGCACCGGGATGCACGTGTCGGAATTCGTATCGGATCTGGCCGTTTATCCCGATGTCGAAGGGTTCTTCACATCCGAACCGATCGTGCCCGCCGAAGGCGCGGCGGTGATGGGCGAAGCCGAAGGGGTTCCACCCACGCTGGCCAACCTGACACCGGAAAACTACGATCGCCTCGTGACCGCGATGCGGGACTGGACCGGCATTCCCGATCTGCTTGAACCGGGCAATGACAGCTACCAGACACTAGGTGGCTTACTCGATGATCGAGATGACCCAGAACATCAACCAGAACTGGGCGGCCCATGTTCAGGCCAACGCAGAGGTGGGTGTGACCTGTTACACTTGCCACCGCGGACAGCCGGTGCCGAACAATGTCTGGTTCCGCGTCAGCCCGGTCAATTCGAACGTGGCAGGATGGTCGGCCAACCAGAACCGCGTGACGATGGTGAGCAATTTCACCTCGTTGCCGTCGGATTACCTGGAAACCTACCTGTTGGCGGATGCCGATGGTCAATATGCCCAGATCGCGGTGCATGACCTGGAAAGCCGCGTGCAGCAACAACCGGGCGATCCGCTGATCCAGCAGACCGAACGGACTTATGCCTTCATGAACTATTTCGCCAATTCCTTGGGGGTGAACTGTGTGTTCTGTCACAACAGCCGCGCCTTCTACGATCCGGGCCAGGTGACCCCACAATGGGCCACGGCCGGTCTTGGCATCATCATGGTTCAGGAACAGCTGGAACAATACATCCTGCCGCTGCAGGATGTGTTGCCCGCCGAACGGCTTGGCCCGGTCTATGCGGATGTGCCGAAACTGGCCTGCCGCACCTGCCACCAGGGCGAACAGCAGCCGCTCAACGGGTTGAACGTGATCCGCAACTGGCCCGAATTGGCCGTTCTGGATGACCTGCCCGATTATTCGGCCTTCGAGTAAGGGCGATGCGGGCCACGGCCCATAGCCAAATGGATCGGGGGCGGCCCATGTCGTCCCCCTTCCAGACAGACCCTCGCGTCCCTTCGTGAGGTTCCTCCGGCCGCGGGCAGGTTCAGACCCTGCCTGCGGTTTTTTCGTCTTTCCAGCCGGTTCGGGAGGGCCAGCGCAAAATGACCGACAGACCCCACACCCCCGTTCTTGACCGCGTGACCTATCCGGCCGACCTGCGCCGCCTGTCCGACGACGAGCTGAAGCAATGCGCCGATGACCTGCGGGCCGAAACGATTTCCGCCGTGTCGCAAACCGGCGGCCATCTGGGATCGTCGCTTGGCGTTGTCGAATTGACCGTGGCGATCCATGCCGTGTTCAACACGCCCTATGACAAGCTGGTCTGGGATGTGGGCCATCAATGCTACCCGCACAAGATCGTCACCGGGCGGCGCGACCGCATCCGGACCTTGCGCCAGAAAGACGGGCTGTCGGGCTTCACCAAGCGCGCTGAATCCGAGTACGATCCGTTTGGCGCGGCACATTCTTCTACAAGTATTTCCGCGGCTCTCGGCTTTGCCATGGCGCGCGAAATGGGGCAGGCGACCGGCGATGCGATTGCCGTGATCGGCGATGGCTCGATTTCCGCCGGCATGGCCTACGAGGCGCTGAACAACGCGGGCCATATCGGGCGGCGTCTGTTCGTGATCCTGAACGACAATGACATGTCCATCGCGCCGCCCACCGGCGCCATGTCGAGCTATCTGGCGGGCCTGTCCAAGAATTCGCCCTTGGCCGCGTTGCGCGATATCGCCGATGGCGTCGCGGCGCATCTGCCCGAACCCTTGCGCCAGGGGGCCGAACGCGCCCGTGAACTGGTCACGGGCCACCCGAAATCCGCGACGCTGTTCGAACATCTGGGTTTTACCTATATCGGCCCCGTCGATGGGCATGACATGGGCCAGTTGCTCAACGTGCTGCGATCCGCCAAGGCGCGCGCCACCGGCCCGGTTCTGATCCATGCCGTCACCGTCAAGGGCAAGGGCTATGCCCCGGCCGAGCGGTCGGATGATTGCTATCATGGTGTGAACAAGTTCGATGTCGCCACCGGGGTGCAGAAGAAATCCACACCCAATGCGCCCGCCTATACCACCGTTTTTGGCGACTGCCTCAAGCGCCATGCCGAGGGCGATAGCCGCATCGTCGGTATCACCGCCGCCATGCCCGGCGGTACAGGTCTCAACATCCTGCAAAAGGCGATGCCGGGCCGGGTGTTCGACGTGGGGATCGCCGAGCAGCACGCCGTGACCTTTGCCGCCGGGATGGCGGCGGGCGGCATGCGCCCCTTCTGCGCGATCTATTCCAGCTTTCTGCAGCGCGGCTATGATCAGGTCGTGCATGACGTGGCGCTGCAAAACCTTCCCGTGCGCTTCATGATCGACCGCGCGGGCCTGGTGGGGGCCGATGGGCCGACGCATGCCGGTGCCTTTGACATCGGGTTTCTTGCGGCGCTGCCCAACATGACCGTCATGGCCTGCGCCGACGAGGCCGAGATGGTGCATATGATGGCCACCGCCGCCGCCCATGACAGCGGGCCGATCGCGCTGCGCTATCCGCGCGGCGAAGGCACGGGCGTGCCAATGCCCGAACAGGGCGAGGTGTTGGAGATCGGCAAGGGCCGCATCATCCAGCAAGGCCGCGATATCGCGATCCTGTCCTTCGGCGCGCATCTGGCCGAGGCAACCGATGCCGCCCGTGCACTGGAGGCGCGGGGGTTGAGCGTGACCATCGCGGATGCGCGTTTCGCCAAGCCGCTGGATACCGCCCTGGTCGATCGGCTCGCGGCAGGGCATTCGGCGCTCATCACGGTGGAACAGGGCGCGATGCTGGGTTTTGGCGCGATCGTGTTGCACCATCTGGCGGCCACCGGCCAGCTGGATCGCGGTGTCGCCATCCGCACGCTGCATTTGCCGGACCGGTTCATCGATCAGGCCAGCCCCGCCGACATGTATGACGATGCAGGATTGACGGCGGGCCATATCGCGGCTGCCGCACTCGATGCCTTGGGGGTGGCGTCCCTGACCGGGAAGGCCCGCGCCTAGCGATCAGCCGGCGCCGTCGGAAATCACCATGACCTGTGGTGTCGTGCCATAGCCATAGACCTGTACCAACAGGAACCGCGGCTGGCCCGACATCACCCAACCCGGGATGAATTCAAAGCCGGGTGCGATGCGCCAGATCTGCGGGATAAGCGACCGGTTGCCGGCATCTGCAAACACGGGATCCCATCCATCCTGGGCATCGGGTCTGCCGAACCGGTGCAGATTGGCGCGATCCTGTTGCAGGATCGCCCCGAAATCGCCCAAGCGCGCGCCCGAGCTGTTGAAGAAATCGCCGGGCCCGATCATCGCGTAATATTGCGAGATCAGGTTCTGGGCCTGTGCGGCAGGCGCCGACAGGCACAGGCACAGCACCAATCCAAACACATGCCGCATGCGAAATCTCCTCTTCGACCCATGTCCGGAGGAGTTTAGGGCCCGTGTCGGTGGCGGCCAGCCAAAATCGGTCTGTCACGCGTCGTGAAAGATCACGCTTGCATGGTCGCGCAGGTAGATCTGCAACCATGGTGTGAAAACATGGGGCGTTTCCACCACGGCGCGCATGACCTCGGGCAGGGGCTGCCAGATCGTATCCATCACCTCGTCGGGGTTTGGGCGCGCTTCGCGTCCTTCGGGCAGGTCACCGACAAAGATATCGACCACCTCGTGCTCGATCAGCCCGCTACCCACATCGGCCCGGTATTCCACCGTATCGCGAAAGGTCAGCGTCACACCGTCCAGGCCCAGTTCCTGGTCCAGGCGCCGTGTGGCGCAATCCATCGCGGCCTCGCCCCAATGGGGGTGGGTGCAACAGGTGTTCGCCCACAGGCCCGGCGTGTGGTATTTGCCCAAGGCCCGGCGTTGCAGCAACACCTTGTCGCCGCGCATCAGGAACACCGAAATCGCCTTGTGGCGCAGGCCTTTGACATGCGCCTCGAGCTTTTCGACGGGGGTCAATGTGCCGTTCACCCAGGCCGGGATCATGTCGGTCATACGTGCGTCACGGGAACCAATCCGGTCAGATGGGCCAAGTTCTTGATGCCGATCTTGATATGGGCAAGGGGCCGGGCCTTTACCAGTTCCTTGTTCATATAGGCTTCGAAGGTCAGGCGCTGAACATCGATATCGTGGCACAGCGACACGAACCGTTCGCGCCGTTCATCGGATTTGTAATAGGCGTTCTGCATCGCGCCGAGAACCTTGAACACGGATTTATGGTCGCGCATGAACAGTTTGCGGGCAAGCTTCAGATCTTTGATCATCCCGGTCTGTAGCTTGGTGGCCGCCGCTATCGCGGCCACCCGGCCCCCGACCATGGCGTAATAGATGCCTTCACCGCTCGAGGGCGCGACGACGCCCGCGGCATCGCCCGCCAGCACCACGTCGCGGCCATTGTCCCATTCATCCAATGGCTTGAGCGGGATCGGCGCGCCCTCGCGGCGGATGGTCTTGCAATCGGTCAGCCCGGACGCTTCGCGCAGGTCGGCGGTGGCCTTCTTCAGATCGACCTCGCGCAGGAAACTGCCCATGCCGATGCTGGCGGATTTGCCATGCGGGAAAACCCAGCCGTAGAAATCGGGGCTGATGCGGCCATCATAGATCACGTCGCAGCGGTCTGGGTGGTAATCGCCGCGCGGGCCCGGGGCCTCGACGATTTCATGGTAGGCAATCACATAGGGGATCTTGTCGCCGCCCTTGATTTCCGTGCGGGCCACGTTGGACCTGGCGCCATCGGCACCGATCACCATGCTGGTTGTCAGGCGGCGATCCTCGCCGCTGTCCTTGTCACGATAGTGAACATGGGTGCCATCCGCGTCGCGGGTGATCTTGGTATAGGTGCCGGTCACACGTTCGGCCCCTGCGGATGCCGCGCGCACCCGCAGGAATTCGTCGAAATGTTCGCGGTCGACCATGCCGACAAAGCCGTTTTCAATCGGGATGTCGACGCGCCGACCGGTGGGTGAAATCATCCGGGCGGTGGTGATCTTGGCCACGATCTGATCGTCGGGAATGTCGAAATCGCGGATCAGGCGCGGCGGGATCGCACCGCCGCAAGGCTTGATCCGGCCCGCCCGATCAAGCAGCGCCACGCTATGGCCCGCGCGCGCCAGATCTTCGGCGGCGGTGGCACCCGATGGGCCACCGCCCACGACGACAACATCGTATTTCATGGTCATTCCCCCGGAACAGGCGCGCCGGTCTGCGGCGACATGGATGTTTTGCCCTCCATCACCCGCAGCGCCATGACGGCGGCAGCCAGGTAAAGCAGCGCTTCGAACGTGAAAACCGCCCCAAAGGCGGTGGCATCATCGGTGACAAGCCGGGCCAGGTCGGCAAGGCCTGCCCCCGCAAGCCCGCCAAAGCCCGCGGCAATCGCCTGTGCCGCGCCCCATAGGCCCATGCGCGTGCCTTCGCGGGCATCGCGGCCTTCGCCGGCCAGGGCCATCATGCTGCCGATGGCGGCGACGGCGAACATGCCGTTGAAAAAGCCCAGGGTGACAACAGCGGGCACAAGCGGCGCATCCGGTCCAACCTGGCCAAGGGCGCTTACCCAGATCAGCGACGCCGCCGACCCGATGCAGCCCAGCACCACCCAGGTCTTGAGTGCAAACAGCCGCAGCGCCGTGCCCGCGATACCGACCACGATCATGCCAAGGAACACGCCGCCATTCTGCGCGCCCGACAGCGTGGTGGATTGGCCGGGGGTGAAATTGAACACCAACCCCGAATAGGGTTCCAGGATCAGTTCCTGCATGAAATAGGCGGTCATGCTGAGAAAGACGAACAAGGTGAACATCCGCGCCTTGGGTTCGGCCCAAATCTCGCGCAGGCCATCCCAGAACGGGGCGCTTTCGGTTTCCGGTTGCGCGGTCACGCGGGCCTCGATGCCGCGCACGGCCAGGCAGGTCAGGGCGAAGGCCCCAAGCGTCACGACGCCCACGACCTCCATCAGGCGCAGCGGCGTGTAGGGATCAAGAAATTGCCCCGATACACCCGCCGTGACGGCGATGCCGAAGATCATCATCAGCCATGTGATCGTTGCGGCCGCTGGCCTGCGGCGCGGCGCGGTCGATGTCGCCAACAGCGCCAAAAGCGATGTGCCCGATGCCCCGACGCCCACGCCGATGGCCGCGTAAGCCAGGATCGAGATGATCAGCCCCAAGCTCGCCTGCGTTTCCATCACGACAACGCCGTAAGCTGCCGTAAGCCCGCCAAGCGCCAGAATGGCCATGCCGCCGATGATCCAGCGGGTGCGTTTGCAACCGGTGTCGGATCTGTAGCCCCATTGCGGGCGCGTGATCTGAATGCCGTAATGCAGCGCGACCAGCGCACCGGGCAACACGGCGGGCAGCGCCAGTTCCACGACCATCAACCGGTTCAGCGTCGAGGTGGTCAGCACCACGATCGCGCCAAGCGCCATCTGCACGAACCCAAGCCGGATGATCTGAAGCCACGATAGCGTCATGGCCAGGTCTCCAACGACCGCACCGCAAAGGCGGTGACCATCATGCCCGACACGTAAAGCGTCACGCCGACACCGTTGTACCAGGGCGCGCGTCCCTTTGGATCGCGCAGCAAGACCTGCATCGCGTAGCCTTGGGCGATCAGCGACACGGCGATGGCCAGCCCGTGAACCGGGCGATCCCAGACCGCGAACAACAGCACGAAGACGATCACCTGCGGCACCGCCATCACCACGCAGGCCAGTCTGGCCGCGCGGTCGGGGCCAAGCGTGACGGGCAGGGAATTGACGCCCATCTGCCGGTCGCCTTCCAGCGCCTTGAAATCATTCAGTGTCATGATGCCATGCGCGCCGATGCCGTAGAGGACTGCGACGATGATCACCGGCCAGGAAGGTGCGCCCGCGGCCAGAACAGCCGCGCCGGTGAACCAAGGAAGGGTTTCATAGGACAGCCCCACCAACCCCGGCCCCCACCAGCCTGATCGCTTCAGCCGCACGGGTTCGGCCGAATAGGCCCAGGCGGCCGCGATGGCCACAAGGGTGGCGCCAAAGCCCCAGGGGCCAAGCGCCAGGCCGATCAGCGCCGCCGCCGCCGACATGATGATGGCGATCCACAACCCCCAACGGCCCGGAATGCGCCCCGAGGGGATCGGGCGATGCGGTTCGTTGATGGCGTCGACATGGCGGTCGCACCAATCATTTGCCGCCTGGCTCATGCCGCAGACGATGGGCCCGGCCAGGATCACGCCCAGGATCACGGCAAACCAATGCCCCGATGGGGCCACCCCGGCGGATACCGCACCACAGACATAGGCCCACATCGGCGGGAACCAGGTGATCGGTTTCAACAGGGTCAGAACCGCCCGCGCTTCGGGCGTTGATCGTGCGGATGTCTGCGGGGCGAGGTCGGTCGTTACACTCATAGGTGTAAACATAGCCTGACAGTTCACGAGTCGGCAAGTGTAAACACAGGCTTACGCAACAGCACAAGCGCCCCATCCGGGGCCCTGTGTCAGGGTCGAAAATCTTGGAAAGGATCAGCCGCCGCTGCGGTCGTTCTTGTTCAAAAGACCGTATTTGCGAAGCTTCACGTACAGCGACTGGCGCGACAGGCCCAGCATTTCCGCCGCCGCAACCCGGTTGTTGTCGGTCAATTCAACGGCCGTTTCGATGCACATCTTTTCCACGACATCGGTCGTGGCCGCCACGATATCCTTGAGAGGTGCAGACCCGACAAGATCCATCACGTTGCGCATCGCATCGTCCGATACCGGGCCGGGGCCGGGGATAACGGAAGGCGACGGATCGCGCACAACCTCCATCCGCGAGGTGTCGCGGATCACGAAGGCGAAGCCGGTCAGCCCGGAGGAATTCAGGTGCGTCGCCGAAAGCTCTACGGACAATTGCGACCCGAATGCGCCTTCCAGCCGGGTGGCGTACATGCGCATCTTGCCCGCACGGGTCGCGTTGTCGGTCAAGACCTTCAGATCGACACTGCCCCGCGCCAGGAAATCGCCAAGTGATTTCCCCTTCACGTCCGATGCGCTGCCCGCGTCGGTCAGGTTGAGAAAGGAGTCATTGACCGAGCGAATGATGCCCAGGGCATCGGTGATGACGATTGCATCCGGTCCTTCGCGGAACAATTGCGCAAGATGCACGGACAGTTCGGCCGCAACGGTTTCGGCGCTTTTTTCCGTTTCGATCCGGCACAACAGCGATTTGTCGCCCGCCGCACGGAACACGATCGGGTGGATCGCCACGTCGATCTTGCCGCGCCGGGTCTTGACCGCAACCGGGCCGCTTGCCTCGTCGCTGGCGGCCAGCACCAGACCTTCGATGAATTCACCGCGCCGGCGGCCATCGAATTCCTGTGTAAAGGCGCTGCCCGTCAGGGCATCGGCATCGGCACCAAGAACCTGTGCCGCCGTGGCGTTCAGATCGACAATCCGCCCGGATGCGACATCGACCAGAACCAGCGCATCGCGCGACGCCTCCATGATGACACGGTAGCGCGTTTCGTAATCGCGGTGGGTTTCGTAATCTTTTTCCAGCGCGAGCTGCGCCTTGACCAACCGGTGTTGAAGTTCCGCAATCGGTCGCAGGTCGCGGCCCAGCATCAGGATGATGTCGGGGTTGCCCGTTTTGTGCAGCGTATAGCGGATCGGGAATTCCCAATTCGCGTTGTCGAAATGATTGACCTCGATCGCGTCAACGGCGGTTTTCTGGCCCTTGCGATAGGCGTCAAGCTGGGTTTCCAGTTTCGACAGGCTGTCCTCGGCCATGAATTCGCGAATATCGCGGTCTTTCCAATGGTCCAGACGGCCAAGCGTGGGGTTCAGCGGGTTGACGATGACGGATTTGACCGTGCCGCCTGTATCAAGAACGATGGCAAGATCGGCGGCGGTGGTCACGATTTCGTTGAACTGTTCGGGGGCAATCGCCGGCGTCACCGGTTGGGCCAGGAAATCTGATCCACGCGTGTTCATACGATCCATATCCTTACCGCCGGTCAAATCGTGTACCGGCGTGGCCAGTCGTTTCAAGTGACGGGGCCTCCCACCCCGCGCCTACAAGCCCGCACAGCCGCAGCGCGGATCCCGCGTCACGCGCAACATGATCCGCCCCGGTTACCGCAAGAACATCAACGTTGCGGTCAAGGATGGCCCCGCCGATGAAGACCGGTGTCACCCTTGATACGGTAGCGCGAATTATGTCCACCAATTCCCTTGCCGATGCAAGCGATCTGCGCCCGGCCACCGTGATACCGATCATCGAATAACGCCCTTTACGCAAGGTAAGCGCGATATCCCTCGGGTGCTGATCGATCGCGATGTCCACGTGAAACCCCATGCGACGCCACTGATCTGCAAGCACAAAGGCACCCAACGTGTGATGTTCGGCCTTTGGAATGATCAGCAGGATCGTCGGCGCGGCCTCTGGCAGGCGCTGGCGCGTCTTGTCGTGCCAGCCCAGCGCGCGCACCGCTTCCTGAAGCCGGGCGGCGCCGATCGTGACATTGGCGAAACTGATATGGTCAGATGCCCAGCGTTCGCCCATCAGCCGCGCAACGGCGGGGATGATGTGGTCGATGATATCGTCGATCGGCACGCCATCCTGGCGCAGCCGCAACAAGAGATCGTGACGCTGATCTTCGTCCGACGAGACGAAGGCGTCGAACAACCGTTCCAGGCGATTGGCAAGCCCGTCACTGCGGCCAGGGCCGTGCGCTGCCAGCACTGCGATTGCGCGCTGTGCCAGTCGCTGGACTTCCGCACCCTCAATCACGAGAGGGGCGATCGCAATGGTCCGCGTATCGTCTTTCATGTGATGCCACCGCTTGCGCCCCCCTCCAACGTCATTCTGTCGTCTCGCGTTGGTCGGGCAGCAATTGGTTTGGATAAGTGTCGCCCATCCAAGCTCTTCTGTCAAAGTAAATTGACATAGTATCGATTTCAAGGGGCGCCGATCCGGCCCCATGTCTTTTTTTCCCTAATTTTTAAGTGGAAATCGAGGGTCCGGGGCCAAGGGAACCAGTGCCCACCCGGGCCCATGTTGCGGCACGAGGGTGTAAGTTTTAATTGACACTCTGTCCCTGACAGGGCTAGTTTTTGTGTAACGTTCAAAGGAATCGAACTTCGCATGCCCGGCGAAACACTGACATCTCGACCGTCAAGACAACTTTACACGCCCGAGGAACGGCTCCGGCGTGATGCCACGATCTGGACCACGGTTCAGGGCGTGCTGGCGCCCGTGCAATTTCTCGTGTTTCTCGTCTCGCTGGGTCTTGTCGCGCGATTCATGATCACCGGCGCGGGCTATGACGCGGCGACACTGTCGATCATTGCCAAGACGGCTGTGCTTTTGACGATCATGGTTACCGGCGCGATCTGGGAAAAGGTCGTGTTCGGCCAATACCTTTTTGCCCATGCGTTCTTTTGGGAAGACGTGTTCAGCTTTCTCGTGATCGCGCTGCATCTTGCCTATGTCTGGGCGCTGATCGCTGGCTGGCCCCATGCCGACCAGATGTGGATCGCGCTGGCCGCTTACGCCGCCTATGTCGTCAACGCCGCACAGTTCATCTGGAAACTGCGCATGGCGCGGCTTGAAGGCTCCACGCTCCAGGGAGCGCGCGCATGAACAGCCCCGCAACAATCCCCGCCGCCACCTGTCGCGACGCGCCGATCCTCAAGGAACGTGGCCAGCGCGAGGTGTTCTGCGGCCTGACCGGCATCATCTGGTTGCATCGCAAGATGCAGGATGCGTTTTTCCTCGTGGTCGGCTCGCGCACCTGTGCGCATCTTCTGCAATCGGCCGCTGGCGTGATGATCTTTGCCGAACCGCGTTTCGGCACGGCGATCCTGGAAGAAACCGATCTTGCGGGCCTGGCCGATGCCAATGACGAACTCGACCGCGAGGTGGGCCGCCTGTTGTCCCGCCGCCCCGACATCAAGCAGCTGTTCCTCGTCGGGTCCTGCCCGTCCGAGGTGATCAAGCTGGATCTTGCCCGCGCGGCGGAACGTCTGACCCAATTGCATGCGCCCCATGTGCGCGTGCTGAACTATTCCGGCAGTGGCATCGAGACCACCTTTACCCAAGGCGAAGATGCCTGTCTTGCCTCCATGGTTCCGATCCTCCCCGCAACCACGGCGCGCGAACTGCTCTTGGTCGGTGCGCTGCCGGATGTTGTCGAAGACCAGGCCGTGGCCCTGTTGACCAAGATGGGCATCGGGCCGATCCGGGTCTTGCCCGCCCCCCGCAGCGCCGAGGCGCCCGGCGTGGGCCCGAACACGGTCTTTGCCTGCCTGCAACCCTTCCTGGGGGATACGGCGGCGGCGCTGGAACGGCGCGGCGCTCGCATGATCAGCGCGCCCTTTCCCTTTGGGGAAGAAGGCACAACGCTGTGGCTGCGCGCGATCGCCGATGAATTCGGCGTCGATGACGCGACCTTCGAGGCCGCGACCGCCGCGCCGCGCGCCCGCGCCCGTACCGCGATTGCCAACGCGTCCGAGCATCTGCGCGGCAAGTCCGTGTTCTTCATGCCCGACAGCCAGCTGGAAATTCCGCTGGCGCGTTTCCTGACCCGTGAATGCGGCATGGCGGCCATCGAGATCGGCCAGCCCTATATCCACAAGGGTCTTGTCGGCCCCGATCTCGACCTGATCCCGGCAGGCCCCACCATTTCCGAAGGCCAGGATGTCGACAAGCAGCTTGACCGCGTCCGCGCCGCGCGGCCTGACCTGACGGTCTGCGGCCTCGGCCTTGCCAACCCGCTGGAGGCCGAGGGGCTGACCACCAAATGGGCCATCGAACTGGTGTTCACGCCGGTTCATTTCTACGATCAGGCCGGTGACCTGGCCGGGCTGTTCAGCCGCCCGATCCGCCGCCGCGCGCTTTTGAAGCTGGAAGAGCGCGCATGAAACTGACCGTCTGGACATATGAAGGCCCGCCCCATGTCGGTGCGATGCGTGTCGCCACCGCGATGAAGGGTCTGCATTACGTGCTGCACGCGCCGCAGGGCGACACCTATGCCGATCTGCTGTTCACCATGATCGAACGCCGCGGCCATCGCCCGCCGGTCAGCTACACCACCTTTGAGGGCCGCGACCTTGGCGAGGACACCGCGGGCCTGTTCAAGCGCACCTGCCAGGATGCCTATGACCGGTTCCAACCACAGGCGCTGATCGTGGGCGCGTCTTGCACCGCCGAACTGATCCAGGATGATCCGGGTGGCCTTGCCGAAACCATGGATATTCCCGTGCCGGTCATCGCGCTGGAATTGCCGAGCTATCAGCGCAAGGAAAATTTCGGCACCGACGAGACGTTCTATCAACTGGTCAAGGCGCTTGCAGGCCCGGTCGAAAAGACGCCCCACATCACCGCGAACCTGATCGGCCCGCTGGCGCTGGGCTTTCGGCACCGCGACGATATCGAGGAAATCAAGGGTCTGCTGTATGACATGGGCATCGGCATCAATGTCGTGGCCCCCTTCGATGCCACGCCCGCCGATCTGACCCGGCTGGGCGCGGCGCATGTCAACATCCTGATGTATCCCGAACATGCGGAAACCGCCGCGCGCCACATGGAACGGGTCTTGGGGATTCCCTACACGAAAACCGTGCCCATCGGCGTCGGCGCCACCCATGATTTCGTCACTGAGGTGGCCCAAATCTGCGGTGTAGAGCCGAAAAAAGACCTGTCGCGCCTGCGTCAGCCCTGGTGGTCGAAATCGGTCGACAGCACCTACCTGACCGGCAAGCGCGTGTTCCTGTTCGGCGATGCCACCCATGTCATCACCGCCGCCCGCATCGCGCGTGATGAAATGGGGTTCGAGGTTGTGGGCCTTGGCTGCTACAACCGCGAATTCGCCCGGCCGGTGCGCGCCTTGGCCAAGGCGTTCGGGCTCGAGGCGCTGATCAGCGACGATTACCTCGAGGTCGAAAAGGCGATCGAGGATGCCGCGCCCGAAATGATCCTTGGCACCCAGATGGAACGCCATATCGGCAAGCGCCTTGGCATTCCTTGTGCGGTCATTTCCGCCCCGGTGCATGTGCAGGATTTCCCGGCCCGCTATTCCCCCCAGATGGGCTGGGAAGGCGCCAACGTGATCTTCGACACCTGGATCCACCCGCTGGTCATGGGGCTGGAAGAACATCTTCTGGCGATGTTCCGCGAAGATTTCGAATTTCATGATGACGCCGGTGCCAGCCACCATGGCGGCCACGCGCAGCCGCGCACGGCGGCGGCTGGGGGGCTGACCCGTCGTCATCTGGGCCCGAACCAGTGGCGCCACAGAGGGCGACCCCCCAGGATATTTCTGAAACAGAGAAGCAAGAGAGCGTCGCGTCGGACACGGGCAGCGATGTCATGGTCTGGCTGGCCGATGCCGAGAAAGAGCTGAAAAAGATCCCCTTCTTCGTGCGTGGCAAGGCACGGCGCAACACCGAGAAATTCGCCGCCGAACGCGGTGTGACTGAAATCAGCGTCGACACGCTTTACGAGGCGAAAGCCCATTATGCGCGGTGATGGCGATCATATTCCCGGCTACCGGGTCGTGATCGTCACGCTGGACAGCCATGCCGCTGGCCCAGCGGCGCGCGTTTCCGAACGGTTGACCGGCGAATTTCCCGGCCTGAACGTCAGCGTTCATGCCGCCGCCGAATGGGCCGAAAACCCCGCCGCGCTGCAAGAGGCGCGGATTGCGATCCGCCATGGCGATATCATCATCGCCAACCTGTTGTTCATCGAGGAACATATCACCGCGATCCTGCCAGACCTGGTGGCCCGCCGCGATCACTGCGACGCGATGATCGGGGTGATTTCCGCGCGCGAAATCGTGCAGCTGACCCGCATGGGCGACCTCGACATGATGAAGCCCGCGACCGGGCCGATGCGGCTTTTGAAGAAGCTGCGCGGGACCAAGTCACCGTCTTCGAATTCCGGCGAAAAGCAGATGAAGCTTTTGCGCCGCCTGCCCAAGATCCTCAAGTTCATCCCCGGCAAGGCGCAGGATCTGCGCGCCTGGTTCCTGACCATGCAATATTGGCTGGGCGGGTCCGATGACAATGTCGAACAGATGGTGCGCTTTCTGGTCGGAAGCTATGCCAGCGACCGCGCTTTCAAGGGCGCACGTGCCGCCGCGCCCATCGATTACCCCGAGGTGGGCCTGTATCACCCCGACTTGCCGGGCCACCGGATCGTGACCGATGCTGCCGCCCTGCCGCAACCCGCCAACCCGGTTGCGACCGTCGGCCTGTTGATGATGCGCAGCTATGTTCTGGCCTCGGACACGGCGCATTACGATGGCGTGATCCGCAAGATGCAGGCCGCTGGCCTTGCGGTCATTCCCGCCTTTGCCGGCGGTCTCGACAGCCGCCCGGCGATGGCCGAATATTTCGGTCACGGCCGGATCGACGCCTTGGTCTCGTTGACCGGGTTCAGCCTGATCGGCGGCCCGGCCTATAATGACAGCGCCGCCGCCGTTTCGGTTCTGAAAGACCTTGATGTCCCCTATATCGCCGCCCATGCGCTGGAATTCCAGACGCTGGGGCAATGGGCGTCTTGCGCGGGCGGGCTTGGCCCGGTGGAAACCACGATGCTGGTCGCCCTGCCGGAAATCGATGGCGCGACCAACCCGACCGTCTTTGGTGGCCGTCATGGGCCTGATGGCTGCGATGGCTGTTCGCACAAATGCCCGCGCGTATCCGACACCAAGGCGATGGCGCCCTGTGTCGAACGGATCGACAGCCTTGTGGAAAAGACCCGGCGCATGGCGGTTCTGCGGCGCAAGGCCAATGCCGACAAAAAGGTGGGGATCGTCCTGTTCGGCTTTCCGCCCAATGCGGGTGCCGTGGGCACCGCCGCTTACCTCAGCGTGTTTGAAAGCCTGTTCAACACCCTGACCCGGATGAAGGCCGATGGCTACGCCGTCGAGGTTCCGGCAACGGTCGATGATCTGCGCGCTGCCGTGTTGCAAGGCAATGCCAAGCAATATGGGCAAGAGGCCAATGTTGCCGCCCATGTCGATGCCGATACCATCGTGCGCAACACGCCGCCGCTCAAGGCGATCGAGGCGGTCTGGGGCCCCGCGCCCGGCAAGATCCAGTCGGATGGGCGGGGTGTGTTCATTCTTGGCCAACAGTTCGGGAATGTCTTTGTGGGCGTGCAGCCGACCTTTGGCTACGAAGGCGACCCGATGCGCCTGTTGTTCGAACACGGGTTCGCGCCGACCCATGCCTTTACGCAGTTCTACATGTGGCTGCGCAACACCTATCGCGCCGATGTGTTGCTGCATTTCGGCATGCATGGCGCGCTGGAATTCATGCCCGGCAAACAGGCGGGCATGGGCGCGCGCGATTGGCCCGACCGGTTGATCGGCGAATTGCCCAATGTTTATCTTTACGCCTCCAACAACCCGTCCGAGGCGACGCTGGCCAAGCGCCGGTCGAATGCCGTGACGATCACCCATCTGACCCCGCCCTTGGCCCAAGCGGGCCTGTACAAGGGCCTGTTGGATCTGAAGGACAGCCTGACCCGGTGGCGCGCAACCGCGCCCGATGCGCATGAACGCGCCGATCTGGCGGAATTGATCGCCACCCAAGCCGAAGCGGTCGATCTGTCGGAACGCAACCCCGACAAGCTTTGGCTGACGCTTCTGGAAACCGAAGATGCGTTGATCCCCCATGGGCTGCATGTCGTGGGCCGCCCCATCGCCGAGGCGGAGTTGCAGGAACATCTGCGGGTGATGGCCGAAACAGACCCTGACACGCGGGTTCGGATCGAACATCTGTTGCGGCAGGAAACCGAGCTGACCGGCCTGATGCGCGCACTGTCGGCCCGGTACATCGAACCTGTTCCGGGCGGTGACCTGATCCGGTCGCCCGAGGTTTTGCCGACGGGCCGCAACATCCATGCCTTCGATCCCTTCCGGATGCCCACCGCATTCGCGCTGCAAGATGGCGCACGGCAGGCGCAGCGCCTGATCGCGGCGGCGGGCACGATGCCACGCTCCGTGGCCTTGGTTCTGTGGGGTTCCGACAACATCAAATCCGATGGCGGGCCGATTTCGCAGGCACTGGCCCTGATGGGCGCAAAGCCCCGCTTTGACGGCTATGGGCGGCTCTGCGGGGCCGATCTGATCCCGCTTGCGGAACTTGGCCGCCCGCGCATCGACGTGGTGATGACGCTGTCGGGGATTTTCCGCGACCTGTTGCCCTTGCAGACCCGGATGCTGGCCGAGGCGGCACACAAGGCCGCCACCGCCGATGAACCGGTCGAGATGAATTTCGTCCGCGCCCATGCGCTGGATTATGCCGCCACCATGGGCGTCGGCATGGAAGAGGCGGCACTGCGCGTCTTTTCCAATGCCGAGGGCGCCTATGGGTCCAATGTCAACCAACTGGTCGATAGCGGCGCCTGGGGCGAAGAGGATGAATTGGCCGATGCCTACCAGGCGCGGAAATCCTTTGCCTATGGGCTGGACGGCAAGGCGCACAAGAACGCCGGGTTGTTGCAGGCCACGCTGAAAGATGTCGACATCGCCTATCAGAACCTTGAATCGGTCGAATTGGGCGTCACCACGGTTGACCATTATTTCGACACGTTGGGCGGCATTTCGCGCGCCGTGAAACGCGCCAAGGGCGGGGTAGAGGCACCGGTGTTCATCGGCGACCAGACCCGCGGCGAAGGCAAGGTGCGCACGCTCAAGGAACAGGTCGCGCTGGAAACCCGCAGCCGGTCGTTGAACCCCAAGTGGTTCGAGGGCTTGCTCAAGCATGGCCATGAAGGCGTGCGCCAGATCGAGGCACAGGTGACCAACACGCTGGGATGGTCGGCCACCACGGGGCAGGTCGATCCTTGGGTCTATCAACGCCTGTCCGAAACCTTCGTGCTGGATGAAGAGATGCGTCGCCGCCTGGCGGCGCTCAACCCGCAGGCCTCGGCCCGCATGGCCAACCGCCTGATCGAGGCGTTCGAACGGAATTACTGGCACCCCGATGAGGCCACTTTGGCCGCGCTTCAGGCTGGCGCGGACGAGCTTGAGGATACGCTCGAGGGTCTCAACGTGGCTGCCGAATAGGGAAGGACAACACCGATGCTGGACGAAAGATCACCCCCCGCCGCCCGCGCCAACATGCGCGAGGCCGCAGGTCTGGCCAAGCGTGACCTTGGTGCGCCGCCGCTGTTGAAGGGCGCCGATGGCGAGGGATCGCTGCAGGTGCACCTTGACCCCGACATGAAGATCGAAGGCGCACAGGTCTTTGCCGTTTACGGCAAGGGCGGCATCGGCAAATCGACCACCAGTTCCAACCTGTCGGCGGCATTTTCCAAGCTGGGCAAGAAGGTGCTGCAAATCGGCTGCGACCCGAAACATGACAGCACCTTTACCCTGACCGGCCATTTGCAGCCCACGGTGATCGACATTCTGAAGGATGTGGATTTCCACGCCGAGGAACTGCGCCCCGAAGATTTCGTGACCATCGGCTACAACGGCGTGATGTGCATCGAGGCGGGCGGCCCGCCTGCGGGCACCGGCTGTGGCGGCTATGTCGTGGGCCAGACGGTGAAACTGTTGAAACAGCATCACCTGCTGGAAGACACCGATATCGTGATCTTCGACGTGCTGGGCGATGTGGTCTGTGGCGGGTTCGCCGCGCCGCTGCAACATGCCGATCGCGCCGTGATCGTCACCGCCAATGATTTCGACAGCATCTACGCGATGAACCGCATCATCGCCGCCGTTCAGGCGAAATCGAAGAATTACAACGTGCGCCTGGCTGGCTGCATCGCCAACCGGTCCAAGATCACCGACGAGGTGGACCGCTATTGCGACACCGTGGGTTTCAAGCGCATCGGCCACATGCCCGATGTGGATGCCATCCGGCGGTCGCGGCTCAAGAAAAAGACGCTGTTCGAAATGCCCGATGACGAAGACATCGTGCAGTGCCGTGCCGAATACATCCGCCTGGCCGAAAAGCTCTATGCGGGCACCGATGCGCTGGCGCCCGCGCCGCTGGAAGATCGCCACATCTTTGAATTGCTGGGGTTCGATTGATGGTCGCAACGCCGACATATGGCGCTACGCGCGACCGGGTCGAAGAATACTTCGACCGCACCGCCACCAAGACGTGGGAACGGCTGACATCCGATGCCCCGGTGTCGGGCATTCGCCAGACCGTGCGCGAAGGCCGTGACCGGATGCGGGCGATCATGCTGGCGCAAGTGCCCGCCGATCTGACTGGCAAGCGGGTGCTGGATGCCGGATGCGGCACCGGGGCCATGACCGAGGAATTGGCCCGTCGCGGCGCCGAGGTGGTGGCCATCGATATCTCACCCGCGCTGGTCGATATCGCGGCCCGCCGTCTGCCCAACGATCTGGCCGCCCAAGTCACCTTTACTTCGGGCGACATGCTGTCATCGGACCTCGGTGCCTTCGATCACGTCATGGCGATGGATTCGATGATCTATTACGAGGCCCCCGATCTGGGCCGGGCCCTGGCGCATCTATGCCCCCGCGTGCGGGGCAGCATCGTCTTTACCGTTGCGCCGCGCACCGCCTTTCTCATGGCCTTCTGGAGCTTGGGCAAACTGTTTCCGCGCAGCGACCGGTCGCCCACGATGATCCCCCACGCGCCCCGCCGCCTGTCACGTGAAGCGACCCGACACGGCGCAACAGGGTCTATTTCCGAAGTCGCGCGCGTGTCGCGCGGCTTCTACATCTCCACCTGTCTGGAGTATCGGGCATGAGCGTTCTCAAGCGCATCTCGATCCGGTATCTGCCCTTTGCCGATGCGGCATCGGATGATTTCCCGCTGGGTCAATTGCTGCGCTTGTCGCTGTTCCAGATCTCGGTCGGCATGGCCGCCGTCATGCTGTTGGGCACCCTGAACCGCGTGATGATCGTGGAACTTCAGGTGCCGGCCTTCCTTGTTGCCGCCATGGTCGCGCTGCCGGTGCTGATCGCACCGTTTCGCGCGCTGCTGGGGTTCAAATCCGACACCTACAAATCCGCCATCGGGTGGAAACGCATTCCCTACCTCTGGTTCGGCACGCTGTGGCAGTTCGGCGGCCTGGCCATCATGCCCGCAGCGCTTTTGGTGCTGGGCGGCGATGTCACCCAGGTGCGCTACGATATTCCCTTCGCGGGCGAGGCGCTGGCCGGCATCGCCTTTCTGATGACCGGGCTTGGCATGCACATGACCCAAACCGCCGGTCTTGCCCTGGCGGCCGACCGCGCAACCGATGAAACCCGGCCGCGTGTCGTGGCGCTGTTGTATGTCATGTTCCTGGTCGGGATGGGGGCTTCGGCTCTCGTGATCGGGTATTTCCTGCGCGAATTCACCCCGATCGAACTCATCCAGGTCGTGCAGGCGACCGCCGTGATCACCGTTGTTCTGAACGTCATCGCCCTGTGGAAACAGGAACGCGTGCGCCCGATGACCCGTGCGGAGCGCGACGAAGACACGCCAAGCTTCCGCGATGCCTGGGCCGATTATGCCTCGGGCGGCACCGCGGGGCGGCTCTTGGTGGTGGTGTTCCTGGGCACCATGGCCTTCAACATGCAGGACGTGCTGCTGGAACCCTATGGCGGCGAAATCCTGGGCCTGAGCGTGTCATCAACCACGATGTTGACCGCGACCTGGGCGCTGGGCGCGCTGGTCGGATTTGGCCTTGCCGCGAAATGGCTGGCCTCGGGCATCAACCCCTACCGCATGGGCGCGCGAGGATTGCTGGCCGGTCTTGCAGCCTTTTCGGCGGTGATCTTTGCCAACCCGATGGGATCGCACGAATTGTTCTTTGTCGGGGCCGCCAGCATCGGCTTCGGCGGCGGGTTGTTTTCCGTAGCCACCCTGACGGCGGCGATGACCATGCCATCGGGCAAGGCCGGGCGCGGCCTGGCGCTTGGCGCCTGGGGTGCCGCGCAGGCCACGGCGGCCGGGCTGTCCATCGCCATAGGTGGCGGCTTGCGCGACATGATCAATGCCGCCGCGATGCAGGGCACCCTGGGCGAGGCCCTGGCCAACCCCGCGACCGGTTATTCCGTCGTCTACCACATCGAAATTCTGTTGCTGTTCGTCACGCTTGTCGCCCTCGGGCCGCTCGTGCGGACAGCGCCCAGTTTGAGGAACGGGGGGGCCGGGAAATTCGGGCTCGCCGACCTTCCCACCTGAACCGCCGAACCCAGAGAGGATTCTACCCATGGAAAACGTGTTTTTCGGCAACTTCGACCTCGCCAGCCTGTCGATCTGGCTGTTCTGGATCTTTTTCGCCCTGCTGATCTACTATCTTCAGACCGAGAACATGCGCGAAGGCTATCCCCTGGAAAACGAGGATGGAACCGCTGCCCCCAACCAGGGTCCGTTCCCGGTGCCCAACCCCAAAACCTTCAAGCTGATGCATGGCCGCGGCGAGGTCACCGTGCCCTCCGATGCCAACGAGGCGGCGCATCGCCGGTCTGATCTGGCCTTGGCGCGCAGCGGGCCGGGCAACGGGTTCCCGATGGACCCGACCGGCGACCCGATGCTGACAGGTGTCGGCCCCGGCGCCTGGACACCGCGCCGCGACGTGCCGGAACTCGATGGCCATGGCCATGCCAAGATCGTCCCGATGGGCCAGACCGAAAGCTTCCGCGTGTCTGCGGGCCGTGATCCGCGCGGGCTTGCGGTCATGGCCGGTGACGGCGAGGTGGTCGGCACGATCAGCGACATGTGGGTCGACGCCCCCGAACAGCTGGTGCGCTACCTGGAAATCGAACTGGATGCCGATCACGGCGGCGGCAAGCGGCTGGTGCCGATGCAGTTCTGCCGCATCTGGTCCAAGAAGGTTCAGATCCACGCCATCTACGGCAAGCATTTCGCCGATGTGCCGGTCACCAAATCCTCGACGCAACTGACCCTGCTCGAAGAAGAAAAGATCTCGGCCTACTACGGCGGCGGCATTCTCTACGCCTCGCAGGATCGCACCGACCCGTTGCTGTGATCCAAGATCCGGCGCGCGGCCAGACCCCGCGCGCCGGTCCTAACGACCGACGAAGGAGAAACGACCGATGCCACATGATCACGATGATTTCGCCGGCGAACCCGTCTGGGGCCTGCCCGAAGCCCTGCCTGAAGGTGAAAAAATCCTGTGGCAGGGGCAACCTGCATGGTGGCCGCTGGCCCGCGAAAGCCTGAGCTTTTGGTGGGTTGCTGGCTATTTCGCCTTCCTGTTCGCATGGCGCACCATCGGTGGCGCGGCGACCGAATCCTGGGTGGAAAGCGCCACGGCCGCGTCGTTTTTCCTGGTTCTGGGCCTGATCGTGTGCGCGATCTTGCTGATCGTCGCCCTGATGCAGGCGAAATCGACCGTCTACACCATCACCAACCGCCGCGTGGCCATGCGGATCGGTGCGGCGCTGACCATGACGCTGAACCTGCCGTTCCGCAAAATCGCCAATGCGTCGCTGGGTTTGCGCAAGGATGGCCACGGGTCCATCGCGCTGGAACTGATGGAAGATGACGGCGCGCGCCTGTCCTACATCATGACATGGCCGCATGTCCGCCCGTGGAAGATGAAACAGACCCAACCGGCGCTGCGCTGCATCGCGGATGCCAAGACTGTGGCCGGCATCTTGGCAGAGGCCGCAGAAACCGCCGTATCCGAACCCGTCATCGAACGTATCCCGGCCCGTCAGCCGGTCGCAGCGGAGTAAGCGCCCATGCCGACCTATACCCGCAGCTACACCAAGGCCGAACAAAAGCTGGTCGAGCGCGACCGCGAAATGGTGCCCGTCATTCTGGTGCGGGCGATGTTCGCGCTCTGCGTCTGCGTTTTGATCATCGTGTCCTACGCCCGCCTGACCGATCGCCCGCTCGAGGCGATGCCGCCCTCGGAACTGGAGGTTCCGGCGGTGCAGGATCGCATGATCCGCATTTTCGGCCAGATGGACGGGTCCGCCCGTGTTCTCGACCTTGATGGCAATCTGATTGCCGATCTTGGACCCACCGAAGGCGGCTTTGTCGCCGGGATCTACCGCGTGCTGGAGCGGGAAAGGGGGGCCGTCGGCCTCCATGCGTCGGAGCCTATCCGGTTGGTGCGTTTTTCAGACGGACGCATCGGGCTTCGCGATGACCTGACCGACTTCAGGGCCGAACTTGTCGGCTTTGGGGCGGACAACGAGGCGGTCTTTGCCCGCCTTTTGGAGGAATGACCCATGGGATGGCTCACGAAAGATTTTGAAACCGCACCCTGCGAAGTGGAGGTCAGCCACCGCTTCGACAGCTTGCATGCGCATGTAAAGTTTCTCAACGGCGCCGTCATCAACCCCGGTGACGAGGTTCAGGTGCAAGGGCCGCCGGTGATGGCGCCCTATGGCGAGGTGATCCGCGAACAGCGCATCGCCCGCATCACCCGGGCCAGCAAGATCGAACAGATCTGGACCCGGATGACCGGCGATTTCGAATTCATGGAACTGTGCGAATTCTCGTTCAGCGACGAGATCATGCCGCAAGCAGCGGATAGCGCGGCACATAAGCAAGGATTCCCGGCATGAAGGACATGACCCATTCCGCCGACGCCGCCACCGTCGAAGAGGCGCTGGCCGCCGACAATCACCAGGGCGTGGTCGACAGCGAAGGCGCGACCGCGCTGGCAATGCAGAACACCCTGTTGACGCCCCGGTTCTACACCACCGATTTCGACGAAATGGACGCGATCGACGTGTCACCGGTGCGCGAAGATTGGGATTTGCTGATCGCCCAGATGAAGGCAGACCCCAACAAGGGCCATTTCAAGAAGAACGAAGACTGGGACCATATCGATTGGGACACCATGGAGCCCAAGCTCAAGCGGGAGTTCATCGATTTCCTGGTGTCGTCTTGCACCGCCGAATTTTCGGGCTGCGTGCTGTACAAGGAAATGAAGCGGCGCGGCAACAACGAGGATATCGTGACGCTGTTCCAGCTGATGGCGCGTGACGAGGCGCGGCATGCCGGTTTCATCAACGATGCGCTGCGCGAAGCGGGCATCGCGGTGAACCTCGGGTTCCTGACCCAGAAAAAGAAATACACCTATTTCCGGCCCAAGTTCATCTACTACGCCACCTACCTGTCGGAAAAGATCGGCTACGCCCGTTACATCACCATCTACCGCCACCTGGAACAGAACCCCGAATTGCGGTTCCACCCGATTTTCAAGTGGTTCAAGGAATGGTGCAACGATGAATTCAGCCATGGCGAAGCCTTTGCCCTGCTGATGAAGACCGACCCGAAACTGACCGAAAGCTGGCAGAACAAGCTGTGGATCAAGTTTTTCCTCACGGCGGTCTATTCCACCATGTATGTGCGCGACCATCAGCGCCCGGCGTTCCACGCGGCGCTTGGTGTCGACCCCGATTGGTATGCCCATGAGGTGTTCACCAAGACCTCGGAAATCTCGAAACAGGTGTTTCCGATCACGCTCGATATCGACCACCCGCGCTGGCAAAAGGGGCTGGAGGCGTTGCAGCGCGCCAATGTCGACCTGGCCGATGCCAAGACATCGGGCAATGTGATCAAGCGCATCACCGGAACGGCGCGGGCCGCCATGGCGTTCGTCAGCCTGTTCACCATCCCGGCGGTCAAGCACCAGGTTCCCCGGTCCACCCGGCTGGAGCCCGCCTACTGATGCTTGCCTCGCCCTGGATCGCCGCCCTTGTGGCCCTGTTTCTCTGGTGGTTTTCCACCGGGGCGATCCTGTTGACCGTCCGCCGCGCCGACCGCGAAGGCGCCAAGGCGCGGCTTTGGGCCGTGCTTTGGAACCTGCCCTTCCTGATCCTGGGCGGGTTCGGCTTTCTCGACACGCTCGGCAATGGCACGGTCATGGGCGTTTACGTGGCGTTCCTGTCGGCGCTGGCGCTATGGGGCTGGATCGAACTGGCCTTTCTCACCGGGATCATCACCGGCCCGGTGCGCCAACCCCTGAAAGACGGCGTGCCGGAATGGGAACGGTTCATCCGCGCCTGGGGCACCATCGCCTATAATGAAATGCTGTTGGCCTTCACGCTTCTGGCGATGATGCTCGCAAGCTTCGGGGCGGAAAACCACGTTGCGGTCCTGACCTTCGCGTTGCTGTTCGCGGCGCGGATTTCGGCCAAGCTCAACCTCTACCTGGGGGTGCGCAAGATCAACGTGGAATTCATCCCCGAACACCTGAACCACCTGCCCAGCCATTTCCGCATCGCGCGGATGAACTGGCTGTTCCCGATGTCGATCACCGGGCTCAGCTTTGCGGTGGCCTGTTTCCTGGAACGGGTCTGGTCGTCGGATAGCCAGGCCGACACGGTCGGTTTCGCCCTGCTGAGCGCGCTTGCCGCGCTGGCCCTGCTGGAGCACTGGTTCATGGTGCTTCCCCTGCCTGATGAAAAACTGTGGCGCTGGATGCTCCCCGAGCGGACCGTGCCCAACACCCAAGCCATGAAGACAAGCGAGGATGCCCGATGAATTTTGACAAGCTGTTCCAATCCCAGCTCGATCAGCTCAAGCAGGAGGGCAATTACCGCATCTTTGCCGAACTTCAGCGTAAATGTGGGGCCTTTCCAAGGGTCAAGAACCATTCCCACGGCCAGGAAGAAGTGACCGTCTGGTGTTCGAATGATTACCTGGGCATGGGCAATCACCCCGACGTGATGCAGGCCATGATCGACACCGTCACCGAATGCGGCACCGGCGCGGGCGGCACGCGCAACATTTCCGGCAATGCCTGGCACCACCGCCAGCTCGAGGCGGAACTGGCCGATCTGCACCACAAGGAAGCCGCGCTTTTGTTCACCTCGGGCTATGTCTCCAACTGGGCCGCGCTGTCGACGCTGGGGTCGCGCCTGCCCAACGCGGTGATCTTGTCGGATGAACTGAACCACGCCTCGATGATCGAAGGCATCCGCCACGCGCGCTGCCCCAAGGTGATCTGGCGCCACAATGACCCCGCCGACCTCGATCGCAAGCTGGCGGCCCTTCCCGCCAATGCGACCAAGATCGTGGCCTTTGAATCGGTCTATTCGATGGATGGCGACATCGCACCGATCAAGGAAATCCTTGATGTCTGCGACAAGCATGGCGCGATGTCCTATATCGACGAGGTTCATGCCGTGGGCATGTATGGCCCGCGCGGCGGCGGCGTTGCCGAACGCGAAGGGTTGATGGACCGGATCACCTTGATCGAGGGTACCTTGGGCAAGGCCTTCGGCGTGGTGGGCGGCTATATCACCGGCAGCCATGCGATGGTCGATTTCATCCGCAGCTTTGCCTCGGGCTTTATCTTTACCACCGCGCTGCCGCCTGCCGTTGCGGCCGCCGCCACCGCCTCGATCCGGCATCTGAAGACCAGTTCCTATGAACGTGACATGCAAAAGCGCCAGGTCGCCCGGCTCCGGGCGCGGCTTGACGCCGAAGGCATCCCGCATGAACACAACGACAGCCACATCATCCCGGTGATGGTCAAGGACCCGGTCAAATGCCGGATGCTGTCCGATATCCTGATGGACCAGTTCGGCATCTACGTGCAGCCGATCAACTATCCCACGGTGCCCAAGGGCACGGAACGGTTGCGGTTCACACCGGGGCCGCTGCACAGCGACGAAGACATCGAATACCTGGTTCTCGCGCTCAAGACCCTCTGGAAACAGTGCGCAATTGCTCACGCCGTCGCGTGACCGTGCGAAAAAAATCACTGGACCCCGCCGCAAATGACATAGTTATGTGCGGCGGGACAATCCGAGAGAGGGAGACTACCCCATGAAACGCAATATCGTGCTTGCCGTTGCGGCAACCCTGCTGTCCGCGCCGATGGCGATGGCAGATGCGCACGGCGCGTCCGGCGATGCAGCGGCAGGCGAAGCAGCCTTCCGCCAGTGTATCGCTTGCCACGTCGTCGTGAACGAAGCTGGTGACACGCTGGCAGGGCGCAATGCCCGCACCGGCCCGAACCTGTACGGCGTTCCGGGCGCAGCGATCGCCCATGTCGAAGATTTCCGCTATTCGCCCGGCCTGACTGCGCTGAACGAAGCCGGCACCATCTGGACCGAAGAAAACTTCGTGGCCTATGTGCAGGATCCGACCAGCTATATCCGTGAAGCCACTGGTGATAACGGCGCGCGTGGCGCGATGGCGTTCCGTGTTCGGTCCGAAGAAGACGCGATCAACCTCTACGCGTATCTTGCATCGCTTTCGGCAGAATAAGATTTCGGGAACCGGACAAGGTTGCTGACGGCACAATCAAGAAGGGCGTCCCGTGCGGGCGCCCTTTTTTCATGGCTGGCCAACGAAGTCGGCGATCTCGGCGGCGACATGGCTGGGGGCCTCTTCTTGTGCCAGGTGCCCGATCCCCTCGAGCGTGACCAACCGGGCATGGGGCATCTGCCCTGCGGCCCGTTGCGCCACGCCGATGCCCACCGCGCCATCCTTGGCCCCGTGGATGAACAGGCACGGTGTCATGATGTCGGGCAGGGCACGGTTCAGATCATCCAGCGACCATTGCGCCATCATCGCTAGCGTTCCATCCACATGGGCGCGGCGTTGGATCAGCCGGGCATATTGGCCCAAGGCGTCGTCATCCAGATCGCTGCCCGCCGATGACAGGATCGACCGCACCTGTTGCACCGATCGGCCGCCTTGCGAAATCAAGAGCCCGGTCAAGGGATTCAGCGCCAACATCTTGGCCATGACCGGGAAAAGCCACCCGGCCGCGCCGCGGAAGCTTTCCAATGCCCCGTTCACGATCACGAGGTATTCTGGCCTCAGCAGACCCTGACGTGCCAGTTCGAGACTGACAGCCCCCCCGGCCGAATGGCCGATGATGATCTTTGGCGCCCAGCCTTCCTGTGCACAGAGCCGCGCGATATCGGCCGCGACATCGCCCAGCCTGGCCCGCCCCCTTGGGCTGCGGGTCCAGCCATGGCCGGGCAGGTCCAGCGCAATCACGCGGTAGCGGTCGGCCAGATACGGGATCAGCCGCGCCCAGGAATGGGTCGAGGCCCCCGCGCCATGCAAGAGCAAGACATCGGGCCCGTTGCCCGTCACCTGCACATGCCAGCGATGTGGCTTGCAGGCCACGATCCGGCTATTGGCGCGACCCGGCCAATCCTCGGGGGGAAGATCACCGGTCATGCCGGGATCAGCGACGCATCCACCGCCGCCGAAAGCGATCTTGCATCCGCGCGCGGCAGCGGCAGGTAGGGCATGCCCAGGTCGCGGGCCAGCGCGTCAAGCCCGCGCGTGGGGCGCAGACCCGTGTCGATCACGATGCCCGGCCAGCCGCGTGCCCGGATCGCGCGGGCCATGGCGGTTGCATCTTCGGCCGCCTGCGCCCGGTTTGCCATGCCCGCCAGGTCCACATTGGCCCGCCCGTCGGTCAAGAGCGCGATCGAGGGCGTCATGCCCTTCCCCTGTGTGAAAAGCGCCAATTCCAATGCCGCCTTCAACCCCGCCGCAAGCGGCGTGCCGCCGCCGCCGGGCAGCTGCGACAAGCGGCGCTTGGTCTGCACCAGCGACCGCGTGGGCGGCAACAAGACCTCGGCGGTTTCCCCGCGAAAGGCGACCAGCGCCACATGATCGCGGCGGGCATAGGCCTCGCTCAACAGCAATTCGATGGCGCCCTTTGCCTCGCCCAAGCGGGCAAGCGCCGCCGACCCGGATGCGTCGACCACGAAAATGATCGCCCGGTCAGAGGTTTCTTCGAACTGGCGCAGCCGGATATCGGACATGCGGATGTGCAGCCGATCCTGTTGCCCGGTCATTTGCCGGCGCATCGGTTGCCAGGGCGCGGCGGCGCGCAGCGTGGCCACCAGGTCGACCCGCGCATCGCCCCCGGGCCGCCCAGCCCGCGACGGCAACGGGCGACCGCGATGGTTGCCCTTTTTCGCGGCCCCGGTGCCGCTGGCCGATTGACTGGCGCGCACCGCCCGGCCCGCCGACAGACGCGCCAGAAGATCGGGGGGCAGCATCGCCTTTGCCGCCTCCAGCAGCAGTTCGGCGGGCGGCATGTCCGCGCGGTCCTTGTCATCCACGTCGTCGGGCTGATCTTCGGGCGTGTCGGGCTGGTCTGGTTCCGGCGCCTCTTCGGGTGCGCTGTCAGGTTCCGACTGGGGGAATTGCGTCGCGCGCGGTGCCAGCACCAGTTCCACGGCAAGTGTCAGATCGGCGGTTTCGACCCGGTCTTCGCCGGACAGTGCCGCGCTGGCACGGGCCACGGCCAGGGCCAGCAAGGGCGCGCGCAACGATGTGACGCCCAGGCGCGCCGCCACCTCGCACAGCTCTGCGATGGCGCTGTCGGGCAGGGTGACACGCGGCAACAGCGCCCGCGCCTCGGCCAAGGCGACGGGATCAAGCGCAAGGTCCGGGGCGTCTGATAGACCCTGTTCCGCCAGATCGAGATGAATTGCCAGCCTGTCGGCCAAGGCAGATGGCAGTGTTTCATCTGCATCTGCGCCTTCGTCCAGCGCGATCAGGGACAGGCCGTTCTGTGCATCCAGTGCCGCTGCCAACCGCGCGGCCAGCCCGGATTTGATCCGTTCGGCCATGGGCATGATCAAGACTGATGGTGTGCCGAGGATGCCGCGTGTGCGCACCACCCGCCCCTCGGCCAGGGTTGCCGAAAGATCGACACCGCCAAACAGCGCGTCATCGCCAACGCCGGGATGCAACCGGCGCAAGATATGACCCTGCAAGGCGGTTTCGAGACCTTTCTGGACCCGATCCCGCACCGGGCCAACGCGGGCGCGCAGCCAGATACCCCCCATCGCGGCAGGGTCTAGCGCAAGACAGGCCAGCGCAAGATTGACCCTTTGCCAGCGGTCTTCGCCTGCACTCACCCCAGAACCTCCTCCACCACGCGGGTCACACGGGTAGTCGATCCGGCGTCATCCAGCGGGTCGCGCCGCAGCCGGTGGCGCAAGGCAGATGGGGCAACGCGGCGCAGGTGGTCGCGGGTCACGGATGCGTCGCCGTCAAAGGCGGCCAGCGCGCGGGCGGCGCGCAACAGGGTCAGTTCCCCCCGCAACCCGTCAGACCCGAGGGCCACGCAAAGTTCGGCGCAATCGCGCAACCGGTCTTCGCCCGCCTCGACATGGCCCAAAGCGGTGCGGGCCGATACAATGGCCGCGCGCAAATCCATGTCTGCGCCGCGCCAGTTGGTCAGGAAGCCCACCGGGTCGCGGTCATAGGCATCGCGGCGGCGGATCACCTCTATCCTGGTGTCGATGTCTTTCGGGCTGGTAACCTCGACCGACAGGCCGAACCGATCCAGCAGCTGGGGCCGCAATTCGCCCTCTTCGGGGTTGCCCGAACCGACCAGAACGAATCGCGCCGGGTGCCGGATCGACAGGCCTTCGCGTTCCACGACATTCTGACCCGATTGCGCCACATCGAGCAGCAGATCGACCAGGTGATCTTCCAGCAGGTTGACCTCGTCGATGTAAAGATAGCCCCGGTTGGCCCGCGCCAGCAGACCCGGTTCAAAGGCTTTTTCACCCAGCGTCAGCGCCTTTTCGATATCCAGCGCGCCCACCACGCGATCCTCGGTCGCGCCAAGCGGCAGGTCGATCACGGGGGTCGGTTTTTCCACCAGGTCGCGGTCGGTGACCTTGGCCCAATCGGGGATCTGGCTTTCATGGGCGGAATTGACCGGGCAGCCCGCCACCGCTTCGATCGGGGGCAACAGGGCGGCAAGGCCGCGCACGGCGGTGGATTTGCCGGTGCCACGGTCGCCAAAGACCAGAACGCCGCCGATGCCGGGGTCGATGGCGGTCAGGATCATGGCCTGTTTCATGTCCTCCTGTCCGACGATGGCGGAAAAGGGGAACGGGCCCATGAGTGCGAGATCCTTCATTCGGCGGCGACTTTCATCTGATTGGTCCCTGTGTGTGGGGCGCCGGTCAAGTCTGGTGTGACCCCGCCCCATGTGCCCTCGACCGCGTCAACGCGGAACCGGGCGTAAAGATCTTCGCGAAACAGCCCGCCCTCGCGCACGGCGCGGATCGCGCTTGCATGCGGGCCATCGGCGCGGGCGAAATTCGCCATGCTGGCGGTATCGGGCCAGACCGAAAAGGTTGCTTGCCGCACAAGGGGCAGTTCCCCGATGCCGATCTTGAACAAGACGTTCGGGTCCTGGCCGATGGCGCGCGAAATCGCGGGTTCGTGGCGCCAGAACCGCCGGGCGCGCGACAGTTTCACCGTTGCCCGCGTCAGGGCGGCCACCGGCCCATCCAGCGCGATATCCTGTGGCGTGAACGGATTTTGCCCATCCCATGTGCCACGGGCCGAGGCCGGGGTCAGGAAAACCGTCATCCGTTCGTCGGACATGGCGGTGTAGCGGCGAAAGACGGCGGTGCCGAACATCGCGCGCCGCGCCGTGTCATGGTCGGGCCAGGTGGCAAGGATGGCGTAGACGGCGGTATCGGGAATGGGCGTGAAGCCCTCGCCCACGCCGGACCCGCAGAGCTTGACCGTGCCGATACCCCGCACGGCCCGCAGCGCGAAACGCGCCGTTGCCATTTGCAGCAAGGCCCACAGGCGCGCGCGGGTAGACCCGAAGCGGTACAAGGTCAGCGTGACGGATTGCATGGCCGGTTCTCCATGTGTCAACTTATTCTGACATATTGCCGCGCTGATGAAAAGGCAATGCGACTTAGGATTGTGTTGGCAAAACCCGGCTTCCTGACATAATGTAAATCTGACTAGACAGTTTGAGGCGCGGAATGACCGAACGACCAAACCCCAAGGGCCCATCCAGCGCGATCGTCATCGGGGCCGGGCTTGGCGGCCTGTCCGCCGCGATGCGCCTTGGTGCAAAGGGGTATCGCGTCACCTTGCTGGACCGGTTGGACCGGGTCGGGGGGCGCGGTTCGTCGATCACGCAAAACGGCCACCGCTTTGACCTGGGCCCGACGATCGTGACCGTGCCACAGGTCTATCGACAGCTTTGGGCCGATTGCGGCCGGGATTTTGATCGTGATGTCGATCTGCGCCCGGTTGATCCCTATTACGAAATCCGCTGGCGCGACGGGTCGGTGTTTACCGTTCGCCAAGACGAACAGGCCATGATCGACGAGGTGCGCCGCCTGAGCCCCGGCGATGTCCGCGGCTATCAGCGCTTCGTCAAGGACAGCGAGGCGCGCTATCAATTCGGGTTCGAAGGTTTGGGCCGCCGCCCGATGAACAAGCTGGGCGATCTGATCAAGGAACTGCCCGGTTTCGTGAAATTGCGCGCCGACCGGTCGGTCTATGGCCATGCCAGCGCCCGTGTGCGCGACCCGCGCCTGCGGATGGCCTTGTCGTTTCACCCGCTGTTCATTGGCGGCGATCCGACGAACGTGACCTCGATGTATATCCTGGTCAGTCATCTCGAAAAGGAATTCGGGGTGCATTACGCCATGGGCGGCGTCCAGGCGATGGCCGATGCCATGGTCCGCGTGATCGAAGATCAGGGCGGCACCGTGCGCAAGGCCGTCGAAGTTGATGAAATCACCGTCACGAATGGCAATGCCAGCGGCGTTGTCACCACCGATGGCGAACGCATCGCCGCCGATATCGTGGTGTCGAACGCCGATCCGGGCACGACCTATGACCGGCTGTTGCGCAACCAGGCCAAGAAGCGTTGGACGCCACGGCGGTTGAACCGGTCGCGGTGGTCGATGGGATTGTTCGTTTGGTATTTCGGCACGAGGGGCACGGCGGGCACATGGTCTGATGTGGTCCATCACACCATTCTGAACGGGCCGCGGTATCGCGGTCTGCTCAAGGATATTTTCCTCAGGCGGCACCTCGCGCATGACATGTCGGTCTACTTGCACCGTCCATCTGTCACCGACCCCACGGTGGCGCCTGCGGGGGATGACACGTTCTATGCCCTCAGCCCGGTGCCGAACCTGCATGGGGCGGGGTCGGTCGATTGGGCCGAGATGGAAGAGGTGTATCGCAAGCGCCTGGCCCAAGTGCTGCACGATCACCTGATCCCCGGCTTCGAGGATCATCTGTCAGCCAGCCATGTCCTGACCCCAGCCGATTTCGAAAGCCGCTACCTGAGCCCCCATGGCTCGGGCTTCAGCCTGGAGCCGCGCATTTTCCAATCTGCCTGGTTCAGGCCGCACAATATTTCCGAAGAATTCGGCAACCTGTTCCTTGTCGGTGCGGGCACCCACCCCGGCGCGGGCATTCCATCGGTTGTCACCTCGTCCGAGGTTCTGACCCAATTGGTGCCCGATGCGCCCCGCCCCGTCGTCTTGCATGATACCAAGGTTGCCGCCGAATGATGCGCCCCGATGATCTGGAATGGTGTCGCGCCGCGATCCGCGAAGGATCGTATTCTTTCATGCCGCGTCGCGGCTCTTGCCAAGCGCGGTGCGCGACCCGGCGCTGGCGCTTTACGCCTTTTGCCGCGTTGCCGATGACGAGGTCGATTTCGGCACCAACAAGGCGGCCGCCGTTCTGGCGCTGCGCGACCGGCTTGATCTGGCCTATGCGGGCCGCCCCCGCAATGCGCCCGCCGATCGGGCCTTTGCCACGCTGATCGAAGATTTCGACATGCCGCGCGAATTGCCCGAGGCCTTGCTGGAAGGTCTGGCCTGGGATGGGATGGAACGGCGCTATGCCACCCTTGGCGAGCTGCGCGGTTATTCGGCCCGTGTCGCCTCGGCGGTGGGCGGCGATGATGTGCGTCTTGATGCGCGTCCGTGATCCAAAGGCGCTGGCCCGTGCCTGCGACCTGGGTGTCGCGATGCAATTGACCAACATCACCCGCGATGTGGGCGAAGATGCGCGCGCAGGGCGTTTGTATCTGCCCACCGATTGGCTGGACGAGGCGGGGGTGGATATCGATGCCTTCCTTGCCGATCCACAGCCCACGCCGGACATTCGCAGGATCGTTCGCCGCCTTCTGGCCGAGGCGGATCGGCTCTATCAACGGTCAGAGGCGGGGATCAAGGGTTTGCCCCTGGCAGCCCGGCCCGGCATTTTCGCCGCGCGCCATTGCTATGACGCCATCGGCCGACAGCTGGCCCGCAACGGTCATGACAGCGTCACCCGGCGCGCCTTTACAACGCGTGGGCAGAAAATCGGTCTGCTTGGCTGGTCGATGATCCGTGCCGGTGCCGTGACGATCCTGCCGCAAAGCGCCGTGATCTATGCCAAGCCGCTGGACGAGGTCGCGTTTCTGGTGTCGGCTGCGGCACATCCGGATTCGGCCAAAAGCGGCTGGGGTGAAAGTGTCATTTCCGTCTTGTCGCAGCTGGAAGCGCGGGACCGTGCGCAAGACGGGTTGGCGCGGACCGGATAAAGCCCTATCTGCGATGCATGGATTGGGCCTTGTTCACGATATTTCTTGCCGCTTGCGGGGCTGCGGCCACGACGGGGTCGATGTTCATGCCGGGCGCATGGTACAGCGCGCTGTCCAAACCGCCATGGACCCCGCCCAATTGGGTATTCCCCGTCGTCTGGACGATCCTTTACATTTCATCCGCCGTGGCCGCCGCCCGCATCGCGCCGCTGGAGGGTAGCGCCTATGGCATGGCCTTCTGGGCGATGCAGATCGCGTTCAACACGCTCTGGACGCCGGTGTTCTTTGGCCTGCGGCGCATCCGGGCGGGGTTTGTCGTGATGATCGGCCTTTGGGTGGCCGTGGCCGGCACGATGATCAGCTTTTGGCAGTTGGATTGGATCGCGGGCGCGTTGTTCATGCCCTATCTCGTGTGGGTCACGATCGCGGGTGCCTTGAATGCAAGCGTCTGGATGCGCAACCCCAAGCAAGCGGCGGCCCCGGTAGCCTAAGGATATGCGCAAGCTGACAAAAAAGGGCGCCGCAACGGGCGCCCTTTTGTCATTCTGTGGTGGCGGATCACGCCAGCGAGCGTTCGACCTCTTCGCGTTCGAAAATCTCGATGACATCGCCCTTGCGGATATCCTCGTAATTCTCGAAAGCCATGCCGCATTCCTGGCCGGATTGGACTTCTTTGACCTCGTCCTTGAACCGCTTGAGCGTCTTGAGCGTGCCTTCGTGAACAACCACGTCGTCGCGCAAGAGGCGCACACCGGCGGACCGGCGCGCAACGCCTTCGGTGACCAGACACCCGGCAACATTGCCGACGCCGGAAACCTTGAACACTTCGCGGATCTGCGCGTAACCGATGAAGTTTTCGCGGATTTCCGCACCCAACAGACCGGATGCCGCCGCTTTCACGTCATCGACAAGATCGTAGATCACGGAATAATACCGGATCTCGACGCCCTTCTGGTTGGCGGTGCTGCGTGCGGGCGCATTGGCGCGGACGTTGAAGCCGATGACCGGCGCGCCCGAGGCTTCGGCCAGCGTGACATCGGATTCGGTGATTGCACCGACCCCGAAATGCAGCACGCGCACGCGGACTTCGTCGTTGCCGATCTTTTCCAGCGCCTGCACGATAGCTTCGGCAGACCCCTGCACATCGGCCTTCATCACGATCGGCAATTCCGCCACGCTCTTGTCGGCCTTGGCCTTGGCCAAAAGCTGATCGAGCGTGGTGGCCGCACCGGCCGCCGCGCGACGATCCTTCGACGCGTTATGGCGATATTCCGCGATTTCGCGGGCCTGCGCCTCGGTTTCGACCACGTTCAGAACATCGCCCGCTTCGGGCGTGCCGTTCAGGCCCAGAACTTCGACCGGAACAGAGGGGCCAGCCTCTTTGACGCGCTCGCCCTTGTCGTTTTCCATTGCGCGAACCTTGCCCCACTGCTCGCCGACGACAAAGATGTCGCCCTGGCGCAGCGTGCCTTTCTGCACAAGCACCGTGGCCACGGGCCCACGGCCCACGTCCAGCTGTGCCTCGATCACCGCACCCTCTGCGGGGCGGTTGGGGTTGGCGCGCAGTTCAAGGATTTCCGCCTGAAGCGCGATGGCTTCCAGCAGTTCCGGCAAGCCCTGGCCGGTGACGGCCGAAACTTCGACATCCTGCACATCGCCGGACATCTTTTCGACGACCACCTCGTGTTGCAGCAGGTCGGTGCGGACCTTGTCGGGGTTCGCCTCGTATTTGTCGACCTTGTTGATCGCCACGATCATCGGCACCTTGGCAGCCTTGGCGTGATTGATCGCCTCGATGGTCTGCGGCATCACCGCGTCATCGGCTGCGACCACAAGCACCACGATATCGGTGACCTGCGCACCGCGTGCCCGCATCGACGTGAACGCGGCGTGGCCGGGTGTGTCGAGGAAGCTGAGCACGGCGCCGCTTTCGGTCGTGACCTGGTAGGCGCCGATATGCTGCGTGATGCCACCGGCTTCGCCGGATACGACGTTGGCCTTGCGGATCCGATCCAAGAGCGAGGTCTTGCCGTGGTCGACATGGCCCATGATCGTGATCACGGGGGCACGCGGCAGCAGATCGGCATCTTGGTCGTGGATGGCGTCGATGACATCTTCCACGTCCGAATCCGACACGCGCTGAACGCGATGGCCGAAATCTTCGATGATCAGTTCCGCGGTATCGGCGTCGATCACCTGGTTCTGCGTCACCATCAGGCCGTTCTTCATCAGCGCCTTGACCACATCGGCCACGCGCTCGGCCATGCGGTTCGCCAGTTCGGACACGACGATGGTTTCCGGCAGCTGAACATCGCGCACGATCTTTTCGCGGCTTTCCATCCCGCCCATCGCCTTTTGGCGCGCGCGTTCCTGTTTCCGCTTCATCGCCGCAAGGCTGCGGGTCCGACCGCCTTCGCCACCGGCCAGCGCCTGGTTCACGGTCAGCTTGCCAGACCGGCGTTCGCTGTCGCGTTCGGCCACGCGGGCGCGCCCGGCGCGGTCATCTTCTTCGACCTTGCGCCGCACGGGGGGCGGGGCCGGTTTGTTCGTGCCGCGCGATCCCGGTGTTGCGGCGGCAGCGGCCTCGACGGCAGCCGGATCGCTGGGCACCTCTTTGGGGGCATTGCGGCGCGCTTCTTCTTCGGCAAGACGGCGGGCGTCTTCCTCTTCCTTGGCGCGCAAGGCTTCTTCGCGTTCGCGTTCTTCACGTTCCTTGGCCTCGGCCTCGGCGCGGCGGCGATTGCGTTCTTCCTCGCGGTCTTTTTCTTCCTGCTGACGGCGCGCTTCGTCCTCGACCTCGCGGGCGCGGGCGTTCTGAAGCGCCTTCAGGCGGCGTTCAAGTTCCGCATCGGGCAGGGATTTCTCGCGCTTTCCACCCTCGGCATTTTGTGCCGCCGCCGATTGTGTGCCGGGCTTGGGCACCACAACGCGCTTGCGCTTGGTCTCGACCACGACGCTTTTGGTGCGCCCGCGCGAGAAGCTCTGGCTGACGCGGCCAGACAGCGCGCCACCAGATAGGCCAAGGGGTTTCTTTCCGTCCGTGTCGCTCATGCGTTCCGTTCGTCTTTCCCGGCGGTCACTCCGCCGTCTGCTTTGCGCAGGCCCTGCAGTTTTGCGGCCCCCTCTACAACACGAGGGGCAAGTCCGCCAGCAGCAAGCGCGCCATGTATCACACTTTGGCGTCCGAATGCCAAACCCAATTCCCGGGCTGTCAGGACGCTGAAATAGCGGGCGCCGGTGGGCGTCCACAGTTTCGATTTCCCCCGCTCCGACCCGTCGGTGGCCTGAAGCAGCACGCCGACCTTGCGGGTGGCCAGCCAGTCTTTCACCTTTTCGAACCCGGCGACCGCATCCCCCGCCTTGCGGCTGAGCGCGATCAGGTCCGTCAAGCGCCGTGTCAGCCCCAGATCGACCATGTCGAACAACCCGTCGGGCAGGGTCACGGGCTGTTTCGCGGCGCGGGCGAACAGGTTTTTCTTGATCGCCAGCGTCAGCGCGTCGCGGTCAGACGACACCCAGATGCCGCGCCCCGGAATCTTTTCGCCCAGGTCCGGCGCAATCTGCCCCTCGGGGCCGACAACGAACCGGATCAGCCCATGTTTCGGCTGAACCTCGCCCGTCGCGATACAGCGCCGTTCCGGCCCGTCGTCGTGATCTTTGGATGCTCCGCCCCGGCTCATGTCCTGTGCGTCTCCGTCATGGAGGGCCTCAGCCCTCCACCTCTTCATCGTCGGTGTCTTCGTCGTCATCGGCGGCCGATTCTGCCGCCGCCTGTGCCTCGAGTTCTTCGATCGACACCCAGCCCAGCTTGACCCGGGCGGTCATTACCATGTTCTGCGCTTCTTCGAGCGAAACCTCGAAGGCTTCCAAAAGGCCGGTGTCCTTGACGCGCTGCCCATCCACCGTGGTCCAGCCGCCGGCCAGTTCCCAATCGGCGCAGGTTGCAAAGTCTTCCAGCGTTTTCACACCGTCTTCGCCAAGCGCCACAAGCATTTGGGGTGTCAGGCCCTCGAATTCAACAAGCGCGTCTTCCACGCCCATGTCCTTGGCCTTTTGCAGCGCCTGCTTGTTCTGTTCTTCGAGGTAGTCGCGGGCGCGCGCCTGAAGCTCACCGGCGGTGCCATCATCGACACCGTCGATCACAAGCAATTCGTCCATGTCCACATAGGCGACTTCGTCAAGCGAGGTAAAGCCTTCGGACACAAGCAGCTGGGCAAAGAATTCGTCCAGGTCCAGCGTATCCATGAACAGGCGGGTGCGCTGTTCGAATTCGGCCTGACGACGCTTGGATTCTTCTTCTTCGGTCAGGATGTCGATATCCAGCCCGGTCAGCTGGCTGGCCAGGCGCACGTTCTGACCGCGACGGCCGATGGCCAGCGACAGCTGTTCGTCTGGCACCACGACTTCGATCCGTTCCGCGTCTTCGTCGATGACGACCTTGGTCACCTCGGCGGGTTGCAGCGCGTTCACAAGGAAGGTGGCGGCGTCTTCGTTCCACGGAATGATGTCGATCTTTTCGCCCTGAAGCTCGTTCACCACGGCCTGAACGCGGCTGCCGCGCATCCCGACGCAGGCGCCCACGGGGTCGATGGAACTGTCGTAGGAAATGACCGCGATCTTGGCGCGCGAACCGGGGTCGCGGGCGACGGCCTTGATCTCGATGATGCCATCGTAGATTTCGGGCACTTCCATCTTGAACAGCTCGGCCATGAATTCCGGCGCGGTGCGCGACAGGAAGATCTGCGGGCCGCGCGCTTCGCGGCGCACATCCTTGATGTAGCAGCGGATGCGGTCGCCGTTGCGATAGGCTTCGCGGCCGATCTTTTCGTTGCGGCGCAGCACGCCTTCGCCCCGGCCGACATCGACGATGACATTGCCGTATTCTTCGCGCTTGACGACACCGTTGATGATGGTGCCGGCGCGGTCGCGGAATTCTTCGTACTGGCGGTCGCGTTCGGCTTCGCGGACCTTTTGCAAGATCACCTGCTTGGCCGATTGCGCCGCGATCCGGCCCAGTTCGACCGGCGGGATTTCGTCAACGATCGTATCGCCGATCTGCGGGTCGTCGAGATAGGGCTTTGCCTGCGCGACGGTCAGTTCGGCCTTTTCGTTTTCGATCAGGTCATCGGCCACCACGGTGCGCACGCGGGTAAAGCGCGCGCGCCCGGTCTTGCGGTCGATCGACACGCGAATATCGAGGTCCGCGCCGTAGCGCGACTTGGCCGCGCGGGCCAGGCTTTCTTCCATCGCTTCGATGACCAGAACCGGGTCGATCATCTTTTCGCGCGCCACAGCCTCGGCGGTTTGCAACAGTTCCAGCTGATTGGCTGACGTGATGGCCATGTGAGTTACTCCTCCGCCTCCGAGGGTTCTTCCTCGATGTCGTCAAATTGGGTTTCGTCGATGATGCCGGCGGCCTTGCGGGCGCGCAGCATCTCGCGGATCAGGTCGTCTGTCAGGATAAGCTTGGCGTCCGACAGCCAATCGTAATGCAGGCCGACCGTCACCGTTTCGGCCCCGTCTTCGATGTTCAACAGAACTTCGTCGCCCTCGATGCCGGCCAGCACACCCTTGAAGCGGCGGCGGCCATCGATCATCTCGGTCGTCTCAACGCGGACCTCGTAGCCTTCATAGGCCTCGAAATCCTTCATCCGTGTCAGGGGCCTGTCGATGCCGGGGCTGGACACTTCCAGCGTATAGGCATCGTCGAGCGGGTCTTCGACATCCAGCACCGCGCTGACGGCGGTGGAAATCTGGGCGCATTCATCCACTTCGATGCCGCCGCCGGGGCGTTCGGCCATGATCTGCAGGGTCTTGGTCTGGCCGCCCATCAGACGGATGCGCACAAGTTCAAACCCCATCCCCTCGATCACGGGGGTGAGGATTTCGGCCATGCGGCGGTCGATGGCGGTTTTGGCGATCAGGTCCGACATTCGGTGCGCTGGTCCTTAGAAACGAAAAAACGGGCCGTGCGGCCCGTCGAACTTGTCCGGTGGTGCCGACCGGTGTGGACCCGGGGGCGCCGCTGTTGAAGGGCATATAGGGGGAATCGCGGGGCGGCGCAAGAGCATGCACAGCGCCCGTCACGCCGTGGTCGCCTGAGGCAGGATCGAGCGTTGCACCGCCGCGCCGATTGACCCAAAGTCGCCGCAAATCACGATCACCGGAGGGATCACCCATGCGCACACGCGCCGCTGTCGCCCTGGAAGCTGGCAAACCGCTCGAGGTCATGGAGGTCAATCTCGATGGCCCCAAGGCGGGCGAGGTTCTGGTGGAAATCAAGGCCACGGGCATTTGCCACACCGATGACTTCACCCGGTCGGGCGCGGACCCCGAGGGGCTTTTCCCCGCGATCCTTGGCCATGAAGGCGCGGGCGTGGTGCTGGAGGTGGGGCCGGGTGTGACCAGCCTGAAACCCGGCGATCATGTCATCCCGCTCTACACCCCGGAATGCCGCGAATGCGAGTATTGCCTGCATCCCAAAACCAACCTGTGTCAGGCGATCCGCAGCACGCAAGGGCGGGGCGTGATGCCCGATGGCACCAGCCGGTTCTCGATGCTCGATGGCACGCCGATCCTGCATTACATGGGCTGTTCGACCTTTTCCAACCACACGGTTCTGCCTGAAATCGCGCTGGCCAAGGTGCGGCCCGACGCGCCCTTCGACAAGATCTGTTACATCGGCTGTGGCGTGACCACGGGGATCGGCGCGGTGATCAACACCGCCAAGGTGGAAATCGGCAGCCGCGCCATCGTCTTTGGCCTGGGCGGGATCGGCCTGAATGTCATCCAGGGGCTGCGCCTGGCGGGGGCCGACCAGATCGTGGGCGTCGACATCAACCCCGACAAGGTGCCGATGGCGACACGGTTCGGGATGACCGATTTCGTCAATCCCAAGGAGGTGGACGGCGACCTGGTCGCATACCTTGTTGCGCTGACCAAGGGGGGCGCCGATTACACCTTTGATGCCACCGGCAATGTGCAGGTGATGCGGACCGCGCTGGAATCGGCGCACAAGGGATGGGGCGAATCGATCATCATCGGTGTCGCCCCGGCGGGGGCCGAGATTTCGACCCGGCCCTTCCAGCTTGTCACCGGCCGAAGCTGGCGCGGCACCGCCTTTGGTGGCGCGCGCGGGCGCACCGATGTGCCCAAGATCGTGGATTGGTACATGGACGGCAAGATCGAGATCGACCCGATGATCACCCACACCCTGACGCTGGACGAGATCAACCGGGGCTTTGACCTGATGCATTCGGGGGAATCGATCCGGTCGGTGGTGGTGTACTGAGGCGGCTGACCGGGGCGATCGGGTCTGAACAGGATGACAGGAATGACAGCTTTCCGCGTGGGGTATGCGGCGTGACCGGGCTGACGATCCGGCGCGCCGGGCCGGGTGACGCGGCGGCATTGGCCGATCTGTTGATCCCGGTGTTCCGGGCGGGCGACACCTATACCATCGACCCTGATATCAGCGCCGAAGATGCAGTCGCCTATTGGTGCGCGCCGGAAAAATCGGTGTTCATCGCCCAAGATGGCGCGACCCTGCTGGGCACCTATTACATCCGCGCCAACCAGGCGGGTGGCGGCGCGCATGTGTGCAATTGCGGCTATATCACCGCCGAGGTGGCACGGGGGCGCGGCGTGGCGCGGGCGATGCTGGATCATTCGCTGGCCACGGCGCGCGCCATGGGGTTTGCCGCGATGCAGTATAATTTCGTCGTCTCGACCAACACCCGCGCCGTCGACACCTGGACGCGGGCCGGGTTCGACACGGTTGGCCGTCTGCCCGGCGCGTTCCGGCATCCGACGCTTGGCTATGTCGATGCGCTGGTGATGTTCCGGACGCTGGTCTAGGCCATGGCCATGCGCTGCTTCCTGCCCATGGCCTGTGCCGCCCTTGTGCTGACCGCGGGCGCCGCCACGGCGCAGGGCCTGCAGGGCGCCGCGATCTTCGAGCCGCCGGGGCCGGTAGTGCAGCTGCGCATCGGGGTGGCCGATCTGGTGCTTTGGCCCCGCGACATCGCCCGGATCGACATTTCCGAAAGCGGCGGGATCACCGATCTGTTCTTGTGGCTGGAAGGGGGTGCCGCCAAGGCGCTGGCGCTTGCCACCGAAGCGGCGCCGGGTGCACCGATGGTGGCCCGTGTCTGTGGCACCGTGATGCTGGAGACGGTGGTGGACCGCGTCACCGAAAGCGGCACGATCTACCTGCCCAATACCAATGCCATCCGTGCCGAGGCGCTGCGCGCGCTCTGGCATGGGCGGGCGCGCTGTGACACGGTGGGGCCGGAGGTATTTTCCAATGGCAACTGACAAGACACCGCTGTTGGCGGTTCTGATCGACGCCGACAACACGAGCCACAAACACGCCAAGGCGATCTTTGACGAGATCGCGAGCCTGGGCGAGGCGAGCGTGCGGCGCATCTACGGCGATTTTTCATCCAGCCACATGAAGGGTTGGTCGGGCGTGCAGGCCGAGTTCGGCATCGTGCCACATCACCAGCCCGCCAATACCGTCGGCAAGAACGCCAGCGACATCGCGCTGGTGATCGACGCGATGGACCTGATGCATTCAGGCCGGTTCGACGGGTTCGTTCTGATTTCGTCGGATAGCGATTTCACCCGGCTGGCCCAACGCATCCGCGAACAGGGTCTGGATGTCTACGGCATCGGCCAGCAGAAAACCCCCGACGCTTTCCGCAAGGCCTGCAAGAGGTTCATTTTCGTGGAAAACATCCTGCCTGTCGACCCCAAGGCCGACCCCACGGATGAGCGGCCGGCCGACAAGCTGCCCCTGACCGAGGCGCGCGACCTGATCTTTCGCGCCATGGACGGGATCGAGCAGGAAGACGATTGGTATTCCCTGGGGCAGGTGGGCCAGTTCATCACCGCCGCCAACCCCGATTTCGACACCCGCACCTATGGCAAGCGCAAGCTGAGCGACCTCGTGCAAAGCCTGAAGATGCTGGAGGTCAAGCGCGGCGCGGGCAACCAGTTGCTGGTGCGGCGCCTGGATTGAGAGGGCGGTTGGGGGCTCTGCCCCCACGGCCTTCGGCCTTCCCCCGGAGTTTTTTGGCCAAGATGAAGGGGCGCGTTAACCTTGACACGGTGTTGACGCGTCACGCGCGGCGGTAGCGGGCCAGAAAGGTTTTCACCGCCTCGGAGGCGACACGGTCGATTTCCGCCTCTGCCGGGTCTTTTTCGATGCCGAACAAGACCTTGAGCATCAGATCTGCGCGGCAGAGCTGGGCCAGCTGATCAGCGGCAAGCGCGCTATCGTGGATGTCGAGCGCGGCGCGCGCGCGCGGGCTGTCGAGGTATTGCGCGATCTTGCGGCCCCATTTCTTGGGCCCGCTGTCGTAGAAGGTGCGACCAAGTTCGGGGAACCGCTGCGCCTCGGCGACGCAGACCCGGAACATGTCCTGGCCAAAGCGGGACAGGATGAAGGTCATCAGGGTCTTGCAGATCACGTGCAGCGTGTCTTCCACCGACAGATCGCCGCTATCCATCAGGAAGTCTATTTCGGCCTGTTGGGCGCATTCGGTTTCCAGCACGGCGAGAAACAGATGCTGCTTGTCTGGGAAATAGCTGTAGAGCGTGGCCTTGGACACGCCTGCATCGCGGGCGATTTCATCGACGCTGGCGCCCTCGAAGCCTTCGCGCAGGAACACCGACCGCGCCCCGTCGAGCACCTGGTCGTATTTGCGGCCCTTCTTGATCTGCATCTGTGCGGTCATCGACGCTCCCCCTTGTGCCTAGGGTAAACCATTCGGTTCAGTTTCGGCAAGGCAGAGGTCAGGGTTTGGGCCTTCTGGCAATGGACTTTGGCCCGGGGGCGCATTAGCCAAGGGCCATGATCGAGATCTTTCTCAAGACCTTGCCGTTTTTCGCGCTGATCGGGCTGGGATACCAGGCCTGTCGGACCGGGTTTTTCAGCGCCGAAGCCGCTGCCTACCTGACGAAATTCGTGTTCTATTTCGCGCTGTCGGCGATGCTGTTCCGCTTTGCGGCCAACCTGTCGCTGGCCGAGATCTTCAACTGGTGGTTCGTGGCGGCCTATTTGTGGGGCTGTTTCGTGGTCTACGCGATCGCCACCGCCGTGGCCTTTTTGCGCCGCCGATCGATCGAGGAAGCGGCGGTCGAGGCGCAATGCGCCGTCATCGGCAACACCGGGTTCCTCGGCGTGCCGATGTTGATCGTGCTTTTGGGCGATGCGGCGGCGGGGCCGGTCTTGATGGTCTTGTCGCTGGACCTGATCGTGTTTTCGTCGATCATCGTGATCCTGATCACCGGAAGCCGCGATGGCCGGATGTCGCTGGGCATCTTGAAGACCGTGGGGATGGGGTTGGTCAAGAACCCGATGATCGTTTCGATGGTGCTGGGGCTGGCCTGGTCATCGACCGGTTGGGCGGTGCCCGCGCCGGTGAATGAATTCCTGGCCATCCTGGGGGCGGCGGCAACGCCGGGGGCGCTGTTTGCCATCGGGGCATCGCTTGCGGGCAAATCGGCGGAACGGGTGCAGGTGGCCGGTTGGTTGAGCTTTTGCAAGCTGGTGTTGCACCCGGCTGCGGTGGCTTTCGCCGCGCTATGGCTTTTCCCGGTGCCGGTGTTCGATGCGGCCGTGATGATTGCCGCCGCATCGCTGCCGGTGGCGGGAAATGTCTATATCCTGGCGCAGCATTACGGCGTTGCGCCGCAGCGGGTTTCAGCCTCGATCCTGATTTCGACGGCGCTGAGCATCGTGACGGTATCGGTGGTGATCGCCTGGGTGTCGGGCATGGCGGGGATCGTGCCGGGGGGCTAGGATCGCGGCGCAGCTGACAGGAGGGACGCAGATGGACACGATTTCGGAAAACCGGTGTTTCGGTGGCACGCAAGGCGTGTACCGCCATGCGTCGGAGGCGACGGGCACGGAGATGACATTCGGCCTGTTCCTGCCGGCCGAGGCGGCGGATGGGCCGGTGCCGGTTCTGTGGTACCTGTCGGGGCTGACCTGCACCCATGCCAATGCGATGGAAAAGGCGGGCGCGCAGGGCTGGGCCGCCGAACAGGGGATCGCGCTGGTGTTTCCCGACACGAGCCCGCGCGGGCCGGGCGTGGCCGATGACCCGGCCTATGACCTGGGGCAGGGGGCGGGGTTCTACCTGAATGCGACGCAAGATCCCTGGGCCGAGCATTTCCAGATGTGGAGCTACATCACCGAGGAATTGCCGCAGGCGCTGTTCCGCCGGTTCGCGCTGGACGAGGCGCGGCAGGCGATCACCGGGCATTCGATGGGCGGGCATGGCGCGTTGACCATCGCGATGCACCACCCCGACCGGTTCGCCAGCGTGTCGGCCTTTGCGCCGATCTGCAACCCGATGGAGAGCGATTGGGGCCGCAAGCAATTCACCGCCTACCTGGGCGAAAACACCGCCCTGTGGGAAGCGCATGACGCGAGCCGGCTGATGGGCGAACGCGGCTTTCCCGGCCCGATCCTGATCGATACCGGCACGGCAGACCAGTTCGGCGACCTGTTGAAAACCGAAGCCCTGGCGCAAGCCATGGCGGCGCGCCGCCAGCACGCGACGCTGCGGCTGCAACCGGGCTATGACCACAGTTACTTCTTTGTCTCGAGCTTTATCGAAGACCATATCGGGTTTCACGCCGAGGCGCTTTACGGGGTGCGCGAATGACGCCAGAGATCGTGATTTTCGACATCGGCAACGTGCTGATCGGGTGGAACCCCGAGGCGCATTTCGACCGGCGCATCGGCGCGGCGCGGCGCAAGGCGCTGTTTGCCGAGGTCGATCTGCACGCCATGAACGAACAGATCGACTTGGGTGCGCCGTTTCGCGACAGCATCTATGGCCTGGCCGACCGTCACCCCGAATGGCGCGCCGAAATCCGCGATTGGCACGACAGCTGGATCGAGATGATCACCCCGGTGATCGATCATTCCGTGACCTTGTTGCGGCGGTTGCGCGCCAAGGGCGTGCCGGTGTTCGCCCTGTCGAATTTCGGGGTCGAAAGCTATGCCTTCGCGCAGACCCGGTTCGATTTCCTGAACGAGTTCGACCGCGAATTCATCTCGGGGCGGATGGGGGTGATGAAACCCGACGTGCGCATCTACACGGCGGTCGAAGACAGCGTGGAGTGCGCGCCCGGTGCCTTGCTCTTTGCCGATGACCGCGCCGACAATATCGCCGCTGCTGCCGCGCGGGGCTGGCAGACACATCTGTTCGATCATCCGCAGGGCTGGGCGGACAGGTTGGTTGCCGCAGGCCTGTTGACCCAGACCGAGGCCGCGCCATGACCCCATGCGTGATCGGACCAGAGGCCGAGGCGCGGCTGGATTGGCTGGCGCTGTGCGATGCGATCGAAGCGGGGCATGCGCGCCCAAGGGCCGAGATCGCGGATACGTTCCTGTATCGCGGGGCCGATACGCTTTTGTCGCGCGCGGCCTGGATCGACGGGCTGGGGCAATTGGTGAAAACCGCCACGATCTTTCCGGGCAACGCGGGTTTGGGCACACCGGTGGTGAACGGATCGGCGGCGGTTTATTCCGACCAAGATGGCACCTTGGCCGCGATTGTCGATTTTCATCTGCTGACGAAATGGAAAACCGCTGGCGACAGCCTGTGTGCAGCGCGCCGTCTGGCGCGGGCCGATAGCGCGGTGATCTTGATCGTTGGGGCGGGCACGGTGGCGCGGTCGCTGCGGGCGGCCTATGGCGCGGCTTTTCCGGCGGCGCGGTTCCAGGTCTGGAACCGCACCCCCGTCAGCGCCGCGCGCATGGCGGCCGATTTTCCGCAGACAGAGCAGGTGACGGATCTGGCGGGCGCTGTGCAGGGGGCCGATATCGTCACCTGTGCCACGATGGCGACAGACCCGGTGTTGCGCGGCGATTGGCTGCGCGCCGGTCAGCATATCGACCTGATCGGCGCCTACCGGCCCGATATGCGCGAGGCCGATGATACGGCCCTGCAACGGGCGCGGATTTTCGTCGACAGCCGCGCCACGACCATGGGCCATATCGGCGAGTTGAAAATTCCGCTGGCCAGGGGTGCGATTTCAGAGCGCGACGTGGTGGCGGAGTATTACGACCTGGCGTCGGGTGCCTTTGCGCGCCGGTCTGATGACGAGATCACGCTGTTCAAGAATGGCGGCGGCGCGCATCTGGACCTGATGGTGGCGCGCTATATCCTTGACGCTGTCGCTTGAAGGGTGAGGGGCTGTCTGCCCCCTCACACTCCCCCGAGGATATTTTTGAAACGAAGAAGGGGTCAGGCCGCGAGAGCCGGTGCCCTGTCCTTGAGCGGGATTTCCCGGATCGGCAGATGGACGATGGCCGAGAGCGCGCCGACCGCGACGCCGATCCACCAGACGGCGGTGTAATCGCCATAGGTGTCATAGAGCGCGCCGCCCAGCCAAACGCCCATGAAGCTGCCCAGTTGGTGCGAAAAGAACACCAACCCGTAAAGCGTGCCCATGTAGCGCAGCCCGTAGATATGGCCGATCAGCCCCGAGGTCAGCGGCACGGTCGCCAGCCACAGCGCGCCCATCACGATGGAAAAGGCGATCACGGTTTCCGGCGTGATCGGCAGGATGATGAACAGCCCCGCCGCCAGCGTTCGGCCCAGGTAGATACCCGCCAGGAGGTAGCGTTTGGCATAACGGTTGCCGAGCCATCCGGCGGTGATGGTGCCCAGGATATTGGCCAGCCCGATCAGCGAAATCGCCACCGCCCCCAGCGCCGAGGTGGTGGTGATGCCGATGCCCGCCAGCATCGAGCCGGGGTCGATCGGGCCGCAGAGTTCGGTCACGAAGGCGGGGAAATGCGCGGTGATGAAGCCAAGCTGGTAGCCGCAGGAGAAAAAGCCGATGAAGATCAGCGCGAAGGACGGATCGCGCAAGGCCTTGCCGATGATCTGGCGCATGGTGTCTTCGACCTCTGCCTTGGTGGCGCGGGCGGGCGCGCGCAACAACGGCAGGGCAAACAGGGCGGACAGGATCATCGCGGCAAAGATCACGAACACGGTCTGCCACGGAAAGATCGACAACAGGCCCTCGGCCAGGGGCGCGCCGAACACCTGCCCGGCCGATCCGGCGGCGGTGGCGATGCCCAGCGTGACCGAGCGGTTCTTGTCGGATGCGGCGCGCCCCACGATGGCGAGGATGACGCCAAAGCCGGTGCCCGCGATGCCGAAGCCGACCAGGATTTCCAGCATCTGATGCTGGCCCGGCGTGATCGCATAGGATGACAGCACAAGCCCCGCCGCATACAAAAGCGCGCCAAGGATGATCGCGCGGCGATTGCCGAACCGGTCGGCAATCGCGCCGAAGACCGGTTGGCCGATGCCCCAGGCCAGGTTCTGGATCGCGATGGCCAGGCTGAATTCGGCGCGCAGCCAGCCGAAATCTTGTGCGATGGGGATCTGGAACACCCCGAAACTGGCGCGGATCGCAAAGCTGATCAGGATGATGATGCAACCACCGATCAGGACCGGGGTGAACAGGCTGTCATTGGCGGGCGTCTGGCGGGTCATTGGCACGGTGTCCCTTGTGGCTGGCGGCAGGTTGCATGACCGTTGTCGCGCGTCAATTCACCCGGTGTGACAGGGGTGCAAGACCCGGCTTAACCCCGCGCGCGAATGGCGCTAATCAGGCGGCCATGGGACAGCATCTGCAAGCCATTTACGACACCCGCGTTTCCGAGGGCCTGTTGCGCCCCGACCCGGCGCAGCGCGCGGCGCTGGTGCGGCTGGAGGCGTTGCGCGAACGCCTGGAGGCGCAGGCGCGGCCAAAGCCGGGCCTTTTCGCGCGGTTTCGCAAGCCTGAACCGCCCGAAGGCCCGCAGGGGATTTACCTTTGGGGCGGTGTCGGGCGCGGCAAGTCGATGTTGATGGACCTGTTCTATCACCACGCGCCAACGGTCGAAAAACGCCGGGTGCATTTTCATGCCTTCATGCAGGAGGTGCAGGCCGCCCTGCACGAGGCGCGCAAGACCGGGGTCGAGGATGCGATCAAGCCGGTGGCGGCCGATATCGCCAAGGGCTTGCGGCTCTTGTGTTTCGACGAGATGCAGATCACCGACATCGCCGATGCGATGATCGTCGGGCGGCTGTTCGAAAAGCTGTTCGCGGCCGGTGTCGTGATCGTGACCACGTCGAACCGCCATCCGCAGGATCTGTACAAGGACGGGTTGAACCGGGCGCTGTTCCTGCCCTTCATCAAGCTGTTGCAGGACCGGCTGGAGGTCGACCAGCTGGAGGCGATGACCGATTACCGGCAAGATCGGCTGGCCGGGTCGCCGGTGTATTTTTCGCCCTTGGGGGCGCAGGCCACGGCGGCCATCGACGAGATCTGGCGCGATCTGACCGGCGGCCGCGAGGAAGAGCTGTGCCTGGAGGTCAAGGGCCGCCAGGTGCGCTTGCCGCGCTACTGGGCGGGCATGGCGCGGGCCTCGTTCTGGGATCTCTGCGGCCAACCGCTGGGCCCGGCGGATTACCTGGCGCTGGTGGGGGCGGCCAAGCTCCTGGTGCTGGATGGCATCCCGCGCCTTGATGCGACCAAGTTCAACGAGGCGAAGCGGTTCGTGACGCTGGTCGATGCGCTGTACGAAGGACATGTGCGGTTGATCTGTTCGGCGCAGGATCTGCCCGAACGCCTGTACCAGGAAGGATCGGGCAGTTTCGAGTTCGAACGCACCGCCAGCCGGTTGCGCGAGATGCAGGGCGCCGATTGGGGCAAGGGGCGCGACGGGGCGGGCTGACCGCACCGGCCCGGTCGCGACGCCGGTACAGGGCGGCAGGATAGCGGCGCCGATGACCCCACGAAAGGTCAGGGGTGACCCCTTTTTCGCCATTGACCGTCGCGCCTGAACCCATACCCTGTCGCCGTCTTTTTCGCGGAGAATACCCATGACCAATGTCTTGACGCACGGCCGGGCCATCGGGCTGGCGCTTGCCTTTGCCCTGATCGCACCCCAGGTGGCGGCCCATACGGGCGACGGCATCAACAGCGGGTTCGCCAGCGGGTTCTGGCACCCGATCTATGGTTGGGATCATGTGGTGGCGATGGTGGCCGTGGGCCTGTGGGGCGCCTTCCTGGGAAGCCCCGCGATCTGGATCTTGCCGGTTGTCTTTCCGCTGGTCATGGCCCTGGGTGGGGCGCTGGGTGTCATGGGTCTGCCCCTGCCGGCGGTCGAGACCGGCATTGCCTTGTCCGGTGTGGTGCTGGGCCTGTTGATCGTGTTTGCCGTGCGCGCGCCGATCTGGGTCGCGGCGGTCATCGTCGGGGTTTTCGCGATCTTTCATGGTCATGCCCATGGCACGGAATTGCCCGAAGCCTTCAGCCCCTATGGCTACGCGGTGGGCTTTGTCATCGGCACCGGGCTATTGCACCTGGCAGGGATCGGTTTTGGCCTTTTGACCGCGTCGGATATCGGCAAGACCGCCGTGCGTGGTGCGGGCGGGGTTATCGCGCTGGTTGGCGCGGCCTTCCTGTTCGGGTTGGCCTGATCCCCTTGCTTTGGCGGCTGGGCCTATCTGCGGCGTTTGCCGCGCTTGGCGGGCGGGCGGATGCGCATGCCTTTCAGGGCGGCGCGGAACCCTATGCCCAGTTCATCGAGGGGGCCGGGGTCATCGTGACCTCTCCGGCCATCCTGTTGCCGATCGTCGCCATGGGCATTGCCATCAGCCTGTGGGACACGGACGGTTTGCCGCGCGTCTGGCCCCATGCCATCATTGGCCAGATCATCGGGGTTGTCCTGGGGCCTCTGGTTGGCGTCTGGATCGCGGCGGTTTTCATCGGATTGGGCGTGGTCATTGCCTGTCTTGCGGCCCTTTGGCCCGAAAATCGCCACCCGGTCATCGCCGCATTCACGGGGTTGATCGGTTTGGCGGCCATGGCCACAGCCCTGCAAGGGCATGGGTTGTTCGACCTGTCGGTGTTCATCCACCTGGGCATCCTGTTTGCTGCGAACATGATCCTCGCGGCGGGTGCGGGCGCTGCGGCGCTTGCGCTGGACAAGGTGCCCGCACCGTGGATGCGCATCGGCTGGCGGGTGGTTGCATCCTGGATCGGTGCGATCCTGATGCTGTTCCTGGCCTTTGGCCTGCGTGGTGCGATCAGCTGACCGGGATCGAGGGATCACAATTCAGGCGCACCTCCATTGGATAGGCCTGAAGCGGGGTGAAGGGATCGATCGAACTTGCCTCGATCCAGGTGTTGTCGATGCAGACATCCTGTGCCCAGTTGCCGCCGTTGAAGCCGAAACCGCCATCCGCGCCGCAATCATTGACCTCGCCGTTGGCGTTCCATTCCTGGTAGGTCTGTTGGCTGCGCGATCCGCCGGTGGGAAATTGCAGGTTTCGAGTGTCGAAATGCAACAACCAGGATGTGTCCGGGGTCAGCATCTCGAGCGACCAGAACCCGATGGGCAGCCCATCATGGAACCCCTGGATGCGAAAGCCCGTGACCTGCGTTTCGTTGATGATGCCGGTGTTCAGAAGCGTCTTGGGAAATTCGATCTGGCCTTGCATCGTATAGCCATTGGCCCCGATCCAGCAGAACTGGAACCGCGCCTCGGCCAGGGCGGGCTGGGCGGCAAGCGCCGTGACGGCGGCAAGGGCAAGGCTGCGGATCAACATGGGGCAAACCTTGGCGGCGAAGCGCTGTCCGTCAAGGGCCGATGCCGCAAGATCACCCGTTTTCCTTGAGGATTTCCCCGGCAAGATACAGCGATCCACAGATCAGGATGCGCGCCTGCGGGGCCTGTGCGGTGATTTCGGCCAGGGCCTGGGCCACGCCATCGGCAACATGCGCGTCCAGACCGGCCTGCGTTGCGGCGGTTGCCGTGGCGGTCGCGGGCAGGGTCGCCGCCTGACCGGGGATCGACACGGCATGCAGGCTTTGGGCGACCCGGGCCAGCGGTGCCATGTAGCCGGTCACATCCTTGGTGTTCAGCATCCCGCAGATCAGGTGCGTGGGCCGCGCGGGCATCTCGGCCAAGAGCGCCGCGATGGCGATGGCGGCATGGGGGTTGTGACCGCCATCCAGCCACAGCTCTGCCTCGGGGGCCAAATCGTGCAACGGGCCATGGCGCAACCGCTGCATGCGGGCGGGCCAGATGACATTGGTCATCGCCGCCTCGCAGGCGGTTTCACCTTGGCCAAGGGCGCGCAAGGCGGCCAGGGCCATGCCCGCGTTTTCCACCTGGTGCGCGCCGGGCAGCGCCGGCTTGGGCAGATCGAGCAGCCCGGTTTCATCCTGGAACACCAGCCGCCCGGCCTCTTCCCAGACCTGCCAGTGCTGGCCATGGGCGATGACGGGCGCGCCAAGACGGGCCGCCTGCGCCTCGATCACCTCGAGCGCCGCGTCCTGTTGGCGGCCCACGATCACCGGCACACCGCGCTTGATGATCCCGGCCTTTTCCGCAGCGATTTTCGCCAGCGTGTCGCCCAGGTATTGCTGATGATCCAGATCGACGGGGGTGATGACCGTGATCGCGGGGCCGTCGATGACATTGGTGGCATCCAGCCGCCCACCCAGCCCGACCTCGAGCAAGGTGTAATCGGCGGGCGTATCGGCAAAGGCGGCAAAGCCCGCCGCCGTCGTGATCTCGAAAAAGGTGATAGGATCTGGGCCGTTGGCGGCAAGGCACCGATCCAAGATCGCGGCAAGGCGCGCCTCGTCGATCAGGGTGCCCGCCACGCGGATGCGTTCGTGAAACCGCGCCAGATGTGGCGAGGTATAGGCGTGACAGGTCAACCCCGCCCCTTCCAGCCCGGCGCGGATCATCGCCTGGGTCGATCCCTTGCCATTGGTGCCCGCGATGTGGATGACCGGCGGCACCCGGCGTTCGGGATGATCCAGCGCGGCGAGAATGCGGTGCATCCGGTCCAGCGTCAGGTCGATGATCTTGGGATGAAGCGACATCATCCGGTCAAGGAGGACATCCGACGATGGCAAGTTCACGGCGCGGTCTTTTCCGTTGCGGTGGCTTCCGGCGCGGGCAGGTCACCGGCTACGGCGGGCGGCATGCCGGTCAGCATCCGGGTGATGGTGATCAACTCTTCGCGCAGCTTGCCGCGCGGCGTGACCCGGTCAAGCATCCCGTGATCCAGCAGGTATTCGGCGCGCTGGAACCCTTCGGGAAGCTTTTCGCGGATCGTCTGTTCGATCACGCGGGGGCCGGCGAAACAGATCAGCGCGTTGGGTTCCGCGATCTGGATATCGCCCAGCATCGCGTAGGATGCGGTGACGCCGCCCGTGGTGGGGTGGGTCAGCACGACGATATAGGGCAGGCCCGCCTCTTTCAGCATCTGGATGGCGACGGTGGACCGGGGCATCTGCATCAGTGACAGGATGCCTTCCTGCATCCGTGCGCCGCCAGCGGCGGAAAACAGCACCAGCGGGCGTTTCAAGGCGACGGCGCGCTCGCAGGCGGCGATGATCGCGTTGCCGACATACATGCCCATCGATCCGCCCATGAAGGAAAAATCCTGCGCGGCGGCGACGATTGGGGTGCGCCCGATTTCACCCTCTGCGACCAGCATCGCTTCGGTTTCGCTGGTGGTTTTCTGCGCCGATCGCAGCCGGTCGGGGTATTTCTTTTGGTCACGGAATTTCAGCGGATCGTCGATGGGCCGGGGCACGGACACCTCGGCAAAGATGCCGCCGTCAAACAGCGCCTCGAAGCGCGCGCGCGGCGTGATCGCCATGTGATGCCCGCAATTGGTGCAGACATTCAGCGCATCGGACAGTTCCCGGTGAAACAGCATGGTGCCGCATTCATCGCATTTGGACCAAAGGTTTTCGGGCATCTCGCGGCGCGAGAAGATCGAGTTGATCCGCGGGCGGACGTAATTGGTGATCCAGTTCATGGGTGGCTCCGGCACCGTTCCGTGACAGGGGAGCAGATAAGCGAGCCGCGCGCCACTTGCAATCGCGCGCTGGCTCTTGCGTGGTCAGGCGGGGCGCGTGACGATGCGAATGACCAGCCAGATCGCCGCCGTGACCGCCATGCCGGCAAACAGCATCGGCCGCAGATCGGCATCGGGCAGGCCCGACATCGGCAGGGTGTACAGGGCAAGGCCCGAGAGCGGCCCATCCAGCGCCACAAACAGGATCGCCACCGCGTTATTGGCGAAATGAAACCCCCAGGCCGCGCCGATGGTGCCGGTGCGCGCGGTCAGATCGGCGGCGCAAAGCGCAAAGAGGAATACGGCCGCGACCACGATCCAGGCATTGTCGCCCATCACGCCGGGTTGGTAATGCAACACGGCAAACAGGGCCGAGGGAAGACCCATCCAGATCAGCGGCTGTGCAAAGCGCGCCGCCAGCTGGCTTTGGATATAGCCGCGAAACAGCACTTCTTCGGCGCCCGTCTGCACGAGGATGCCGACCAGCGCCAGCGGCAGGAACGATGCCCAGAGCGCGATGTCGAGGTTGGGCACGGGGGCCATGCCCACGGGCAGCACCGCGGTCAGCCCGTTCAAGACCGCGCAGAATGCGGCGGCGATGGTGAAATCGCGCATCAGCCGCCGGCGCGGCCCGAACAGCGTCGCCACGGCGCGCTTGTGCAGCAGACGCGCGGCCAACATCGCGCCTGCACCCATGCCGACGAAGCTTGCCAGCACCAAAAGCGTCGCGGTGGGCGTGTCGGCCTCGGCCATGCGGACCAGCCACATCGCGGCACCGTCCCGGCCGCTTACGGTGATCAGGATGGCATAGATCACCCCGAACCCCGCCGCATAGACCAGCCCCATCACCACCAGCCCCACCAAAAGGCGCCAGGGCGCGGGGTAGACTCGGGCGGGCGCCAAAAACGCGGCGTGTTCTTGATACTGCATCGGACCTGCCTGTGGCGGCTTTTCGTTGGATCAAGTCTAGACCGGGGGACGGGGCGCGGCAATCACGCTTGTCTGCCCTGCCCCCCGCGTCTATTTCAACGGAAACACATCGTTTACGCACAGATACCAAAGGGGAGGGCCTGCGCCATGTCGAAGGGCAAGCTTGATAAATCGAACCTACCAAGCCGTCATGTGACCGAAGGCCCGTCGCGCGCGCCGCATCGGTCGTATTTCTACGCCATGGGGCTGAATGATGAAGAAATTCATCAGCCTTTCGTAGGCGTTGCGACCTGCTGGAACGAAGCGGCACCCTGCAACATCTCGCTGAACCGGCAGGCTCAGGCGGTCAAGGTCGGCGTCAAGAATGCCCATGGTACGCCGCGCGAGTTCACCACCATCACCGTCACCGACGGCATCGCGATGGGCCATGAAGGCATGCGCTCCAGCCTCGCGTCGCGCGATGCGATCACCGACACCGTCGAATTGACCATGCGCGGCCATTGCTATGACGCGCTTGTGGGTCTGGCGGGTTGCGACAAATCGCTGCCGGGGATGATGATGGCGATGCTGCGGCTGAACGTGCCATCGGTGTTCATTTACGGCGGTTCCATCTTGCCGGGGCGTCTGGATGGCAAGGACATCACCGTTCAGGACGTGTTCGAGGCCGTGGGCCAGCACCAGGCGGGCAACCTGTCGGACGAGGCGCTGGCGATCATCGAACGCGTCGCCTGCCCCAGCGCCGGGGCATGTGGCGGCCAGTTCACCGCCAACACCATGGCCTGCGTGTCCGAGGCGATCGGCCTTGCGCTGCCCAATTCCTCCGGCGCGCCCGCGCCTTACGAATCCCGCGATCAATATGGCGTCGCCTCGGGCGAAGCGGTGATGAAGCTGTTGGAACTGGGCATTCGCCCGCGCGACATCGTCACCCGCAAGTCGCTGGAAAACGCCGCGCGCGTCGTGGCCTGCACCGGCGGCTCGACCAATGCGGGCCTTCACCTGCCCGCCATCGCCCATGAGGCGGGGCTTGATTTCGACCTGTTCGATGTCTGCGAGATCTTCAAGGACACGCCCTATTTCGTCGATATGAAGCCCGGCGGCCAATATGTCGCCAAGGATCTTTACGAAGTGGGCGGCGTGCCCGTCGTGATGAAGGAATTGCGCAAGATCGGCCTGATCCACGAAGACTGCATGACCGTGACCGGGCGCAGCATGGGCGAAGAGCTTGACCTGATCACGCGCGAAGCCGATGGCAAGGTCATCTACCCCGCCGCAACGCCGATCACGGCAACGGGCGGCGTTGTTGGCCTGCGTGGCAACCTGGCCCCCGAAGGCGCCATCGTGAAAGTGGCCGGCATGGCCTCCGAAGAGCAGGTGTTCACCGGCCCGGCCCGCGTGTTCGAATGCGAAGAAGACGCCTTCGAGGCGGTCAAGACCCGCGCCTATGCCGAGGGCGAGGTGATCGTCATTCGCAACGAAGGGCCCAAGGGTGGCCCCGGCATGCGTGAAATGCTGTCGACCACCTCGGCGCTGTCGGGACAGGGCATGGGCAAGAAGGTGGCGCTGATCACCGATGGCCGGTTCTCGGGCGCGACGCGCGGTTTTTGTGTCGGCCATGTCGGCCCCGAGGCAGCGGTTGGCGGCCCCATCGGCCTGCTGCAGGATGGCGACATGATCACCATCAACGCGATCACCGGCGAATTGAGCGTGGCCTTGACCGATGCAGAGCTGGCCACCCGCCGCGCTGCATGGGCAGGCCCGCGCGAAACGATCTATGCCACCGGTGCGCTGTGGAAATATGCCCAGCTGGTCGGCCCTGCGGTGAATGGTGCCGTTACCCATCCGGGCGGCGCGAAAGAAAAGCATGTCTACGCGGATCTTTGATCCATACCGGCAGGCCGCGCGTGTTGCGGCCTGCCTTTTGATCTGTGCGGGTCTGGCGGGCTGTGGGGGCGTGGCGGCGGCATCAGCCTTGGGCCGCGCCCCGCCCCCGCCCCGGCGGAAATCGCGGTCACCGCCGAACAGATCGTGATCACCGGCCCGGCCGGGTATTGCGTCGATCCCACGGCCACCCGCAATTCGGACGACACCGGCTTTGTCTTGCTGGGCAATTGCGCCGCCATCGCCAATTCCCGCCGCGCCGGCCAACCGATCACGCCCGCGGTCTTGACGGCGGCGGTATCCGAACCCTCTGATGGTGGTCGGCTTGCCGATAGCCTGCTGGAACTGGACGGGTTTTTCCGCTCTGACGACGGGCGGCGCCTGCTGAGCCGCTCGGGCGAGGCGGAAACGGTCGCGGTGCTTGATACGTTGGTCGATGGCGACGTGTTCCTGTTGCAGGCCACAGACAGCAGCGATGGTGCCATCGAAGGGGTGCAGAACGAATATTGGCGCGCCTACATGGATGTTGGCACGCGAATTGCCACCCTGTCGGTGATCGCGTTGGAAGACAGCAGCCTGAGCCGCGAAGACAGCCTGACCACCCTGCGCGGTTTCGTGCAGGCGGTGCAGGGCGCCAATACCGGCGAACCTGCGGTGCCGGTGGCGCAACCCGCGCCCGTGGCGCCGCAACCGTCGCGTCAGCCGGAGCGGTCGACGCCAAGGAACTTGCCGCTTGATACCGGGCCGCTCTTTAATGTGGGCCTGTTTCGGCGGATACTGGGCTAAAGGTGCCATGGCCCCTGTGACCTGACGGTGCCAGTGGTGGCCGGCCGGGTGTTTTGACGAGTGGAACGAGTAATGGGTAACGAACGTGCAGGGTTTCTTGATCGCTTTGGCCTGTCCCGAACCCTGAACCGCTGGGATCGGGCGCTGCAATCGCCCGGCAATCTGACACCCGGCGATCTGTCGGCGATGCATGGCCAGATGCGCGCAACCCGCAACCGCATCGATGCGCTGGCCGCGCGCACGGAAACCGAAATGCTCGCCCGTGCGCGGCCCGATGACGGGATCGACCGCCCCGATCAATGCGACTGGGCCGAACGTGCCGCACCTTGGCGCCAAAAGATCACCCCGCGCGGCCATGTCCAACCCGGATCGCCGCTCAAGATCGGCGGTGGCGTCACGCTGTTTCACGATGCCGCCCATGCCGACCTGACCCTGCGGCAAGACCCGGTGCCATCCGCTATCCGCGGCCCGGCCTTTGGCCTTGTGATCGAGGTCTACCGGTTCGACGGATCGTTCCTGTCACTGGTGCAAGATCTGCCGGATGCCGCGATCCGGGGTTTGACGCTGAACCATTTCATCGCCGTGCACCTGCGTGTCGCGCGCGAACATCCGATCGAGATCTACGCACGGTTGAACGTGCAGCATGGCCCGAACCACGAACAGATCGTTCGCCAGTTCGATATTCGGGGCGACCTTGGCCGCGCCGAATTCGACCTTGCCTATACCAAGATCAACGAGAAACGCCTTGAAAAAGCATGGCTCGACCTGATCCTCGAAGGCCCGGAAATGAACCGGCTGGCGATCTGGGACATGGTTTTGCTGCGCGCGCCCCGCGCCGATATCTAGGAAAGGATGCCTGATGCAGGATGAAACCCTGACCCGCGTACGGCTTTTGGCCGGTCGCTACGAAGGCTTTTTCGCGGGCAGCCCTGACACCGGCATAGAGGCGCTGGTCGCCGGTCAGGTCATCGCCGTGGCGCAGGTCATGCCGGACCCAACCACGCCGGGCCGATGCCGCGTCGCCATCGACCTGCCCGCAACGGTGATCGGGGACGGTGTGCAGGTCATCACGCTTCGATCTACCGTATCGGGGGCCGCGCTCGACCGGATCACGCTGATGGCGGGCGCGGCACTGGACGAAGATATTCGTGCCGATCTGGCGTTGTTGCGCGACGAACTGGAACTGCTCAAACGGGCCTTTCGCAGGCATTGTTCCGAAACCATCCTGCGCTAGGCACTGACGCTGCGTTGCACGTGACATGGCCGGCCCGACGCGGTTAGCTGCCCCGTGACACCGCAACGGGGGCCGACATGACCACGCCAACCTACCCGCATCTGCTGGCACCGCTTGACCTTGGCTTTGTCACGCTGAAAAACCGCGTGCTGATGGGGTCGATGCACACGGGCCTGGAAGAAACCGGGAACTGGCCACGGGTCGCGGAATTCTACGCCGAACGGGCGCGCGGGCAGGTGGCGCTGATCGTGACGGGCGGCATGGCCCCCAACCGCGAAGGCGGTGTGTTCCCCGGCGCGGCCGGTCTGTTCAGCGCCCAAGACATCGCCAATCACCGCATCGTCACCGATGCCGTGCATGCCGAGGGCGGCAAGATCGCCATGCAGATCCTGCATGCGGGCCGTTATGCCTATGGCCCAGACTGCGTTGCGCCATCAGCGATCAAATCCCCGATCTCGCCCTTTGCGCCCCGTGAACTGGACGAAGACGGGATCGAAAAACAGATCACCGACATCGTCACCGCCGCCACCCGCGCGCGCGAGGCAGGCTATGACGGTGTCGAGATCATGGGCAGCGAAGGCTATTTCCTGAACCAGTTCCTGGTCACCCACACCAATACGCGCACCGACCGCTGGGGCGGCACCTACGAAAACCGGATGCGTCTGCCTATCGAGGTGGTGGCGCGCACCCGCGCCGCCCTTGGCCCCGATTCCATCCTGATCTACCGGCTGTCGATGATCGACCTGGTGCCGAACGGATCCAGCTTTGCCGAAGTGGTGCAGCTCGCCAAGGCGGTCGAGGCGGCGGGCGCCACGATCCTGAACACCGGCATCGGCTGGCACGAGGCGCGCATCCCCACCATCGCCACATCGGTGCCGCGCAAGGGCTTTGCCTGGGTCACGCGGAAATTGATGGGGCAGGTGACCATCCCGATCATCACCTCGAACCGGATCAACACGCCCGACGTGGCCGAGGATGTTTTGGCCTCGGGCTGTGCCGACATGGTGTCGATGGCGCGCCCGTTCCTGGCTGACCCGGAATTCGTGACAAAGGCAATGACGGGTCGGGCGGTGGAAATCGCCCCCTGTATCGCCTGCAACCAGGCCTGTCTGGATCACACCTTTTCCGGCAAGCTGACCAGCTGTCTGGTCAATCCGCGCGCCTGCCATGAAACCGAGCTGCGCTTTGCCGCCACCGATCAGCCCAAGCGCATTGCCGTGGTCGGGGCCGGGCCGGCGGGCATGGCCGCCGCGATGATCGCTGCCCAACGGGGGCATCGCGTGACGCTGTGGGACAAGGCCGACCGGGTCGGCGGCCAGTTGAACCTGGCCAAGACCATTCCCGGCAAGGAAGAATTCATCGGTCTTGTCGATTGGTTCGACACCATGCTGCACCGGCGCGGCGTCGACCTCCGGCTTGGGTCCGCGCCCGAGGCTGCCGATCTGGCGGATCAGGATGACATCATCATCGCCACCGGCGTGCGCCCGCGTGACCCCGGCATTCCGGGCCAGGCCGGGCCGAATGTGGTGAGCTATGTCGATGTTCTCGCGGGCAAGGCGCCGGTCGGTCACCGCGTGGCCATCGTGGGGGCCGGGGGGATCGGCTTTGATGTTGCTGAATATCTCGTGCATCACGGGGACAGCCCGACCGAGGCCCCCGACCTGTGGCGGCGTGAATGGGGTGTGGGCGATCCCGAAACCCATCGCGGTGGCCTTGCCCCCGAAGGTCCGCGCCCCACGCCCCCCGCCCGCGAGGTCGTGATGCTGCAACGCAAGGCCGAGAAACCCGGCAAGCGCCTGGGCAAGACCACCGGCTGGATCCACCGCGCCAGCCTCAAGATGAAGGGGGTGCGGATGCTGACCGGGGTCAATTACGAAAAGATCGACGCAACCGGGCTGCACATCAGCTTTGGTGCGGGGCATGAAACCCCGACCCTGATCGAGGTCGATACCATCGTGCTGTGCGCCGGACAGGTGGTGGAACGCGATCTGGCGGATCAATTGATCGCCCTGGGCCTTACCCCGCATGTCATTGGCGGGGCCGATCTTGCTACAGAACTTGATGCCAAGCGCGCCATCGATCAAGGCATGCGGTTGGCCGCCGGACTGTAGTGGGCTTTGCCCAAGGGATCTGTTCGGGGGGCTCTGCCCCCGTCGCGCCTTGCGCGACTCCCCCGGAGTTTTTTGGCCAAGATGAAGGACGCGGCAGCGTCACCCCGCGCCCGGCCTTGGTGGATTGGCTACCACTGTTTCCGGGTCGCGGAGCTTCACCTTGGACGCCGAATCGCTCTCCAGCTATCGGCGCGGTGTCACTGTGAAGCGATCAGTTTAACATTCGGCTAATGAGGCGAGGTCTTGCTTCATCTTGGCAAGAAAACTCCCGCCGGAGGCCGCCGGACGCCGCAAGGCATCCGGGCGGCCGGGTGGCGCGGGGTCAGCCCTGAAGGCGGCGCTTGCGGGCCGCCAGAAGCTTCAGCCGCAGCGCGTTGAGCTGGATGAAGCCCTGCGCGTCTTTCTGATCATAGGCGCCGGCATCGTCTTCGAAGGTGACATGCGCCTCGGAATACAGCGACTGATCCGACCAGCGGGCGACGGTGCGGGCAAAGCCCTTGTAGAGTTTCACGCGCACCGTGCCGGCGACATGTTCCTGGCTCTTGTCGATCAGGGCTTGCAGCATTTCGCGTTCCGGCGAGAACCAGAACCCGTTGTAGATCAGTTCCGCGTAGCGCGGCATGATCGAATCCTTGAGGTGGCCCGCGCCCGAATCCAGCGTGATCTGTTCGATGCCGCGATGCGCCTCGATCAGGATGGTGCCGCCGGGGGTTTCGTAGATGCCGCGCGATTTCATGCCGACAAAACGGTTTTCCACCAGGTCGAGCCGACCAACACCGTGCTTGCCGCCCAATTCGTTCAGCCGGGTCAGGATCGCGGCTGGGGTCATGGCGACGCCGTTGATCGCCACGGCGTCGCCGCGTTCAAAGGTGATTTCCACCATTTCGGGCGTATCGGGCGCATCTTCGGGGGCAACCGTGCGCTGATAGACGTAATCGGGCGCTTCTTCGCCGGGGTTTTCCAGCACCTTGCCCTCGGACGAGGTGTGCAACAGGTTTGCATCGACGGAAAACGGCGCTTCGCCGCGCTTGTCCTTGGCGATCGGGATCTGGTTCTTTTCCGCGAAGTCCAGCAGCCGGGTGCGGCTGGTCAGATCCCAGAGCCGCCAGGGCGCGATCACCTTGATATCGGGGTTCAGCGCGTAGGCCGAAAGCTCGAACCGCACCTGGTCATTGCCCTTGCCGGTGGCGCCATGGGCGACGGCATCGGCGCCGGTTTCGGCGGCGATTTCAACGAGGCGCTTGGAAATCAGCGGCCGCGCGATCGAGGTGCCCAGAAGGTAGAGCCCTTCGTAGAGCGCATTGGCCCGCATCATCGGGAAGACGAAATCGCGGGTGAATTCTTCGCGCAGGTCTTCGATGTAGATGGCGCTGGCGCCCATCATCTCGGCCTTGGCGCGGGCGGGTTCCAGTTCTTCGCCCTGGCCCAGGTCGGCGGTGAAGGTCACCACCTCGCAGCCATATTCCGTCTGCAACCATTTGAGGATGATCGAGGTATCGAGACCGCCAGAATAGGCAAGGACGACCTTTTTCGGTGCAGACATGGGCAGGCTCCGTCTGGTTCTGATTGACCGCGCGGGCGATACCGGGTTTTCAATCTCGGGGCAAGGTGAGTGGAGCGTCGGGTGGATTACGGGTATCAATTGTTGCGCCATGTCGTGCAGCAGGTCTTTGGAAACCTGGGGCAGGCGGCGCATTTGACGCTTGCCTTGTTCCTGGCACCGCTTGTGGGGTTCTTTGCCCTGGGGCGCAGCATGGGCATGGGCCTATCTGGGCCTATCGGCGGCGGTACCGTTGCCATGGGGCTTTTGCTGATCCTGGGGACCGTTGTGGCCTATTGCTGGGCCGCGGTGGGGTGGCACCGCTACGTGTTGCTGGAGGAAACCGGGAACGGGGCCCTGCCGCCCTGGCATGGCGCCCGGATCTGGGCCTATTTCGGCCGCGCCTTCCTGGTTGGTGTGGTGGTTGTGGTTGCGGTCGTGGGCGGTGGTATCGTGGTCGGTATCGCGGTTGCGGTCACGCAATCCGCCAGCCTTGCGATCGTCATGGGGATCGGGTTGGTGTTCGGGGCATCCTGGGTGGCCACGCGCATCGGGCTTGTTCTGCCTGCCGCTGCCCTGGGCGCGCCGATGACCATTGGCGAAAGCTGGGCCGTGACCCGCCCGGTCGCAAGCCAGATCCTGTTGCCCTTGATTGTCGTGGCGCTTGCCCTTGGCGTGACGCAACAGGCGATCGTCCTGGTCTTCGGGCAGACCGTCAGCCCCGCGGGTTTTGGCATGATGCAGGATCACACCATCCTGTCCCTGCCGGGGCAGATCGTGAATGCCGCCGTGACCTGGGTTCAGATCCTGATCAACCTGGCGCTGATGACCACGCTTTACGGCAATCTGGTCGAGGGGCGGCAACTCAACTGACACTGGACAGCGCGCCTTACTTGGGGCAGGCCGGTGGTCATGACTGAGTTTGCCGAAACCGCGCGGGCCGCGACCCTCGCCTTGCGGGAATTGTTTCCGCCAACCCCGTTGCAGCGGAACCTCTACCTGTCCGACAGGTTCGGGGCCGATATCTGGCTCAAGCGGGAAGACCTGTCGCCGGTGCGATCCTACAAGCTGCGCGGGGCGTTCAACGCCATGCGCAAGCTGCGCGCGATAGATCCCGGCGCCACACGCTTTGTCTGCGCCAGCGCGGGCAACCATGCGCAGGGGGTTGCCTTTGTCTGTGCGCATTTCGGGGTGACGGGGCGCATCTACATGCCGGTGACGACGCCGGAACAAAAGATCCTCAAGACCAAGACCTTTGGCGGGCTGCGGTCGAGATCGTCTTGACCGGCGATTTCTTCGATGAAACGCTGGCCGCCGCCAAGGCGGATTGTGAAAAGACCGGCGCACATTTCCTGTCGCCCTTCGACGATCCGGATGTGATCGAAGGCCAGGCTTCGGTTGCGGTGGAACTGCTGGATGAGCTGGGCCGCGCGCCTGATCGGCTGATCCTGCCGGTGGGGGGCGGCGGTTTATCGGCGGGGATGATGTCCTATCTCGATGCGATGGCGGCCGATACCCATGTCACGTTGGTCGAGCCGGCGGGGGGGGCAAGCCTGACCGCCGCGTTGAAAACCGGCGCGCCGCAGACCATTGCGATCACCGACACCTTCGTGGACGGTGCCGCCGTGGCGCGGGTTGGCGAACGCACCTTCGAGGTTCTGCGCAAGGTCGACCCGCGCGATGTTCTGGTCGCGCCCGAAAACCGGATCTGCGTCACCATCCAGGAGATGTTGAACATCGAAGGCATCGTTCTGGAACCTGCCGGGGCGCTGTCGATCGACGTGCTGGACGGGATGCGCGACCAGATCGCGGGGCAGACGGTGGTTTGCGTCACATCCGGGGGGAATTTCGATTTCGAACGCCTGCCCGAGGTCAAGGAACGCGCGCAGAACTGGCAGGGGTTGAAGAAATACTTCATCCTGCGCCTGCCGCAGCGGCCCGGTGCCCTGCGCGATTTCCTGGATATGCTGGGGCCAGACGACAATATCGCCCGGTTCGAATACCTGAAGAAGAACAGCCGCAATTTCGGGTCTGTGCTGATCGGGATCGAAACCAACGATCCTGCGAATTTCGCGACGATGGTGGCCCGGGTCACGTCGCGCGGGTTTGGCTTGCGCGATATCACCGGCGACGAGGTTCTGGCCGATTTCCTGATCTGATCGGGGCCTGTTACGCGGCATCGGCAAGGCCCGGAATGGCATGTGCCACCGAGGCCAGCGAGGCGGCAAAGCTGTCGGCGATCGCGGCGATATCGGGTGGGGTGGCGGCAAGACAGGCGGCTTCGGCGGCATGGCAGGCCTCGACCATCGCGGCAAACCCCATATTGGCGGCGCTGCCGCGCAGAAAATGAAAATCCGCCGCCATGGCGCTGTCTGGTGTGGCGATCAACCGATCCAGATGTTCGGTGATTTCCGCGACAAAGACACAAGCGACATCGGCAAAATCATCTTCCCCGATGTCGGTGCGCAGGCTGTGCAGGCGATCCCAGTCGATCATGGCCCATCCCCTTTCGGGGAGCGGTCTAGGGCGCAAGGCTTAACCCAAGGTTATCGTTCGTCGGCCTGTTGCATGGCATTGTGTGTTTTACGTCCTGTTAAGATATCGCGGTGCAGGAGGGGGGAACGCCGTGACCAGGTGACCCGATGTTGCACCATCCCGCCCAGATGACCCGGATGAATTGGCCCTTGGCCACCCCGCCGCCGCTCACTGCGGGCCGGGTTCTGGTGGTCGATGACAGCCGGGCACAGCGGGCGATGCTGGCCGCGATGCTGCGCCGCTGGGGGCACCAGGTGGTGGAATGCGACAGCGCCCTTGCCGCGCTGGATCTGGCGCGCGATCCCGGCATCGGCCTGATCATCAGTGACTGGATGATGCCCGGCCTGACCGGGCCGGAATTCTGCCGCCGCCTGCGCGCGACCCGGCGCGATGGCTATGCCTATGTCATCTTGCTGACCTCCAAATCGGAACAGGACGCGCTGACCGAAGGCCTGGCCGCCGGGGCCGATGATTTCCTGACCAAGCCGGTGCGCGCGCCCGAATTGCGCGCGCGCCTGAACGCGGGCGCCCGCATCGTGGCGATGCAGGCCGATGTGGTGGAAAAGAACCGGCTGTTGACCGATGCACTTGGGCGAAATCCGCACGCTCTATGCCGCGCTTGACCAAGATCTGGATGAAGCGCGCAGGCTGCAACAGGCACAGTTGCAAGATCGGTTTCGCCGCTTTGGCCCCGTCGAAGTATCGCTGTGGTTGCGCGCCTCCGGTCCGATTGGCGGCGATATGGTTGGCTGTTTCCCGGTGAATGACAAGGTCATCGGGGTCTTTGGGCTGGATGTGTCCGGCCATGGTGTCGCCTCCGCGATGATCGCCGCGCGGGTTGCGGGCATCCTGAGCGCGGCAACACCCGATCAGAACATTGCCCTGACCCGGCTGGAAGACGGAAGTTTGCGCGCCCTGTCACCCGACATGGCGGCGGTGCGGCTCAACAAGATGATCCTGAACGAAATTCGCAGCGACCGGTATTTTACCCTGTGCCTCGGCTTTCTGTCGCTTGCGACCGGTCGGATGCGGATGGTGCAGGCGGGCCACCCGCACCCGATGATCCTGCGCGCCGATGGGCGGGTCGATCTGGTGGGGCGCGGCGGCCTGCCCATCGGCCTGGTGCGCGAAGCCGCCTATTCCAGCTTTGACATCCACTTTGCGCCCGGTGACCGGATGCTGGTCTATTCCGATGGTCTGACGGAATGCCCCGATCCGTCGGGCACGGCCTTGGGTGAGGCCGGGTTGGCGCGGGTGCTGCGCGACAATGCCGGTTTGCGCGGCCCGGCCTTTCTGGCCGCCATCGAAGACGGGGTGACGCGGTTCTCGGGTGGCAAGGCCTTGCCCGATGATGCCTCGGCGGTCGTGATCGATTGCCTTGGCCCGGGTTAGCGGCGGCGTTCGGCCAGCACGGCTTGCAGGAAATACCGGTCGCCTGAAACGGCAAGGCGTTCGGCCGCCACATCCCAGGGCAGGAACACGGCCGTATGCCCCGGCTCTACCGGGTCACCGCGCCGCGGGCCGATCTGTGCCATGTAGATATGGCATTGTTTCTGCGCATAAATCCCGTATTCGGGCATAAAGGTGTAGCGGTGAAACATGCCCAGCCGCCGGGCGGAATGAATGGCGTAGCCGGTTTCTTCCAGCACCTCGCGGTGCAGCGCGCGCAAGGGCTGTTCGCCCGCGTCGATGCCGCCGCCGGGCAGTTGCAGTTCCGGGCGCGGGTCTTGCTGAAAAGTGGCGAGGATGCCGTCGCCGGCTTCGATAATGGCATAGACACCGGGCCGGGGCGTGTAGCGGCGGCCTTGATCGGGCTGTTGTCCGAAACGTCTGTTCATCGCGATCTCCGGTTGCTGGTGCCCTTGTGCCAGAGACTGCGGCGCCGCGAAATCCCCCCTCTCGCCAAGGGCGCGCCCTTGGGCTAAGCCAAGGCCATGACCGATGACCAGAAAGCCGCGATCCGCGACACCGCCGCCCGTGTTTTGCGCACCGAAGGGCAAGCCGTCACCGCCATGGCGGATGCGCTGCCCGATGATTTCGTGGCGGCGGTCGAGGCGATTTTGGCCACCAGGGGCCGCGTGATCCTGTCGGGTATCGGCAAATCCGGCCATGTCGCCCGCAAGATCAGTTCCACCTTTGCGTCGACCGGCACGCCTTCGGCCTTTGTCCACCCGGCAGAGGCCAGCCATGGCGATCTGGGCATGGTCACGCCCGGCGATCTGACGATCCTGATTTCGAATTCCGGCGAAACCGCAGAATTGCGCGACATGGTCGCCCATGTGGCGCGGTTTTCGATCCCGATGGTGGCGATTTCCGGCAAGCCCGACAGCACCTTGATGCAGGCCGCCGATTTCCGCCTGACCCTGCCCGCCGCGCCAGAGGCCTGCGTGATCGGCATGGCGCCCACCACCTCCACCACCCTCACGCTGGCCTTGGGCGATGCGCTGGCCGTGGCGGTGATGGAACGGCGCGGGTTCCTGCCCGAACAATTCCGCACCTTTCACCCCGGTGGCAAGCTGGGCGCGCAATTGTCCAAGGTCGCGCAACTGATGCATCAGGGCGAGGCGCTGCCGTTGGTGCCCGCCACCCTGCCGATGCCGGAAACCCTGATCGTGATGAGCGAGAAAAGCTTTGGCCTTGCCGGTGTGGTCGAGGATGACAGGCTGATCGGCGTGATTTCAGACGGCGATTTGCGCCGCAACATGCATCATCTGATGGATCGCACCGCCGGTCAGGTCGCCACCCGCAACCCCCGCGTCATCGGCCCCGATGATCTGGCCGCCGAGGCGATGGCGGTCATGTCGGCCAACCGGATCACGGCGCTGTTCGCCGTCGATGCCGCGATGCGCCCGGTGGGGCTGTTGCACATCCATGATTGCCTGCGCGCCGGGCTGGCGTGATCGCGGGGTCATGCCCCGTAATACTCCCGATACCATTCCACGAAGCGGGCCACGCCCACGGCAACCGGTGTTTGCGGGCGGTATCCCGTGAGGCTTTGCAAAAGCGACGCATCGGCCCATGTCGCGGGCACGTCGCCCGGTTGCATGTCCATGTAATTGCGTGTCGCGCGCCGCCCTGTCGCATCCTCGATCGCCGCGATGAAATCGGTCAATGGCACGCTGTCGGAATTGCCGATGTTCACGATCCTGTAGGGCGCGACCGGGCTCAGGCTGTCACCCATTGGCACATCCAAGGGAGTTGCGGGTCGCCCCGGCACTGCGTCGATCAGGCGGACGATGCCATCGACCAGATCGGTCACATAGGTGAAATCCCGGCGCATGTCGCCATGGTTGTAGACGTCGATGGGCAGGTCTTCGAGGATCGCCTTGGTGAATTTGAACAGCGCCATGTCGGGCCGCCCCCATGGCCCGTAGACGGTAAAGAACCGGAACATCGTGATCGGCAGATCGTAAAGATGCGCATAGCTATGCGCCATCGCCTCGTTCGCTTTTTTCGTGGCGGCATAGAATGACATCTGCGTGTCTGCCTTGGCCGTTTCCGCATAGGGCATGTCCGTATTGGCCCCGAAAACGCTGGAGGTAGAGGCCAAGAGACTATGGCTGGGCGGAAAGGCCCGGATCGCCTCCAAGAGGCGAAAGGTACCGATCAGGTTCGCCTCGACATAGCTTTCAGGGTTGTCGATCGAATAGCGGACGCCCGCCTGCGCGGCCAGGTGGATCACCGCGTCGGGCCGCGCCTGATCCAGCATGTCATGCAGGACGCCCGGCGCCTCGATCCGGTCGGCATGGGTGGAAAACCCCGGCGTTTGCAGCAACATCGCCTGGCGCCGTTCCTTGAGCCGGACATCGTAATAATCCGTCATCGCGTCGATGCCGATCACCCGCCAGCCATCCGCCAACAGCCGCGTGCAGAGGTGATAGCCGATGAACCCTGCCGATCCCGTGACCAAAGCCGTGCGTGTCATGCCGTTTCCCCGATGTTCGAAACCCAGTTCCATGAACTTGCGCACATCTCATCCAGCCCCTTTTCGGTCCGAAACCCCAAGACCTCTGCGGCCTTGTCGGCGCTTGCCACATAAATCGGGACATCGCCCGGTCGCCTATCGGTGATGTGATGGGGCAGGTCGCGGTTGCAGGCGCGCTTGTAGGCGGCGATCACCTCCAGCACGGAATAGCCGCGCCCGGTGCCAAGGTTCACGCAATGCCCCTGCCCGGTTTCAAACAAGCGACCCAGCGACAGGACATGCCCGCGCGCCAAATCTTCTACATGAATGTAATCGCGCACCCCGGTGCCATCGGGCGTGTCGTAATCATCGCCGAACACCGCGATCCGGTCCAGTTCCCCCAAGGCGACCTTTGCCACGAAGGGCATCAGGTTGTTGGGAATATCGGCGGGGTCTTCCCCGATCAGGCCAGATCGATGCGCGCCCGCCGGGTTGAAATAGCGCAATACGCCAATCGCCCAGTCGGGGTTCGATTGCGCCAGCCAGGCCAGCATTTCCTCGCCCAGGATCTTGGTCTGCCCATAGGGGTTCATCGCGCGAAACGGGGCCGTTTCGGGGGTCGGCGTTTCATCGGGCACGCCGTAGACCGTGGCCGAGGATGAAAACACGATCCGCCGGCATCCGGCCCTATCCATCGCGCGCAACAGGGTGGTCAGACCGCCGATGTTGACATCGAAATAGTCCAACGGCTTGGCCATGCTTTCGCCCACGGCTTTCAGCGCGGCGAAATGCACCACCGCGTCGATGCGGTGATCGGTGAAAACCCTGTCCAGCAGGGCATTGTCGCGGATATCGCCCTCTACCACCGGAACTGGCGCGCCGGTGATCTGTTCCAGCCGGGCCACGACCGATCGCCGCGCATTGCTGAAATTATCAAGGATCACGACATCATGGCCTGCTTGGCGCAGCGCCACGTAAGTATGGCTGCCGATATAGCCGGCGCCACCGGTCAAGAGAATACGTTTGGGCACGCGATACACCACGGTTCGTTCGGTCGCGGGACGCAATCACGCTTCGCGCCCCGCTGGCAAGCCAAAGATGCCATGCCGTCGGTTCAAACCATCGGCAATTTTGCATCGTTTGCGACGAAAACCGCCCTGGTTGGCGTTGACCGGGACAGGTGACCGGGTATCTTGCAGCCACGAGTTTTTAACCAGTTGTCGGGGCGTGATCCGGTTTGAATATCCTCAAGTTGATGTGTGCCCTGTCCTTGTGCGTCACCGGTCTTGCGGGCTGTGAACAGCTTCCGCGCGGGGCCGCCGTTGAACGGGAAATCGTTTCCGCAAGTGATGACGAACAGGCCGGTTTCGCCGTCTATCCCGTTACCCGCGATATCTTGGCCGTGCTGGATCACTGGCCAAGCGTCGGACCGCAACCATTGTCATGGATCCCCGCCAGCGGTGGCGCGCGCACCCAGGTCGTGGCGCCCGGTGACAGGCTGGAAATCACCATCTGGGACAGCACGGAAAATTCGCTGTTGTCATCCAATGGCCAGCGGCAGGTTCAGATTCAATCCCTGACCGTGGCCCCCGATGGCACGGTCTTTGTGCCCTATGTCGGCAACACGCGGGTCGCGGGGCTGACGCTGCAATTGGCGCGCGAACACCTGCAAGACGAAATCGATGCCGTTGTCCCCTCGGCGCAGGTGCAGCTTTCGCTCGCCGAAGGCCGGACAAATTCCGTCGATCTTGTCGGGGGCGTCGGCGCGCCGGGGGCCTTCCCCTTGCCGGACCGCAATTACACCGTTCTCAACCTCTTGGCGGCGGGGGGCGGGGTGCAACCGGCGCTGGCCAATCCGCAGATCCGGCTGCGCCGGGGCGGCGCGATCTACGGCACATCCGTAGAACGGCTGTTTGCAAATCCCGATCTCGATACGCTGCTGCATGGCGGCGACCAGGTCATCGTCGAAGAAGACCGCCGCTATTTCCTGTCGCTTGGCGCGGCCGGTCAGCAAAGCCAGCATCGGTTCACCCAAGACAGCCTGACGGCGCTGGATGCGATGGCGATCATCGGCGGCGTCGACAGCCGCCGGGGCGATCCGGGCGGTATCTTGATCCTGCGTGAATATCCGCAAACGGCCCTATCCGCCGATGCCCCCGGCCCAAGCCAGCCGCGCGTTGTCTTTACCCTTGATCTGACCTCGGCCGATGGGCTGTTCAGCGCGCGCAATTTCCACGTTGCGCCCGATGACCTGCTTTTGGTCACCGAAAGCCCGATCACCTCGGCCCAGACGATATTCGGCCTGATCGGGTCGGTGTTCGGGCTGGCCAACCAATCCGCCAACCTCGGCAACTGATCCCGCTCAGCCGGGCAGGGGTATCGCGCGGGCCTTGGGCACCAGGCTGTTGATCCGCGCGATATGGTCGGGCAGGCAACGGGTGCTGAAATCATAGCGGTCGATCATGTGCGCCCGCGCATTCCGCCCCAGGTGGGCAAAATCGCCCGGCGCGTCCAGCACGTCGATCACCTGCCGGGCCAGCGCGTCATGGTCGTGGAAATCGACGAGCATCGCGGTTTGCCCATGGGTCATCACCTCGCGCACCGGGGGGGTGTCTGACGCCACGATGGTCGCCCCCATCGACATCGCCTCCATGCTCGACCAGGACAAGACAAAGGGCACCGTCAGGTAAACATGGCAACGGCTGATCTGGATCACCTGTTGATAGGCCGCGTAGGGCACCTTGCCCAGGAAATGGACCCTGCTCCAGTCGACGCTATGGCCCACTTCGCGTTCCATTTCGGCGCGATAGCCACCGCGGGCATCGCTGGCCTTGCCATAGGACACATCATTGCCGCCGATGATCAGCGCCCGTGCCTTGGGCCGCGCCTCGAGGATCTTGGGCAGTGCGCGAATGAATTTGTGAAACCCGCGGGTGGGTTCCATGTTGCGCGCCATATAGGTGAAAATCTCGTCCTCGCGCGTCACCATCCGGCCCAACCGCTGGAGCGGCACCTGTGTCGCGTGATTGGGCACCAACCGGTCGGTGCGAATCCCGTCATGGATGACATCGATCTTCGCGTGAAAGCTTTCGGGATAGGTGTCGCGCTGGAACCATGTCGGCGACTGCCCCAGATCGACGGTCTGGATATTGGCGAAATTCACCGCGTTGCGCGCATGCATCAAGAATTCGACATGCGGGGCAGGCGGAAATTCGGGGTCAAACCCCACCGATCCGCCCTTGGCCAGGAAGTAATATTCGAACAACCCCAGGATCGGCACATCGGGCCAGACCTGTTTCAGAAAGGTCAGTTCCCCCCAGCCGACATGGCCAAGGATGACATCGGGCCGAAACCCCTGCGCTGCCAGCTTTTGCGCCGCAAAGGCCGCGCCCAGGCCGTTTCCGGCGCATTCTTCCCAGTATTTCGTCGCGGCATAGGCCGTGTCGGCGGGTTTGTGATGCGGTGTATAGCGGATGATCCGCGCCCCCGCGATCTGTGCCACCCCGTGGCGTTGGGTCAGGAACACGATGTCGTGCCCGCCCTGTGCGACAAGCCATTGGAACAATTCCCGATACTGGCCGGGAAAATTCTGGTGCACGAAAAGGATGTTCATCTACTCGTTACTGCCTTTTACCGCCTGCGAAAGAGTGTCGATCATCGCGGCCCCACGGGCAAGGGCGCGAAGATTTGGGATTGCGGGTTCTGCGCCTATATGAAACCCAAAATCCGTAATTCAGGATGCCCAGACATGACCCTAACGACCAAGATCGCGTGGGACGACACCGTTTTGCCGTTCCAGCTCGACCGTTCCGATATTCGCGGGCGCGTGGCTCGGCTTGATCACACGCTCGACCTCGTGCTCGAACAACATGACTACCCCCCCGAGGTAGAGGCGATGGTGGCCGAGGCCGCGCTGTTGACCGCGCTGATCGGCCAGACGATGAAACTGCGCTGGAAACTCTCGCTGCAGGTGCGTGGCAGCGGCCCGATCCGGCTGATCGCCACCGATTTCTTCGCGCCCGGCGATGATGACACGCCTGCCCGCATCCGCGCCTATGCCGGCTATGACAAGGAGGCGCTTGTCGCCGGTGCCGATCCGTTTTCGCAAATCGGCCAGGGCTATTTCGCCATCCTGATCGACCAGGGCCAGGGCACCACGCCCTACCAGGGCATCACCCCGCTTGCGGGCGGGTCGCTTGCCGCCTGCGCCGAGGCGTATTTTGCCCAGTCCGAACAGCTGCCGACGCGGTTTCAGCTCAGCTATGGGATCAGCCGCGCGCCGGGCGAAGCCGAAGGCTGGCGCGCCGGTGGCGTGATGTTGCAGCACATGCCCAAGGCCTCGCCGCTGATGGCCGATGGCCCCTCGGGCGAGGCGGGGCTGTTGGCTGCCACCGATCTTCTGGACGAGGAAGAAGGCGAAAACTGGTCGCGCGCCAATATCCTGCTCGACACGGTCGAAGACCTTGAACTGATCGGCCCCACCATTGGCCCCACCGACCTGTTGCTGCGCCTTTTCCACGAAGAAGGCCCGCGCGTCTACGATGCCCTGCCGGTGCAATTTGGCTGCACATGTTCGGCCGACCGCGTGCGCAACACCATGTCGATCTATTCCGCCCGTGACATCGGCCATATGACCACCGACGATGGCCGCGTCACCGCCGATTGCCAGTTCTGCGGCGCGCATTACGAATTCGACCCCAAATCGCTGGGGTTCGAGGCGGAAATTCCCCCCGATACCGCCGCGGAGGGCGGCAATGACACCCCCGGCTGATCTGAACCGGTTGCTTGCGGCGCTTGACCGGGTGCCGCAGCGCCCGTCTTCGGATTACGATCTGAACCTCGACGCGTTCCCCCCCGAAGGCCGCGTGTTGCGCCCGGCCGCCGTGCTGATCGGGGTCTTTGACAACACGGTTGTGCTGACCAAGCGCGCCTCGCATCTCAAACACCACCCCGGCCAGATCGCCTTTCCGGGCGGCAAGGTCGATGCCGGCGATGCCGACCCAACTGCCACCGCCCTGCGCGAAGCACGCGAGGAAATCGGCCTTGATCCCGATAGCGTCACCATCCTCGCGGCCTTGCCCAGCCATGAAACCGTAACCGGTTACCTGATAAATCCGGTTCTCGCCCGGATCGAACGGGATTTCACCCCCACCCCTGAACCCGGCGAGGTGGCCGAGGTGTTTCGCGTGCCCCTGTCCCTTGTTCTTGATCCCACCCGCTACCGGATCGAACGCCGCCGCTGGCGCGGGGTCTGGCGGCGCTACTGGGTGGTGCCCTTTGGCCCTTTCTACATCTGGGGCGCGACCGCCCGGATGCTCAAGGCGCTGGCCGATCGGGTGGCGCCATGAAACTCGCCGCCGATTGGCTGACCGCGCCGGGCACCCATGCGGTGATGACCACCCTTTTGGCCGGGGGGCATGGTGCGTGGTTCGTCGGCGGTTGCGTGCGCAATGCCCTGCTCGGCACCCCGGTGCAGGATATCGACATCACCACCGATGCCACGCCCGCCCGCGTGATCGCACTTGCCCAGGCGGCGGGGATCCGGGCGGTGCCCACCGGCATCGATCACGGCACCGTCACGCTGGTGGCCGATCACGCCCCCTACGAGGTCACGACGCTGCGCCGCGATCTTGCCACCGATGGCAGGCGCGCCACCGTCGCCTTTACCGACCGGCTGGACCTGGACGCCGCGCGCCGCGATTTCACCATGAACGCGCTTTATGCCGATGCGCAGGGCGCCGTGATCGACCCCACCGGCGAAGGCTTGGCCGATCTGGCCGAGCGCCGCCTGCGCTTTATCGGCGTGCCCCGGGATCGCATCGCCGAGGATTACCTGCGCATCCTGCGGTTCTTCCGCTTTCACGCCTGGTATGCCGACCCCGAGGGCGGGATCGATGCCGAAGGTCTGGCCGCCTGCGCCGCGCTGTCGGATGGCATCGCGCAACTGTCGCGCGAACGCATCGGGGCCGAGATGCGCAAACTGCTCACCGCCCCCGATCCTGCCCCCGCCCTGGCCGCCATGGCGCAATCCGGGGTTCTGGCCAAGACCTTGCCGGGTGCCGATCCGCGCCTTTTGCCGATCCTGATCGCCTTCGAGGATGATGGTCCCGGCTGGCTGCGCCGCCTTGCCGCGCTGGGGGGCGATGACCTGGCCGACCACCTGCGCTTGTCCAACGCCGACCGCGCCCACCTTGAAATCTTGCGCGCCGGCATGGCCAGCACCACTGGCCCCGCCGCCCTGGCCTATGCGCATGGCGCGGCGGCGGCCTGGGATATCGTACTTTTGCGCGCCGCCCAGTTCGAGACAGCCCCGGACCCGGCTGTGAAACGCCGGATCGCCACGGGCGCCAGCGCCGTCTTTCCGGTCAAGGCCGCCGACCTGATGCCGGATCTGCAAGGTGCGGCGCTCGGCGCGGCGCTCAAGGCGCTCGAAACCCGCTGGATCGCCTCGGGCTTTACCCTCACGCGCGATGATCTTCTCGCCGCGCCCCGTTAACCCCCCATCAAGGTTAACGCGCCCCCCCCGCTTCTTCGTTTCTTAAATATCCCCGCCGGAGGCCTCGATCCCGCGTCACGCATCCGGTCGCTTGACAATTCCCCCGCTTCCCCGTCCCGTCGCGCGACCCGTGACCGGAGCGCGCCTTGGACCCCCTTTACCCTTTCGTCTTCTTCGGCCTGTTCAGCCCGGGCCCCAATGTCATCTTGTTGACGGCATCGGGCGCGCGCTTTGGCTTTCGCGCCACCCTGCCGCATGTCTTTGGCGTGGCGCTGGGCGTCGGCATCACGGCCGGGTTGACCGGGCTTGGCATCGGTGCGCTCTTGATGGCGCAACCGGCGCTGGCGCTGGCGCTGAAACTCATCGCGGCAGGCTGGATCGTCTGGATGGCCCTGTCGCTCTGGCGATCTTCGGCGGCAGGCGGGGCCAAGGCCCGTGCCCGGCCCTTTACCCTGATCGAAGCGGTGCTGTTCCAATGGATCAACCCCAAGGTCTGGGCCGTGGCGCTTGCCGCCGCCTCGGGCTATGCGGCGGGCCTGTCGCCCCTGGGCGAGGCACAGCGTCTTGCGCTGGCCTTTTGCGGTCTCAACCTCTTTGTCTGCCTCTTCTGGACCTGGGCCGGGTCGCTGCTGGCGATCCTTTTGACCACGCCCCTGGCCTGGCGTATCTTTGCCCGCGTGATGGCGGCAGGTCTTGCGGCCTCTGCGGTCATGGTCTTTTTGTAACTCGCGGCCTATATCAAGGCTTCAAGAACGCAGGCCGCCATGTTCCGTTTTTTCGAAAATCTGGTCGATCCCTACACGCCCTATGCCGAAACCGACGCCCCGCCGCGCAGGCTTTGGGCGTTCCTGTGGGATTACGGGCAACCGTTCAAACGGGTTTTCGCCATCACCGCGATCATGTCCGTCGCGGTGGCCATCGTCGAGCTTGGCCTGATCTGGTACATGGGGCGGGTGGTCGACCTCATGTCGAATGGCGATCCTGCCACGGTTCTTGCAACCCATGGCTGGGAATTGATCGCGGCCGCCATTTTCATCCTGACGCTGCGCCCCCTGATCCAGGGCCTTGACGTGGCCTTGTTGAACAACAGCATCTTGCCGCAATTCGGCGCGCTGATCCGCTGGCGGGCGCACCGGCAAGTGTTGCGCCAATCGGTCGGCTGGTTCGAAAACGATTTCGCCGGGCGCATCGCCAACCGCATCATGCAAACCCCCACCAGCGCGGGCGATGCGATCTTTCAGATCTTTGACGCCATCACCTTTTCGCTGGCCTACCTGTTGGGGGCCGCCATCTTGCTGACCGATGCCGATCCACGCCTTGCGATCCCCTTGGTGGCGTGGTTCGCGCTTTATGGTCTGCTGCTGCGCTGGACGATCAACCGGGTTGGCCCCGCCTCCAAGGCCAGCGCCGATGCCCGCTCGCGGACGACGGGCCGGGTGGTGGACAGCTATACCAACATCCATTCCGTGAAACTCTTTGCCCATCACGACCGTGAAATCGAGTATGCGAAAGAGGCGATCGAGGAAACCCGCCAGACCTTCGCCCGCGAAATGCGCCTGTTCACCATCATGGATGTGGCCCTGACCGCGTTGAACGGGTTCCTCATCGTCGCCGTTGTCGGCTGGGCGATCTGGCTCTGGTCGGTCGGCGCGGCCTCGGTGGGCGCGGTCGCCGCCGCCACGGCGCTGACCCTGCGGCTGAACGCGATGACCGGCTGGATCATGTGGGCGGTGTCCACCTTGTTCCGGTCGCTGGGCGTCGTGGCCGAAGGCATGGAAACCATCACCGATCCCTTGCGCCTGACCGATGCGCCAGCGGCCAAGGCCCTGCGCATGGACAAGGGCGAAATCACCTTCGACACGGTCAGCCACCATTACGGGCGCGGCGCAGGCGGGCTTGACCAGTTGTCGCTCACCATCCGGCCCGGCGAAAAACTGGGCCTGATCGGTCGGTCGGGCGCGGGAAAATCCACCATCGTCAAGTTGCTCTTGCGGTTCTACGATGTCGAAACCGGCCGCATCCTGATCGATGGCCAGGATATCCGCACCGTCACCCAGGACAGCCTGCGCCGCGAAATCGGCATGGTGCAGCAAGACAGTTCGCTGTTGCACCGATCCGTGCGCGACAACATCCTTTATGGCCGCCCCGATGCCACCGAGGACCAGGTGATCGCGGCGGCCAAGCATGCCGAAGCGCATGATTTCATCCTGGACCTTGAAGATCCGCAGGGCAGGCGCGGCTATGAGGCCCATGTCGGCGAACGCGGGGTCAAACTGTCGGGCGGCCAGCGCCAACGCGTCACGCTGGCCCGTGTCATCTTGAAAGACGCGCCCATCCTTGTGCTGGACGAAGCGACATCGGCGCTTGATTCCGAGGTGGAGGCGGCGATCCAATCCACGCTCTACGGCGTGATGCAGGGCAAGACCGTGATCGCCATCGCCCACCGCCTGTCGACCATTGCCCAGATGGACCGGATCGTGGTTCTGGAACATGGCCATATCGTCGAACAGGGCACCCATGCCGAATTGCTGGCCTTGGGCGGGCTCTATGCCGGGTTCTGGGCGCGGCAATCGGGCGGTTTCATCGGCACCGACACGGAGGCGGCGGAATGACCACGATGTTCCGCCCCATCCTGCTGTGGCTGGCCGATCTGATCGACGGCTTTGCCCATGCAGATGGCCCGCCGCCCCGCGCGCTTGCGCCCTTCTTGCGCTGGTGTCTTGCGGGGGCTTGGCCGGTGATCTGGATCGCCACGCTGTTTTCCGCGCTTGCCGGCGCGATGGAGGTCGTTTCGGCCTGGCTTTTGGGGGTTGTCATCGACGCGGCGCTTGCGGGCGGGCCGGACCGGTTCTTTGCCGATCATGCCCTGCTGATTGCCGTCTACGTGGGCTTTTACCTTGTGTTGCGCCCGTTCTTTTTCGGCGCTTCCGCCGCCTTCAACGGCATCGTGCTGCCCCCAAACCTGGCGCCCTTGATCCAGAGCCGTTTGCATCGCTGGTCGCTTGGCCATGCGATCAGCTTTTTCGACAATGATTTCGCCGGGCGTATCGCCCAGAAACAGACGCAAACCGCCGCCGCCCTGGTCAATGTCGTGACCGAGGTGATCAACGCCGGCGCCTTTGCGGTGGCGACCCTGGTTAGCGCGGTGGTGATGCTGGCCGCGATCGACTGGCGTATCGGCCTGATGCTCCTGGTTTGGACGGTCGGCTATTTCTACATGATCCGCTGGTATCTGCCGCGCATCCGGGCGCTGTCGAAAACCCGTGCGGCGGCGCGTGCCAATGTCACTGGCCAGATCGTCGACACGATCACCAACATCAAGACCGTCAAGCTGTTCGGCCATGTCGCCTACGAAGACGAAACGGCCACCGAGGCGATGAAAGGCTATCGCCTGGCCGCGCTCGATTTCGGCTATCTGTCCACCGGGTTCCGCTTTGCGCTGATGGCCACGGCGGGGGTTTTGCCCGTGGTCCTTGTTCTGGGGGCCGTTGGCCTGTGGCAGATCGGCACCGTGACGGCGGGGGAAATCGCCGCGATCGGGGCCGTGTCGATGCGGATCGCGCAGATGACCGGTTGGGTCAGTTTCACGCTCATGACCATCTATGCCAATATCGGTGAAATCGAAGACGGGATGCGCACGCTGACCCCGCCGCATGATCTGACCGATGCGCCGGGCGCGGTCGATCTGCCCGCCGCGACGGGCCGGATCGCGTTTGAAGGGGTCAGCTTTGCCTATGGCCGCAAGACCGGCGGCGTCGATGGCATCGACCTTGTCGTGGAGCCGGGCCAGAAAATCGGCATCGTCGGCGCGTCGGGGGCGGGGAAATCCACCCTGGTGGCGTTGCTTTTGCGGCTTTACGACACCGAAAAAGGCCGTGTCAGCGTCGATGGGCTGGATGTGCGCAGCATCGCCCAGGACAGCCTGCGCCGCCAGATCGCCATGGTCACGCAAGACACCGCGATGTTCAACCGGTCGGCCTATGACAATATTCTTTACGGGCGCCCAAGCGCCACCGAGGCCGAGGTTTACGCCGCCGCCCGCCGCGCAGAGGCAGAGACCTTCATCAAGGATCTGGCCGATCACCGGGGCCGCAAGGGCTATGGCGCCTACCTGGGCGAACGCGGCGTAAAGCTGTCTGGCGGCCAGCGTCAGCGGATCGCGCTGGCCCGGGCCTTTCTGAAAAATGCCCCTGTGCTTGTGCTTGACGAGGCCACCAGTGCGCTTGATTCAGAGGTCGAGGCGGCGATCCAGGACACCCTGACCGAGGTGATGCAGGGCAAGACCGTCATCGCCATTGCCCACCGCCTGTCAACGCTGGCAGTGATGGACCGCATCATCGTGCTGGATGCGGGCCGCATCGTCGAAGATGGCACCCATGACAGCCTTTTGGCGCGAAACGGGCTGTATGCCCGCTACTGGAACCGCCAATCGGGCGGCTTCATCGCGACCGACATCAAGGCTGCGGAATGACAGCGCCGGTGCCCGGCCCGACCCGAACGCCCTGAACCGTCAGGGCATCGGTCAATAGCGTGATCGACACCCGCGCGCCGATGGCGATCCGGCCAAACTCGCCATCGCATCCCAGCGCGGCCGCCGGAATGCCGCTGGCCATGTGCAGCGCATGGGCCAGGGGAACGCCGCACTGGTCCACGACATTGCGCACACAGCTCGCCATATCCACATGCGCCCCGGCCAAAGTTCCCTTGTCGTCCTGAAGCCGCCCATCCTGCAAGGTGATCTGTCGATCATCGAGCCTGAAGCTGCGCCGCGTGCCGCCCAGCGTCAACATGGCATCCGTCACCAGGAACAACCGGCCCGGCATCGCGCGGCAGGCCACCGTCACGTTGCGCCAATCGACATGATGGCCATCGGCGATGAGGCTTGCAAACAACCGGTTCGACGCCATGACCGCGCCGACCACCCCGGGCGCGCGGCCCGTCATCTGGCTCATGGCATTGAACAGATGCGTCGCCCCGTGCAGGCCCAGACCCTCGGCGGCGGCGATGTCATCGGCCCGCGCCTCGCTATGGCCCGCAAAGACGCGAACACCCGCCGCCACCAGCGCCGACAAGGCACCGGGCGGCAACTCTTCCGGGGCCACCGTCACCACGATCGGTAGCGTTCGCGCCGCCGCCACGATCCGGTCGATGTCATCGGGGCGGATCGCGCGGATCGCGGCGGCGGGGTGAATGCCCGGCCTGTGCGGCGACAGGAATGGCCCCTCCAGGTGCACACCCAGGATGCCGGGCACCCCGCCCGCGATCGCGGCCTGCGTGGCGGCGATGGCGCGTTGATAATCCTGGCCCGGCGCGGTGATGAAGGTGGGCAGGATATGGGCGCATCCCCCCTGTCGCGCGGCCCCGGCCATGATCCGCAGGGTTTCGGGGCTTGGATCATGGTTGAACTGGCGGTCGCCCGCGCCATTGATCTGAAGATCGATGAAGCCGGGGGCCGCGATGTCGGCCTCTTCGATATCCTGCCTCCGGGCATCGCTGCCGATGGCGGGCCGGATCGCGGTGATCCGCCCCCCGTCGAAGTCAATGACATGATCGGGCAGCGGCGCGGCCCCACCCCCAAGAAACAAACGCTGCGCAAGGATCGCGCCCTTGGTGCTGGTGTCGGGCATGATCGTGTCCCTCGGGGCCGGTGTTTGAATGGATACCGCGCATATCCGCGCGTCACACGCACAAGATAAACCGTCGCCATGCCCCAGCGCCACACCCTCTGGTCCATGGCCAAACACCGCTTGCCGCCCCATCCCAAGGATTGGCTGGATCTTGCCATGGCGCGCGGGCCATGCCATGCGCCCCTTGGGCCTCGTCCGCCCCACGCGTGGGATACCGATTTTCATGACCGAGACGCAGCTTACGGTACATCGGCTTGGGCATCATGGCGATGGCATTGCGCCCGGCCCCGTCTTCGTGCCCCTGGCCCTTCCCGGCGAGGTCGTGGCAGGCGCGGTGGAAGGCGACCGGATGGACAGCCCCCGGATCGTGACGCCTTCGCCTGACCGGGTGCGCCCGCCCTGCACCCATTTCAAATCCTGTGGCGGCTGTGCGCTGATGCATGCCTCGGATCCGCTGATCGCCGCATGGAAGGCCGAGGTGATCACCACCGCGCTGGCCGCCCATGGCTTGACCGCGCCGATGCGGCCCACCGCCACCTCGCCCGCCCGGTCCCGGCGCCGCGCCACGCTTCCGGGTCGCCGCACCAAGAAGGGTGCGCTTGTCGGCTTTCACGCCCGCCGGTCCGACGTGATCGTGGCGCTGACCGATTGCCATGTCCTGGCCCCGCCACTGTTCGCGCTGATCCCGGTATTGGCAGACATCACCAAATTGGGCGGGTCCCGGTCGGCTACGCTGTCTTTTGCGCTGACGCTCACCGATACCGGCATCGATTGTGCCGTGACCGGCGGCAAGCCGCTGGACGAAGACCTGCGCAGCGCGCTTCCGTCCTTTCGCGACCGTATCGCGCGGCTGTCCTGGGGCGATGAACCGGTTTATGCCGATACGCGTCCGACGCTGCAGTTCGGGCCCGTCGCCGTTTGCCCACCCCCCGGCGCCTTCTTGCAGGCCACGACAGATGGCGAAGCTGCGCTGCGCGCCGCCGTGACCGAGGCGCTTGTCGGCGCAACCCGCATCGCCGATCTGTTCGCGGGCTGCGGCACCTTTGCCCTGCCGCTTGCCGCCCAGGCCCCGGTCCATGCCGTCGAGGGCGCCGAAGCCCTGACCGACGCGCTGTCCCATGCCATGCGCCATGCCAAGGGGCTGAAGGCGGTCACGGTGGAAACCCGCGACCTGTTCCGTCGACCGCTCTTTCCCGATGAATTGAAACCCTTTGACGGCATCGTCATCGACCCGCCCCGCGCTGGCGCCGAGGCCCAGATGGCCCAGATCGCCGCCGCGCAGGTGCCGCGTGTCGCGCTGGTGTCGTGTAACCCCGTGACCTTTGCCCGCGATGCGGCCCTGTTGGTCGCGGCGGGCTATCGCCTGAACTGGGTGCAGCCGGTCGATCAATTCCGCTGGTCGCCGCATGTGGAACTTGTCGCCAGCCTGAGCTTGCCCCATCTGTCACGCGATCAAGGGGATCAGCATCATGAGTGACACCATTTCCCCCCAATCGGGGGTCCGCGCGCAACTGGCCGACTGGCTGGATAGCCCGCCCATCCGCAACGTGATCATCGGCGTGATCTTGTTCAACGCCGTGATCCTCGGGCTGGAAACCTCGCCCAGCATCATGGGCGTGGCCGGGCCGCTGATCCTGGCGCTCGACAAGGCCTGTTTGGCGATTTTCGTGATCGAGATCGTCTTGAAGCTGATCGCGCTTGGCCCGCGGCTTCTTCCGGTCGGGCTGGAACCTGTTCGATTTCGTGATCGTTGGCATCGCCCTGGTGCCCGCCGGCGCAAGGTCTGTCGGTGCTGCGGGCGTTGCGCATCCTGCGGGTCTTGCGGATCGTGTCGGCGGTGCCATCGCTGCGCCGGGTGGTCGAAGGCTTGTTGACCGCGCTGCCGGGCATGGGGTCGGTGTTCCTGCTGATGTCGATCATCTTCTACATCGGCGCGGTGATGGCGACCAAGCTGTTCGCGGCCAGTTTCCCGGAATGGTTCGGAACCATCGGCGCGTCGCTTTACACGCTGTTCCAGGTGATGACGCTGGAAAGCTGGTCGATGGGCATCGTGCGCCCGGTGCTGGAGGTCTATCCCTACGCTTGGGCGTTTTTCGTGCCCTTCATCATGGTCACGACCTTCGCCGTGGTGAACCTGATCGTGGGCCTGGTGGTCAATTCGATGCAGGATGCCCATGCCGAAGAAAGCAACGCCGCCACCGACGCCTACCGCGACGAGGTGCTGGAACGGCTGAGGAAGATCGAGGAGCGGTTGAAGTAGGGTGGGCAATCTGCCCACCGGTGTTGATGGTGGGCGGATCGCCCACCCTACGCCCGCTTCTCCATCCGCGCGACGCCCAGCACGTCGAGAACCTTGGCCTCGATATCGTCCGCGTTCATCTTGGCCACGGCATACATGTCTTCGGGGCTGGCCTGGTCGATGAAGCTGTCGGGCAAGCACCATCGACCGGTATTTCAGGCCGGTGTCGAACACGCCTTCCTCGGCCAGAAGCTGTGCCACATGGCTGCCGAAACCGCCCACGGCGCCCTCTTCCAGGGTGATCAGCGCCTCGTGGTGGCGGGCCAGTTGCAAGATCAGATCACGGTCCAGCGGTTTGGCAAACCGCGCATCCGCGATGGTGGGGGTGATGCCGCGCAGCGCCAGCGCCTCGGCGGCTTCGCGCACTTCTTTCAGGCGCGCGCCGAAATTCAGGATCGCAACCCGGTTGCCCTCGACGATCAGCCGACCCTTGCCGATTTCAAGGATGCTGCCCCGCTCGGGCAGGTCCACGCCCACGCCTTCGCCGCGCGGAAAGCGGAAGGCCGACGGGCGGTCATCAATGGCCAGCGCCGTGCGCACCATGTGGCGCAATTCGGCCTCGTCGCTGGCGGCCATGACGATGAAACCGGGCAGGTTCGCCAGAAAGGCCACATCATAGCTGCCCGCATGGGTCGCACCATCGGCCCCCACCAACCCCGCGCGGTCGATGGCAAACCGCACCGGCAAACGCTGGATCGCCACGTCATGCACGATCTGGTCATAGCCGCGTTGCAGGAAGGTGGAATAGATCGCGCAGACGGGTTTCAGCCCGCCCGCCGCCATCCCGGCGCAAAAGGTCACGGCATGCTGTTCGGCAATGCCCACGTCGAATGTGCGGCCGGGAAAGCGTTCCGCGAACAGGTCAAGACCGGTGCCATCGGGCATGGCGGCGGTCACGGCCACGATCTGCGGGTCAAGTTCGGCCTCTCGGATCAGGCTTTGGGCAAAGACCTTGGTGTAGGAGGGCGCATTGGCGGGCGCCTTTTTCTGTTCGCCGGTGCGGATGTCGAATTTCGCCGTGGCATGGCCGCGATCCGGGCGGTCTTCGGCATAGCCCTTGCCCTTCTTGGTGATCGCATGGATCAGCATCGGGCCATCGGCGCGCGCCTTGACCGTGCGCAGAACCGCCAAGAGCTGATCCATGTCATGCCCGTCGATGGGGCCGACATAGGAAAACCCCAGTTCCTCGAACAAGGTGCCACCGACGGTCGCGGCCTTAATCAATTCCTTGGCGCGCCGCGCGCCTTCCTGGAAGGGTTCGGGCAACAGCGACACCGCGCCCTTGGCGGCGGCTTTCAGTTCCTGGAAGGGCGCACCGGCGTAAAGACGCGACAGGTAGGATGACATCGCGCCGGTGGGGGGCGCGATGGACATTTCATTGTCATTGAGGATGACGATCAGGCGTTTGCCCAGATGGCCCGCGTTGTTCATCGCCTCGTAGGCCATGCCGCCCGACAGCGCGCCATCGCCGATCACGGCAATCGCGTCGCCATGGCCGGTGTCACAATCGCCGCCCAGGTCGCGGGCGACGGCAAAGCCAAGCGCCGCCGAGATGCTGGTCGAAGAATGGGCCGCGCCGAACGGGTCATAGGGCGACTCGGATCGTTTGGTGAAACCCTGACAGCCCATCCTTTTGCCGGATCGTGCCCATGCGGTCGCGCCGCCCGGTCAGGATCTTGTGCGGGTAGCTTTGGTGCGACACGTCCCAGATCAGCTTGTCGCGCGGCGCATCGAACACGGCATGGAGCGCCACGGTCAGTTCCACCACGCCAAGGCCCGCGCCGAAATGGCCACCGGTCTGGCTGACCGACCAGATGGTTTCCGCGCGCAATTCATCGGCCAGCCGGCGCAGGTCGCCATCGCCCAACCGCTTGAGATCGGCGGGGGCTGTGACACGGTCCAAAAGCGGGGTCATGGGGCGGTGGGTCACTTGGCTTGGCCTCCTTCGGCCTGACGGTTCGGCGAGGTGCGGCTTACCTGTCGCGGGTGACGATGTAGCGCGCGAGGGCGCGCAGGTTATGCGCCTTATTGCCATAGGGGGCGAGGGCCGCTTCGGCCTGGTCGACCAGGTCAGAGGCGCGGGCCCGCGCGGCCCCCAGCCCCAGAAGCGACACAAAGGTCGCCTTGCCCGCCGCCGCATCCTTGTGCAGCGCCTTGCCGGCGGTGGCGGCGTCGCCTGTCACGTCAAGGATATCATCGGCGATCTGAAAGGCCAGCCCGATGGCGCGGGCGTAATCTTGCAGCGGTGCCGGATCGGCGCGGCCAAGGATCGCCCCGGCCCGGGCGGGCCATTCGATCAGGCGGCCGGTCTTGTTGGCCTGCAATTCGGTGATCTGGTCCAGCGTCAGGGGCGCTGTCGCGGTTTCGGCCGCGATATCCTGCGCCTGGCCAAGCACCATGCCCTGCGCGCCCGAAGCCTTGGCCAGGCTGGCCAGCATCGCCAGCGCGTTGATCGGCATCGCCCGCGCGCGGGTCGGTCAACAGCTCGAAGGCAAAGGTTTGCAGCGCGTCGCCCACCAGGACGGCGGTGGCGTCATCCCACTTGATGTGAACCGTGGGCTGGCCCCGCCGCAGATCGTCGTCATCCATGCAGGGCAGATCGTCATGCACGAGGCTATAGGCATGCAGGCATTCGACCGCGCCCGCCGCAAAAAGCGCCTGGTCAGGCGCCACATCGAACAGCGCCGCCGTTTCCAGCGCGAGGAACCCGCGCAGGCGCTTGCCGCCATCGGTGGCATAGCGCATGCCTTGGGCCACGCGGTCGTCGCCAAAGCGCGCCATTTCTTCGACAAGAAATGCGGATATCGCCCCCTGGGCGTTGGCCAGCGCGGTCTTGAACACCTGTTACAGACCTTCGACCGGGGTGGTGCCGGTGGGTTTGCCGTTTGCGTCCAGCGTGATCTGGGCGACTTTTTCCTCGGCCTCTTTCAGCTTTGCCTCGCAGCGCGCCTTGAGGGCTGCACCGCGTTCATACAGCTTGATCGAGTCTTCCAGCGCCACATCGCCCCGATCGAGGGCGGTGACGACCTGTTCAAGTTCGCGGATCGCGTCTTCAAAGCTCATGTCGGGGATGGGTTTTGCGTCACTCATGCGCCGCGCTCCTTCAATTCTGTCACATGCACCGCCACCGATGCCGCGAGTGCGGGCAGATCATAGCCGCCTTCGAGAGTCGAGACCACGCGCCCGCCACAGAGCTCATCCGCGATGTCGCAGAGCTCCCGCGTGATCCAGGCGAAATCCTCGGTCGTCCACATCAGGTTGGCCAGCGGGTCATCGGCATGGGCATCGAAACCGGCGGAAATCAGGATCAGGTCGGGCTGAAAGGCGCGCAGGCGGTCAAAGCCCTGGGCCTGGTAGGCGCGGCGCATCGCGGCCCCATCCGATCCGGGGGCAAGCGGCAGGTTCAGAACGTTGTTCGACCCGCCCCGTTCGCTGGCGGCCCCCGTGCCGGGATAGAGCGGCGATTGATGCGACGAGATGAACAGCGCGCGCGGCTCGTCCCACAGCACATCCTGCGTGCCATTGCCGTGGTGAACGTCGAAATCCACCACCGCGACGCGCGACAGGCCATGCACCGTCAGCGCGTGGCGCGCGGCGATGGCGATGGTGGAAAACAGGCAAAAGCCCATGGCGCGGTCGCGTTCGGCGTGATGGCCGGGCGGGCGCGTGGCGACAAAGGCGTTGGTCGCGCGACCCGCCAGAACGGCATCGACGGCGGCAAGACAGCCGCCCACGCCCGCAACGGCGGCATCCCATGATCCGGGCGTGGCCCATGTGTCGGGATCAAGCGCGGTGCGCCCCGCCTGCGGGATGGCGGCGCGGACGCTGTCGATATGGCTTTGGGGATGGCCCAGAAGCAACGACGCCTCATCGGCCAGCGGCGCGGTCCTGCGATCAAGATCGGCAAATTCGGGTGCGGCCAGCGCCTGTGTTACCGCAGCCAGGCGCGCGACGCATTCGGGGTGGCCCGCGGGCGTCAGGTGATCCAGCCCGGCGGGGTTTTCAACAATCAGGGTCATGATCCGGGCCTTGCGTTCAATCGGGTGCCAGCATGTAGCCCGCGCCGCGCACGGTCTGCAAATAGCGCGGTTGCTTGGGGTTGGTTTCGATCTTGCGGCGCAGCCGGGTGATCTGAACATCCACCGCGCGTTCCTGCACCTGTTCGCCGCCGGCCTTGTCGCGGTTGAGCAGCGTCACCAATTCGCCACGGCTGAAGGCTTTGTGGGGACCGGCGGTAAAGATCCGCATCAAGGCGGCCTCTGTCGCGGTCAGGCGCAGCGGTGCGGTGCCGTGCCAGAGTTCGCCGCGTTCCAGATCATAGCGGATCGGCCCGAGGTGCAGCACCTGCGGCACCTCGGCGTCTTCGGCGGGTTTCGGCATCCGCCGCAAGATGGCGTTGATCCGCAGCAGCAATTCCTTTGGTTCGAACGGTTTGGCGAGGTAATCATCGGCGCCCGCTTCCAGCCCGGTGATCCGGTCGCCGGTTTCGCCGCGCGCGGTCAGCAAAAGGATGGGCGTGCCATGGCTATTGCGGATGTCGCGGCACAGGCTAAGCCCGTCTTCGCCGGGCATCATCACGTCGAGCACGATCAGGTCAAAGGCCAGCCCCGCCAAAAGCCGCCGCGCCTGTGCCGCGTCGCGCGCCACCGTCGCCATGAACCCGTGCCGGATCAGGAATTTTTGCAACAAGCCCCGAATGCGTTCGTCATCGTCGACGATCAGCAGATGGGCACCGATGTCCGGGGTCATCGTGGGCCATCCCCGCCGTCGAGGTAGTGGCGGCGCATGTCGGGGTCCATCATCTGTTCCAGAACGGCGCGAAAGCCGGACACGGCATCTGGCCCCGCGGCGCGAAAGGCGTCGCGCATCCGGGTGCGCTGGGCCTCGGACAGGGCGCGCTCAAGGGCCGCGCCCTTTTCGGTCAGGTGCAGATGGCGCTCGCGCTTGTCGCGGATACCGACCCGGCTGTCGACCAATCCATCCTCGACCAGGCTGCGCAACACACGATTAAGCGATTGTTTTGTAACACCAAGTATCGACAACAGGTTGTTGACTGTGGTGCCCGGCGAGCGGTTGATGAAATGGATCGCGCGGTGATGCGCGCGGCCATAGCCGTAATCCTGCAAGATGCGGTCCGGGTCGGCGGTAAAGCCGCGATAGGCGAAGAACATCGCCTCGATCCCCCGGCGAAGCTGATCATCGGTCAGGAACAAGAGGCTTTCGCCACGCCCCATCACGTTCGCCGCAGTGCGATCCGCCATCCGCTGTCCCTCCGCTTGCGCCCCGTTCGGGATTTTCGGGCAGTTTAAGTCAGCCTTGTTGACTTTCCAAGAATCAATTGTTAGCGATGATGGCGTTTTGCGCAACATAATGTCCGAAGTGGACATTTTTTACGCAACATTCGAAAACATCCGGTGGAAAAAGCCGGTGACCTAGACGAGGATCAGGATGATGGCCGGGGCCTATGACGATCGTGACGGCAAGATCTGGATGGATGGCAAGCTTGTGGAATGGCGCGATGCCAATGTGCATATCCTGACCCATGCGATGCACTACGCCTCCTCGGTGTTCGAGGGCGAGCGCGCCTATAACGGCAAGATCTTTGAATCCCGCCGCCATTCCGAACGGTTGCACTATTCCGCATCCTGCATCGATTTCGAAATTCCCTTTACCGTCGACCAGATCGAGGCGGCGAAATACGAGGTGATGAAGGCCAATGGCCTGACCGACGCCTATGTGCGCGCGGTTGCCTGGCGCGGTGCCGGCCCCGATATGGGTGTCAGTTCCGCCCGCAACCCGGTGCGCCTGGCCGTCGCGGCCTGGGAATGGGGCAATTATTACGGCGATGCCAAGATGAAGGGCGCCAAGCTCGATATTTCCAAGTGGAAGCGGCCCTCGCCCGAAACCATTCCCGTCCATGCCAAGGCGGCCGGTCTTTACATGATCTGCACCACGTCCAAGCACGCGGCCGAGGCCAAGGGCTGTTCCGATGCGCTGTTCATGGATTACCGCGGCTATGTCGCCGAAGCGACCGGGGCGAACATCTTTTTCGTCAAGGACGGCGAAGTGCATACCCCCATGGCCGATTGCTTCCTGAACGGCATCACCCGCCAAACCATCATCGGCATGCTGAAGGATCGCGGCATCGCCGTGCATGAACGCCACATCATGCCCGAAGAGATGGAAGGCTTTCAGCAATGCTGGCTGACCGGAACCGCCGCAGAAGTGACGCCGGTGGGCCAGATCGGCGATTATAATTTCGAAGTCGGTGACATGACCCGTGGCATCGCCGAAGCCTACGAGGCGCTTGTTCGGGCCTGATGACTGACCTTCGCGACCCAAAAGCCCCCCACCAATCGGGGGGCTTTTTCTATGGATGCTTGATTTCTGCCCCGGTCACGCCCACCATCGGCGCATGGTGATGCAATTTCCGCCCATCGGGCCCGGCGCGCGGGCAGAACAGGTTGCCTTTGATCGAAGGGAACTTGGGGTGATCCTGACGCTCTATGGGCGCATGGTCGCCGCCGGGGAATGGCGGGATTACGGTATTTCACATCTGTCCGACGTGGCCGTGTTCGCCGTGTTCCGGCGTACCGCCGAGCATCCGCTCTACCGGATCGAGAAACGCCCCCGGCTGCGCGACAAGCAGGGGATGTATGCGGTGATCGGGATGGATGGCCAGATCCTCAAGCGCGGCCATGACCTGAAAACCGTGTTGCGGGTCCTGGAACGCAAGCTGATCCGCGCGGTCGATCTTTAGGCCAGTTGCGACAAGCGCTTGTGCGCGGTCACCGCGCCGAATTCGCGCGCGCCGATGCGGGCCACGGCCTCGTCATAGGGTTCGTAGGCCACGGCCATGTGATGTGCGTTGGCGTGCAACAGCATGTTGCCGCCCGCCATCATGCCCACATGCCCGCGCCAGAACACCAGGTCGCCGCGTTGCAGGGGCGTGCCTTCGGGCAGGTGGTCGCCCAATGTCGCCTCTTGTTGGTCGCTGTCGCGCGGGCAATCGATGCCGCAGGCGATCAACGCGGTCTGAACCAGGCCGGAACAGTCGATTCCCCAACGGCTGGTGCCGCCCCAAAGATAGGGCGTGCCGAGGAACAGATCGGCGATCCCCACCGGGTCGGAAAACCGGGCCGTGATCGGCATCAGGTGCTGTGCGGGAATGTAGTGACCGGTCTGGATGCGGCGAAACCCGTCGCGGTCGCTGGTAACCTTGACCTGGCTGCCAAAGAACAGCGCGACATCGGGCGCGGCCTTGATATCGGGCTTGGGGTAAAGATGGGTGGCGGGCGATACCACCCAATGCGTCGCATCCTCGGCCCCGGTCAGCGCGCCCGAGAGGATATAGCCGACATAGCCGTCGCGTTCCGCCATGCCGAAGGAAAAACCTTCGTCGGTTTCCAGCGCCAGGAAGCGTTCCCCGAACAAGAGCTGGCTGACCCGGGTGCCGCGCGGCGTGTCGGTGATGTTGACCATCGGCTGTTGAACCATCATCCAGCGGCCCTTGACGAAGCGTTCGGCCTGAACCTGCCCCTCGAGCGAGACATGCGCCACCCGCCCGTTGCTGGGCGTCATCCGAGGATCGGGCATCATCGTGCCAGCCCCTCGGTCAGGGTGCGAAAGATCGCGCGCGCGCCCATGCCCACGCCGCCCTTTGGCCGGGCGGGGGCGTTGGTCGGGCACCAGCCGTAGATGTCGAAATGCGCATAGCTGGGCACATCGGGCACGAAGCGGCGCAGGAACAGCGCGGCGGTGATCGCGCCGGCCATCCCGCCCGAGGGCGCGTTATCCAGATCGGCGATGCCGGGTTCGATCATCGCCTCGTAAGGGGTGTGGAAGGGCAAGCGCCACACCGGGTCTGCCACCTGTGCCGCCGCTTGGGCCAGCGTGGCGGCAAAGCCGTCGTCATCGGTGAAAAACGGCGCGATATCGGGGCCAACGGCGGTGCGTGCCGCGCCGGTGAGTGTCGCCATGGAAATCGTCAGATCGGCGGGCGTTTCATTGGCCAGCGCCAGGGCATCGGCCAGCACCAGCCGCCCCTCGGCATCGGTGTTGTTGATTTCCACGGTCTTGCCGTTGCGCGCGGTAAAGATGTCGCCAGGCCGAAAGGCATTGCCCGCGACGGCATTTTCCACCGCCGGGATCAGCACGCGCAGCGACAGGTCAAGACCTTCGGCCATGATCATCTGGGCAAGGCCCAGAACGGTCGCCGCCCCGCCCATGTCTTTCTTCATCAGGGCCATGGAGGACCCCGGTTTCAGGTTCAGGCCACCGGTGTCGAAACACACGCCCTTGCCGACCAGCGTCAGGCTGCGCGCGCCCGTGCCCCAGCGCAGGTCGATCAGGCGCGGCGCGCGGCCCGCCGCGCGACCAACCGTATGGATCAGCGGGAAATTCTGCGCCAACAGGTCATCGCCTTCGATGGTCGTGATCCCTGCACCGAACCGTCCGGCCAAGTCGCGCGCCGCGGTTTCCAGCGCGTCGGGGCCCATGTCTTCGGCGGGGGTGTTGATCAGGTCGCGGGTCAATGCCTCCGCGGCGGCGATCCGTTCGAGGCGGGCGGTATCAAGGCCATCCGGCGCCACCAGCCGTGCCTTGGCGGGCGCCTGGCTGCGATATCGGTCGAACCGGTAGAGCGACAACAGGTAGCCAAGGGCGAGTTCTTCACCGTCGGTGCCCTGCAATGGCGCGGCAAGCCTGTAGGTCGCCTCGGGCAGAGCGGCGATGGCGGCCCCGATGGCAAAGCGCTGCCGCGCGCGGTCGCGTGCCGTGCCCGTGCCGATCAGGATGGCAGAAGGCCGGCCCGTGTCACCGGGCAGGGCACAGACCTGTGCCAGCGCGCCGGAAAAACCGTGATGCCGCGCCCAAGCGCTTTGGGCATCGGGCAGGCCCGACAGGGCCGCATCTGCCCCATCCGGGGCGACCAGGTGCAGGGCAATGGCGTCGGTGGTGGGGGCGGCGAAACAAAGGGTCTGGGGCATGGTGTGACGGCTCCGGTCGGTGGGCGCACACTAGCGTCCGGACCCGAAGCCGCAAGTGGGCTCAGCCCGAAACATCTTCCAGATCCCAGATTGCATGGATCGACCGTTCGCCCACCCGTTCCAACCGCGCCAAGGTGGCGGCAAGCGCCGTCGGATCGCCAGAGGCGAGACAATCCAGAACATTGTTGGCCACGCGGGCCAATGTCGCCATTCCGATCAGGCCCGCATCCCGCACCACCGCCGTCAACAGCTGCTGCAGATCGCAGGGGTTCGCGTGGCGCCCCAGCCGCGACAGGTCGGCCAAAAGGGTCGACAACCGTCCAAGGGCATAAGCCACCTCTGCCTCGGCGCGGGTTTCGCCCATGGTGTCGCATAGCTTCTCAAGTTGGCCGGGATTGAACCGCGCAGGTTCCCCCAGCGGAAGTTCGGAAATATCCGCGCCCATCGTCACGCTCCATCTTTCGGCCCACCCACGGGCCGCCCCCACCACGGGCAAAGGACAGAGTGCCGGGAGGGTCTGAAAAAAGACTTATCCGCGCGACAACAAGCGCCTCCAATTTGCGATGTATCCGGGGTATTCAACCTTGACGTGATCCTTCAAGGCCCGAACATGCACCGCGTGAAATCCCTGCCCGACTATCTTCTTGATCGCTACAAGGACTGGAAGACGCATGAATTTCCCGGCAACCGCGACCTGTTTCGCAAGCTTGCGATAGAAGGCCAGACCCCGCGCGCCATGGTGATCGCCTGTTGTGACAGCCGCGTCGCCATCGAGGCGGTGTTCGGCCAGCAGGTCGGCGAGGTTTTCGTGCATCGCAACATCGCCAACCTCGTGCCACCCTATACGCCCGACGGCAATCACCACGGCACGGCGGCGGCGGTGGAATTCGCGGTCAAGTTTCTGCATGTGCGCCATATCATCGTGATGGGACATTCCAATTGCGGCGGTGTGCGCGGCTGTCTGGCGATGTGCGCGGGCGAGGCCCCGGAGTTCGAGCGGCGCGAAAGTTTCATCGGCCGCTGGCTGGATGTGCTGCGCCCCGGCGTGGCCCGGATCACCGACATCACCGAGCCCGCCGACCGGCAGGTTGCCCTGGAAAAGGAAGGGATCGAGGTCAGCCTCGCCAATCTTCTGGGCTATCCATTCGTGGCCGATGCGGTGGAGGCCGGGCAGGTCACGCTGCATGGTCTCTGGACCGATCTGGCCGAGATGGATCTGGAAACCTTTGACGGGTCGGTGCGACATTTCGTGAAAGGCTGATGCTTTACCGCGGGGCGTGCAGTCTTTAGACGCCACAGCGGCAGAGTTGATCTACGGGGGATGATGCATGGACGGGATACTGGCGCTGGCGGCCGACAACCTCTTGTCACCGATCATCCTGTTTTTCGCCCTTGGTCTTTTGGCCGCCTTTGCCAGATCCGACCTGTCGATCCCCGAGGCGATCGCCAAGGGCATGTCGATCTACCTGCTCTTTGCCATCGGGTTCAAAGGCGGGGTCAGCGTGGCCGACCACGGGATCGACGCGAAACTGATCCTGTCGCTTTTGGCGGGGGTCGTCTTGTCTTTTGCGATCCCGCTGATTGCCTTTGCGATGTTGCGGGTCATGACAAGGCTGGATGTGACCGATGCGGCGGCGGTGGCCGCGCATTACGGATCGATTTCCATCGTGACCTTCGTCGCCGCGACATCGGTGATCGGATCGGCCGGCCTGACCTCCGAAGGCTACATGGTCGCCGTCGCCGCCGTGATGGAGGCACCGGCGATCTTGTCGGCGCTGTGGCTGATCGCGCGCTACGGCAAGGCGGGCGCGGGCATGGAAGATGGCTTGATGCGGGAAATCCTGTTGAACGGGTCCATCGTCTTGCTGGTCGGGTCGTTCCTGATCGGCTGGATCACCGGCGCCGAGGGGATGGCGATGGTTTCGCCGCTGATCGTGGCGCCCTTCCAGGGTGTGCTGTGCCTGTTCCTGCTCGACATGGGCCTGGTGGCGGGCCGGGGCCTGCGCGAGGCACGATCGGTGCTGACCCCCGGCGTTTTCCTGTTCGGCGTGGTGATGCCGCCCATCGGGGCCAGCCTTGGGTTGGGGGCCGCGCTGTTGCTGGGCCTGTCGACCGGGGGCACGGTCTTGTTCATGACGCTGGCGGCTTCGGCGTCCTATATCGCGGTGCCCGCCGCGATGCGCGTGGCCTTGCCCGAGGCGAACCCGTCGGTTTACCTGACGCTGTCGCTTGGCGTGACTTTTCCCTTTAACCTGACGCTTGGCATCCCGCTCTATCTCGCGGTGGCCAGCGCCGTGACCGGAGGCTGATGGCCCATGCAGACGCACAAGGCGAAGCGGGTCGAGATCACGATCGAGGCGGTGATGGAAACCCGCCTGACCAACGCTCTGATCAAGGCGGGGGTTACCGGTTTTACCATTCTGCCGGTCCTGGGCGGATCGGGTCGATCCGGGCAATGGTCCCGCGAGGGGCAGGTCAGCCGCGCGGGTGGGATGGTCTGCGTGGTCTGCATCATCCGGCCGGATCGGTTGGACGGGTTGCTTGATGCCGCCTTTGCGGTGGTGGAACGTCATATCGGCGTCGTCACCGTCACCGATTGCGAGGTTTTGCGGGCCGAACGGTTCTAGCGGGCCGTTAACCCACCTTTAACCGTGCTGGGCCATGCTGGGTGCATGAGTGCCAATCGCCGCCTGATCCTTGATCTGCCCGAACCCCTGTTTGCCGCCCTAGCCGAAGCCGCGGCGGCGCAGGGAAGAAGCTTGCCTTCGGAACTGCGGCTGCGGTTGCAGCGAAGCTTGCCGAAAAGCAGCGGGGAGAAAACGTCCGGCAGGACGGAGGAGCGGCTTCTTGCGCCCATCCGGGCGCGCGTCGCGCTGGATTTCGCACAGGCGACCGGGTGGGGTGATCTGCAGGCGCGGCTTGCCGCCAAGGGTTTCGTGCTGCGCGAACGCGGCGGTGGGCTTGCGTTGCATCGGCTGTCGGACAACCTGCGCCTGTGCAAAGGGTCGGAAATCGGCGCGGCCTATGCCGACTTGATGCGCCGGTTCAACGCACCTTTTCCCGGTCATTCGCACCGGCACCTGGTCGATCGAATTCTTGGCGGCGGGCCGTTCCCCCAGCCCCCGGCACCGCCCCGTTGGGATGACGACGATCCGGTGTTGATCGAACCCGGCTGAGGATCAGGGGCGCCAGGTCAGGATCTGCCCATCGGGCCAATCGAAATCCACCTGCATCTCGATCAGGGCCGTTTGCCCCGGTGCGACGGTCAGATCCCAGGCCTGCACACCGCGCAGATCGTCGATGTCGCGGGCATCGGGGCTGGGGGACAGGGTCAGGGTCAGGTCAAGATCGTCTTGCTCGGCAAAGGGCGTCGCATACAGCACCCGCACCGGTTCCGCGCTGTCGCCGGTGTTCTCGACCCCAAAGGCAATATCGCGCATCTGGGTGTTGGTCGTGGTGAACAGGCCCCGGTCGCCTTCGGCCAGCGACCTGTCGATCCAGACCAGGCGCAGGTGATCCAGCGGGCCAAAGGCGAAATCGGCCCGCGCCCCGGCGGCGATCAGGGGCAGCACATCATCCCCGATCAAGGCGCCATCGCGGTAGAACCGCGCGGGGCCGGGCAAGATCGGCGTGCCGCTGTCATTGCGCGCCATGGCCACGAGAAACGCGGTCTGATCAAGGCGCGGCACGGCGCGGGCTTGGGTTTCGGCGGTCAGGTCCAGCGTATCGAGCGGCAAGACCGCTTCGCCGCCGGGGCCGATGCTGACCGGGTCGGCATAGGGATAGCTGACAGACAAGCCGTTGACCTGCACCTCGGCGCGGGGTGCGGGTTCTGCCCCGTCCAGCATGGCGCTGGGCAGGATATCCCCGAGCCGCGCCTCGGGCATGGCGAGGCTTGGGGGCTGGTCCATGATCCGGGCGGGCGTGGGCGACAGGGTGGATGGCCCGCGCTGACGATTGGGTTGGCCGGTGGAAAAGGTCATCGTCACGTTTTCCCAGCGCGCCGCACCCGAGGTGTAGACGGATATGAACCGGTCCACCGCCAGCGTGCCATCGTCACTGTCGAGGCGAAGCTCGTAGGCCGGTTCCCAGCCCGCGCCATAGCTGAGGTAGTCGAGTGCCAGGGGCAGCACGGTTTCCGCCTCCGCGCGCAGCGACACCTCGATCACGTCGATCGTGGTGCCAAAGGGGCGCAGCCGCGCCAGGTCGGCGCGCGCGGCATTCAGGGCATCCTGGCGGTCGGCCAAGGCATCGACCTGCCTGCGACGGGCGATCCGGGCTGTCAGAAGCGCAGTCTCGATGCGCGCGGTTTCGGCGCCGAGCGTGGCCAATGTCTGCGCGATCTGGCCCGGGTCGGCGGGCATCACCGCGCCATCCGGGCCGCCGCGCCCAAGCGCGGCAAGATAGTCGTTCTGCACCTCCAGCGCGCGCAGGGCGGTATCTGCAGCGGCCAGGTCATCCTGCGCGCGTTGAACGGCATCCTCTGCCGCCAGAACCGCGGCGCGAGCTGCCGCCTGGGCAGGATCATCGAGCGCGCCCTCGGCGATCACGTGGCCGGATATCCAGTGCGGGGTGCCAAGCCTCTCGCCCCCTGGCCCGGTGACCTCGATCAGGTCGGCCTGGCCTGCGTCCGGCATCGCGATCAGCAGGCGGTGGTCGCCGGGCGGCATGGTGACGGTTGCGCGGCGGGTGATGTTCGCGCCCGACAGGAACACCGTCGCCTCTGAAATATCGGCCCGTATCAGGATGTCATTGGCCAAGGCTGCGGTGCTGGCCAGCAGGGTGGCGGTCAGGGTCAGGGCAAAGCGCATGGTATGGCGGTCCTTACGGGTCACACGTCCCGCACAGAGGTGCGCCTTTGCGTGGTGCAAGACAATGGCCGCGCCGGGGTGCGCGGGTCTTGGGCGGATTGCCACCGATGATGCCAGGAAAAAGACCGGTCAAGGTTTCCCCCGACCGGTCCCGAATTCTGCCGCACGACCGGCTCAGCCCTTTTTCAGCACCCGGTTGCCCAGCGTTTCGGCGATCTGCACCGCGTTCAGCGCCGCGCCCTTGCGCAGGTTGTCGGACACGCACCACAGGTTGATGCCATTGTCGATCGTGCTGTCTTGCCGGATGCGGCTGATGAAGGTGGCGTAATCGCCCACGCATTCGACGGGGGTGACGTAGCCACCGTCTTCGCGCTTGTCGATCACCATCACGCCGGGTGCTTCGCGCAGGATATCGCGCGCCTCGTCTTCATCGAGAAATTCTTCGAATTCGATGTTGATCGATTCGGAATGCCCGACGAAAACCGGCACCCGGACACAGGTCGCGGTGACCTTGATCCGCGTGTCGAGGATTTTCTTGGTTTCCGCGACCATCTTCCATTCTTCCTTGGTCTCGCCGCTGTCGAGGAACTTGTCGATATGCGGGATGACGTTGAAGGCGATCTGCTTGGTGAACTTGGAGGGCGCGCGTTCCTGGCCGGGCACATACATGCCCTTGGTCTGATCCCACAGCTCGTCCATGCCTTCCTTTCCGGCACCCGACACCGATTGGTAGGTCGACACCACCACGCGCTTGATCGTGGCGCGGTCATGCAGCGGCTTGAGCGCGACAACCATCTGGGCGGTGGAACAGTTCGGGTTGGCGATGATGTTTTTCTTGGCATAGCCCAGAACCGCCTCGGGGTTCACTTCGGGCACGACCAGCGGCACATCGGCATCATAGCGATACAGCGACGAATTATCGATCACGACGCACCCGGCCTTGGCGGCCTTGGGGGCATAGATCGCCGTCGCCTCGGACCCGATGGCAAACAGCGCGATATCCCAGCCGGTGAAATCGAAGGTGTCGAGGTCTTTGGTTTTCAGGGTCTTGTCGCCAAAGCTGCATTCTGATCCCAGCGATTTGCGGCTGGCCAGTGCCACGATCTCGTCGACGGGGAATTCCCGTTCGGCGAGGATGTTCAGCATTTCGCGGCCCACGTTGCCCGTGGCACCTGCGACGACGACTCGGTATCCCATAGTCCTTGATCCTTCGGGGTAATGAATGTCGGGCACATAAAGGATGCATGGCCAAAGGAAAAGGGCCGCAAGGCTTGACTTGCGCGGTCGGAAGCCGCATGTGCCCTTCATGTCGCCGCGCTGCCGCGTGAGCAGCCGGGGCATGGGTTTTCCCCATGCGCCTGACGGCGGCACACCAATTTCCCCAGGTCCCACTCACGCAGGGTTCTGACGATCGCGCCGATGAGCGGCCCGGTCGCACCCTCGATTGTCGCGCGGCTTGCGCGGCCACTGTTCATGGCGCGTGCGCTCTGCGCATCGCCTGAAAGGATATGATTTGTTCGATTTCGACATGCTTGGCCTGAACAAGGTTCTGCTCAACGCGCTCAAGGCCGGTGGCTTTGACACACCCACCCCGATCCAGAACCAGGCGATCCCGCTTGCGATGGACGGCCATGACATCCTGGGCCTGGCCCAGACCGGCACCGGCAAGACGCTGGCCTTTGGCCTGCCGCTGATCGCCCACCTGATGGAAGAAGATACCCGCCCCCAGACGCGGACGGCCCGCGCGCTGATCCTTGCGCCCACGCGAGAGTTGGTGAACCAGATTTCCGACAGCCTGCGGGTCTTTACGATCAACACGCCGATCAAGATCGCCACCGTGGTCGGCGGCCAGTCGATCAACCGCCAGATCGGCGTCATGGCGCGCGGCACCGACATTCTCGTGGCCACGCCCGGCCGTCTGATCGACCTGATGGATCGCGGCGCGGTCGACCTGCGCCAGGCGCGTCACCTGGTGCTGGATGAAGCCGACCAGATGCTGGATCTGGGCTTTATCCATGCGCTGCGCCGGATCGCGCCGAAACTGGGTACACCGCGCCAGACCATGCTGTTTTCGGCCACCATGCCCAAGCAGATGGAAGAATTGTCCCGCGCCTACCTGACCAACCCGCGCAAGGTGCAGGTGTCGCTGCCGGGCAAGGCCGCCGACAAGGTGACGCAATCGGTGCGCTACATGGAAAAGGGCGACAAGCCCAAGGTGCTGCGCGAAATCCTTGCGCGGGATCCGGGCGCGCTGACGCTGGTCTTTGCCCGCACCAAGCACGGGGCTGAAAAGCTGATGACGGGGCTTGTGGCCGATGGGTTCAACGCGGCCTCGATCCATGGCAACAAAAGCCAGGGCCAGCGCGACCGTGCCATCAAGGGGTTCCGCGATGGCAAGATCAACATCCTGGTCGCCACCGACGTGGCCGCGCGGGGCATCGACATTCCCGGCGTGTCCTATGTGATCAACTACGAATTGCCCGACACGCCGGACAATTACGTGCACCGGATCGGCCGCACCGCGCGCGCTGGCCGCGAGGGTGAGGCGATCGCGTTCTGCTGCGCCGAAGAAGTCGATCTGCTGGTGCAGATCGAAAAGGTGATGAAGGCGGAAATCCCCGTCGCCTCCGGCACCCGCCCGCGCGCGGTCAAGATGGTCAAGCCGCAGCGCGGCGGCGGCGGTGGCGGCGGCAATGCCGGTCGCGGTCGTGGTCCGGGGCAGGGCGCCAAACCTGCCGGGCGGCCCTTTGCGGCGGCCAAACCCCAAGGTCGCCGCCCCCGTCGCCCCCGCGCGGCATAAGCCGGGCCCTTGGTATGTTGACAGGAACAAGCCGCCCTTGGGCGGCTTGTTTTTTGCCGATCTAGCCGGTGCTGTCGCGCGACCACAGGTAGACCGTCAGCCCGGCAAGGATGGCCAGGCCGATGATCCCGAACAGCGCGCCATAGGCTTCCGTGGGGGCGCGGGTTTGGGCCAGCGCCGCATAGGTCGGGGCACTGGCGAATTGCATGACGCCAGCGCCGCCCATTCCGAACAGGTTCAAAAGCGTGACCCCCCGGCCGGTCAGATGCGGCGGGCAAAAGCTCCGGCCATGGCTGATGACGATGGGGTAGGACGCGCCCAAGAGGCCGATCGCGGCAAATATTGCGATGGCGGCCCACAGGCCGCTTGGCGGGAAGGCCCAGAAACTCAGGCACAAGATCGCCACCCCGGCATTGCCGATCAGGATGGGCCGCTTGCGCCCGCCAAACAGGCGGTCGGCGGGGCCATAGATGAAATTCCCGGCCACCATCGCCAAGCCCATGACCAGTGTCGCGCTGCCGATCTGGCCAAGGTCCGCGCCGAAACGGTCGCTGATATAGGGGCTGATCCACAGGCCACGCAGGCCGGCGGCGGGCGCGTAGCAGACGAACATCATCGCCAGGATCGGCCAAAGCGCGGGCATTTTCAGCAGATCGATCAGCGACCCTTTCGCCTCGCCTTCCGGTTTGGCAGGGTCTCGCACCAGCACCGCGATGGCGATGGCGATGACTGCGGTCAGCGCCGCGAAACTGCCCACGGTCATGCGCCAGCCAAAGATGTCGATCAACCAGGCCAGGGGCGCCGCCGACAGGATATTCCCGAGCGAGGACACGCCGACGGTCACGCCTGCCAGCGTGCCGAAGATCGCCGGGGCGAATTGCCGGGCAAAGATGAAATAGGTCGACATCAGGATCGGGGCGCAGCCGATGCCGATCAGAACCATGGCGGCCGTGATCGCCCCCGGCCCTTGCGCCATGGCAAACAGCGCCGAACCACCCGCCCCGCCGATGCCGAACAAGACCGCGCTGGTGCGGCGCGGCCCGAGATGGTCAAGCGCCCATCCCACCGGCAATTGCATCAGCGCGAAAGCCGCGAACCACAGGCCCGAGGCGCGGGCCAGGTCGGCGGTGGTCGCCCCGATTTCCTCCATCAACACCGGCGACAGAACCGCAAGGAACGCGCGGTAGAACTGGCTAAGCGTATAGGCAACAATCAGGAATGCGATACCGGCGCGCATGGTTTGGTCCCTTCCCCGTGTCCCGGCGCGACCCTGCACCGCCAGGGTCACAGCAGCAAGGCCGCGCGGTTTCCGATCTTTTTTGTCGGGATTATTGACATGCGCCGCGTCATGGGGTTCAAGGACGCCAACCCAGCTGAGTAAATCAGTCAGGTATAGGATCGGACCAGAACGGAGTGTCACATGACCCGCACCCTTGCCGCCCTTTTGGGCACCGCCATCGCCGCCTCGACCCTGACCGCCGCACAGGCGCAGGAACTCAACCTGTATTCGTCGCGCCATTACGATACGGATGAACGGCTTTATTCCGATTTCACCGCCGCCACCGGCATCACGGTCAACCGGATCGAAGGCAATGCCGACGAATTGATCGCGCGGATGCAGGCCGAGGGGGCCAATAGCCCCGCCGACGTGTTCCTGACGGTCGACACCGTGCGCCTTGCGCGCGCCACCGAGATGGGCCTGTTGCAGCCGGTCGACAGCGCGGTTCTCGAGGCGCGCGTGCCGGGCTACCTGCAAGATGACGGCAACCATTGGTTCGCCTTTTCGCAGCGCGCGCGCATCTTGTTCTATGACAAGACCGAGGTGACCAACCCGCCCCAGACCTACCAGGATCTGGCCGATCCCGCCTATGCCGGGCAGGTCTGCATCCGCTCGGCCACCAATGTCTACACGCAGAACATCGTCGCGGCCTTGATCGCACATCTGGGCGAAGAGGCGGCGCAGGATTGGGCCACCGCCGTGGTCGGCAATTTCGCCCGCGCGCCGCAGGGTGGCGATACCGACCAGCTGCGTGGCGTCGCCTCGGGGGAGTGTGGGATCGCGATGTCCAACACCTATTACTATTCGCGCATCATCCGCGAAGGCGACAGCCAGATCACGCCCGAACAGCTGGCCAATATCGGCTGGGTCTTCCCGAACCAGAATGACATCGGCGCGCATATGAACGTATCGGGCGGCGGTGTCGCGGCCAATGCGCCGAACCGCGAGAATGCCATCGCCTTCCTGGAATACCTGACCTCGGACCAGGCGCAGCAGTATTTCTCGGCCGGTAATGATGAATACCCGGCGGTTCCCGGTGTGGGCCTGGCCCCTTCGGTTGCCGCGCTTGGCATCTTCCGGCCCGACACCATCGACCTGTCCGACATCGCGGCAAATGTCGAAACGGCGGTCACGGTGTTGAACAACGCCGGATGGGAATGACCTGCTCGGTCTTTCTGATACAAGATCAACGCGGGCGCCCCGGTGGCGCCCGTTTTCTTTGGGGCAGCCCTGTCAGCCGCGCCGCGTTTCGCGCCCGATGCTCCAGCACAAGAGCGCCACAGGCAATAGCCCGACGGCCCCGATGACCAGGCTGGGCACCGCCGCCTCGGCCAGCCGTTCATCCGAGGCAAGCCTGTGGGCCTGCACCGCCAGCGTGTCATAGTTGAAAGGCCGCAAGATCAGCGTGGCGGGCAGTTCCTTCATCACATCGACGAAAACGATCAACAGCGCTGTCAGGATCGCGGGCTGCAAGATCGGCACATGGACACGGGCCAGCATCGGTGTCGGCCCATAACCCAGCGTGCGGGCCACGGCATCCATGTTGGGGTTCACCGTGGCCAAGCCCGCCTCGTAGGTGTTCAGCGCCACGGCCATGAAGCGCACCATGTAGGCCGCGATCATCAGCCAGATCGAGCCGGTGATCAAAAGCCCGGTGTCGATGCCGAAATTCGTCTCCATCACGCGGTCGAGCGCATTGTCGAAGCTGGCGAAGGGAAACAAAAGCCCCACCGCGATCACGCCGCCCGGCACGGCATAGCCGATCCCCGCGATGCGCAGCCCGGTTTTTGCCGCGCGCGTCGGAAAGATGCGGGCATTGAACCCCATCGCGATGGCGGCCCCCACCGTCAAGACGGCGGCGATGCCCGCCAGCGTCAGCGAATGCTGCAAAAAGCCAAGGTAACGCGGCGAGAACAGGATCTGGCTGGTCCCCGAGGCCAGTGCGACCAGGATGCCGCTGGGCAGCAGGAAGCCAAAGAAAACAGGCAGGCTGCAGGCGATGATCGCACCCGCGGCTGCGCGCCCGCGCAGGGTGACCGGTTCCATCCGCTCAAAGCGGCGGCCTGCATCATGGTGGCGCTGGTTTTGCCTTTGCCGACGTTCGAGCGTGGCAAGTGCCAGGGCGACGACCATCAAGCACAGCGCAAGCTGTGCCGCCGCCGCCCGGTCGAACAGGCCGAACCAGCTGACATAGATGCCGGTGGCGAATGTCTGCACGCTGAAATAGGCGGTGGTGCCGTAATCGGCCAAGGTTTCCATCATCGCCAGCAACACGCCGCCCGCGATGGCCGGGCGCGCCACCGGCACCGAGACGCGGAAAAATGCCCCCCACGGCCCCAATCCCAAGGTGCGCGCCGCGATATAGGCGGTTGCGGATTGGCGCAAAAAGGCCGCCCGCGCCAAAAGGTAGACATAAGGGTAGAGCACGAAGATCAGCATCGCGGCCGCGCCGCCGAGCGACCGGATTTCCGGGAACCAGTAGTCGCGTGGGCCCCAGCCTGTCAGATCGCGCAAGCTTGATTGCACGAGGCCCGGATGATCCAGGAAATCGGTATAGGCATAGGCCAGGACATAGGCCGGGTAGGTCAGCGGCAGCGCCAGGGCGATTTCCAGGATCCTCCGGCCGGGGAACCGGGTGGCGGTCACCAACCATGCGGTCGCCGTGCCGATGATCCCGGTGCCGACCGCCACGGCCAGCACCAGGACCGCAGTCGTGCCCGCGTAGCGCGGCAGCACCGAACCGGCCAGCGCGCGCAGCGTCTCGCCGCCGCCGCCAAGCGCGGCGATGGCCACCGCCACCATGGGCAAAAGGCACAGCGCGGCGACAAGCCAGGCAAGCGCTGACAAGCGTCGGGAACGGTGAAGTGCGGAGGTATTGGACATGGGCGCCGTGGCTGCGGTCGTTGAAAGGCAATCCGATCTCTTTTGTCAGGCTTTGGCTGGATTGCAAGCGATGGCCCGCTCTCTGGGCGCGTCTGTCGCAAAAGCTTCACTTGCGTCGCCCCGATTATTCGATATTTCGAGAATTATGGAAATAGACCTGACAAACAGATTCGCAGCCCTGAGCCATCCGGCACGTCTGGATGTGGTGCAGCTGTTGATCCGGCGGCATCCGGACCAGGTGCCTGCCGGGGAAATCGCCGGCGTTCTGGGGCTGAAGCCCAATACGCTCAGCGCCTACCTGGCCGACCTGGTGCAAGCCGGGCTGATCACCCGAAGCCGCAGTGGCACGTCGCTGCGCTATGGGGCCGATCTTAACGGTCTGCGATCGATGACCGAGGGTTTGTTACATGATTGTTGCCGTGGTCGGCCAGACCTGTGCCCGCCCACGTCCGATTCTTCCCCTTCCGGAGTATCCCCCATGCCCGACCGCCGTTTCCGTGTCTTGTTCATCTGCACCGGCAATTCTGCCCGTTCCATCTTTGCCGAATCGATCCTGCGCGACATGGCTGGCGACAGGTTCGAGGTGTTTTCGGCGGGCACCCGGCCGCAGTCGGAGCTGAACCCGATGGCGGTCGAGATGCTGCGCAGCAAGGGCTTTGAGACCGGCGATCTGCGGTCCAAGAACCTGTCCGAATTCCAGGGCGACGCTGCGCCGGAATTCGATTTCGTCTTTACCGTGTGTGACCGCGCCGCCAACGAGGCATGCCCGCCTTGGCCCGGCCAACCCATGTCTGCCCATTGGAGCACGCCGGACCCGGTGAAGGCCACAGGCACGAACGCGGAACGGATGCTGGCGTTTCAACACGCGTTCGGGATGTTGCGCAACCGGATCGCGGCCTTTGCCGCGCTGCCGCTCGACACGCTGGACCGGATCTCGCTCCAACACGCGCTGGACGATATCGCGCTGACACAGGATGACGCAGAATGACCACCTATGCCCTGAATGGACTTGGCCGTATCGGCAAGCTGGCGCTGCGCCCCCTTTTGGAACGCGGGGCCAAGATTGCCTGGCTGAACGATGCGGTGGGCGATGCGGCGATGCATGCGCATTTGCTGGAATTCGACACCGTGCACGGGCGCTGGCGCGCCGATATCACCAGCGATGCGGATAGCATCACGATCGATGGCACCCGCTTGCCGGTGTTCAACGAACGTGATCCGGCCAAGCTTCCGCTGGACGGGGTGGATGTGGTGATCGACTGCACCGGCGTGTTCAAGACGGCGGCAAAGATCCAGCCCTATTTCGACGCGGGCGTAAAGCGGGTGGTTGTCAGCGCCCCGGTCAAGGATGGCGGCGCGGCCAATATCGTCTACGGTGTGAACCATGACATCTACGATCCGGCACAGCACCGGATCGTGACGGCGGCCAGTTGCACCACCAATTGCCTGGCCCCGGTCGTCAAGGTGATCCACGAAGCGCTGGGCATCAAGCACGGCTCGATCACCACGATCCATGACGTGACCAACACGCAAACCATCGTGGACCGGCCCGCCAAGGATCTGCGCCGCGCGCGGTCGGCGCTGAACAGCCTGATCCCGACCACGACGGGCAGCGCCACGGCGATCACGCTGATCTATCCCGAACTGACGGGCAAGTTGAACGGTCACGCGGTGCGGGTGCCGCTGCTCAACGCCTCGCTGACCGATTGCGTCTTCGAGGTGGAGCGCGCGACCACGGCGGAGGAGGTGAACGCGCTCTTCAAGGCCGCCGCCGATGGACCGCTCAAGGATATTCTCGGCTACGAGGAACGGCCCCTGGTCAGCGCCGATTACACCAATGACACGCGGTCCAGCATCGTCGATGCGCCCTCGACGATGGTGGTGAATGGCACGCAGGTCAAAATCTACGCCTGGTATGACAATGAAATGGGCTATGCCCACCGATTGGTCGATGTCGCGCTCATGGTGGGTGCCGCGCCATGACCGATAGCGCCGCGCGCCCCGAAGGCTTTGCCGCCTATATCGCGGTCACGGCGGCCTATTGGGCCTTCATGCTGACCGATGGCGCGCTGCGCATGCTGGTGCTGCTGCATTTTCACACGCTGGGCTTTTCCCCGGTGCAACTGGCCTACCTGTTCATCTTGTACGAGATTGCCGGGATCGTCACCAACCTCAGCGCGGGCTGGATCGCGGCGCGCTTTGGCCTGACCGCCACGCTTTACGCGGGTCTCGGGGTGCAGATCGTGGCCTTGCTGGCGCTGACCCAGCTTGACCCGGCATGGGGCATCACCGCCTCTGTCGCCTTCGTGATGGTGGTGCAGGGCCTGTCCGGCGTGGCCAAGGACCTGTCCAAGATGTCGTCGAAATCGGCGGTCAAGATCCTGGCCCCTGCCGGAGACGGAAGCCTGTTTCGTTGGGTCGCCGTGCTGACCGGATCAAAGAACGCGGTCAAGGGGCTTGGCTTTCTGCTGGGTGCCGCGATGCTGGCGCTTTTGGGGTTCGTGCCTTCCGTTCTGGCCATGGCGATCGTTCTGGCGGTGATCCTGGCCGCAATCGCCTGGCGCATGCCATCCGGCCTGCCCACCGGGCGCAAGGGCGCCAAGTTTTCCGAGGTGTTTTCCAAATCCGCCAACGTCAACTGGTTGTCGGCGGCGCGGGTGTTCCTGTTTGGCGCGCGCGACGTGTGGTTCGTGGTCGGCATCCCGATCTATTTCTACGCCGTGCTGTCGGATGGCACGACCGAGGGCAACCGGATCGCCTTCTTTACCATCGGCACCTTCATGGCGGTCTGGATCATCCTCTATGGCGCGGTGCAGGCCAGCGCCCCACGCCTGTTGCGCGCCGCGTCGCGCGGCGAGGCGGTGTTGATCTCGCAGGCCTGGATCTGGGCCGGGGCGCTTGCGGTCTTGCCCGCGGGCCTTGCGGTTCTGGTCGCGATGGCGGGCGCGCCGGCGGCATGGTTGACGGCGAGTGTGATCGTGGGCCTTTTGGTCTTCGGGGCGGTGTTCGCGGTCAATTCCGCCCTGCACTCCTACCTGATCCTTGCCTTTACCAAGGCCGAACGGGTGACGATGGATGTGGGGTTCTACTACATGGCCAATGCGGCGGGCCGGTTGCTTGGGACGCTGTTGTCGGGGCTGTCCTACCAGTTGGGCGGGTTGCCCGCCTGCCTGGGCACGGCGGCGGTGATGCTGGTTCTGAGCGCGGTTTTTGCACGGCGCTTGCAGCCGGTCGCGGCGTGACCGCAGGTTAAGCGCCTGTTCATGGATCGGGTGCTATGGCTTGGCCCATCGCATCCGATGGACCCGCCATGGCAGACAATACCGCGCGCCCCCTGATCATAAAACGCAAGAAGGTCATCGCCGGTGGTGGCCATCATGGCGGCGCATGGAAGGTGGCCATTCATGTCCCCTTTCTTCGTTTGTCATGGCGCAGGTTCGGCGCCGTTCAGATCCGGGGCCTGCAAAGACCCGGCGACATGCCGTTCTGACACCTGCGACCCGTATTTCGGGGCCACGCCATCCCAAGAGATGCACCACCACACTTGCGCCGAACCTTGAACAAACTGCTAATCGGCCACGGTATTTCGATTGGATTTTAGGCGTCCGCCGGGATCGGTCAGCGGCGCGAAAGAACCTTGCCGTCGCAGGGTGTGGGCCATTGCCGTCCACGCGCATCATAGGTGGTCAAGGGGGTCGCCCCCCGGCCAGCAGATCGCGCGCGCGTTTCGGCAATGCCGCGCTGTGCCGCCAGGATCAGGCGGGCATTCTGGCTGGCGATATCGGCCAAGACGGCAAGCCCGGATGGCGGCGGCGCATGGTCGGCCAGGGTTTGCATCGCCCGCGCCAACCGGTCCGGCATCTGCGCCAACCAGACAAGATCCCCCGTCAAAAGCGCCTCTCGCTGGTGATCGAGCAGGGCTTTCACCGTGGCAAGAGCACGGTCCGCGCCGGTCATTCGACGCGAAGCCCGGCGGTTTCGCGCGCGACCAGCGCCTGAAACAGGGATTCGGCGAGGCCTATGCCGCCCCTGTCGGCCAGGGCGCGGGCATGTTCACCCCGCAGTAGAGAGGCGAATTGATCCTCTCCGACACCGCCACCGAAACTTGCACGGCTTTCGCCAAACCCGGCATGTTTCAGCATTTCGGCCAGAAAGCTCGCCTCCAGCTCGCGGGCGACATCGCGCAGCGCCGCAAGATCGGGTTCCGTTGCGCCAAGCGATGATCGGGCTGGCACCGAGCCGGGCAAGGCGAGTGTCGGGGTCATGGTCCAAACTCCGGGTCCGTCGATTTTTCCCGAGCCTGCCATGGGCGTCTTAACAATCCGTAAGGGGGTTGCTGTCATGGATCGGCGCAGTGTCGGCGGTAGGACTGCAGCATGGATGATTTTTCTGTCGCGCTGGCCGGTGCCCCCGTGCCACAGGCCATTTCGGGGGGCGCGCGCGCGCCAGTGCCCGATTCCGTGGGTTTCCTCGCGGTCTTTGCGCCGGTGGCCGATGACCTCCGGCTGCCTGTCCCGCTGCCCTTGGGCGATGTTCGCGCCTCGGGCCAGCCCATCGATCCGCGACGTGACCCGGACCTGCCAGATGGTCCGGGGGCATCGCCCGGCGGATCACAGGCCCTGGCCCAAGCGGCATTTCAGCCCGACATGGTTCAAATGCTGCAAATCATTGCCCCAATGGGGTGGCAAAACCCCGGTGCAGGGGCCGGACCTTCCGGGCAGACGGGTTTGGCGGCCAGCCTGGCCCGCGACCGCCGGGCGGGCTACCCGCCTGGGCAGCCTGTCGCGGCGACGGGCACCAGCCCCATGCCATATGATCAAGATACCGGCGATGACGTGGTCGGCCGACCCCCGTTCGCGCAATGGCCTGTCGAGCCAGGTGCCGAAGCGGTGGCGGGGCCACCCCCCGGTGTTCAACCCGAAACGCCGCCCTTTGTGGCAATTGGCCCGGGCGACCCGGCGATGCCGCCCGTGCCGCGTGGGGCCATTCCCGATCCTGCAGCGCACCAGATGGGGCCATCCCCTTTTGCACCGCCCGCAAGGTCCGGGGATGGTGCGGCGCGCATGCCCGCCGGGGTCGGCTTTCCCGATCCGACGGGCAACACGCTTTCGCGCGCCATCTTGGCGGCAGATGCCAAGGTGCAGGTGCAGGTGCAGGGACAAGCCATTGCCATGGACAGCCAAGCGGCGACACCGGCCAAAACCACGGTGGTGGCCGCCCGGACCGAGGCATCGCCTGGATTGCCCGGTCAGGATGTGACGCCACCGGCAGGGTCCGGTCTCGGGCTTGATCCCGGGACGCTCGCCGCAGACCCCGCGCCCCCCGTGCAAATATCCGGGTGGGGCAAGGGTGTGGGGGGGGATCAAGATGCCCGAACCGATGCGACCCCCAAGGCGGTGCAGGTCAGACGGGATGGCTTGCCTGCCCCCGCGAGCGCCGCACCCGTCGCGCCGGCCCCGGTTGCATCGGCCCCGGCACCGGTCTTGCACGCCTTGGCCAATGATGAACCTGCCCGGCCCGCCCCGGTTCCCGACAGCCCTGGCGGCCCTGACCGTCCGACCGTGACGGGCGCGGGGCCGATCAATCTTGGCCCCGTGTCGGCGCGGTCTTCGGGTTCTGAACCGGCGATTCCCCGGTTCGATGGGCCGATGTCGGATCGCCCCGAAGCGGGCGCTTTTGCGGCCCGTGTTCCCCCGGTCGCGCGGACGGGACCGGGCCAGCGGGGGACCGATCCGCGCCATCCGCCCCGGCGCGAGATAGGCCAGCACTCCCGCCATTGGCCGTGTCCTCCGCGCCTGTCGATGCGGCGGTCGGCCCGAATTTTTGGCCAGGGCCTGCTGCAGACGGGACAGTTTCACCATCGCCCACGGCGGATCGCCCCGCGCCCTCGGTGCTGCCCAGCGCCCCCGCGGTGCAGATCCTGCAGGCATTGGTCGACCCGGGCCGGGATCGCGACGCGCCGCTCGATCTGGCGCTGGACCCGCCCGAACTTGGCCGTTTGCGGCTGAGTTTTTCAGACATCAACGGCGCGCTCACCTTGGTCATCGCCGCCGAGCGTCCGGAAACCGCCGACCTGATGCGGCGCCATCTCGGCCTTTTGGCACAGGAATTTGCCCGTGCCGGGATCGATGCGCCGATGGTGAGCATCTCGAACGGGGGGGCGGATGGGCGGCACGATCAAAGGCCTGCCATCCCGATGCCCCATGCGCCCGGCGGCGGCGGCCCGCAAGGGGAACACCCGGCGCCGCCCCGTGCACAGACGGCCCCCACCCCGTCTCGGGGTGGGCTTGATCTACGTGTCTGATCTGTCAAAAAAGGCAAAACCATGGAAATTTTCCCTGAAACCACGGCTGCGCAACGGTCTTCCACCACGGCCGCAGCCAGCACGATCACGGCGGATTTTGAAACCTTCCTGCGCCTTTTGACGACGCAGATGCAAAACCAGGATCCGCTCAACCCGATGGACTCGACCGAATTCGCAAGCCAGTTGGCGCAGTTTTCGGGCGTCGAACAACAGGTGCGGACCAATGACCTGTTGTTGGGGCTGCAGGCGGGCCTTGCCACGATGGGCATGGGGGAATTGGGTGGCTGGATCGGCATGCAGGCGCGGGCCGACATGCCGGTGAATTTCCAGGGTCAAACCGTGACGCTGGCCGGGGTGCCGCATCCCTTGGCCGACCGGATGGAACTGATCGTGCGCAACGACCGGGACGAGGTGGTGCAACAGGTCCCCGTCCCGCTCAGCACTGACGCGGTCGCGTGGACGGGCCGCGACCTGTCGGGCGCGCTCGTGCCGCCCGGCGTCTATACGTTTTCGATCCAGAACTGGTCGGGTGAAGACATGATCGAAGACCGCGCCGCCATGGTCTATTCCACCATCCAGGAGGCGCAACTGGTCGGTGCCGATGTTTGGCTGACCATGGACGGCGGGCTCAGCATCCCGGCGCAATCGGTTCTCGGGCCGCGCCGGGCCGATGCGTGACCGGGGGTCAGATCAGCATCACGACCGCGGCGAGGCCCGCGCCGAGCGCGAGGCCAAGCGCGCCATAGCCGATACGCTCGGCCCATGGGGTGCGGCGGTGTGCGCGCTGAGGGTTGGCTTGGGCCAAAAGCGCCTGTTCGGCCAATGCGGGCAAGCGCGGCCCGAACCGCGACAGGACGCGCACGGTGTTCCACAGGTCGCGCACCACGGCCTTGGGCCCGACATGATCCTTTATGTATTCCTCGACCACGGGCCGGGCGACGACCCAGATGTTGATATCCGGATCCAGCGACCGGGCCACGCCTTCGACCACAACCATGGTGCGTTGCAGCAAGATCAGCTCGGTCCGGGTTTCCATCCCGAACCGTTCGGTCACCTCGAACAGGTAGGCCAACAGCCGCGCCATCGAGATGCGGCTGGCATCCATGCCGAAAATCGGCTCGCCCACGGATCGCAGGGCTTGCGCGAATTCATCGATGTCCCGGTCGGCGGGCACGTATCCCGCTTCGAAATGCACCTCGGCCACGCGCCGGTAATCCTTGCGGATGAACCCCATGAGGATCTCGGCATAGATCCGGCGCGTGTAGACGTCGAGCCGCCCCATGATGCCGAAATCCAGCGCCACGATATCGCCGTTCGGCGCCACCTTCAGGTTTCCCTGGTGCATGTCGGCATGAAAAAAGCCGTCGCGCAGCGCGTGGCGCAAAAACATCTGCAACACGCGCGTGCCCAAGGCCTTCTTGTCGTGACCGGCGGCCTCGATCGCGGCCAGATCGGACATGGTGATGCCCTCGACCCAACCCAGCGTCATCATCCGCCGCGACGACAGGAACCATTCGATTTCCGGCACCACGAACCCGTCGTCACGCTGGGTATTGGTATGGAATTCACCGCAGGCCGACGCTTCGATCCGCAGGTCCAGTTCCTGCATCACCACGCCTTCGAAATGCTCGATCACCGCGCGCGGGCGCAAACGGCGCGACCCGGGCGACAATGTTTCAACAACCCAGGCGATCAGGTAGAACGCGTCGATATCCTTGCGAAACGCGCGTTCGATGCCGGGGCGCAGGATCTTGACGGCAACGGCGCGCCCATCATGGGCCAATCTGGCCTTGTGCACCTGCGCGATGGATGCGGCCGCGACGGGTTCGGAAAACTCGGAAAACAGCGCCTCGACCGGTTTTTCCATTTCCTGCGCCACGACGCGCCGCGCCTCGGCCAGGGGAAAGGGCGGCAACTTGTCTTGCAAGACCTGCAATTGCAGCGCCATCTCGGGGCCGACCACATCGGGCCGGGTCGACAGGATTTGGCCGAACTTGATGTAGGCGGGGCCAAGGGCGGTCAGCGCGCGGGGCACGGATGGCACGCCCGGGTCGCCGCGCAGGCCCAGCCATTTGAACGGCCATCCCAGGATGCGCGCCGCGATCCGGATCGACCGGGGGGCATCGACCGCCTCCAGGACCGCGCCCATGGCACCGGTGCGTTCAAATGTGGCGCCGGTGCGGATCAGCCGCCAGATGTTATGGGGGCCCTTCACCTCAGATCTTCCAGCCGGAATGCAGCGCGGCGATGCCCAGCGACAGGTTGCGATACCCGACCTGTTCGAACCCCGCCGTGCGGATCATGTCGGCGAATGTCTCCTGATCGGGAAAGCGGCGGATCGATTCGACCAGGTATTGATAGCTGTCGCGGTCTCCCGCGATCAGCTGGCCCATGCGCGGGATCACGTTGAAGGAATACAGGTCATAGAGTTTTTGCAGCCCGTCATTGGGCAGCTGGCTGAATTCCAGCACCATCAACCGCCCGCCGGGGCGCAGCACGCGAAACGCTTCGGCCAGCGCATCGGGGATGCGGGTGACATTGCGGATGCCGAAACTGATCGTGTAGCGGTCGAAACTGTTGTCTTCGAACGGAAGCGCCATGGCGTCGCCCACGATCCAGTCCAGCTTGTCGGCCATCTGGGCTGCTTCGGCGCGCTTTTGGCCCTCGATCAACATGGATTCGGTCATGTCGAGCACCGTCGCGCGCGCGCCCGGCGCACGCCCGAGGAACCGGAAAGCCACATCGCCGGTGCCGCCCGCGACATCCAGAAGGCGCTGACCATCGTGCGGCACGAGCCAATCCATCATCGCATCCTTCCAGACGCGGTGGATGCCCATGCTCATCACATCGTTCATGATGTCGTATTTCGACGCCACATTGGTAAAGACACCATGGACCATCCCGGCCTTCTGGTCTTCGGCGACCTGCTGAAAGCCGAAGTGGGTCGTGCGACCGTTTGTGTCATCGGCCATCGGGGCTTGTCCTTCCTGTAGCTTGCCCCTTCTTATAGGGGCCTGTTGGGGCGTTACAATGTCGCCACCGCACAAGGAAAGCCCGCTTTGCCCGAACTTCCAGAAGTCGAGACAGTCCGTCGCGGGCTTGCCCCCGTGCTCGAGGGGGCGCGGATCGCCCGCGCGCAGGTCAATCGGCCCGATTTGCGCTGGCCCTTTCCCGAACGCATGGCCGAGCGGCTGACCGGGGTGCGCGTCGAGCGGCTGCGGCGGCGGTCGAAGTATATCCTGGCCGATCTCGACAGCGGCGAGACCTTGATCGTGCATCTGGGCATGTCGGGGCGCATGATCGTATCGGCCCCGCAGGGCGGGCGGGACATGCTGGCGCAGTTCCATCATCTGCACCCCGCGCCCGAGAAACATGACCATGTCGTGCTCGACACCGAGGCGGGCGCGCGGGTGACATTCAATGATGCGCGGCGCTTTGGCGCGATGGACCTGTGCCCGACCGATGCGGTGGACCGCCATTGGCTGATCGAAGGCATCGGGCCGGAGCCCTTGGGCAATGCGTTCAACGCGGCCCATCTGGTCGCGGCCTTCGCGGGGAAACGCACGCCGGTCAAGACCGCGTTGCTGGATCAAAAGATCGTGGCGGGGCTGGGCAACATCTATGTCTGCGAGGCGCTGCACCGCGCGGGCATTTCCCCCTTGCGGCTGGCCGGCAAGATCAGCGCGGCGCGCATCGCGGCGCTTGTGGCGGTCATCCGCGATGTTCTGGCCGAGGCGATCGAGGCGGGCGGGTCGAGCTTGCGTGATTACCGGCAGGCGGATGGCGAACTGGGATATTTTCAACACAGTTTTCGCGCCTATGGCCGCGCAGCCGAACCCTGCCAAACCCCGGATTGTACAGGAATAATCAAACGGGCGGTGCAATCGGGCCGGTCGAGCTTCTATTGCCCGACCTGTCAAAGATAACTTGAAACCGCGCGCCGGGGTGCTAACCCTCCGGCCTCAAGCCCACGTGGCACCCATAGCCGGAGAGCCGGAAGACATGGCCTATGAGACCCTGATCGTCGAGATCGAAGATCACATCGCGCTGATCAAACTCAATCGCCCTGATGCCCTGAACGCCCTGAACAGCCAGCTTCTGGGGGAATTGGCCAAGGCGCTGAAATCGGCAGATGCCAATGACAAGGTGCGCTGCATCGTGTTGACCGGCAGCGAAAAGGCCTTTGCGGCCGGTGCCGATATCAAGGAGATGAGCGAGAAAAGCTTTGTCGACGTGTTTGCCGAGGACATGTTCGGCACGGATGCCGAACAGATGCTGCGCACCCGCAAGCCGATCATCGCCGCCGTCGCGGGCTATGCGCTGGGCGGGGGCTGCGAATTGGCGATGATGTGCGATTTCATCATCGCCGCCGACACCGCCAAGTTCGGCCAGCCCGAGATCAACCTGGGCGTGGTTGCGGGCATGGGCGGAACACAGCGCCTGACGCGATTCGTGGGCAAGTCCAAGTCGATGGACATGCACCTGACCGGCCGGTTCATGACCGCCGAAGAGGCAGAGCGCTGCGGGCTGGTCAGCCGCGTCGTTCCCGCCAAGAAGCTGATGGACGAGGCGATGGGCGCGGCGGGCAAGATCGCCGAAAAATCCATGCTGGCCGCCATGGCCGCGAAAGAGGCGGTGAACCGCAGCTATGAAACCACGCTGCGCGAGGGTTTGTTGTTCGAGCGGCGCCTGTTCCACAGCCTCTTCGCCACCGAGGATCAAAAGGAAGGCATGGCGGCCTTTCTGGAAAAGCGAGAGCCGCAATTCCGCGACAAGTGAGCGGATCGATTTTGGCTGTCCCATGCCGGGGGCAGCCATCGCGTGACGCACAGCCACGCCTTGCACGCAGTCCTGCGATATGGGCCTTGGCCCACATGGACGCGCATTGCGCGCAAAGGCATTTGCATCCGTCCGCAAAACCGGCTATGCGCCGCGCCAGACATGCGTGTGAGGCCCGCCTAGGCCAGAGTCGTCCGGTAGTGAACCCGGAGTCGGGATCTCCCGCGCTGAATGCATTTTAACGCGACCCGACCAGACGAAAGAGACATGACATGGCCAATTCGCCCCAGTCCAAGAAACGCGCCCGTCAGAACGAGCGCCGCTTTGCCGTAAACAAAGCCCGCCGTTCGCGCATCCGCACCTTCCTGCGCAAGGTCGAAGAGGCTATCGCGGCCGGCGACCACGATGTGGCCGCCGAGGCGCTCAAGACCGCCCAGCCCGAGATGATGCGCGGCGTGACCAAGGGTGTGTTGCACAAGAACACCGTCGCGCGGAAAATGTCGCGGCTGTCGTCGCGGGTGAAGGCGCTCAAGGCCTGAGTCGTCCGCAGACCCCACCACAAAACAAGGCGCGCCCAGAAATGTGGCGCGCCTTTCTCGTTTCAAATTTCCGTTGTGTTAGAAGTCTGTAGGCCCTGTGGGTAGATTCGAAGCAGGTTCACATATCTGTCAAGTTTGAAGAGTCGTTGCAGCGGCGCTGCGCTATCCGCTAGCTTGACCAAGCGATTCAGGCGCCCTGGGGGCGGATTTGCGGGACAAGAACCACAGGTTTGCGCCGGCGGTGATCCGAAAGGGTCAAAGGGATATCCCGCCGCAGGATGGGCCGTGTGTCTTGGAACAAGAACGGGTGCAGGGGTTCCCTTGCGCGGCAAGTTTCTTTTTCCCGTAGATCTTATCCCCGGCGCCCGGCTTGCGGTCCATGACAACTGGCATTTGTGTCGGTGCCCGCGTGTGCATCGAATCGTGAAAGATGTGTTCATGGGTCGGCGTAAGGCGCCCGTCACGACAGGGGGAGGGACAGTCCCCGTGTCGCTAGACGCGTCCGCGCAATGATCTGCCCTGGGTGGGGCGAGGGTAAGCGGTTGTTCATGGCGGGTAGCCACAAAAACTTGAACGGGGATGATAGGGAAAATGACGCACGAGACGTGGGGGCAAGTTCGGGGCGAGCTGCTGAAATCGGTTGGAGAAAACAACTTCTCAGCGTGGATTGACCCGATCACCTTTGACCGTCTTGATGACCGCACCGTGCGCTTTCACGTCCCGACCAATTTCTTCGGGTCCTGGGTGTCGCAGAATTTCGGCGACATCATCTTGCGCCACCTGATTTCTGCCGGCGTCGGTGTCGACCGGGTCGAGTTTTCCGTAGATGCGGGCCTGGGCGAACGTGCCGGCAACCGCAATGCTGCCCCCGTGCGCAGTGTGCAGGCCGCGCCCGCGCGCACCGCACCCGCCACAGCCCATCGCACCGGCACCGACGATCTGCCGGGCGCCACATTGAACCCGGCCTATACGTTTGACAATTTCATCGTCGGCAAACCCAATGAATTGGCCCATGCCGCCGCCCGCCGTGTCGCCGAAGGCCGCGATGTCACCTTCAACCCGCTGTTTCTGTATGGCGGCGTGGGCTTGGGCAAGACGCATCTGATGCATGCGATCGCCTGGGATCTGCGGGCGCGCTTCCCGGAGGCGCGCATCCTCTACCTGTCGGCCGAGCAGTTCATGTATCGGTTCGTGCGCGCGCTGCGTGAACAGGACACGATGACCTTCAAGCAGATTTTCCGGTCGGTCGACGTGTTGATGGTCGACGATGTGCAGTTCATCGCCGGCAAGACCTCGACGCAGGAAGAATTCTTTCACACCTTCAACGCGCTGGTTGAAGAGGGCAAACAGATCATCATTTCCGGCGACCGCGCGCCGGTCGACATGGAAGAACTGGATGCGCGCATCGCGTCGCGGCTTCAATGCGGGCTGGTGGTCGATCTGCACCCGACGGATTACGAATTGCGCTTGGGCGTGTTGCAGCACAAGGCCGAACAGGCCATGGCGCGCAACCCGCAGATCAAGCTGTCCGAGGGCGTGCTGGAATTCATGGCCCTGCGGATTTCGACCAATATCCGCGTGGTCGAAGGGGCGCTGACACGGCTGTTTGCCTTTGCCGATCTGGTGCGCCGCGAGATCACGGTGGACATGGTGCAGGATTGCCTGGCCGATATCCTGCGCTCGACCGACCGCAAGGTGACACTGGACCAGATCATCAAGACCTGTTGCGAATATTACAAGATCCGGCAGGCCGATATCACCGGATCCAGCCGCGCACGCGCGGTGTGCGCGGCCGCGCCAGATGGCGATGTACCTGTCCAAGGCGCTGACCTCGCGCAGCTATCCGGAAATCGCGCGCAAACTGGGGGGGCGTGACCACACCACGGTCTTGTACGGTGTGCGCAAGATCGAGGAATTGATGTCTGTGGACAGCCAGATCGCGGAAGACGCGGAGATCTTGCGCCGGATGCTGGAGGCCTAACCGCCTGTGTCATGGGCCATGAGACCCGAGAGGGCTTGACGCCCGTGGCCAGCCCGGACACTCCTGTAAAAAACGGTTGTGCTGACGGGGGATGGGGCTAGTCTCACACCCCCGCATCTTGTCGGAGCAAGGGTTATGAAACTATCGATCGAGCGCGCCACGTTGTTGCGCGCTGTCTCTCAGGCGCAGTCGGTGGTTGAGCGTCGCAACACCATCCCGATCCTCGCCAATGTGCTGATCGAAGCCGAGGGCGACAGCGTCAGTTTCCGCGCCACGGACCTGGACATCGAGGTGGTCGACAAGGCCCCCGCGATGGTGGAACGCGCCGGCGCCACGACCGTGTCGGCGGTGACATTGCACGAAATCGTGCGCAAACTGCCCGATGGTGCGCTTGTGACCCTGAGCGATGACAGCGCGTCTGGCCGGTTGACGGTGCAGGCCGGGCGGTCGAATTTCCAGCTTGCGACGCTTCCCAAGGAAGATTTCCCGGTGATGACGGCGTCGGAATACGGCGCGAATTTTTCCTGCCCCGCACCGGTGTTGCGGCGCTTGTTCGACAAGTCCAAATTCGCCATTTCAACCGAGGAAACCCGGTATTACCTGAACGGCGTCTATTTCCACGTGGCCGATGGCGAAAACGGCCCGGTGTTGCGCGCGGTGGCCACCGATGGGCACAGGTTGGCGCGGATCGACGCGGCGCTGCCCGATGGGGCGGCAGGCATGACCGGGGTCATCGTGCCCCGCAAGACCGTGGGCGAGATGCGCAAGCTTTTGGAAGATGACGATGCCAAGATCGCGGTGTCGGTGTCGGAAACCAAGATCCGCTTTGCGACGCCGGAAATTACCCTGACCTCCAAGGTCATCGACGGAACATTCCCCGATTACGCGCGGGTGATCCCGACCGGCAACACCCGCCGCATGGAAGTGGACGCGGCCGATTTCGCCAAGGCGGTCGACCGGGTTGCCACCGTCAGTTCGGAACGGTCGCGCGCGGTGAAGATGTCGCTGGATGAAGACCGGCTGGTCTTGTCGGTGAACGCACCCGATGCGGGCAATGCCGAGGAAGAACTGGCCGTGGCCTATGCCGACGAGCGGCTGGAGATCGGGTTCAACGCCAAGTACCTGCTGGAAATCGCCAGCCAGGTGGACCGCGAGAACGCGGTATTCCTGTTTTCCACCCCCGGCGAGCCGACCCTGATGCGCGAAGGCAATGACACGTCCGCGATCTATGTCGTGATGCCGATGCGGGTGTGACGGCGCTGGGCGGGCCCAGCTGCACCGCCAGCATGCGTATTTATGGGAAGATGAAGGGGAGGGGGCGATGACCGCGGTGTTCGTCGCAACCCTTGCCCTGTCGCATTTCCGCAGCCATCGCCGCGCGCGGGTTCATCTGGATGGGCGCCCCGTGGCGCTGTTCGGGCCCAATGGCGCGGGCAAGACCAACCTGATGGAGGCCGTGTCGCTGTTGTCGCCGGGGCGCGGACTGCGCCGGGCGAATGCCGAGGACATCATCCGCCGCCCCGAGGCGATCGGCTGGAAGATCAGTGCCGGGATCGCGGGTGCGGGGCTGGGTCACCAGATCGAGTTGATGGCAGAGCCGGGGCAGGCGCGCGTCACGCGGATCGATGACAAGCCCGCGCCGCAAACGGCGCTTGCGCGGCTGATCCGGATCGTCTGGCTGGTGCCCGCGCAGGATCGGCTCTGGATCGAGGGCGCAGAGGGTCGGCGGCGTTTCCTGGACCGGATCACCCTGAGTTTCGAGCCCGGCCATGCCGAGGCGACCCTTGCCTATGAAAAGGCGATGCGCGAGCGCAACCGTTTGCTGAAGGACCAGGTCACGGACGCGCGCTGGTATGGCGCGCTGGAACGCCAGATGGCCGAGGCGGCGGCGATGATCACGGGCAATCGCCGCGCGGCGCTGGCGCGGATCATGGCGGCGCAGCAAGGGGCGGAAACCGCCTTTCCGGCGGCCGACCTGGTGCTGGACACCGATGATTTGACCGAGGCCGGCGATTTCGCGGCGGCCTTTGCCGAGAGCCGGGGCCGTGACATGGCGGCGGGGCGCGCGTTGATCGGGCCGCATCGCGCCGACCTGGCCGCGACATATGTCGACAAGGCGATGCCCGCCGCGCAATGTTCGACGGGGGAACAAAAGGCACTTTTGATTTCGCTGGTGCTGGCCAATGCGCGCGCGCTCAAGGCCGATACCGGGGCGGCGCCGCTGGTCTTGCTGGACGAGGTGGCGGCGCATCTGGATGCGGCCCGGCGCGCGGCCCTGTTCGACGAGATCTGCGCCCTTGGCGCGCAGGCCTGGATGACCGGCACCGGCCCGGAATTGTTCAGCGACCTTGGCGCGCGCGCGCAGCATCTTGCCGTGGCCGAAAATGCCGGCGAAAGCTCTGTGCAAGAGGAAAGCCCATGACCCTGACCCTTGCCCAGATCGCGCTTTATGCGGGCGCGTTGTTCGTCTTGTTCCTGACGCCCGGCCCGGTCTGGCTGGCCTGTGGCGCGCGGGCGCTGGCGCATGGCTGGGTTGCGGCGATCCCGCTGATCGCGGGCGTGGCGCTGGGCGATGCGCTGTGGTCGATCACGGCGACGCTGGGGCTTGCCTGGATCGTGGGCAGTTATGACTGGGTGATGGAGGCGCTGCGCTGGGTCGCGGTGGGGGTGTTTGTGCTGATGGGCTGGCTGTTGATCCGCAACGCCGACAAGACCATCGCCGCCGACAGCGCCCTGACCCGGCCGGGCGCCTGGGCGGGGTTTGCGGCGGGCATCGCCGCCATCCTGGCCAACCCCAAGGCGATCTTGTTCTACATGGGCATGTTGCCGGGGTTCTTTGACCTGACCAGTGTCACCGCACCCGATATCGTGGTGATCGCGCTGGTGTCGGCCTTGGTGCCTTTCGTGTCGAACATCGGCTTTGCAGCCCTGGTCGATGGGGCGCGGCGGCGGTTTTCCAGCCCGGACCGGCTGGCGCGGATCAACCGGGTGTCAGGCGGTTTGCTGATCCTTGTGGCTGTGGTGATCGCGCTATCCAACCGCTAAATCTTGGGGGGATCGCGTGACAAACCCCGCCATGGGGGGTATAAAAAGCGCAAGCAAAACAGGCAGAACACCGCATGGCAGACAACGCCCCCGCGCCGAATGAATATGGCGCCGATTCTATCAAGGTTCTCAAAGGTTTGGAGGCGGTGCGCAAGCGCCCCGGCATGTATATCGGTGATACCGATGACGGGTCGGGCCTGCATCACATGGTCTACGAGGTCGTGGATAACGGCATCGACGAGGCGCTTGGCGGCTATGCCGATGCGGTGACGGTGACATTGCACCCCGATGACAGCGTTTCGGTGCGCGACAATGGCCGGGGCATCCCGGTCGGCATCCACGAGGAAGAAGGCGTGTCCGCCGCCGAGGTCATCATGACCCAGCTGCACGCGGGCGGCAAATTCGACCAGAATTCCTACAAGGTTTCGGGCGGCCTGCACGGTGTGGGCGTGTCGGTGGTGAACGCGCTGTCGGATTGGCTTGACCTGCGGATCTGGCGCGAGGGCCGAGAGCATTACGCGCGGTTTGAACGGGGCGATACGGTCAAGCACCTGGAAGTGGTTGGCGACAGCCATGGCCAGACCGGCACAGAGGTGCGGTTCCTGGCCTCGACCACGACGTTTTCGAACCTCGAATATTCGTTCAAGACGCTGGAAAACCGGCTGCGCGAACTGGCGTTCCTGAATTCGGGCGTCAAGATCGTGCTGGAGGATCTGCGCCACGCCGAACCGCAGCGCGTCGAGATGATCTATGAGGGCGGGGTGCGCGAATTCGTGCGCTACCTTGACCGGTCCAAGACATCCGTCATGGCGGAACCGATCTATGTCACCGGCGAAAAGGATGGCATCGGGGTCGAGGTCGCGATGTGGTGGAACGACAGCTACAATGAAATGGTGCTGCCCTTCACCAACAACATTCCGCAGCGCGATGGCGGCACGCATATGGCGGGCTTTCGCGGCGCGCTGACCCGGTCGATCAACGCCTATGCGCAATCATCGGGCATCGCCAAGCGGGAAAAGGTGACATTTACCGGCGATGACGCGCGCGAAGGCTTGACCTGTGTCTTGTCGGTCAAGGTGCCCGACCCGAAGTTTTCCAGCCAGACCAAGGACAAGCTCGTGTCTTCAGAGGTGCGGCCGGCGGTCGAGAACCTGATGAACGAAAAGCTGGGCGAATGGTTCGAGGAACATCCCCAAGAGGCGCGGATCATCGTCGGCAAGATCATCGAGGCCGCGACCGCCCGAGAGGCGGCGCGCAAGGCCCGCGAATTGACCCGGCGCAAGACCGCGATGGATGTCGCAAGCCTTCCGGGCAAGCTGGCCGATTGCCAGGAAAAGGACCCGGCGAAATCGGAACTCTTCCTGGTCGAGGGCGACAGCGCCGGCGGGTCGGCCAAACAGGGGCGGTCGCGCCACAACCAGGCGGTTTTGCCCTTGCGCGGCAAGATCCTGAACGTGGAACGCGCTCGGTTCGACCGGATGCTGGGCAGCCAGGAAATCGGCACGCTGATCACAGCGCTTGGCACCGGGATCGGGCGCGATGAATTCAACATCGACAAGCTGCGCTACCACAAGATCGTCATCATGACCGATGCCGATGTGGATGGCGCGCATATTCGCACGCTGCTTTTGACCTTCTTTTTCCGGCAGATGCCGCAGGTGATCGAGGGCGGCTATCTCTATATCGCGCAGCCGCCGCTGTATAAGGTCAGCCGCGGCAAGTCGGAGGTTTATCTCAAGGATCAGGCCGCGCTTGAGGATTACCTGATCGCCCAGGGGATCGAGGGCGCGGTGCTGCGCCTGCCCCAGGGCGAGGAAATCGCCGGGCCCGACCTGGCCCGCGTGGTCGAGGGCGCGCGCAGTTTCAAGCGGATCCTGGATGCCTTCCCAACGCATTACCCGCGCCACATCGTGGAACAGGCGGCGATTGCGGGTGCCTTTGATCCGGGCCGTGCCGATGGCGATCTGCAACGCGTGGCCGATGACGTGGCCAAGCGGCTGGACCTGGTGGCGGTGGAATATGAACGCGGGTGGGCCGGGCGGATCACGCAAGACCACGGCATCCGGTTGAGCCGCGTGTTGCGCGGGGTCGAGGAAATCCGCACGCTGGATGGCGCGGTGTTGCGCTCGGGCGAGGCACGCAAGATTTCCGAAGTCAGCCGCGACAGCCGCGAGGTTTACATCACCCCCGCGAAACTGGCCCGCAAGGATCGTGAACAGCTGATCCACGGCCCGTCGGAATTGTTGCAGGCGGTGCTGGACGAAGGCGCCAAGGGCCAGCAGATGCAGCGCTACAAGGGTCTGGGTGAAATGAACCCGGGCCAGCTGTGGGAAACCACGCTGGACCCCGAGGCGCGGACGCTGTTGCAGGTCAAGGTCGATGACCTGGCCGAAGCCGATGACATCTTTACCAAGCTGATGGGCGACGTGGTGGAACCGCGGCGCGAATTCATCCAGGCCAATGCGCTGAGTGTCGAAAACCTGGATTTCTGACCTGTGGCGGTGCGCCTATGGGCGCGCCGCCCCGGACTCAGCCCAGCCCGCCCGGCCCATCGCGCAGGATGACCGGCACGATCAAATCTTCTTCGTCGTCGAGATGGCGGGTGATCAGCCGGGTCAGATCGGCCAGCCCATGGTGCAGCGTCGCCGCCGCGCGCCTTGGGTCTTGGCCTTGCCCGCGCTGGATCACGCCATTGGCCTGATCCACGAACCGCCCCAACAGCCCGTCCAGTGCGTGATGGTCGCTGTCGAGCAGGTCAAAGCCGGTTTCGATCCGCGGGTCGCGGGTGCGCAGGATCGGGAAATAATGCTGGTCCTCGATCTGGTGGTGGCCGTGAAGCTGGTTCACGAAGGCCGAGCCGTAGTGTGCGATGATCCGGGTAAAGTGGCGGGTGTCGCGCGCGCCATCCAGAAACGCCTCGGTCTCGGTGGTCATGCGGCCCATCAGGTCGCGAAACATCAGGTGCCGCTCGAGCCAGAAACTGACCAGGCCGTGAAACTGCGGGTCTGCGGGCCAGCCGTCGCGCGGGTAATCGCGCAGCAGCACGCGAAGCGGTTCGGGCAGGCCGGTGCGTGTTTCCAGGGAAATATCCATGTCGCCCGCGTTGCGCGGTCAGCCCATGCCGCGCAAGGTCTGGATCGTTGCGTCGATGGATCCGCCATTTCGGTCCATGATCGCGCCGATTTCGGACCGTTCCGAAATCACCAACGACACGCCTTCGATCAAGAGATCGATGAACAGCGCCCGCCCCGACCGATCCCAGACCCGGAACCGCACTTCGAATGGGCCAGAGCCGCGCAGAACGACAGAGGACACCACTTCGACATAGCGGCCCGTGTCCTGTGCGCCCGCCACGTTCACGCTGCCCCCGATGAATTCCCGAAACCGGCGCCCGTATTTGCGTGCCATGTAGAATTGGAACGCGGTGGCAAAGGCCGCAAGCTGGCCAGCGCTGGCCGACCGTGCCGCCGGGCCAAGCACCGATTGCGAAATGGTCGGCATGTCGCCGTAGCGCCCCATCATCCGTTCGAAATCATTGATCATCGCTGATTCGGACTGTCCCGAATTGATGATGCGGGTGATTTCGGCGGCGACGCTCGTGACCAGCGTTGTTGCCTCGCCGGTGGTCAGCGCCAGCGCGGGACGTGGCAGCACCGGCAAGGCAGCAACGGCGGCCAGGGTGGTCAGGGCAAGACGGCGGGTGGGTCCGGGATCATGGGGCATAGGCATCAACATAAGTATCCGCATAGGGATCTGCATAGGGGCCTGCCCCAAGATCATCCCCACCTGTTGCCGGATCGAACCCGAAACCTTGGCCGCCCAGACGGAAGCGGCGATTTTGCAGATACAGCGACCGCAGCTGGGCGTAGCCATCGGCGCTTTCATACAGAAGGCTGTTGATCGTGTCGTCGTTGTCATGGCGTTCGCCCAGCCGGTCGAGCACCCCGGCGCCGGAGGCATAGCGCCGATCCGGTGCCCCGACGACATGGCGCACCGGGTCGGTCGCGATATCGACCAAAAGCCCGACCGTGTCGCGCGTGGTCGAGGGGCCCAACACCGGCAGCATGATGAAATCGCCTTCACGGACACCGTAGATATGCAGCGTTTCCCCGAAATCTGTTTCCCGCGCAGGCACGCCAAGCGCCGTGGCCGGGTCAAACAGCCCACCAATCCCGATGGTCGAATTCAGCAGGAACCGCAGGGTATTCTGCGTCGCCTGCCCCAGCCGGACCTGGAGAATGTTGTTCAGAACATAAGACGGCTGTGACAGGTTCGCAGCGAAATTGCTGACGCCCTGCCGCACCGGCGCGGGCACGGCGGTGCCGTAGCCCCGAGACACCGGCGCGACGATGGTTCGGTCAAGTGCCACGTTGAACTGGTGCATCGCCCGGTTCTGACGTTCGTCGACATCGGCGATGCTGTCGCCGGGCGGCATCGCCGCCGGCCCGCAGGCCGCCACCAAAACCACGAGGACTACACCGGAAAGGCGGGCCGCAAGGCGGCGATGAAAAGAGGCGCTGGGCAAGGGCAGCTTCCCGAACGGCTAAAATGACACTGGGCGACCTAGGTTTGGCAACCCGATGGAAAGGAATACGACGCTGTCTAGGCAGTATGGTGGTTAATTTGTTAAACGGTCTCTGGCAGGGAAGAGTCAAGTGTTAGCCCCACACGGTGCTGTGTAACGAGGATTGATGTCACGATGACCCGTTTGGCGGCCTTACTGCCCGATGACCTGATCGCGTTCCATCGCCGCAACGCCTGGCTCTTGTGGTGCATCGCCGGGTTCAGCCTTGTCGTCAATGCCCTGATGCTGACGGGGCCCTTGTACATGTTGCAGGTCTATGACCGTGTTCTTGGATCCGGGTCCGAGGAAACATTGGTCGCGCTGACCGTTCTGATCACCTTCCTGTTCCTGATGATGGGCGTGGTCGATTTCGTGCGCGGGCGGGTGGCGGCACGGTTTGGCGCGCGGTTGCAGGACGGGCTTGATCAACGGGTGTTCCGGGCCGCGCTGGCCCGCGCGCAGGCGACCGGGCAGCCGCAATCGGGCGTGCAGGATCTGGCCATGGTGCAGCGATTGCTGGCATCGCCCGTGTTCATGGCGCTGTTCGACCTGCCATGGACCCCGCTGTTTCTGGGTGCGATTTTCCTGTTTCACCCGTGGCTTGGCTGGCTGGCGACAGGTGGCGCGGTGGTCCTGGTGGCGATCACGCTGATCAACCGCCTGCTCAGCCGTCAACCCATCGCGCGATCGGGTGGCGCGGCGCATCTGGCCGATCACATGGCCACCGAATTGCAGGCCGAGGCGGAATTGGTGCGTGCGCTGGGTATGCGCGATGCCGTCTTTGCCCGCTGGCAAGCGCAACGGCGGTTCGCCCTGGCCGAAGGCATGCGCGCCGCCGACCTTGTCGGCGGGTTTTCCACCGCCACACGGACCCTGCGCCTGTTCCTGCAATCGGCGATCCTGGGCCTTGGGGCCTATCTCGTGCTGCAATCGGAGCTGACGGTGGGGGCGATGATTGCCGCCTCGATCCTGATGGGGCGGGCGCTTGCCCCGGTGGAACTGGCCATCGGGCAATGGTCCGCGATCGCAGAGGCCGGCCAGGCTTGGACGCGGCTGCGCCAGCTGCTTGCGCAACAGCCCCAATTGCCCCCGCCCATGGCCTTGCCGCGCCCCCGCGCGCGTCTAGAGGTCCACACCTTGACCGTGGTGCCGCCCGGCGCGCGCGCGCCCACGCTGCGCGGTGTCAGCTTCCGGATCGAGCCGGGGCAGGCGGTGGGGGTCATCGGATCGTCCGGGTCGGGCAAATCGACCCTGGCGCGCGCCATCACCGGCGTCTGGGCGCCTGCGGCGGGCAGCATCCGGCTCGATGGTGCAACGCTCGATCAGTATGACGCCGACGCGCTGGGCCGCGTGATCGGCTACCTGCCGCAGGCCGTGACGCTGTTTGATGGCACGATCGCGGAAAATATCGCGCGGCTGGCCGTGGTGCCCGATCCCGACGGGATCGTTGCCGCCGCCCGTGCCGCGGCGGCGCATGACATGATCCTCGAGTTGCCGGATGGCTATGACACCCGCGTATCCGGGCTTGGCGCGCGCTTGTCCGGCGGGCAGATCCAGCGGATCGGGCTGGCGCGCGCGCTTTATGGCGACCCGGTTCTGCTGGTGCTGGATGAACCGAATTCGGCGCTGGACAATGACGGCTCGATCGCGCTGAACACCGCCATCAAGGCGATCAAGGCCGATGGGCGCGCGGTGTTGATCATGGCGCATCGGCCCGCCGCGATCCGGGAATGTGACCGGCTTTTGGTGTTGTCGGGCGGCGCACCGACGATGTTCGGCCCGTCGCGCGATGTGTTGTCCAAGACGCTGGCCAATTACGCCGACCTGCAGACCACCGCGGCAGGGGGGGTGTCATGACGGATCCGTCCGCCGCGTGGTCGGTGCGTGGGCCGCTTTTGACGGGTCTTTTGGCCATGGTGATCGTGGTTGCGGGATTCGGGGGATGGGCAGTGACCAGCACGCTGTCGGGGGCGGTTGTCGCCACGGGCCGGATCGAGGTGGATCGCAACCGCCAGGCGATCCAGCACCCCGAAGGCGGCCGCGTGGCCGAGGTATTGGTGGGCGAAGGCGACCAGGTGGGCGCCGGTGACATCTTGCTGCGGTTGGAGCCGGGGTTGCTGGCGCGCGACCTGGCGGTGGCGCGTGGCCAGCTGTTCGAGGTGCGGGTGCGGCGCGCGCGGCTGGAAGCGGAACGCGATGGCGCGCCCGAAATCGCGTTTCCCGCCGATCTGATCGCGGCAGCTGCCGATCCCGACCTGGCCGACCTGATGCAGGGGCAGCAAAACCTGTTTGCCGCCCGCGCCGAAAGCCTGTCGCGCGAGGCGGCGCAATTGGCCGGTCGCGTGACCCAGATCGAGGCGCAGGTTGCGGCCTTGCGGGCGCAAGAGGCGGCGCTGGAAGAACAGCTTGACCTGGTTGCGACCGACCTGGCCCGCCAGCAAGACCTCGTGTCGCGCGGCCTGATCGAGATCGACCCGATCCTGCGCCTGCGCCGCGATGCCGCCCAGTTGCGCGGATCGCTCGGAGAATTGGCGGCGCGGCAGGCCGAGGCGGCTGAACGGGTGATCGAGACAGAGCTTGCGATCTTGCAACTGGCCAGCACCCGCCGCGAAGAAGCCATCGCGGAATTGCGTGAAATCCGCGTCAGCGAGGAAGAATTGCGCCAGCGCAGCGCCGATCTGGATCGTCGCGTTGCCGATTTGGACCTGCGCGCGCCGGTCGCCGGGCGGATCATCGGGCTGGCTGTCTTCGGGGCGCAGGCCGTGTTGCGCGCGGCGGACCCCGTGGCCTACCTGGTGCCCGATGTGCGCCCGCTGATCATCACCGCGCGCGTGCCCGCCATCGAGGTGGACGCGGTGTTTTCGGGCCAGCCGGTCACGCTCCGGTTTCCGGCCTTTGACATGCGCACCATCCCCGATCTGACCGGAACAATCAGCCAGGTATCGGCCGATGCCTTTACGGATGACGCAAGCGGCCTCAGCTTTTACCGTGCCGAGATCGTTCTGGAGGATGGTGAAATCGCCCGGCTTGGCGACCGCCGCTTGCTGCCCGGCATGCCGGTCGAGGCCTATATCCGCACGCAGGACCGCACGCCGCTGGCCTATCTTCTGGAACCGCTGAGCGCGTATTTTGCCCGTGCCTTTCGGGAAACTTGACCACCCGGACACGGCAGCCCCTTTTCCTTTCCCAGTCCGGGCGATAGCGTCGCGCCAACATCACACCTGTGGGAGAACACCGGACATGGCTGGACAGATCGACGCGCGCCTTGCGGAACTGGGTATTGAACTGGCCGGGCCGCCGCCCGCCCCTGCCGCCAATTACGTGCCCTATGTGATCGCGGGCGACATGGTGTTCGTGTCCGGCCAGATCCCGATGACGGCCGCCGGGCTTGAAACGCTGATCAAGGGCAAGGTCGGGGCCGATATCGACATCCCCGCCGCCGCCGCCGCCGCGCGGCTTTGCGCGCTGAACCTGTTGGCGCAGGTCAAGGCGGCCTGTGACGGTGATCTTGATCGGCTGGTTCGCGTGGTCAAGCTGACCGGTTTCGTCAATTCCGTGCCGGAATTCGGCGATCAGCCCAAGGTGGTCAACGGCGCCTCCGACCTGTTGGTCGAGGTTCTGGGCGACAAGGGCCGGCATAGCCGGTCGGCGGTCAGCGCCGGGTCGCTGCCCTTTGGCTGCGCCGTCGAGGTCGAGGGTATTTTCCAGATCATCCCCGCCTGAGGACAGAGCATGCAACCGCTGCCATCCAGCTTTCTGACCCATCCGATCGCGCATCGTGGCCTGCATGACGCGGGCGCGGGCGTGATCGAAAACAGCCCGACCGCCTTTGATCGGGCGATACGCTTGGGCTACGGCATCGAGCTGGATGTGCAGCTGAGCGCGGATGGGGTGCCCATGGTGTTCCATGACAGCACGCTGGACCGGTTGACGCAGACGACTGGCCCGGTGCGCGCGCGCGCCTCCACCGAGCTGGCCGATCTGCGGTTGACCGGGTCGGCGGACACGATCCCGACGCTGGCGCAGGTGCTGGACCAGGTCGCGGGGCAGGTGCCGCTGTTGATCGAGTTGAAGGATCAATCGGGTGGTTTGGGCGATGCGGATACCGCCCTGGAAGAAGCCGCCGCTGCGGTGCTTGCGGGCTATGCCGGCGATGTCGCGGTGATGTCGTTCAATCCCTACATGATGGCGGCGATGGCGCGCTTTGCCCCCGACGTGGTGCGGGGCCTGACCACTTGCGGCTATGTGCCGTCGCAATGGCCACACCTGTCGTCTGACACCTGCGGGGCGCTGCGCCAGATCGCGGCCTTTGACACGGTGGGCGCAAGTTTCATCAGCCATGACTGGACCGATCTGGGCAGCCCCCGCGTGGCGGAATTGAAGGCAAGGGGCGTGCCGATCCTGTGCTGGACGATCAAGACGTTGCAGGATGACGCGCAGGCGCGGCACTTGGCCGATAACGTGACCTTCGAGGGTTATCTGCCCCCCGCCCCGTCCCCGCGCGATTGACGCCGCCGCGCGCGGCCCCATCTGTCGGCACAGTCACGCAAACCGCAAAGGGCGGGTCATGGACGGCAGCACCGCCATCGAGATCGATGTTCTGACCACGCTGTCGCAGATCGACGCGGGCGATTGGGATGCCTGCGCCTGCCCCGAGGCGGCAGAGGGTCGCCCCCATGATCCCTTCACCACGCACCGGTTTTTGCTGGCGCTGGAACGGTCGCGGTCGGTGGGCACCGGCACCGGCTGGACCCCGCGCCACCTGGTCGCGCGCGCGCAGGGCCAGGTGATTGCCGTGGCCCCGCTTTATGCCAAGGGGCACAGCCAGGGCGAATACATCTTTGATCACAATTGGGCGCAGGCCTATGAACGGGCGGGCGGGCGCTATTACCCCAAGCTGCAACTGGCGGTGCCCTTTACCCCGGCCACCGGGCGGCGGTTCCTGACCCGGCCCGGTTGGCGCGACACGGGCATGGCGGCGCTGGTGCAGGGCGCGGTGCAATTGGCCGATGAAAACGGCCTAAGCTCTTTGCACGTCACCTTTTGCACCGAACAAGAGGCGCAGGCGGGCGCGGCGCTTGGCCTGATGCCGCGCATCAGCCAGCAGTTTCATTGGGAAAACGACGGCTATGCCGATTTCGACGGGTTTCTTGATTCCTTGAGTTCGCGCAAGCGCAAGAACATCCGCAAGGAACGCGCCGAGGCGCAGGGGTTCGGGGGCGATATCCTGGCCCTGACCGGTGACCAGATCCGGCCCGAGCATTGGGATGCGTTCTGGGTTTTCTATCAAGACACCGGGGCGCGCAAATGGGGCCAGCCCTATCTGACGCGGGCGTTTTTCGATCGGGCCCATGACAGTCTGCGCGATGACATGCTGTTGGTGCTGGCGATGCGCGACGGGCGGCCGGTGGCGGGGGCACTGAATTTCATCGGCCGCGATGTGCTGTTCGGGCGTTATTGGGGCTGCACCGAACATCATCCCTGTTTGCATTTCGAACTGTGCTACTATCAGGCCATCGATTTCGCCATTGCCCATGGCCTGTCGCGGGTCGAGGCGGGCGCGCAGGGCATGCACAAGCTGGCGCGCGGCTACATGCCGGTTCAAACCCATTCGCTGCATTGGGTGCGCGATGCGGGCTTTGCCCGCGCGATCGAGCAATATCTCCACGCCGAACGCGCGGCGGTGGACGAGGAAATCGAGGTGATGACGGGCTATGGCCCGTTCAAACGCACCGACATGGAGGAACAGGATTGATGGACGCACATAAATTGACAGGCGACGACCGCACCCATGCGTTGCAGGCGCTGGCGGACCATGGTTGGACCCAGGTCGAGGGGCGCGATGCCATCGCCAAGCGGTTTGTCTTTGGCGATTTCAACGCCGCGTTCGGCTGGATGACGCGGGTGGCGATGGTGGCCGAACACATGAACCACCACCCGGAATGGTCCAATGTCTACAAAACGGTCGAAGTGACGCTGACCACTCATGACGTTGGCGGGATCAGCAATCTTGACGTGGCGCTTGCGTCAAAGATGGACCGGTTCGCGGGTTGAAGCCGGGGGCGGTATTGCCCCCGGCCCCATGTGTCAGATCGCGGCGAGCAGGGTTTCCCCGGCGGACAATTCGCAGACGCCCGGGCCTTCCTCGATGTTGATGACCTTGACCACACCGTCTTCGGCATAAAGCGCGTAGCGGCGCGACCGGTCGTAAAAGCCTGCCGGTGCCGCCGTCCAATTCAGGCCGATGGCCTTGGTGAATTCCGCGCCCGCGTCGCCCAGAAAGGTCAGCCCGGCCTCGGCCGCGCCGGTGTCCTTGGCCCATGCGGCCATCACGAAGGGATCATTGACCGACACGCAGATGATTTCATCGACACCCTTGGCATCGAAATCGCCCTTGGTGCGGATGAAGCTGGGCACATGGGCGGCGGTGCAGGTGCGGGTATAGGCGCCGGGCAGGCCAAAGATCACGACCTTGCGGCCCTTGGTCTTGTCGGCCATCTGGACCGGCTCTGGCCCGTTTTCCCCGAAAATCAGCAACGTGGCGTCGGGCAATGTATCGCCGGCGGAAATGGTCATGGGTGGGATCTCCCTCGCTTGTGAACCTGTTCGCAAGCCATATAGGGTCACGCGGGGATTGGGCCAACGCGAAAGGTGCCGGGCATGGAAAAGATCGTGGTGGTGGGGGCCGGTCAAGCCGGTGCGGCCTGTGTGGCCCGGCTCCGATCCGAGGGCTTTGGCGGTGCGATCACCCTGATCGGTGACGAACATGTGCCGCCCTATCAGCGCCCGCCCCTGTCCAAGGCCTATCTGCTGGGGGACATGGCGCTGGAACGCCTGTTCCTGCGGCCCGCAGGCTATTACGCCGACCAGGATATCACCTTGATGCTGGATGCGCCGGTCTCGGCCATCGACCGCGCGCACCAGGTGGTCATCGCCGGGGGGCAGGCCGTGGGCTATGATGCGCTGGTTCTGGCGACCGGGTCGGTGCCGCGCCGCCTGCCGCCTGCCATCGGCGGCGACCTGGCGGGGGTGCATGTGGTGCGGGGCCTGCGCAATGTCGACGCGATGGAACCGGGCCTGAAACCCGGTGCGCGCGCGCTGATCGTGGGCGGCGGCTATATCGGGCTGGAAGCGGCGGCGGTGGCCCGCAAGCGCGGCATGGCGGTGACGTTGATCGAAATGGCGCCGCGGATCCTGCAACGGGTGGCCGCGCCGGAAACATCCGATTTCTTTCGCGATCTGCACCGCGCCCATGGGGTCGACATCCGCGAAGGCGTGGGGCTGACCCGGCTGACCGGAACGGATCATGTGACCGGCGCGATCTTGACGGATGGCAGCGACCTGGCGGTTGACCTGGTGATCGTGGGCATCGGCATCGCCCCCGCCACCGCCCTTGCCGAAGCCACGGGGCTGGCCGTCGACAATGGCATCACCGTGGACGCGCAGGGCCGCACATCGGACCCGGCGATCTGGGCCGCGGGCGATTGCGCGGTGTTTCCCTACAAGGGCGCGCTGATCCGGCTGGAATCGGTGCAAAACGCCATCGATCAGGCCGAAGCGGTGGCACAAAACATCCTTGGCGCGGGGCAGGATTATGTGCCCCAGCCCTGGTTCTGGTCCGATCAATATGACGTCAAACTGCAAATCGCCGGGCTGAACACCGGCTATGACCGGGTGGTGATCCGCGATGTCGGCGCGGCGCGGTCGCATTGGTATTTTGCCGGTGACAGGCTGTTGGCGGTGGATGCGATGAATGATCCACGCGGCTACATGGTGGGCAAGCGCCTGATCGAGGCGGGCAGATCGCCTGCGCCCGATGCGGTGGCGGATGCCGCCCAAGACATCAAGACATTGTTGCAGGGTCAGGGCTGATGCGGATCATCGCGGGGCGGTTGCGCGGCAAGAAGCTGGCCGATGTGGGCGCGGGCGATGCGGCGGCGCATCTGCGCCCCACCACCGACCGGGTGCGCGAAAGCCTGTTCAACCTGATCGCCAATGGCAAATACGGCGACCCGATCACGGGGGCGCGCGTGCTTGACCTGTTCGCGGGCACCGGCGCCCTGGGGCTGGAGGCCTTCAGCCGGGGCGCGGCGCATGTCGCCTTTGTCGATGACGGGATCGCCGCGCGCGTCTTGCTGCGCGAAAACATCGGGCTTTGTGCCGCGCAGGGCGCGACCAAGGTGCTGCGCCGCGATGCCACCGACCTGGGGCCGGTCACCGGTGCGGGCTTTGCGCTTGTGTTCCTGGACCCGCCCTACGGGCTGGGCCTGGGCGAGGCGGCTTTGGCCTCTGCCATGGCGGGCGGCTGGATCGCGCCGGGGGCCTTGATCGTCTGGGAAGACAATGCCGCGCCGCTGCCACCGCCCGGCCTGCGGCTTTTGGATCAGCGCAGCTATGGCGGCACGGTCATCACCTTGTTGCGGGCAGACACACCATGACGCGGCCCGATCTGATCATCTTTGATTGCGACGGGGTTCTGGTCGACAGCGAAACGCTGACCAGCCGCGTGATGGCCGCCAACCTGGCGCGCCATGGCCTGACGATGACGCCCGAACAGGCGATGGCGACATTCATCGGCGGCACCATGATCAAGGTGGCCGAGACCGCCCGCGCCATGGGGGCCGATCTGCCCGAGGATTGGGTTGCGGGGATTTATGCCGAAATCTACGCCGAATTGCGCGCCGGGGTGGAGGTGATCGCGGGCATCCCCCCGCTTTTGGAGGCACTCGAGGCGGCGGGTATCGCCTATTGCGTCGCCTCGAACGGCAGCGACGAAAAGATGGATATCACGCTGGGGGCCACGGGCCTTGCGCCCCGGTTCGAAGGGCGGCGCTGGTCGGCCCATGCGCTTGGGGTGGGCAAGCCCGATCCGGGGCTGTTCCTGCATGCCGCCCGCGCGATGGGGGCAGACCCGGCCGCCTGCCTGGTGATCGAGGATAGCGCGACCGGGGTGATTGCCGCGCGCCGCGCCGGAATGGCCTGTCTGGGCTATGTGCCGGGCGGCCACCCCGACCGGCTAAGCGCCGAGGGGGCGACCGTGATCCGGCATATGGATGCGGTCGCCGCCCATCTGGGGCTGGCCCCGCGTCAGTCGGTGTAGGGGCCCGGCGCGCTGCCCAGTTCGGCGGCTACGGCGGCGCGTGCGGCCGCGACCAGCGCCGCGCCATCCAGACCCCGATCATTGGCCTCTGCGATCCAATCGGTGATGACCTGATCGCCAAGGGCGGCGATGTCGGCGGTCACCTCGGGCGCGATTTCCGCGATGATATTGCCCGCGTCTTCCATCGCCTGCCGCCCGGCGGCATCGCCGATGTCATGCGCCCGCCCCGCCCAGGCCGAGGCCATGAGGCCGGAATTCGCGTCGATCACCGCGCGCAGGTCGGGCGGCAGGCCCTCGTACACGTCGCGGTTCATCGCCCAGAGGAAATAGAGGTTATACAACGAATAATCGCCCGCCACGTCGGTGTGGCTATCGGTCAGCTCATCCAGGCGCAGCGATGGCGCCTGTTCCCAGGTGATCACGCCACCATCGACCACGCCGCGCGACAAGGCCTCGGGAAAGGCGGGCACGGGCATTCCGACCGGTGTGGCCCCCAGCCGATCCAGCAACAGCGTCGCCGCCCGCGATGGGCCGCGCAGGCGCAGGCCGTTGAAATCATCCAGCGTTTCGATCGCATCGCCCCGCAGGTGGATCAGGCCGCGCCCATGCATATGGGCCGCGATCAGCTGCACATCGGCGAAATCATCCATCAGGTGATCCTGGGTAAAGGCCCAGGCCGCCCGGCTCGCCTCTTCGGCCGATTTGGTGGTGATGAAGGGCAGTTCCAGCGCCTCCGCCTCGGGGAAGCGGCCGGGTTGATAGCCGGGGATGACCCATCCGCCGTCGATCACGCCATCGCGGATCAGGTCGTATTGGTCGGGCGCGGCCCCGCCCAATTGCATGAAGGGGTAGATCTCGACCTTGATGCGGCCGCCGGATTGATCCTCGATGGCATCGGCCCAAGGCTGCATGAAATGGGTCGGGTTGGCCGAGGCGGGCGACACGAAATGCTGAAACCGCAGCGTCACCTCCTGGGCGGGGGATGCGGTGGCGAGTGTCAGGCCCGCAAGGGCGGTCATCAGGGTCTTGAGCGGCGACATCTCGGCCCCTCCTATGCTGAACGGGGTTGTCTGCCCCTGCGTAATGCAGCGGCACGCGCGATGTAAGGGGTCGACCTGACGCGGCAAGGGGCGCAGGTGCGGGGAATATCTTGTGGATGTTCCCAGAACGGCCCCGCGATATGGCGCCCCGCCCCTTGTTTACGGGGTCTCAACATGGGAGAGTCCATGAAAATCGAGCAAAACAAGAGTGATCCGACAGGCCCCCATGCAGGATGCGACCGCCCTTTTATCTTCGGTCTTCGGCTTTTCGGCCTTCCGCCCCGGCCAGGCCGAGATTGTCGAGGCGTTGGCCTCGGGCCGCAACGTTCTTGCGATCATGCCCACTGGCGGTGGCAAATCCCTGTGTTTCCAATTGCCGGCCCTGATGCGCGATGGCGTGACGGTGGTGATTTCCCCGTTGATCGCGCTGATGCGCGACCAGGTGCGCGGCCTGCACGAGGCCGGGGTGGTCGCGGGGGCGCTGACCTCTGGCAACACGGCGGAAGAAACCGACGCGGTCTGGGCGGCGCTGGAAGATGGCACGCTAAAGCTTTTGTACATCGCGCCCGAACGGCTGGCGGCATCGGGCACGGAACGGATGCTGAAACGCGCGGGCGTCAGCCTGATCGCGGTGGACGAGGCGCATTGCGTCAGCCAATGGGGCCATGATTTCCGCCCGGATTACCTGCGGATCGGGGAATTGCGCCGGTCGCTTGGCGTGCCCTTGGCCGCCTTTACCGCCACGGCGGATGCCGAAACCCAATCCGAAATCGTGCAGCGCCTGTTCGATGGTGTGCCGCCCGAAAGCTTCCTGCGCGGCTTTGACCGGCCCAACCTCGGCCTGGCCTTCGAGGTCAAGCAAAACCCGCGTGCGCAAATCCTGTCTTTCGCCGCCGCGCGAAAGGGGCAATCGGGGATTGTCTATTGCGGCACGCGGGCCAAGACCGAAACGCTGGCGCAGGCGCTGCGCGAGGCGGGGCATTCGGCCTGCCACTATCATGGCGGCATGGAAGCCGAGGATCGGCGCATCGTCGAATCCCGCTTTGCCACCGAGGATGGGTTGATCGTGGTGGCCACCATTGCCTTTGGCATGGGGGTCGACAAACCCGATATCCGCTGGGTGGCCCATGCCGACCTGCCCAAGTCGATCGAGGGGTATTACCAGGAAATCGGCCGCGCGGGCCGCGACGGTGCGCCCGCCGACACGATGACGCTGTATGGGCCGGATGACATCCGCTTTCGTCGCAGCCAGATCGACGAAGGGCTTGCGCCCCCCGAACGGAAAGAGGCCGATCACGCACGCCTGAACGCGCTCTTGGGCCTGGCCGAGGCCCTGGCCTGTCGGCGGCAGGTCTTGCTGGGGTATTTCGGGGAAACCTCGCAACCTTGCGGCAATTGCGATCTCTGTGCCGCCCCGCCCGAGGTGTTCGATGCGACAACTCCGGTGCGCAAGGCGCTGTCGGCGATGCTGCGCACGGGGGAATATTTCGGAGCAGGGCACCTGATCGACGTGTTGATGGGCGCACAGACCGACAAGATCCGCGAACGCGGCCATGACCAATTGCCGACTTACGGGGTCGGAACGGAATTCGACAAACGCGGCTGGCAGGCGGTGTTCCGGCAAATGGCGGCGCATGACCTTGTGCGCCCCGATCCGTCACGGCATGGCGCCTTGCGCATGACCGAAGCGGCGCGGCCGATCCTGCGCGGCGAGGCGGGGATCACGCTGCGCCATGACACGATCAAGGCCGCCCCGCGCAGCCCGCAGGTCAAGATGCTGGTCAGCGAAGAAGACGCGCCGCTCTTGTCCGCGTTGAAAGCCAAGCGGCGCGCCCTGGCCGAAGCCGCGCGCGTGCCCGCCTATGTGATCTTTACCGACAAGACCTTGATCGAAATGGCCGAAACCCGCCCCCGGACGCTGGACGCGATGGCGCGGATCAGCGGCGTGGGGGCCAGCAAGCTGGAAAAATACGGTGCCGGTTTCCTGGCGGTCATCACCGGCGAGACACCCGCACCGCTGCACCCGGCGCGGCGCAAACTGGCCGGGCGCGACGCCAGCACGCTTTATGACCAGCTGCTTGCGGTGCAGGCCGATCTGTCGCGCGGGCAAGATGGCACGGACAAGCCGATGACCTGTTCCTCGGCGCAACTGGCCAAGCTGGCGGCGGTGAAGCCGGCCGATCTGTCGGGCCTGACGCGGGTCTTGGGCGAACGCCATGCCGAACGGTTTGGCGATGCCTTTCCGCGCTTCGGGGCCGCCTTCCTTGCAGTGCTGCACGACGCCGAGTGACACCGCGCGATCAGCGACCGCGCCCCCGGAGCCAGTCGCCATCGGTCTCGGGCAATCCTCGCGCGACAAAAGCACCGCCACAGGGCGCAGGCCCGGCACATGGCTGCCCCGACGATCATCACCATCTGTAGTATTAGGCGGCGCTATTTCCAGGGACGGTGCAGGCTTGGCGAGGTGTCGTCATCGGGCAGGCCTTCGCGCGACAACAGCACCGCCACCGGGCGCAACCCCTGCACATGGCTGGATACGATCATCACCGCGACCATGATCGGCACCGACAGGAACATGCCCGCAATGCCCCAGACCGCCCCCCAGAAGGCCAGCGACACGATGATGCCAAAGGTCGACAAGCGCAGCGCCCGGCCCATCAGCCACGGGTCGATGATATTGCCGTTCAGGAACTGGATCAGCCCGACCACGAAGAAAAACACCATCGTCGGCCCCGGTTCGCCGATCTGCACATAGGTCACGAAGGTTGCCAGAACCGTGGCCACGATCGACCCCACGTTGGGGATGTAATTCAAGACGAAGGTCAGCACCCCGATGGCAATCGCCAGTTCCAGCCCAAAGGCATAGGCCACCGCATAGACCATCAGGCCGGTGATCGCGCTGACCACGGTCTTGACCAGAAGATAGTAATTCACCCGGTGCATGATCGTGCCGATGATGCGGCGCGCCCGGTTCGCCCGCGCGGCATCGCCGCCCAAAAGGCTGGTCAGTTTCACATCGAACCACAGCCGTTCGGCAAACAGGAACCCCACGAACAAGATCACCAGGACCGTGGCCTGCATCAGGCCGCTGGCCTGCCCCGCAACGGTGCGCAGGTAGCCCGAGACATCGACGCTTCCCATGGCGTTCTGGATCGCGGTTTCCACCTCTGGCCCCATCCAGGCGAAGAGGTCGGCCACCGCCGCCGGCACCCGTTCGGAATAGACCAATGTCGTCGACAGCACGGTGTTGATCTGCGACAGGACAAGCGAGCTTAGCATGAACAGGCCGGTTGAAATCATCACCACTGCGGCAAGGCTTGCCAGCCAGTTGGGAATGCGCAGCGGCCCGATCTTGAGCCGCGAGATATAGCTGATCGCGTCGCTGGTCAGGCTGAAGACGATGATCGCCACCGCCAGCGAGGTCAGCAGGAACCGCGCCTGTACCAAGAGAAACAACAACACCGCGCCCGCGATGATGATCAAGGCGCCGGTTTGCAGGTGCTGGCGCGTGCCGCCGTCTTGCGGTTGGGGGTCTGGGGTCTGGGTCACGGGCCTGTCGCGGTTTGGAACGGGGCCACTGTGGTTTGCGGGGCTGACAATCGCAAGTGGCACCATGCCCTTGCGGCAGGTTGCCTGCCCGGCGGTGTGGCGCTAGGTCCCTGGGGACGCCGCCAGACAGGAGACCGCCGATGCTGACCGTGATTTCCCCCGCCAAGCGCCTCGATTGGGCCGCGCGCGATGTGGTCATGACCACGCCCCGGTTCCAGGCCGATGCCGATCGGCTGGCCGGTGTGGCCAAACAGCTTTCGGCTGCCGGACCTGGCCCGGTTGATGGATATCTCGCCAAGCCTCGCGGCGCTGAACGCCGATCGTTTCGCCCAGTTCGATACCACCCGCGACGATACGCGCCCGGCCGCGCTCGCCTTTGCCGGGGACACCTACCAGGGGCTGGAGGCCGGGAGCCTCGAGGGTGATGACCTGCGCTTTGCCCAGGACCGGTTGCGCATCTTGTCGGGGCTTTACGGTGTGTTGCGCCCCTTGGACGCGATACAGGCCTATCGGCTGGAAATGGGCAGCCGCCTGGAAACAGGGGCCGGCCCCAACCTCTATGCCTATTGGGGTGACCGGCTGGCGCGGGCGTTGAACGACGATGCGCAGGATTTGGGCACCGATACGCTGATCAACTGCGCCTCGGTGGAATATTTCACCGCCGTCGATCCCGCCGCGTTGGCGTTGCGTGTCATCACGCCGCAGTTTCTGGAAGACAAGCCGGGCGGCCCCAAGATCGTCAGCTTTCACGCGAAAAAGGCGCGCGGCGCGATGGCGCGGTTCATCGTCGAGCGGCGCTTGACCGATCCGGCGGCGATCCTTGATTTCGACACGGGCGGCTACAGCCATGAGCCGGAGCTGAGCGCGCCGGGCAAACCCGCCTTTCTGCGCCGGGCCGAGGCCGCGACACGCGCCGCTTAACCGGCGGCGGGCGGCAGCAAGACCGATGTCAGGGTCATGACCAGCAAGACAAAGGTCAAAAAGCCCAATGTCTTGCGGTCTGCCCGGTCTTCGGGCGCGCGCAGCCAGCGCGCCGCCTGGCGGATGAACTGGCTTGGCCCCGGGGCTGTGGCGCCGGTGTCCGCCACGGCACGCGTGCGCAACAAGACCAGGGTCCGGAACATCAGCCAGGCCCAGGCGATGAACACAAGCCCCTGCAAGACGAACTGGATGGTCTGGCCGGTGGTCATGGGGCGCCCTTTCGCAGCAATCTGACAAGGCACCATAGCGCCGAGCCGCCGAAAAAGGCAGTCCCGATGATCGCGATTTCCAACGAGGCGATGCCGCCGATGCCGTTCATCGCATAGGCCCCGATCAACAGCGCCAGCCCCGCCAGGCTGATGGCCAGCCGCAGCTTCAGCTCGCCGCGCGTAGGGCCAAAGCGACCGCTCATTTCACCGCCGTGATATAGAGGCCCGATGCCGATGCCCAGACCCGCGCGCCGCGCCGCCCGCTGTACTGCGTCTTGCCCCAGAACAACAGCCGCGCCAGCAAGATGTCGCGGCTGGCCGCCAGTCAAAGCTTGATCGGGCGCAACACCCGGTCGCCGCGCCCGCCGATGATCTGGGCGGCGGTCGTGCGTCCAAAAATCATCGGCAAGACGTCAGCTTTGCGAAACCCCAGCCCGGCCAGCGTTTCGCGCCACCAGCTGGGCGTGTGGCGGTGATAATCATCGGGGTGTCCATGCACCGGGTACAGGAACGGCACCATGATGCAGATCGTGCCACCGGGTTTCAGAACCCGGGCCAATTCGGCAAGCGCGCCCGTGTCGTCATAGATATGTTCGAGCGTGTTGAAGGTGATGACCTGGTCGAAACTTGCATCCTCGAAGGGCAAAGCGGCCCCCGGGGGCACTATGTGGGTCGGGTCGAATTCGGTGTCGATGTTGACCGACAGGATTTCGGCATCGGTCTTGAGCCGAGGAAGATAGTCCGCCCGCCGCCCGCCGCCAAAATCCAGCACGCGGCCCGACAGGGTCATCTGGCTGATCAGATCATCCTGCATCTGCCGCAAGATCGTCTTGTGCGCCCCGAACCCGCGCAGCCGCCGGAGCCATGCATAGCTGGGCAAGGGCGGATCGATCAGGGTGAAATCCATGGGCTTCCTCGGGCGTTCTGGGTCGTTACGCCGCCCAAAGGCCACAGGATGGCGCGCGTCGCAAGGCATCTGTGCCCTGTGTCCGACCCGAGGGGCCCCCTTTGGATCGCCGCACGACACATGCAAAAGCCGCCCAAATCCTTGGGCGGCGTCACGCTTTGCCGGGCCATCCTGCCAGGTCAGATCCCGAAGAACGGCTGCGCGATGCGGGGCAGCAGCCCGTTGAATTTCAACCGCCCGTCGGTGGCGATCAGGCAGATGCAATCTTCACCGGGTTCGGCCACGGGGGTGTGATCGACCTGTTGATCGGCAACCTCGATGTCGCCGCGCGCATAGATGCCATCCTCGTCGCGGAACGCGCCCTTGAGAACGAGGGTCATTTCCATGCCCCGGTGGCTGTGCGCGGGCATCGCCTGACCGGCGGGGATGAGCAAGAGCCGCGCCGTGGCCTCGCCGTCGGAACACAGCAGCGCCTGTTTCGCGCCCATGCCAAGGCTTTTCCAGCGGACAGCGTCTTCGTCACCGCCGACAACACGCTGCAACGGGGTGGGAAAAATCCCCCGCGACGGCATTGGCCGGGGTTCCGGCACCATGCCCGCGATGCGCGCCAGCGTGCATTCCAGGCTGTCTTCGGCCAGTTTGGCCCCGTCCATGTCATCCAGCACCGCGCCGCCGACCGCTTCGAACCCGGCCAGCCGGGCGCGTGCGTCATCATTGAGCGATACATGCGTTGCAACGACCAGATCGAAAGGCTGGGGCAGCACGCCGGCGGCGTAGCCCATCAGCAGGTCATCGGGTAGCGTGTGGCGAATGGTCTGCATTCGTCGCCTTTCCTAAGTCATTGCGTGGCGCAACCGGTCAAGCGCCAACCTAATGCGCGACTTGATCGTGCCAAGGGGCAGGCCGGTTTCGGCGGCAATCTCGCTATGGGTGAGATCGCCGAAATAGGCGCGTTCGATCAGCTGTCGCTGTTTTTCCGGCAGGGCGTTGATCGCCGCCGCCAGCTTGGTGGTTTCCTGCTGCAGGGCCAGAACATCGGCCTGGTCGGGCACATCTTCGGGGCCCCAGGGCAGGTCTTCGGGTTCTGGGCGGGCATAGCGGCGCAACAGGTCGATCTTGCGGTTGCGCGCGATGGTGAAAATCCAGGTCGACACGGCGGCGCGCGACGGATCGTAAAGATGCGCCTTGTTCCACAGCGTTGCCATGACGTCCTGCATGCATTCTTCGGCCAGCGCCGAATCGGCGCCGGACTTCATCAGGAACGCCTTGACCCTTGGCGCGAAGTGGCGAAACACCTCGGCAAAGGCCGTTTGGTCCTGTGTTCGTGCAATGGCGGCGATCCGGTCGGCCCATTGCACATCTGTCTTTTGTTCTGCCGTCACGGGTTCGGCACGCCTTTCGTATCGACGCGGTGCGGGCGTGGCCAAAACGGCCCCGTGCAAAGCGTCAACGGTCTGATGAGCGTGGTCATTCAACAACAGCATATCCGGTCTACGCGTTTTGCCCTAGACCGGATCAGAATTAATTTCTTTGATCTGCCGCCGGTTCGGTGGCGTAAGCGTTACGACCAGATCAACAGCCTGAAGGAACATCTTGCATGCCATTCGACCAGCCGGCCCCGGTGCCGAAGCGTATCGCCGTGATCGGCGCGGGGATTTCGGGGATGGCAGCGGCCTATCATCTGGGCGACACGCATCGCATCACCTTGTTCGAGGCCGAGGGCCGATTGGGCGGTCATGCGCGCACCATCGTGGCCGGCAAGCGTGGCGACCAGCCGGTCGACACGGGTTTCATCGTGTTCAACCACGTCAATTACCCGCATCTGACCCGGCTTTTCGCCGATCTGGACGTGCCGGTGGCGAAATCCGACATGAGCTTTGCCGCCTCGATCGGCGGGGGCCAAATCGAATATGGCCTGCGCAGCCTGGGCGCGCTTTTCGCGCAGAAATCCAACCTTGCCCGGCCCGGTTTCCTGCGCATGGTGCGCGACCTGATCCGCTTCAACACCGAGGCCGAACGGCTGGCCACCGATGCCACCATCACCATCGGCGCACTGATGGACCAGATGCAGATGGGCCAATGGTTCCGCGACTACTACCTGACCCCGATTTCGGGCGCGATCTGGTCCACCCCGAAAGAGGACATCATGGATTTCCCGGCGCAGGCGCTGGTGCGGTTTTTCCGCAACCATCACCTGTTGCAGGCCTCGGGTCAGCATCAGTGGTGGACCGTGCGCGGCGGATCGATCGAATATGTCAAACGCCTGGAGGCGGCGATGCGCGCCAAGGGTGTCGATATCCGGCTGGCCGCGCCCATCACGGCGGTCAAGCGCACGGCGCTGGGGGCCGAAATCCTGAATCAAGGCCATTGGGACCAGTTCGACGACGTGGTGTTTGCCACCCATTCCGACGACAGCCTGCGCTTGTTGGCCGATCCCTCGCCACAGGAAACCGCCGCCCTGGGCGCGGTGCGCTATCAGCCCAACACCGCCGTTCTGCATGCCGATGCCCGCGCCATGCCACGGCGTCGCGCGACCTGGTCCTCGTGGAACTATACCGAACGCCAGGGGTTCGAAGGCGGGCCGATCGATCTGACCTACTGGATGAATTGCCTGCAACCGATCCCGCAGGATGACCCGCTGTTCGTGACGCTGAACAGCCGCGCCCCGATCGACGAGCGCTTGATCTATGACACGGCAACTTTTCGGCACCCGGTCTATGATCTGCCTGCGCTGGCGGCCCAAGGCACGATCCGCGCGATGAACGGCGACAACAACACATGGTTCTGCGGGGCGTGGATGAAGAACGGGTTTCACGAAGACGGTTACGGCAGCGCGATGGACGTGGTGCATGGCATGGCCGCGCGCGACGGGGCGGCCGTGGCTGCATGACCTTGGTCGATCATATCGCGGGGTCCACCTTTCACGGACGGCGCGGCGCGGTGGAAAACGCCTTTACCTATTCCATCGACTACGTCCTGCTGGATGCCGAAGACCCGCACCCGCGCGCGCCCTGGCTGTTCGGGCGCAACCGGGTGGGCCTTGCGTCGCTGCAAGACCGTGACCATGGCGGCCCGCCGAAACAGGGGCGCGGTGCAGCTTGGGCGCGCGCGGTCTTTGCCGCGCATGATCTGGCCGATATCACCGACGGGCGGCTTCTGCTTTTGGCGCAGCCGCGCCTGTTCGGGCATGTCTTCAACCCGGTGTCCTTCTGGCTGGCCCATGACGCGGCGGGCCAGATGCGCGCCGTGATCGCCGAGGTGTCGAACACCTTTGGCGACCGCCATTCCTACCTGTGCGTCCGCCCCGACCGTCAGCCGATCACCCGCGAAGACACACTGACCGCGCAAAAGATCTTTCACGTCTCGCCCTTTCAGCCCATCGGCGGCGGCTACAGCTTTCGCTTCGACATCCGCGCGGATCGCGTGGGCGTCTGGATCGATTTCGCCATCGGCACCGAGGGCGTTCTGGCAACCCTGACCGGCAAGCGCGCGCCCCTGACCAATGGCCGCATCCTCCGGTCCGTGTGGCGGCGGCCCTTTGGCGCGCGCCGCGTTCTGGCGCTAATCCATTGGCAGGCGCTCAAGCTGTGGTGGAAGGGGGCGGCCTATCGCGCGCGCCCCGAACCGCCCGAGCACGAAGTTTCCTAGAATGGGGCCTGCCCCGTCCCGCCCCGGTTATGCCGTCTTCGCCGCCATGCTCGCGGCCGCTGGCCTGCCGATCTACATCCATGCGCCCAAGGTCTATGTCGACACCTATGGCGTCGGCCTCACGGCGCTGGCGGGGGTGTTGTTCGCGCTGCGCCTCTTCGACGTGGTGCAAGACCCCGCGCTTGGCTGGCTGGCACAACGGTTGCGCGGGCATCGCGCGCTTGCTGTCGCTATGGGCGTTGCGGTGCTGGCCGGATCCATGGTGGGCCTGTTCTTCGTGGCCCCGCCCATCGCGCCGCTCTGGTGGTTCGCATTGATGATGACGGGGCTGTTTTCGGCCTTCTCGTTCCTGACGATCTGCATGTATGCCCAAGGTGTCGCGGCCGCGCCCCGGCTTGGGCCGCAGGGCTACCTGGGCCTTGCGGCCTGGCGGGAAACCGGCGCGCTTCTGGGGGTTTGTGTCGCTGCCGTGGCCCCCACCGCGATGGATGCGACGGGCGATCCCTACGGGAATTTCGCGCTGGGTTTTGCGGGCCTGTGCGCGCTGGCCCTGTGGTTGATGCGCCGCGACTGGACCAGCGCGGGTGTCGCACCGGGCGACAGCGGCTTTCGCGCCGTTCTGTCCGACCCGGTCGCGCGCCGCCTGTTGCTGGTGGCCTTGATGAATGCCGCGCCTGTCGCCGTGTCCTCGACCCTGTTCCTGTTCTATGTCGAAAGCGTGCTGGCCGCGCCGGGCTGGGAAGGGCCGCTGTTGCTGGTATTCTTCCTGGCCGCCGCCGCGACCACCCCGGCCTGGACCATCGCCGCCGCCCGGTATGGCGCGCGCGCGATGCTGCTTGCGGCCATGGCGTTGGCCATCGCCGCCTTCTCGTTGGTGTTGACACTGGAGCCGGGCGACACGCTGGCCTTTGCGCTGATCTGCCTGGCGTCGGGCGCGGCACTGGGGGCGGATTTCGCGCTGTTGCCCGCGCTCTTTGCGCGCCGGATGGAACAGGTCGCACCAGAGGCGGCGGCGGGGTTCGGGCTTTGGGCCTTCGTGTCGAAATTGACGCTGGCCTTTGCCGCCGTTGTCTTGCTGCCCGCGCTCGACGCGTCCGGGTTCCGGTCCGCCGCGGACAATCCGCATGGGGCGCTGGATCTTTTGACCTATCTTTACGCGCTGGTGCCCTGTGTCCTGAAACTGGGCGCGATGGCGGTGCTGGCCACCACGCCGTTGCCAGAAACGGAACCGACAGTGATGGAAAGGATGTGACATGCGGGATTGGGCCGGAAAACGCTATTGGCTGGTCGGCGCCTCCGAGGGCCTCGGCCGCGCGCTCGCGCTGAAGATGAGCCGCGCAGGCGCCGAGGTGATCCTCTCGGCGCGGTCGGGTGACAGGCTGCGCGATCTGGCCACCGAACTGCCGGGCCGGGTGCGGGTCGTGGAGATGGACATCGCCGATCGCGACAGCGTGCGCCGCGCCTGGGATCAGGTGGGCGAGATCGACGGGATGATCTTTCTGGCCGGGGTCTATTGGCCGCAATCGGCAAAAAACTGGGACGCCGAGGCGGTGGAAACCATGTTCGACGTGAACCTGACAGGGGCCGCGCGGGTGCTGGGCCATGTGGTGCCCGATTTCGTGGCGCGCGATGCGGGCCATATCGTGCTGACCGGAAGCCTGTCGGGCTTTCGCGGCCTGCCTGGCGCGATCGGCTATGCCGCGTCAAAGGCGGGGCTGTATTCGCTCGCGGAATCGCTCGATGGCGACCTGAAGGACACCGGCGTTTGCGTGCAGCTTGTGAACCCCGGTTTCATCAAGACACGGTTGACCGAGAAGAATGATTTTTCCATGCCCTTCATCATGGAGCCCGACCGTGCCGCCGATCTCTTTTTCGAACACATGACCGGCGGCGGGTTTGCGCGCAGTTTTCCCACGCTGTTCAGCCTGGTCTTCCGGTTGAGCGTGGTCCTGCCCCATGGGCTCTATCGTCGCCTGTTCTTTTGATTGTGGCCCTTTGCGGCAGATCAAGGACGGGGCGGGCGCGCGGCTGTGCTATGGTCGTGCCGGAACCGCACCGCGCACAGGAGGGTGGAGATATGGAAATTTCGCCAAGGAAAGTGGCCCAGGTGATCTTGATGGGTCATCAACTTGACCGGGCCGAGGGCGAGCTGCGTGCCTTCATCGACGGGATGAACCAGGATGAACAGGCCGAGTTGACGGCGATCTACTGGATCGGGCGCGGCAGTTTCGAGGCCGAGGATTGGCAAGAGGCGGTGGCGACAGCCCGCGCCGAGGCAACGACACCAACCGCCGATTACCTGTTGGGAAGCCCGCATTTCGCCGACCATCTGGACGCCGGGGCCGAGGCGATGGGCATGGATATCGCCACTGAAGAAGAAGACCTGTTGTAACAGGGGCAAAACGCAGGTTTCCCGGCCCGAAACAGGATGCGCCGCAGCAAAATCAACAGCCTTCGGTAGCGGTCGCCCGTATGGCCATGTGCGCCCCAAACCCGCCCCTCGTTTTGCGGTGGATGTCGCGGTGCGTATTTATGGAAAGGTGAAACGCAATTTGATTAAAATTTGCGCCGCCCCTTCATCTTCCCATAAATACGCACGCGACGGTCAGGCCGGGCAATGGCAGTCGAATTGGGCGCGGGCCCGGCCCCAGACGCCAGTGTCGATGTCGGCAAGTGCCAACAGCGCGGGCAAAAGCTGGGCCGCGTAATCCTCCGAGCTTTCGACCGGCAGGAGCGAGGGCAGATTGTCGATCGCCATCACGTCGAGCGGGGGCGTCTCATGCACGCGCAGCGCAGGGGCCGCCCAATCGGTCGTGCGATCATAGAGTTTGATCGGGGAAAAGTCCGACGTGGGATCGCAGGCGATATCGCCGATGACGCGCAGGGCGCGCGGGGCGGTGGCGGCGGTTTGCGGCACGAAGACCGGCACACCGGGCAGTGCAAGGATGCAGTTCAGGAAGATCTGGTGGTCGAGGATTTCGAGGAAGGGCCCGCCATGGGCGGTTTCGGCCATGTCCCAAAGCGTTGTCTCGATCCCCAGGGCGCGGCAGAAATCGGTGGCGCCGGTGCCGACCCGGCCCTTGGCGCCGATGATGATCGCGCGGGGGCGCGGCACGCTCGCCAGCGCATTGCCGATCCGCGCGCAGAGCGTGGCGGCATCGGGGCCGGCTGCGACCGGGCCACAGATCCCGCCCCGGGTCTGCGCGATATAGGCCAGCGTCGACACGGCCGCCCCGGCATAGCCCGCCCAATAGCCAAAGGCCGCGACACGGCGGCCCAGGTCATCGACCAGGTATTCCAGGTCATGGAGGGTGCCGCCCCCGGCGCGGAAGCGGTCCAGCAGGATGCGACCCGCCGGTTGGCCCTTGTAGGCATGGCCGAACAGGATATGGCGGTGGATTAGCGGCGTGCCATCCGCAGGCAATTCCTTGAGCCCGAAAATGATCGCGTCGCGGGGCGCATCGGGCCAGCCATGGGCGGGAACAATGGTGGCCCCCGCCTCGGCATAGCCGGTGATCGGGATGGCGCGGGTCGGGCTGTCTTCCACGGTCAGCTGAAAGCCCGCCGCGACCAGCGCGCGCGCGCCTTCGGGTGTCAGGCCGACACGGTCTTCGTTCGGGCGCTGTTCGGCGCGGACCCAGAGATGGACCATGTCAGTATTCCGTGCGGGCATGGACCCGGTCAGGCCCGTCCAGATGCGGGGTGGCGTTGAAGCCCGACAGGATCTGTGCGTCGGGCAAGACCATCACCCGGTGGATCGAGCAATTGCGGATCGGCACGAGCAGATGCGCCATGCGCGCGATATCGAGATCAAGAAGGTGGCGCGCCATCATCCCGATCACGCCGCCCGAGGTCACGCACAAAACCCGCCGACCGGGGCGTGCAGCCAGCGTCAGCATTTCGGCCACGCGGGTCTCGAAGCTGGCATAGGTTTCATTGCCCTGGATATCGGCGCGTTGCCAGGCCTGCATCACGTCGGTGATGTGATGCACGAAATTTTCGGGGGTGGGTTGCACCGTGCCGTTGCGGGCGGCATGTGCCTTGGTCAGGTTGAAATAATCCAGCTCGTTCAGGCGGGCGTCGATTTCCGGTTCCGCGCCCATGTCGCCCATGGCGGTCATGGTTTCGCGGTGGCGGCGCAGCGATCCGGTCAGCACCCGGTCAAAGGGCGCGTCATGGCTGCGCAACCAGTCGCCCAGCCAGCGCGCCTGTTGATGCCCCAGGTCCGACAGGCGGTCATAGCCGTGTTCGTCCTGCGCGGCGGAATTCGCTTGCCCGTGGCGCACCAGAACCAATTCGCCCATGCCGTTCCCTTTCCTGTTCTTGGGCCGGTGATGGGCGATCGGGGGCCGGATCGCAAGGCCCCGCTGGACGGGTGGCGCGCGGCATGGTTGAACGGGGGCATGAAAAACATTCCCGTCGATCCCGCCCGATTTCTTGCCGATCTTCACGCGCTGCGCCGGTTCGGTGGCGATGATGCCACCAAGGGGGTGCGCCGCCGGGCGCTGATGCCCGATGATATCGCGGCGCGCGACTGGCTGGCGGGCCGGATGCAGGAGGCGGGGCTTGCGGTGCATTTTGACCCGGTGGGCAACCTGTTCGGCCTGGCCGAGGGGCCGTCGCTGTTGCTGGGGTCGCATTCCGACACCCAGCCCGAAGGGGGCTGGCTGGACGGGGCGCTTGGGGTGATCGCGGCGCTCGAAATCGCGCGCGCCCTGCGCGAGGCGGGCGGCCCGCAGGTGTCTGTGGTCAGTTTCCAGGATGAGGAAGGGCGCTTTGGCGCGCTGACCGGCAGTTCGGTCTGGTCGGGGAAATTGCCCCTTGAGGCCGCAGATGATCTTGTTGCCACCGATGGCACCCGCTTTGCGCAGGCGCGCGCGGCGCTGGGCGCGCGGGCGGGCGATTTCGTAGACCCGGGCCGCTTTAGCGGTTTTCTGGAAATGCATATCGAACAGGGGCCGGTGCTGGATCAGGCCGGCGAGGCGATCGGGGTTGTCACCGGCATTGTCGGGTTGCGGCAGCTGCATGTCACGGTGCGCGGGCAACAGAACCACGCGGGCACCACGCCGATGGCGCATCGGCGCGATGCCTTTGGCGCCGCCGCAAAGATCGCAACCGCGCTACCTGATCGATTCGCGGGGATCGTGACGCCGCAATCGGTCTGGACCATCGGGCATATCGTGCTGCACCCCGGCGCGTCGTCGGTGGTGCCGGGACGGGCGGAATTTTCGCTGCAATGGCGCGACATCGATGCGGGCCGGCTGGACCGGATGGAAGCGGCGATCACCGAATTGCTGGCCGATGTGGCGGCGGACACCGGCTGCGAGGTGTCGGTGGCACGGTTGCGCCATGATCTTGCTCCGATGCCGATGGATGCGGCGATGCAGGCGGCGCTGTCTGCCGCTGCCGAAACGGTGGCACCGGGGCGCTGGCGGGCGATGCCCTCGGGCGCGCTGCATGATGCCTCGAACCTGGCCGGGCTGATGCCGGTGGGCATGGTCTTCGTGCCTTCCATCGGCGGCATTTCCCATGCCTTCGAGGAAGACACTGCCGAAGATGACCTGGTGACGGGCCTGCGGGTTCTGGCAGAGGCGGCGGCGCGGCTGGGGTGATACTGAAAAGACCCGGTACTTGCCTTTGAGACAACTCGTCGGCAACCTTCCGCCATGGCACACGCGGTCTTTATCCAGAATCCGGATTCTATTTACGATGACCTTCCTGGTCTATACTCGGAGTCACGGAACACCCGAACTTTCCGGGATTGACGCGTCTCTAGCGATCGACTCAAGTAAGCGCATGATCCGTCCCGGTTTTCTTTCCTCTGCAGAGCGACGTGAACTTGAGGTTTGCGTGCGTAGCCAGCGCGAAGATCACGGTATTGCGCGTCGTGCGAATGCGATCCTTCTGCTCGATGATGGTGAAAACTGCATGCAGATCGCAAAATTTCTCTACCTGGACGACGACACCATTCGCGGCTGGCACAAGACCTACCGTGAAGGCGGCTGGGACGCGCTTTCCACCGACGGTTGGAAGGGCGGTCAGTCCCGCATGACGTTGACACAAGAGGCGGAGCTATGCGCGTGGCTGGACGAACGCTTCTGTCGATCGACAGTGGAGATCAGGGCGCATATCGCGGGACAGTACGGCGTGGACTACTCCCACTCGGGCTGCATCAAGCTTTTGTCTCGGCTGGGCTATGAGTACAGAAAGCCGAAAGGGCTGCCGCGCGTTGCACCTGAAGAGAAGCAAGCCGAATTCATTGCCCTGTACGAGCGGCTGCTGAACGAGTTGGGCGCGGATGAAGCGGTGTATTTTGCAGACGCGGTGCATCCTGAATATCAGACCAAACCCGCGTATGGCTGGGTCAAGGCAGGTTCAAACCCCGCCGTGACAACCACCGCAGGGCGCGGGCGCGTGAACATCCATGGTGCGCTCAATCTTGAGAGTTTTGACGCGCCCTTTGTCGAGCCGACCACCGTAGACGGGGTGAGTGCAGCGCAGCTTCTCGCCAAGATTGAGGCTCGCAATCCTCTCTCGCGGATCATCTATGTCATCGAGACTGTGCCGAATTTTGTGCGTGACGCGTCTTCTTACGCCATCGGGAAGCGGTCTTCGAACATGATGGCGAGCTGAGATCTGACAGCGTGCCATTCGCGAACCGAGCGCTTCCATTCGGCTGATGTAGCATTGAGCGCCAGATAGATCAATTTCGCCGCCGCGTCGTCGCTGGGGAAGTGGCCCCGAGTGCGGACGGCGCGCCGGATCTTCGAGTTCAGCGCCTCAATCGCATTGGTGGTGTAGATCAGCCTTCGGACCTCAGGCGGATAATCGAGGAATGGGATGACCTCGTTCCAGGCCCGGCGCCAGCTCGGCGCGATCGCCGGATACCGCCTGGCCAGATCACTGTCCTCGAACTCAGCCAGAGCCAGTTCTGCCGCTTTGGCGTCCACGGCCGTGTAGATCGCCTTGAGGGCGGTGGCGACGGCTTTGCGGTCCTTATAGCTGGCGAAGTTCATGGAATGGCGCAGCAGGTGGACGATGCAGGTCTGAACACGCGTCTGGGGAAAGGCAGCCTCGATGGCCTGCGGGAACCCCTTCAGCCCGTCCACGACGGCGATGAGGATGTCCTGGACGCCTCGGTTGCGCAGGTCGCTGAGAACCTTGGCCCAGAACTTCGCGCCCTCATTGGCCTGAAACCACAGGCCCAGAACGTCCCGCGTGCCGTCGGGCAGCACCGCGAGGGCCACGAAGACAGCCTTGTTCGAGACCGCCCCGTCGCTGCGGATATTGACCCGGATCGCGTCCATGAAGACGATCGGATAGCAGGGCTCCAAAGGGCGGTTCTGCCAGGCGGTGACCTCCTCCATGACTGCGTCGGTGATCGCGGAAATCAGGCTGGGCGAGGCCTCGACGCCGTAGATTTCCTCGATATGCCCCTGGATCTCGCGGGTCGTCATGCCCCGGGCATACATGCTGACGATCTTGCGGTCGAACTCGGGAAAGCGGCGCTGATACTTGGCGATCAGCATCGGATCGAAGGTCCCGTTGCGGTCGCGGGGGATGTCCAGAACCACCTTGCCGCTGTCGGTGGTCACCGTCTTCTGACTGCTGCCATTGCGCCGATTGGGGGCCTGGTTCTGGCCCTCAGGCACATCCTCTACGCGCTCTTCATTGAGATGGACGTCCAGCTCCGTGCTCAGCGCACGTTCCGCCAGCGCCTTGGTCAGTTCCGCCAAGATGCCGGTCTTGCCAAACAGATCGCCAGGCGTGCGCCCTTCCATCAGTCGGTCCAGCAGGTCTTTATCAATGCTCATACGTGGGTCTCCTCTTCGAGCAGTTACAACGTCAGCGCACAAAATTCAGGATAGTCCCATGTCATCTGGGATAATGCGGCTTACCATAAGGGCCCAGACGTTCGCGAATTCCTCAAACGACCAGAGTGCCGCATACGACTTATCCAGCTGCCGCCCTATTGCCCCCACCTGAACCCGATTGAACGATTATGGGCGGTCATGCACCAATACGTCACTCATAATCACTACTACCCAACGCAAAAGCAGTTCGCGGATGCGGTCCTGCGGTTCTTTCGAGAAACCCTACCCAACGAATGGCAAACCTTCCGCGATCAGGTGTCCGATAATTTCAGGGTCGTCAATCACGACAAATTTCGGGTCTTGGGGTGACCTCGGTATAAGATATAATTTCCCATCGACCTACGTGAACATGGTGCGTGAGACCGTTGGCGATTGGGTTGTCTTTTATGAAAGCAAGCAAGGGGCGTGAGTTATGCCCGAAAGTTGATGGTGTGGATGCCGCCACCTGAAGGCATCCACACCATCAACTTTTGGGCATATCTCAGGGGCGTTTGGGTACGTCAGTGTTCAAAAGGTAGTGGATGTCGTCGATGACCCAAAGCGCGACGGCTGGTATTTTGCAGAGCTTGATCCGGGTATGCTGTTGCAATTCGAGACGCTTGTTCCTCGCTTGGACAAGCAAGGGCTGACTTTTGAACGCAGGCTGATGGGCGCTGATGGGCGACCCTATTCTGGAGGTCTCAATACGTCTGCGGTGCGCCGTATCACTCCAATTGAATTTTTGGCTATTGTTGAGGCCGGTTTGGCCGAGACCGAAGGTCCCAATGCCCTGCCGCGCAGCCCCGTCGTAGGATTCGCTGAAAGCCAAGCTCAATATGGCGATGCCCCGTTGGCGGTTGGGCGGGTACGGTTGCTGTCGGATCGCGCCTATCGTGATGCGGCTTTTGCGCGGATGGTAAAAGCAGCTTACGGCGGTGTCTGCGCCATCTCGGGGCTAAGTCTGCGCAATGGTGGGGGTCGGGCTGAGGTGCAGGCAGCACACATCCGTCCCATTGGCGACAACGGTCCGGATATCGTGCCGAACGGCTTGGCATTGTCCGGAACGCTTCACTGGATGTTTGATCGCGGATTGATTTCTATCGCTGAGGATCACAGTATTCTCGTATCGCACAACAAGGTAGACGTGGCCACAGTTGAGCGGTTGATCCATCCTGGTCGGAAGCTGATCCTGCCGAAATCCCGGCGGGATCATCCCCATCCCGATTATCTGCGCTACCATCGTGAAGAAGTCTTTGGTCGGGCAGCTTGAGACAGCGTTCACCCCCAGGTCACATCGCCCAGGAAGATGTAGCCCGCGCCGTAGATCGTCTTGATCAGGCGGGGGTTTTTCGGGTCTTCGCGCAGCTTGGTGCGCAGGCGGGAAATGCGCACGTCCATGGCCCGGTCAAAGCTTTCGCCCGCGGCGCCGCCAAGGCTTTCTTGCATCTGCTGGCGTGAAATCAGGCGATTGGGCGCATCGAGAAACAGGCGCAGAACTTCGCCCTCGGCATGGGAAAAGCTGGTTTCCGACCCATCGGTGGCGGTCAGGATGTAGCGGTCGAAATGCGCGGTCCAGCCGTTGAACCGCGCGCTGTCATGGGTTTGACCCGTGGTCTTTGGGGATCGCAGCCGGGCGCGGATGCGGGCCACCACCTCGGCGGGGTCGAAGGGTTTGATGATGTAATCATCGGCCCCGAGCTCTAGCCCGGTCACCCGGTCCTGCACCTGCGCGCGGCCCGAGATGATGATGATCGCGGCCCCTGATTCGAGCGCGAGGCGGTGCACCAGCGCCAGCCCGTCGCGGTCGGGCAGGCCCAGGTCGACAAGGCAGACATCGGGGGTGGACCGCGCCAGCGCCGCTTCGAAATCGGAGGCGCGACCATAGGTGGCGGTGCGAAACCCGGCCTCGTTCAAGGTGTCAGACAAGAGCGCGCGAATTTGCGGTTCATCATCGAGGATGGCGACAAGCGGCGCGGTCATGCTGCGGCCTCGCGGGCGAACAAGGTATGGAGCGCCGTCGCATCGACGGGTTTTGGCAGCACCGGCCAGCGCCGCGCCCCGGCCGTGCGGCGCGGGTCGCTGGCGGGCAGCGAGGTCATCAGCGCAAGATGCAGGGTCGGGTGTTTCGAAGCGATTCGGTCGAGAAGCGTAACGCCATCCTCGGGGCCAAGCCGGATGTCGGACAAGACCCAGTCGATGCCGGGGATATCGGCAAGGGTCAGCGCCTCGGTGGCGGTCGTGGCTTCGATCACCTGGTGGCCCAGCCCGGTCAGCCCGTCGCGCACGGCGGCGCGGATTTCGGCGGTATCCTCGACCAGGAGCACGAGGCGTGGCCGCGCCTCGGCCTGGGCGGGGCGCAGCGGCAGCCGCAGCGTGACACAGGCGCCGCCCGCATCGGCATTGCCCAGGCGCACCTGCCCGCCGGACAGCTTGGTCAGGTCATAGACCATCGACAGCCCTAGCCCGGATCCGGCATCGCCCTTGGTGGTGAAAAACGGGTCAAGCGCATGGGTCAGCGCGGTTTCGCTGAAGCCGGGGCCGCTATCGGTCACGGTGATGTCGAGCCATGTTTCACGCACGGATACAAGGCGCAGGGTGATCTGGCCGCCCTGGCCGGGGACGGTCGCAATGGCGTCGCGCGCATTCAGCACGAGGTTGAGCAGGCTGTCTTGCAGGCTTCCCGGGTCAAGCATGAGCGCCGGGGCGGTCACGGTATTCTCGATCCGCAGGCTGATGCCCTGTGGCAGGGTGGCGCGCGCCAGGGGCGCCAGCGTCGACAGGAAATCGGCCAGCACGGTGGGGGCTTCACGCATGTCATGGGGGCCTGACATGCGTGCGATCTTGTTGAGAAGGTCGCCACCGCGCCGCGCCGCCGCCTTGGTCGCCCCGGTCAGTTCATGTGCGCCGATGGGCAAGGGCATCCGGTCCAGCTTGCCCTGAAGCCCAAGGATGATGGTCAGGAGATTGGCGAAATCATGCGCCAGCCCGCTGGTCAGTTGCGCGGCCAATTCGCGCTTGCCGGTCTGGGCCAGCGCCGTGCGGGCCTGTGTTTCCTGCGTCAGGTCGGTCGACAACAGGTAGACGCCGGTGATCGGGTCGCCCGGCCCAAGCTGGTCGGGGGTAAAGGCGGTGCGGATGCGGCGGCCCGTGTCGGTTTCGGTGAATTCCAGCACGCTGGCCTCGCCCATCAGCGCCCGGTCGAGATTGGGCCGGAGCCGCGCGGCGGTGTGCGCGCCGAGCGCCTGTTCGAAACTCAGGCCGACGATATCGCTTTGCCGCCCCGGCAAGAGCGATGACAGCCGCCGGTTGGTATAGGTGTAGACGCCATCGCGATCGACGCGGGCGATATGGGCCGGCGTCATTTCGGTGGTCAGGCGGATTCGCGCCTCCATCTCGGTCAGTTCGGCCTTGGCTTCCTGCAGCTGGGCGATGGTGGCGGCCAGCGCGCGGTTGGTGGCGGCCAGGTCTTCGGCATGGGTCAGGACCTGGTCGGACAATTCCTCGGACCGGGCGCGCAGCAATTCTTCCTGGCGCTTGATGGCAGTGATGTCGGTGTAGACCGTGACCCAGCCACCTTCCGGCAAGGGCGAGCCTTCGACGCTGATCGTTCTGCCATTGGCGCGGCGGCGTTCCATGTAATGGGGTTGAAAGGCGCGGGCCTGGTCCACGCGGGTGCGCACGAACCCGTCGATGTCGTCGATATCGCCGTATTCACCGGTTTCCACCAGGTATCTGATCGTGTCGCGGAAGGGCGCGCCGGGGGTCACCAGCGCCTCTGGCAGGTTGAACATCGTCTGGAACGGACGATTGCACACCGCCAGTCGCAGATCGGCGTCATAGATCGACAATGCCTGCTGAATCAGGTTCAGCCCTGCCCGTGTCAGGTGATCTGTGCCGCTGCGTGGTGCCATGACCTTCCCCTTGTGTCCTGTATCGCTGCCTGTGCAAGCGTGGTCCGTCAAGGATTGGGTTGCGTTTGAAACAATTCGAAAGGTTTACGCAAAACTGCAGCAAAACTTGACCCCCTTCCATTATGTGTCACGGTGGAGGCGCGGATGTGCGGCCCACAGAAGGCGATGCCGTGAACGCCGGGAGACGAGCCCGGTGCAGGGAGGATACGTGTTGAACCAGACAGACGCGCCCGTGGGCGTTCCGCAATCCGTGCCTGCGCTCTTGGCGCGCAACGCGGCACAGTTCGGATCGAAAGCCGCCTACCGCGAAAAAGAATTCGGCATCTGGCAAAGCTGGACCTGGGCCGAGGTGGCGGAAGAAATCGACGCGATCGCGGGCGGGTTGCTGGCGCTTGGGGTCAACCGGGGCGATCATGTGGCCGTAATCGGCCGCAATCGCCCGGCGCTGTACTGGTCGATGGTGGCGGCGCAAAAGGTGGGCGCGGTGCCCGTGCCGCTCTATCAGGACGCGGTCGCCGAAGAGATGGCCTATGTGCTGGAACATTGCTTTGCGCGCTTCGTCATCTGTGGCGACCAGGAACAGGTCGACAAGGTGCTCGAGGTGCAGGAACGTGTGCCGCAGATCGAGCATATCATTTACCAAGATGCGCGGGGCCTGCGGAAATACGATCACACCAAGCTGCATTCGCTGGCCAGCGTGCAGGCCGAGGGTCGCGCGGCCCGCGACCGCCTGGCCAAGGAACTGGCTGCTCGCGAGGCAGAGCTGGATTTCGACGCGACCTGCGTGATGCTCTATACCAGCGGCACCACCGGCAAGCCCAAGGGCGTGGTCTTGTCGAACCGCAACATCATCATGACGGCCAAGGCCTCGGCGGAATTCGATACTTTGCGCCCCGATGACGAGGTGCTGGCCTATCTGCCGATGGCCTGGGTGGGCGATTTCATCTTTTCAATCGGCCAGGCCTACTGGACGGGCTTTTGCGTCAACTGCCCCGAAAGCGCGGAAACCCTGCTGACCGATCTGCGCGAAATCGGGCCGACCTATTATTTCGCGCCGCCGCGCGTGTTCGAAACGCTGCTGACCTCGGTGATGATCCGGATGGAAGATGCCGGCGCGATCAAGCGGCGGCTGTTCGATTATTTCTTGCGCCACGCCAAGGTGGTTGGGCCGAAGATGCTGGATGGCAAGCCGGTCGGTGCGCTGGATCGGCTGATCTATCAGCTTGGCAACCTGATGATCATCGGGCCGCTGAAAAACACGCTCGGCATGAGCCGCATCCGCGTGGGCTATACCGCCGGTGAAGCGATCGGGCCCGAGATTTTCGATTTCTACCGCGCGCTCGGGATCAACCTGAAACAGCTCTACGGCCAAACCGAGGCAAGCGTTTTCATCACCCAGCAACCTGACCACGAGGTGCGGCCCGATACCGTTGGCGTGCCCTCGCCCGGCGTCGAAATCCGCATCGCCGAGAATGGCGAGGTCTATTACCGAAGCCCCGGCGTTTTCGTGGAATATTACAAGAACCCCGAAAGCACCGCCTCGACCAAGGATGCCGAGGGCTGGGTGGCCACGGGCGATGCCGGTTTCATCGAGGACGGCACCGGTCATCTGCGGATCATCGACCGCGCCAAGGATGTGGGCAAGATGGCCGATGGCCGGTTGTTCGCGCCCAAGTATGTCGAAAACAAGCTGAAATTCTTTCCCAACATCCTGGAAGCGGTGGTGTTCGGCAACGGGCGCGACATGTGCACGGCCTTTATCAACATCGACCTGACGGCGGTGGGGAACTGGGCCGAACGCAACAATATCGCCTATGCGTCCTACCAGGAACTGGCGGGCCACCCGCGCGTTCTGGACATGATCCAATCCCATGTCGAAGAGGTGAACCAAAGCGTTGCGGTCGATGCCATGTTGTCGGGGTGCCAGGTGCACCGCTTCTTGATCCTGCACAAGGAACTGGACGCCGATGACGGGGAATTGACCCGCACCCGCAAGGTGCGCCGCCGGATCATCGAAGAGAAATTCAGTGACCTGATCGAAGCGCTCTATTCCGGCAAGCCGGAACAATACACCGAAACCGAAGTCACCTACGAAGACGGGCGCAAGGGCCGCATCAGCGCAACGCTGGCGATCCGTGATGCCGCCACCGTGGGGCTGGCGGGGCAGACACAGGTGGCCGCGGAATGACCCCAAGGCGCACGGGAAAGGGCCAAGTACATGCTTGATGGCGCAGACCAGAAAACCGTCACCGCCGATGGCCGCACGATTGGCGGCGTGGTGATGGAGATGCGCAACATCACGCTGCGTTTTGGCGGGGTGGTGGCGATCAAGGACATCAGCTTCGACATCCGCGAAGGCCGAAATCCGCGCGATCATCGGGCCGAACGGCGCGGGCAAATCCTCGATGCTCAACGTCATCTCGGGGTTCTACAACCCGCAAGAGGGCGAGGTGATCTATCGTGGCCAAAAGCGCCCGCCGATGAAGCCGTTCCAGGTGGCGCGGCAGGGTATCGCGCGCACCTTCCAGAACATTGCGCTGTTCGATGGCATGAGCGTGCTCGACAACGTGATGACCGGGCGGCTGAACCACATGAAGGCCAGCCTTCTGGATCAGGCGTTCTGGTGGGGTCGTGCGCAGCGCGAAGAGGTGGCGAACAGGCAAAAGGCAGAGGAAATCATCGATTTCCTGCAAATCCAGAACATCCGCAAAACCCCGGTGGGGCGTCTGCCCTACGGGTTGAAAAAGCGGGTGGAACTGGCCCGCGCCTTGGTGGCCGAACCCTCGATCCTGCTGCTCGATGAACCGATGGCGGGGATGAACGTCGAGGAGAAGGAGGACATGAGCCGCTTCATCCTTGATGTGAACGATGAATTCGGCACGACCATCGTGCTGATCGAACACGATATGGGCGTGGTCATGGACCTGTCGGACCGCGTGGTGGTGATGGATTACGGCCGCAAGATCGGCGATGGCACCCCCGACGAGGTGCGCACCAACCAGGAAGTGATCGATGCCTATCTGGGGGTCGCCCATGACTGATCCCCGTTTTCCCCGCCCGATGCCCAGCAAGGGAGGCCGCGCATGCCCGACCAACTGATTTTCGCGATGGAGGTCACGCTGAACGGCCTGCTGAACGGGGTGATGTATGCCCTTGTGGCACTTGGCTTTGTGTTGATCTTCAAGGCGTCCGGCATCTTCAACTATGCGCAAGGCGTCATGGCCTTGTTCGCGGCGATGACCTTGGTGGGCATTCAGCAGGGGCGCGTGCCATTTGGCCATCTGATCAACGAGATTTTCGGCACCGACATCCATTATTTCGGCTGGGAGGTGCCCGCGCTTTTGGCCATCGCGCTGACCGTGGTGGTGATGATCGGGTTCGCGCTCCTGGTGCAGAAATTCGTGTTCAAGCACCTGGTCGGCCAGGAACCGATCATCCTGTTCATGGCCACCATTGGCCTGGCCTATTTCCTGGAAGGGGTCAGCGACCTGATGTGGGGGTCGGAAATCCGCAACATGGATGTGGGCCTGCCGCAGGGGATCAACGATTGGATCGACGCGGCCACCTTCGAGCTGGTGGGCTACGGGTTCTTCATCGACAAACTGGATATCTCGGCGGCGATCATCGCGGGGGTTCTGGTGGCGGGCCTCATCGCCTATTCGCAATACACCAAGAACGGCCGCGCGATGCGCGCCGTGGCCGATGACCACCAGGCGGCGCTGAGTGTCGGGATCTCGCTCAATTACGTCTGGGTTCTGGTCTGGTCGCTGGCGGGGATCGTGGCCTTGGTGGCGGGCATCATGTGGGGGTCGAAATCGGGGGTGCAGTTTTCACTGTCACTCATCGCGCTCAAGGCCTTGCCGGTGCTGATGCTGGGCGGGTTCACGTCGATCCCCGGCGCCATCATCGGTGGGCTGATCATCGGCGTCGGCGAGGCGCTGTTCGAATTTGCCATCGGCCCGATGATCGGCGGGGCGACCGAAAACTGGTTTGCCTATGTTCTCGCGCTCCTGTTTCTCGTGTTCCGGCCGCAGGGCCTGTTCGGCGAGAAGATTATCGAACGGGTGTGACGGGCGATGGGCGTAACACGGAAAATAAGGGCTGACGGACGGGAAATTTCCCGGCACTCTGGGCTTGCGCGGCCAGTCTGCGCCTCAACAGGGACGGACCATCATGGCACTGGACAATTTGCAGCAGCCCAACATCGGCACGCCGGATTTCGCGCGCGGGGCCGCAACGCGGGATCGCAAGCTCTGGGCCATCGTGACGACCATGGGCTTTGGGCTGTTCTGGACAGCCGGCCTGTTCGTGGTGG
>JAGYJU010000021.1 GCA_018401965.1 Roseicyclus sp.
AAAATGTACAAAGTCGAGCTGAGAGCCCGATTTAAAAGTAGTTGAGTGAGTTCAGCAGGTTGTGATTCTGTTCGGTTATGAAGCTGAACGGAGACCCCAATGGCCTGGACCGAACTCACCCGTCGCCAACATGACCGAAAAGGCGGCAGATACGCAAGCGATATGACTGACGCAGAATGGTCGTTGATAGCGCCTTTGATGCCGCCACCCAAGACAACCGGCAGACCACGCACGACAGATTTGCGCGACGTCTTCGACGCAATCCTCTACATCGCAACGACCGGATGCCAGTGGCGCATGTTGCCCAACGACTTTCCGCCGGTGTCGACGGTGCGGGGTTATTTCTACACGTGGCGTGATAACGGCTTGCTTGATGATATGAACCGCCAGCTGGTCGAAGCCGCGCGATTGGCTGAGGGCCGTAAAGCCCAGCCAACAGCCGGGGTTATCGATAGCCAGAGTGTGAAAACCACTGAAAGTGGAGGGGTTAGCGGCTATGATGCAGGCAAAAGATCAAGGGCCGCAAGCGCCACATCGTAACCGACACGGTAGGATTACTGCTGAGCTTGGTGGTCCATAGCGCCGGAATTCAGGATCGGGATGGCGCGCCGGATGTGTTGAAAGCTATCGCCGCACGCTACCCATCATTGCGGCACGTATTCGCTGACGGCGGGTATGCAGGGCCCAAGCTACGGGATGCGCTAAAAGCCCTCGGCCGATGGACCGTCCAGATCGTCAAGCGCTCCGACACCGCGGAGGGCTTTGAAGTGCTGCCACGACGGTGGGTCGTCGAGCGCACCTTTGCTTGGCTGAACCGATGTCGGCGCCTGTCGAAAGACTGGGAGAAATCCATCGCCAGCGCTGAAGCTTGGATCCTTATCGCACACATTAGACGCGTAACGCGGCATCTCGCAAGGAACTGAAATACAATGATGAGTTTTGAATCCGACTCTCAAGGATCTGCAAGCGCTTTTGCATGTCGTGGGTGAAACGCGCGCCGATCTCGGGATGCGCTATGGCAATATCGCGCCCGCCTCGATCGGGGCGATCCAGCGGCGGCTTCTGGTGCTGGAAGGGCAGGGCGGCGATCATCTCTTCGGGGAACCGGCGCTGGATCTGGCCGATCTTTTCCTGACCGATGCGCAGGGCGCGGGCCGGATCAACATCCTGGCCGCCGACCGGCTGATGCAATCGCCACGGCTTTACGCGACCTTCCTGCTCTGGCTCTTGTCCGAACTGTTCGAAACCCTGCCCGAGGTGGGCAACCCCGACAAGCCCAGGCTGGTGTTCTTCTTCGACGAGGCGCACCTGTTGTTCGACGATGCGCCCAAGGCTCTTGTCGACAAGGTGGAACAGGTCGCGCGCCTGATCCGGTCCAAGGGGGTGGGGGTCTTTTTCGTCACCCAGAACCCCGCCGATGTGCCCGATGATATCCTTGGCCAGCTTGGCAACCGGGTGCAGCATGCGCTGCGCGCCTTCACCGCCAAGGACAGGCGCGACCTGGCACAGGCGGCGCAGAATTACCGCGACAACCCGCGCCTGAACCTCGAGGATGCGATCCGCGAGGTCGGCACCGGCGAGGCCGTCACCTCGATGCTGGAAGCCAAGGGCGTGCCCGGCATGGCCGAACGCACGCTGATCCGCCCCCCGTCTTCGCATCTGGGGCCCATCGAGCCTGCCGCGCGGGCGGCCCTGATCGCCGCCTCGCCGCTGGCGGGCAAATATGACACCCGGCTTGACCGCGAAAGCGCCTTTGAAATCCTGCAAGCCCGCGCCGATACCGCCGCCCGCGCCGCGGCCGACCCGGGCCCGGTCCCGGAGACCCGCGAGTTCAACAGCGCGCGGCGCTACAGCGCTGGGGGTGCCGCTGCCGCAGGCCCGTCGCGATCCCGGTCCGACAGCGTCGGCGCGGCCTTCGCCAAAAGCTTTGCGCGCCAATTGGGCACGCAATCGGGCCGGGCGCTGGTGCGTGGCGTTCTGGGCGGGCTGTTTCGCAGCCGGTAGCGCGCCCCGCTTCTCTGTTTTTCAAATATCCTGGGGGTTTGGGGGCAAAGCCCCCAAGTCTTGCCTAGGTGTCGGGCCGGATCAGGCCAAGACCGCGCAGGTAGATGCCGATGCCCGCCTCCAACAGGTCTTCGGGCGAAAAGGGCGATTGCGCGCCGGGCCGGCCACGGGCGAACAATTCCACCACCCCGTGGCTCATCGCCCAGATATGGGCGGAAAACATCGCAGGCGGCGGGCGTTTCCCGGGCGGGATGTGCTGCGACAGCGCCTCGGCCGCGCGTTCCAGAACCGCGCGCGACCGGGCGGCGGCGGCGGCGAGATCGGGTGTCGCATTCACCGCCGTGCCGCTTTCGAACATCGCCATGTAATGTCCCGGATACCGCCGCGCAAAGGCCAGGTAGGCCCGGCCTGTCGCCTCGAAGGCGGCCAGCGCCGAGGGCTGGCCATCGGCATAGGCGTGATCCATCAGATCGGCGAAAATCTCGTGGCCCTGGTGGGCGCATTCCGCGATCAACTGGTCGCGGCCCTCGAAATGGCGGTAGACGGCGGCGGGTGTCACCCCGGCGGTCTTTGCGGCCTCCGACAGGGTGAAACCGGTCGGCCCCTGTTGCTCGATCAGATGCAGCGCGGCATCGACCAGGGCCTGTTTCAGATTGCCGTGATGATAGCCGCGTTTTGTCATCGCGCGGCGGCAGGCAGGGGGCTGGAATGGTCGGTCCACATCTCTGGCCCACCGCAGATCAGCGGATCGGGGCGGCCCACCAAGGCGTCGTCCTTGTCGTCATAGGCGATGTCGCACAGGATCGCGCGGATCACCGCCAGCCGCGCGCGCCGCTTGTCATCGGACCGGATCACCGTCCAGGGCGCATGGGCGCTATGGCCCAGCGACAGGGTCTGCGCGATGGCGTCCGAATAGGCATCCCAACGTTTCAGCCCCTCGACATCGATCCAGCTCAGCTTCCATTGCTTGAGCGGGTCGCTTTCGCGGTCGAGAAAGCGGCGGAGCTGTTCGGCGCGGCCGACATTCAGCCAGATCTTGACCAGGTGGATGCCGTCATCGACCAGCATCCGTTCGAAATCGGGCAATTGCCGAAAGAACATCGCGCGCTGGTCCGGGGTGCAAAAGCCGAAGACATGTTCCACGACGCCCCGGTTGTACCAGCTGCGGTCGAACAGCCGGATCTCGCCGCCTGCGGGCAGGTGGTGGATGTAGCGTTGGAAATACCATTGCGCGGCTTCGCGTTCGGTCGGTTTGGTCAGCGCCACAACGCCTGCCACGCGCGGGTTCAGGTTCTGGCGCACCCGGGAAATGCAGCCCCCCTTGCCGGCGGCATCGCGGCCTTCGAACACCACCGCGATGCGCTGGCCGCTGTCGCGCACCCAGGCATGGCATTTGACCAGTTCGATCTGGAGCGCGGCCAGGTCGCTTTCATAGGCGTCCTTGTCCATGCGGTGCCGGTAGGGAAAGCTGTCGCTCAGAACGCTGTCTTTCGTGGCATCGCGGATCGCCGCCCGCACATCGGACGGGGCGTGATTTTCGAAGAAATCGGTGATCTCGCCAACGAAGGGAACGCTCATGCGGGGGCCGCCTTTGCCTGAAATGTTACAGGGTTTGACATTAGGCGCTGACAGGGATCAGCGCAATGCCGCCCCTGGGCCTGCCGCTGCCGCCGCCCGGTCGATGGCGGCGATCACCGTTTGCGGGTCGGCGTGATGGGGCGAATGGCCGATGCCTTCGAGGATCACCAGGTTCGCCCCGTCGATCTGGCGGGCCAGGGGCTGCGCATGGATCTGGGGCCAGACGGTCGTATCGGCGGACCCGTGCAGGATTTCGACCGGCGCCGTGATCGCGGCGTAATCGGGCACCATCTGGCGGATTTCCTCCAGCAGACCCGCGCGTTGCAGCGCGTTTTCGCGCAGGGCGCGCCGCTGCAGCGACAGGCCCGCGCCGATGTAGGCGCCATAGCCTTGCGGCGTGTCCTGCGGCGCAAAGATCTGGGCGATGGTATCGGTCACCACGGGCTCGGGCAGCCAGGCCGTCAGGGCCGGCACCGCCAGCCATTGCCCGACCGGGTGCGACAAGACCCGGTAATAGGTCGAAAGCGGCGCATCCCAGGGGTTGGACGCGCCCGCCAGCACGATCAGCCCGGCGGTCGCTTCGGGGTGGCGGGTGGCCCAGGCCAGCGCCACGGCGCCGCCATAGGAATGGCCCAGAACCAATGGCCGTGTCACACCCAGCTGCGCCACGGCGCGTACCAGCACATCGGCCTGTTCAAAGATCGTGGCCCCGTCGCGGTCAAGCCGGTCGGAATGGCCAAGGCCGGGCCGGTCCACCACCGTCACGCGGTAGCGATCGGCCAGGCGGCCGACCAGGTCGAAGGTGAAATCGCGCATGTTGCCGCTGGCGCCATGGATCAGCACGATGTCGGGGCCCTGGCCTGTCTGGTACAGATGGAGCCTTGCGCCGCCCAGGGTCACGAATTGCCCAAGCGGGGGGAAATCGGCCTGCGCACGGGCCTCGACGCGGGCGGCCTTTACAAGGGTCACGGCCCAGGCCACCGCGATCAGCGCCAGCAAGATCAGGCCAAGCTTCATGTGCGCCAATCGGTCGATCGCTGTCCGATGTCATCCATGTCGAAGGGGGTGGTCAGATAGACCTCGGCCACCCAGTTGCCGTACAGCAGATGGGCATGGCTGCGCCAATGGTTCATCGGCGCGCGCAGCGGGTCATCATCGGGATAATAGTTGCGCGGAACCCTGACCGGCGTGCCATTGGCGGCATCGCGGTCATATTCCTGTTTCAGCGTGTCGCTGTCATATTCGAAATGATTGAAGATATAGAGCGCGCGATGCGCCGCATCCTCGACCAGGCAGGGGCCAACCTCGTCCGAGGCCAACAGCGTCTTCAACCCCGGTGCGGCGTCGATCTCGGCCTGTTTCATCTCGGTCCAGCGGCTGACGGGGATGACGAAATCATCCGAAAACCCGCGCAGATAGGGCGATGCCGCATCCAGCACCCGGTGCTGGAAACACCCAAAGGCCTTGGCGTCCAGCACATGTTTTTGCACGCCGTGGAAATGGTTGATCATCGCCATCCCGCCCCAGCACACGCCAAAGGTGGAATGCACATGGGTCCGGGTCCAGTCGAACACCCGTTGCAATTCATCCCAATAGGTCACCGCCTCGAAGGGCAGATGTTCGATCGGCGCGCCGGTGATGATCAGCCCGTCGAATTTTTCGCCCGTGGCCGCGACCTCTGCAAAGGGGCGGTAAAAGGCTTCCATGTGTTCGGACGCGGTGTTTCGGCTTTCGTGATCGGTCATGCGGATCAGCGACAGTTCCACCTGCAACGGCGAGGCCCCGATCAGCCGCGCGAATTGCGTTTCGGTCTGGATCTTCTTCGGCATCAGGTTCAGCAGGCCGATGCGCAGCGGGCGGATATCCTGCCGGTCCGCCGCATCCGCGCCCATGACTTGCACACCCTCGCGCTTGAGGATGGAAAAGGCGGGCAGGGATGTGGGCAGTCTGATCGGCATGTCGTGGGGTATCCTTGTCGTGACGGGCGACTTAGGCGCTGGCGGGCGGTCTGCCAAGGCTTGCGGCCACAAGCGCCACGGCGTCTTGCGCATCGCGCACCGCCTCTACCTCGGCGGCGGTGACGGTGACGCCCCAGTTGCGCGCCATCGCGGCATACAGCGGCGCCCGATGCGCCATGGCGCGGCGATAGGCATGGCGCACAAAGGCGTTGGGATCGGCGGTCTGGGCGGTGACGCCTTGGTCGTCCAGCCATGCCTGCCACAAGGGCAACAGGAATTCCGGCTTGTAATACATCGGCTTGGGGTCGCGTTCAAAGCGCCGGATCAATTCGTCGGTATGGCTTTCGGGGCCTTCGATCCAGACCATCAGGCTGTTGTCCGACAGGGCGGTCAGCACCTCGTCGGCGGGGTTGTCGGGATCCACCACCTCGCAGATCGAGCCGCCGGTATCGGCCACGAAATGCGGATAGCCATAAAGATCGCGGGCGCGGTGGATGAAATTGGGCGTATCCAGCAGGGCGTTGATTTCCGCGCGCCGGTGCAGGGCCTGGCGGCGCATGTATTCATCGAAGGGCAGCCCGCCCTTGCCCGGATCGCCCGGCTTGCCCAGGTAGGTCGACAGCGGCGCAAGGTTGCCGAAACTGATGTTGGACCCGATGTAGATGGAATCCGATTTCAACAGCTCCGCCAAAAGCGGCACCTGCATCGCCTGCCGCTTGAGATTGTCATTGATATGTTCGCCCATGTAGGCGGTGCCGATGCGGTAATCGACGGAATAGTGGTACCAGTCACCCGCCGCGCGCAACAGCGCCGACAGGCGGGTCTTGCCAAGCCCGGACATGCCGAAAACCGACACTCGTTTTTCCGCGGCACCCAGGAAACTGGTGGGGCTGTCATAGATCAGGGGCATGGGACCGGGTCCATAAGGGAAGGCTGTGGGCCTTGTGTTACCCCAGCCGCGCGGCGGGGAAAAGCCGACCGTCACGGCCGGGGTGTCAAAACCGTGATGCCGATGTTGCCGGCACGCGCCAGGTCGGGGTCCAGCGTCATGGGAATGTATTCGCCCCGCCGCCACAATTCGCCCAGGTCATCGTAATGACGTGACAAGGGGTTGCCCGACTGGCCGGTGGCGATGACGAAAACCGAACTGTCGGGATCGGCGAAATCATAGACACCGCGATAGCCCGCAGCATGGGTGTTCAGGAACGGATCGGGCAGCGTGCCGGGCGTGGCCGCCCGGTTGAGCGTGAAATCCCCGCCCGAGGTGGGTTGGCGGATATTGGTGATCCAGGAAAACAGCCGGGTCTGGCCCAGGACCGGGTGATCGTGGCGGGCCTCATGGGCGGCGCCCCAGCGCCAGCTTTCCAGGTCGGCGCCATAGCGGTCTTCCAGCCATTGCAGCGCGTCATCCAGCGCGGCGCGCGCGATATCGGTGCAGGTTTCAACCGCCGTTGACGGGGCCACGTCGCACCAGCGCCCCGCGCCGCCGATGTCGCGGAACACCCGTTCGAGGAACACCGGTTCCACCTGCACGAATTCATCCGCCAAGGGGCCGATGTCATCGCGGATCAGGCGTTGCTGCAATTCGCGCATCCAGGCCGCATAGATCAGCGGCTCGGGCAGATGTTCGTTCATCTCGCCGTTCCAATCCGCCAAAAGCGCCAGCGCGCGCTGCCTGCGGCGTTCGGGCGTGCCCGGGGCCGCGGTTTCATCTGTGAACCACAGATCGCGGGCCACCAGGGGCAGGATGTTGCGCGCGGCGGGCGATACGGTGTCAAGCTGCGCCTCGATGAAACTGTCGCGGGTGTGCACCTCGCGCGCATCCATCAGGCGCGACAGGCGGGTGATCCGCTGGGTGTCGCCCCAGCTGTGCGACACATGCAGCGGGAAATCGCGGTCGACGGATTTGTTGTTGGTATTGCCAAGGATGCCGCTTGCGGGGTCGACAAAGCTCGGGTTGGCGAAATACTGCGCCACGCCCTGCCAGCGGTTGTCTTCGATCCAGCCGGGGGCGGGCATGCGCGCCTCGGTCTGATGCGCGTTCAACCGCCAGGGCATGTGGCCGATGACCTGCATCGCGATGCGGCCATCGGCGCTGGCCAGCATCAGGTTTTGTGCCGGGGCCACGAAATCGCGCCCCGCGTCCAGCGCCTCTTCGATGGTGCTGGCCTGCATCAGGCGAAACCCGGTCTGGATCGAGGTGTTTTCCCCCGTCAGCGCGGTCCAGCCCATGCTCATGACATGGCCGGGGGGCGTGACCGCGCCCACGTTGTAATGCACGCCCGGAATGACCGGGCCATTTTCCGTCCAGCGCCGGGTGATCGTCACCGGTGCGGCCCCGGCGATGTCGATCACGCGGCGATCGGTGCGGAACTCGGCCCAGCCGTCGGGCGTGCGGTATTGCTCGGGGTTCTCGGGGTTCACCTGTTCGACGAACAGGTCGATGTCATCGAGATACGCCGAGGTGATGCCCCAGGCGAGCCGGTCGTTGCGGCCTGCCAGGATGATCGGCATGCCGGGAATGGTGGCGCCGATCACCCCGCCCGATGCCAGGTCCAGCCGCGCGAGGTACCAGATCGATGGCGCGCTCAGCCCCAGGTGCGGATCATTGGCCAAAAGCGCCCCGGATGCGGCCGCGCGCGCCGGTATGGCGGCAAAGACATTGGACGCGCCCGCGCGCCCCCGTCCCAGCGCGTTGGGATGCAGCGGGCTGCGCGGCAGGGGCTCGGCCTGGGCAAAGCGGGGCAGGGGCGCATCGAACAGCCCCCGGTAATCGGTCAGCCCGGCCAGTTCCGCCACGCCCTCGCCCGGCGCATCGGGCATCAGGTCGCGCAATCCGTCGGGGTCGGGCAGGGCCAGCGACAGGCGGGCGCGCAACACCTCTTCATCCTGGTGGCCCGTCAGTTGCAGCGCCATCATGAAACTGACCGCGACGCTGTCGGCAGGCCGCCAGGGCGAGATTTCGGGCGCGAAGAGGAACAGTTCCGGCGCACCTCGGCCCAAGGCCTCGGATCCGACCAGCCGCAAGCCAGGCGTTGACGCCGTTCGAATAGGCCTCCAGCGCGGCGATGGTGTCGGGGGCAAGCGCATCAACCGATGCAGAGGCCAGCGTGTAGACATCCAGCCTGCGCAACAGATCGTCGATCTGGAGCGTGGGTTCCCCGAACAGTTCCGACAAGCGCCCCTGCGCGGTGCGGCGCAGCATCAGCATTTGCCACAGCCGGTCCTGGGCATGGGCCAGGCCCAGGCCATAATAGACATCGGCATCGGTGGCGCCAAAGATATGCGGCACGGCGGCGGTGTCGCGCACGATTTCCACCGGCGCGGTCAGCCCGGGCACGTCCCAGTCCGCCTCGTAATCGGGGATGGACCGCGACCCGATCCACCACGCGGTCAATGCAACCGCGACCGTCAATGCGACGGCCAGCGATACCAGACGAACCAGCCAGTAAACGAAAAGGGCCATGATACCTCGAACCCGGTGGGGTGGGGCGTAGCTATCCCATGGCCCGGGAAATGCAAGCTGATGCGTGGCGCAAGATCAGGCCAAGATCAGGGCAGGATGCGCCCATAGCGCGTGCCGTCCAGCGTTGCGCCCACGATCAGGCCCGCCTGGCCGTAGATCACGGCGATCACCGGATCGGTCAGGGTGTTGGAATCGATCCCGAGGCTGCCACCCCGGTCGATCACCGCGTAGCGCACGTCGCCGCCGATGGCCCAACCGGGCGATGTGCGGAAATCCTGCAGCGATTCCTCGGTCATGAAGAACAGCGTATGGGCATATTGCTGTGCGCCGATCTGCAAGGCCGAAGGTGCCCGACACCGCCGAGTAGTAATCGACGGTCGCCCCGTTGATGCGCAGCGCGCCGCGTCCGTAAGACCCGCCAAGGCCGAACCCCGCCTCGGTGATCAGCGGCATGACGAGCATGCCGGCGGCGTTGAAGGACAGTTCCTCGGTTCCGGGCACTTCGCGGAACATGAAATCAACGGCGGCATCGACGCGGGCATCGACCCGCTGCGCGCCGCGCGAATTGATGCCATTGCCGCAGGCCGCCAAAAGCGGCAGCGCTGCGCCGGTGATCACGAAATGACGACGGGTCAGGGGGCGGGTCTGGTTGCTCATGGTGGGGGCCTCGTGCCGGGTTGCCTCAAGGATGCGGGTCGCTGACTGCCCGCAGATTGCCTGGCATGATACGCTCAGGCGCTGCGCCTGTCACCCGCAAAACCACCATCCATGGCGGCATCCCGCCGATCCGCCGCTACCCGTTGAGGATGCGCGCGACACGTGGGGCGAAATAGGTCAGAACCCCGTCACAGCCCGCGCGGCGGAACGACATCAGGCTTTCCAGCATCACCTTGTCGCCCGCGATCCAACCATTGGCCGCCGCCGCCTCGATCATCGCGTATTCGCCCGACACCTGGTAGGCGAAGGTCGGCGCGCCAAAGCGGTCTTTGACCTCGCGCACCATGTCGAGATAGGGCAGGCCGGGCTTGACCATGACCATGTCGGCGCCTTCCATCAGGTCACGCTCGACGCAGGCCAGCGCCGCCAGCCTGTTGGCCGGGTCGATCTGGTAGGTGAACTTGTCCCCCTTCAGCGCACCACTGGCGCCGACCGCATCGCGGAACGGGCCGTAAAAGGCGCTGGCGAACTTGGCGGCATAAGACATGATGGTGACGTTCTGATGCCCTTCGGCCTCAAGTGCGGCGCGGATCGCCTTGATGCGCCCATCCATCATGTCGGACGGGCCCAGGATATCGGCCCCGGCCGCGGCCTGTGCCAAGGCCATCCTGACCAGCGCGTCAACCGTTTCATCATTCACGATCACGCCGTCGCGCACGATGCCATCATGGCCGTTGATGTTATAGGGATCGAGCGCGATATCGGTCATGATCGCAATCTGGATGCCCGCATCGCGGATCGCCTTGATCGCGCGGTTCGACAGGTTGTCGGGGTTCCAGGCTTCCTCGCAGAGCTCTGTCTTGAGGCTGGCATCGGTATAGGGAAACAGGCAGATCGCCGGGATGCCGAGATCCGCGGCCTCGCGCGCGGCCTCGACGATCTTGTCGACAGACCGGCGCACCACGCCCGGCATGGAGGCCACGGGTTCCTCGACACCCACACCGTCACGCACGAAGATCGGCCAGATCAGGTCATGGACCGAAAGTTCCGCCTCGCGCACGAGATTGCGCAGCGCGGGCGTGGCGCGCACGCGGCGGTGACGGGCGAGGGGAAAGGGGGCCTGGGGCATCTGTGGGGTCTTTCGTGACGGCGGTTGTGACAAATCGGTGCCACGCGGCGGCCCCAAGGGCAAGGGCAGAGGTTGCAATCCCGCCCGCCCGCATGCCGGGGCTGGAAACCGGCAGATCGCGCGCTTATGGTGATCCCGCGACAACGGGCATGAACGATCGGGCGGCGTAACTTGGATTTTCTGGATCTCGTCACTCAGGTCATCGACCTGCGGTCGTTTTCGAACCTGTGGTATTGGATCGTGCTGGCGATCTTGTGGACGGCCCTGTCGCATTGGGTGCTGGGCATTCCGTTTCACCTTGTCCAGCGGGCGCGCCACGGCGACGAGACAAGCCTGCAAGACCTGCACATGCTGGCCGAAATCAACAGCCGCCGCATCGTCGATTTCGCCCAAGGCTCCGGGCTGGCCATGGTGGCCATGTCCAGCTTTGTCGTGAGCTCGCTTCTGGTTCTGGGGTGGGGGTACGGGGTGGAATTCTGCCAGGCGGTGCTGTTGCTCTTGCTGCCACTGATCCTGGTGTCGGCGCTGTCGGCGCGCACGGCCTTCGTGCTGCGCCAAAGCGGGTTCGACCGGTTGCCGATCCGGCTGCGCAACCATCGGCTGATCGTGCAGGGCATGGCGCTTGTCTTTATCTTCATCACCGCCTTCTGGGGCATGTTCACCAATGTCACCGTCACGCCGCTCTATTGACCGGGGTGCGGGCGCAGGGCACCGCGCCTGACACGTGGTTCGACACGCCGCTTGACAGGGCTATTCACTGTAGGGCGGAAAGTTATTGAAAGTTAGCTTGTTGTCTGAATCTCTGTTGTCGACGGCTTTGGAGGATGGCAACGATGATCTCATTACGTTCAGTTTTGCAGGAAATTCCGGACACGCGAGGAAAGAAAGGGCGTCTACATAGGCTCGAAGCGATCCTTGGGCTGATCCTTCTTTCGATGTTGACGGGCCGTACGGGGATGATGGCGGCCTACCGGCTTGGGCGCACCTTGTCCCGTTCACAACTCAACCGACTTGGGTTCCGACGTGACCGCCAGTCCCCCTGCCACGCGACGTTGACGGAGACTTTGCGAGGGATTGATCCGGACGCAATGGCTCGCGCCTTCAGCCGTCTCACGGTCGAAGGACGGACTGAAGACGCAGATACGAAGGTCCAGCGTCATATCGCGTTAGACGGCAAGACACTGCGAGCCAGCAAGGACGGGGAAGCGCGCGCTGAACATGTCTTATCGGCGTTTTGCGCAGCGCTCGAACAATCTGCCGGCCATACCTCCTCCCGAGGTAAAGGCCGGGAGATCCCAGATGCGTTGCGGCTGATCGAGACCATTGATCTTGAGGGATTGGTTGTCACGGGAGACGCAATTTTCTGCCAAAAAACAATCGCTTCTCGGATTGTGGAGAAGGGTGGTGATTTCTTGCTCCCAGTGAAGCGGAACCAGAAAGACCTTTGCGAAGAAATCGAAACGGCCTTTCAGGAGCCGGTTTTCCCCCCTCGCGGTTTGGCAGGAAACACCGAGCGTGGGACATGGTCGGATTGAAGCCCGTGACGTGGCTGTCCTACCCGCTGATGCACTCTCAGATCACATGCGCGCCCACTGGCCAACCGTCTCCTCCATCGTCCGCATCAGCCGGTACCGAGAGCACGTTCGCCAAGGGCAAACCGTCAAAACGGAAACAGAAACCATCTACCTGATCTCCAGTCTGAACTCCCCTGACCCCAAGTACGTGCTGCAGCTCAATCGGGACCACTGGAAAATCGAGATCATGCACCGAGACAAAGACGTCCTCCTCGGCGAGGACCGCTACACCAACAGATCAGGGCATGCGCCCCGCAACATCTTCACTTTGACCAGCGCTGCCAGAACTCTCCTCAAGCGCATCGCAAAGTCGCCCACCAGGGCAATCGAAATCGTCCAAGACAACCGAGAAAAGGCCGTCCGTCTCATCTCAGATCAAGCCGCAACTACCTTTCTCTGAATCGCCCTGGCCGCTTGACACACCGCTTGACACTGGCCCCCCGCGGCGTAGGTGAGGCGGCCATGGCCCAGACATCCACCCATATCCTCGCCTCGGGCACGCCCGAAGGGTTCGACGCAACGATGGTCCTGCGCGAGCTGTCCCAGGGCGGCGGCGCGCCCGTGCTGCATGTGGCGCGCGACGACAAGCGTTTGGCCGCAATGGCCCGCGCCTTGGCCTTTTTCGACCCGAGCGTGCCGGTTCTGACCTTTCCGGGCTGGGATTGCCTGCCCTATGACCGGGTGTCGCCCAACCCCGAAATCTCGGCCCTGCGGATGGCGACGCTGGCCACGCTGGCGGGGGGCTTGTCGGGTCCATTCATCGTGCTGACCACCCTGAACGCGGCCACGCAATACGTGCCGCCGCGCGAGCTGCTGCAAAGTTCCGCCTTCGTGGCAAAGGTCGGCGGGCGGATGGATGAGGCCGCCTTGCGGGCGTTCCTGGTGCGCATGGGCTTTTCCCAAACCCCCACCGTGACCGAGCCAGGCGATTACGCCGTGCGCGGCGGCATCATCGATGTCTGGCCGCCGGGTGAAAGCGGGCCGGTGCGGCTTGACCTGTTTGGCGACATGCTGGATGGCGCGCGCCGCTTCGATCCGGCCACCCAGCGCACCACCGAGAAACTGGACCGGGTCGAGCTGGCCCCGGTGTCAGAGGTGGTGCTGGACGAGGCGGCGGTGACGCGGTTCCGGCAAAACTATCGCATCGAATTCGGCGCGGCCGGCACCGATGACCCGCTTTACGAAGCGGTCAGCGCGGGCCGCAAGCATCAGGGCGTGGAACATTGGTTGCCGTTTTTCCATGAAAAACTGGAAACCCTGTTCGATTACCTGCCCGGCGCGCGCATCACGCTGGACGATCAGACCACGCCGCAACGCCTGTCGCGCTGGGACACGATCGCCGATCAATACGACACGCGAAAAACTGCGCTGACCCAGAAGGGGCGGCTCGACACGGTCTACAAACCCGTGCCGCCGGGGCTGTTGTATCTGGATGATGCGGGCTGGATGCGGGCCACGGCTGGGCGCCGCGTGGTGCAGTTTGCCCCCATCGCCGCCGCGCCCGGCCCGGGTATCATCAATGCGGGCGGGCGAGTTGGGCGCAATTTCGCGCCCGAACGTCAAATCGATAACCTGAACCTTTTCGGTGCCTTGGCGGATCATGTGAAAGTGATGCGTGAAGATGGCGCCGTGGTCATCGCGTCCTGGTCAGAGGGTGCGCGCGAACGCCTGCACGGCTTGTTGCAAGATCAGGGCGTCGGTGATGCGACGCTGATTTCGGATGCGCGCGGCATCGGCCCCAAGGGCAGCCTGTCGCTGGCCGTCTGGCCGCTGGAAGAAGGCTTCACCGGTGCGGGCCTGACGGTGATTTCCGAACAGGATGTGCTGGGCGATCGGTTGATCCGGCCCAAGCGCAAGACGAAAAAGGCCGAGAACTACCTGACCGAGGCGCAATCGCTGTCGCCCGGCGATCTGGTCGTGCATGTCGATCACGGGGTCGGGCGCTACAAGGGGCTGGAAACCGTCACCGCGATGGGCGCGCCGCATGAATGCCTCCTCTTGGAATATGCGGGCGGTGACCGGCTGTACCTGCCGGTGGAAAACATCGAACTTCTCAGCCGCTATGGCCATGACGAAGGCTTGCTGGACCGTTTGGGCGGCGGCGCGTGGCAGGCGAAAAAGGCCAAGCTCAAGGAACGCATCCGCCAGATCGCCGACAAGCTGATCCGCATTGCTGCCGAACGCCTGCTGCGCAAGGCCCCCATCCTGGAGCCGCCCGGCGACATGTGGGAGGCGTTTTGCGCCCGTTTTCCCTACGAGGAAACCGATGATCAGCTCTCGGCCATTTCCGATGTGCTGGAAGACCTTGGCGCGGGGCGCCCGATGGACAGGCTCATTGTGGGCGATGTGGGCTTTGGCAAGACAGAGGTGGCGATGCGCGCGGCCTTTGTCGCCGCAGCCCAAGGCCTGCAGGTGGCCGTGATCGCGCCCACCACGCTGCTTGCGCGCCAGCATGCCAAGACATTCGCGGACAGGTTCCGGGGCTTTCCGGTCAATGTGCGCCAGCTCAGCCGCTTTGTCGGCACCAAGGAGGCGGCGGCGACCAAGGCCGGCATGGCCGAGGGCAGCGTCGATATCGTCATCGGCACCCATGCGTTGTTGGCCAAGGGCATCCGGTTTCAAAACCTTGGCCTGATGATCGTGGATGAGGAACAGCGGTTCGGCGTCGGTCACAAGGAACGGCTCAAGGAAATGCGGTCCGATGTGCATGTGCTGACCTTGTCGGCCACGCCCATTCCCCGCACGCTTGCAGATGTCGCTGTCGGGCGTGCGCGATCTGTCGATGATCGGCACGCCGCCCGTCGACCGGCTGGCGATCCGCACCTATGTCAGCGAATTCGACACCGTCACGATCCGCGAGGCGCTGTTGCGTGAACATTATCGCGGCGGGCAGTCGTTCTATGTCGTGCCCCGCATCGAAGACCTGCCCGAGGTTGAACAATTCCTGCGCGATCACGTGCCCGAGGTGACATTTGTCACCGCCCATGGCCAGATGGCGGCGGGCGAGCTCGATGACCGGATGGTCGCCTTTTACGATGGCAAATACGATGTGCTCTTGGCCACGACCATTGTCGAAAGCGGCATCGACATTCCCACCGCCAATACCATGGTCATTCACCGCGCCGACATGTTCGGGCTGGCGCAGCTCTACCAGATCCGGGGCCGGGTGGGCCGCGCCAAGACGCGCGCCTATGCCTACCTGACCACCAAGCCGCGGATGAAGCTGACACCCGCCGCCGAAAAACGGCTTCGGGTTCTGGGCAGCCTCGACAGTCTTGGCGCGGGCTTCACCATCGCGAGCCAGGACCTCGATATTCGCGGCGCGGGCAATATCGTGGGCGAGGAACAATCGGGCCATGTGCGCGAGGTGGGGTTCGAGCTCTATCAATCCATGCTGGAAGAGGCGATTGCCAAGATCCGGTCGGGCGAGGCAGAGGGCTTGCCGGGCGACGATGGGCAATGGTCGCCGCAGATCAACCTTGGCGTGCCGGTTCTGATCCCCGAGGAATATGTGCCGGATCTGGACGTGCGGCTTGGGCTTTATCGCCGGCTGTCCCAGCTGGAAACCAAGGTGGAACTGGAAGGTTTCGCCGCAGAATTGATCGACCGCTTCGGCACCCTGCCGAAAGAGGTGAACACGCTGCTTTTGGTGGTGCGGATCAAGGCGATGTGCAAGCGCGCCCAGATCGCCAAGATGGATGCCGGGCCCAAGGGCGTGACGGTGCAATTCCACATGGACAAATTCCCCAATCCCGCCGGGCTTGTCGCCTTTGTCCATGATCAAAAGGGGCAGGCGCGGGTGCGCGACAACAAGATCGTGGTGGTCTGCGACCTGTCGCGCGAGGCCGACAAGATCAAGACCGCCTTTGCGGTCGCGCGCGATCTCGCGGTGCATGCCAAGGCAAAAGCCGCCTGAGGCCGGGCCAAGATCAGGCGCGGTCGCGCGGCATCCAGATCATCACGATTGCCCCCAGCCCCGACAGCGCCGCCGCCGACAGGATCAGCGGCACCGGCGTGCCATCGAACACCTGTCCGATGACCGCCCCCAGAACCGCGCCGCCCACCGTGGCCAAGGCCCCCATGACAGAGGCCGCCATGCCCGCGATATGGCCCAGGGGTTCCAGCGCCAGCGCGTTCAGATTGCCGATGGAAAACCCCGCCACCGCGAAGACGCTGCAGGACCAGGCGAAAAACACCCAGAACGCCGCGCCGCCCCAGAGGTCAAGGGCAAAGCCCAGGCCAATGCCGAGGGACAGGATCATCTGCGCCAGCAAGGCCCGTCGCACCAAGGGGCGCATGCCAAGGCGCAGCACCAGCAGGCCATTGATCGGCGCCGCCGGGGCCGACACCAGCGCGATCAGCGCGAACCAAAGGGAAAGCTGCCCGCGCGCTCGAAGGCCACGTCGAAAATCGGCTGGATCGATGAAATGGTGCCGAACAACGTGCCAAAGATCAGCGTCTGCACCAGGATCGACAATTGCATCTGCCGCAGGCGCAGGGTTTGCGAGAATGCCGCCCAGAGATCCGCCCGTCGGAACGGCCGACGCAGCCGCCCGGGCAGCGTTTCCGGCTGGCGGATCAGGAGCCAGCCCACCGAAACCGCCGAGAACACCAGGAAGGCCAGGAAAATCGCCCGCCAGCCAAAGCCCCAGATGATCGCGGCCCCGATCATCGGCGCGACGGCGGGAAAGATGGTGAAGATCAGCATCGCAAAGCTGATGATCTGTGCCATTGCCCGACCGGAATAAAGATCGCGGATGATCGCCGTGGCCACGACGCGCGGCCCTGCCGCCCCCAGGCCTTGCAGCACCCGCGCCGCCAGCAGCAATTCCAGCGAGGGCGCGACCCAGGCCAGGACCGCGCCGATGACGTAAAGCGCCGCGCCCGCCATCATCACGGGTTTGCGCCCGAAACTGTCGGACAGGGGCCCGGTGAACAGCGTGCCGATGCCAAGCCCGAGCACGAAACTGGTCAGCACCAGTTGCGCAAGGTTCGGGTCATCGGGTGTCAGCACCGCCGCGATGTCGGGCAGGGCGGGCAGCATCGCGTCGATGGAAAAGGCGACGGTGGCAAAGATCATGCCCATCAGGGCGATGAATTCGCCCCGCGACAGGCGCGGGATCGGGGTGGGGATGGGCGCCCCGCTCATGATCCGGACCCGGCCAATCCGCCGTGCCATGCGTATTTATGGAAAGGTGAAGGGCAAGGCGATGTCACGCGTCGGCGGCCTTGATCTGGTCCATGATCTCGTCGATCACGGAGAGCCAGACATCGGTCGGTTGCGCGCCGGTCAGCACATGCTGGTTGGCAATCACGAAGGTCGGAACGCCGGTCACGCCGCGCGCACGCGCATGGGCATCGCGCGCGGCGATGTCGGCGGCATCGGCATCGCCCGCCAGCAAGGTTTCGGTCATCACGCGGTCCATGCCCGCCGCGCCCGCGATCTCGGCCAGGGTGGCGGCATCGCCGATGTCGCGCCCGTCGATGAAATAGGCCTTGAACAGCGCCAGCATCACGGGCGTTTGCCGCCCCTCGATCCCCGCCCAATGGGTCAGGCGATGGGCGTCGAGCGTGTTGGGCGTGCGCGGTATCGCATCGAGGTTCAGTGACAGGCCCGCCTTTTGCGCATGTTGCACGACCGGCAGATAGGCCTGGTAGGCGCGTTCCTTGCCGCCGAACTTGGCTTCGAGATAGGCGCGCCGATCCATGCCGCCTGCGGCCATGTCGGGGTTCAACTGGAACGGGTGCCATTCGATCCCGAAGGGATGATCGGGGCGGGCTTCGAGCGCGCGGGCCAGGTTGGTCCAGCCGATGTAGCACCAGGGGCAGATCGGATCGCTGAGGATGTCGAGCTTGATCATGATGTGTCCTTCAGCAGATGCGCCAAGCCGCGCCGGTCCAGTTTGCCATTGGCGGATCGGGGCAGGGCGGGCAGGGGGATGTAAAGCCTGGGGTGTTTGTAACGGGCCAGCCGGGCCTCGGCCAGTGCCGCCAGCGCCTCGGGCCTTGCATCCCCCGCATAGGCCAGCGCGATGATCTCCGTGTCGGCCTTGACCGTCACGGCGCATGCGGCGCAGTCGGTCACGCCGGGGGCGGATTGAAACACCGCCTCGATCTCCAGCGGCGAGATGCGAAAGCCGCCCGTGGTCAACAGGTCGTCGCGCCGCCCGTGATAGATCAGCGCACCATCTGGGGCAAAGGCCACCAGGTCGCCGGTCAGGAACCAGTCACCCACCAGCGGCAGGTCAACGCGCGCCCCGTCGATATAGCCCAGCATCAGCCCCGGATCGGATCGGTGGATCGCAAGAATGCCGGTTTCCCCCATCGGCAGCGCCTGGCCGTCTTCGGTGACGATGGCGATGCGGCGGCCCGGTTGCGGATAGCCCAAGGTGCCATCCGGCGCGGGGCGCTCGGGGCTTGCCGAAACGAAGGTGGAACATTCCGACATGCCCAGCGCCTCGTGGATCCGGGTGCCGGTGGCGGCCTGCCAGCGGGCACGGACCGCGTCGGGCAGCTTTTCGCCGGCGGCCAGCGCATGGCGCAGGTTCGGCAGCGACATCGGCCCGCCGCCCAAGAGCTTGCGAAAGATGCCGGGCGCCGCGGCAAGGATCGTGGCGTCGTGCCGCCTGGCCAAAAGCGCCAGCGCCTCGGGCGCGGTGCCGGGGGCCGGGATCAGGGCGGTGGCGCCGATCGCCCAAGGGTCGAGCAGGCCGGTGCCCAGCGTGAAGGTCCAGTTGAAGGCGCCCGCGTGCATCAGCCGGTCATCGGGCGTCAGGCCATACCAGCCATCCCACATCATCCGCCGTGCCCATATGGCGCGATGGGCATGGGCCACGGGCTTGGGCCGCCCTGATGAGCCAGAGGTGAAGACGATATAGGCGGGCCTGTCCGGATCGCCCATCGCATAGGGCACCGGCGCGTGATCCATCAGCGCCGCCAGATCATCCAACACCACGCAGCCCGGCGTGCCCGGCCGGGTGACGCCCGGCGCGGCCAGGATGGCCTTGGGCGCGACCAGCGGTGTCATCCGGTCCAGTTCCGGCACGCTCAGCCCCTCGGCGGTGGGCACCGGCACCAACCCCGCCGCGATGGCGCCCAGAAAGGCCACCGGGAACTGCGCCGTATTGCCAAGGCGCAACATGACCCGGTCGCCCGGGTCCAGCCCCGCCGCCAAGAGCCCGCCCGCCATGCCCAAAGCGGCCCGTTCCAGCCGCGCAAAGCTCCATCTTTCAGCACGCGCGGGGCCAAGCACGGCCAGCGCGATCTTGTCGGGCGTGGCGCGGCCCGCGCGCAGCACGTAATCGGCAAGGTTGAAGGGGGCGGGGCAGGGCTGCATGGCCCCCGGGTTACGCCGCACCGCCCCGCGTTGCAAGATGGCCGCGCCCGCGCTACATCGCGGCCCATGAAGGATGAACCCAGCCTGATCCGTCTGGCCCGCGAAACCGGGGACGAGACGCCGCCCCAACCCGTGGACCTTGGCCTGCGGGTGCGCGAATTGCGCCGCGCGCGCGACTGGACGCTGGAACAGGCGGCCAGCCATGCAGGGCTTGCGCGCTCGACCCTGTCCAAGATCGAGAATGGCCAGATGTCGCCCACCTACGAGGCGCTGAAGAAGCTGGCGCAGGGGCTCGGCATCACGGTGCCGCAACTGTTCACGCCGCCCACCGATCCGCGCGTCAATGGCCGCATGGCCGTGACCCGGCAGGGCGAGGGGCAGGCCCATGCCACCGCCACCTATGAGCATGAACTGCTCGCCGGGGCGCTGACGCGCAAATCCATGCTGCCCTACCGCGCCCGTATCCGCGCGCGCAGTTTCGAGGAATTCGACGGCTGGGTGCGCCATGACGGCGAAGAATTCCTGTATGTTCTGACCGGCGTGGTGCGGCTGATGACGGAATTCTACGCCCCCGTGGACCTCAGGCGCGGCGACAGCGCCTATTACGACGCCTCGATGGGGCATAACGTCATCTCGGTGTCCGAGGATGTCGCGACGATCCTGTGGGTCACCGCGCTCGGCTGAGGGATCAGCCGAACATCGCGCGCAGATCGACGCTGCTGTTCACGCCGACCTGGCCCAGGTGCGCGGCCAGGAACCCGTCGGCGGCGGCTCGCCCCGCCTCGAACAGCTGGTGCAGAACGGCCGGCACCGGCACGACCTTGGTCGCCACCGACAGCTGCCGCATCAGCGCGTCATCGGCGATCATGTGGATCAGCACGCGCTTCATCCGGTCCTGCTCCATCCGGCCCTCGTCGATCAGGCGCTGGACGAAGTCGATGGCGCGCAATTCCCGCAAGAGCGACGCGTTGAAGCTGATCTCGTTGATCCGGTTCTGGATTGCGCGCGCGGTCGTCGGCACCTCGTCGCGGATCAGCGGGTTGATGTTGACGACCACGATGTCACGCGGCAGGCCCGGGGCGAACAGCGGGAACAGCGCCGGGTTGCCGGTATAGCCGCCATCCCAATAGGCCTCGGTTTCGCCGGTGGTGGGGTCGGTGATGTCGACCGCCCGGAACAGCGTCGGCAAACAGGCCGAGGCCATGATCGCCGCGGGCGTGATATCGGCGCCCTGAAAGACCCGGATCTTGCCCGTGCGGACATTGGTGGCGCAGATCGAGAGGGCAGGGCCGGTATCGCCACAGACCTTGTCATAGTGAAACCGCGCCACGATCCGCTCCAGCGGGTTGCGATAGAAGGGACCCGAGGCATAGGGGCTGACCATGCGGCCAAGGCTGTCGGCCAGGGCGAAGGGCCAAGAGGCCTCGATCATCGCGCTGACGGCATTGGGGGCCACCGCGCCGAGCCAGGGGGCGAGCCGGTCATCGGTCAGCGCGCCCACCTGTTCCCAGAGCCAGGCAAGATTGTCGCGCGCGGCCTGCTTGCCGCCCTGCGCCAATCCGGCCTTGACCGCGGCCCCGTTCAGCGCCCCGGCCGAGGTGCCCGAGATCGCCGCGATCTCGATCTCGTCGGTGTCGAGAAGCCGGTCCAGAACCCCCCAGGTAAAGGCCCCGTGCGCGCCGCCCCCTTGAAGGGCAAGGTTGATCCGCTTTGGCTCTGCCATGTCACCCGCCCTTGCTTGGTCTCCGAATATCCCGGGGGGCCGCGCCCCCGCCTAGAGCGCCGTCCAGCCCCCGTCGACGCTGATCGTCGTGCCGGTGATCTGCGCGCCGGCGTCCGAGCACAGGAACACCGCCGTGCCGCCCAGCTGTTCGACCGTCGCGAAATCCTTTGACGGCTGCCGTGCCAGCATCACCTCGCGCACCACGGTGTCGCGGTCCATGTTGTGCGTCTTCATCTGGTCGGGGATCTGCGCTTCGACCAGCGGGGTCAGCACATAGCCCGGACAGATCGCATTGGCGGTGATGGATTGCCCGGCGCATTCCAGCGCGGTCACCTTGGTCAGCCCGACGATGCCATGCTTGGCCGCGACATAGGCGGATTTGTAGGGGCTGGCCGTCAACCCATGCGCCGAGGCGATGTTGATCACCCGGCCCCATCCCGCCTTGCGCATCATGGGCAGGGCGGCGGCCGTGGTGTGAAAGGCCGAGGACAGGTTGATGGCGATGATCGCATCCCATTTCTCGACCGGGAAATCATCGATCGCCGCAACATGCTGGATGCCCGCGTTGTTGACCAGGATATCACAGGCGCCCGCCTCGGCGATCAGGGCACGGCAGTCGGACCCGTTCGACATGTCGGCGCGGATATAGCGCGCGCTGACGCCAAAGCTTTGGGCAATGTCATCGGCCAGGGCGTGATCCGTTGCCGTGTCAGTGAAGGAATTCAGCACGACATCGGCCCCGGCCCGGGCCAGTTCACGCGCGATGCCCAACCCGATTCCAGAGTTGGACCCGGTAATCACGGCGGTCTTGCCGGACAGGTCTGTGGTGATCGCCATCGGAGGCTCCTGTTCTGAGTTGCGGCGCAAGACTATTGCTGCGCGTGCGAAAAGAACAGGGTAGGCAAGCAGGGCGGATGGGCAAAAAAAAACGTCGGCACAAGGCCGACGTTAAGTTATTGAGGCAGGTTTCATACAGGCAAGAAACCTATCGAGCAGTGAGTTCTTTATAAGCAATGGCTTGCGTCTTGTCCAACCGAAAAGTTTGAAAACCGAACGGGTGGCAGATAGCCTGCGCCCAATCCAGATTGAGGCAGGAAGGATTGTTCCCAAATGAGGACGAAGTGTTTCGCATCCGCGATGTCGGCTTTTGCGCTGGTGCTGGGCCTGACAGGGGCAGGTATGGCGCAACCGATGCATGGCATCGCAATGTATGGGGCCCCCGCGTTGCCGCCCGATTTCACCCATCTGCCCTATGCCAATCCCGACGCGCCGACCGGCGGGCGGGTGGTGACCGGCGAAACCGGCAGTTTCGACAGCCTCAACCCGCATATCCGCGAAGGCTCCGTTCCGTGGCAATTGCGGTTCATGGTCTACGAATCGCTGTTGGGGCGGTCCTGGGACGAACCTTTCACCCTCTACGGCCTGCTGGCCGAATCGGTCGAGGTGGCGGCGGATCATTCCTGGGTCGAATTCACCCTGCGCCCCGAGGCGCGGTTTTCCGATGGTAGCCCCGTCACCGTCGAAGACGTGATCTGGTCGTATGAGACGCTCGGCACGGTCGGCCATCCGCGGTATCTTGGCGCCTGGACGCGCGTGTCCGGCATCGCCGCGGTCGATGATGACACCGTGCGCATCAGCTTTTCCGATCCCGACCGCGAATTGGCGATGATCATGGGCCTGCGCCCGATCCTGCAGGCCGCGCAATGGGAGGGGCGTGATTTCACCCAATCGGGGCTCGACGTGGTGCCCATCGCCACCGGCCCTTACGTGATCGACGATTTCGAGGCGGGGCGGTTCATGTCGCTGCGCCGCAACCCGGAGTATTGGGGCGCGGACCTGCCGTTCCGGCGCGGCACCAATGTGGTCGATGAGTTGCGGATGGAATTCTTTGCCGATGGCACCGCGATGTTCGAAGCCTTCACCGCCGGTATCCTGAACACCATGCGCGAAACCTCGGCCCAGGCCTGGGCGGATCGTTATGATTTCCCCCGCGTGCAATCGGGCGAGGTGGTGTTGTCGGAAATCCCGCATCAACGCCCCTCGGGCATGACCGGATTCGTGATGAACACGCGCCAAGCCGCCTTTGCCGATTGGCGGGTGCGCGAGGCGATGATCCAGGCCTTTCCGGCCGAATTCATCAACCAGACGTTGAATGGCGGGGTTGATCCGCGCATCACCTCCTATTTCGCAAACTCGCCGCTGGCGATGTCGACCGATCCGGCCACCGGCCGGGTGGCGGAATTCCTGGAACCTTTTGCCGCCGATCTTCTGCCCGGCGCGCTGGAAGGCTACGTCATGCCCGTCTCCGATGGCACGGAACGCAACCGGGGCGGCATCGTCGCGGCCTTGGCCGCGCTGGAAGCCGCGGGCTATGTCGTGCAGGACGGCGTGATGACCACGCCCGATGGCCAGCCCTTTACCTTCGACATCCTGTTGCAGACCGGGTCGGCGGAAAACGATGCCATCGTGAACATCTACACCGAGGCCTTGACCCGCCTTGGCATCACGGTGAACGTGTCGCGGGTGGATGCTGCGCAATTCCGGGAACGCCGCGACACCTTCGATTTCGACATGATCTACGAACGCTATGGCTTGTCGCTGTCGCCGGGCAACGAGCAATACAGCTATTGGGGCTGCGAAATGGTGGATACCACCGGGTCGCGCAACCTGATGGGGGCCTGCAATGCCGCGATCGAGGCGATGATCGAGCGGATGCTGACCTCCGACAGCCAGGATGATTACATCGCCGCCGTGCATGCGCTGGACCGGGTGCTGACCTCGCAGCGCTATGTCGTGCCCTTCTGGCACAACCCGGTCAGCCGCATCGCCCATGACGCCACCCTGCGCTACCCCGAGGTGATCCCGATCTACGGCGACTGGATCGGCTGGCATCCCGATGTCTGGTGGGTGCAACCCTGACCCCGTCGCCATCCCTTCGCCATCGACCATCGCGGCGCCTTCGGGCGCCGCTTTGCGTTCCCGCGCCTGGGCGCAGGATGGTCTGAAAACGCCGTGCCGCCGTGTCGGTTCCCGGCGCGACAGGGCTGCGAGCCCCGCCTCAGATGGGGGTGTCATGCAGGGTAAGGAACGGGATGCGCTACGCGACAGGCGTTGGGCTGGTGGTGGCGGCGGCGATCTTGTGGTCGTTGCAGGGCCTGTTCTTTCGCCAGATTTCCGAGGCAAGCCCTTGGGCCACCTTGTTCTGGCGCTCTGCCGGGATGGTCCCGGTCATCGCGGCCTATGTCGCCTGGCGTGGCAATGGCCGCGTTCTCGCCGGGGTTAGGGCCGGCGGCGGGGCAGGGGTGGTGGGCGCGCTCGGGCTGGTGCTTGCCTTTGGCGGCGCGGTCTATGCGATCGAGGTCACGAGCATCGCCAATGCCGTGTTCCTGTTCGCCGCGACCCCGTTCCTGACCGCGATCCTGGGTTGGATCGTTCTGGGCGAACGGGTGCATCCGCGCACCTGGGCCTCGATCGCGGTGGCCATGCTGGGCATATTCGTGATGGTGCGGGGCGGGCTGGCGGGGGGCGCGCTGCCCGGCAATATCGCCGCCCTGCTGAGCGCGGTGGGCTTTGCCTGTTTCACCCTCACGCTGCGCCGCCGCCCGCTGTCGGACGCCGGGGTGGACACCATGCCGACGGTTCTTCTGGGGGGCATCTTCGCGATGCTGGCGGGCGGGCTTGCCACGGGGCTTGCGGGGCATAGCCTGGTCGTGCCGATCAGCGATGCGGCCTGGGCCATGGCGATGGGGGCGGTGACGCTGTCGGGCGGCATGGTTCTTTACACCCTCGGCAGCCGCGTGGTGCCCGCCGCCGAACTGACGCTCTTGACCATGATCGAGGTGATGCTTGCGCCCTTGATCGTCTGGGTGGTCTTGGGCGAAACCGCCAGCCGCACCACCTTGCTGGGGGGCGTGTTCATCCTGGCCGCCATCGTGATGACCGCCCTGGGCGGCGCGCGGCGCGGCGCGGTTCCGGCCTGACGGGGCCGCCTGGAAAAGGGGCGATCCCCGAAAGGACCGCCCCGTCACTCGTTACTTACCATGGCTATAAACGGCCTTGCCCCGGTATCTGTTAGGGCGGGCCGATCGTTTTTTCGAAAAACACTCCGCCCGGGCAGAACGCGCTGCCTGCGCCGTGCCGACCGAACTTCGCAGGGATGGGTTTTATTCAGCCGCGTCAGGGACTTGCGGCTTGTCCTCGTCGGGGGCCTTGGTCGGGTCTTCCGCGTTGGGATAGACCAAGCCCGCCGAAATGATCAGCTTGGCGGCGTCTTCCACCGTCATGTCGAGCATCATCACGTCTTTTCTCGGCAAGAACAGCAAGAAGCCCGAGGTCGGGTTGGGCGTGGTCGGCAAGAACACCGAGATCATTTCCTCTGGCCCGTGGCGGCGCGCGATCTCGCCCTTGGCCTTGGTCGAGATGAAGGCGATGGCCCAGACCCCCTTGCGCGGGTACTCGACAAGGCAGGCTTTCTCGAAATTCTGCTGGCCCTGTTGCAGCACCGTTTCCACGATCTGCTTCAGGCCGGAATACAGCGTGCGGATCAAGGGGATCGACAGCACGAGGCTTTCGGCCCAGCGGATCAGCGACCGCCCGATCAAGCCCTTGGCGACCCATCCCACGAGAAAGGTGAAGATCAGGAAGGTGACAACCCCGATGCCGCGGATATCCACCTCGAAGCCGGTGTAGCGCTGGATCAGCAGGGCCGGGTTGTAGGCGGTCGGGATGAAGGGCAAGACCCAGCTGTCGATCCAGCCGAACAGCGACCAGATCAACCAGATCGTGATGCCGATGGGCGCGATCACGATCAACCCGGTCAGAAAGTTCGACCGAAGGGACGCGAACAGGCCGCGACGTGGCGGCGGGGGTGTTTCAGGCAGTTGCATGCGCTTCGGGTCCGGCCAGACGGGGGGCGATCCTGCCCCCGATGCTTGCCGTTATGTAGAGCGAGACGGAATTCGGCACAAGGCGCGCGATGTTCAGGCCGGTGCGATAAAGGCCGCCGCGATCCGTGCTGCAAGCCGCGCATTGTTGCGCACCAGCGCGATATTGGCCTCCAGGGTGCGGCCCTCGGTCAGCTCGAACAGGCGCTGCAACAAGAAGGGTGTCACCGCCTTCGAGGTGATGCCTGCCGCCGCCGCTTCGGCCTGCGCCTGGGCGATCAGCGGCGCCAGGGTCTGCGCCGCGATTTCCGCGTCCCCGGGGATCGGATTGGCCACGAGCTGCCCCCCCGGCAGCCCGAGCGCCGCCCGCATCGCATGCGCGCGCGCGATCATCGCCGGGTCATCCATGCGCAACGGCGCCCTCAGCCCGCTGTCACGGCTCCAGAAGGCCGGAAAGGCATCTTGCCCCACCGCGATCACCGGCACGCCAAGCGTTTCGAGAACCTCCAGCGTCTTGGGAAGATCAAGGATCGCCTTGGCCCCCGCCGCCACGACCGTCACGGGCGTCTGCGCCAGTTCCTGCAGATCGGCAGAGATGTCAAAGCTCTGCTCTGCGCCCCGGTGCACGCCGCCGATGCCGCCGGTGGCAAAGACCGCGATCCCGGCGCGCGCGGCGCAGATCATCGTGGCCGCCACCGTTGTCGACCCGGTTCCGCCCTGCGCAAGGCAGGCCGCAAGGTCGGCGCGGCTCAGTTTCGCCACGCCGCGTGCCTGCGCCAGCTGGTCCAGCGCCGCGGGCTCCAGCCCGATGCGGATCCGCCCCTCGATCACCGCGATGGTGGCGGGCACCGCGCCGGACGCGCGCACCTCTGCCTCGACCGCGCGCGCGGTTTCGAGGTTCCTGGGGTAGGGCATCCCATGGGTGATGATGGTCGATTCCAGCGCCACGATGGGCGCAGCGCTGGCGCGCGCGGCCCGGATTTCGGCGGCCTCGACGATCGGCAGCAGGGGCAGGGCATGTGTCATGGCATCTCTCCCGAGACATAGGCGGCGGCGGCGGCCACGGCCCGGGTCAGCGCCTCGGCCCGGCCCGCCCCGGCCAGTTCGGCGGCGATATGGGCCGCCATGAAGGTATCGCCCGCCCCGGTGATCCGGCGTGCCGCAACGGGCGGGGGGGCCGCGCCATGGCGTTGGGCGGCGCACAGGTCGATGGCCGGGTCAGCGCCCGCTGTCACCAGCACCCGGCGCGCGCCCGCGTCGATCATGGCCTGCGCGGCATGGGCGGCATCGCCGGGGCGTGTTCCAGTCAGGATGCCCGCCTCCTCGGCATTGACGTAGAAGGTGGCGCGCGGGTGGCGCAACAACGGGCGCAGCCGCGCCGCCTTGCCGGGCGAGGCGGGCGCGATCCGCAGATCGGCGCGCGCAAACAGCGGGCTTTGGGCGATCTCTGCCAAAAGATCCGTCGTCAGGTTGCCATCGAGCGCCACTGGCCCCGCCCAGGGGCCGCCGCCGATCCAAGCCTGCCATCGGCCAGCGGGGCCAGGATGCGCGCGCCCGCCGCCTCCAGCGAATGGGCATCGGCCAGGGCCGCGATCAGCCTGCCCTCCGCCTCGATCGCCATGTAGGTATCCGTCGGCAGATCGGCATCAATCACCAGCCCGGTGCAATCAAGGCCAAGCCCGGCGCAGGCCGCCACCAGGTCGCGCCCGGCCGGGTCATTGCCGACAACGGAAATCAGCGAAGGCCACAGGTCGAACCGGCGGAGCGTCATGGCGATGTTCAACGCCACGCCCCCCGGCACCCGTGAAATCCGCCCCGGACGGTCATCGCCAAGAGCCACCGCCAGGTCGGTGCGCCCGATGATGTCCCACAGGACCGATCCGATGCACAGGATGTCAGGCTGGCGCGTCATGGCGCGGGTCTAGCGAGCCTGTGGCGCAAGGTCCATATCCTTCTCCGTTTCCCGAATATCCCCGGGGGGGCGGCACGCGCCGGGGGGGGCAGAGCCCCCCTTTGCGCCCGCCGCGCGCCATCCCTGCCACGTAGGGCTTGCCATTCCCCGCCGAAGCGTCTACGCGCAGCGACACTTCACAGGCGGAGGCGGGCCTGCAGGGGAGACATCCCTGCAACGTCCACCGGTTGGGTCAGCGTCGCATCGCGGTGCCTGTCCCTTATCCTCCGCCCAGGCGCAAACCGGAAAGGACCCATTGGATGGCGCTTCCTGATTTCTCGATGCGTCAGCTTCTCGAAGCTGGCGTGCATTACGGCCACCAGACCCAGCGTTGGAACCCGCGCATGGCCCCGTATATCTACGGTGACCGCAACGGCATCCACATCATCGATCTGACCCAGACCGCTGAATTGCTGGAACAAGCCCTGCAAGTCGTGCGTGACACGGTGGCCAAGGGTGGCCGCATCCTGTTCGTCGGCACCAAGCGCCAGGCGCAAAAGCCGGTGGCAGACGCCGCGGAACGCTGCGCGCAGTATTACATGAACCACCGTTGGCTAGGCGGCACGCTGACCAATTGGAAAACTGTCTCGAACTCGATCCAGCGCCTCAAGCAGATCGACGAACAGATGGGCCAGGGTCTCGAGGGCCTGACCAAGAAAGAACGTCTTGGCATGGAACGCGACCAGGTCAAGCTGCAGGCGTCGCTGGGCGGGATCCGCGAAATGGGCGGCCTGCCGGACCTGTTGTTCGTCATCGACGTCAACAAGGAAGACCTGGCCATTCTCGAAGCCAAGAAGCTGGGCATTCCGGTTGTGGCCGTGGTCGATACCAACTGCCCGCCCGAGGGTGTCGATTACATCATCCCCGGCAATGATGACGCGGCGCGCGCCATCGCGCTCTATTGCGATCTGATCAGCCGTGCCGCGCTGGATGGCATGAGCGCACAGATGCGCACCGCCGGTGTCGATATCGGCGCCTTCGAGGATGCCGCCGTCGATGAGGCGCTTGTCGAAGAGCTGCCCGTTGACGAAACGGCCACCGAGACCACCGAGGGCTGATCCCTCTGTCATCCAATTGATACGCGCGGGGCGCATGCCTCGCGCGTAAATCGCAGATATCAGGAGAACGCTCATGGCGATTACCGCTGCAATGGTGAAAGAACTGCGCGAGGCCACCGGCGCAGGCATGATGGATGCCAAGAAGGCGCTGACCGAAACCGACGGCGATTTCGAAGCCGCCGTTGACTGGCTGCGCACCAAGGGCCTGGCCAAGGCCGCCAAGAAATCCGGCCGCACCGCCGCCGAGGGCCTTGTCGCCGTCGCGGTCACCGGTGGCACCGGCGTCGCGGTCGAGGTGAATTCCGAGACCGATTTCGTGGCCAAAAACGCCGAATTCCAAGGCATGGTGGCCGGCATCGCCGATGTCGCGCTGACCTGTGCCGATCTCGATGCGCTTTTGGCTGCCGATATGGGGGGCAAATCCGTCGCCGATACCGTCACCGCCAAGGTGTCGACCATCGGGGAAAACATGGCCGTGCGCCGCATGGCGACGCTGACCGGCGACACGGTCGTGTCCTACGTGCATAATGCTGCCGCCCCCGGCATGGGCAAGATCGGCGTCCTGGTCGCGATGACCGGCGGCGATGAAGCCTTTGCCCGCCAGGTCGCGATGCATGTCGCCGCCGTCAACCCGGCCGCGCTGAACGAAGATGCCGTCGACCCCGCGCTGGTCGAAAAGGAACGCCAGATCCAGATCGACATCGCACGCGAATCGGGCAAGCCCGATGCCGTGATCGAAAAGATGATCGATGGCCGGATGAAGAAATTCCTGGCTGACATCACGCTGGTCAACCAGGCATTCGTCATCAACCCGGACCTGACCGTCGGTGCCGCCGCTGCCGAAATCGGCGCGACGATCACCGGCTTCACCCGGTTGGAAGTTGGCGAAGGCATTGAGAAAAAAGAAGAAAACTTTGCCGAGGAAGTGGCCAAGGTCGCCAAGGGCTAAGCTCGCGCGCCACGGCGCATCGGCAGATGACGACAACAGGGCAGGGGGCAACCCTTGCCCTTTTTCCATGGGTCGGGGTGAAATCCATCCTTTCGGCGCGGGGGGCGACCCGTGCCAAGACGAAATCGCGACTTGGCACGGGGTCAATTCGGTTTCCCGGTCGGAGATCGCGGAGCGGGACTAAACCGCGTCGATCCCCTTGTTCCTGGCCAATCGCCATCACTCGTGGAACACCGACAGGATGCCTTGCGGTGGGTGGACGGGAAACGGAGGAAATCCTTACCTGACGCGCGATGGCCACACCCAAGGGGAGCTGTCACGCGGGCCTTG
>JAGYJU010000022.1 GCA_018401965.1 Roseicyclus sp.
CGGCCCCTGGAGGATGAGGCCTGGCTTTCGGCACCCTGCGCGCCGTCGGCCTGGCCGGGATGCAAGGCGATCAAGCCGGTTCGCGTCGTCGAATTGCCCGACGGGTTGCGCCCGATCGATCCCATCCCTTCCGAACACGCCGCAACGGCGGAGTTCCTGACGCGCTGCTGCCAGATCCTGATCGAGGCCGAGGCGGATCTGAACGCGCTCGATGCCAAGTCGGGGGATGGCGATACCGGCTCCACGCTGGCGGGGGCGGCACGCGCGCTGATCGGCGCGCTGGACCGGTTGCCGCTGGCGGATCACACCCAGCTGTTCCGCGCCATCGGCCAGGAATTGACCAAGACCATGGGCGGGTCTTCGGGGGTTTTGCTGGCCATCTTCTTTACCGCCGCGGGGGATGCGGCCTCCAGCGGCCTGAACATGGTCGCCGCCCTCAAGGAAGGTCTGGACCGCATGCAGCGCGTCGGCGGCGCGGGACTGGGCGACCGGACCATGATCGATGCGCTGAAACCCGCGCTGGACGAGCTGGGCGCCCAGGGCATGGTGGGGGCTGCGCGCGCCGCGCGTGCCGGGGCCGCCCATACCGCCACGATCCGCCAGGCCAAGGCCGGTCGCGCCGCCTATATCAATGCCGATCAGCTCGAAGGTCACGTGGACCCCGGCGCCGAAGCGGTCGCGCGGCTGTTCGAACGCCTGGCGTCCTGACGGGGGGCGTGCGGGCCGGTCAGCCGGCCCCGTAGCCGCCCGCCGTGGGGGTGATGACGGTCACGGCCTCGCCCGGGTCAAGCACGGTCTGGGCGCAGGCGGCGAGCGTTTCCGTCGTTCCGTCGTTGCGCCGCACGAAGGTCTGGCCGACCTGCCCGTCGCCGCCGCCTGCAAGCCCGCGCGGCGGCAGGCCGCGGTGCGAAGACAGGATCGCGCAATCCATCCGTTCCAGAAACCGGATGCGCCGTTCGGTGCCGTCCCCTGCCGGGTGGGCGCCGCCGCCGCCCGATCCGGCGCGCAGGCCGAAATGTTCCAGCATCACCGGAAAGCGCATTTCCAGCACCTCCGGATCGGTCAGGCGCGAATTGGTCATGTGGACATGCACACCAGAGGTGCCCGCAAACCCGCGCCCCGATTTCATCACGCCCGCGGGCGAGCCCGAGCAGATGGTTTCGTAATACTGGTGGGTGTCATTGCCGAAGGTCAGGTTGTTCATCGTGCCCTGGCTGTTGGTCATGGCCCCGAGCGCGCCGAAGATCGCGTTCGTCACATGCTGGCTGGTTTCCACGTTTCCGGCCACCACCGCGCGGGGATAGGCGGGCTTGAGCATCGAGCCCTCGGGGATGATGATCCGGATCGGGCGCAGACAGCCCGCGTTCATCGGGATCGGCGCCTCGACCATGACGCGGAAACAATAGAGCACGGCGGCGCGTGTCACCGGTTCGGGCGCGTTGAAGTTGTTTTCCATCGCGGGGCTGGTGCCGGTGAAATCGACCGTCGCCTGCCGCGCGTCACGATCCACGGTGATCCTGACCCGGATGACCTGCCCGGTGTCGGTGGGGTAGTCGTAGGCGCAATCCTGCAGCCCGCCCAAAAGTCGCGCGACCTCTTCTGCGGCATTGTCCTGCACATGGCCCATGTAGGCCTGCACGGTGGGCAGGCCGAATTCGGCCACCATGCGCCGCAACTCGGCCGCGCCGCGTTCATTCGCGGCAACCTGCGCCTTGAGATCGGCGATGTTCTGGTCGGGGTTGCGGGCAGGGTAGGGGTGATCGGTCAGCAGGTGGCGCAGGGCCTGTTCGCGAAACCCGCCTTGGTCGACAAGCACGAAATTGTCGAACAGCACGCCTTCTTCGTCCACGGTCGTGGCCAAGGGTGTCATCGATCCGGGCGCGGTGCCGCCGACATCGGCATGATGCCCGCGCGACGCCACCCAGAACAGGATCGTATCGCCCGGATCGTCGAAAACCGGCGAGACAACGGTGATGTCCGGCAGATGGGTGCCGCCGTTGTAGGGCGCGTTCAGCGCGAAGACATCGCCGGGCCGGATGCGCCCGGCATTGAGCCGGATCACCGTTTCCACGCTGCGGTCCATCGACCCGAGATGCACGGGCATATGCGGGGCATTGGCCACCAGCGCGCCGGTGGCGTCAAAGACAGCACAGGAAAAATCAAGCCTTTCCTTGATGTTGACCGAATGCGCCGTGTTCTGGAGCGCAACGCCCATCTGTTCGGCGATGTTCATGAACAGGTTGTTGAACACCTCCAGCAGGATCGGATCGGCCGAGGTCGTGCCCGCGGCAGAGATGCGGGCCATCTTTTCGTGCCGCCGCATCACGATATCGTCGCGCGCGGTCAATTCGGCGGTCCAGCCCGGTTCGACCACGACGGTCTGGTTGTCCTCGATGATCAGTGCAGGGCCGCGCACCCGGTCATGGGGCGCTAGCGCGTCGCGCGCAAAGACGGCGGCCTGCACGGTCTTGCCGCCACAAAAGATCGGCACCGCTTGGTCGGTCGCGACATCGCGCGCCGGTGCTTGTGTCGCGTCCCTTGCCGCCGCCGCGCCGGCGGTTTCGGTCATCTCTACTTCGACGGCTTCGACCGTCACCGGCTTGTCGGGGCTGACAAAGCCGAACTGGGCCTTGTGCGCGATCTCGAATTCGGCGCGGGCGTATTGCGCATCGCCTGTCCACGTGACGGGCAGGGCGGTGTCGGTGCCGGCATAGCGCAGGTGCAGCCGGGTCACGGCGGTGGCCGTGCCGGGGGCAACGCCCTGTTCGGACAGCTCTGCCCAGACAGCGGCCTGCAGGTCGGCGGCCAGCCTGTCGATGGCGTCAAGGCTGGCCTCGCCCAAGGCTTCGACCAGCGCCTGTTGGCGGCTGGCCGAGACCGTGGCCCGCCCGATGCCATAGGCCGACAAAAGCCCGGAGAGCGGGTGGATCAGCACCGCCTCCATCCCCAGCGCATCGGCAACCAGACAGGCATGTTGCCCGGCCGCGCCGCCGAAGGCATTGAGCAGGTACTTGGTGACATCATAGCCGCGCTGGACGCTGATCTTCTTGATCGCGTTTGCCATGTTCTCGATGGCGATGGTCAGAAAGCCCTCGGCCAGCGCCTCGGGGGTCTTGCCCTCGGCCTCGGCGATCTCGGCAAAGCGGGCGCGCACCACCTCGGCATCCAGTGCCGCATCCTGGCCGGGGCCAAAGACGCGGGGGAAGAATTCGGGGCGCAGCTTGCCCAGCATCACGTTGGCATCGGTGACGGTCAGCGGCCCGCCGCGCCGGTAGCAGGCGGGGCCGGGATTGGCCCCTGCCGGATCGGGGCCGACGCGAAAGCGCCCCGGTTCGGCATGCAGGATCGACCCGCCGCCGGCCGCGACCGTGTGAATGCGCATCATCGGCGCGCGGATGCGCACGCCCGCCACCTCGGTGTCGAAGGCGCGTTCATACGCGCCCGCGAAATGTGCCACATCGGTCGAGGTGCCGCCCATGTCGAAGCCGATCACCCGGTCGAACCCGGCATCGGCGGCGGTTTCCACCATGCCGACCACCCCGCCCGCGGGGCCCGACAGGATCGCATCCTTGCCCTGGAATTTCTCGGCGGCCGTCATGCCGCCCGAGGACATCATGAATTGAAGCGTCGGCCCCGGCTGATCTGCCGGGGTGGCCCCCAGCGTTTCAGCCACGCGGGCGACGTAGCGGCGCAGAATCGGGGACAGGTAGGCATCGACCACCGTCGTATCGCCACGCCCCACCAGTTTCACCAAGGGCGAGACCTCGTGGCTGACCGACACCTGCCCAAACCCCATGTCCCGCACCAGATCGGCCAGCGCCGCCTCATGCGCGGGGTTCTTCCAGGCGTGCATCAGCACGATTGCGACTGCGTCGATCCCATCCGCCTTGGCCTTGGCCAGCGGGTCGCGCAGCGGTTGGGCGTTCAGGGCCAGTTCCACGCTGCCATCGGCGCAGAGCCGTTCCTCGACCTCGATCACCTGTTCATACAGCTGTTCGGGCAGGATGATTTCCTTGGCGAAAATGTCGGGCCGGGCCTGGTAGGCGATGCGCAGCGCGTCGCGAAAACCTTTCGTGATCAAAAGGATGCTGCTATCTCCCTTGCGTTCCAACAAGGCGTTGGTGGCCACGGTGGTGCCCATCTTGACCGTGCCGATCCGCGCGGGGTCGATGGTGCCGCCCAGCAGGCGGCGGATGCCTTCGATCGCGGCATCGTCATAGGCCTCGGGGTTCTCGGACAAGAGTTTCAGCGGCGTCAGCGACCCGTCCGGCGTACGGCCCACCACGTCGGTGAAGGTGCCGCCACGGTCGATCCAGAAATCCCACAGCTCGGGCGCATGTGCCATTTTCGTGTCTCCGCTGTTCACGCCGCCCGTTTTTCGGGCGATCCGAGAGGGGAAAGGGTGCTTCCCCGCATGCCAATGACATTTTGTTGACAAATTGTCGATCAGTGGTCAACCTCCTTGTCACGCAGGGTCGCCAATGAGCCCTGGACCACAGATCCCGGTGCCCATCCGCGCCGGACCAACCAACATGGGAGATGCCCGATGACCTTATCCTTTCGTTCCCTGGCACTTGCCACGGCGCTGACCGCGCTGACCCTGCCCGCCGCCGCCCAGACCGCATGGGACATGCCCACGCCCTATGGTGACACGGTGTTTCACACGATGAACATCATGGAATTCGCCGATGACGTGCGCGACGCCACCGGTGGCCAGCTCGACATCACGGTCCATTCCGCGGGCTCGCTGTTCGGCCATCCCGAGATCAAGGATGCGATCCGCCGGGGCCTTGCGCCCATCGGGGAAATCCTGCTGTCGCGCCTGGCCAATGAGAACGCCCTGTTCGAGGTCGACTCGATCCCCTTCCTCGCCGACAGCTACACCGATGCCCGCGCGCTCTGGGCGGCCTCGCGCCCGGCGGTCGAGGCGCTTTTGGCCGAACAGGGGCTGACGCTGTTGTATGCCGTGCCATGGCCGGGCCAATCGCTCTACCTGACCGAGGAAGTGACCGATCCCGCAGCGCTTCAGGGCGTCACCTTCCGGGCCTACAACACCGCGACCGAACAATTGGCCAATATCCTCGGCATGGTGCCCACGCAGGTCGAAGCGGGCGACATCCCGACCGCCTTTGCCACCGGCCGCGTGGCGGCGATGATGACATCGCCATCGACAGGGGTGTCGTCGCAGGCCTGGGATTACACCTCGGTCTACATCGACGTGAACGCCTGGCTGCCCAAGAACGTGGTCTTCGTGAACACCGACGCGCTGAACGCGCTGCCCGGAGACAGCCGCGCGGCGCTTCTGGCCGCCGCCGCCGAGGCGGAAACCCGTGGGTGGGCCATGTCGGAAGCCGAGACCGCGACCCAGATCGCGACACTGCAAAGCAACGGCATGACGGTGATCCAGCCCTCGGACGCGCTGTCTGCGGCGCTGTCTGCGGCGGGCGAACAGATGACCGCGGAATGGCTTGCGCGGGCGGGCGATGACGGCGCGGCGCTGGTCGCAGCCTTCGAGGCCGCGCAGTAACGCCTGAACCGGGGCCGGGCAGAACGCCCGGCCCTTTTTCCATCCGGCAATCATGCGAAGGGGAGGCGGCCCATGCGACGCGCGCTTGACCTGGTCTATGCTGCGGCCCTTGTCGCCTCGGCGCTGGCCCTTGTGACTATTGCGGTGCTGGTCTTTGCCCAGATCGGGGGGCGCATCCTTGACCGGGTGCTGGTCGCCACGGGCGGGGCCGCCATCGGGTTCCAGGTGCCATCCCTGGCCGAAATCGGCGGCTTTCTCTTTGTCGGCGCGGCCTTTCTCGCGCTGCCCGCCACCTTCAAGGCCGCCGGGCATGTGCGCGTCACGATGCTGGCGCAGGCGCTGCCGCAAAGGGCCGCGCGCGCGGTGACGATCGTGGTGCTTGCGGCGGCGTTGGCGCTGGTCGTCTTCGCGGCCTGGCACAGCGGGGTGCAGGCGCAAGACAGCCTGGCCTTCAACTCGGTGTCCTTCGGGATGGTGCGGATACCGCTCTGGATCCCGCAGGGCGTCATGACCTTGGGCCTTGGATTGTTCGCGCTGGCGCTGGCCGATGACCTGATCATCGCGCTGGCGGGCGGGACGCCCGGCTTCCGTGCCGCCGAGGCCGCGCGCGGCACCGACGAAGGGGGGCATTGAGATGGACCTGTTCACCTTGTCCCTCATCCTCGTGGGGGTCTTGTTCGCCTGCCTGGCGCTTGGCCTTTGGGTCGGATTTTCGCTGATCGCCGTGGGGCTGGTCGCGATGACGCTCGCCACGCCTGCACCGGTCGGGGCGGTGTTTGGCACCAAGGCCTGGGCGGCGCTCAACATCTGGGATCTGACGGCCTTGCCCATGTTCATCTGGATGGGCGAGATCCTGTTCCGATCGCGGCTGTCGTCCGATCTGTTCGCCGGGCTCGCCCCCTTTACCCGGCGCCTGCCCGGGGGGCTGTTGCACGTCAATATCCTGGGCTGCGCGCTCTTTGCCGCTGTGTCGGGGTCCTCGGCGGCCACCACCGCCACGGTGGGGCGCATGTCTCTGCCCGAACTCAAGGCGCGCGGCTATGACGACCGCATGGCCATCGGCACGCTGGCCGGGTCGGGCACCTTCGGGTTCCTCATCCCGCCCTCGATCATCCTGATCGTCTATGGCGCGGCGACCGAGCAATCCATCGCGCGGCTGTTTCTGGCCGGTGTCCTGCCCGGGCTGATGCTGGCGGCGATGTTCGGCGGCTACACGATGATCTGGGCCTGGCGGAACCGTCACCTGATGCCCCCGCCCGAGCCGCCCGTGCCTTGGCGGGAAAAGCTCCGGGCGGCGGGGCTGTTGTTGCCGACCGTGGGCTTGATCGTGGCCGTGATCGGGTCGATCTATGGCGGGCTTGCCTCACCGACCGAGGCGGCGGTCGTGGGCGTCGTGGGGGCGCTTGCCATCGCGGGCCTGTCGGGCGGGCTTGACCGCAAGGGCGCCTGGGACAGCCTGCGCGGCGCGGCCATCACGTCATGCATGATCGCCTTCATCCTTGTCGGCGCGGCCTTCCTGACGGGCGCGATGGGCTATACCGGCATCCCGCGCAGTCTTGCGGCCTGGATCGGCGACCAGGGCCTGTCGCAATATGCCTTGCTGGCCGCGCTCTTGGTGTTCTTCATCGTGCTGGGCTTTTTCCTCGACGGGATTTCCATCGTGGTGTTGACGGTGTCGATCATCCTGCCGATGGTTCTGGCCGCCGGGATCGACCCGATCTGGTTCGGCGTGTTCCTCGTTCTCGTGGTGGAAATGAGCCAGATCACGCCGCCCGTAGGCTTCAACCTCTTCGTGCTGCAATCGATCACCGGCAAGGGCATCTTCACCATCGCGCGCTACGCGGCACCGTTCTTCTTCCTGCTGGTGGCGGCCACCGTGATCCTGACGGTCTTTCCGCAGATCGCGCTTTGGCTGCCCTCGACGATGTCTGCCCGATGACCGACCGCCGATTGCCCCCGCCCGATATCGGGCCCGTCGTGTCCTCGGCGCATCTGGCCGACAGCGCGCTGCCGGCCCTGTCCGAGGTGGAATTTGCCCTGACCATGATGAACAACGCCTATCAGCGCTGGATGGTGCGCTGCATGACGGCGGCGGGCGGGCCGACCATGTCACCGCTCGAGGTGCTGATCCTGCACCTGGTTCACCACCGCGGGCGCCCCAAGACGCTGGCCGAGGTCTGCCTGATCCTCAACATCGAGGACACGCATCTGGCCAATTACGCCATCAAGAAGCTGACACAGGCGCAGCTGCTCAAGGCGGGGCGGAAGGTCAAGGAAAAGACCGTGGAAATCACCCCGGAGGGCGCAGCACTTTGTGCCCGCTACAAGGAGGTGCGCGAGGCGCTTTTGGTGCGCGCGGCGCGGCAACTGGGCCATGACCCGCAAGACATGAGCCGGGTCGCATCGCTGCTTCGGGCCTTGTCGGGCAGCTATGACCAGGCCGCGCGCGGTGCGGCGGCGCTGTGATCGCTGTTCTGGCGCGCAGTGGCCGCTGGATGCTGCCGGGCGGGCTCGTGATCGGCCTGGTCTCGCCCGCGCTGGCCGAGGCGATGCGGCCCACCATCGGCCCGGTCGTGGTCATCTTGCTGTTCTTGGCTGTGCTCCGGATCGGACCCGACGGCTTGCGGATCGGGCGCGCGGGCCTGTTGCATGCAGGCCTTCGTGCGCTCGTGCTGCAACTGGCCTTGCCGCTTGCCGTGGCGCTGCCGCTTGCGGGGATGGGGCTGTTGCAGGGCAGTTTCGCGCTGGGGGCGGTTGTGTTCTTGTGCGCCGCGCCGCTGACGGGGGCGGCCCATTTCACCGTGATGGCGGGGGGCGATCCTGCGCCCGCGCTGCGCCAGACGGTGATCGGCACCGCGCTGTTGCCGTTCACGGTGGTGCCGGTCTTTGCGCTGGCCCCGGCCTTCGGCGGCGCGTCCGAGGTGATCGGCGCGGTGCTGCGGCTGCTGGCGGTGATCACCCTGGCGGGCGGCCTGGCGCTGTGGCTGCGTGCGCGCGGGATCGTGCGGGGCACGCCGCAGGTCATGATCACCCTCGACGCCATTGCGGCGGTTCTGCTTGCGGCCGTGGTGATCGGCATCATGAGCGCGGTCGGCCAGACCCTGCGCGATGATCCGGCCACGTTCTGGCGCGCGATGGCCTTTGTCTGTGCCATCGGTTTCGGGGTGCAGGCGCTGGCGGTGCTGGTGCTGCGCGCCGGCCCCGACCGGCCCGCGCTGGCCGTGGTCGCGGGCAACCGCAACGTGGCGCTGTTTCTCGGCGTCTTGCCCGCCGCGGTGAGCGATGACCTGTTGTTGCTGATCGGCTGTTTCCAGGTGCCCATGTACCTGACGCCGCTTGTCCTGCCCCGGATGATCGCGATCCGGGATCGCGGGCGGCGCTGACCGATCGGCGCATCGCCCCCGCGTCAACGGCCCGGGTCGGGCCGCCCGACCGCCCAGGCCCCTGATCGTGGGCACCGCGGGGCGCATGGGCAGTCGATCCCTCCACGCAGGTCATCCACCGTCGCGGTTTGATATCATTTCGGGCGGCCGGGTCTTGCGGCGACGCAAGGTCAGCCTGTCGTGCGCCCTGTTCGATGCGGAAGCTTTTGCCTAGACCAAAAAGCTGGGGCAATGTCTGGCGCAAAGCCGTTGCGTCGAACACAGGTAGGGAGGACCACCAATGACACAAAGCCTATCAACACGGATAGCTCAGGCCGGCAGTGCCGTGAACTTGCTGCGCAATTCGAGGGCCGGGATGTATGTCTACCCGGTGGTGGCGCCGGAATTCCGCAATTGGCGGAGCGAGCAGGCCGCCTGGCGCCAGAGCGCGGTTTTGTTCGACCAATGCCATCACATGGACGAGCTGATCGTCGAAGGGCCGCAGGCGACCGAATTCCTGTCGCATCACGGGATCAACCGCTTCGACAATTTCGGCCTGAACCGCGCCAAGCATTTCGTTCCGGTCACGCCGAACGGCCACGTGATCGGGGATCACATCATCTTTCGGGAACGCGAGGATAAATATATTCTCGTCGGGCGTGCGCCGACGTCCAACTGGCTGATGTTCTGCGCCGCCTACGGGAGCTGGAACGTGCGCCTGCGCTACGATCCCAGAAGCCCCTCGCGCCCGGAGGGCGAGCGCGTGCTGCGCGAACATTACCGCTTCCAGATCCAGGGCCCCGATGCGCCCAGGATCTTCGAGAAGATGAACGGCGGCCCTGTCCCCGAGATCAAGTTTTTCCATGTCGACTGGATCAACATCGGGTCAAAGCGGGTGCAGGCGCTGCGCCATGGCATGTCGGGTGCCCCCGGTCTGGAAATCTGGGGGCCGTACAAGGACAAGGACTATATCCATGCGACCATCCTGCAGGCCGCGCAGGATGCGGGGGTTGACCTTGTTCAATGCGGCAGCCGTGCCTATTCGACCAACACGGTTGAATCGGGTTGGATCCCGTCGCCCTTGCCGGGTGTCTATACCGGCGATGGCATGCTCAAGGACTACCGCGATTGGTTGGGTGCCGACAGCTACGAGGCGGCGGGCGCCATCGGCGGGTCCTTCGTGTCCGACAACATCGAGGATTACTACGTCAACCCCTTCGAGCTGGGCTATGATTTCTACATCGGCTGGACCAAGCCCGATTTCGTCGGCAAAGCCGCGCTGGCGGCGATGAAGGACAGCCCCAGGAACCGCAAGAAGGTGACGTTTGAATGGAACCGCGATGACGTGCTCAAGGTCATCGCCTCGGCCTTCGAGCCGGGCCTGCCCTACAAGTGGATCGACTTCCCCCAGCCCAACTATGCGTCCTCCAGCGCGGACAGGATCTGCCGCGACGATGGCACGATGGTCGGCATGTCGATGTTCAACGGCTACAGCTTCAATGAACGCTGCATCCTGTCGCTGGGTGTCGTGGCGCAGGATGTGCAGGTGGGCGACCAGCTGACGCTTGTTTGGGGCGAGCCGGAAACCACCGGCAAGACCTCGACCGAGCCGCATCGCCAGACCGAGATCCGGGTGCGGGTCGCCCCCACGCCCTATGCGCAAGAAGCGCGCACCAGCTATGCCGATAGCTGGCGGTCAAAACCCGTGACCCAGGGCTGACGCGGTTGGCCCGCGCGCCCATGCGGCGTGCGGGCTGCCCGGTTTGCGCGGCGCCTATGCCCCGCTTACCCCCAGAAGACGCATGGCGTTTTCCTTGAGGATCAGGGGGCGCACCTCGTCCTTGAAGGGGGCGGCCTTGAAATCGGCCAGCCAGCGGTCGGGCGTGATCGCGGGCCAGTCCGACCCGAAAAGCATTTTTGTCTTCAACAGGGAATTGGCGTAGCGGATGAAGATCTCGGGGAAGTATTTCGGCGACCATCCCGACATGTCGTAATAGACATTGGGCTTGTGCAGCGCGACAGCCAGGCCTTCCTCGGTCCAGGGAAAGGATGGGTGCGCCATCACGATTTTCAGGTCGGGGAAATCGACCGCGACATCATCCAGATGCATCGGGTTGGAATATTTCAACCGCATGCCCATGCCGCCGCGCATGCCCGACCCGACACCTGTTTGCCCGGTGTGAAACAGCGCGATGGCACCTTCTTCGGCGATCGCCTCCAGCAGCGTGTAACAGGCCTCGCGGTCATTGGGAAAGAACCCCTGCATCGTGGGGTGGAACTTGAAACCGCGCACGCCGAAATCGCGCACCAGCCGCCGCGCCTCGCGCGCGCCGGCGCGTCCCTTGTGCGGATCGATCGAGGCGAAGGGGATCAGGATGTCGTCATTCTCGGCGCAAAGCCGCGCCACATCCTCGTTCGAATAGCGGTGAAACCCGGTTTCGCGTTCGGCATCGACGGGAAAGATAACGGCGGCGATGTTGCGTTCGCGGTAATAGGCGGCGGTCTGGACCACGGTGGGCAACATGCCGTCGGCCCCGGCCGGGTTGCGGAAATAGGCGGCCATGCCGGTTTGAAACTCGGTATAGCCGTCATCGCGACAGGCGTTGCAGGGTTCTTCGGCATGGGTGTGGAAATCGATCGCCGTGATCTTGGAAAAGTCTACCATGTTGCCCGTCCCGCGAGGATTTTGATCTGGTCCGCTCTCGTGTAAAACTGTTAACTAACGCACCGATAATCCATCACCCTGCGCCCTTCGTCAGACCGTGATGATGCCCGGCCCGTCCGCATATAGCGCCGCGATCAGATCGGCAAAACCCGCGCGCATCGCCCGTTGGTTGAGAGAGCCTTTTTCCGTGATCTCGCCCAGCTCGAAACTGGGGGGGCGCGGCAAGATGGCCGCGCGCCGGACCTGGCTGGCTGATCCGGTCGTGGATTTCGCCGCAAGCGCGAGGGCCTTGGCCAGAACCTCCATCCGCTCGGCCTCGGGCAGGGCCAGCGCGCGGTCCGACAACAGCAAGAGCGCCCCCAGCTGCGCCGCGTTTTCGCCCACGATCACCGCGTCGCGCAATAGCCCGCCCATGGCATCGACCAGTGCCGCACGGACCGCGCCCACCGCGACCCATGTTCCGGTGTTCAGCTTGAAATTCTCGGCCACGCGCCCGTCGAAAAAGAAGCCCTTGGAAAAATCGTCGGGGTCCGCCGGGCGCAGGGCATCGCCCATGCGGTAGAAACCGTCTTCGTCAAAGGCCTCGGCGGTTCTTTCGGGGTCGCCGAAATAGCCGGGCGTGATGGTCGGCCCCTTGAGCCGCAGCTCCATCTTGCCGCCCGTGGGCACCAGCTTCATCGTCAGGCCACGCGCCGGCAGGCCCACATTGCCCGCCTTTTCCTGCACTTCGGTGCAGGCCAGCGCAAAGGGTGCCGTCTCGGTCGCGCCAAGGCCCGTGGCCAGCAACACCTCGCGGCCGGTCGTCTTGGCCGACAACCGGCGCAGTGCGTCCCAGGTGTGCTGTGCCATGCCCGCGCCCGCGTAGAACATCATGCCCAGATTGGCGAAAAACGTTTCCGCCAGCGCGGTGTCGGCCTCCAGCGCCTCGATCAGCATGTCCCAGCCGACGGGCACGTTGAAATACCATGTGCAGCGGATTTCGTGCAGGTTGCGCAGGGTTTCGTGGAATTTGCCGGGCACGGGGCGGCCATCGTCGATGTAGAACGTGCCGCCATTGCTCAGCACAAGGTAGAAGACCTTGTTGCCGCCGGCCGTATGGTTCCACGGCGCCCAGTCCAGCACGACAGGCGGCGATTTCTCCAGGAACCGGTAGCAATCGCGCACCATCGCCTGCATCGCGCAGATCATGGTGTTGGTGTTGATCACCGCCTTGGGGGTGCCGGTCGATCCGGAGGTGAAGAGATATTTCACCACCGTGTCGCCGGTCAGGCGCGCCCGCGCGCGGTCTGCCAGGGCGGGATCGCCCGACAAAAGAGCGTCGAACTGCACCGCCCCGGCGGGGGGCGCATCCCGCGCGATCACCGTTCGGCCAGCGGCGGCCAGCGATGCAAAGGCACCGGCAAAGGCCGCGCCATCCTGGGCAAAGATCGCGCCGGGGCGCAGGGTTGCCGCGATGTCCTTGAGCTTGCCGTGATCCTTGGACACCAGCGCATAGGCGGGCGACACCGGCGCATAGGGAATGCCCGTGTAAAAACAGGCAGCCCCCAGAAGCGCGTGTTCGAGGCTGTTTTCCGACAAGATCAGCAATGGCCGGTCCGGCCCCAGCCCAAGCGCCAGAAGCGCCCCACCGATGGCCTTGGCCTGTGTGCGGGCCGCGCCATAGCCGAGGTGCCGCCAATCGCCGCCCGTGTCGCGGCGTGCGATCCATGTCCGGTCGGGCGTCGTTTCGGCCCATTTGTCCAGATAATCGGCCAGGGTCGGCAGATAGGCGGGAAGTTCGCCGGTCTGGGCCATGACGATGGTGCCGTCTTCGTGGCGTTCATAGATGAATTCGGGCTGCCAGAAATCGGTCTTGTCCAGGCTGTTACGCATCTTTTACGCTGAACCTCGTGTCAACTGGGCGCCCTGCGGATGACAGCGTCGCGGCAAGGGGGGCCGTTCGGCATCGTGTCTGGCGCGATGGGCAACGTCTTGGCCATGATCCGTGCCCCCGAGCTATTGCCGTGACCATATCAAATCATGTTCTATGGGTAAACAGTTTTGTCGGTTAGCAAAAATCGGCCATCCACCCCTGTCTTGCGGCGATCGCGGGCCTGGGCGGCCGTTGATCCCCCGCCTGCGCGCGGCAGTCTTGCCCACCCGTGGTCCGTAACGTAGCATAACGGTTACAGCGGTTAACGAAAGTGAGGCCGATCAAGATGATCCCCTTTGCGGCGCCCAGCGACGACATCCTGTTTTCCATGCGCGTCGTGGCCGATGCAGCGGGGCTTGCGGCCTGGGATGATGATCTTGCACAAGATATCCTGCAGGCCTTCGCCCGCTTTGCCGAGGCGGAACTTGCACCGATCAATGCGCGCGGGGATCGGGCGGGCTGCGTGCTGGATCAAGGCCGGGTGCGGATGCCTTCGGGCTTTGCAGAGGTCTATGCCCAGGTGGCGGCGATGGGCTGGCAAGGGCTGAGCGCGCCCGAACCCTATGGCGGCATGGGGCAGGGGCCGCTGGTGGCGGCCATGGTGTCCGAGGTGTTCTCGGGGGCGAACCATGCGCTCCAGATGCTGTGCAATCTCGTGCCGGGCGCGATCGCCACGCTGCTTGCCCATGGCACAGACAGGCAACAGGCCGAGTGGATCCCGCGATTGGCCAGCGGCGCGGCGCTGTCGACGATGTGCCTGACAGAGCCCGGTGCCGGGTCCGATCTGTCGCGGATCCGCACGCGCGCGCAGCCGGGGCCGGGCGGTTGGACGCTCACGGGCGAAAAGATCTTCATCTCGGGCGGGGATCAGGATTTGTCCGAAGATATTCTGCACCTTGTCCTGGCGCGCAGCGGCGCGGTCGAAGAGGGGGTGAAAGGACTGTCCCTGTTCCTGACGGCGCGGTCCATGGCGGGTTCATCCGTCGCCGTCACGCGGATCGAGGACAAGTTGGGGCTTCATGCCTCGCCCACCTGCCAGATGTCATTCGCTGCCGCCCCAGCCGAACTGATCGGGGCCGAAGGGGCAGGGCTGAAGGCGATGTTCACCCTGATGAACCACGCAAGGCTTGATGTCGCGTTGCAGGGCGTGGCCCATGCCGCCCGTGCCCATGCCATCGCGGCCGCCTATGCCGGGGGGCGCGTGCAGGGCCGCGGGCCCGAGGGGCGTGACGCGGTCCTGTGCGATCATGCCGATGTGCGGCGCATGCTCGACACGCAGCGCAGCCTCGCCATGGGCGCGCGCGGCATGGCCCATATCGCATTGGTCGAAATGGTGCGCGGCGATGCGCCCGCGCTGGTGGATTTCCTGACGCCGGTCTGCAAGGTGTTTTGTTCCCAGGCCGGTATCCGCGCCGCCGATCTCGGAATACAGATCCTGGGCGGCTACGGCTACCTGGAAGATTACGGCGTCGCGCAGACCTGGCGGGATGCACGGATCACGGCGATCTACGAAGGCACCAACGGCATACATGCGCTTGCGACCGCAACGCGGGGCCTGCAGGTGCAGGGCGGCGCGGGGGCCGATGCCTTTGATGCGCTGATCGGCCGGTTGACCGATCACCCGTCTGTCATGGCCCTGCGAGAGGCCTGGCGGCACAGGCGCGCCGAGGTCCTTGCCAGCCCGACGCCGGCCGAACTTGCCCCCGCGTTCATGGGCCTGACGGGGGAGCTGTTTCACCATGCCGTCTGGGCGCGGATCGGGGCCCTGGGCGGGCGCGATGACCTGGCCCGGCTTGCCGCACGGGTTCTGTCCGGCGCCTGCGGGCGGGCGGGCATCTAGCGCAGGGCGAAAAGATCGATCCGGACGCTGTTTGCCGCACGCGCCCCGGTGCCCACGAACAATGTCCTGTTGACCCATGCATAGCGCGGATCGCCGGTTTCAAGCCGGGCATGGGTGCGCATGTAATAGCTGTCGGGGTCGACCTGTTCGCCGCGACCGATGGCGTCGATCACCGCCTTGGGGCCGTGACGATAGCCGTAGTTGCAGATCTCGATCGTGGCCCCGTCATGGGTTTCCATGGCGTAGCGGGTGTCAAGCTCGGCCATGCCATCGGCAAGGATCGTCTGCCAATCCGCGCCGAGGGTGAGGATGCGACCCGACAATTCGGGGCCGCTGACCGTACCGCCGATGATCGGTATGATGCGGCGATGCCCCGCGCGCCCCGGTCCCATGGAAAGGATCGGGCCCAATTCGACCATCAAGGTGCACACGGGCTGAAGGTTGGGGGCAGGGATATCCATGGTCGATGAGCCGGTTGATTGTTTCTACGGTTAACAATATAGAAGGCAAGTGACTGGCAGACAAGCAACGAGGGACAGCATGGCACACGCGACCGCCGCACGTCAGGGCGCGCAGACATCGCCCGAGGATCATGCCGATCTCGAGGATCTGGTGGGGTACAATCTCAAGCGGGCCTATGTCATCGTCGATGCGGATTTCCGGCGTGCGCTTGGTGAGGACGGGCTTGCGCCCCGGGTGTTTTCCGCGCTGTCGCTGATCGTGCATATCCCCGACATCACCCAAAGCGATCTGGCGCGCAGGCTTGGCATCGAGCGGTCGGGGCTTGTGGCCATCACCGACGACCTGGAGGCGCGCGGCTTTGTCATCCGCCAACCCGTGCCCGGCGATCGTCGCGTCCAGGCGCTTGCCGCGACTAAGGCCGGCAAGGCCGCCTACCTGGAGGCGTTGCAGACCGTGCGCGCCCATGAGGCGCGGTTGCTGTCGGACCTGTCGCCCGCCGAGGCCGAGACACTGGTCGGCCTGCTGCGCAAGATCCGGCAGATCGGCGATTGACGCCGCACCCTTGCGCGATCCGCCGCTAGAGCGCGTCGATCACCCAGACCAGCCAGAGCGTGATGGCCGGAAAGGCGGCGAGCACCGCCACCCGGATGATATCGGTGACCACGAAGGGCAGGGCGCCCTTGTAGGTCTGCACGATGGGCGTATCCTTGGCCATGGCGTTGATGATGAACAAATTCATCCCCACGGGTGGCGTGATCAGCCCGACCTCGACCACGATCAGCACGAGGATGCCGAACCAGATCCCGAAATCCGCCGGGCTCATCCCGAAATCGAGCGCCGACATGATCGGGAAGATGATCGGAACCGTCAGCAAGACCATCGACAGGCTGTCCATCACGCAGCCGAAGACAAGGTACATCAGCAGCACGAGCATCAGGATGACCCATGGCGTGAAGCCCTGTCCGCCCACCCAATCCGAGGCGATCTGGGGCAGCTGGGTCAGCGACAGGAAATTGTTGTAGATGCCTGCACCCAGCACGATCAGGAAGATCATGCCCGATGCGGCGGCCGTGGACAGGATCGCCTGGCGCAATTTGCCCCATGTCATCTCGCCGGTGGCGAGTGCCGCGATCCCGGTGCCCGCCGCGCCCACGGCGGCGGCCTCGGTCGGGGTGAAGATCCCGGCATAGATTCCGCCCACCACCACGACGAAGATCGTGATGACCGGCCAGACCTTGCCCAGCACCCGGAGCCGTTCCCCCCATGGCACCCGGTCCTTCACCATCGCGCTGTTGGGGGAAACCCTGACCCAGATCGCGATCACGACCATGTAGCCAATGGCGGCGAGAATACCGGGCAGAAGAGCGGCAACAAACAGCTTCTCGATGTTCTGCTCGGCCAGGATCGCGTAGATCACGAGGATCACGCTGGGCGGGATCAGGATGCCAAGCGTGCCCCCGGCCGCCAGCGCCCCCGTCGACAGCGACCCGGGGTAGCCGTAGCGCCGCAATTCCGGCAAGGCCACCTGGCCCATGGTCGAGGCGGTGGCCAGCGACGAGCCGCAGATCGCCCCGAACCCCGCACAGGCCCCGATGGCGGCCATGGCGACGCCGCCCTTGCGGTGGCCCAGAAACGTTTCGGCCGCGCGGAACAGCGCCCGCGACATGCCGGAAAGCGTTGCGAACTGGCCCATCAGCAGAAACAGCGGGATGATCGAGAAGGAATAATTCGAAAACGTGCCATAGGTCAGCGTCTTCAGCTGGTTGAGTGTCATCATCGGCGTGCCGATGACCATCCATGTGCCGCCGACGCCGATGGCGATCATCGCCAATGCGATGGGCGCGCGCAGGAACACCAGCGCCAGCAGGACGGGAAAGGACCACAGGGCGATCTCGATATTGGACATGATGTTTCCTAGGCCTCGATCCCGGCGGCGCGGCGCAGTGCGCGCAGCACGCAAAACCCGGCGATGATGACAAAGCCGATGCCCCCGGCCAGGGCCGCGGCATAGCCTTGCCAGACCGGGATCTGCGCGATCAGCGTCACCTCGCGAAAGGCCATCTTGTCAAGCATTCCCAGATAGAGCCGCCATGTGCCCACCGCCGCGACAGCCAGCATCGCGATGTTGAACACCAGGTCGAGCCCCCGGTTCACCAGGGGCGGCATGACGGGTTCCAGCAGGTCGACGCGGGCATTGGCCTCGGTCAGGTGGGCCCAGGGCAGAAAGGCGAATATCGCGGCCGCCATGGCGATTTCCGTCATGTCGTAGATGCCGCGGATCGGTCCGATCCCGATGTTGAAGGGCACGAAAATGCGCCCGATGATCGACACGCAGGTGAGAACGATCAGGCACAACAGCACCGCGCCACCCGCGAGGGCCAGAACCGTGGCAAGCCCCAAGGCGATCTTGTTCAGTAGCCGGTACATGCGCCTCCCCCTCCCCCAAAGGATGTCGCTCTTCATGGCGAGGGGCGCCGGTGCGGCACCCCTCGTCAGGTCTTGGTTCCTGCTGGCCTCAGCCGCCGTGCTGGGCGATCAGCGACCGGGCCCGCTCGATCAGTGCGGTGCCGTCGATACCCTGTGCGCCCATCTCGGCCACCCAGCGGTCGACCACCGGCTGCGCGGCGTCTTTCCAACGGGTAACCTCGGCCTCGTCCAGCGTCACGATCGTGTTGCCGGCATTGACCGCGATGTCGCGCGCGGGCGCGTCCATGTCCCACATCACCTGCGTGGCAAAGGACGACAGCGCGGCCCCCGATTGTTCATCGAGGATGGCGCGCAGGTCTTCGGGCAGCGCCTCGTAGCGGGCCTTGTTCATCACCAGAACGATGGCGGCGGTGTAAAGCGCCTCGTTGCCCGAAAACTCGGTGTGATGGCTGACCAGTTCGGACAGGCGGATCGAGGATGTCACTTCCCACGGGATCACCGTGGCCTGCACCACGCCGCGCGAAATCGCCTCTGGGATGGCGGGCAGGGGCATGCCCACGGGTTCGGCACCCAATTCGCTGAGCAGGTCGTTGATGATCCGCGTCGGGCCGCGCAGCGTCAGGCCCTGCATGTCTTCCAGGCTGGTGACCCCGTTCTGCGAATGGATCACGCCCGGGCCATGGACCCAGGCGCCCAGCACCTTGGTGTCGGAATATTCGTTGTTCTGGAAATCGCTTTCGACCATGTCCCAATAGGCGCGCGCGGTGGCGACCGGGTTGGTCATCATGAAGGGCAGTTCGACCACTTCGGTCCGCGGGAAACGGCCCGGCGTGTAGCCGACAACCGTCATCGACAGGTCGACCACGCCGTCGCGCGCCTGGTCATAGAGTTCCGGGGGGCGGCCGCCCAGCGACATCGCGTCGAAGTGTTCGATCCGGATGCGCCCATCGGTCGCCGCCTCAAGCCGCTCGGCCCAAGGTTTCAGGATCATGGCGGGCACCGGGGCCTGCGGCGGCAGGAACTGGTGCAGGCGCAGCGTGATCGTGTCTTGCGCCCGGACAATCGCGGGCGCTGCCATGATCGCGGCAGCGCCTGCCGTCGTTTTGATGAAATCGCGTCTCTTCATGGTGTAACCTCCCTGATTTTCCATGAAATTGTAGTACCCAGTCATCGGCGTCGCGGGCGCGCCCGCGCGTCCGAATGCTCCTGCTATCTGAACCGCGGCTCCCGCTTTTCAAGAAAGGCGCGCATCCCCTCGCGCGCACCGTCCGAGGTCTGGCTCATCGCCGCGGCAAGGCTTTCGGTGAACAGGCCATCGGACCGCGACATGTCGGTGATCCGGGAAATGGCGTTGATCATGAGGTAGTTCGAAAAGGGCGCGTTGTCAGCCATCTGGCGCGCGAGCTTGTGGGCGAGGGCGATCCCTTCGCCCTCTCCGACGCTGTAATGCGCAAGCCCCAGCCGCACCCCGTCCTCGGCCCCGTAGCTGCGGCCGGTCAGCATCATCTCGCGCATCCGGTCGGCCCCGATCAGCCGCCCCACGCGGACGGTCGCGCCACCGCCCACGAAGATGCCGCGCCGCCCCTCGGGCAGTTGGAACCGAACCGTGGGTTCGGCGATGCGCACATGGGTCGAAGAGGCGATTTCCAGCCCCCCGCCGATCACGGCACCCGTCAGGACCGAGATCACCGGCAACCCGCCGAATTCGATCAGGTCCGACACGCGGTGCCAGTTGCGCGAATGGTAGACGCCAGCGACGGGATCGCGGTGTTCATGCTCGGCCAGGTCGAGACCGGAACAGAAATGCCCGCCTTCGCCGCGCAGGATGACGGCGTTGACGCCTTTTGGGGGGCTGCCGAAGAACGCGTCGAGACCGGCGATCAGCGCATCGTTCATCGCGTTGCGCTTTTCGGGGCGGGTGAAGACCAACGTGGCGATGTCGCCATCGATGTCCGTCCGCATAACCTTGCCTGCAAAGGCGGTTCCGTCTTGCATTGCGCGTGCCTTCGATGCCGATTCCGTTGCTGTTATAATATTGAACTGTTCTACGGCATAGCGTTTTGTCGGTGCTCAGGCCATCGCCGCCGGACCGGCGCGCTTCGTGGACGCCAGGCCGGGGCCGACCCCGTTAGGGCAGCCTTCCTGGCCCGCCCGCGCCGCGATCAATCCGCGCCACGCACCGGGATGCTGGCATTGGCGCGCGGCTGAAAGATCCGCTGGACAAGGTAGATGCCCACGGCCGCCCCCAGTCCGATCAGGTCAGAGACCAGCCCGCCCTCGATCATGAACAGGGCCGCAACGACCAGCGCCACGCGCAGGAACCAGGCCGATCGCCCGCCCATGAACCAGCCCTGCACCCCCGCCGACAGCAGGAACACGCCGAAGGTCGCGGTGGCGCAGGCGCGGATCACCTCGACCCAGGTGCCATCCATCAGGATCGCGCTGTTGTAGAAGAACATGAAGGGCACGATGAAGGCCGCGATGCCGATCTTGAACGAGGCGACCGAGGTTTCCATCGGGTTGGCCCCCGAAATGCCCGCCGCGGCATAGCTGGCCAGCGCCACGGGGGGCGTTATGGCCGAGACGACGGCAAAGTAGAAGACGAAGAAATGCGCCGTCAAAAGCGGGATGCCCAGTTGCACCAACCCCGGTGCGACGACCGAGGCCGCCACCGCATAGGCCGCTGTCGTGGGCATCCCCATGCCCAGCAAGATCGCGATGCACATCGCGAAGAACAGTGCCAAAAGCTGGCTGACCCCCGCGAGATCCAGCAGCACGTTGGAAAACCGCGCCCCGACCCCCGTCAAGGAGATGACGCCGACGATGATCCCCGCGCAGGCACAGACCGCGATGATCTGGATCGACATGATCCCCGCCAGTTCGAAAGCCTTGAGGATTTCACGCGGACCCATCCCTGCAAGGGCGCTTGCGGGCAGGCTTCCGGGAAACAGCCGCGCCATCAGCACCGGCAGCCACGACACCACCGCCGCCGCCATGGTGGCCAGCGTGCCAGCCCGGATCACCGAATAGCCCATGAACAGCGCCGCGATCAGGATGATGATGGGCACGAACAGATAGACCTGCCGCACCATGGTGCGGATCTTGGGCAATTCGTCCTCGCGCATGCCGCGCATGCCCAGCTTGGCCGCTTCGAAATCGACCATGAAATAGATCGAGGCGAAATACAGGATCGCGGGGATGATCGCGGCAATGGCGATATCCTGGTACGGAATGCCGGTGACCTCGGCCATGATGAAGGCACCCGCGCCCATGATCGGCGGCATGATCTGCCCGCCGGTGCTGGCCGCCGCCTCGACCGCGCCGGCGGTCTTGCGGTGATAGCCCACCTTTTTCATCAGCGGGATGGTCAGCGACCCGGTCGCCACCACGTTGCCCGCCGATGTGCCGTTGATCATGCCCATCAGCCCCGAGGCGAAGATCGCCACCTTGGCCGGGCCACCGCGTGCGCGGCCCGCCATGGCAAAGGCGAAGTTGACGAAGTAATCGCCCACCTTGGAGGCCTGCAGGAAGGCGGCAAAGATGATGAACAAGATGATATAGGTCGAGGACACGGCCGTTGTCGGCCCCAGGATACCCGCGTCCGAATAGACGTGACCGAAGAACCGCTGCCAGCTGTAGGCGCGGTCCACGGCCAGAAGGCCGGGCAGCAGATGCGCGGTGAAGGTATAGAGCAGGAAGATGCCGGTGATCACCACCAGCGCCAGACCCGCGACGCGGCGGGTCAATTCCAGGATCAGGGCCGACCCGGCGGTGGCGGCAAAGGCCACGCCGATCGGCACGAAGGTGGTGCCGACCGAATTGCGTGCGGCGGTCCCGTAGATCGTGATCAGGTAGATCGCAACGACCATGCCGCACAGCGCCAGCACGATATCGGAGACGGCAAAGCTGTCGCGCGGCCGTCGCTCGACCCAACCGGTCAGGATTGCCCCGAGGGTCGCGATCAACAGCGGGATGCCGAACCAAGTGACCTCGGTGGCATAGATCTCGGTGCCGGGAAAGGCGGCCCATGTCGTCAGCCCGCCCATCTGCGGCTGGTCGCCCGAGGCGATCATCTGCGCAAAGCCGATGGCCGTTGCCCCCGCGATCAGCGCGGGAATGCCAAGTGCCAGCGCCAGCATCGAGACAAGCGGCGTCTTCCTGGGCGCGCCCGGATCATCGGCAAAGCCGTGGGCGGCAAAGATCAGAAAGCCAAGCGCCAGCGCGCCGGCGATATGCAGGATGCGGAAATTCCATGTTTCAAGGGGAAACCGGGGCAGAAACGGCAGGTCGATCCCGGTCCAGTCGGACAGCGAGACGCCGTTCAGCGCCAGCATATGCGCCATGGCATAGAGGATGGAAACCATGGCCACCGCCATGTAGCCCCGGCCCGTGAAGCTTCGCCGGTTGCTCTCGACCGGGTCTTCATCGACGCCTTCGGCCAGGATGGGCCCATCGATCTGGTCATCATCGCGCGCCTGGTCGGTGGTCATCGTCCCGTGCCCCCTTGGATCGACAGGGCCCCGCAGCGGTTGCGGACCCGGTTCGGAAAAGGGCCGTGCCCGACGGGCGGGCACGACCCATGACGCCTTCGCCGCGACCGGTTACATGCCGTGGATCTGTTCGGCCGGGATCGTGGCCCCCGCGTTCTCGGTGAACCAGCGCGCCGCACCGGCATGCCACATCATCGCGGTGTTCTTGTCCCAATGTTCCGGCAGGGATTCGCGCGCGGCCGAATGCACGCCGACCATCCGCTCGTTGTCGGACATGACCGCATCGACGATGGCGTGCACGAAGGTTTCGGGCAGGTCACAATTGGCGATGGCGAAGTTCCACATCGCAACGGCAGGCGCCGGCGCGCTGAGCGTGGTGTAGGTCTCGGCCGGGATGTCGAAGCGCGACACCGGGAAGGTGGTCGTGATCGTCGACAGTTCGGCGTCGGTGAAGCCGAGGATGTTGATCTCGGTCTGCACTTCGAGTTGCGACACGGCCGGGATCGGAACACCGGCGGCGAATGCGATCACGTCGAGCAGCCCATCCTGAAGCTGGCTGCCCAGATCCGACCAGCCGCCGTTGCGGCGGTCGAAATTCACGCCAAGCGCTTCCAGCATGGCAGGGAAATAGGTGTCCGAGGTCGATCCCGCCGGGCCAAAGCCGATGGCTGCCCCATCTGGGATGTCCGCGACAGAGCCGATGCCCGATGCGGACAGGACCGTGATCGAGAAGGGGGTCTGGTACATCGGGAACATGGCGCAGGCATTGTCCATCGCAAGCCCGGGCGCGATCGGGTTGTTCCCGGCGATGGATTCGGCCGCCGGCCCCATGGTGGTCATGCCGAAGGGAAGCTCGCCCGTATGCACCAGCGCCATGTTCTGCATCGGCCCGCCGGTCACCTCGGCGCCGCCAGTAACGCCCAGGACATCGGAGACGATGCCGGCCCAACCCGAGCCGTATCCGAAATACGTCCCGCCCTGCGATCCGGTTCCGACGGTAAAGCTGTCGGGCCAACCTGCCCGGTCATCTTGCGCGATACCCGGTGCGGCGATCAGTGCGGCCACCGCGGTCGCGGTGGCGAAAAATGTGATCTTCATGTGTTCCTCCACTGTGTTTTCGTCGTTGCGGGGCAACACGCCATTCGGTCGCGCCACCCGGCCTGCACCCTCCCAGACACAACGAGACTGCAGGCTAGAAGGAGGTAAACCAGCGGATCAAGAAAAAAGCCCGGCAAATAATGGCCATTTGAATATACAAATAATGTGAATAATGACCGGTCAGGCAGATCTGGACAGCATCTCGACATTGTCCTGCAGCACATAGAGGAAGGCATCGCGGGCCGGATGCCGCGTGTCGCGCAGCCAGACAACCGCCAGGGCCAGCTTGTCGCGCACCAGCTCGGGCGGCACCGACAATGGCACGAAAACGACACCGCCGACGGCCAGGCGTGACGCCCATCTGGGGACGATGGCAAGGCCGACGCCGGTGCCCACCAGGCTGACGATGGTCTGCTTTTCCTCGGCGATCTGCACCACGCGGGCGGCATGCCCCGACTCCAGGAACAGCCGCATGGTCAGGTCATGGCTATGTGGCCGTGAGCTTCGATCCGGAACGATCAGCGGCGCGTCGGCCATGTCGGACACCGTGATCCTTTGCCGGGTGGCAAGCGGATGCGCCTCCGGCACGGCGACCATGGCGGTTTCGTGAAACAGCGGCCGGAACACCAGCCGCGGATCGAAGATTTCGGGCGGGCGCACGATGGCCGCATCGAGCCTTCCCGACAGCACGCGCGGCAAAAGCCGTATCGTCTTCTGCTCCAGCAATTCGATGTCGATGTCGGGATGCGCCTCTCGAAAGCGGGGCAGGAACTGCGGCATCAACCCGGCGGCGGCACTGTCGATGGCGCCGATGCGTAGAATGGGCGTCTTGTCTTGTTGCGCGTCTCGAAACCGCGCCTCCAGGCGGTCGGCCTGATCGAGAATGCCACGGGCCGCTTCGGCAAAGTCACGTCCAGCGTCCGTGAGCGACACGTGGCGCGTGGTTCGCACAAGCAGCCGCGTGCCCAGCCGATCTTCAAGCAGCCTGATCTGCCGCCCGAAGGATGCAGGCAGCATATCCATCTTCTGTGCGGCCTTGCCGAAATGCAGGGTTTCGGAGACGGCCACGAGACACCTGAGTTGGCGAAAGTCCATGTCACGCTTCATTATTTCAGAATAATATATGATCGGTGCAGCATTGCCGCCTTGAGGTCAAGTTGCAACTCTGCGATCCTGAATTCTCAGCGGCGGCGGGCCGATGACGCGCCGCGCCGACCTTTGTCAAAGGCTCTCACATGCGCAGCTACAATATCGCGACCATCCCTGCAGATGGCATCGGGCCCGAAGTGATCGAGGCCGGAACCGAAGTTCTCTCCGCGCTGCAAAAGCGTGACGGGAACATCGAGTTCAACGTGACCTCTTTCGACTGGGGCACCAATTACTACAAGAAGCATGGCGTGATGATGCCCGCGAACGGGCTTGAACAGCTCAAGCCGTTCGACGCGATCTACTTCGGGGCGGTCGGTTCGCCGGATGTGCCCGATCACATCACCCTCTGGGGGCTGCGCCTGCCGATCTGCCAGGGGTTCGATCAATACGCGAATGTCCGGCCGACAAAGATCATTCCCGGCGTCACCTCGCCGCTGCGCGGCGTGGGGGTGGGAGATCTCGATTGGGTCATCGTGCGGGAAAATTCGGAAGGCGAATATTCCGGGCACGGCGGGCGGGCGCACCGGGGCTTGCCCGAGGAAGTGGGCACCGAGGTGTCGATCTTCACGCGGGTCGGCGTCACGCGGATCATGCGCTATGCCTTCAAGCTTGCCCAATCCCGCCCGCGCAAGCTTTTGACCGTGGTGACAAAGTCCAATGCACAAAGGTTCGGCATGGTCATGTGGGATGAAATCGCGGCAGAGGTCGCGACAGAGTTTCCGGATGTGACCTGGGACAAGATGCTGGTCGATGCCATGACGGTGCGGATGGTGAAAAACCCCGGCTCGCTCGACACGATCGTGGCGACCAATCTGCATGCCGATATCCTGTCCGATCTTGCCGGGGCGCTGGCAGGGTCGCTTGGGGTGGCGCCGACGGCCAATATCGATCCCGAACGGCGTTATCCCTCGATGTTCGAACCGATCCACGGGTCGGCCTTCGACATCACGGGCAAGGGCATCGCCAACCCGGTCGCGACCTTCTGGACGGCCAGCCAGATGCTCGATCACCTTGGCGAAAGCGATGCGGCCGCCCGTCTGATGCGGGCGGTGGAGCGGGTCTGTGCAGAAGGAATACTGACACCGGATGTGGGCGGCACGGCCACGACACGCGACGTCACCGATGCCGTTTGCGAAGCGATCCGGGTGGAAAACGGCTGATCGGGGTCCGTTGCGTGGCATGGGCGATCGCAGGCGGAAGGCGGGCCCCCGCCTGCGTGGATGCGGCCTCTTGCGCAGCGGTGTGTCGGGATCGGCCCTAGTCCGCGATTGACCCAGGGCCAACGCCGTCGAACCCGCTGAACATGCCGTTGGCATTGGCAAGGCCCTCGGTCGGGACGGGCTGGATGACATCCCAATGCTCGACGATCCTGCCGTCTTCCATGCGGAACAGGTCATAAAAGGCGTGGGTCTGGCCGCTCCATTCGCCTTCGCTGACGGTCAGGACGAAATTTCCCTCGCCCAGTACCGCGTGGATCTCGGTGTAGACGAACATGTTGTTCTGCGCGGTCAGCGTCTCGACCGCCGCCATGATCCCCTCCAGCCCGTCCGCGATCATCGGGTTGTGCTGGGCGTAGCTGTCGGCGCTGATGTAGTCGGAGATGCGGGCGGGATCACGGCCCATCAGCACGTCTTCGATCAAGGCAACAGCAAGGGCCTTGTTCGCCTCGGTCTGGTCCAGATCGGTCGCTTCGGTTGGGCCGTCGGTTTGGGTTCTGCCGCTGGCGGTTTCCGTCACCAGGGGCTGCAACGCATCCCAGTGTTCCGCGACCCGCCCATTCTCGTCCAAGCGGATGATGTCGAAGGAAACCATCTCGTCGGCGCCGAACGGCGCGGCATTGCGCCAGATGTTGTGCATGAAGACATAATTTCCGTCTTCGAACATGCGGATGTTTTCAGCCGTTGTTCCCGCCTGTGCCAACACGGGCAGCATCTCGATGAACGGCTCCAGCCCGGTCGGGATGAAGGGGTTGTGCTGGATGTAATCGGGGTTGGCCAATTCCCGCATCCTGTCGACGTCCCCTTGCAGGACGGCGCCCAGGAACGCGCCGACAATCGGCTTGATCGACGCGGTGTCTTCGGCAAGGGCGCCGGTGGCAAGCAAGGCGGTGGCTGCGGCAGCAGTCAGGGTCTTTTTCATGGGATTGGTTCCTTTTTCAGGGGAGGGATACCGGGGCGATCAGGCGTCGGCACCGCCGGGAACGGCGTCGAGCTGCATCTCTTTCGGCACTGCGTCCTGCCGCGGCTGGGTGAAGGTGTTCACCTCATCGCCGCCCCCGGTGATGCCGATGGTTCTTTCAGGTGCGGACATGGGGCTTTCTGTTGGTTGCGTGATGTCTTACCGATTGGTACAAATATCGACGACCCTCCGTCAAGACATAAAATACCATATGGTAACAAAATGAATGATGACGACCCGAAACCTGCGCGCGGGCGACCCCGGACGATGAACGCCAAGCAGGTGCTCGACCTTGCGATGACGGCGTATTGGCACGGCGACCCGGCCGATGTGTCGGTCAACGCGATCTGCCAGATGGCGGGCATCTCGAAGCCGTCGCTCTATCGCGAGTTCGGCAGCGAGGACGGGCTGTCGCGCGCAGCCCTCGACCGCTATGCCGAACAGGTGCTGTCGGAGATGTTCGTGATCCTGCACGGCGGGACGGGGCTGCGCCAGACGCTCGGCGCGCTCATAGACTTCGCGAGCGACGATCCCCGGATGGAAACCGGCTGCCTGTTCTACAAGATGCGCGCGGGCAAGCACCGGCTTGGGCCAAAGACGCGGGCGCGGGTGGAAGAGATCGACGCTGCCGGACAGTCGGCCAATGCCGCCTTCCTGCAGGCTGCCCGCGATGCCGGGGACTGGCCGGAGGGCCTGTCGGTCGAGGCGGGGGCGAAATATCTCGGCGAGCAGATCGCGCTTGCGATCACCCAACGCGCCTCGGGCGAAGACCCCGCCCGCATCCGCGAGATGCTGACGCTGGCCTTGTCGGTGTTCACCCGCCCATGACCGGGGCGCCACGCGCCCTGATGCCCGATTACCTGCGCCTTGTCGCGCTGTTCGGCATCGTTGTCGTCAACGTCCAATTCATCGCGTTTTCGGCGCTTGGCAGTCTTGCCGATCCGCTAGCCGAGACCCTGCACGATGCCATCACCCTGTGGATGGTGAACGGGCTGGCGCTGTTCAAGACCTACGGGCTGTTTTCCTTCATGTTCGGGGTGGGCCTCGGGTTCCTGATGCGTTCGGTCGCGCGGCGCGGGCTGTCCTTCGGGCGCATCTACCGCAACCGGATGATCGGCCTTGCGATCCTCGGGATTGCCCATGGCTGCCTGTTCTTCCCCGGCGACATCCTGACGATCTATGCCGCGACAGGATCGATCCTTTACCTGTTTCGGGACTGGCCCGTGCGGCGGCTGGTGCGGGTCGGCGCGGCGCTGCTGGTCTTGCAGGCCCTTGTCGCGCCACCGCTGCTGCTGGTCGCGCCAGAGACGCCGCCGGAGATCGTCGCACTGGAGCGCGCGATCCTGACCGAAGGCGGGTTTGTTGAGGCGGTCTTGTTCCGAAGCATCGGCTTCGCCGTCATCATGCCGTCCTTCCTCGTGATCCAGGGCATCTCGGCGCTTGGCTGGTTCTGCCTTGGGCTGGCTGCGGTGAAATCCGGCATGATCGACGAAGCTGATCACCCGGTCTGGCGGCGCGCGCGGCGCTGGTGTCTTGGGCCGGGCCTTGCGCTGAGCCTGGCCGGGGCCGCGATCTGGCAATTTTGGGCGCCGGCGGCAGGGGTCGTCTTGACCATCGCCGCGGCCCCCGTCGCGACCTTTGGCTATCTCGGCCTGATCGCCGCGCTGTCGCGCCCGCCGGGGCCGATCATGGCCAAGGTGCTGGCGGCTGGCGGGTCAAGCCTGAGCATCTATCTCGGCCAGTCGATCCTCCTCTCGACGATCTTCTCGGGCTACGGGCTGGGCCTCTGGGAGTCCGTGGACCGGCTGAGTGCCGTTGCCGTCGCGCTTGCGGTGACGGTGATCCTGATCGTCGTATTGGCGATCTGGCGTTCCCGCTTCGGGCTGGGACCCTTCGAATGGGTCCTGCGACGGATCACCTATGGCTGGTTCCGACACTAAGGACCCGAGCAGCGATAACTGAATCGGATGGAGCGGTCGGTGCCTGCGGCGATATGACTCCGGTTCAGGGGATTCCCTGTAGTTGCGGCGGGGATTACCGAATGGGGCATGATCGACCGGCACGGAATAGAGCAAAGGTGGCATGCGGACGGCTCGAAGCGGGACGAACGGGGTCGGAGAGTGTTTGCTGCAAGCGAGGCGCGTGCGGCGGGTCGAGGCGGTGTTTCTGCTGTCTCGGCGATCACGGGGCTTGCACGCTCAACGATCGGACGCGGACTAAAAGATCTCGACAAGTCGTCGCCACCGAACGGCAGGGTGCGCCGCGAAGGTGGTGGTCCTCGGCTGTTGACGGAACGCGATCCGACGCTGCTTGCGGACCTGAAGCGCTTGGTTGAGCCAGCCACGTTGGGCGATCCGGAGCGGCCGCTGTTGTGGGTGTCCAAGAGCTTGGACAAGTTGGCGCGGGCCCTTGGTGACATGGGCCATACGATCAGCCCCAACAGCGTGCGCAAACTGCTCGTGGGGCTCGGCTTCTCACGTCAGGTCAACCGCAAGGCGGATGAAGGCGCGAAACATCCCGACCGCGACGCCCAATTCGAGCACATCAACACCAGAGTGATGACTGCACAGGCGGCGGGCGAGCCCGTCATATCGGTGGACACCAAGAAAAAGGAACTCGTGGGCGCCTTCCGCAACGGCGGCAGCGACTATCGCCCGCAGGGCGCGCCGCTGCGCGTAAAGGTGCATGACTTCGTCGACAAGGCACTCGGCAAGGTTGTCCCCTACGGCGTCTATGATGTGGCCGCCAACCAAGGCTGGGTCAGCGTTGGGGTTACGGCTGACACGGCAGAATTCGCGGTTCAATCGATCCGTACCTGGCACCAGCGTATGGGCCGCGCGCGCTATCCGAAAGCCCGCGCGTTGACAATTACCGCCGACTGCGGGGGCTCCAATGGAGCGCGCGTGCGGCTGTGGAAGCTGGAGTTGCAGAAACTCGCCGACGAAACCGGGCTCATCATCCACGTTCATCACTACCCGCCAGGCACGTCTAAGTGGAACCGGATTGAGCACCGGTTGTTCTGCCACATCACGCAGAACTGGCGCGGTCGGCCATTAACTGACCACCTCGCCGTGGTCGAATTGATCGGCGCAACCACGACCAATACCGGCTTGAAGGTTGAGTGCGCGCTCGACGCAAATACCTATCAGAAGGGCGTGAAAGTTTCAGATGCCGATATGGCTTGCCTCAACATATCCGGCGATGCGTTCCATCCCGAATGGAACTACACCATCAAACCGCGGCAGGCCGCAGCAGTGTAGCGTTTGTTTTTGAGCCTGTCCTAAAGCCTGTCATTCAGCCCTTTCACGATATCCATTTTCTCGTGCAGGACGGCAATGAGGACGGGGCGGTCGATTGCAAGCCAGAAGATGTCGTGACGCTGGCACCGATGGATGCAGATCTCGTCAGGCAATTGCGGCACTGATCTTGACGGTGCTCGTCTGCTCCCGATCGCGTCGAAGCAGTCCCCGAGCGGTCAAAGGTACTTGTCCGCTTGTTCTGGTCCCCAGGTTTCGAACGTGTAGCGCCATACACCCTTGAGGTCTTCTTCCGCCGCAAGCGTAAGGTCGTAGCTCGGCATGGATTGGGCTAGACCCCTGCGCGCTTGCGTTCTTCGCGCCGGATCTCGTCAACGGATTTGCCGGCAAGCCCGCCGTGCCGCGCCTGCTCGATCCTGGGCTCCAGGAAGTTGGCCAGCGCCATGAAAGCCTGGTCTTCGCTCATCTCGGCAAGGGCAGGGGTGTCGCCAAGCGCTCGACCCAGGACATAGTCCTTGATGCTCTGCCCCTTGAGAGCAGCGATAGCCTAGAGCTTCTGGTGGTCTTCCGGCGAGATATCGATCGAGAGCCTGGGAATGGGGAGAGGATCGTCGATCATGTCCCACAGTATAACATGTGTTGAAGCTGAAGGGTTCAGCAATGCCCCTTATTTCGAGGCACCCCCACCCAAACACCGCCGCCGTCCTGTCTTTGTACGGGGAGGGGTGGCAGGACAGACGCCGCGTGCGTATGCTGTGAAAAAGTGGGTCCGTTCTGGTAGTGGGCGCGCCTGAGGAAAGTTCTGAATGCCCAAAAACGCAGCCACCGAGGCCGCGCGCCTATCTGTTGCGCCGATGATGGATTGGACGGACCGGCATTGCCGCTTCCTGCATCGACGGATGTCGGCGCGGGTGTTGCTCTATACGGAAATGGTCACGGCGCCTGCGGTGATCCATGGGGATCGGGACAGGTTGTTGGGCTTTGACGCCGCCGAACATCCCGTGGCGGTGCAGCTTGGCGGGTCAAGCCCGGCCGAGCTGGCACAGGCCAGCCGGATCGCGGCGGAGTTTGGCTATGACGAGATCAACCTGAATGTCGGCTGCCCGTCGGACCGGGTGCAATCGGGCTGTTTCGGCGCGGTCCTGATGGAACGCCCGCAGCTCGTGGCCGACTGCGTCGCGGCGATGATCGCGGCCAGCCCGGTCGAGGTGACGGTGAAATGCCGGATCGGGGTGGATGATCAGATCCCCGAAACCGTCCTGCCCGCGTTTCTTGAAACCGTCGCCGCCGCCGGGGTCACCCGCTTTTCCATCCATGCGCGCAAGGCCTGGCTGCAGGGCCTGAGCCCCAAGGAAAACCGCGATATCCCGCCGCTGGATTACGCGCTGGTGCATGCGATGAAACGGCAATTCCCGCAGCTGCACCTGTCGATCAACGGTGGCATCACCACGCTGGCCGAGGCCAAGGCACAGCTGGCCGCCGGCATGGATGGGGTGATGATCGGGCGCGCGGCCTATCACACGCCCGCCGACATCCTGCTTGCGGCGGACCATGGAGATTTTTGGCGCGGCGACACCGGCCAAGACCGCCGAACAGGTGGTGCAGGAGATGCTGCCCCATATCGAGGCGCACCTGGCACAAGGCGGGCGGCTGCACCAGGTGACGCGGCACATGCTGGGCCTGTTCGCGGGGCGGCCCGGCGCGCGCGGCTGGAAACGCCACCTGAGCGAAAACGCCCATCGCGACGGGGCAGGGCCCGATACCGTGGAACGCGCGCTGGCCGAGGTGACGGCGCACGCTGCCTGATCGCCAACCCGGCGCGAGCAGCCAAACGGGCCGCAAGGACAGGCCAAGGCCAAGGGGGCTTTCCCTCGCGGCATGGCTCGGTTAATCGGCGCGGGAACCGGACCAGAGCGAGACCTCAAATGCCTGAATTATCAGAATTTCTACCCATGCTTGCACTGATCCTCGGGATCGGGGGTTTTGCCGGCGTGATCGCCGGTCTTTTGGGCGTGGGGGGCGGCATCGTGCTGGTGCCCGCGTTCTATTTCGCCTTCGAAAGCCTGGGCTATGGCCCGGCGGGATTGATGCAGATCTGCATCGGCACATCGCTTGCCACGATTGCCGTCACCTCGCTTCGGTCGCTTCTGGCGCATAACAAGAAGGGCGCGGTCGATTGGGATATCCTGCGCCATTGGGGGCCGGGTATCGGCGTTGGCGCGGTCCTGGGCGTGGTTGCGGCCAGTGGGTTGCGCGGGGAAATCCTGATGGTGATTTTCGGGGTTCTGGGCATGATCGTCGGGCTTTACCTTGCCTTTGGCCGGGCCACCTGGCGCCTGGGCCCGCAGATGCCGAAAGGTGTCGGCTGCGCGGTCAGCAGCCCGATCCTGGGCTTTCTGTCGGTGCTGATGGGGATCGGCGGCGGCAGTTTCGGGGTGCCCTTGATGACGCTATACGGGGTGGCCATTCACCGCGCGGTGGCGACGGCGGCGGGCTTTGGCATCCTGATCGCGGTGCCCTCGGTGCTTGGCTTCCTGATGATCGCGGGTGCGCCCGAAAACCGGCCCCCCTTCACCCTGGGCCAGGTCAACCTGGTGGCTTTCGTGGTGGTGGTGGCGATGACGCTGATCACCACGCCCTGGGGGGTCAGACTGGCCCATGCGATGGACCCCAAGCCGCTCAAGCGGGTGTTCGCGGTCTTCATCATCGTCATGGCGCTGAACATGCTGCGCAAGGCGTTCATGGGATGAGCTGGGCCGCGCGCGGTTGGCAGGTTTTCCCGGCCGAGCCCGCGACGCGGGCCTGGGTCGCAGCGGCCCTGCCGGTGGCGCGTGCGGCCGCGGCCGATCCTGGGGCGCGGGGCGATTGGCTGCGCCATGGCGGCACCTGGTTTGCCGGTGTCGATGTCTTGCCAAATGATGCGGCGGGCCGCGTGGGGCAGGGGCCGGCGCTGTCTGGGGCGGCGCTTGACAGCGTCGTGTCGGTGCTGGGCGATCTGCCGCTGCACCGGGCGCAACTGTCGGTCACCTATCCGGGCTATCCGCGCCGGGATGCGGGCGACAGCGATACCGCGCATCGCTACCGCCTGACGCGCGATGCCGCCCACCTGGACGGGCTCTTGCCCGAAGGCCCGGATCGGCGGCGGCACCTGCGCGAACCGCATGGTTATATCCTTGGGGTGGCGCTGACCCGCGCCGACCCCGGTGCCGCGCCGCTGACGGTCTATGAGGGCAGCCACGCGGTGATGCGGGCGGCATTTCGCACCGCCCTTGCCGGCGTCGCGCCAGAGGCCTGGGGCGATGTCGATCTGACCGAGGCCTACCATGCCGCGCGCCGGGCCTGTTTTGCCACCTGTCCAAGGGTCACGATTGCCTTGGCGCCCGGCGATGCGGTGGTGCTGCACCGGCTTGCGCTGCACGGGATCGCCCCATGGGGCGCGGACGCGCAGGCCGCACCAGAGGGGCGGATGATCGCCTATCTGCGGCCGATCCTGCCGCGCCTGTCGGATTGGTTGGACCTGCCCTGAGGACAGGCTCAAAAACAAACGCTACACTGCTGCGGCCTGCCGCGGTTTGATGGTGTAGTTCCATTCGGGATGGAACGCATCGCCGGATATGTTGAGGCAAGCCATATCGGCATCTGAAACTTTCACGCCCTTCTGATAGGTATTTGCGTCGAGCGCGCACTCAACCTTCAAGCCGGTATTGGTCGTGGTTGCGCCGATCAATTCGACCACGGCGAGGTGGTCAGTTAATGGCCGACCGCGCCAGTTCTGCGTGATGTGGCAGAACAACCGGTGCTCAATCCGGTTCCACTTAGACGTGCCTGGCGGGTAGTGATGAACGTGGATGATGAGCCCGGTTTCGTCGGCGAGTTTCTGCAACTCCAGCTTCCACAGCCGCACGCGCGCTCCATTGGAGCCCCCGCAGTCGGCGGTAATTGTCAACGCGCGGGCTTTCGGATAGCGCGCGCGGCCCATACGCTGGTGCCAGGTACGGATCGATTGAACCGCGAATTCTGCCGTGTCAGCCGTAACCCCAACGCTGACCCAGCCTTGGTTGGCGGCCACATCATAGACGCCGTAGGGGACAACCTTGCCGAGTGCCTTGTCGACGAAGTCATGCACCTTTACGCGCAGCGGCGCGCCCTGCGGGCGATAGTCGCTGCCGCCGTTGCGGAAGGCGCCCACGAGTTCCTTTTTCTTGGTGTCCACCGATATGACGGGCTCGCCCGCCGCCTGTGCAGTCATCACTCTGGTGTTGATGTGCTCGAATTGGGCGTCGCGGTCGGGATGTTTCGCGCCTTCATCCGCCTTGCGGTTGACCTGACGTGAGAAGCCGAGCCCCACGAGCAGTTTGCGCACGCTGTTGGGGCTGATCTGTATGGCCCATGTCACCAAGGGCCCGCGCCAACTTGTCCAAGCTCTTGGACACCCACAACAGCGGCCGCTCCGGATCGCCCAACGTGGCTGGCTCAACCAAGCGCTTCAGGTCCGCAAGCAGCGTCGGATCGCGTTCCGTCAACAGCCGAGGACCACCACCTTCGCGGCGCACCCTGCCGTTCGGTGGCGACGACTTGTCGAGATCTTTTAGTCCGCGTCCGATCGTTGAGCGTGCAAGCCCCGTGATCGCCGAGACTGCAGAAACACCGCCTCGACCCGCCGCACGCGCCTCGCTTGCAGCAAACACTCTCCGACCCCGTTCGTCCCGCTTCGAGCCGTCCGCATGCCACCTTTGCTCTATTCCGTGCCGGTCGATCATGCCCCATTCGGTAATCCCCGCCGCAACTACAGGGAATCCCCTGAACCGGAGTCATATCGCCGCAGGCACCGACCGCTCCATCCGATTCAGTTATCGCTGCTCGGGTCCTGAGGGCTGGCGTCAGTCTTCGGCGCGGCGCTTCAGCCGTGCCTCGCGCCCGCCCCGGCGCACACCAAGGGCCGCGCGGCGATCAGGCAGGGCGGCCATGACACCGCGCCGCGCCTCGGGCGTCATGCGCGACCATTGGGTGATCTCGTCGATGGAGCGCAGGCAGCCGGTGCAGATCCGCGCCTCGGGATGAACGACACAGATCTTGATGCAGGGGCTTTCGATTTCATCGCGCGCCCAGATGTCATCGGTCATGAATGTCCCCGCAAATGCCGCAGCCTGTCCAATACACCTTGCAGGATATACCCTGCCGCCACCGCATCGATCACCTCTGCGCGACGTTTGCGGGACGTATCCGCCTCCAACAGTGCCCTTTCTGCCGCAACCGTGCTCAGCCGTTCATCCCAGAAGGTGATCGGCAGATCGGCAAAGCCGGGCAAATGCGACAGGTTGCGGGCAAAGGCGCGGGTCGATTGCGCACGCGGCCCTTCGCTTGCGTCCATGTTGATCGGCAGGCCCAGAACGAGGCCGCCGATCTCGCGGGTCGTGACGATTGCACTCAGCCGCGCGGCATCGGTGGTGAATTTCACCCGCTTGATCGTTTCAAGCGCGCTTGCCGCCGACAAAAGCCGGTCGGACACCGCCACGCCGATCGTCTTGGTGCCAAGATCCAGCCCGATCAGACCGCGACCCCGGGGCAGGGCCGCGGCGAATGCGGCGATGTCTTCGGTGATCACGGGGCGGCACCCGCCAGGGGGGCCGCGGCCGCGTCAAGGATCGCCAGCGCCTCGGGCAGGTCGGCAAAGACGCCGCGCGCCTCGTCATAGACCATCTGCGCCTGCTCGGTGCGGCCCAGCACGATCTGGGCCCCGATCAGGCGGGCCCAATCCTCGGGCGGGCCGCCATCGGTTGCCAGCCGGTCGGCCAGCCCTGCGACCATGCCTTCGATCATTGCCTGCTGGTCTTCGGGGGCCATGTCCTGGGCCGTGGCGATATCTGCCGCCGTGGGGCCGCGCGGGGCGCGCGGTTGCGGCAACTCGGCAAGGCTCGTTTCCACACCGGCCAGAAAGGCGACCTCTTCGATCTGCAACAGGATCGGCTCCAGCCAGGGCGCATCGGCGGTGCTGTCGGCCAAGAGGTTGCGCCAGATCGGAAAGGCGCGGTCGGGCCGACCCTGCTGCGCGAACATCAGCCCGGCGTAGTAGCGCGCGGTGCCGTTGCGCGGTTCAAGCTGCAGCCCGCGCACCAGCGCCGCCTCGGCCTCGGGCGAGACATAGCCGCCCGCCGCCAGGATCATCATTTCCGCCAGGTCGACATGGTGAAACCCGCTGGCGGCATCGCCCAAAAGGTCGATCAGGCGCTGTTGGGCGACCCGTGCGGCGCCGAAATTGCCCAGGGCGGCCTCGTTGGTGGCCAAAAGCGTCAGGCCTTCCACATCGGCAGGCCGCTGTTCCATGACCGTGCGCAGCTGGGCCACCAGCTCTTCGCGGCGGGGATCGGGCGGCAGGTTTTCGCGGAACGGCACCTGCGCCTCCGCCTCGTCCTGGGAGGGGCGGGCGGAACGGGCCTCTTCGATCATCTCGATCCGGGTGGCGATGGGCAGGTCGGGATAGCCCGGCGCGCCGATCTGCAGGTAGACCGCGAAGGCCCCCGCCACGGTCGCGGCAAGACCGGCGCCCAGGATCACGCGATCCAACACGCTGGTGCGGATCTGGCCCGCGCGGGCCTGTTGCAGGGCGCGGTCCGCATCGAGCAGGCGGCGCGACACCTCGGTGCGGGCCCGCGCGGCATCATCTTCGGTCAGGATGCCGCGGGCGACATCCTTTTCCACCTCGCGCAACTGGTCGCGGTAGACTTGCACATCATAGGCGGCGGCGGGCACGGCGGCGCGGCGCGGGCGCAACAGCGCCACCATCAAAACCAGCACCACCAGCGCCGAAAACACGCCCGTTGCGATCCAGAATACCATTGCCTTGCGCGCCCTTGTCTATCGTCCTTTCGACCCACATAAGGGCTTTGGGCGCTGCGGAAAACCGGGGGCAGTGCCGCAGGGGCGAGACATTGTGCCCCTGCGTCGCAATTTGCGCGAATGTGGTCGCCCCCGCACGCCTCTGCGCCGTGATCCTGCCCCACATCGGGCAGGCAGAGACAGGAGCCGCCGATGCGTCGATATTCCGCCTTCGCCATCGCCCGAGAGGCCATGCGCCACCATTCCGGCTGGGACCGCGCCTGGCGCAGCCCGGCGCCCAAGGCGCGCTATGACGCGATCATCGTGGGCGCGGGCGGCCATGGGCTTGCCACCGCCTATTACCTTGGGAAAAACCATGGCATCCGCAATGTCGCGGTGATCGAAAAAGGGTGGCTGGGCGGCGGCAACACCGGGCGCAACACCACCATCATCCGGTCCAATTACCTGCAGGATCCCTCGGCCGCGATCTATGAAAAGGCCCGCAGCCTGTATGAAACGCTGAGCCAGGACCTGAATTACAACATCATGTTTTCCCCGCGCGGGGTGATGATGCTGGCCCAGACCGAACATGAAATCCGCGGCTACCAGCGCACCGCGCATGCCAATGCGCTGCAAGGGGTGGCGACCGAGTACATCAGCCCCCGCCGCGTGAAAGAGCTCTGCCCGATCATCAACATCGACGGGCCGCGTTACCCGGTGCTGGGTGCGCTCTGGCAGCCGCGCGGCGGCACCGCGCGCCATGACGCGGTCGCCTGGGGCTATGCGCGCGCCTGTTCCGACATGGGGATGGACATCATCCAACAGACCGAGGTGACGGGGGTGCGCCGCGAGGGCGGGCGCGTGGTGGGCGTCGACACCACCCGTGGCACCATCGCCTGCGACAAGCTGGGCATCGTGGTCGCGGGCCATTCGGGCGTGATGGCCGAACGGGCCGGGTTCCGGTTGCCGATCGAATCCGTGGCGCTTCAGGCGCTGGTATCCGAGCCGATCAAGCCGGTGATGGACGTGGTCGTGATGGCCAATACCGTGCATGGCTACATGAGCCAGTCGGACAAGGGCGAAATGGTCATCGGCGGCGGCGCGGATGGCTACAACAACTACACCCAGCGCGGGTCCTTCCACCATGTCGAGGAAACCGTGCGCGCGCTGGTCGAAACCTTTCCGATGATCTCGCGGTTGAAGATGCTGCGCTGGTGGGGCGGCATCGTCGACATGACCGGCGACCGATCACCGATCATCTCGAAAACGCCGGTGGATGGCGTCTTTGTCAATTGCGGCTGGGGCACAGGCGGGTTCAAGGCGATCCCCGGGTCGGGCTGGGCCATGGCCGAGCTGATGGCCAAAGGGCAGTCGCCCTTGGCCGATGCCTTTTCGCTGGACCGGTTCCGCGAGGGACGGTTCATCGACGAATCCGTGGCGGCGGGGGTGGCGCATTGAGCGCGCGCGCGCGGGCGGCGCGGGCGCAAGGGGGCTGTCTGCTCCCTCCTGGCCGCCGGCCAATTCACCCCCCGAGGATATTTGGAAAACAGAGAAGATGCGACGGCAGCGCTGCCCTGTCGCAAGGAGGCACCCGGATGCTGACCCTGACCTGTCCCTATTGCGGCATCGCGGCCTGCGAGACAGAGCTTGCCCCCGGCGGCGAGGCGCATCTCAAGCGTTTTGGGCCGGGGTCATCCGACGATGATTTCGAGGGCTACCTGTTCCTCCGCCCCAATGTGAAGGGCGTGCATTTCGAGCGCTGGCGGCACGCGATGGGATGCGGCAAGTGGTTTTTGGCCGCGCGCTGCACCGCCACGCTGGAGGTGTTCGGCACCTACAGCGCCCAAACCCCGGAGCCCACCGCCGAGATCATCGCCGCAATCCGCGCCAAACGCCCCGACTGGAGCCTGACATGAGCACCCGCCTTGCGACTGGCGGTCGCTTGATCGACCGCAGCCGGACCGTCAGTTTCACCTTCAATGGCAAGCGGTTGCGGGGCCATCCCGGCGATACGCTGGCCTCGGCGCTCTTGGCGGCGGGGCAGGTGATCGTGGGGCGGTCGTTCAAGTACCACCGGCCGCGCGGCGTGATGGCCAGCGGCGCGGAAGACCCCAACGCGCTGGTCAACCTCGGCGCCGGCAATCGGCACGAGCCCAATCAGCGCGCCACCACGACGGCGCTGTTCGACGGGCTGGTCGCGACATCGCAAAACCATTGGCCGAGCCTGAACTGGGACATCGGCGAGGTGAACGCGCTGGTGCCGCGCCTCTTGCCCGCGGGGTTCTATTACAAGACCTTCATCCACCCGCGCCCGTTCTGGAAACATGTGTTCGAGCCGATCATCCGCCAATCGGCGGGCCTGGGCCGCGCGCCGGACCCGCGCCATGCCGACCCCGACCGCTACGAACATTTCTATGCCCATACCGACCTGGTGATCGCGGGCGGCGGCATCGCCGGGCTTGCGGCTGCCTTGCAGGCGGGGCGTGCCGGGCTGCGGGTGATCTTGTGCGAACAGACCGCGCATTGGGGCGGCCGGGCGCCGGTCGATGGCGTCGAGATCGACGGGCTGCCGGCGGGTGAATGGGTGAATGACGCGGTGGAACAGCTTGAAAAGATGGAGAATGTCCATCTTCGGCTGAACTGCATGATCGCGGGCGTCTATGACCATGGCTATGTGATCGCCTATGAGCGCGTGGCCGATGACAGCCCCGGCGGGGACGCGCCGCGCCATCGGCTGTGGCGCATCCGCAGCGCCCAGGTGATCGCCGCCACGGGCGCGTTGGAACGCCCGCTGAGCTTTCCGGGCAATGACAAGCCGGGCGTGATGCTGGCGGCGGCGGTGCGCGATTACGTGGTGAATTACGGCGTGGCCCCCGGCGCACGCACCGTGATCGTGACCAATAATGACGATGCCTATCGCACCGCGCTGGCGCTGGATGACGCGGGGCTTGCCGTGCCCTGCATCGTCGATGCGCGGCCCGAGGCCAACGGGCCGCTGGTGCAGGCGGCGCGGGCCCGTGGCCTGCGGGTTCTGACGGGCATGGGTATCTGCAATGTCAAAGGCTTGCGCGGCGTTGTCGCGGTGCAGCTTTGCGCGCAGTCAGGCAGCGGCGCGGTGGTCGAGGATGTGATCTGCGACGCGGTCGCCATGTCGGGCGGCTGGTCGCCGGTGGTGCATCTGTGGTCGCATTGCGGCGGCAAGCTGACCTGGGACGAGGCGGGCGCGTTTTTCCGCCCCGATCCGATGCGCCCGCCGACCAACCAATCCGGCGCGGGCTTCGTCAGCTGTGCCGGGGCGGCCGATGGGGCGCTTTGGGCCGGGGAAACGCTGGAAAACGCCGGTCTGATCACGCGCCGGGTGCTGGAAAGCTTCGGGTCCTCCACCGATCACCCGATGCCCGTCGCGCGGGCTGCGGCCGAGGCGCCGATGCTGCCGGTCTGGATGATGCCCGAAGAGGCCGGGCCGAAAAAACGCGCCAAGATGTGGCTGGATTTCCAGAATGACGTGAAAGTGTCGGATGTGCAGCTGGCCGCGCGCGAAGGTTACGAAAGCGTGGAACATACCAAGCGCTACACCACGATCGGCATGGCGACGGATCAGGGAAAATTGAGCAATATCAACGGACTTGCGATCCTTGCGAAAGCTTTGGACGAAGATATTCCGCGCGTCGGCACGACCACCTTTCGCCCGCCTTACACGCCGATTTCGATGGGCGCCATCGCCGGCGAGGCGCGCGGCCCGATCTTTCAGCCGCTGCGCCGCACGCCGATGCACGACTGGCACGAGGCCAATGGCGCGCATTGGGAACCGGTGGGGCATTGGCGCAGGCCCTATTGCTTCCCGAAGCAAGGCGAAAGCCACCGCGACGCGGTCAACCGCGAGATTGCCGCCACGCGGGCCTCGCTTGGGGTTCTGGATGCGTCCACGCTTGGCAAGATCATCGTCAAGGGGCCCGATGCCGGGCGGTTCATTGACATGCTCTACACCAACCTGATGAGCAACCTGAAACCCGGCAAATGCCGCTACGGGCTGATGTGCAGCGAAAACGGCTTCCTGATGGATGACGGGGTCGTTGCGCGGTTGGATGACGACACGTTCCTCGTGCACACGACGACCGGCGGGGCCGATCGCATCCATGCGCATATGGAGGATTGGCTGCAATGCGAATGGTGGGATTGGCAGGTCTACACCGCCAATGTGACCGAGCAATGGGCCCAGATCGCCGTTGTCGGCCCCAAGGCGCGGGCGGTTTTGGAAAAGCTTGGGTCGGATGTCGACCTGTCGGCCGAGGCGCTGCCCTTCATGGGTTGGGCAGAGGGCAGGATCGGCGGCTTTGACGCGCGGGTGTTCCGGATTTCCTTTTCGGGCGAATTGTCCTTCGAGGTGGCGGTGCCCGCATCGCAGGGCCGGGCGTTTTGGGATAAAATCCAAGAGGTCGGGGCCGAATTCGGCGCGACACCCTATGGCACCGAGGCGCTGCATGTGATGCGCGCCGAAAAGGGCTTCATCATGATCGGGGATGAAACCGATGGCACGGTGATCCCGCAGGACCTTGGCCTTGACTGGGCCATTTCCAAGAAAAAGGACGACTACCTGGGCAAGCGTGCGCAGGAGCGCGCGCATATGACCGATCCCGCCCGCTGGAAGCTGGTGGGGTTGGAAACACTGGATGGGTCGGTCTTGCCCGATGGCAGCTATGCGCTGGCCGAGGGCGTGAATGCCAATGGGCAGCGCAACACGCAGGGGCGCGTCACCTCGACCTATTTCTCGCCCACGCTGGGGCGCGGCATCGCCATGGGGCTGGTTCTGCACGGGCCTGACCGCATGGGCGAGGTGCTGGACTTCAACACCACCAAACCCGCGCCCAAGGGCGGCGCGGCGCCGACGATCAAGGCCCGCATCGTGAGCCCGGTGTTTTTCGACCCCGAAGGGACCAAGCAAAATGTCTGAACTTGCACTCAGCGCGCTGGCGGGGGCCAAGGCCACGGGCCTTGTCACGATCGAAGACATGGGCCTGTGCGGCATGGTCACGCTGCGCGCCGATCTTGCGGCGTCAGCGGGGGCGGTGGAACAGGTGACGGGGGCGGCCATGCCCGGCCCGCGCGCCATGACCACCGGGCAGGGGGTGCAGGTCGCCTGGATGTCGCCCGACGAGCTGCTGATCTTGTGCGATCATGCCGGGGCCGATGCCATGGTGGCCGCGCTGTCACAGGCGCTGGCCGGGCAGCATCACCTTGCGGTGAACGTGTCGGATGCGCGGGCGGTGCTGCGCGTAACGGGGGGCGCTGGTGCGCTGCGCGATACGCTGGCCAAGATCACGCCCGCCGATCTGGCCGCGCTGCCCGTGCAGGAGATGCGGCGCACGCGGCTGCAACAGGTGGCGGGCGCGATCTGGTTCGTGACCGACACCGAGGCGCGGGTGATCTGTTTCCGGTCCGTGGCGCGCTACGTGTTCGACCTCTTGGCGATGTCGGCGCGCGATGGCGGCGCGGTCGGCTATCACTGAGCCGCACAACCGGCGGGGCTGCATCGGAAAACCGACGATTTTCGTCTGTCTTGCCGGGCTGCGGGGTTGACCTTTGCCCCCCCCGGCCTCCATCTGTGACGCAACCGACAACCACCAAAGAGGGGGGCCACCCATGGCTTTCGAACTTCCCGATCTTCCCTATGCCCATGACGCGCTGGCCGCATTTGGCATGTCGACAGAGACGCTGGAATACCACCACGACCTGCACCACAAGGCCTATGTCGACAACGGCAACAAGCTGATCGCGGGCACCGAATGGGAAGGCAAGTCGCTGGAAGACATCATCACCGGCACCTACCAGGCCGGTGCGGTGGCGCAGAACGGCATCTTCAACAACGCCTCGCAGCATTGGAACCACAACCAGTTCTGGGAGATGATGGGCCCGGCCCAGACCGGCATGCCCGGCGAGCTGGAACAGGCGCTGACCGAAAGCTTTGGCTCGGTCGACGCGTTCAAGGCACAATTCGCCGCCGCGGGCGCGGGCCAGTTCGGGTCGGGCTGGTGCTGGCTGGTGAAAGACAGCGATGGCGGCCTCAAGGTCACCAAGACCGAAAACGGGGTCAACCCGCTGTGCTTTGGCCAGACCGCGCTTTTGGGCTGCGATGTGTGGGAACATTCCTACTATATCGATTTCCGCAACAAGCGCCCGGCCTACCTGGATAACTTCCTGAACAAGCTGGTGAATTGGGAAAACGTGGCGGCACGCCTCGCCGCCTGATCCCTGTCGTGGCTGACCGCGCGGCCCGCCCCACCGGCGGGCCGTTTGCATGTGCGGCCCGGCGTTGACACAGGTCAAGGCCCGCGCCGGCGGTTTCTGGCAGACTGGCCGCACATGACCCAATGGAGGGATGCAAGATGCCCGACCTGTCCATGACACCGTCATCCATCGAGAAAACCACGAAATCGCGCTCTGCCCTGACCCATGGCACCTGGGTGCTGGTAGCGGACGGGGCCAAGGCCCTGCTTCTGGAAAACATCGGCGATGCCGATTTGCCCGTGCTGGATCTGCGCCGCCTCGACAGCCAGGACAACCCGCCGACCCGTGACCAGGGCACCGCGCGGCCGGGCCGGGCCAGCGGCACGCCGGGCGCGCGGCGATCCGCGGTGCAAGACACCGATTGGCACCAACTGGCCGAAGACCGCTTCGCGCAGGATCTGGCCATGATGCTGCGCAAACGGGCCGATGCCGGGCGGTTTGACCGGCTTATCGTGGTGGCCGCGCCCAAGGTCTTGGGGGAATTGCGCAAATCGATCCACCGCGTGGTCGCGGACCGGATCGTGGCGGACCTGGCGCTGGATCTGACCAACCACCCCGTCGATGAGATGGCAGCATTGATCGCGGCGGCCACCGTGCCCGATAGCCGCGATTGACGGCGTGCTGACCGCTCAGCCGGTCAGCCGCTCCATCAGCGCGGGCACATCGGGCAAGACGGTGATGAAATCGCGCAAGGATGCATCGGCAAAGCCCTGTGCGATGACGTGATCGATGAGCGCGATCAGCGGTTGCCAATAGCCCGCGATGTCCAACAGGTAGATCGGTTTGTCATGCAGCCCCAGCTGCCGCCATGTCAGCACCTCGAACAGCTCGTCCAGCGACCCGGCCCCGCCCGGCAGCACCACCACCGTATCGGCGTTCATGAACATGACCTTTTTGCGTTCATGCATGGTTTCGGTCACGACAAAGGTGGTGAGGTCGCGCTTGCCGACTTCCCATGCCATCAGATGGGCGGGGATGACGCCAAAGGTCTGGCCGCCCGCCGCCTGCGCCGCGCGCGCCACCGCGCCCATCAGGCCGACATCGCCCGCGCCATAGACCAGCCGGAGCCGTGCCGCCGCCAGGGCCTTGCCCAGATCGGTCGCGGATTGCTCGAAGACGGGATCGGCGCCGGGGCGCGCGCCACAATAGACACAGACAGACAGGCTTTGCATTGCGATCCCTTGCACTTGGCGGGGTTTTGTTTCCTGATAGGCGGAAAGCAAACGGGCCTCAAGCGGCAGCGGATCATGCCGCGCGCTATGGGCGCAGATCACGGCCTGACCCGTAACAAGGCAGGGGACGGGGACAGGAATGGCAGAGCCGACACAGTCGACACCGGCGGCAAAAGGCGCAAGCATCACCGCAATCGCGGGCGGCGCGGCATTGGGTACCGTTCTGGTGGCGGCGGTGCTGGCGATCTGGGCGCTGCGCGGCGGCCCCGAGGCCGACGGCACGGAGCCCGCTGCGGAAACATCCACGCAGGCTGCGGCCCCGGCTTCGGTCGCTGCGTCCCCCGGCGGATCCGTCGGCGGCGCCAGCCCCCGAGGATGGCGCGACCGCCCCCGATGCGGCCGAGGCCGTGTTGCCCGATCCGCCGCGCTTTGACCTGGTGCGGATCGATCCCAATGGCAGCGCGGTGATCGCGGGCCGGGCCGTGGCCCTGGCCGAGGTGACGCTGGCCATAGATGGCACCCCGGTCGAGGTCGTCGCGGCAGATGCGGGTGGGCAATTCGTGGCGATGCTGGCGCTTGCGCCCTCGGATGCGCCCCGCATCCTGAGCTTGCAGGCGATGCTGCCGGGCGGCGTGACCGTCGCGGGCCCCGAAACCGTCCTGATCGCCCCCTTCGATGGCGAGACACCCGTGGCGGAGGTGGCGCTTGCGACCGAGGCCACCCGGCCGCCAGAGGCGCCCGGCATCGGGGAAACCACCTCGGCCAGCCCTGATCTTGCGGGGACAGCCGACGGAGGGGTGCCAACTGCCGATGGCGTGGCCGGTTTGCCGGCCGCGTCCGGCGATGCCGCGCCCGTTGCCCAAACCGCACCGCCCGAAGCCGTGCCTGCAGCCCCTGCCGCGCAGGGCCTGCTTGCACCGGTCGCCGAAGCCGTGCCCGCCGCCCCCGCAGCGGTGGAAGAGGCGCCCGCGGCCCCCGCCGCGCAGGGCCCGGCGGTGTTGTTGGCCGACAGTGATGGCATTCGCGTGTTGCAAGCCCCCGGCGCGCCGCCCGAGGCGCTGACCGAGGTGGAACTCGACGCGATCAGCTATGACCTTGACGGCGCGGTGACGCTGGCGGGCCGTGGCCCGGCCGATGCCTCGGTGCAGGTCACGCTCAACAACCGCCCGATCAACCTGGGCGAGATCGGCCCCGGCGGGCAATGGAGCCTTGATCTGCCCGATGTCGATCCGGGCACCTACACGCTGCGGCTGGACCAGATCGCGGCCGATGGCACCATCACGCGGGGGCCGGAAACCCCGTTCCTGCGCGAAGACCCGGCGCGCATCCGCGACAACCCGATGCTGGTGGCCGATGGTGCATCGGTGATCACGGTGCAGCGGGGCTTTACCCTTTGGGGGATTGCCGAGGCGAATTTCGGCGATGGCATCCTGTACGTGCAGATTTTCGCGGAGAACCGCGATGCGATCCGCGACCCGGACCTGATCTTTCCGGGGCAGATCTTCGCGTTGCCCGATTTGCCGCGTGCCGCCGGGGATGAATAGCGGCGGCGGGCTGGCCATTTCCGAAACCTGGGCCTAGGTAACGGATCAAGACGCCCGCAAGGACCATTCCCATGTCAGCCGATTACCAAGCTGCCGGACATCCGGCCGCGGCACGAACCCGCCAAACCGGCCCGCCCCCCCCGGATCTGGAGGCGCGCGAACGCCGATCGGGCTGGCGCACCATCCGCAAGGTGGCGCCTCTATCTTTGGCCGGCGGACAAGCCCTGGGTGAAATACCGGGTGGTGCTGGCGCTGGTCTTCCTGCTTTTGGCCAAGTTGATCGGGGTGGCGACGCCGTTCCTGTACAAGGCGGCCGTCGATGCGCTGACCGGCGAGGCGGGCAGCCCGGCCGTGTTGCTGGCGATGGGGGCGGTGGGCATCACGGTCGCCTATGGCGTGGGGCGCGCGGCCAACATCGGTTTTCAGCAATTGCGCGACGCGGTCTTTGCCCGCGTGGCGCAGCGCGCGTTGCGACAGCTGGCCCTGGAAACCTTTCAACACATCCACGCGCTGTCGATGCGCTACCACATCACGCGCAAGACCGGTGGCCTGTCGCGGATCATCGAACGCGGGGTCAAGGGGGTCGAGTTCCTGTTGCGGTTCCTGCTGTTCTCGGTCGGGCCGCTGATCCTGGAACTGGCGCTGACCGGCATCATCCTCGCCGTGCTGTTCGACATCAGCTATCTCGTGGTGCTAACCGTCACCATCGTTCTCTATGTGTGGTTCACCTTCAAGGTGACCGAATGGCGGGTGAAAATCCGCAAGGAAATGAATGACCAGGACACGGACGCCAACCAGAAGGCCGTCGACAGCCTGTTGAATTTCGAAACCGTCAAGTATTTCGGCGCCGAGGCCCGCGAAGCGGCGCGCTATGACCGCGCCATGGAAGGCTACGAGGCGGCGGCGATCAAGACCTCGCTGTCGCTGGCCTTTTTGAACTTCGGCCAATCGCTGATCATCACGGCGGGGCTTGTGATCGTCATGGTCATGGCGGCCCTGGGGTGCAGGCGGGCGACTTGACCACCGGCGATTTCGTCATGGTCAATGCCTACATGATCCAGATCACCATGCCGCTGAATTTCCTGGGCACGGTTTACCGCGAGATCCGGCAAAGCCTGGTCGACATGGGGGAAATGTTCGACCTGCTCGAACAACCGCAGGAAGTCTCGGACAGGCCGGGGGCGCGGGCGCTGACGGTCACGGGGGGGCAATTGGTGTTCGAGGATGTGCGGTTCGCCTACGAGGCCAATCGCGCGATCCTGAAGGGGCTCGATTTCACCCTGAAACCGGGGGAGACGGTGGCGCTGGTCGGCCCGTCGGGGTCGGGAAAATCGACCATCGGGCGGCTCTTGTTCCGCTTTTACGATGTCACCGGCGGCGCGATCCGCATCGATGGCCAAGATATCCGCGACGTCACGCAGACAAGCCTGCATGACGCCATCGGCGTGGTGCCGCAAGATACCGTGCTGTTCAACGACACGATCCGCTACAACATCGGCTATGGCCGCGCGGGGGCGAGCGAGGCCGATATCGTCGCCGCCGCAAAGGCTGCGCGCATCCATGAGTTCATCGCGGCCCTGCCCGATGGCTATGACACCACGGTGGGGGAGCGGGGTTTGAAGCTTTCGGGCGGGGAAAAGCAACGCGTGGGCATCGCGCGCACGCTGTTGAAGGACCCGCCGATCCTGCTTTTGGACGAGGCGACATCGGCGCTGGATACCGAAACCGAGCGCGATATCCAGCACGAGCTGCGGATGATGGGACAGGGTCGGTCGGTGATCACCATCGCGCATCGGCTGTCGACGGTGGTGGATGCCGACCAGATCATCGTCCTGGAACAGGGCGAGATCGTCGAACGCGGCACCCATGACGCGCTGATCGCGGCGGGCGGGCGCTATGCCTCGATGTGGGCGCGCCAGATGTCGGGAGAAGACGAGGAGGTCTGAGGGGGGATGCGATTATTCGTACGAATAATCGCGCCCCGCGCCGCAACGGCACCTGCGGTTTGCGCGGCGGGCTTTGCGTATTTGTGGAAAGGTGAAGCGGGGTGCAAGGTGGATTGACCTGTGCGGCCCCGCCATGCCAGTCAGGGTTGAACGGGGCCGAAGGGACAAAAGGTTCATGAAGGTCATCATCTGCGGCGCGGGCCAGGTCGGTTGGCAGATCGCTCGCCATCTGTCGGGCGAGAACAACGATGTCACGGTGGTCGACAACAACCCCGACCTGGTGCGCCGCGCGACCGACACGCTGGATGTGCAGGGGCTGACGGGCTTCGCGTCTTACCCGGACGTCCTGGAAAAGGCCGGCGCGCGCGATGCCGACATGATCATCGCCGCCACCTTTTCGGACGAGGTCAACATGGTGACCTGCCAGGTGGCGCATTCGGTCTTTGCCGTGCCGCGCAAGATCGCGCGGCTGCGCGCCCGCAGTTACCTGGATGCGATCTATTCCGATCTCTACCGCCGCGACCACCTTCCGATCGATGTGGTGATCTCGCCCGAGGAAGAGGTGGCGCAGGCGGCGCTTGCGCGCATCCGCTCGCCCGCGACCTTTGACACCGAAAGTTTCCTGTCGGGCGATGCGCGGATGCTCGGCATCCAGCTCGAGGGGGATTGCCCGGTGCTGGAAACACCGCTGCGGCAATTGTCGGAACTGTTCTCGACCCTGCGCGCCATCGTCGTGGGGGTGCGCCGCCAGGGCACGCTGTTTGCGCCCGAACCGGGCGACCAGTTGTTTGCGGGCGACCAGATCTATGTCTTCACCCATGCCGAGGATGCGGGCCGCACGCTGGAGATTTTCGGCAAGACCGCCAAGCGCCCGGAACGGGTGCTGATCATCGGCGGCGGCAATGTCGGGTTGAATGTCGCGCGCGCGCTGGAACAGGGCGCGAACCGGGTGCGCACCCGCGTGATCGAGAAATCGCGTGCCCGCGCCGAGATTGCCGCCGATGCGCTGGAACGCACCATCGTGCTGCATGGCGACGGGTTGGACATGGACATCCTGCGCGAGGCGGGGGTGGAGCGGGTCGATGTGGTCTTGTGCGTGACCGATGACGACAAGACCAATCTCTTGTCGTCGGTGCGCGCCAAGACGGCGGGCGCGGGGCTGGCCATCGTGCTGGTCAATGACCCGACGCTCTTGCCCTTGATGGGGCCCTTGGGGATCGATGCGCATATCAACCCGCGCGCCACGACCGTGTCGTCGATCCTGCGCCATATCCGCCATGGCCGGGTGCGCGGGGTCTATTCCATCGGCGATGCCGAGGCCGAGGTGATCGAGGCGCAGGTTCTGTCGACCTCCTCCATCGCGGGGCGCCAGATCCGCGACATCGATTTCCCCGAGGGCGCGCTAGTGGCGGCGGTGCAGAAGGGCGGCAAGGTGGTGCGGCCCACCGGGTCGCTGCGGATCGAAGAGGGCGACAGTATCGTGATCTTTGCGTTGGCCGCAGATGTGCCCGCCGTCGAGACGCTGCTGCAGGTCTCGATCGATTTCTTCTGAGCCGATGGCGCAGTATTTCCGCACCTTGCCCTTTTTCGTTGTGCTGCTCTTCGCGGCGGCGGGCGCGATGATGATCCCCGCGATCTACGGGGTGGCGGTGCGCGATCACGACAGCGCGCGGGTGTTTTTCTATTCCGGCCTGTTGACGGGCATCACGGCGATGCTTTTGGGCTTTGCCACCCAGGCGCGCGCGCGTGTCGACGGGGATCAGAAATACCTGATTTCGCTGCTCTTGTCCTATGTCTGGCTGCCGATCATCCTGGGCGTGCCGATGTTGGAGGCGGTGGGAAACACCCGCGCGATCAATGTCTATTTCGAGATGGTCTCGGCGCTGACCACCACCGGTGCGCCGATGTTCGACCCCGCCCGGCTGGCCGATACGGTGCATCTGTGGCGGGCGACGGTGGGGTGGCTGGGGGGGCTGTTGATCTGGGTCACCGCGCTGGCGGTTCTGGCGCCGCTGAACCTGGGCGGGTTCGAGGTGACGTCAGAGGCCAGTGCGCCGGGCCAGATGATCCCCAATTCGGGCCAGATGCGCGCCGCCGCCCCGTCTGACCGGTTGCGTCGGCAGGCGGCTGTCCTGGCCCCGATCTACCTGGGGCTGACGCTTGTGCTGGCGCTTGGGCTGAGCCTTGCGGGGGAACGGCCGCTGGTCTCGGTGATCCACGCGATGTCGACCCTGTCCACCTCGGGGATCAGCGCGGCGGGCGGTCTTGAAAAGACCGGGGCGGGGGTTGCGGGCGAGATGCTGATCTTTGTCTTCTTCGCCTTTGCCTTGACCCGGCGCAGTTTCACATCCGGGTTCGGGCGCCCGGCGCTGGATCGCATGGCGCGCGACCGCGAGGTGCGGCTGGCGCTTTTGGCGGCGGTGGTCCTGCCCACGATCTTGTTCATGCGCCACTGGATCGGCGCCTTCGAGGTGGATGAACTGGACAATGCCGATGGCGCGATCGCCGCGCTCTGGGGATCGGTGTTCACGGTGATGTCCTTCCTGACCACCACGGGCTTTGTGTCCCAGGCCTGGGCGGGGGCGCAAAGCTGGTCGGGGCTGGAGACTTCGGGCTTCATCCTCGTGGGCGTGGCGGTGATGGGCGGGGGCGTGGCGACCACGGCGGGGGGGCTGAAACTGCTCCGGGTCTACGCGCTCTACAAGCATGGCGCGCGCGAGATCGAGCGGCTGGTGCATCCCCATTCGGTCGCGGGTGCCGGGCGGCTGGGGCGCCGCATCCGGCGCGAAGGCGCTTTTGTCGCCTGGATCTTTTTCATGCTGTTCCTGACATCCATCGCGGCGGTGATGCTGGCGTTGACGGGGTTGGGTCTTCCGTTCGACCAGGCGCTGATGCTGGCCATCGCGGCCCTGTCGACCTGTGGGCCCTTGGCGGGCGTTGCGGGCACAGACCCGGTGATCTACCTCGCGCTCAGCGATCCGGCGAAACTCGTGCTTGGGGCGGCGATGATCCTGGGGCGGATGGAAACGCTGGTTTTCCTTGCCGTGTTCAACCCGACCTTCTGGCGCAGCTGACGGGGCGGGGCCATTTTTGTGCCGGGGGCTTGATCTTTGCCCCCAAATATCGGCACACAATAGGGTTATACCGCCCTACGTTCATCAAAGACTTGCCCGACACCGGCAGCCCACCCTCAAGAAGGCAGCAACGACATGGCCGAAAACAAGCAAAACCTTCAGGACGCATTCCTCAACCATGTTCGCAAGACCAAGGTTCCCGTGACGATCTTCCTGATCAATGGCGTCAAGCTGCAGGGTGTGATCACCTGGTTCGACAATTTCTGCGTGCTGTTGCGCCGCGATGGCCAGAGCCAGCTGGTCTACAAGCACGCGATTTCGACGGTGATGCCGGCGCAGCCGATCAACCTTTACGATGGGGAAGAGTGACGTCTTCCCCCCCGCCTGACCGCGACGCCGAAGACACGGCCGCCACCAAGGGCGGGCCGATGCGTGCGCTTGTGCTGCATCCCGACATCAAATCCGACCGCGACCGCCGCGATCCCGGCCCGGCGCTTGCGGAAGCGGTGGCGCTGGCCGCGGCCTTGCCCGACCTGGAGGTTGCGGATGCGCTGATCGTGCGGTTGCCGCGCGCGCAGCCGGGGTTGTTGTTCGGCACCGGCAAGATCGCGGACCTGAAGGCGCAGATCGCGGCGCTGGACGTGGGGCTGGTGCTGATCGACGGGCCGGTGACCCCGGTGCAGCAGCGCAACCTGGAAAAGGAATGGGGCGTCAAGCTGTTGGATCGCACCGGGCTGATCCTTGAAATCTTTGCCGACCGCGCCGCTACCCGCGAGGGCGTGTTGCAGGTGGAACTTGCCGCGCTCAGCTATCAGCGCACCCGGTTGGTGCGGGCCTGGACCCACCTGGAACGCCAGCGCGGCGGGCTTGGGTTCGTGGGGGGGCCTGGCGAAACCCAGATCGAGGCCGACCGGCGCGCCATCGATGACGCGGTGACGCGGATCCGGCGGCAATTGTCCCGCGTGGTCAAGACGCGAGAATTGCACCGCAAGGCCCGCAAGAAGATACCCTATCCCATCGTCGCGCTGGTGGGCTATACCAATGCCGGAAAATCCACCCTGTTCAACCACCTGACCGGGGCGGAGGTGATGGCCAAGGACATGCTGTTCGCCACGCTTGATCCCACGATGCGCGCCGTGGCCTTGCCCGATGGCACCGAGGTCATCTTGTCCGACACGGTGGGCTTCATCTCGGACCTGCCGACGCAATTGGTGGCGGCGTTTCGCGCCACGCTGGAAGAGGTGCTGGATGCCGATCTGATCGTGCATGTGCGCGACATCTCGCATCCCGAAACCGAGGAACAGGCGCGCGACGTGATGACGATCCTGCGCGACCTGGGCGTGGGCGAGGGTGCGCCGCTGCTGGAAATCTGGAACAAGATCGACCGGGTCGAGCCCGACCGGGCCGAGGCGCTGCGCAGCATGGCCGACCGGCGCGACACGGTGTTCGCGGTCTCTGCCCTGACCGGTGAAGGCGTGGCCGCGATGTTGGCGGCGGTGGCGCAAACCCTGTCGCCGCCGCGGCATCACAGCGAGGTGGCGCTTGCCCATGCCGATGGCCGCCGCCGGGCCTGGCTGTTCGATCAGGGCGTGGTCGAGCACGAGACAGCGGGGGCAGAGGACACGATCCTGACCGTGCTCTGGACCGACCGGCAGGAACAGGCGTTCCGGCGGCTATAGCCCAAGAAAAACCCCGCAGTTTGGCTGCGGGGGGCGAGGCATTCGGGATTGTGGTGGGCCCCTGCAAGGGTCCGCGTCAGAAACGGAAGCCGACGCGAAGGCCGAGGGCAAGGATCTCGTTGTCGTCGAAGGAGATGGCCCCACTACGGGAATTCACGATCTGATCACCCGGCTGCCCGTAGGTCAAACCCGCAGAGATGGTCATGTTGTCGCGATCATAGCGGCCGGCCAGTGTGATCGTGTCGAAGCCTGTGGTGGGTGCCAAGGCGGTGTCAGACGGGGTCGCGCCAGGCGTGCGGTGCTGGTAACTGATCGAGCCCGACCAGGTCTCGGTGAAGCGGCGGCCAAGACCGATTTGGTAGGTGGTGGAATCGCTGGTAAAATTCACGTAGCGGCCGGTGGTTGTCGTCAAGTTGAACCCGTCCCACCACTGGTGCCGGACCGAGCCAAAAAGCAGCGTATCCTCGGCAATGCCGGTCTGGAACTCGAGGTTCAGGCTTTCGGGGATTTCGACTGAAAATGTAGTTGGCGTCGCAGCAAGCGCGACTGCCCCGGTGTTTGGGACGAAAGCCTGCTCGGTCCCGTCGAAATCAAGGTCGATTGCCGAATTGTAGGTGAGCGCGACGCGCAGCGCGATTTCGGGCATTTCATAGGCCGCCCCGACAAGGTAGCCGATGCCGATGTCGCTGGAGGCCCGAAGTTGGTGAAACAAGACGCCACTGACATTTGTGTAGACTGACCCCGTCCCCTCAAGGGCGCGGATACCGGCATGGGCGCTGAAGCCGTTCCCGAATTCGTAGCGTGCAATCACGGTCAGCGCGTCCGTTTCAACCGTCGCGTTCCCGCCAAAGAACGGATTGCCGGACGTGTAACCAACATCTGCACCGATGGGCGTGTCATAGATAACGGCAAAGGACAGGTTGTCGTTGATGCGGGCCCTATAGGCGAAACCCGGTAGGGTATAATCGCGCAGTGGATTGGATGGAACCAGCGCATTTGCGGTGCCCGCGCTGGGGCGCACGGAGCCAAAGGACAGTTCGACATACTGTCCGGTTGCCCCAACTTCCTCGAACAGCACCCGCGTGCTTTGGTCCGTGCGGCTGAGATCGGCCTGCGCGATGGTGGTCGTGGCCAAAAGCGCCGCGGTGGCGGTGGCGATACGATACATGGATGTCCTCCCCGACATGTCTTTTCCCGTTCGGCGATAAATTGAAACCGGGTCAGTTCGGTCAATTCTTCCGCTACGTCAGCGGGCAAGAAGCCATGCCAAAACGGCGAAAATGTGTCAGATTTGCTACAGCTTCGGGCTGGGGTCAGCGGCTGCGCCGCTGGCTCGTCAGGATGTTCAGGTAATTGGCCGCAAAGATCAGGATCGCACCCAGGATCACCCCCCATTGCAGCGGTTCGGCATAGACCAGCATGCCGATCACCGCGATGGCGGGCAGGCGGGCGAAATCCATCGGCATCACCACTGAGGCGGGCGCGATGGACAGCGCCGTGGTCAGGCAGAAATGCGCGGTCAACCCGCCAAACCCGATCACCGCCAGCCAGGGCAGCATCGCCAGCGACGGCCATGCCATGTCGCCATCCCACAAACAGGCGACCAGGCCGATGATCAGCTGCATCGCCGTCAGGTAGAACAGGATGCAGGTGATGCTTTCCGTGCGCGTCAACCGCTTGGTGAAAATCGCCGTGGTGGCGAAGAACACCGCCGCCGTGGCCGCCGCCACCATGCCGAGGCTGATCGGTTGCGCGCCCGGTTGCACCACGATCAACACGCCCGCAAAGCCCAAAAGCCCCGCGGCGACTTTCCAACCCGTCAGGCGTTCGCCCAGAAACAGCGCCGCAAACACCATGGTCCACAGGGGCGAGGTGAATTCGAGCGCGAAAACCAACGCCAAGGGCGCGACCGTGATGGCGTAGAACCACAGGTTCTGGCCGGTGAAATGCGCCAGGTTGCGCAAACCGTGCACGCCAAGGTGCCGCCGCGTGATCTGGTGCAAGGTGCCTGCCGCCCAGCCCACCGCCAAAACCACGACCAGCCCGATCATCGAGCGGTATGTCATCATCTCGAAGGTGTCGAGTTCCAGCGAGGCCGCGCGCCCCGCCATCGCCATCGCGGAAAAGGCGATGATCGCGCCCAGCATCCAGATCGCCGCGCGCAGCGGGTTGTGCGGGGTGTCGAAACCCGGTGCCGCATTGGGGGGGGAGATGGCCATGCTAAAGCCCCGCCGCCTTGGCC
>JAGYJU010000001.1 GCA_018401965.1 Roseicyclus sp.
GACGGGGGGGCGGGCGGCGCAAGGGTATCGGTCACCTCGGCGGGGGGCGTCGGCACCGGTTCGGGTTCGGGCGCCGGGTCAGGTTCGGGCCGCGGCGGCGCCGGGCGCGGCCGGGGCGCTGTTTCCAGCGCAACCGGCACGGGATCTTGCGGCGCGGTCAACGCCTCGAATTCCGCCGTCGACACCAGCGTCACGCCGGTTACCTCGAACTCCGGCCTCGGGCTGTCGTGAAACAATGTCCCCCCCAGCGCGACCCATAGCAGGATCGCGGCATGGATCGCCGCAGAGGCATAAAGGGACCGGCGCATCGCGTTCGCCCTTTCCTCACTGTCCGCCGCCGTCGAGGCGCGGACCACCGGCATCGGTGACCAGCCCGATCTGGCGGAAACCGCCCGCATTCAGCGCACCCATGATCTGCATCACGTCCTCGTAGGGGATCGCCCCATCGGCGCGCAGGAAGATGCGGGTCGTATCGCGTTCGCCCGCGATCGCCTGAAGCCGGGCCACGAGATCGGCGCGCGGCACTGCCGTTGTCTGGATCATCACCTCGCCATCGGGCGAAAGGGTCACTGTCAGGGGTTCCTCATCTTCCGAGGGCAAAGCCTCGGCCGAGGTATCGGGCAGGTCGATGGGCACGCCCACGGTCATCAGCGGGGCGGCCACCATGAAAATGATCAACAGACAGAGCATGACATCCACAAAGGGTGTCACGTTGATTTCGGACATGGGGCGCAGGCTTTCGCGCCGCCCCCGGCCCCTGCGCCGCGATCCGCTGCCCTTGGAAACGGATACGCCCATCAGTCAAGCTGCCGGGACAGCAGGGTGGAAAACTCATCGGCGAACCCTTCAAGCCCGGACACGAGGCTGTCGGCATCGGCGCTGAGCTTGTTGTACAGGATCACGGCCGGGATCGCGGCAAGCAGGCCAAGGCCCGTCGCCAGCAAGGCCTCGGCGATGCCGGGGGCGACCACGGCAAGCGATGTATTGCCGGAAATGGCGATTTCCTGAAACGAACGCATGATGCCCCAGACGGTCCCGAACAGCCCGACAAAGGGTGCCGCAGACCCGGTGGTCGCCAGGAAATTCAGGCCTTGGGTCCAGCGTTCGCTTTCACGCGCAATGGCCACATCCATCGAGCGGTCGACACGTTGCTGCACGCCGGGGATCAGGCCGCCATCATCACGCAGGCTGCGCCGCCATTCGGTCATGCCCGCGACGAACACCCGTTCATAGGCGCTTTTTGGGGCATCGGCCATCTGGTCATACAATTCGTCCAACGGTTCGCCCGACCAAAAGGCAGAATCGAACGCGGTGGCATTGGCGCGCGCACTGCGGAACATGGTGACCTTGGTAAAGGTCACGGCCCAGACCCAGACAGAGGCCAGGATCAGCCCCAACATGACCAGCTGAACGATCAGCGTGGCGCGGAAAAACAGCGCAATAACGGTATAATCCGCCTCTTGCGCCAAAGCGAGCGTTTCGGTTTCCATGGTGGTCTAAGCGGTCCTCTGCCCTAGCCTCAATGCATCACGGGCGCGTTTACGCGCCTCTTTACAGGATCAGTTTATCAGGTTGTCAGGGGGATTGCGAACAAATCCCCGTCAGGGGCCAAGTTCCGCCGGGCAAGATGCAAGACTTGCGCGAATATCCGCCGGAAACCGGGCGGGCCTGCCCTGTTCGGTCAGCATGACAAGCGTGACGCCGGCCCGGAACACCAGCGTGGTCTCGCGCCACACCTCTTGCCGCATCTCGAGGCTGGCGCCCTTCAGGGCGGTCAGGGTGCTGCGCACCTCCAGCAGGTCATCAAAGCGCGCGGGGCTGATGTAATCGGCCTCGACCCGGCGCACGGCAAAGACCAGCCCGGCCGCCTTCAGGGCGACCTGGTCGATCCCCGCAGCGCGCACCAATTCGGACCGCGCCCGCTCGATGAAGCGCAGGTAATTGGCGTAGTAGACAATGCCCGCCAGGTCGGTGTCTTCGTAGTAGACGCGGATGGGCCAGCAATGGGTCATTGCGCCCGCCCCAGGCGCGCGGCAAGGCGCAGGGCATGGGCCGGATCGGCGGCGGCCATGGGCAGCGCCGGATCATAGGCGGCACGGATCAGATCGGCGATCTGCGGCTTGAGGATCGCGGGACCATCATCGCGCAAGATCGCCAGGGGCGAGCTGCCGACAAACGCGGTGTCCGACCACAGCAGGATGGTCTGCACGATCTGGGACAGGGCGATGGTTTCCGCCGGCACCGCCTGCATCGCCGCATCCATGCGGATGAAGACAAAGGCCGCCTTGATCCCGCCGCCCTGATCAAAGCGAAAGGCGCGGTATTGGTTGGCATCCGCGCGCTCCAGCCGCGTGACCGTTGCGGCCAGATCGGGGATCAACCGATCCAGATTGGGCGTCTGCACCAGCTCTGCCCAATCACGGATGAAGAAGACCATCAGGTTCGCGCCCAGTTCCGGGTCGGTTTCGGCCATCTTGTGCGACGCCAGCGCCACCACCGCCTCGACTGCGCCTTTCAGGATCGACACGGTCGCATCTTCGACCCCGAAGACGACGGGCACGATGGGCCGCCCCCAGCGGGCGAACAGGAACTGCCCGTCGGCGCGCGTGAACAGCGCGGCAACGGCCTCGGGCGACAGGGGGGCAAGGGGGCTATCGGTCATGGCGGCATAGGTAGGATCAGCGATGCATCTTGTCCACGCGATCCGGGATCAAAACAAATCCCCCTGCCCCGGCGGGGGCGGGGCGGCCAGCCCCAGATGGGTCCAGCCCT